>NZ_CP114779.1:0-1200000 GCF_027359375.1 Prochlorococcus marinus str. MIT 0919
TTGAGGAACATCTTTTAAGATCTCATCTTCTGATTAAAGAATGTCTTTTCACAAATAAATGCTTAGATTCATCGTCTAAATAGGTAATGCCAGTGCTAACTGGGAATGAGCTTTGGGCAAGAGTTCAGCAGGCTCTTAGGGAGAACCTAAGCAAGCCTTCTTACGAGACTTGGATTAGCCCCACGACATTTTGCAGTTTTAAAGGAGGAGAATTGACCCTTAGTGCTCCTAATAGTTTTTCTAAGGTGATGCTCAATAATAATTACTCTAGAGCGATAGAGGATGCTGCAGAGGCGATAGCTGGTCAGCCCATAAAGGTGGTTGTAATAGTGCAGGACAATAATTCTCAGCAATCTGAACAGCTTCAGCCTGCAAGAGTCACTATTCCGAGTGCTAATAGATCTAGTGAGTTGAATTTTTCGAATAACCCTTCTAAAAATGGACTTAAGCAGTTACAGCCTGGACTCAACCTAAGATACGTTTTCAATAAATTTGTGGTTGGCCCTAATAGTCGTATAGCTCATGCTGCGGCTATGTCTGTTGCAGAAGCTCCTGCTCGTGAATTTAACCCACTTTTTATTTGTGGTGGTGTTGGTCTTGGGAAGACCCATTTAATGCAAGCAATAGGGCACTATCGTTTGGAGATCGACCCGGGAGCAAAAGTTTCATATGTTTCTACAGAAACTTTTACTAATGATTTAATCCTTGCAATTCGACAAGATGGCATGCAAGCTTTCAGAGATAAATATAGAGCTGCCGACTTGATTCTTGTTGATGACATTCAGTTTTTAGAAGGTAAAGAGTATACCCAAGAAGAGTTTTTTCATACGTTCAATGCTTTGCATGAATCTGGAACTCAGATCGTTCTTGCCAGTGACAGACCTCCTAATCAAATCCCTCGATTGCAAGAACGTTTGATTTCTAGATTTTCAATGGGATTAATTGCTGATGTGCAATCTCCAGATTTGGAAACAAGAATGGCAATTCTTCACAAAAAAACTGAGCAAGACAAAGTGAGGCTCCCTAGGGATCTTATTCAATTTATTGCAGGCCGCTTTACTTCTAATATTCGCGAGCTTGAAGGGGCTCTTACGAGAGCGGTGGCATTCGCTTCTATTACAGGCCTTCCAATGACAGTGGAGTCGATTGCTCCAATGTTAGACCCAAGTGCTTCGGGTGTTGAAGTTACTCCTAAGCAAGTAGTAGAAAAAGTTTCAGAAGTCTTTGAAGTTAGTTCAGAGGAAATGTTTAGTGCAAGTAGACGACGACCTGTAAGTCAGGCTAGGCAAGTTGGTATGTACCTAATGAGGCATGGTACCGATTTAAGCCTTCCTCGCATTGGGGAGGTTTTTGGTGGTAAGGATCATACGACTGTTATGTATGCGATTGAGCAAATTGAAAAGAAATTGTCTAGCGACCCGCAGCTTGCAAGTCAAGTTCAGAAAGTGAGAGATTTGTTACAAATAGATTCACGCAATAGACGCTGATCATTCTTATTTAAGAAGTCTCTCAAAAGTAGACGAGTTTTGAGAAGTCATCAGCTTACGAGCTTGAGGAAGTGCAGGAGATAACTTTTGTGATGTAAACGGTGGTAAAGGCATGCGCCTTAACCAACTAGCCCATTTAAATTCGTAATATGGGACCAATGGGTGAGAAGTGAGTACACCTTCTTGTTTTAATTGCCAAACAAGGCTTCTATAAGGATCATCTTCTAGACTAAGAAGACTTTTTGGTAAATTTTGTATAGGTTGAGGGCCTACCCCTCTCGAATTATAGAGATACAACCATCCTCTACTTTCTAAGAACTCAAGTATCTTTGAGTCTTCCTTTGTTTTGATTTCTTTGACAACATAGCCATACACTTCTGCATCTTTTTCTATCTCTAGAAGGGCTCTTAGTCGGTGGTGCCTGTCAAGCATCCAGAAAGAACCATAGCTATTACTTACGAGAGGAACAGGCTTTGTTTTTATGTAATTAAGCCTTGCTTCCTTACTTTCTTTTAAGAAGTCAACTTTTCTATTAATTACTTCGGCTAATCCTATGCACATTTGAGTAGGGAGAAGGGAATTGATTTTGACTTTTAAGTAATTATTTCTTGAACTAGCTTTTGGAATTTCCTCATATTTAGATTGGCCAAATAGATTGCTTTTCATGTGGGAAGAAATTTTCTCTATAGCTTTTACCTTTAAGCAATTTCCAATTATTATAGGAGTTTTTTCTATTCGTTCCGAAATCGACGAGGATCTTGATCTAAGCGATTATTGATAGGTATTGCTGGACCTTGCAAGCTACTGTCAAGACTAGCAGTGTATTCTAAGGCTTGACGTAGTTTTCGTGCCGCTATTACTGGCATGTCTCTAGGTACAGAGATTCTATCTTTCAAATATCTTAAACCTATAGCAGACCCTTCTTCCGGATAATAGGCCTTGCTGGAAATCATTCTACTTAGAGCGGCTCTTAACGGTTGGTCGATCAATAATGCTCCCATAGGGTTTGAATTCATAATTGCGGACCTGTGTTTCAGTACTCTTGCTAAGGCGATAGCTTCAGGGGGAGGAGTTGTTTGTTCATAAGTTGTTTCAAGCGGTCCTAAACCTTTTCCACTATCGATTAAAGATGACATTTCTTTTTGTATGGGTTCGTTGTTTGCCCAACAGCTTCCCATTTGCGGGGGGAGATCATGTGCATGTGTATGAAAATCTCCTTGGGTCCCCCGGTAAACATCTGTTGCTTCTAGGCTTGATAGCCATTTGTCAATAGCTGGGAACTCCTTGCGAAGATTGAAACCTTTGTAGTAAGCAAGCGAAGCGTTCATCCTTTCTAAATAAGGGATGAAAATTACATCTGCACTCCCTGGAGTTGACTGACCTAGATTGTCTACTGCTGGATCAAGCCAAGGCCCATTTGCTTTTGATAAATAACCTTCCATCTCCTTTGCAAGAGTTTTGAATTCATTCTCTTTGTGAGTTTCTTGGCTGGATGTCAAAGAAGGTGAACAAAGCCATTTGCACCACGATTGAAAGAGTAGTCGCTCAAATCTTCTTAAAATTAGAGTTTTTGGATCTTTCATAGAGCGACCTAAAGCTCCATATTGATCTTCTAACGCAAGAAGGATCCTGTCACTTTCAGTAAAGATTCTCTTCTCTATTTCAATTGCAGGAAACATTCCTGATGGAACTTTTTTGAGGTACCAAGCTTCTTTAGTTCCATAGCAACGCATTGATGCTTTTTTTATTTCATAGGGGATTCTTTTCCACTCAAGCCATAACCAAACTTTCTGACAATATGGACACCAAGCATGATTATCCCTATAAAGCGTTACTCGAATATTTTGCTCCAATTGGCCAAAGAGTCTTTTGAATGCATAGGAAGTATTGGGCCCTTCCGTTAAAGATTTGTCTTGTGGTGCAAATTTTGCAAGTTCTTCCCAACTGAGGGGGTTTATGGCTTCTTTCATGAAAGGGGTGGAGAATTGTAGTAGCGAGTAAAGGATTTATTTTCTTGGATAAAGAATTTGATTTGGTTGTATTAGGGGCCGGCTCAGGAGGATTAGCGGCTGCCAAGAGAGCTGCTAAGTATGGAGCTCATGTGGGAGTTGTTGAAGGCGATCGGGTTGGCGGCACATGCGTTATAAGAGGTTGTGTCCCTAAGAAGCTATTAGTTTATGGATCAAAGTATCGAGAATATCTTGAGTCTGCATCAAGTTTTGGAGTTGATATTAAAAGTGCTCGCATAGATTCGAGTGTTTTATTGGCTAACGTTAGGAGAGAAGTCCAACGATTGAATGAGTTCCATATTCAATCTCTAAAGAAGTGTGGAGTAAAACTAATTCATGGATGGGGAAGCCTGAAGAAGAATAATTGCATTTCTGTAGAAAACGCTAGCGATTCTCAACTTTCTCGAGATATCTATGCAAGAAACATTTTAATAGCTGTTGGTGGAAGACCAATACTTCCAAAACTCCCTGGTTCTTCCTTGGGCTGGGTTAGTGATGATATGTTTTTGCAGAATAAATTTCCTAACAAAATTTTAATAGTAGGTGCAGGTTTCATCGCTTGTGAATTTGCTTGTATTCTTAATGGTCTTGGTGTTGAAACTATTCAGTTAATTAGGGGCAGTCGCCTGTTAAAAGGCTTTGATAAAGAAATTTCAACCTTCCTTGCTGAGAGAATGCAGGAAAAAGGAATTAATTTGCAATTTAATCAATCACTTCTAGCAATTAAAGGGAGTAAAGGAGAACTCAATGTAGAAATTAATTCTGGGAACGAAATTAATTGTGAGGGAGTATTGTTTGCCACCGGAAGAAGACCATTCTTAGAAGGGTTAAACCTAGATGTTGTAGGTATCAACTATGACTCAAAAAGTATCAAAACAGATTTTAATAATGCGACTAACATTCCAGGTATTTTTGCAATAGGTGATGTAACCGACAAGATAAACCTTACACCAGTTGCGATAGAAGAAGGAAGGGTGCTCGCTGATAATTTATTTGGTGGTAAAAGTCGAAAGGTTGATTATAGATTTATACCTAAAGCAGTTTTTAGTCAGCCTGAGATAGCCTCAGTTGGACTTACTGAGGAAGAAGCTATAGAAAAAAATGGATTATCAAGCATAAAAGTATTCCGTTCAAAGTTTAGACCTATGTCACAGTCACTTCAAAAAAGTGAAAGCAAAGTCTTATTAAAATTGATTATTGATATAAGAACCGATAAGGTATTGGGCTGCCATATCGCTGGCGAAGACTCTGCTGAAATCATTCAAATGGCTTCTATAGCTATTTCTATGGGAGCAAAGAAAGCAGACTTCGACAAAACCATGGCTTTGCATCCTACTATTGCGGAGGAATTTGTTACAATTAATTGAGCATTAATAATTTTAAAGAAATTTAATTATCAGTTGGTAATTCTTTTATACCTCCAGTATTTAATTGTTTTAAAAATTATAAAGCTCATTGTTAATGGTAGAAGAATGCATGCAGCTATAAACCGGAACTGTGCCTGAAATGTTGGCAGAGTATGAGGAATAATTTGATCTCCTAGATATAATATATAAAGGGCTAAAAGTATTCCTCCTTCAAGCCTACTTATTCTGCCCTTAGTCCAAAATATTGGCATACAAGCCAGGGTCGTAAGAACCATTATCGGGAAGTCTCTATTTATTAATATCTTGTCTATATCGAGCCCTTCGTTCCCTGAAATAAAAGCACAACTTCCAAGAACAAGTAGTTGGTTTAGTAAGCTGCTACCAACTACATTTCCAATCGCAAGATCTGTTTGCCCACGAAGAGATGCAACTAAGGATGTTATTAACTCTGGCATGGAAGTTCCTGCTGAAACAATTGTTAGTCCGATAACTGCCTCACTCCAACCATATAAAGTTGCCAGAGATTTGGCCCCGTTAATTAAAAGATTTGACCCTAATGCCAGTAGTAGCATTCCTGCGGAAATTTTCCCTAGTGCCTTCAGCCATCCATTGGCCACAGATTGAGTATTTATTTTAGGCTCTGCTTCCTTTATTCCATTCGGTTCCTCTCTCGCAGTACGAATTTCCCAAATTGTATTTATTACCAGTGCAGTAAGAAGCGCAACCCCTGCTTGCCAAGTTACTTTGCCAGATGATGCCATTCCCCACACTGCTGCAGATACAGCTAGAAGTACAGGAACATCCCTCTTTACTAAACGACTTTCTACCTTTAAAGGCATTACTAGTGCACTACTTCCAAGGACTACCAAAACGTTAAAAATATTGCTCCCTACAACATTGCTTACTGCTAGTGAATCGGACTTTTTGAAAAAAGAGCCGATACTTACAAATAGCTCAGGGGCACTAGTTCCGAGAGAAACTACGGTGAGACCAATGACAAGTTGAGGTATCCCAAGTATTAATGCGAGTCTTGCAGCTCCTTGCACAAATAGTTCTCCACCTCCAAAAAGCACAATTATGCCAGTGATTATTTCTATAGATGAGGGCATCAATGTTGACATTGTGGATAACTTTGAACGCTGTTCTTGCGTTTAAGCTCGACTTGTAATTTGATTAGAATAGTTACTCGGTTGCATAACTATTCAAGTCATTTTTAGACTAATGCTAATTAAGTTACAGATCTCATTAGGGACTGACTGATTTGAATTTGTCCCCACAGAAAATTATTTTGCGTCAGCCAGATGACTGGCATTTACATCTAAGAGATGGAGAAATTTTACATGCGGTTTTGGTGCCTACTGCTCGAGTTTTCGGACGAGCAATTGTCATGCCAAATCTTTCGCCGCCAATAACCAGTATTCAAGATGCAATTAATTATAAGAAAAGAATTTTGAAGGCTATCCCCGAAGGGAGCACATTTAACCCCTTGATGACTGTATATCTTACGGAAGAAGCCAGCCCTGAATTAATTAAAGAAGGTGCAGAACGGGATGTTTTTTTTGCAGCAAAGTTGTATCCAGCCAATGCAACCACCAATTCCAATTTTGGGGTTGCTGATATAAGCAAGATTAACGTGGTTTTAGAGACGATGGAGGAAATAGGGCTGCCATTACTTATTCACGGAGAAGTAACAGATCCCGATGTGGATATTTTTGATAGGGAAGCAGTTTTTATAGAACGTCATCTTGACCCTTTATTAAGACAGTTCCCTGAAATGAAGGTTGTACTTGAGCATATAACCACTGAAGACGCTGTTGATTATGTAAGAGAAAGCAAGTCCAAATTAGCTGCAACTATAACTCCTCATCATTTACACATAAATCGCAATGCAATGTTTGAAGGGGGATTGAGAACAGATTTTTATTGCTTGCCTGTTGTAAAAAGGGAGCGACATCGACGCTCGTTGAGACGCGCGGCAACAAGTGGAAACCCTAGATTCTTCTTGGGAACCGATTCTGCTCCACATTTAAGAGCATCTAAGGTGTCGGCTTGTGGTTGTGCAGGTATTTTTAATGCTCTAAATGCGATTGAAAGTTATGCAGAGGTTTTTGATCAGGAAGGAGCCCTAGATCTCCTAGAAGGCTTTGCGAGTGAATTTGGTGCAGTTTTTTATGGACTACCCTTGAATGAAACTTTTATTGAACTTGAGAAAAAGTCTCATGTTGTTCCAAAACAGTTCACAATCAATGCTTGCTCAAGAAAGGATGATTTCATTGTTCCTTTTCACGCTGGAGAGTCTTTAAATTGGTTTCTGACCAGTCTGCATTAGTACTAGGCAATTCAAAATATTATCTTTTAGATACTTTTGTTTATGGGAGCAGGGGGACTTGAACCCCCACAGCCTTTTACGACCTGCGGATTTTAAGTCCGCTGCGTCTACCAATTCCGCCATGCTCCCTTGAAAAGGTTGGGTGAGAACCTTTATCCTGATAATAGATTCATAATTGTAATTTTCTCATAGTGTCTTTTTTTATTGTTGTCAGCCAAATTGCCAACAACCCTTTAATTATCTTGGGAGCCTATCTATTTATAGGATTTTTGTATTTGGTTGCAATCCCATTATTTCTTTATTTTTGGATGGACACAAGGTGGAATTTTATGAATAAGTTTGAGAGGTTAGCCATTTATTCTTTAGTGTTTCTATTTTTCCCAGGTTTAATACTGTTTGCTCCGTTTTTGAATCTTAGGATTCGTGGGCAAGGGGAGATTTAGAAGTTGACTCGTGCCAATGTTATTCAACTAGGTTTTCTAGTATTTGCCTTAGGCGCAACGGCTTATGTAAGTCTGCTTGCTTTTGGAATTGATGGCTTTAATGCTGGATTATTCTCTGAGACTTTGCTTCTCATTTTGCTTGTAGGGTGGATAAGTTCTTACTTTTTTCGAGTTTTTCAAGGAAAAATGACGTTTATGGAGCAGCGTAAACGCTATAGAGAAGCTTATGAGCAGTTAGCTAATCGTGAAGTTCAAGAAAAATTTGATTCAATGTCTGAGGAAGAGCAGAAGAAATTAATAAATCAGCTTGAAATTGATAACAATTGATTTATCAGATTAATTATAAAATTCTCTGCTTCTATAAAGAAGTATTCTTTAATGACAGCGAAGGAAATCTTTTTGCGAAAAGACTCGATGCATTGCTCAAGCATTAATAGATGCTTTTCACGGTTAAAAAATGAAGGGCGAACAGCCTTAATGCCTTTCGTTATGGCTGGTGACCCTGACTTGAAAACCTCTGCAGAAATTTTGCTGAGATTACAAGAAAAAGGAGCAGATATAATTGAGTTAGGGATTCCTTATAGCGACCCACTTGCTGATGGTCCAATAATTCAGTTAGCAGCTTCACGAGCACTTTCTTCAGGCACATCCCCTGGGAAGGTTCTTGAAATGTTGGCAAACCTACAAGGCAAGCTAACCATTCCAGTCGTACTTTTTACTTATAGCAACCCTTTGTTGAATTTGGGGATGGAAAATTTTTGTAAAGTAGCCTCAGAATCAGGAGCGGCAGGATTAGTTGTACCTGATTTGCCTTTGGAAGAAGCAGATAAATTATCTCCAATTGCTTTTGCCAACGGGCTGGATTTAGTACTTCTAGTTGCACCTACTACACCTCCTGAGAGGATGAAAAGGATCTCAAATAAGAGTAAAGGCTTTACTTATCTTGTAAGTGTTACGGGGGTAACTGGAGAACGTTCTGGTTTGGAGAGTCGTGTGCAGTCTCTTATTAGCCAATTAAGGGAATTTGGATCTAACCCTATAGCAGTTGGATTTGGGATTTCTGAACCTAAGCATATTTCTCAGGTTAGGAGTTGGGGTGCCGATGGAGCAATAGTAGGTAGTGCTTTGGTTAAAAGAATTTCAAATGCTAAATATGACAAGGCAGTTGATGTAGCAGGGGAGTTTTGTAATGAACTTCGAAAAGCGGCTGACTCATAGTCATAATTTAACAAGTATTTTTTTAGTATTAAATGTAAGATTAATCTTGATAAGCTTCTTAGGTAACTTCTTGGAGGCTCTTAAAATCTTTTAGGAGGTAATCAAGACTTAGATTATAATTATTAGCCTTAACTCCTACTCTGTTTTGATTGTGTATTTATGGAACTATTTGTACTTTATGGTAGATACTGTGAAAACGCGCTTGAAAAGCGAGTCCCTTTTCGAAAAGAGCACCTTGAAAGACTTGGCAAGTTAAAGAAAGAAGGAACAATTATTACACTAGGCCCAACAAAATGTAATAAATATGTTTTTGGAATTTTCAAATCTACTTCTCTTGAAGAAGTCAGAACAATCTTAGAAAATGATATTTACTATAAAAAAGGTATTTGGATATCCTTAGATATTTATTCTTGGATCCAAGCTTTTTGAGCTTTAGATAATACCCATTCTGCAACTAGAATATCTCCTTCTGGACCAAGAACTTCCTCGTAACCACTCATTATTCCCACCCCTTCTCTTGCTACTTGGGCAATATTCTCGATATTATCAAGTTTGTTTCGCTGTAAGTCTTTTATTTTTAATGTTTTATTCCTTCTAATTACATTCCCGCCATTAATATGACAACCTGCGCAATGTTGCATAAAAAGACTTTCTCCTTTATTGCTATCAAGAGCAGAAATTTTGCAAGGTATAGAAATTATTGAAAAAAATATTAAAGATACAATTAAAAGTGCTTTCATTACTTTATAGAAAATTTTCAAAAAAAATATACTTGATTCTGATATTCATCTCAATTAGTGCAATCTTCTTTTAGCTTTTCTAGCAGAAGGTCCAATTGCCCAAATGGGTCAGAAGCGACTTCCCCTTTTGGCGCAATTAAATTTTTATTAGACCATGTTTTCTCAATGGAGCAAAGCCTTGTTGCCAATTTGCTTATTCCACCTTTCAAGTAATCTTTTTTAAGAACTTCAATTAGAGCAGGAATCCTTTCAGAATTGGCATTAAGGATTAATTTCAGATCTTTTTGTGTTTTGTTTTGTTGCTTGAGCCAATCCTTTATAAAAAGTGTTAGCTCATCTTCAATTTCTTTTGACCATTTAGCCATTTTTATAAGGGGAACCAAGCATCGAGTCTCTGACGAGCTCGATCTTTTATTGAAGGAGTCATATGCTGGCTCCATAGACTTATTACTGCTGTTAATGCAACTAAATCATCACTAAAGCCTGCAACAGGAATTATGTCTGGCATTAAATCAATTGGCATTATTAAATAAGTTAGCGCAGCGATTAATGAAACTCTGGCTTGTGGAGGTGTTGAATCAGCAAGAACCATTTCAAATGCTTCTATGGCTGGTTTAGCTATTATTCTTCCTGCTTTATTGAGTACTTTTCTGAAAGCCCCTTCATCAATTACAGAGCTGTCAATTACCTCGGCTTCTAAAACTTCTTGATTAAAATTGTTTTTTTGAGACATATCTTTTTAGGATTTAAAAGTACAAATTGGTGTAGCCCTAATTAAGTGCAAGATTCTTCAAGACTTTATAAATTCAGAATGACACAAGTCATTGGTTGATTTCAACAAGACCAGTTTGGATGCCAGTTTTGCGGAGTTTTCTAAGAGCTCTTTGTACAACTTGCCTACAATATTCTCTACTACAATTCATGTGTTTTGCAACCTCTGCCAAAGTACGCCACTCATTGCTTCCATCAAGACCAAAACGAAGACTAACAATAGTTCTTTCTTTAGGCGTGAGATTGGCTTTGTCTAGTAATGACCAGGCTGAATCATTCCTTTCTGCTAATTCAGCCACTTCCATAGGAGGTATTTCTTCACTAGGAAGTACATCGCCTAATTCGGAAGGATCAGATTTTGATTGAACAACTCCCTGAAGACTTACCGTGATACTTCTAAGTTCACATTGCAGTAGCTCTTCGACTTCCTCTTTTTGGAGATGCATTTTTTTTGCAAGTAAATCAGCGGATGGTGGAAGTCCATTGGCTTGCATTAAATGGGATTTTGCAGCTCTAAGCTTGGTTAGCTTTTCATTGATATTTACCGGTATTCTGATCGTCCTGCTTTGCGTAGAAAGGGCTCTATTAAGACCTTGTCTAATCCACCAGTATGCATAAGTTGAAAAGCGATGTCCTCTCTTGGGATCATATTTTTCAACCGCTCTAGTAAGACCAAGCGTCCCTTCTTGTATTAGGTCAAGTAAGTCAAGTCCTTTACCTTGGTATCTTTTCGCTAAATTGACTACAAGTCTTAAATTCGACGTGATCATTTGATTCTTTGCTCTTTCTCCCTGTCTAATAGTTCTTCGTTCAATATCTGTATAGTCACAAGCTGGTCCTTTGCCTCCTGCCAAGTTGCATCTCTCATTAAGAGCAACCATTGCCTGAACTTTTCTCCCCATTGTGAGTTCTTCTTCAGGTGTTAGTAGATGATGACGTCCGATTTCTCCAAGAAAGTCACTTAATGAGCTCACGATTTGTACCTCCTTGATTCTTAAAATTTAGGTCGAAATTGTTAACTTTCCTATGTCGTAATAAAGAGTTCCAAATTGAACTTGTTGCTAATTAACATTTGTCATATTTTACTGTTGAATCTTTGTTCAATATAGTGCGTCTTTTTTGTTGTGCTTTCTGTGCTTAATAATTCTGCTAGTAGTGATCAGAATGATAATCATTTAAACCTTAAAAGTCTTTAAGCCATTTTTTTTACAATGGTATTAAGAAAACATTTTTTATTTTGTAGCCCTTCTCAGAGCCAATACTTCAAGAACATCTCTCCAGTTAACATCATGAGATGCAAGTGCAACTTGTAAATGGTATATCAAGTCTGCTGCTTCATTCGCAATATCGTTTTTGTTGTTGTCTTTGCACGCCATTACGAACTCCACACTCTCTTCTCCAATCTTCTTCAGGATTTTATTATCCCCTCCTTCTAGAAGAATATTTGTGTAGCTACCTTCCTCAGGACTTAAGCATCTTTGTTTAATTATTTTGAAAACCTCGCTGCAAGAATCTGTTGGTGGTGGTAAGAAAATTTCTTTATCCAAAGAAGGAGTTTTTTCACTTTGAAAGAAGCAAGATCTTGCCCCCTTGTGACAAGAAATCAACCCGACTTGTTCAATAGTGAGAAGTAAGCTATCTGCATCACAGTCATATCTAATATCTTTGACATTTTGGATGTGCCCACTGGTTTCACCTTTCCGCCATAATTTGTCTCTTGAACGACTCCAGTAATGTACTTCTCCCGTCCTAATGGTTTCTTCTAGTGAATGCTTGTTCATCCAAGCCATCATTAAAATGGCTCCATCTAGCCAGTCTTGGGCAATAGCAGGTATAAGTCCGTTTTCATTAAAACGAAGCTGGTTTATGAAATCTTTGCTCGTTTGCGTCATATCCTTAATTGGAAAAAATGTTTGGATCCTTTAATAGTTTCCTCAAATATGCAGTAGATGTCTATCAAAAACAAAAGCTATAGTTGCAGTAAGCGTTTTGAAGGCTTCCCATGTTGCCATAGGCAATGGAGACATGCTGGTCACTGTAAGTTTGTTCACGGGTATAGCAGAAGTTTTAGGTTTTGGTTTAGTGCAACAAAATTAGATGAGAATGGATTTATTGTTGACTTCTCAAATTTGCAATCATTGCAAGAAAAATTGAAGGAACATTTTGACCACACTTTTTTAGTTAATTCTGATGACCCGCTGCTTTCGACATGGAAAGAGCTTCACTCCAATGGTGCTTTGGATTTGAGAATTATGAAAAATGTCGGAATGGAGTCCACCGCTGAATTGATTTGGGGATGGGCTAATTCAATTTTATTAGAAATAGACAAGGGTCGAACTTGTTGTACTCGTACTGAAGCAGCTGAAAATGATTTCAATGCTGCATGTTTTAGTGCTATTCCTGAATGGTTTAAATTTGATTAAGCGAATCCTCTGTAAAGTGTTTAATTGGAGAGATTTCTTAAATGCCAAAGCTCAGAACACTTCCTGTTAAAGGTGCCTATAGAAACTTTTATTTTTTATTAGGCTTGCTCTTTTTACTTGCTTGTTTTATTGCATTGCCTGTTCAAGCTCATCATCCATGGGAAGGGCAGGAAAAGAACTTGAATCTTCTTCAAGGTTTTGTAAGTGGTTTAGCACATCCAGTATTAGGGTTTGACCATTTTCTTTTTCTCATGTCAATAGGTTTGATTGGGGGGATGGCGCCGATCAAAAGAATCCCCCCTCTGGTTAGTGTTGGCTTACTAGGTGCTATCAGCTCTCAGTTCTTCCCTTTATTTCCTGCTGCAGAGTTGATAATTAGCTTGAGCCTTGTGGCTTCTGCGTTAGTAGCTTTAGGTAAGCTCCCTATTAGACTGATCTTTCCTATGATTTATTTACATGGATATGTTCTAGGCAATGCCATGATAGGTGTTGAAATGAGCCCTTTGTCAGGATATCTTCTTGGACTCTTAATTAGTGAAAGCTTAGCTATTTGGCTCGGAATTTTGACGCTTAAACGTTTGTTGATTCATAAGGATATCTTTTGCGGTGTTGTATTAGGAGCAGGTCTCATAATGGCTGGGAATACAGGCTTTTAAGTTTTTAATTTTAATCTGGTAGATTCCATGGATTTATCCCTAAGTGAGCACCAATCTTATGGGCACAAGCAAAACCACTGAAAGCGACAGCATTTAGTCCTTGGCCTGGGAAGCAAGAATCCCCTACGCAATAGAGTTTTTTAATACTGGTCGTGTTAAACGGCATCGTTAATAGGCCTGGAAGAGTTTTGGTAGGAATTGGTCCATAGCTTCCATTGTGTCGCCCAAGAAACCTTCTATGACTTTTAGGAGTCCCTACTTCCTTGTGGGTAATACTCTCTTCGATATCAGGAAAAATTTGTTTAATTTTTTGGATCAAAAGGTTCGAATCAACTTCCTTCTTTTTCGCGTAGTCCGATGGACTTAATCCTTTCCATTTATTCATTGAAGAAGGGGTAAAAGCATGAATGATGTGATTCCCATGAGGAGCCAAAGAAGAATCGAGTACTGTTGGTATTGAAATGAAAACCACACCTTGCTCGTTTTCCATCTCACTCCAATTATTGACAATTAAATGATGGCAATGTGCCTTAGAGGGTATTAGATTTTTCTTGACTCCTAGATGTAGTGATAGGAAGGAAGGAGAAGGCTTGTACCTTGTCCTCCATTTTTGCTCTGGTAGTGGTTGATTCTTTACATCTACCAAAGGTTCTTTAACCCCTTCACCACCAAAAGTGTCCCATCGTGTTGAGTTGGATATTATATGTTTCCCGAAAATCTTTTCTCCGTTAGCAAGCTGTACACCTATTGCTGCTTTGTCTTTTAAGAGAATTCTCTTTACTCTAGCTTTATAAAGAATTTCCCCTTTGTTCTTTTTCAACCCTGAAACTAGTTTTTCAGCGATAACACCAACTCCTCCTTTGGGGTAGTTAATTCCCCCAGCATGTCGATCTGAAAAAACCATACCTGCATTAATGATTGGAGTTTGATCTGCAGGCATCACAGACCAGCAGAAGCATTCAATATCAATAAAACGCAATAAATTTTCGTCTTTTATATACTTTCTGGCTATTTTCCCAACATTGAAAGGCAACCAACGAGCTAGTCCTAAGCATGCCATTGGGGCTTTAAAGAAAACCTTTGCTAAATATGCAGGATCTTCTATAGATAAAAGAGGCATTGCATCAAGGCAATTGAAAATTTGCCAGCAAACTTTATAAAATGCTTTGATGCCAGAAGCTTCATGGGGGAAAATATCAATCAACCCTGAGATGAATTCCTTATAATCTCTATTTACGATTACTTCAAGCCCCTCTGGAAGATGATATGCGAGTTGAGTGGGATCAGGTATTGTTTCACATTGTTCATCAATATCTGAAAGTGCACGAGTTAAAAGGTTGGTATAACCTTTATCTCCAAAACCAAAGATCATTGATGCACCTACATCAAATGTAAAGCCATTTCTTTTAAAAGAACCGCTGCTGCCGCCAGGTATTGTGTAACGCTCTAAAACAAGCACACTTGCTCCTTTTGAAGCTAATTGTGTTGCTGTTACTAGACCTCCAATACCTGATCCAATGACTATTGCATCCCAAGTTTTGCTGTAATCATTAGTAGCCATAACAAATTAGTACTGTTTAGTCGGTTGAATGAAGAAAAATTTTAATTGACATTTAAGAGGCTTTCCTTAGAAAGCTTTGTGAGTTTGGATAGCTGATCAGACTCATTGATCATTTGATTTAGTTTATTCAATGCACGATCTCGATACTTTCCATATCTAGTTCGTTTGTCACGAACTCGTGTTTTCAATGCTGGTAAAAGTCCGAAATTAGGTGGCATGGGTTGGAAATTATTTTTACTTTTACTTAGCCCCAAATCACTAATGAAATCGGTTAGGGCACCAATCATCGTTTCTTTAGGGAAAATTATCGGAGGTTCTTTCATGGCTAATAAGGCAGCATTAGTTCCTGCGAGCCATCCTCCAGCAATTGCTGCAGCATAACCTTCAGTTCCAGTTATTTGTCCTGCAGCTAAAAGTCGCTCACGTTTCCTGAATTGAAGTGATGGATTCAATAATTTAGGCGATTCTAAAAAAGTGTTGCGATGCATTACTCCAAAACGAACAAATTCAGCTTTTTGCAAACCAGGAATCATTCTTATTACTTGCTTTTGCTCATTCCACTTTAGGTTGGTTTGAAAACCAACTAAATTCCAGAGCTTACCTTCTCTATCTTCTTGACGGAGTTGGACAACTGCATATGCTCTTTTGGAACGTCTAAGATCTCGATCGTTAAGATCTCCCCACCTGCTGTCCCATAGCCCAATAGGTTTTAATGGCCCATATCTCATAGTATCTTCCCCTCTCCTGGCAAGTTCTTCTATAGGGAGGCAGCCTTCAAAAAAATTGGCTGAGTTTTTATCAAAGTCTTTTAATTCGGCTTGCTCTGCTTCTACAAGGTATTTGCGGAATAATAGATATTGAGATTTGTCCATAGGACAATTGATGTAATCAGCATCACCTTTGTCATATCTACTTCCCCTAAAAGCAACTGAAAAATCAATAGTTTCTCCTTCAATTATTGGACTGGCTGCATCAAAGAAGTGACATTCTTCAAGGCCTGTTAATGATTTCAGATCTTTCGCAAGAGCATCGCTAGTAAGTGGTCCTGACGAAATAATTGAGATTTGACTATCAGTAGGTAAAACCTTTAATTCTTCTCTATGTACGTTGATTAATGGATGTAAGGAAAGTTTTTCAGTGATATATGAACTAAATCTGCTTCTATCAACAGCCAGTGCACCACCTGCAGGTACGGAAAATTTGTCTGCTATAGCTATTACAAATGAATTAAGACGTCTAAGCTCTTCTTGAAGCAAGCCAGCTGCACGATCTGTATTTAATGATCCAAAGCTATTGCTACAAACTAACTCGGCAAAATCACTTGTGTGGTGAGCTGGAGACCTCATAACAGGCCTCATCTCAAAAAGATTCACATTAAAACCGGCACTGGCAGCCTGCCAGGCGGCTTCTGCCCCTGCTAATCCTGCTCCAGCAATCGTTATTGAATCGTCAGCATTCAAGAGCGAAAGTGCGTTGGTTTAATGCTAATTTAATGGACTTTTCTCTAGAAAGCCTTGTTGTTATCGTCAAATTGCCTTTGCCATTGCTCTTTAGCAGGCTTTTGAATATTGAATACAACCCAAGTCACTGCTGCGAGGATTGGAAGGGTTACGACTAGTAGGCTCAGCATGGCTTAAATAGTTGATTTGAGATTAGTGCTGGATTTTACAGAAGAGATGTAAAAAAATGAACCCCATAATTAATTTTTCTCCTATTCGGGCTCTATCAGTCTTCATTTTAAACGTTGTTTTATGTGGTTACTCAAATTTGATGACCCAAAAGCAATAACTTTTTAAATCAAAACATGTAACGTGATAGTTTTCTTTCGTGCCTTCAAGGCATTCCTTCCCAAGGGTCGCTAGCTCAGTGGTAGAGCATCCGGCTTTTAACCGGCTGGTCCTGAGTTCGAATCTCAGGCGACCCATTATCTTTAGCTGTTGAAATGCTGGGAAAGAAAATAGGTTTATTTAGGTTGATTTTTTATTCGATCTCAATTCTCTATGCTTCAAACTTTTTTGTTTATGCAGGTCTTGATACATTTACAACTTTAGATGAATTTGACGATTGGACTATAGAAAGAAAGGTGGAATCTCAAACAAATCAATTGTTCTGCAGAGCTTCCATGCCTCGTTATGGCTCATGGTTTGGTTCTCGAATAAGACTTGATTCTCAAGATAAACTTTTATATCCGCAGTACTTGGAAAAAAATTATGAGATTAGCCCTGAGTTGATGGGGAAATTAAGAAATGCTCTTCACAAATGCCGTTCAAGCATTATTTATTCATCTGGAGAATAAACTTGAAGCAAGATCGCATGTGTTGGGTGCCTGACAAAAGCTCGCCTTAGCAAAAGCCATTCGCTCCATTAAGTATGTCTATTGAGTTTAAAAATGAAATTTGCTTCCGTTGTCGTTGCTATTGGAGCCAATGTATCGTTATATTTCTGGGCTTTGATTAACAACTCAGTCTTTTAATCTGGCTTTCACTTTCTGATTGGCTTGCAAAATTTTAATTTTGCGTACTTTTTAAGATTTCAAATTTTGATCTAATTAAGAAGCTAAATACTACTTATTTTGAAAGTCTTTATTTTTAACTAGTGCTACAGGAAATTTCAGAGAGCAACTTTTATTATTTAGAAGCAGTTTTTAGTTGCATCCTAAGAATAAGCGTTTAAACCTTAATGGATAAAAAATCCTCTGGTATTTCCAAAACAAGTACCCCTTGGTTATGGAAATGGTCCGAACCAGAAAGTGTTTTGACGGTGATACCCAAGTCAAAGACGCAGCGTTTGGCTAAGCAAGCCAAGTTGGCAAATGTCGATGCTGAAAAGGCTATTAATAGGGCTTACCAGCAGGAACTCCTAAGGGTAAAGGCTATAGGCGAGGCAATGTTTAAATCTGGTAAAGCCGTGAGATACACTTTTGCGAGTTCTGGAAGACAGCTTGCATTAAGAGTTGCTGGAGTAACAAGGAGGCTGCGCTCTTGGGTTTCTAATAGTTAGACCTTGTTATTGAGGGATAAAATTATAGCCTTTAAAATTTTAATTAAAATTGAATTTTTCTCTTTACACTGTTTTTGATTTATCTTTGGACGATACAAAATCACCCTTGTTTTGAATGCAGCTATACGTAGTCACCTGGCAATTCGAGTCATCTGAAGATCAGACATTCGCAGCAGATGCTTTGATTGATTATGTAGAGAGTGGCAAATCAGAAGATTTTCCAGAGGGATATGAACGTCTGGCATGGATTCATACACCACAAGATGGTACTGGAACAGTTATTTGTCGTGCGGCTAGTGCTTCAGTCTTATATGAAGTATTTGGACCTTGGCGTGAAAAATTTGGAATGGTTTGGGAATTTAAACCCGGTATATCTACAGAGGACCTTTTGCCGTTATTAAAAAAATCAACCTAACTCTATAGCGGAATTTTGCAGGATGTTTACAACTTGATTGAGCATTTTGCTTTTCACCTAATCCTGGGATTGGAAAAAGTCTATAAAGAAAAATTTTAATGGATTTTAAGGACCTTTGGAAGCATAAGACTAATAGAGTTGATGTCTTACTTATGATTAGAGAGCTATCTCCGAGAAGGTTTTGAGGCAAAAAAAAAGACCCTCGTGTATTACGTGGGCCTGGGTGATGGGGAATCTTCTTTCTAGGTGAAGTAAGGCAGAAAAACAAGCCCCATAAATAGTGTTTTAAAATCTTCTACGATGCTATCTGTAGTGTTTTAAGTAATTGTTTTTTTAAAATAAGCAATTAACAGTCTTTTGCTGAGATTATTGAAGCGATTTTTAGAAGCAGGTACTCTTAAAATGGGAACATAAGAGTTTGTTGAAAGCAATTCTGCTACTTAATCCATAATTATGTTAAGGAGATATAAATAGTTCTCTTTTGTCAATTTCATGCACATATGAATTCCCAGCTTGTTAATTTTAGAATTCTTCGCTTTTGGGACGTCAAAGCTATTCTTTTCTCTTATTGATTGCAGTAAATACGATTTCAATCAAGACTGCCGTAAAAAATATGCTAATTACAGGGATAAACAAGGGAAACCACAGCAATTGGAATACTCTGTAGAAAATGTCTACTCCATTTAGGCTAAAGATTACAGATATTAAAAATAGGAGAGCCCCTGCCACCACAAGAAAAAAATTAAGCACTAAAAATTTATCCAACCATTCTTTTGCTAGGCCTACTTTAGAATCCATTGCGGTGAAATACTCATTGTATAACTTACATCTAAACTATCCCTGTAAAGGATTTTAGAGTTAATTTTAAAATTTATTTTCAACCGCTAACATTTGAGGAAAAAAATGATTAAATCTTGTTTAGTATAACCTACCTGAAAAGGCTTATTAGGGAAAAATTATGTTGAATATAAGAAATTATTTATTTAAAATATAAGAGAGTTCCTTAGCCAAATAATCAATGCAGCGACAACAGATAAAATATACATAAAAGCAAGGATATCCTTTATTAATCCTGACTTAGTGTATTTAGACATCTTAAATAGAAAAAGCTTATATTTTAGTTTATTACCTGAATGTATTTTGACCGCCCTTTCCTTTAAGTTATGAAATTAAGGATATCAGCTTAACTAAGATGTAAATTTTAGATCATCCAAATCATTTATATCAAATTCATAGTAATTACAGGTATCTGCAAGTCCATCTAAGATTTTATTTTTCACAGCTTGTAAGTTGAGGCTATCGGTTAGTGGGTTTTTGGCGAACTCCACTTCTGTTTCTCCAATTGCAAATTTCAATGAACCTTCTTCTGAAATTCCAAATCCAGAGGCATTGCAAAACGTTTTAGCAAATTTTTTGGCGACTTTATTTTCTAGTTGAGCTACGTTTTTGTCTAGATCTTGTGCAGCCTGGCCTGGAACAGTTGATATCAAAGAAATAACTGTCAGTATGACTGCAAGGATAATCCTTCTCATGGATTCTGGTTTTTTCAATGAGATTTCTAATTCACACCTTATATCAAAATAGGATGTGCAAGTAAGTATATTGATGTAGATTGTATTTTTTAACTTTAAGAAAATCCCTTAGGGAAATCATTTTTTATTGGATGCTTCTTAGCCCTCAACTTTAATTGTATTTGTTTAAATAAAACAATTCCCAATCCTGTAATAAGAATGCCAAGGAATATCATCATGGACCATACAACCCATGAAGTGGTTCTGTTTGTTCCATTTAGTTGAATAGCTTTTAGAAGGTCTATCATCTTCCAATTCTCATTGTATTTATCTTAATACACGTGCAGTATCTTTAATTGCTATTTGCTTTCAATGTTTAATTTTAAAAATTTTACTATAGTTTTGCAATAATCTTAATCTTATTTGGCTAAATAAAAATTTAATAGGCGAGTATTCAATTGAGCTATTAAATCAATTGAACGTGATTAGTTTAAATTTTGTAGAGCATCTCACTTGATTAATGATGAAAAATAAGTGAGTACATTTATTGAATTATCTAGTAGGCCTTTCCTTTGAGGCTAGCAAGTTGACTGGCAGAAAAGGACTTTTCGCAAGTTATACTTTCTCGAAGGATTGCGTAAAAACCTGGTTGACAAGCCAAGAAGGCGCCAGTAGTATACCTGTACTATCTTGAATGAAGAATTAAGAGCTGTTATGAGTAGACATTATTTCGTTTTAAGGATATCTCGTCAGATTTACAGAGGTAATGATCTCAAAGAGAGATTCACTTGTTACCAGCTTGTGCATAATTATTTCGATGCCTTCTCTTTTAAAGAGCTGCTTTCAATGGCTGGATGTTTTGATATTGATCCTATTGAATCGAATTAATACCTGATCGCTTTCCTTTTGGGACTATAAATATCTATGCTTAGGCCCGGACTCTTTGCTGCAGTCTGTTATTGGATAAATTTTTGAACAACCTTAAGTATGTCTGGAGCAGAACCTATAACAAAAAGACCAACGCCTCCAAGGACGGCTATATAAGCAATATCATAAAGTAGATCTAATGTTTTGTATTTTGGTTTTTTCTCCACTTTCAACAGCGCTTATTTTTTCTTATTATAATTTCTATGTTTTCGAAATATTTAATCACATTGATACTTGTATTAATTTTCTATCAAATATTTAGTCTAGAACTTTCTAATAAATAGACTCAAGTAGATTTGTTAATAGTTACTTCGAACCTTCACAATTCGCGATTCTTGTCCATTCTAGCTTTTGCGTATTATTTTCCTTCAAGGCAAATAAACGACCTGTTTCCCTCTCTGAGGTAGGATCTTTTAGGTGATCTCCAACGTCTCCCTTGCTCTTGACATTGAGGAAAACCTTTCATTTCTATTTTTGCACTAAAAGAACTTTCATTTGCACTGCTATGAATAATTAGCCAAATACTCTTTTCTTTTTCGTTGTGTATACGAGCTTGCTTTATGACTGGATTGATATACCAACCAAAGATAATTAATACCGCACTAAACGTAATTATTTTTCGGTGATTTTTCCACCACTCGTATGCTTCATGGATTAGCTTCTCTTTCCAGTACATAATCTTCTATAAATTATCCTCAATAATCTAGACTAAATAATGTTATAAATACTTCAACATTAATCCGTTGAAGGATGACTGTCTAATTTAATGCCGTTTTTAAGTTTTGTTCATAGATCTACTTCATAAGAGTTTTTGCTGGTGTCAAGATTCTTATTAAATACAGTCAAAGCTCATTTTACTTTTCTTATCATGCGATCAACACTTGTTGAGCCACAGCTGTTTAGAGAATGCATGCTGATCTTGATTTAAATATTAAAACTATTATTTTGTTTGGTTATTTACTTCTATTTAGCAAGCAATGTGTTATGTTCTATGGATCTCATTAGAGATAAAGCTAGGGATAAAACTCTCAAGCAGAAGTGATATTGGTTAGTCCAATTCATTAACACAACATACCAAAGGAGTATTGATGGCTAAAAAACTATTAAATATTGAATATGCTGAATTAATGCTCCAGGCTGAAGAGGCAGTAGGGAGAAAGGAAGCTGTAGGCCTGCTTCACAAGGCTTATAGAATTAGAAAAAAGATTTATCGACAAGAAGCTGAGAGTTCTCAGCTCGAGAGTAAATAAAAAAAAGAGTTGATTACAAAGTAATCAACTCTTTAATTAATAGGTCTTTATAGAGAACCTATATAAACCTATTAATTATGAAACCTTTCAAGGCGTGAGTCATTGAGACCTCAACTGATTTAATCCCCATTGACTCTTGACCGATCGGTAGATACGACAATGGATCACCTCCGTAATGAAACTATCTATAAAGTAGCTAAGATTAATCTTTTTTTGCCAGAATTAAGACTATTTTAAAATATTCCTAGTCTTTAATTAGTTGTAGATCCATTCATGATGGTGATATTTGTGTCAGTGGTATTGGATCACCGTAATGTGCTCAATTCTTTCTAATCTGCTCTCTGGTAAATTTCTTGTGATGGAAATTGAATAATCACGGCTAATTCCTCTACTTGCTCTTCAACTGTTTTGGGCCCGAGGTCTTTAGCAAAGATAGATCCACCCATTAACTGAATCTAAGAGGAAAAGTCTTGAACATATTCATTAAATCCTTCTTGATTAGTTACGGTTGTTGTGACAAGGCACTATACATTAGCCATATTTGAAAATTAAAAATTCCAAGAGGTCACTCTAAAATGTTCAGATTTTAAAGGGTAAGCTGGAAAAAATAGGCTC
Source organism: Prochlorococcus marinus str. MIT 0919 (assembly GCF_027359375.1). Classification (NCBI taxonomy): domain Bacteria; kingdom Bacillati; phylum Cyanobacteriota; class Cyanophyceae; order Synechococcales; family Prochlorococcaceae; genus Prochlorococcus; species Prochlorococcus marinus. The sequence continues at coordinate 22,723 of NZ_CP114779.1, forward strand.
TTTGAAAAATCATCCTGAAAGTAAGGAGCCTGCTGGAACCTACCTTGGTTATTGATAGATTTGTGCAAGCCTAGTTTTGACTTAGTACATAAATCCGTGTTTTGGTGGGATTTAAGAGTTCCTTGTGATTTGAAAATCTTTGTGGAGAATTTAAATAAGGGCCAAAAGCATTTATTTTGCTTTAGCTTTTATTTGTATGAATATGAGAGCCTTAACCAAATATTGCTGAGACTACAGCGCCAACAGCAATAATAATTCCTCCCCACTTTATTACAGGCTCATTCTTGTCGTAAGTTGATGAGACAAGAATTGCAGCAAGAAGGATCTGTGTGAGATTGTCAGTAATCATGTGAAGTAACCCGAAAAGTATTAGTTGTTACTTTTTAGATTTAGCAGGGCTTTCATGACTGGTCCATTCAATATTAAGAATGCAACTAAAAATTGCGGCAACTTAGGGATTGGCACAATCGATTCCCCAATGCATTAAGGGCAAAGTCTTGGAATGCAAGAGCTGCTGAAATGGCTTCTTTGGAAGAAATCTTTTTTCTTTTCTTTTGAAACTTCAAGCCTTATTCTGAGAACCGAGTAAGAATACTTGCGTAAGAACCGAGGTTTAAAAAACAATTAAAATCATTTAGAAAGAAAATGTTCGAATAGGAGGATTATGAAATTGTTTTTTACTCCTTTCACTGTTATCCAAAATTTCATCAGTGATATTGGTAGAATGCATGACTTTTTATATGAAATTCCAGCTGAAACACATGATGAATTTTGGCAGAGGGAATGTGCAAAATATCCAACAGCTCAAACTTGCAAGACATATGATTCCTAATAGAAATAATTGCTTAAAACTTATTAAATAACTAAAATCTTCAAAATATAAAAAAGAGTTTGAAATTTTTTCATCTGTGATTAACTTTTAAATTTTACTAGTCAGGAAGTGATAGCTAGAGCAAAATATGTTCAGAGATGAGGCCCTTCAGCTATGAAACAACAAGAGATTAACTTCCTCAGTGATCTTAGAAGAATTAATTCTGCTCCAGTGCTTCATGAAAACCAAAAGATTAAATTGTTAAACGAATTAGCTCCATACCTTAATAAGGCTGATTGGTTCACTGTAGGGATAATGGCTTCATCGTCTATGCAGGCAATTATTGCTTTAAAAACAATGGAAAATAGGTTTAATTGGACTGCGATGAAATTAGTGACCCAAGTAAAGGAAAATGGACCAGTATTCCTGAAAGCGAATCAAAAAACCGGAGATATTCATGTCCGCATTGAGTTTGGATTAGGAGAAGGCATTCTTTTGGGATGTCAATATAATGAAGAATCTAAAAATGCAGATACTTTAGGCCCCTTCCCGTTGAACTTCTTTGACTAATTGTTAGCTTATTGGCCCTGAAATTATTTCGTTTGTAGTATCTAAGAAAGATTGCGTCAATGAATAGTCTTTCGAAAATTTCTAAAATTGGTTTTCCTTCTATTGTTGGCTTAGGAGTCGCTTGGCTGGGAATAAAATTTATAAGTAGCGAAAGTAGACTTTTGGAGAGGAAAATGGAATTAGAGATTCAGCTAGGGGCTAAATCAATTAAATCCTATTAGATATTTAACGCATAAAGAACTAGTCTTTTGAAATTAACCATTTCCAAAATCGTTATAAATTCCTTAGTGAGTCAAAATTTGATCCTTCTTTCTTCATACTGCTTTAAGAAAACCTCTTGCATTCTTGTATTACTTCTAGGGTTGCAAAAATAGGTGTAAAGACTTACTTGAATGATTGCTTGAGGAGGTTACGTTTGGAGCCCTCACCCTTTTAAAATGACTCCTAATAAATTTGATGTAATCATTGATGATCTCTTTTTAGATGGTGCCGCGAGAATAAGGTCATTCAAGTATTACAACAAAATCAATCCAAGAGCCGTAAAGATTATTTCAGATTTCTGTGATGAGGAAAAGAAAAATCTTAGGGCTGCCTAACTATCATTAGTCACTTAAGTTCATTCCCAAGAAGATAAAAAATGGGTGATTCATTTCAGAAGGCTTTTCTCTTTGTCAATTGCATGGCCCTTTGCGTAATAGCCGTCCAGCTCATACCCTTTAGTCGAGAAAAAGAACTCTCTAATTTTTGCAGGGAATACTATGCACTCACAAAAGAAAAAGATGAACTATCTCAAAATTCAAAAATATCTTCAAAGCTTGTCTTGAAGAGGGGAGTGATTTCCAAAAAAACAGGTTTAAATACTGAAAAAAATGTTGATGATTTTTGTAATTCCTTCTATTTTAACCAGCAATGAACTGGCTTAGAAATATATTATTTTTAACTCTTTCTATCTCTGCAGCTTATTTTTGTGGGAGAGATCTTATTGACCCTGATTGGTACTTGCGTTAATTTAATTAGCTATCTAGGTAAGATTTGGAATGATTCGAAGATGAATATTGAGCTAATTAAATAGATTGGAAGTATTTGTAAATATGCAGCTTTTTAATCAATCATAGTTCAAGATCTTTCTCAGAATATATATATATATATATATATATATATATATATATATATCCCTTACAAAAAAGACAAAATTACTTTGTCAAACCAATGCTTCTTGAGGGGTCAAGGAAATTTAATACCGCAGGTATTAAAAGGAGTACTGTGATTAATCTTACAGCGTGTAGTGCTGCCACAGCTGCGCCTACGCCGAACTCGGCGCCAACAAGGCTCATGCCTATAGTCCCTCCAGGAGCTGCTCCTAAAATGGCAACGACTTTTTCTACGCCTAAGTATTTACTAATCAATAATCCAACAACAATTCCTGTTAGCAATAAAGTAAAGGTTATAACTAACGCAGGTTTCCAAAGAGATTGCAATTCCCCAAGTGTATCCCTATTAATTCCAGTTCCAATAACTGTTCCTATACCAATTCCTAAAACTGTTTTTGTACCTAAAGGCCATGCGGCTACTTCTAGTTGGCCACTAACGCTTAATAAGCCGGCTCCTAGGATTGCTCCCAAGAGTGGAGCGGCTGGAATGCCTGTGAGGAGAAGAACAGCACCTAAGGCACTTCCTGCCATGACGTATAACAACAAATTCACAAAAGATGGCATTGAATTTGGAATGACTACTCTCCAAGTTTCTCTCTTTAAGAAATTATTAACAAGGGCTATGTTTAATTGAATTTAACTTCAAGGCAAGTTTTCTATGATGTGTTACCTAAATGAATGAGCCAATTGCGTTGAAATAATCCTTTTTCCTTTAATAGGCAATATTTCAAGATTAATTTTTATAATTAGTTTAGTTTGTTGCAAAAGGGGTTTACCAAAATATTGTGTAGAGAATAGTCATTCCGCTAATTCAACTTTAATGGCTGATCTTAAAGAAGAAGCTAAACTTGATTGGATCAAAATCCTCTCGGGATTTGCTCTAGTTATTTGTGCTTTCTGCCTTGCTTTGATTGTTGTGAGTTTACGTCCTCTAGCTAAATGGGCTAATTATCAAAGTATTTGTGTAGAACAACAAATTGAAAAAGCACCTATTTCTTGGGCTGTTAGAAAGTGTAATGGCCGCTCAAAGGTATATCAAGTGAAGTAAAAGGGGCAGCAAAAATAAAAATTAGGCAAGGAACATCAAACCAGGTTGAAAGTAAAATATTCCTTGGCAATTGGTCCAAATCAAACAAATTAACTTTGAGAACTTTATTTTGTTCCTTAAGCACTCTTTTCTGGAACGATTTCTTTAAGCTCTCCTTTCTCAATCTCTTTTAATAAACCCCTTACAACGCCCCACATGGGAGCACCGGTTGCAAAAGCCAGTATTAATGAGGATACAAATGAATTAAAGGGAGAGAAAGTAAATATTTCGAGTACGCCTGTAAACATTATTGTGAATCCAGCAAGTATTGAGCAATAGCTTGTTATCGATAAGAATCCTTCTAATGGAAGCGGTGAAATCCTTTTATCCTTCCATTTTTGAATCTTTATTTGGATCACGTATATAAAGACAAAGGAGAAAAAAACAATAAATGATCCTCCAATCCAAGCAATCGTTTTAATTTCAATCATAGTCACACAATACATTAGTAGGCTTTTCACTTCCTAATGGATATAGCTATTTGACTTGAAAACTCTCTTGGTTACGATCCCTCTTAAAGCGAGTCTTGTTAATGTTGAAGTGATATATATGGCTGGAAAGCCTGGCTGGGAGTAGTAAATGGAATTCCCTTATTAATTATTATTCAAAACTTTTGACAGCACACTCATACCCTGACTCTTGCACGTTTTTGTTTTTGTCCACTATGAGCTCTAGGGCACAATCACAGTAATTTTCTATAGAATTCTCAGAAACACCTTTAATTGCAATGTTCTCTTTTGCGCTAGCAATACAATCTACCAGTTGTTCTTTTTCATATGCACTTGCTGATGAAGCAAATATTACTAGAGCAAAAACAACCAAAGGGATAAGGAAAACTTGCTTGAATCTGTTCATATAATCATTCATGAGGAAAATATTCTGTATTCACCTAAAAGATAGTTGCAAGCTAGAAATATTTTCTTAGATTTCAAAATATTTTTTACATACAGTTGAATTAGGATGAGGTGATTTTATCAGGTGACTTAGGCTACTTAGATAAGTTCGCTCTAATAGCAAGCAAAACATATACCTACTTACCCTCTAGGACAAGCAAATCTAGAAGATGAATATCTGATGGGACTTGCCAATCCATTCACTTTATAAATAAACAGAAGGAGGGCTATAGCTTTGATTGTTTGCTAGAAACTCAGATCTACTGTTTATAACTTATATAGCCTTTGAGAAATCACTCCTCTTCTTGCCTTGCGTAATAGAAGAATTGACTCATCCCAAAAAATGCACCCAACCCACAAAGTGCTGGACCCAAATTGAAACCTCCTGAGGGCTTTATGATCCCTATGTCCGAAGGATGAGGAAGTTGGGTTGCAAAATCAAGAAGGTGGTTAGGATCAATCATTGGAATTCGGATGAATAGCTTTTTATAAATAACCGCAGGTTGCCACTTTGCTAAACCCGCGCAGAGGGACTTTACATGAGGTTTAATAAAAGAAAAGCAATGTCAACTGAAGATTGACAAACTAATAAAGATAAAGACCTTTAACTATTCTGTAGATATTTATTTGGCTGCATGTAGTGTTCGTGAGGTATAACGCCGTTTTCGCACAAAAAAAGATTATGCAGACCTACGGTAATCCAGATGTCACTTATGACTATTGGGCTGGTAATGCTTCAGTTACCAATCTTTCTGGTCGATTTATTGCCTCGCATGCTGCCCACACTGGCTTGATTGCCTTTGGCGCCGGTTCAAACACTTTGTTTGAGCTTTCACGTTTTGATCCCTCCTTGCCTATGGGTGATCAGGGGTTAATATTCCTCCCTCACCTAGCAACCATTGGAGTTGGTTTTGACGAAGCAGGTGTTTGGACTGGGGCAGGTGTATTAACTATTGCAATAGTTCATTTAATCCTCTCTATGGTTTATGGAGCAGGAGGTTTAATGCATGCCATTTATTTCCCAGATGATATGCAGAAGAGCAATGTTGCTCAAGCTAGAAAGTTTAAGTTGGAATGGGACAACCCTGACAACCAAACTTTTATTCTTGGTCACCATTTAATTTTGTTTGGCATAGCCTGTGCTTGGTTTGTTGAATGGGCAAGAATACATGGGATATATGATCCAGCCATTGGTGCAGTTAGGCAGGTTAATTACAACCTTGACTTGTCAATGATTTGGGAAAGACAAGTTGACTTCTTAAGTATTGATAGCTTGGAAGATGTCATGGGGGGGCATGCTTTCTTGGCATTTGTAGAGATTATTGGTGGCTGTTTTCATGCAATTGCAGGCTCCACTAAATGGGAAGACAAACGCCTTGGTTCATACGACAAACTAAAGGGAAAGGGTTTGCTTTCTGCCGAAGCAATTCTATCTTTCAGCCTTGCAGGTATTGGTTGGATGGCTATTGTGGCCTCTTTCTGGGTTTCTCAAAATACAACCGTTTTCCCAGTTGAATTTTATGGAGAACCTTTAAACCGCGCTTTCATAGTTGCTCCGGCTTTTGTGGACTCTATTGATTACTCTAATGGCATAGCCCCTTTAGGCCATTCTGGACGTTGCTGGACAGCTAATTTCCATTACATAGCTGGTTTCTTTGCATATCAGGGTCATCTTTGGCATGCGCTCCGTGCCATGGGGTACAACTTTAAAGACATAGGTGCCAAATTGAACTTTGGTAATGCAACATAGGCTTTTCTAAAAGTTCAATAAATCTCAGAACTTTTTTGTAAATGCTTGTTTGTCTAGATAGAGGCCCTTAAGACTTCAAACTAGATAAAAACTTTTCAATCAGATTTTCACAGGGCTGGCATTTTGCCAGTCCTTTTTTTGTAGAAATCGCAAAGCAAGCACTTGCATATGCTTTTATCTAAAGGATTATTAGATAAGAATTCAAGTTAAGAGTATGAACGATGAGAATTGGAAAGAAGAATTCAAGGAATGGAATCCTAATCTCAAGCCTTACCAAATTAAATTGCTTGATGAAGGAGCTAAAAGTAATAGTCAGACGCTCATGCTTAGTGACATGTGGCTTAAATGGAAAGGCCTTGCAGTCCAAAGAAAGCTGAATGAGATTGACAACAATCAGATTGGCTTGGATCCTTGGGATGATAGGAGTTCAGAGATTCCCCAACCTTGTAAAGGCTTAACCCCTTTAGAGATCGATGAGGAACTTTTAAAGAAAGTAAAGTCACTATGAAATTTTGCTTATCTTAAGAAGCGTTGAGATTGCTCCAAGATTGGATAGTCGTTGCACCCTTAAGAAGACTTAATTATTTAAAAGGCATTAACTTTTCACAAATGATTCTGCTAATAAACGAAATTGCGTCAAACTATGTTTTAAAGGCAGAACCATTTAGCAATGCACTTATTAAATCTCTTCGCAATGTATGGCCAACCAGGAGTCCCATGGGATTTCTACCTACTTACTTTTTTTCATGCTTTGTTTGTTATACCAGTGCATATAGTCCTTTTCCGTTGGAGGGCTAAAGAAGGCTATACCAGTTTCTATGCTAAGGATATTTATCCAGCAGTCGTCAAGAAATAGGTATTGCTGAAGCATTCTTATTTACAAGCATCAGAAAAGCCGCATTTTTAAACGGCTTTTTTGATGCTTATTTAATGAAATATTTAATTAATCTATCTTTGTTTGATTTGGGTGGTTGCCTGCCTTTGATAGGTTTGGAATAGATAGTTCAAGCTGTTTCCAATCTAAAGAATCTTTGGCGGGGAAATTTTCTAGCCAGGCAATAGGTATTGAGACAAGAACCAGAAATGAAAAATTAACTATTTTAGCTATAAACTATTTTCCTTTTGATTAGGAGTGCATTTGTTGTAGAGCTGGAATGATTAAAATCTATGGACTCTAAAAGTTAGAATCATAGATTACAAATAGAGCTGGATTAATAGTTGTAATATTCATATTAAACTTATTCAAAATATTATAAAGCTATGCTACCGAATTCTCTTATGCAATTTCTGTCTATATGGCTTGTAAAGATTTAGAGCTTATTTAAAAACCTCCTTGTTTAATTATATTTATAGCAATAGGCGCTATACAAATAACTGCTATGAGAGCTGTTATTGCTATGCGAACTAATGGTAGTATTTTGTCAGGTTTCATAGGCTCAACTCCACCTTCCCGATTCTTTTCTGTACCTTCTGTGGTGAACATTTTTGTAAGAATCTTATCTTTAAATGTCATAAATTATTCTTTTTAATGCAATAACTATATCGCATTAAGGAATGAAAGATAGCATTTTTGATCTCTAGTAATTTAAAATGATTATCAAAGGCCTTATGCAGTAATGAGTTTATTTTCTCTTTTGTGCTTTGGGGTTTAATCGAACTGGCAGAATGGATGAGATACTCTAATGAATGCTCCTTAATGAAAAATGCTTTTTTCTTGGTAGTTGATACCTATCAAAACCAGATGGAAGCACAATATAGTGAAGTCTCTATGCTCACTAATTTGTTTACAGAAAATAAATTCTTTGGATGGGCTGGATTAGCTGCAATTGCTATTGCAATAGGAGTCATCCTTTGGAGCTTTTACCCAGAGGATGAATACTAACAATTTGACTTTCTACTGAACTCTACATTTTTTGAGTGACAAGAACTTTAGAAATCTTTTGTGGGTTTGATTTTTAAATATGGTTTTTTAAAAAGAATACTCGTTTATAAATTGATGCAATGCATTTTGGGGTTTATTGCGACCAAAGCACAGCATTGCTTGAACCCATTTGGATAAGTATGAATAAAAAAGCCTTTGATAATAACCAGCCAATGCCAAGACAAATTACAACGGTTTTGATTAGATTCATTTCTCTTTTGCATGAAGAAGGGGGGGTATTGAGATGCCCCCCTTTGAGTCCAGCCCTTATTTGTCAACCTTTGAGCTTGGACTCCTTTCAACTTTCTAGCAAGAACTTTGAAAGACTCCAAGAGCAAAAACACCTGTTTTGAGAAACGCTAATTTCGATTGCTTCTAAGAAATTAACGTTGGAGATAAATTAATAGTTTTGTTTGGCTCTGAATCAAATTTTAGCTAGTTGCAAGAGTCATTACGTTATAAAATGACTAATCTCTAAATTAATGACGTTTGGCAATTTCTACTTGTGGGGAGTGGTATGCCATTTCTTCGCTAATGCATTCAGTTGGATAGGGTATGACGTTTCTTGCAGTAAAACTAGTCCCTATTGCGAATGCTCCAATCACAAGTATCCATTTAGACCTCTCATTGGCAAGAAAATTTTTCATTAGTAGTTGCATGCATCATATAAACGATAAGCTTTCTGCTGATCTTCGCATTTTTTTAGCTTCTTTTCTAGCTCTTGAACTTCTCTTTCTGCCTCGTTTATTAACGCTAAAGACCATTCCCAATTACGCTCAATACAATGCGTTCTAGCTGAATTCCAATCCATAACTCAAAGAAATAAACGGTTTGTAGGCTTGCTATTGAAGCATGAATAGCAAATTATGGCTTTTTAACTCTTTATATTAATTCTGCCTTCACAGAGTTAGAACTTAATAGTGAGAACAGGATGCCTCAAATATGACGAACAATCATATGAGTTCTCTCAATGCTTCTGCATGAATTTATTTGCAACCTGGTTAACTATTTATAGCTAATGATCAGTATTGTTATGTCCTTGTAGTGGATTTGCCTAGGTGAAATTACACTGAATGATCAATTCATTCCTGAGAGTATGTCGCACTAGTAACCTTCAACAGTAGCTACATTCCTTGCGATATTGGTAAACGAAAATAGTCAACAAACCATTAAGACAAAGAATTCCTTGTCCTCCTATGCGAACTTTTGACTGAAGACTTTTAGCAAAAGGAGTCTCGCTAGCAGCGCTCCTCCTTGGGATGGTTCTTGCTCGACTTGTTGACAAGTACGATAGTTAACTAGTAGTATACCTGTACTACTAAAGAAGATACATGGCTCCAGCTTCCTCACCTTATGCCGTTTTTAGGGCATCTGATTGGAGCCCTGTAGTAGCCTCTCCTATCGGTATTGGTCAATGCATTCGCTTAACTCCCAAAAAGTACTACCAAACAAAAAATGCGCCGAAGAAGAAGGTTGGGGCTATCTCGAAGAAGGAACACTCAGGATGTCACGTTCAGCTTGCGTTTGCATGACTTGCCAATATTTTGGCTATGCATGCGATATGTATTCCAAATCACTACTTACATGCCGTGCCCACCATAAGCTTATCCCCCAAGGATCGCATTTGACCTGTAGATGTCCTTTATGGCATACAGGTTCTGAGGATCAATATGGTTTTTGTCCCGAAGTAGCTTAAAAGATGATTAAAGATCAACTTGCTTTCATAATCTCTTTAGCGATGCATAGTTGCCCTGAGGATAATTTGAATTCTTTTAGCGAACATCTCAATACCTATCAGAGTCTATGTCATTACTTTCAAGAACTTTCAATTGAGGATATAGAGGAAATAGCAAGTAGTTATGGAGTCTCATTGTAAATCTCTAATATGTCGCTGACCTTGTCTTCATTTGTAATTCTTACCCTATCTGTGATAGATGTAGAAAGTGGACTTAACTACTCAATATGTCTCAACTAACCATCAAAGTTTCAGCCAAGGCTGAGGCAATGATAGCCACTCTTCAGAAGGAGATCTTTAACCGTCGTCGTAAAAAAGTAACTGCACAAGGTGTAGTTGAAACTCTTGTCGAAAGCGGTGCAAAGTCTCAATCTGACAAGCGCTATGCAGCTTCTTGGAAGAATCTTATTAAGGACATCGAGAAGGCTGCCAAGTCAGCTGAAGTGCACGGCAACAAGCCTGCCAATGTTTCTTCCGAAGAATGGGCTTTAATCGTTGCTCATCGCACACGCAAAGGATCAGGTGTCTCGAAAGCAGCCCCTAAGAAGCGTGCTGTTAAGAAAGCTGTTGTGAAGAAGTCTGCAGCTAAAAAAACTGCAGCTAAAAAAACAGTTACTAAGAAATCTGTAGAAAAGAAAGCTTCACCTTTAGCAGCAGCTAAGCCAAGGAAGGCTAGACGTGCAAGAAGAGCAACCAAAGCTGTAGCAGCTAAGTAGTCTCTTTGTAGTACCCGATGATCTTCTGAGCGTTTTCTTCTGTTAGACAACTAATTCTTGAAGTCGCTGGAATGTCAAGCAATGCGCAGATGGCAATTATGTCGTCTGTGCTTTTTTTTATTTGCTTAGATAGTTCTAATACTCTTAGCAGCTTTCTCATTATGTAGAACTCTTATTAGATTTAATTACAAGGTCGTCTAATACTTCCATGCTTCTTGCAAATGCATAATCAGTGACATTCCTCTTGGGTTAAGAATTGTCTGGAAATTTTATTTTTTAATAATAACGCAATATCAAAAGTATTATTGGGTCGTCACTTCGTTTTTTTATCATTTTTTTTCGGGTTGGTTGCTTTGTAATGATGAGGTAGAAACAATAAATGATGTGTGTTTTTGTAAGTCCATGACAGAAGAGAAAAAACAAAGAGGTTTTCTCAAAAGGTTCGGTAAATGGGCTCCAATAATTGGTGGGGCTTGGATTGTCCTTAATATTGTTATCCCTTTGGCTTTATTGCGTATTCCAGTCATTCATGAATACCTAGTAGTTCAATTGGACAAGCTTCCCTTTAATTTTCCAGGGATTGGATAGATCCGAGTAAAAATAAATTTTTACCTGCTTGATATCAAAGCGCAACATCTAAATGCTTGCCAAGCCTTTACTCACAGATTTCACCCTGTGACCGAATTTGTTTTTTAGATGCCTCAATTTGCAAAAAGGTAACTACTGCATGATTTGGAACAATGCTCTTGAAATTCAATTTAGAAGGTATGCCTATGCGTCCTCAGCATTAGGCAAAAAAAATTCTTTTGCTAGTACAAAGGGAAATCCCTACTTTGCTGCCTTGAGGGTTCAGCCCAAAATTAAGAAATGATTCCTGAAATCTTTCAATCACCTCAACAAGTACGACATCTCTCTCTTTGGGGACCTGTAGTTGGAATGATTATTCTTTTTTTTGGAATGAATATGAGGATTGAGTTCCATATTCAAAGAGAAGAAAAAGAAGACGAAGAATGAATTATTTTGAACTACCTAGGGTTTGATGCCATATTTAAAAAAGCCTAATTAATTGGGTTTTATATTTGCCTGGAGTCAAGCATTGACAGCTCTCTTTTTACTCCTAGTTGCTTTTTTAGGTCTTCAAGCATATATAGCTTTGCAAGTTATTCGAAATAAAAGGAATGAACCATTGATTCTCAACCGAACACAAAAGTTTTATCTTCACCAATGGGCTTTAAAGAAATTCGGGAAAATCCACACTAGGAAAGACTAGTTCATTCAAGACGATGAGCACTGGTTGCAAGCTCTTTGAAAGTGAAAAGATCAAAACAAGAAGCGATTACTTGTTACCAGGACAGTTACTAAAGGACATCGAAAACCTAAATTAGAAAGAAAGCGAGCTGTCCTGATGAGTCGATACTATTGCCCTTATTGCTCACCCATTTATCAGTTTCATAAGCAAAGGTCAGACGGGGTAATGGTTTGTGGTCAATGTGGTGATCCTTTAATCAAGAGATCTGTTGTCAAGCCAACTCAAATTTTTGCACTAATTGCTGCGACAGCGATGATTGCTCCCTTTGTTTTCATGGTTGTTAGTTCTTTAAAGAACCTAAACAGACGCAAACCTCAAAACAGCAATGGAACAATTGCAATGATTCTTGTAGCTAAGAGAGATCCTAGTGACAAATTATTCGGAGATAATATCGAAAGCAAGGGATAAAGAACCCCTCCTTTAGTTAAGCTATACCTGAAGTCCGAGCATGATTGTCTTTGTCATCTTATTTTCTGAGTAGAGCTTCTAATCGCTTTTTCTGCTCTGCTAACGAGTCTTTAGTAGTTCCTGCTACTACTTCTTGCTCTTGCCCATTCTTTACAATCATTTTTATCCACCAAAGCTGAAGAGCAAAGAAAATCACTCCAAATATTGCTAATTCAAAGCTTCCTTGCTGAATTGACATGTGCTTAATTATGGAATTTAGCAAGACATCTATTTGTTTTGAGATAATTCTTTATTAGTGAAGATTGAGTCCCTATACAATTTATCAATCAGGGTTGAAAGATTTTGCTTAGGATAGAGTTTCTGAAAAAATTGCTTTCAGAGTTGCAAGTCCAGACTTATAAGAGTGAAGTGGTTCGCACTTAAATCCTAATTTAGATAATCTCTTTGATAACTCTAAACTTCAAATGAGGGATGTAAGAGCAGTAATTAATAAAAGCATTAAAATCTTGCCAATAGGTGAACATAATAAGAGCTCAGAAAGCATCTCACTTTCTGAGCTCTTGATTCCATTGGTAATAAGAACTACTTAGCTGCTACAGCTTTGGTTGCTCTTCTTGCACGTCTAGCCTTCCTTGGCTTAGCTGCTGCTAAAGGTGAAGCTTTCTTTTCTACAGATTTCTTAGTAACTGTTTTTTTAGCTGCAGTTTTTTTAGCTGCAGACTTCTTCACAACAGCTTTCTTAACAGCACGCTTCTTAGGGGCTGCTTTCGAGACACCTGATCCTTTGCGTGTGCGATGAGCAACGATTAAAGCCCATTCTTCGGAAGAAACATTGGCAGGCTTGTTGCCGTGCACTTCAGCTGACTTGGCAGCCTTCTCGATGTCCTTAATAAGATTCTTCCAAGAAGCTGCATAGCGCTTGTCAGATTGAGACTTTGCACCGCTTTCGACAAGAGTTTCAACTACACCTTGTGCAGTTACTTTTTTACGACGACGGTTAAAGATCTCCTTCTGAAGAGTGGCTATCATTGCCTCAGCCTTGGCTGAAACTTTGATGGTTAGTTGAGACATATTGAGTAGTTAAGTCCACTTTCTACATCTATCACAGATAGGGTAAGAATTACAAATGAAGACAAGGTCAGCGACATATTAGAGTCTGTTTTAAGCAACTAGATCGTGGAATTGAAGGTGTCTCCAGCCATTTCCTATCAGCTCGTTCCATGTCTCTATTGCTGGCTGAATATCAACTTTCCTTCTATTTCTGAATTTTGAAGGTGTTCCCTGAGAGGTTGAATCCCACTTGTCCATAAAGATTTTAGGTGATCCTTTGAGGCCCATAGGCTCTTTTTGGAATAGCAATAAGCATTTACCTTTTGGGTCTATAAGCCATCCGTTTGGAATCATTTTTTTGTGGAGAATCTGTGAGAGTAAGAGAGCCATGCTTCGTTAGACGAACGTCTTCTAGTTGTCCGTGAAACTGTGAGGAGCTTTTTGAATGGCATTGAAGAAACAAGTGAAATCATCTTCTCGAAAAAACTTGGCACGATTAAGTGAGTGGTACAAATATACTATCCTGACGTCAGGTGGTTGTCAATGCATCGATCGAAAATATATGTTTTATTAGTAGCTGCTTTTAGTAAAAACTAACCTTTTCAAGGAATGCTGGAAGACGCTTCTAGAAACTGCTAAGGCTCTAAGCAGAATTGAAATGATCAATCTTTTAAAGGCTCGTTTTATCAACAAAGACTTGCAATTAGATGCCCAGATATCTTTTAGCGAATCTTCGGTTATATCTTGCTTCATAAATGATTGAAGACTGGATGTCCTTTCCCTTCTTAGGCGAGCCGTCCTTTTACTGTGTGCTTCTTCGAGCTATCCCTTGACCATTTGCATCAGCTTCTGATGATTGGTGGGCATTAAGTAATGAGTTTCGAATTCACCACCTTATGCTCGAGGTTCGCTTTGATGATCCAGAACGACTTTTAAAGCAACATTCATTTTATTTTTTGCAACTGTCACTTGAAGGAAATATCAGACATTTTCTTTCTAGGCTTGTTAGCAAGCGATTTTTAACTATTAATTAATGATTCAACGTACTCAAAACGGTAGTCGTTATGAAAAAATCATAGTCCTAAAAGAATTTTTATCAGGTGCATTCAAGTGGCAAATGCTACAAAGGAACAAAAACAGAAGAAATATGCTTCAGTAGAACTCAATTATGAAAGGACTGAAGCAATTAAAATCAGTAAGAAATTTGCTGAAGAGACTAGAAAGAATTGGCTTTGACAAATGCTAGAACTTCCCAAAATCCATTGCCAACTGTGCAGGAAAGATATAAATAATTCCTTTTGGTCTAGGAAAGGATTGTTTTTGTGTATTGAATGCAAACGGAAGTTAGATGCTTCGCTTCCGAAGGAATGCGAAGTTTTATACTCTTAATTAATTAAGAGCAAAGTTAATTTTCCAGAAGTTTTCCCTTTCTTGTTTTACTTATTTCCCCTTCTTCAAGCAGAAGATGGTAATTATATCCATCGGTTTTAATGAGATGGCCACCTAATAAAGCTTGGACTTCTTTGCAAAAGCGAGAAGGGTATCGCCACTTCGAGGTGAAACATTATGGTGGCAAGGGAGCTAAACGATGGATAGAGCTATTTTCAGTCCTTCAAAAAGAATTCTCAATCATAGTTTCTATAGCTGAGCTAAAGGACAAAAATGTATGGGAAAGTGGTTGGTGCCAGTTGCCTGAAGATGAAAGTTGTCACTCAAGAAAAAATGACAATACTAACTTTTTAGTCGACAGCTAGTCGACAACTCTTGTTATGCCTGGCTTGTGTTTCAATCTTTTTGAGAATCCGGGTATAATTAGTATTTATGGCATACATGGAAATATGAAACGATTAGTACTTGCCTGGCTTATTGCTATAACATTTTTTCTTACCCCAATTGTGACTTTTGCATCTACTGCAGGCTTGTCACCTGCGGTTTCAGATCTAAGCAAGAAGTTTTCAGAGAAGTTTTGTGCTTCTATTGGGAATGGGAACACTCCTGAAAAAGCCGGAGAGAGTGCTGCGGCTCAATTATCAAAAGGCTTATTGTTTTCTCCTATCATTAAAGAAATCATGTCAGCCTCGAAAGAGGATTTAGCTGCATCTCTGTCTAACAATATTTTTGACGAATGTGGGAACTATCTTGGGGGTACAAAAGTAGAACTTGATTCTTATCTCGCTCAATTGGCAAATAAAGTGCCAAGTAAAACCTCTACTGGCTTGCAATTCCCTCCAACTCGACAGCGACCTGTTAATTAACAAGCTTTCAATTCCTTCTTGTCGCAGCTCTAATGTCGATATTTATCACTCAGCTATCTTCCTGTTCATTCAGGCTCTCTTTGGCCCATATGGTTTTTGCGGAGGGCGTAAAGCCCTCCTAAAGCCATAAGACTCTAAGCCCAACACCCACAGCCCTTGGCTTCTGTATAGATATCTACTTCAAACTTCTAAGAAATAAAAGTGCACAAACACCCAAGTATTTTAACTGTGGTATTTACCCTAATTCTTTGAAAGAGGGGATAGATAATCAATTTTACCTTCAGCAATGAGATAAGGGAGGCTATTCTCTAGCTCAAGTTCTATTTCAAGTAGGTTTCAGTGATGAATTGATTTGTAAAGCAGCATGAGGACTTCCACCTTTGCTGCATGATTCTCTAAAATTGAAGAGAGTGAGAGAAATTATTTTCGATAGTGAGTGAGGATGAAAGATTAGTTTCAATTTTGATTGCTCTTAATAAATAATTGAAGACTTGAGCCCGCAAAATCGATATGAACTTTATTCTTTGTGGGGCAAAGTCATTGCTGCTATTCAAAAAATTAGAGTAGAGAAAGAGTCCCTTTTTAATAGATAGTCAAAACTCGTAAGATTATTGCTGAGAACCTTGAAGGAAATAAATTGTGTAAAAAACAAATAAGGACCCTCCTATACAAATAGGCTCCTTATTGACTTGAAGCTCTATTGTCACGCAAAACAAGTCTAAATACTTTGTTAGCTAAAAAGAAATTAAACCTATGAATCAAAATGAAAAGTATCTTGAAGATAATCTCTATGCAGTTTTGGATAAACTCCTTTACAGGGCCATATCAAGGCAGCCCAAAAACTAAGAGTAATGGATGATCGACTCATGTCCTCCTCCTCGAGCATGCTCGAATCGCCGAAAACTAAAACTTTTAAAGAGTTTTCACAACGTGCTGACTATTCGCTTTTGGATTCACTCCAAGCGGATCCTCATGCGACTGCGGATGGGCACGATCATCGCCCTCGCCAAGTCTTTTCAGGCCATTATGTGCCTGTTACCCCTACAGCTATTCAAGCGCCGGAATACATTTCTCATAGTAAATGCTTGTTTGATGAACTTGGCTTGAGCTATGAGCTAGCTTTTGATGAAAAATTTCGCCGTCTATTTTCCGGGGACATCACAGTTGCACTACAGCCAATGCGACCGTTTGGTTGGGCGACGGGCTATGCTCTTTCGATCTATGGCACGGAATATATACAGCAGTGCCCATTTGGAACGGGCAATGGATACGGCGATGGCCGTGCGATCTCGGTCTTTGAAGGCCTCTTCAACGGCAAACGCTGGGAGATGCAATTGAAAGGCGGCGGGCCGACCCCCTATTGCCGAGGTGCTGATGGACGTGCCGTTCTCCGTTCAAGCGTGCGCGAGTTTTTAGCGCAGGAGTATATGCAGGCGCTTGGAATACCGACTTCACGTTCTCTCACATTGTATGTGTCTCGATCTGAAACAGTTCGTAGGCCTTGGTATTCTCAGGACTCCACGTCTATCGACCCCGATATTATGGTGGACAATCCTGTGGCGATCACAACACGAGTGGCACCCTCGTTTTTACGTGTTGGGCAACTTGAGCTTTTCGCTCGTCGTGCACGTAGCAATACACATAAGGGTTCTTTGAACGAGTTACAGATGATCGTAAAGCACCTTATTGCGAGGAACTACCAGCAGGCGATTGATCCAAGACTTGCTTTTATAGATCAAGTGGTGGAGTTGGCGCATTTGTTTCGCGAACGACTGTCATCATTGGTAGCCAATTGGATACGAGTTGGCTATTGCCAGGGTAATTTTAATAGTGATAACTGCGCCGCGGGTGGCTTCACCCTCGACTACGGTCCCTTCGGATTCTGTGAATTGTTCCACCCTAAATTCCAACCCTGGACCGGAGGGGGCGAACACTTTTCATTCTTCAACCAAATGGCTGCTGCTGAAGCTAATTACCAGATGTTTTGCTCAGCGATACGTCCCTTGCTTGTTGGTAACAAGAAGGCTCTTGTCAGTCTCGACCAGATCCGAGAGGGGTTTGCGGAAGCAATGAAGCAGCAAATAGAGGCAATGTGGGTTAAGAAGCTCGGCCTGTTTAGTTATGACGAAACCTTGGTCAATGAACTTCTGCAACTGATGTTTCTCTCAAAGGTCGACTTCACGATCTTTTTTCGAAAGCTGTCTTTTCTTCCAGATGAACTTACACCTTTAAAAGACAGCTTTTACATGGCTAGTTCTGATGAGATCGATTCCCAGTGGAATCGCTGGCTGAAACGGTGGCGTAATCACATCGCAAAGAATTGCGATATGAGAATTACAGCTGAAGCTATGAAACGTGTTAACCCGAAGTACACCTGGCGTGAATGGTTGATCGCGCCTGCTTACCAGAAGGCTGAACAAGGAGATTACAGCCTGATCAAGGAGGTTCAGGATGTGCTTAGGAATCCCTATGACGAGCAAACAACTGAGGTGGAGAGGAAGTACGATAGACGAAAACCTTTTGAATTCTTTAATGCTGGCGGAGTATCTCATTACAGTTGTTCATCTTGACGGGGCAAAATTTTAAGAAGACTAAACTAATTTATTTATCAGCTCCCATTTTCAGAGTATTACTAAAGCTAAGTCTTGGTAATGGTTCTAGAGGACATGTCAAGGTTTTTTGTAGATAGTAAATGTTAAAAAAGAAGTAAAGAAACGTGTCTTACTTTTTCTACTCGATGTCCTAACTGTGGCCATTGCTATAAGTGTTGAAACTTTTTCGCTTTTTCTCAATTTTTAGGAAGTAATGCCGATGGCAGTTATGTATCGAGCAGATATTTTGTAAGTAGTAAGCGGAGAAAAGATTATGAAAAATGCTTGGAATGAGATTAGTGATACAAAAGACAGAGAAGCGATAGATGATTACTTTGAATGCATGTCTTTTTGTTCAATTGATGAAACTACCAATGATTGTGAAACCGTATGCATGGAGAAGTTTCTCAAAGGACAATACTTTTAAAGAAGGATTACTGGGCGGCTTACTTAAAAGGTACATGAAACTTTGTGCTTACCTGTCTCCGTTGTTCTATTTTCCCTTCTTTAAGTGTGATAACAATTCACCAAAGAGATATGTCTTCAATGGCACCAGCTAATAAAGCGATAGATGATTGAGCAGGATTCACTATTTGCCCATAGCCCTTCTTAATTTTGTTGCTTCATCCATGCCTTCCATGATCGTGAAGGTTGCATTCTCTGTAGCAGCTTTACGGATTTTGCTGAGTTCTTGATATTCCACTGATTCATAAGCTTCAACTGCTGCACGCATTGAAGGAAATTCACAAATTACTGCTAGGTTTGCTAACTGAGTTTGTTCTTTGCCTTGAGGCTCAGTATCTTTTGCGAATACTTCACCGCCAATTTTTTTTAGCCAAGGCCCTACCTTTTCTACGTATTCAGAAAAGAGGTCTTGATTAATAATTGTTGAAGTTGAGATCCAATAACCTTTGGCACCTTTTTTGTCCATAAAACCATTTAGTCATATCTCTAGTTCCCTTTGTAGCTTATTTAATTTAAATCTTCATCTCTCTAGGCATTGACTACCACAAAGAGGGGGTGGGTGGGTTGTTTGGATTCGGGCTTTGATGCATGAGAGGGGCTTGTATTCCCTTCGCCCAGAATCAAAAAAAAGGATCTGGACTTTTGTTAACAAACAGGCCAGCAAATTTAGTTACTATCCAAAATGCCAACGCACCTTCTAAAAAACCATACCAATAGAGAGCGTAATTAGATATCCCTAGTTGTTTTTGTGCTTTTTCTACGAATGACTTATGCCAATCAATAATTTTATGCATTTTCAATGATCTCCATTCCGCAAATTTAGTTTTTCCTCTTTAGCAGAAAAAAGGTCGCTCTGAATGAAGGACTTTCTATTTATTAGTAGGTCTAATGATTATTTCTCTGCCCTTTTGAAACTGTTTTTCCCAAAAGCTAATAAAAGAGTCAGGAATAGGTTTGTTGATAGGCATAATTTGAGTTTATTAATGAGCCAGGACGTGCCATGCTTAACTTCTGAGATCCAAGTGCTTGCAATATGTTTAGGCAATAGTGTCTATAAAATTTAAGTTGTACCTACCTCAAAGCATAAATAACAGTCTTTCTTCTCTTTAAAAACTCCTTGAAAAGAAAAAAGAACATGTGAGTGCGAGTAACACCTAAACAAAGGGATAAAAATCCTAGAGCGACACAAATAGGGCAGTGTGGGAATCCCATTTGGATCAAAAGCACATTTCCATTCTACTTTTTCATGAAGACAGTGTTTAGACAATAAAAAAACCCTTCTAATAGAGGGGTTTTAATGATCCGAGTAATCCCCATCACCCGGGCCTTTTGGTTGGAACTATACTAATAAAATTTTAAATACAAATGAGTAGAATCTCTTATTTATTTAGATTGTAGACACTATCCGTAGTGTGGTGTGATGGAAGTTTTAGCGACATATGTGGGGGTTGATTTCTTGATTTAGATGGACTAAAAATAGATTCCCCATCACCCAGGCCCAGCGTATTACGCAAGGGTCTTTTTTTTGTCTTTAACCCACATGGGTCATTCAATAGAGCTGCACGATAGAAATTATCCTTACTCAAATAATTAACTACTAGCAATGCCTTTAAGCTCGCAAGAGAGAGATCTTTAGCATGAAATTAGCCAAAATACCTGGTTTATGTAGTAGCTTTCTAGTAACTAGAAAGCTACTAATATGCCTAATATGTGGCAAAAAACAAATCAAGCCAGCTTTATCGGGCTTGCTAACTCTAGAAGCTTTTGAGAGCGAGAAATTCTATATTATTGGTTGTGAACCAGATATTCCAACACCAAGAGATTGGTGTTGATTTATATCCAATACTCTATTCTTTAAGGGATCTGATTAAGTGATTTAACCCTTTAAGGAGTTTTGTCCAGGACATTTAGATACATGAAGAAAAAAAAGAACAATGATTAAAGGGTGCTTCGGCTGCGTAACAGATTTGTTCAAGATTGGTTTTGGAGCTTTAATTGTTATCGTTGGGATCAATTACTACTCCAACAGAAGTGCTTTAGTAACTATTAAAAGCTGTTATGACGGTGACACTTGTACAACCACGAAAGGTGAAAAAATACGACTAGCATGTATCGATACACCTGAACTACGTGGTTCAAGAGCTGATCCTGTACCAGCAAAAGCAGCTAGAGATTATCTCAATAAGTTAGTTGCTGGCGAACAAGTTTCGATTCGCCGAATAAACATAGATCGTTTTGGACGAACAGTTTCAGAGATATCTAAAGATCGAATGAACATTCAAAAGATACTCGTCTCAAAAGGATATGCGCAAATCTCTCAACGTTATGCAGACCAATGTCGGTGGTCTAGATAACTGGCCTTCTGTTTTCGGCTAACCCAACATTATAGTAGTGGCAACCGATCTGAGTAGTAGAGACCGAATAGGAGACTTCGGTTTACATCCTTCTATATTCGAACTACTCGGTGCAAAGTAGTTATGTACTTCGCAAAGGCCACCATGCATACATCACTCTTTGATAGCTTCTTTTCTGATTCTTTCTTTGCTCCTTATCGAACTGTTTATGTCGTCTCTGATAGTCAACTAGAGGAGCTCAAAAAGAGACAGCATCAAGAGGAACTCGACAACCTCACTGAATCACGCAAGCGCCTTGAGGCCAATTATCAATCACGTATCAAAATTCTTGATGAACGTGAAACTGAATTGAAGGAGGAACTCAAAGCACTAGCTCCAGCCGAGAAAGAGGTAGTTAAAGCATAAAGCTTACCAATATTCGGTGATTAGGATCACTGAGGACAAGGCGATAAGGGGCTGTGATGGCCCCTTATCCTTTTTTTGTTCCTGATGGAACTGCTGATCTTTACGCTAAAAGAAATAAAACGATTGAAAGTTTCAACCTAATTATTTAGGAAGACGTTTCTATGGAACGAAACTCCAGTTGCTTTTACAGGTTCTTTCTTTCCGTTGCGTTTGAGATCAATTATTAGCTTTTTCCAAAAGCTAATAACAGAATCAGGAATAGGCTTTGTAAAGGGCATTAGGAGGACCGGAACAAGTTAAAGAGAACCGAAACAAGCAAACTAATAGCAATGCAACTAACTATTGGAAAATAAAAAGTTGAGTTTTCTACCTTCAGAATTATGTCCCCTGGCAGTTGTCCTAAACCTAATTGCCTTAAATAAGGGTAGAGAACACCTATAGCGGCAATTCCAAGCCCGAGAGTGATTAGCAGTTTTTGCATTATTTATTTCCCCAAAAACCTTTTGAACTGCCAAGCCAAATAGGCAGAGGTTCCAATAAACAAAAACAGTCCAATAGTCCCAACTGCTCTATTTGCTGCTTCTACTGTTGGCATCTCACCCATCATTTTCTCCTTTACTTTTAGTGAGTTACTGAGGCATCCATAATTATGATGTTGGTATCACTAGAGTTGGCCCAGCGTAATTTACTTAACTCTTGATAGTCGGCTCTGTTATAAGCCTCTGAAGCTACTTCTTTAGATGGAAATTCAATGATCACAGCAAGATGACCGCCTTTACCTTCAACAGTTTTTGCATCTAGATCTTTAGCAGCAACCTTGCCACCAATTGATTCAATCCAGGTAGCAAAGCCTTCTACATATTCTCCAAACCCTTCTGGATTAGTGACTGTTGTTGTAACGATCCAATACCCCTTAGACATGAAAATTTTGTATAAGAATGAGGAGCATCTCATATTGGACCTGTCAAAGGGCAACACTTCAGTCAGTTTTAAAAGCTATGAATCTTTCTTCTTAAAAAACCTTTGGAACATCCAAACCAAGTAAATGGTTGAACCAACTAGCAACAACATTGGGAAAAGG
Organism: Prochlorococcus marinus str. MIT 0919; assembly: GCF_027359375.1. Lineage (NCBI taxonomy): Bacteria > Bacillati > Cyanobacteriota > Cyanophyceae > Synechococcales > Prochlorococcaceae > Prochlorococcus > Prochlorococcus marinus. Next base: position 45,275 of record NZ_CP114779.1, read on the forward strand.
GTATCCATAAGTCCTTTTAACTCCTCTTAAAACCCTATTTTGGGATAAATTTGGGATAAAGCCAAAATCCCATTCCTTGAAAGCCAGTCGGGGCGACAGGATTCGAACCTGCGACCTAGTGCTCCCTAAGCAGTTGTAGGCATTGGACTTTTGACTATTGAAGCAATGAGTTTTAACAACAAGAGCAATCGTCATCACCTTCAGCGACAGGTGACTCAAAGGCATCTGCAATATCTTTAAGCATTACAGCAATAAACTCTGGAGGACATTGAAGTTGATTGATATATCCAGCACATTGCTTGGCTATATCCTGCATGCCAGGAAGAATGATTTTATCCACTTGTTCTTCTGTTGGTTGCCACGTCATCTCGCAGTTGTCAGCCATTAATTGAAAAGCAATTATCAATCCATCATGCCAAAGCACCGAACAGCATATTGGTAACACTAGTTTTTTACGCTATAGTTATTTTTTAGCTTAATTTTGCCGAGTTTGTCATGACAAATAAAGCAATATTTGTCCGCATATTTAAAATAAATAAAAGGTAACTTTGACAAAATGGCTACCAGAATAAATAAATATTTAAGTGAAGTCGGTTACTGTTCTAGAAGAGTCGCAGATAGACTAATTGAAGAAGGAAAAGTAGACATTAATGGTAAAATTCCAGAAATGGGTACCAAGGTAGAGGAAGGTGATCAAGTAACAGTTGAAGGTCAAAGAATAGAAAAATCAACGAACCCAAAAAACATATACTTAGCCTTTAATAAACCTGTTGGAATTGTTTGCACAACCGATAGAAGAGTAGAACCCGACAATATTATAGATTTCATTAAATATCCTACAAGAATTTTTCCTATTGGAAGATTGGATAAGCCCAGTGAGGGATTGATTTTTTTAACTAACGATGGAGATATCGTAAATAAAATACTCAGAGCAAGAAATAATCATGAAAAAGAATACATCGTAAGCGTTAATCGTCCGATTAATAGAGACTTTATTCAAAATATGAGTAATGGAGTTAAAATATTAGAAACCATAACTAAGAATTGTTTCGTAAAACAATTGGGGGCAAAAAAATTTAAAATTATACTCACTCAAGGACTTAACCGTCAGGTTAGGAGAATGTGTGAGTCCTTAGGCTACAGAGTACAATCATTAAAGCGTGTAAGAATTATGAATATTAAGTTAGACGTACCAACAGGAAAATATCGCGAATTTACCAAAGAAGAACTCTTAGAATTAAATAGATTACTCGAAAACTCTTCAAAAACATTTGACTAATCAAATATCACCTCTTTTTTAGCTCAGTTCATTAGCTATAAATGTCAATAAAAACAATGAGTAATGGAATTTTGACTTTCCCAAAATTCTTTATTTATAACCTTCTTCAATTAGTTTTTCATAATTATCCCAACAGTAAACCTACGCTAAAGAACCTTTGAGCCAGTCCCTTAATCAATCCAATAAAGTACCGCCTGATAAACCTCCACCTAGATAAACCTGGCAGTATTGATAGACATATTCGTAATCGGGTAACTTTGAACCCCTCATATTCTTAAGTCCTAATCGTTTTAATGCCTGCTTAGCTGTGAATTGAGCTGCATAATATCGAGCACAAGTATCTTTAACTTTGAAGTCTTTCTCAGACGCAAAAGCAGCAGGTGTCAAAAGGGTTAAGAACAGCGGTGCAAGTAGTAGTCGCTTCATAGAATAAGGAGGTCGTAGCGCAGAGCTTGTTGGCTCTCCATCGACAAAAGCATTTCTCTAAATCTAATGAACATCACTAAAGCGTCCAGTAAGGACGAGGTGATTACTTCTGCTTGCGAGTTGGTCGATCAGCAAGAAGCGGTAATCAAAAACCTCAAAGAACAACAACAAGCACTTATTTATTTTTTAGGAGGTCTAACAATTATTTCTCTGATTTTTTAAAGCAATAAAAAAGGGGACATAAAGCCCCATAGCAATATTTATGTTTTATATTTTGATTGATAGTTATTGCATGAAGTCGGGCAATAAGGGTTTTACATACTTAATAATAAATTCTGGGTATTTTTTGCTAATTTTTTTATAGCAATCATACCTTTCGTCGTTAGTAATAAAACCATCACTACCAGCTTTGACAAGGCAATTACAAAGGTATCGGCTATATTTTTTTGGAATTTGACGGCTACCTTCTGGAAGACTTTTGTCAAATTGTCTTATGCATTCACTTGTAGTAGCCCAAGGAGTTACTTCCACCTTATCTACATAGTTTTTGGAATCTGGAATTAATATCGAAAAATACATACTCAGTGGTGCCCCAATCAATCCAATTAATGCCCAATACTTAAATCTATTTGGTTGTTTCTCATCACTCTCCTTAAGCTTTTTATTTAATAGGTATAAAACCAATGGTGATGTAATCCATCCAATTTGCCCGCCAAGAGTCCCACCAAGTATGGCTAAAAGATAACCTCTTTTTTTACTAGATAAAGGTCTCTGACCTTTTTTATTAGAAGACATGAAAAAAAGATACTCAACAAGCTTTTCATATCTGAATTATGCCGCCTTAGCAGTTTTATTTCTTTTTAGATGATCCAGCTCAACACTTCATGCAGCTAGGAATCCTTCTTCTTAAACAACCGCTGGAACATCCATACCAAGTAAATGGTTGAACCAATTCACATCAACAGATTCACCAGGTCAACCAACTCTTTCTTTGAAAGGCTATTTATTGGCCTTGCTGGTGGCTCTACGCCCTTCTCTTTAAGAGCAGTTATTAGTCCAGCCTTTTTGAGCTTGTTAAATCCTTTGACCCCGTTTTCTTTGCAAAGAGATTGAAGAGTCTTGTTTGTCTGTTTCTCAAATGTTCCAGAGCCAAGAAGATCTTTAACAGATTCAGGTAAAGCATTGTCAGGACTTGTTTTAGACTTGCCAATACTGTTGAGCCCTTCTTCTAAAGCTCTAAGGCTTCTGGCATCTGATTGAGCAACCTTTTGAAGATTTGCACGTAAAGCGTCAGCTATCTGTCCCATTGCTCTATTTGGGTATCTCTTTCATTGACCCTTGCTTGTCAAGTAAAGGCTTGATCTCCTCTTTGGTGTTACTCCAAATTTTGTTGAAGCTACTTACGGCATTAGTCAATTCTGCGATCGGTGCACCACCTGAATAATTTCTTCTTCCTGTCTGATACTCCTTATACCCAGCGGCGAGGGCATCACCGACATCTTCTAATTCTTCAATGATTTTAAGTAGTACTTCAAGAGTCTGATAGGCATCTTTTCTAACTGATCCCTCTCTTCTGGCTGTACCTGTAAAAAATTCCCTTATTCGATCTGGAAAGCCTTTTGAAACCTGAGCTTCCAACTCTTCTGTGAGTTCTTGTTCCTTTACCTGGCTGATCTCCAGCTGTTGTTTTAACGAAGATATTTCATCATTACCTTGTTTTATGGCTTGCAGGTTTTCTTTGATTACTACTTCTTGGTCATCACATTGCTTCAACTTGTCTTTTAAGTGCTCCTTTAATCCAGCGATTTCTTCTTTGCTGTTTTGTAATTCGCGAACTTGTCTCTCCTGGAGGTTACGGAGGGTTTGACGTGCTTCTAATTCTTTCGCTTCACTTGCCTCTAATTTCTCTCGCAAATCAACGATTTCTTTACTGTCTTGCTCTAGTTTCCTTTTGACTTGCTTTAATTCGCTTAGGCATTGATCTCGTTCTGATGCTTTGGCTTCACTAGTTTCCAGTTTGTATTCAAAAGAAGCGATCTGCTCGTTCTTTAGTTGGATCTCCTTGAGATATGGGGTAGGACCATCTAGCAAAAACCTTGGCAGTCTTAGCAAGCCTTTGAGAAGAGCTTTCGACGATGCAAATAATCTTGCAAGAAGCTGGTATGTGGAGGTGCCATCTTTCATCCCTTGTCGACCGTGATCTTCTTCATAACAATAGTTTGGATCTTGTATTTAGCTTTTTCTCCAAATTGAAATGAATAGCAGGGAATTGCATTTGTTTAAATTGGAAGGAAGAAATTTCCAGAAAGGACTGCTAGACCATATGAAGAGGGAGGCTCTTTGGAAAGAATGGGAACGTCAAAGCAAACTCAAAGTTTAATAAATCAAATAGCCCAAAAATGTGAGTATTGGGAAAAAGATCAGAATGTCTACGAAGGTTCTGAGAAGGAAGTCGAAATTCTTACTCTCCATCTTCTAGATATTTTAGGAATTTCCCAAGAAAATATAAAAGCTCCTTATCAATGTGGTGCGAGCAAAAAAGTTGACTTTGCAGCAAAGTTTGAGTCATCGGTTCAAACTTCAACTTTCGCAAAACCAGATTTAATTATTGAATGCAAATCACCTTCGATTTCTTTTACAGATGAGACAAAGAAATATGCTGACACAGTATTTCAACTCCAAGGGTATTTGCGAGGCATTAAATGTAAGTCAGTTAGTTATGGAATTATTTTCAATGGGCTAAATGTACAGCTCTTTAGAAAACATGGAATGCTATCTTACCCAATCAGTCCAATATTATCTGTAAACCAGAAAAACATCAGTCAAACAATTAAATACCTCCAGCAGAATATTCAGACGAATAATAATAAAAGAGGTACAATTATTACTGTTTGGAATAATAAAGGTGGTGTAGGGAAAACAACCATTGCGCAAAGCCTTGCTATTTTACTTAATGAGAAAATTACTTATGGAAACAAAGAAAAAAACAGAGTCTTGTTAGTTGATTATGATCATAACCAAGGAGACTTGACAGCCAATTGCAAAATGGATCCTAGCGAAGGAGAAACAAAAAGACTTTTAGATGCAGACTATTTAAAAAAGTTGACGACAGAAGATATAAACAACTCTCTACATTCATTTACAAATATTCCAGTTAAAGGTAGAAAACCAAGATTCTCCTTTGAAGTCAAGGTGCTTAGAGCAGATCAAGAGTTAAGTCGCTTAAGTAGTGAATATATTAAAGATTTTGCAGCTAATGAGAGATTAGCGCTAAGGAAATTATGCTTAAGAATGGCAAAGAATTTTGATTACATAGTTATAGATGCACCTCCTAATTATGAGCAGAGCATCTTCTCCAAAGAAGCAGTAAGTGCAGCAGATTGTATACTTCCAGTCGCTCTATATCAAAATGATAATTCAATAAGAAATTATGCAAGAGCTGCAATTGATCATATCCAATCTACACAAAAGATACGTAAAGATGGTGGTCCCTATAGCCTAGGTATCTGGTTTAACAGATGGAGATCCACATGGATTGCGACTGTGACAAGAAACTCCGTGAAGAAACAGATTGATGCTGCTAGTAATACTAAAAACCAAATAGAATTAAAACGAATATTTTATAAGAATAAAGGACGTGAACTAAGAAAGATTGTTGAGACAGCAGATATTGCAAGGTCAATCATGGATGCCAAGGGACTACCAGGCGTTGTTCGTTTTATCAGGGCAAGAAGTGCCTTTGATTTTCTTTTAAATGAATTTTCCGATTAATCATGAGCCAAACATCTATTGATCTAATCCGTATACCAACCAAGGACATCTTTATTGAAGATGATCCAGAAATGGATGACATTAAAATTTTAGGTTTATCAAATAATTACTTAGAGAATAAAGACTCTTTAAATTTCATTCCTATTACAGTTATTCCAGAAAGAGGTGGTAATTATCGACTGATTCAAGGGCACGAAATATTTCATGCTCTTATGCAGGCCGGAAAAGAATGGGTACTCGCTCTCCGAATTGGTGTTGACGAAATTTCAGGAGAAGTCTGGAAGTATGAACTTGGTCTTTCAAATCCTAGGTTGAATATCTGCAATTTAGATGCCAATGAATTTGAAACTGCACTGGAATATATTCAAAGAACGATCAAGAAATTTTCGAAGATAAAAGTAGAAAAGCTAGTCCAAGAATTTGCTAATGACCCCACAAGAAGATTTTGGTCATCTCTAGAAATTTTGGGTGAAGCAAAATGCGGAATCACAAAAACAAATTTTCCTTTACTTTCACAGTTTTTATATGCATCACCTGATCTCTCTGAGTTAGAGCCATTAGCTCCTATAAATATAAATCGTGCTTCAGAGGACGAGATTGCCAATCAGATACAGCGCCTGAAGATCGAACCAGACGCTGGGAAATTAAGGAAGATCGATGCCTTATCAACCGCTAGAGCCATTGTTGCGGAAGAGGATCGAATTTATTGGTCTCTCAGCAAACATCTGTTCAGTGCAAAAACAGGGCTCACAAAACCTTTATGGCCTCTAGTTGAAACAGGCTTTTTCTTTGAACCTGCTCCGACTCCTGTCCCGAACACTTCTAAGTTCTTATTGGGTCAACTTTCTAAAGCTCAATTGGTAAAAGAGGCAAAATCTCGTAACCTTGATACTGCAAGACTACTAAAGCATGCGCTAGTGGATCTACTCAGTTCGAATCAATAATTAGGCCGCTTCGAAAAGTAATTGAAAGTGTGAATAATTGATCCTGATGAGTCTTTTCTTAGGCATGGCAGCAGACCTTTATTAATCAATAGAGAATTGCTGAAAATGATCTAATTGGTTACTTATAAAATCCACACATCATCTGCAGGCAAGAAGTAGGAAGACGAAACGTCTTCTTCTACTGGATCCCTTTTTGCATTTCTATAGGGATCTTTGCGAGAAAAGAACCAGATAAGACTTTTCCCAATATTTCCTAGTTTTAGAAATAGATTTGTCTTAGAAGCAGATAGGAATAGAGACTTTTCCAGACTTTTTATTTGAGTTTCTTTTTCTTTCATGACCAACTTTACGATGTGATGAAACTCGTCATCAATAGAAGATTCACCATGTCGTTGATAATGTTTATTCAGGTCAATTAGTTGTTCGTATGAGAGGGCTGATGTGTCTTGGTAGCACTCCTCCCAGACGTCGGGCTCTAAGCACATGGACTTTTCGGTGATAGGGGTTTAAAAAATAAGTTTTATTCGACAATGAAAGTGACTCCCATTACGGCCGTAATATCTTTTCTGATCGTTGTTGTGTCATAAGAACCCCAGCTGCTGACCTTGGTTGAGTTGGGGACTGTTATTTGAAAAACACCAGTATCAACTTTCTTCACAGTGCCAAGACTTGAACCTGCTTGCCGGACAATTGCCTCTGCTCGCGTTCGTGCATCTTTAGTTGCCTTAGAAAGCATGTCGACTCGTTTTGCTGCAAGCTTTGTATATGTGAACTTTGGCCGACTAGGCTTTACAAGGACTCCCTGGCCAAGAAGTGCACTGATTTTTCGATATGTCTTATCAATATTAAAAACATCATTACTTTCAATTTCTATCCATTGAGTAGTGATCCATTTTGTGGAAATAATTTCACCTGTTTTTGAATTTTTGGTTTTCACCACGGATGTCGAAGCAGGTAGTAAGGCTACAGATTGAGAGTCATTCGTTCGAACCCCATTGCGATTAAGAAACTCGATAGTTTTTCTTATGGATTCCTGATGCTTTTTATAGGAGTTCACTTGTGATTTCCCTTCTGCCTGTATTTTGATGTCCCACTTTGCGATGTCACTTTCTATCGGTTCTGTACTCGCTCCCGTTACAGTGATGTAATTCACAGGAGGCTTGAGTCCATCTACCAAGATTTTTGATGCGCTTATAAATCCAATAAGTCCGCCAACTGATAAAACTGTCGTGGCAAAAACAAGAGGAGGTGTGCGCCGAATAATTTTAACCGCATTAAGAGGTAAAGCTCTTATGCGAGATAGAACTTCCATTGGATTCAATTGTGAGGAGTCGTATTTAGCGAAAAATCAATTCAATTCAATGAATCTCTGGTCTTCTGTTTTTGACCAAGGAACTGGTATTTCGCTTCCCATCAGGACACAGTTGTCAGACGTGCCAATTTGTGAGTTGGTTCCCAATCTTGCCGTGACCTTTCGATGTTGGCAAGACTTCTTTCGACAAATTATGAATATTATTTTTAAGCGACAAGAGGTCCTTCTGCTCTTTTTCTTTGATCGATCTATTTTGCAGGGAATACATCGATTAAGCTAGTAAAGATAGCTTATATAGTAAGAGTTATTTTTTATGAAAAAGTTTTTTTTAGGTCCACTATTGCTTGGCTTTATATCTCTCATTTGTCCTGAGTCAATTAATGCTGATATTCGATCAAATTGTTTTAAAGAGTGGGGAGATGATTATTCAATGGTTGAATTCTGCATAGAAGAACAGACCAAAGCTCGAAACAATGTCTATAGAAGTCCAGGTAACAACATAAAAAATAATTGTTTGAATGAGTGGGGAGATGATTATTCAATGGTTGAATTCTGCATAGAGGAACAATCTGGTGCATTGAAAAGACTTCAGGGTTACTAGTAACTTGATTTTTTTTACTATTAAAAAGAAGAGGGTTCTTCCAGAGGTGAAATAGCATCAAAGTGAATCCATTTGCCATTTTTAATCTTCCAATGTTGTCCAGGTGCACCAGGATACCAACGTCCAGTTTTAAACAACTTCTTCGCATCTTCAAAAACTTTTAGACTCTCTTTTAACTTCTCCTTAGATTCAGGAGAGCATTGGGGGTCTAATAATTTGGCTTGCGTTTCTTTTATGTCCTCTTCTACTTGACGTAATAACTGCTTAATTCTCTGTTCTCGCTTTTCTTCGTCTGATTTTTCATTCATTAGTCTTTTTCTCGTATCACCTTCTAGCGAATCTATCTGAACTCTTCATGCAGCTTTAACCTGATTTTTTAAATCTCGCCTTAAGGTCTTTAAAGAACTTTTTCCAAAAGCTAATAACAGAGTCAGGAATAGGTTTATTGATAGGCATGATTTTAGTTTATTGAGCAAGTCATACAGAAAGGACCCTTCACTGAATCAATAACCTGAAGTGTAATTACGTCGACCTTCTATTCTTTCAGCTTTAGGGGGTTCTTTATAAGGAGCTTCACAAGTACTCGACCATCCTATTTGAGGATCCCCATTCGGACATTGATTATTATTTCCAGCACGAACCTTTGGACCTGGTTCTAAATTAGCCCTTGTTTCTCCAGGCTTCGGGGTACATTTCCATTTTTTTCCAGCAAGTAAAGGATTATTCCGCCCTCCCATTTTGCAAATAACCTCAGCGCAATATCCTTGTCCGATAAACGCATAACCATAAGGACAGGAATTGCCTCTAGAGCTAGCTGTCCCTGGATTGTTGAAAACCTCTACAGAGTTGGATCTCCCAACATTTGCATTGACACAACCTTGATAATCCTTTGCTTGTAGACACATCTTGTGAACCTTCTTACTTACTTCAGCTTGAACAGGTAAAGCCAGACCAGCAGTTAGGGCAACCAGTAATAAGAGTTTCTGTTTCATATCTGAATTATGCAGCCTTAGCAGTTTTATTTCTTTTTAGATGATCCAGCTCAACACTTCATGCAGCTAGGAATCCTTCTTCTTAAAAAACCTTTGGAACATCCAAACCAAGTAAATGGTTGAACCAACTAACAAAAGCATTGGGAAGATTGTTTCCATAAGTCCGTTAAATCCCTTTAAATTCGGTGATCCTCCTTACCTTTTGCGTGAATTTTGCGTGACCCTGTGTAGGGCTATTCCCTCAGATCCTAGTCGGGGCGACAGGATTCGAACCTGCGACCTAGTGCTCCCAAAACACTAGGTGTACTTACCGCCATTACTAGAGTTATAAGCTACAAAGCCAGTTCTCAGCTAAAATTAAAATCCACTCTTGTTCAGAAAAGATCACAATAAGTTGCTTCTTTAGCACGCCTTTAGCACAATGATACCTATTGACCCCCAAGCACTAGGTGATGCCAGATAAGTGGAAACCAACCCAAGAGCAACAGACAGGAGTGATCTCTAGCGTCAATGAATTTATTACCGATGAACTGAACGAATTGCAGAAAGCGCTGGATTGTCCCGATGAATTTATCTATGACTTCCTAGAAGAAATCAGAAATCGTTGGTCACCAGATAGTTGCCATTCCAAAGCAAGACAACATAAAAAGGAGAATCCAGATGCCTATTAAGACTGAAACTGATCCTTGGGTAGGGAACTTTAGGGATTTATTAAAAGCTTCTATTGCAGATGGCGATCAATGGTTCGTTACTAACTACAAGGGCAAAATGCGCCTTCAAGTGAAAGTCGATGGAAAAGTTTCAACAAGAATCCTTCCTTTTGATTGGACTAAATCAGGAGCAGCCAAAGCACTTCCTTATATTCAGCAAATTTACAAAAGATATTCTTTAGCCAAAGGGAAAAAGACACTTGCTCAAGCCTGTGAAGTTACAAGTGCATCAGATTCAAAGCATGAATTGAAATGGGATGAGCTAATTACAGACTTCAGAAAGTTTGTTCCTAATGCTGGGGAATTGACGTGGAAGAAAAGTTATATACCCGTTCTTACGAAAGCTGGCGTATTAATGCAGCGGGCTAAAGGTAAACCGATTGATGGTGAATCATTAATGCTCAAATCTTTAGAGCAATGGGAGCAAGGAACACGAGGAAGACAAATTGCTCGCCGTAGTCTTAGGAACTTTCTTGATTGGGCTGTTTTACGTGGAAAGCTTCCAGCCGCTTATGCACCGCCTGCAACAGTTCCAGAAATCAGGAAGCCTAAAAGAATAGGGTTTGCTTTAAGTGATGTTCAGATACTTCGATTAATTGAATCTGAAACCGATGAGAAGTGGAGATTCGGCCTACAACTTTTAAGCGTTTATGGATTACGTCCTGAAGAATTGAGATTTTTAAGGTTCAAAGGCAATGAACTTTGGTCGATCTATCAAAAATCAAAAGGTGGAACAAAAGGAGATAAAACTGAACCTCGCAGATTGCATCCTTTACTGCTTACCAATATGGATGGAGAGATTATTGATTGGAAGTTAGAGAAGCGATTAAAAGCTGGTGAATCACTCCCACCTTTAGGACAAGAAGGTAAAGGATCTGAAGCACTTCGTACACGCTTAAGAGGTAAAGCTGTTTGGAAAGCACTCCAAAAAGAAGCGGAACATATAGGAGAGGTTTTAGTCCCCTACACATTCCGCCATCGGTATGCAAAACAATCTCATGCTGCTGGTTTCCCTGTTTCTAATATTGCCGCTGCGATGGGGCACACGATTGAAGTTCACTTAGAAAGTTATGCCCGCTTTGTTCCTGATGGAACTGCTGATCTTTACGCCAAAAGAAATAAAACTGCTAAGGCTGCATAATTCAGATATGAAACGCTTACTACTTCCCCTACTCGCTGCGCTGGCACTCTCAATAGTGGGGTGTAAGAGTAATCAATCTGAAAAGGATCTTGTCTATCTGGAGTGCTCTAGGACTCTTCAAGACAATGGAGAAAAATGGATTACAAAATACGCCATCAATATTGAGGCGAATACAGTTGATTTTTATAGCCAATTAGATTCTTTCTCTAAGCCAGTCAAATATGGACCAGACAAGGTTGAAATTACAGATACTAATATCATCATTTCTGGCCATGGAGTCTCTATGGATTTAGGCGGAGAGACAACAATCAATAGATCTACTTTGAAGTTGAGATTTAAATATCCTCATGGAGCTAGTCTTGAAGCTTCTTGTAAAAGCATTGAAGACCCTGCATGAAGACCTGAGCTAGGTCAGCTATAAAGGGGATAAGAGAGGAGGGCTATTGGAATTATGAAAAAAGTAAAGAATGACTTTCTGTTAAAAGATAAAGATGGAAAAGAACTATGGCTATGGACTGAAGCTGATACTGCTTTCGATTCAATTAAGAATGCATGTGATATTGATACTTTAAGGTATTATGTGTTGACCGGTGTATATAGGTTAAATTTAAAGATAACTGACTGGTATGTCGAAAATACCCAGCAGAGTATCTATACCGAAACCGTTAATTTCTTCGATAAACATGAAGATGAAATTGTTAGATATGTTATGGATAATAGCAATATGCTTAAGGAAGGAATTGATCTCAATGTGTTTGCCAAAACTGATTTTGTATCGACATATATTGAATTGATTTCAGAGAAAATTTACAATGAAGCTAAGCCCAACTCTGCATTATGGGAACTTTACCTCGACTATGAAGAAGAGGATCTAGAAAATATTTGGTGCGGGAGTAGATGCATTGGAGGAGCAGCACATTGTCATCAAACTGAGGCTGAAACTGTTCCATTCTTTGATAAACATGAAGATGAAATTGTTAGCTATATTATTAATCACTGGGATGAGTGTATCCTTACCGATTTGTTTGAGGAAAGCAAAGGCAATCTAAACAAGTATAAGAATGATGTTGTCTGGTTTTATATTGAATGGGCTGCGCAAAGACATCTGCCTTTCATATATAAACAAGAAGAAGAAGAAGAAGAAGACTACGATGACGAGGAATGAGAAATCGACCAACTCGCAAGCAGAAGTAATCACCTCGTCCTTACTGGACGCTTTAGTGATGTTCATTAGATTAAAAAAAATGCTTTTGTCGATGGAGGACTCATGCCCTTCGCTGTCGACCTACTAAGTCTAGGTTCTTCTGGGCTTTATAACAGTGGGTTATCCGAAAGGCAGACAAATTGTTTAGCGTAGGCTTTCTAAAGTAGGGACACAAGCAGAAATAGAGTCATACAAAGGGATTTAATGAATTTGTTAAGTAGATTCAATCAAAGTTACCTTTACAGTTGCTTGTGAAGTACTCCAGTAGGTCGCCATTGTGTAATCCCTGCCATGTGTTCCTTTAATGGAGCCTTGCCGCGAGGTTCTAATTCCAAATATTTACGCCCATTGACCTCCTTTAAATAGTCATCGAGCCAACCATCAGAAATCATCCGATAAATTTGTGATCTCGACTTGTAGCCCAACTGTTTGGCGGTTTCGCCTATAGAACAAAGTTTCATGATGGAATGGTTTTGGTTTTAAAAAAGTGTCTGTACTTATTTCTGTTAAAACCCTTTAAACACTCGTTAATTGTCGGTAAAATATTTAATTGCCGTCAACTTGTCCATGCTTTAAAAAGCTGTGGCTAGCTGAAATTTGAGGTGCGAATATACCCTCAAAAGATTGATATAAAAGGACCCATGCAACAAGTTCATAATATTTACTGTTACTTCTTGAATCAAGAAAAGAATGAGCCTTGGACATTCTCCCTTTGCTTACTGTCAGCTTGATGAACTGCTTTTGCATACTGTTCTGAATAAGCACAGTTTTTACAACACTCATTCGGTTCAGGGATTTGATGCTGATTCATAAGAGCAACCATCTCATCAACTTCTTCTTCGATCCAATAGCTATTCCAGTTATAGGGAACGAGGTATTCGTCAAAGTTCATCGTCTTATGGAAGCCATCGTCATCTCTTTTGGCATTGCAGACCAAGAAGTAAGACGTTGGATGGACATCAAACCCCATACCTGAAAGCAGATAGGCATAGAAATCCATTTGAATCTTGTATCCATCGTGATATGGATCATCTAAATAGTCTTGCTTATCAACAACACCATTCTTTGCTTGAGATTTGTAGTCCACCACGATTAACTGCTTGGTTCTGGTGTCCTGCCATATATCGTCGACTCCTCCCGTCAAAATAATGCTGGTGTCTTTGTGTCTAAGCATCAATCCACGATGAAGAGAATTTCTCCAGTTATCCATTTCTGGATGATCAAAAGGAACTACATGTCCTAACCCATTAGCAGCAAATAAACGATGTGGTGTCTGAGTTTCTCGGCACTCATCAAATTCTTTTTTAAGTAGAAGGTCAGTGGTTTCATTGAGAGTCCAACCGGGTGTTCCAGGCGGATCAAGACCCATGACTCGATCTAGATAAAAGCATCTTTTACAAGTCAGGAAGTTTGAGAAACGACCTCTACTGATCTTGAAATCTGCTGTTTGATTAGGTTTATAAGAAGACGATTCTCTACTACGGACTCCAGTTGCTTTTACAGGTTCTTTTTTGCCGTTTCTTTTGAGGTCAATCATTTATTAATCGCTTCTTGTTATCCCCATGTTTCCCATTTCTCTATCTTTTTTCATCTCTTCTTTGATCTTTTCGTAATAAGCAACTTCTTCAGGATCTTCTGAGCCAAGACCATATCCCATAGTCGCTGCTATATAAATCTTGTGTTGCCTATGCGAGCTCAAAGTCATTTAATTACCACTCCAAAACTTCAAAATTGATAGAACAGTAATTGCAATCACTCCGTAGGTCCATATAGTTCCACTGTTGTCCGATAACTTCTCCATCCATAACGGCAGACCTTTGTTGTCAATAATTAGGATATAGACGAACCCAAGTATTAAAACAGGTATTACAAAGGCTAGGAACAATTCATTCACAATGCTGCTTCAATAATTCAGCCGTATCTTCATCACCTAATTCTGCTGCTTTCTTCCAATCTTCACAGGCACCTTTGATGTCTCCGGAAGACAACTTTAAATTAGCTCGATTATTATATGCAAGTACCTTTAGGGGGTCAATTTCTATTGCTTTGGTGTAGTCAGATAGTGCATCTGGAAGTTGATTAAGCGTAAATTTAATGTATCCCCGATTATTGAATGCATCATAATTGTTAGAGTTAATCTCAATTGCCTTCGAGTAGTCCTCGATTGCTCCTCTAAAATCATTTAGTTGAACTTTTGCATTCGCTCGATAAATGAAAGCAATTTCTAAAAGTGGATCAAGCCTAATTGATTGAGTGTAATCATCAATAGCATCTGCATATTGCTCTAAGTCAAACTTGCAGAGTCCACGGTTCAAAAACGACCCAATAATAAGGTCTAAATCAACGGCTATAGCCTTCGTATAATCATCTGTACCACCCAACATAGTTCTCGTATAATCATCTATAGCACCATTTAAATCTCCTAACTGAGTCTTAACATTGCTGCGATTGTAATAAGCAAGAGCATATTTTGGATTAATTTCTATTGCCTTTGTTAAATCATCTAATGCACCTTGATAGTCACCTAACTTTCCCTTAGCATTACTACGATTGAAATAAGCAATGTAATCTTTTGGGTTCAGCTCAATTACTTTATTGAATTCTAAAAGTGATCCAGAGTAATCATTGCAATTAAATTTTTTGTTGCCATTCTCGTAATACTCTTCGATTAAACGTTGACTTTCTTCTTCCATCATTAGTCAGCATGTTCCTTCAATAATTCCGCCGCACCCTCATCACCTAAATCTGCTGCTTTTTTCCAATCTTCACAGGCACCTTTGAGGTCTCCTAATGCTTTTTGTGCACGACCTCTCTCAAAATAAAAAGATGCATCTATATACTCATCTCCAGATGCAACATTGTTAATAACAATGTTGGTTAGTCGATTTGCTGCTATTTCATCATCTATCCACTTAATTGCATCCTCATGTCTACCTAGATCATTATAATATGATGCAATATCTGTATCTAAATCATCTAATTTAGGATCAATTTTATATGCTTTAAGTGCATCAGATAGTGCTCCTTCATAGTCTTTTAAGTAGTTTCTCGCTTTAGATCGAGTAAAGTAAGCATAAGCATTTGTCTGATCTAATTCAATTGCTTTGTCTAAATATTTGATTGATTCTGCTTCAGAGTTAGATATTTCACTGTAAAGAATATCTCCTAATTTATAATATGCATCAGCACGCTTTGGATCAATTTCGATAACTTTTTTGAAATCGACTACTGCTTCTTCAAAGTCATAATTTCCCTCGTATGCTAGACCTCTATTAAAGTAAGCATCACTGTTGCTTGGGTCAACCTCTATTGAATTTGTATAAAAAGGAATCGCTTCTTCTTCACCTTCAGAATCCAAGTATAAATTACCAAGATTAAAATATGCTTTTGCATTATTAGGGTTTATCTCTATCGATTTATTGAAATCATTAATTGCACCTTGTAGATCATTATTCTTATAATTGCAAGCACCACGATTAAAATATGCACTAGCATTATTTGAATTAATGTCTATTGCTTTATTGAAATCATTAGTTGCTTCTAAAAGGTTTCCTAAGTTCATTTGACATCCACCCCTTATGTTAAACAATGCTGAACTCTGAGGATCATTTAGGGATGTCTCATTAACTTCTATTGCTTGATTTAGTTCATCAAGTGCCCCGTTTTGATCTCCAACCTTCAACTTTTCCATAGCATTCATAACTAATTCTTTTTCCTTCTCTTTATTAGAGTCTTGACTTTGATTTTCGGGGTGAGCATTCAGTCCCTTTTCATCTCTTCCAGCAATCATCAAACCTCCCGCAAAAAAAACAACAGTCGATCCAATAATGACTGGTTTATCTACTTTCAACAAAGAAAGACCAGCAGCAGCAGCAGCAGCACCAATCCCTAAGGCAATCGCAGTATTCCTGAATTTCATTCAGACCGTCTGACTACCTAGGTAATCTAGGAATGCAGTCGATCCCGTTAGAAAATTGTAAATTTTAGTATTGAACAATAGATAAAAGTGATATTCAAATCTGATGACGGCAAATCCTTTAACCAAGAACAAGCAATAGATCTGTTGGTGTCCTTAGTTGCGACTGACCTCAACTCAGAAAAGAAGTGGAGAGGTTTCTATAACTCACTATCAAGTACTGAACTTCAAGGAGAGTGGGACTATTACTGGAAGAAATAGGGGTATAAAAAGCAAAATATTTTATACCTACGCAGAATTTACAGCATCTATATCAGAAGTAGTACTGGAATAGTGAGGGGATGGATGCAGTTTCCCTTCACGCGTATTGGAATTAGATTGCAGGTCCCTTCTCAATCTTTGCTAAAAAACAAAATGAGTACTGATTGGCAAGACAATTCATGGCAACAAGAATTTTTAGAGATGAAAGCACATAAACCTAAAGACATAAAACTATTAATGGATGGGCCTAGAGGTTTGATGGATGCAATGAAACTTGGTTCTCTCCATGAGGAATACAAGCGATTGAAGAAGAGGCAAAACAATGAGTGACATCAATTGGAGAGAAGAATTATTGGACTCTGCAAAGTTCAATCAAAAAGAAGACAAGTTTTTGAAGGATGGTCCAAAGTCATTAACTGATAGTTGGTTTCTTAGCGCTCTGTATACACGTTGGAAAAAGATGAAAGGTTATAGAGAACCTCCTACATCTAATTACCAAAGTTCATTTCTGGAATGGGAGCATCGACTTGCAAAAGGAGAGTTTTATGTCCTTACTGAAAAGGACTTCTCCTATCCAGACTGGTAGCAACCTATGCAATTGATTGAACAGCACAAGAAATTTATTGCTTGGTATCAAGAGAAACTTGGTCTGTCTGATTATGGATTGCTTTGGTTTGTTTTTTTTAAAGGAGTATTCCTCACTCTGATCATTGAGCGACTAATCATTCATCGTTGAGGTTCCTATGACTATTGATTGGAATATTGCCAGAAAGCATTGCACTGAAAAGAACTGGAAATGGACGCTGGATTTGATCGACAAATATCAGAAGGAGATGGAAGAACTAAAGGATGAGAATGTGAAACTCAAGCGACAATTAGTTCTTCGCTCTCAACTGAATAAGTAATGCTTGCAACCATCCGACAAGTACATGACTCGACCATTGATCGCTATAGAAGGTTGGGTCTAAACAACTCCACGATTGCTTGGTTGCTATTTGCCGAAGGTTTGTTTGTGGTTCTAGCAGGCAAAACGATCGCGGGGATTATTCACTAGCTGTTGTCTTTCCAGAAAGGCAAATAAAACTAATGTCACGAGACTCCTGTCGAAATTAGTGCTAACCAATATCGGCCCCTCATAAAAAAGCAGTCATACCCAAGAAGCTTTTAGCACTCCTTTAGCACAACTGTTTTTACTATTCCCTGAAATCCTAGTCGGGGCGACAGGATTCGAACCTGCGACCTAGTGCTCCCAAAGCACCCGCGCTACCAAACTGCGCCACGCCCCGAATAGAAATTATTTTAGAGCTACATGAGCTATTAAGCATTAAAGAATTGATTTCCAGACTGACTAGTTGATTTGCATGACAGATTAAAAAGGATATTTATATCGGTATTTTCATTCCAATTATAGTTTTTTTATAAAAAGCAGTGCTTTTGTTTCCCAAAGGTATTTTTTCTTGTCAAAGTGGTGTTAGGGACTTAATTAAATATGCTAAATGAACATAAAAGGCTTCAGGGAGAGGAGCTTGCTTCTTATATCAAAAAAAATGGACATAAGTTTCATGGGGATGGAGATCAATTGTGCGTCGCAGTAGGATATGGAATTGCTGCAGATGATGGTTCTATAAAATGCAATCTGTCTCATTTTACTAATGAGCTTGATAAAGTTTCTGATTCTCATAGTGAGGAAGATTATTAGCTCTTCACCCAACAGCTCGTTTTTTACTTGTGAATTGCTTTAGATCATCTCTCTTCAACCAATAAACTTTTGACTACAGATTTCTTTTTCTCAATTTTGTTTAGGTTACTTTCTTTTCTTTTTTCAGGAGTTAATTCTTTGTCTAATCAAATACCGAAACAAATTTGGAGTTCAGTTGAACACTTAGTCCATCTCAGTGAGTTGAAGTATAAACTTAGAGATTTTAGAGGAGCTATTGAAGATAAAAGAAAGGCAAGAGAATTGATATCTTTATGTTTAAATATAAAAGGTGCAGAAGGTCAATTTAAAAAATTAATTAGGCTGTCTAAAGGTGATAAAATTAAGTATGATTTAATAGATGATTACAAGGGGAAATTAGATTTCACTAAAAGAGAAGAACTTGTATTTAAGCTTGAGCAAGTAAGCGAAGAAAAATATAACTCTGGAGACTATAAAGGGTCTATAAGAGCCTTAAGAAGATCTGAAAAATACTACTAGATTATTAGTACAAATTTAATAAAAAAGGTTCAATTATTTTTTGGCGAAAATTTTGGTTCATAGACGGCTCCATTACACATTGCCACTGACATTGCATTAATTCCTTGTTCACCTTTGACTGGCAGGCTAGCTATGGACTCAAGCCATTGTTTGTGCGTTTTAAAACATTTGTTCCAGTGAGATGCTTGACGAGAAATTGGTATTAATTCGATAGCAATCCAGCCTATGCCCAAGACAATGATTCCTATGGATGTATTTTGAATAGATCCTCTCATTTGTTGAAAATTTTGATTAGGCCATACCAGAGAACGTAGCGTACTAAGAAATCAATCAAAATGTTGCTTAATACATTGATTCTTCCTTTGCAAGTTGATTAGTCTTCAGCTCTTACTTGATCAGGACGTCCCTTTTTTAAATAAAATTTTACAAGACTGTATTACTAGGATCAATTACTGTTTTCTAATTTGCGTCTAATTGCTAGAAAGAGTAAAAGTGCATTTTTACAATGGAACATAACTATGCAATGAATCTCCTCATTCCTTTAGTTGGCATTGCCCCTTTGTTTATGTTTTTTATTTTAAGAAGTCCAAAAAAATCAACGAAAAAGAAGGTTTGGACTAGACCATCTTAATTAACTACCCTGGGATAGGTTTTAAGGTATTAATACTGTAAATAGTCTTTAAGAAAAATTAGTAGTGAAAAGCTAGTAAAAATTAAGCAAGACTCTTGCAAATAATAAGTACTGCTATCAAAATCATGGCAGCTCTTCCATGATTTATCTCTGATCTGGATAGACGGCCAAATGAGGACATCAATAGCTTGCAGTTCATACCGTTTATAGCGAAGAATTTTTTAGAAGCTAGTGCTTTTTTCTGAAAAACCTGTTACTGCCAACGACCTATAAGAAACCTTAATAATTCATCTATGTCTTCATCAGGGCAGTTGGTTTCTTTTTGCAAAGTTTGGCAAGCCTCTTGGATCTTTTTATAAGACTCTTTGACAATTCCTTCTTGTGCTATGGCTGCCATCATTTGCTCGCTTGTGAATTCAGTCATTCTTATTGCTCAGCAAATAAAGTTTAATGTATTTGTTGCTATTGATAATTCGAGATTCTTCTGCGGCTAGTTAATTGGAAGTTGATATTACAGTATTTACAATGCTTTTACAGATAGAGAACATTTGGATTGCTTGCTCATTTCTCTGCCTGATGGAAATCGTGCCCACAAGCCAAGTTGAATAAGAGATAGATTATTTTAAACCTTGATAGGCAGGTATCATCATCCCACCACCCTGGTCATCGTCGTCGTCAAAACCCCTTGCTATAAGTTCTAGTAAAATTAGAGCTGCCATTGGATAAAAACACCAAACGAAGGCTTTCCATATTGGAAAACTTTCTACGGCAGATTGAAGTTCTCCCATTTTTTGTACAACTGTTTGAAAGAACTTAAATGATTTCTAGAAAAAACGTGTGCCGGTTTATACGAACTGCAAGGTTCTTTTAATAGATCAGCTTTAGTATGAGAATAGTCAGATTAAAGATTAAGGTGATAATGTTTGCTATTAAAACTGGTATTGATTTGGTTTGAATTGCATAGATGATCCAGAATATAAGACCTGTTATAAACATTATTAACATGACTATGGAGAGCCCATCTGTCTTTCTACTTTTCCATGTCTTCACGACCTGAGGGAAAAAAGCAAAAGTTGTCAACGCAGCCGCTACAAATCCAAAAAGGTCAGAACTGACTAGAAATCCGTTAGTGTCCATGCTGCCATGAAATTAAACTTGTCTCCAAGATACATATAAATGAAATCATTAGTACTAGGGAATCTTGCATCAATCGGCAAAATCAAAAAGATTACTTCCATTGATAGCACTTAAGTACCAAACTAGTTTCTATGAAAATAATATCGATCTTGGGGATACTTGAAATTTAATCTATCAAGTCAGGATGATCTATATCTAACAGATATAGATATTAAGCTTTAAATACATTTTCCTCAAATAAATAATGTGTTTATCCTTTGTCATGACTAAATTAATAAACTTCCTATGTAGTAGTGAATTCAGACTCTATATGTTGAAAAACCATAATAAAACATAAAAAAAGCTCTTCTAAGAAGAGCTTTTAAAAAGATAGAGGATTAATTAGCTTTGGTATTGCTTGCCACGATAGGTGAGAGTTACATGCTCCTTTGATACCGCAGCTTTGTGCTGAATGTACTTTTGACCTCTATAAGTTAAAGACATAATGAGTCTCCGAAATAAGCTCAAGTCCCCGTTCCATGGCTTGAGTCGAACTGCGGCTCTCGTATGAGAGTTGAACGTTTTAGTAGCTTTTGCTACAAAAATATCTTAGAGCTATGCTTGCAAGGCTGATGTTCAGCTTGATACAAAAAATCAATTTAAAATTTGATTCTTCTTGTAAAACTTTTTCACCAATTTAAGCTTTCATTAAGCAATGACTTTTCTGAGATTTATAGCTATTGATTTTGTTTTTATTTTAATAGGGTTGGTTTTATGGTTTTTACTCACAAATTTGCAAAAGAAAAAAAATGTTCTTTTAGATAAAGGTATGGAGAATCTTTTACCAGCTATGCCAACCTTCTCTGAGCTTATTGATATGGAGATTTGTGCAAAGAAAGATGGTACTGGGATTACTTTTGATTCATTGATAGGAAATTGGAAGTTTATAAATGTCTGGAAGCAGGGAGATGAAAATATGGATGTCTTATCAAGTAATTTACTTAGGTTATTTTCGGCATCGCTTCACTTGGAGAGACAGGTGAACGAAACTTGTGAATCTAAATTTAACTTATGTAATTCAATTAATTTTGGTAGTTTATATATAAACTTTGTAGGAGCTGGAGAATTAAAGGGGAAGCAGCCATTGCTGCTATTCTTCTTTCAAAGAATAGAGCTTAAATTAGGTGAAAAAACTATTTTCAGCCGTTTACTTGATATACCAGATGAAAAAAATAGGCCTTTTTTTGCTTTAATAAAATTAGCAAGTAATGGAAAGTTGCTTACGGCAAGAGGCAGGGGAGGGGGGTTAGCAATATGGTTTAAAAATTGATTTAGTGAAAATAGTTAATGTTTAAATATCTTTATAGTTTGCAATTAAATACTTTAATGCTAGAAAGTATTAACTCAACAAAAATACTATCAGGCTGCATTTTGATTTTTTAGGTTACTAAACTTTCTAGCCATAGTAGGGTTATTTTTAGTTAACTTCTTAACACTTATATCTTGAGCTTTGTCATTGGCTAATCGTAAATTCCTATCAGCGCCAAGAAGTGAATCTTTGGTTTTTTGTAAATGCTCTATTGATTTGTCAATTTCTTCTATGGCACTCTGGAATCGCCTAGATGCAAGGTTGTAGTTCTTTCCAAATGCATTTTTAAAAACGTCTAAGTTATTTTCAAAATCAGTTATATCTATATTCTGTGCCTTTACCAGCATGAGTTCTGACTTATATTCAAGAGACTTCATTGCAGCATTGCGCAAAAGGGTAATGATTGGAATGAAGCATTGTGGCCTAACTGCAAACATCTTTGGATATCTGTGTGATAAATCAGTAATACCCGAATTGTAGAAATCATTATCGGGCTCAAGTTGAGAAACTAAAACCGCATATTCGCAATTTTTTTGAATGCGATCTTTGTTTAATTCTTTTAGAAAATCCTCATTTTTTTTCTTGTTGGCTGTCATATCACTTTCATTTTTCATTTCGAACATAATTGAAACTATTTCAACACCTCCTTCATTGAATTCACGAAAAATATAATCACCTTTACTGCCACTACTTATATCATTATCTTTCTCAAAGTAAGCTTTTGGGAACGCAGTTGCACGAATCCTATTGAACTCTATTTCACAATGTTGCTCTAGAGACTCTCCAATCATTTTAGTTGACAGTCTTAGCTTCATGTCTCGCAACCTGTCAATTGCATCATCACGATCTTTGATTTGAATTTCGTATTTCTCTTTAAGTGATTTTTCAGCTAGTTGCCTCTCGAGTGAAATTTTTTCTAGTTGACTCTTGAGATTACTTTGTTCTTTGTGCATTTCATTTACTGCTTCTGTAATAGCAAGCTTTTGCGTGATTTTATTGCTTTCTTCAATTCGCTCTAATTTATTTTGTAGTTGACTACACTCTATTTCTGAAGAGCGCTTGACTTCGTGTAGGGCTAAGTTTTTTGCAATTTCTGCAGAAGCAAGCTTGGTTCCCAAGGCTTGTATTTCTATGTCTTTTGCTATTAGAGATTCATGCATTTCCATTTGAGTTGTTTTTTTTACTAGCTCAATGGACTTGGCCTTGTCTTTTTCCGCTAGTAAAAGTCTTTCATTTACCTCACTGTCAAACTCCTTATCTCTTATTTGCTTGAGAATCTTTGAGTAGGCACCCTCATCTACGCTGAAAGACTCCCCGCATTCTGGACAATTTATTTTGTTCATTCTAGATGGGTTCCTTCATTGCTTGATGTTTATAGGCCATTTTTATCTCTATAGCTATGTTCTGCAAGAATTTTGTTAAAGCTCTTATACCCTTTTCATCCCTGACAAGATTTTAGAAGATATTCTCTTTTTTTTGTATTGAGTGATTCTTCTTCTTTTTACTTCGATTGTTTTCTCAGTAAAGCCTTACTTGCTTGTTAGAAAAATTTGATATTGACTTTTTTCTAAGAGACTACTTATCTTTTGTAAATTCACTTAAGATTAGGTATGTATATCTTTTGATTGCCATGCCTGTCGCAACTAAAACTCGTCCTAGAACTATTACTAGGCTTGGAAAGTTTACGTCTTCCAAGCTAGTCCAAAACCTAGGTAGTAATTCAGAGCAATATTCTTTTCAAGGTGATTTAAGAACGGTTCATGGAAGAGACTAGGTTTTTATCCTAGAAGGATGATGGGATTTATTTTGCTAGAGCTTAAAGGTAAAGCGTTCTTTTTTTAGATCGCCTTTGAATTTGTTTTATACACTATTAATTTTTATATATGCTTAACGCCTTTTTATAACCTATATAAATAGAACTATTAATCATTAGAATTATGACTAATTTATTATTTTTCACCCTTTTTATTTGTGTAGTAGCGCTGATATCCCTTTTTCAAACTTTAAGAAGGCTGGTGGACCAACAAATTGAGGAGCAGATGAAAAGAATTATACCTATAAAACAAATAAGAAGATTGGTTAAAGTCAGGATTAAATTTCGTTAGATTATCTTTACGATAACTGTACAAATTTTTCTTTAAAAATTTTTCGTCTTAGCTAAATTTAGGCTCATCAAATTTGATAACTTATTGGTGTTATTTATATGATTTTGAATGAATTGAAAGATATTTCTTACAGGAAAAAATAACAGACTCTTATTTTTATCATAGAAAGTAATACCATTCTGTTCTTTTAGCAAATCAATTTTTATAAATGCAAAACCGCCTGTGCTCATAAACAATACTTAACGAAACTTATCAGCACCTTGCATAGTTTTTAAATTAATTGCTTGGCTTATATACTTAGCTTCCTGTGATTTTTGTATGCATCATAATTTGACACTTCAACCCATCTTTACTTGATATCATGCTCAAACTGAATCAATATTATTTAAATATTGATTGAGATAGTATTAAGTAATAGACTAATTTAAGTTGGGATATCATGCTCTCATTTGATAGGTTGCCATGTTGACTTAAATTTTTAATGATCAAGCTTCTATTTGCATTGGTGTTGATAGAGACAGTATTGATGCTTAAATCTGATTAACTAGAATTTTAAGATGATTAGGAATCTTTTTTTTATACTACTTGGCGTTTTAGGTGGGCTTTGGGTCGCTTGGCCAGGCATTCTCCTAGAAGAGAACTGGAGTTGTGCTAAAGAGATCGTTGCTAAATCACAAGAAGACAGTACTGATATAAGAGCTCTTTTAGCTGTTTCGCCTCAGTATTTGTTAAAACAGAAAAATCAAGGGAGCATGGATAAGATTCGGATAATTGGCGATGCTTGTTTTAGGTAGCTATACAAGCTTAATTTTCAAGAAGAAACTTAAGAAAGAATGGAGCTTCTCTTTTTATTACGCGCTTAATGAGAAATCTCACTAGCTTCTCTGGTATTCCTGCGAGTACAAGGTTCAAATGGCTCAACGCATTGCTGTTGCTTTAAACTCTCCTTTTCGAGAATTAGTCGAGTTTGCATTTTTCTGTGTAGTTGGTTTTACAGCTGGATCTATAGGCCTGATATGAGGTTTGCAGTATTACTTTTCTCTGTTTCAGTTGGAGTATTTTTATACTTTATGGCGTGTCTTTGGCGGGATTTAGTTAGAAAGCCAAGGATGAGCTAATTTAAAACCATTTTTCAATGTGCATTAAGCATTAAGTGATTAGAGGCATCAGTTTTTTCTCAACAAAAGCTAGGTCTTGAAAAATTTCAAGACCCAACTTAAATAGCTGCTTTTAACTTAATGGTTAGCAGTTGGCGAGATAACTAGCTTTTACTTACCATCGGTATCAAATTTCTCGAGGTTAGGACCTGCAATTACTCCTACAATCGCAAATAGAAGTATGGAGGCGACTCCAACTCCTGCTGCAGTTGGGTTAAAGCCACCTAAAGTGATGGTAGAAAGAAGATTCATGAATAGCAGCCAGAACTTGGCATTACATTCCAGCGAGCTTACAAAGTTACCGTTCACGTATTAGTCATTCACGGCAAATCTTCTTATTTAGTTGGATTAATGGTACGGACTGCCATCCCTTTTTAATTAAAGGTGATCAGATAATCAAGTAAAGCCTGCTAGTGCGGCCTAGGAAATTCTATTAATCGATAGAGATTTTTTATGACCTTTAACTGCTTAGTTTTAGGTTCTTTGCAGAATGAACTAGAATTATCGTTATGTTCTTTTCAGATCTTTGTTATATGGTTTATACAAAAAAGTCTAGCTTTGGATCATCTGCGAATGGATTGATAAAACTATCAATTAGATCTTTGTTTCTTTTTAATCCATATAGTCTTGATATCTTTATAACAAAGATATTTAAAGCATCAGAAAAGGAATCCTCGAGTATTTCTTCTAATTTCTGACAAAAATCTTTTTCAAAGCTTTTACTTGCCATTTGCGCTTCAATCTCAACAACTTTCTCTAGACCTGCCTTTGTTAAATTTGATTTGATTTTAGTTAGTCCTATAGATAGAAATTGAAGTGCAAACTTATCCAGATCTCTTTCGTATTGCTTTTGAGCATTTTTCCTTGAACTTGTTGCATACTCTTCACTAATAGTGTACTCCATAGAAAATTGTATAAGATAACAATACTGTAAATACTGCCATAGCAACTTTGCGATCGTTTTTTTGAAAGTCTTATTGTCTTATTTGTAAAGTTGAAAAATAGACTTCATGCTCTTTCAATGGATACAACAAATCTCATAGACAGATTTGTTGTAGGTTTCTGCCCTAACTAAGCTGTTTTATTTTGAGGCAGAGCTTCTTCTAACTAGTCTTCTTCCCTCTGGACTTTCTTTTTCTTCAGAGGTCTTTGTTTTATTCGCATCTTTATTCTCTGTAGAATCTTTTTCTTCCATTTCAGCACAGACTCCTACTATCATTGCGGCCTCAACTTGATTAGGGAGGTCACCTATGGTTATAAGTGCTTTAAGCACTAATTGCAGTCTAGGATCTCTATCAAGTTCAGGACGCAGCTTCTTAACTGTGTGCCAAAGCTCTTTGGTCACTTCTTTGAGAAGGGCTTTATCAGTAGTCAAAGCAAATTTTCTTGATGATGATTGTTAAACCTAACAGGCAATCAGTTTCAAGCAACTTATTTATCGAAACAAACCTGTTTTTTGGTTTGAAATCAATTCATTTAAGAACTTCTGTCATCTTCCCCTCGCGAAGATGACAGAAAATTTTAGCTTTGGGAACCAACTCAAGCTATTCCAGGGATTTGGGCATGAATCTGGCTGATTGAAGCTTCTGATTGATACCACATTATGATTTTGGCTATATGAAAAACTGTTTGTTGAGATAACCTTAATTCAATTGGATACCTGTTTAACCTTATCCTTCTAATAAGAACTTAGCTTTCTCATGCGTGAATACACCAAGGATCAATTAACCGAGATTTGCGAAGATGCCTTTATAAAAGTAAAAGAAGCCTGCATGCGTCTTCAAGAAAAGACTAATTGCTCGAATGAAGTAGTTATTGAAATGCTAAATAATGTCTCTGAATTTTATTTGTCTCAAGATGGAGATGTCGAAGCTTAGACGATCTAAGTAATAAATTGATATGCTAAAAGTAAAATTATCAATAGAAGGTATAAAAACTTAAGAATAATCACTCACGTATTTTTACCAATTACATAATTTAGAATTTTGATGTAGAACTTTAATAGGCGCCATTGTACGATGAACTTTAATTCAAGGGTTCAGGCCCCATTAACTTGTGAGTTGCCACGAAGGAAAATTGCTATTGAGGCACTTTTAGGAATACTTTGGAAGAAAGAAAAGAAAAATAGACCAGCTTGGATGCTAAATGAATTAAATAATTATTAGAATATAAATAATCGATTTTACAACTCATCATATTTTTTCTAAGGACTCATTATCAATCTCAGATAACTCGTCTTCGAAAAACCATTGATTAGTACCAGCAACAAGTTCAAGAACAAGACCAAACTGGTTTCCATCTACCATCTTATAGCCAATTAATTTGCCTAAAGAGTTTTTTGAAAGCTCTTTTAAAAGCTTACTAGGAAGACGATCTTGAACTTTGCAGACTTCGACCCTTAGAATTTGACCATTCTTTAACTTGGAAGAATCTTTAATCACTGATCGATACTCACTGCATTGGAATAATTATGTAAAGAACTTAAATTTTTGTCAATAAATAATTTGATTTTTATATATGTAAAATAAGGAATTTTTTTAGTTTAAAACTACTTCATATGGCTTGTTCCCTTTGATGGTCCAATTGTTTTATATACAACTTAAAAATGATTTATCTAACTGCCAATAAACTATTAACTTATCCTTATTTTAAATAGGAGACAAGCTAACTTTTTTGATAAAATTTACTTATTTAATTGCTAGTTAATGGTTACACCATAAACCACATGTTGTGGTAATTACAGCAACAACTAAACCTCCCCACTTCAAAAACTTTTGAGGAGCATTGAATGTTGTTGCTACTAGTATTGCAGAAAGATTGACAATTATTAGCTGTTCAGAACTAGGGGAGATACCAAACAAACCGGTTGCAGTGATTAAAACCATTGATTTTTTTTTATATTTACCAACTTATCCAATATTTAATCAGCAATACTTTTTTCTTAAGAAAATTAATGATCATTGATAATGTTATTTTTACGAGCTCAGATTATTTCATAAATCTAGTTTGCATTTAAGTTTTTTTGATTCCATCTCCACAGATCTCGTAACACTATGTTTTTGTGAAAAACTTTTTTGAAGAACCTTGAATAGCTAAATTTTGGCCGGATCATAACTTTCTTAAATGATCACTAAAAACTTCTCATGCTCTTAATGTCTTTAATTCGCACCAATCTACTTGACATTCCTAATTGACATTGCAAATTTGAGCGTAGATTTTCTAATCATTTTGTTCATCACTGTCTGTGGTCAGAAAGGTGGAGTAGCTAAAACCTGTACTTCAATTCACTTAGCAAGTGTTTGGTCTTCTAAAGGTAAAAAGGTTTGTGTCGTTGATGCAGATAGGAATCGCTCTGCCCTTGCTTATGGATCTAGAGGGAATTTACCTTTCAATATTGTTCCAGTAGAGGCAGCAGCAAAAGCTACTCGATTTGCAGATGTTGTGATTACTGATGGACAAGCTAGTACTGATGAAGAGGAACTTAAGCATTTAGCTGCTGGTTCTGATTTGGTAATCTTGCCAACTGCACCCAAGGCAAGATCAGTTGAACTAACAGTTGAATTAGCATCTTTGCTTAAAGAATTAAATATTCTTCATGCAGTTCTTTTGGTTAAAGTTGATTTTAGGCAGAAGCGAGTAGCTGATGAGGCAAGAGCTGCTCTTAATAAATTTGATTTAAAAGTTTTACAAGGTGAGATCCCTTTGCTTTCTGCATTTGACAAAGCTGAGAATCAAGGATCTGCAGTTTTACATGCAGTTGATGATAAAGGTCGCTCCGATCCTCGACGAATGTCGGGATGGTCGGCCTATTGCTCTACTGCTACACAAGTTCAATGCCTGATTTCGAAGCACTCATTCGCCATCAACAACAACGTCCTCCCACTGAGCGCCTGAAAGTTCTTGAGCCTTTAAGTAAGCTTGAGAAAAAAAAGAGAAGTCCTGAAATAGTAAATAAAGCAATTATGCTTGGTTTTTTTGCAGGAATAGTCGGCTCTTTAATTAGCACCCCTTTATTTATTCTTTCTTTTGAAAAAGGATTGATTAATTATGAGTTTTTAACAAGTAAAATTCTTAATTTAATTGCTTCTTAAATCATGCTTGATTGCCAGTCAAGAAAAATAGTTAACTATTTAAAATGACAAGTAAAGAAAAACATAGCCACTCTGAGAAGAAAGGGCTTAAGAAACTTAAGCTTGTCAAGCCAGACTCTAATCAGCCAATTGGCTTGTGGCTATTTGTTTTTTTCTTAAATCTTTTTGGATTAGTAGGTTTTTGGTATCTTAAGTCACATGATATTGATTTGTATGCTTTTAGAGGAGGGGGATAGATTCTTTTAAGTCATAATTCCAAGCCACGTTAATTTCTTATTATGACAATTAAGTAATCACTACTATTGCCATCTCAAGTTAAATGAGTTTTTTTATAAAAAACACCTGAGGGTTAAAGATGCTAAAAGCACTTTTCTGGGGAATGCTAGGGGCATCAAGTAATTATTATGGAGACGCGATAGGGCTTGCTCCCATTGCACTTGGAGGAAGATTAGGGAAAAAAGATCTCTTGCCAAAAAATAATTTTTGGGAAAGAGAATGCGCATTAAATCCAAATAGGATTGCATGTTTAAACTACGACTCATAATTTTGAGTCCTATACACATCATTCATCTTTCTAAATGTCTGAATTTCAACATTAGTCCATCATATTTTTTTTAAATGTATATACCTTCAATGTAAAACCAATGACTATTCTAACAACGACTAACATTATTATTGATTCCTTAGGCACTGAACCAAAGGAGATCCTTGGCTTTGAAACAGATGAAGACCTTGAGTTTGCTTTAAAAGAGCTGATGAAAGAGACTTCAGATTAATCGCTAGTTTTATTGAAGTACATATTTTTTTTAACAATGTAGCCTTACGTATGGGGGCTAATAATAATTACCTGCCTAGTGTTTATTTTTTTATAGAATAATTTATTGTGTTAACTTTATTAGGTTTGTAGTTTTTTAGTTAATGCCACTGAAGCTTCTTTAAGTAATTCTCTTATACCAGCAATTACTAACCAAGAAAGAATACCTCCAATAGCAAGAGGAAGAATTTGACTGAGTTCAGACATTTTTGATCCTCCTTCTAGATGTGAGCTAGGGGCACAAGCACCCACCCCTTAAGAAAAAATAGCTAATTATCCATAGCGATTAATTAGCTTCCCTTAAGGTCATATGTTATTTCTAAATCAAGAATTGGATGTTGTCTATGAGATAAAAAACTTAGGTATTTATACTTCTGACAATTCATCTCTTTCTTCTGGATCCCTAGCAGCATACCAACCTTCAATGGCTGTAATTACGGCTATGCATACTAGACCTAAAAAAATGTTGGACTCATTGGCTGCTTGAAGTGGATCTGAAGGATCAACCCTTAATTCCCTAAGAGAACCTATAGATACCCACAATGCCGATACAATAGTTGTTATCCAGTAAGCCTTCCATCTCCGTTGATATATATAACCTGTTCCTAAGCCTGGAAACAGATTTAAAATTGCAGCCACCCAACCGGCTGAGGAAGACAGGATTTGCTGTTTATTTAATTGGTTCAATTTGTAGCCCTTTTAATCATTCTTTGAGCTTAAATCAATTTATATCTATTTTTTTAAATAATTACTCAGGATGCAATCTCCTTATCCTCCACTTCATAATTTGAATTTAATTCCTGTTGATTTAAATCAGTTAGAGATTCTGTGTAGAAATTATCTTTGTTAGCATCTTCTTCTTCTTGGTTAGGAGTGATTTCTGACTGGGTTGTATTTAATTCTTCTTGGTTAGGAGTGATTTCTGACTGGGTTGTATTTAATTCTTCTTGGTTAGGAGTGATTTCTGACTGGGTTGTATTTAATTCTTCTTGGTTAGGAGTGATTTCTGACTGGGTTGTATTTAATTCTTCTTGGTTAGGAGTGATTTCTGACTGGGTTGTATTTAATTCTTCTTGGTTAGGAGTGATTTCTGACTGGGTTGTATTTAATTCTTCTTGGTTAGGAGTGATTTCTGACTGGGTTGTATTTAATTCTTCTTGGTTAGGAGTGATTTCTGACTGGGTTGTATTTAATTCTTCTTGGTTAGGAGTGATTTCTGATTGGGTTGTATTTGAGTCCTCTTCCAAGGGATTATTTGATGTAATGGCTTCTTTTTTTTCTTCTTCAGCTTGAATCAGGCCTTGTATTGCAGTTATTAGGTCTTTTGCATTCTCAAATAAGTCTTTCAGATTCTTAAAAATATCTCTGAGGATATTTTTTATTTCTTCTGCTTTTTCCCCTTTGTTAGTAATCAGTATTACAGTTGGGATGCCTATTAGAAGGATTATAAAGAAAAGGAATCCAATCATGAACTTAAAAGAATATATGTCTTAAGATCACTCGTATAACATTATTTATCAAGTGGTTTGCAATAACCTTTTAAGATATTTGTTTTAATAGCAAAATATACAATTTTAAGATTTAAGGGATACTAAAACTTTAGTGATTTTTGCATGACATCCTATTGATATGAAAAATAATTTCCAGTTAGCTAGTCATGGAAATGAGGAATTCTAGGAGCTATGTTCCTATAAAAGCAAGTCTATATAGGAAGTATAAGAACTTTTTGCTTGACGAATTTAGCTTTTATTAACCAAGAGCCTTCAAATTTAGAGATCAAAGCACTTTGCTATGAAACAGAAAAAATTTTGTTGGAGATTACAAAATAGAGTAGACCAATAGATGTAATGGATAATATAACTCCAGCAATTACAAGTCCTAGAGAGCGATTCGAAGGATCGCTAGGGATTTTCTGGATTCTTTTTTTAGTCTCTTTTTTACTCATGATTACCTTTATTTGGTAAAGGAAACTCTGACAAGCTCATTTAGCCTGTCACAATGACCAATGTTTATGACCATTTCACCCTTATTTGTTTCATCTAATGCTAGTTCTATTAAATAACAAAAAAAAATGACTAACACTGAACCCACAAATAATGAGCCAAAATGGGATTACACCTCAAGTAGGCAGAATCTAATTACTGGTGCTTTAGTAGTAGGAGGTAATCTCCTAGTAGTAATTCTCTACCTTCTTTATAAAACTGTGCCAGCTGTTCATCAGATTATCTCAGGCAAGCCGATTTGACCTGTTTGCTTTAATTAGTAAGAGTTTACCCCTTTATTAAATGACCACTTTTCGAGACAGGGTTAATGCCCATCTTCCAATCGTTCTTCAGACCCTAAGTACGCTGTCTTTAATTTTGATAGCTTTAACGGCTCTATGTGGATCAAGATCGCTAAAGAAACTGGCCGATTCTCATGAAGTTTCACAAACCACTTCAAGTACAAGTTCTCAAATGATTAAATCAAATCACGTTCATTGAAACCATATTTATTTACTATAGATAACATAGAGAGTTGTACTTGTTGGTAGTTTAAGAAACTTTCTGAATAAATAATTTTAATTAATATTTTTGGCGCAATTATAAAGAATGCCTCTTGGTTCAGATTGAAATTATTTAATTCTTAGATTTGGAGGCCTTCAAGCACAGTAAAGTAAAAAAAAATAATGTAAGTATTGGTAATAAAGAAATAAAGGCAAATAAGCTAGCAGTAACTATTAAAACTATAAGCAATATTAGAGCCAATGCTATGGAAAATCTGATGATTTTTTTTAACCAGAAACGACCTGCTAACTTATCAAAATGATCTTGAAGCTTATTTCGTTCGATTTTTAGATCAAATAATTGTCTTTGGTGCCAAGCAACAGATTTCTGAGCATTTGAGTCTACAATTTTACGTTGTAAACCATTCCAGAAATTACCTTCCTGGCTAAAAAATGATCTAACTCTTACAGTTTGCGCCTCTAATATTGCGTTAGTTGTTTCATTAATCTCTCTATCTAGTGATTGGATTTTGCTTAACAAAGATGTTTGATAAGATGAATATTTATATTGAATGATCTTTCTATTTGGGGACACTCTGGCTTGACCCAGAAAAGGCAGCTTTGGAAATGAAAAAACTTTTCTTATATTTCTTATTATCATTAGTGAAAGTATATGAAAAGTTAATAAAGCTTAGCCTGAAAGTAAAACAAAAAACTCAAAATTGTTCTATGGACAATAGCTTAATAGCTTATTCCTTTTATAATTCTTCTATTTGAGGACTTTAGTACATAGACTCATAAAAAAAAGGGGCCAAATCGACCCCCTTTTTTAAGATTATTTGAAGCTTTTCATATTTGGCTCCTGGGGCCTAGTTTCCAGGTGTTTGGCTTTACTCTTCTGAGGGCACCTAAACGATGCATAAGAGTACCGACTGAATTGACGCACCTAAATCGTTGATCCTTGTCGCTTCAGACGATAAGCCTACTTATAAATTGAGACTGTTGGAGCAGGGCCAGAGTTAGATCGCTTCTGTTAGATACTCAGGTGGAGTGTCTACCATTTTCAGCGCCTCCGAGATCGATAGTCATATTCTTAAGGTACCTAATAAAAAAAGCAATCAGCCTTTATGCCCATTGCTTTTCCTTGGTAATTGACTTATTAGTAAGAGTTTGGCCCGTATTTATATACGCGCTAGCTAAATCGCCTTTAAAATAAGCGAAGTTCCAACAGCAAATGAAATAATTTCGAATGCTTTTTTTACCAGTTTTTCTCCTTTAGCAATTGCTATATGAGCTCCAATATACCCACCTAAAAGGGCCCCTCCAATCAATGCTGGTAGCCATTCCCATCGGATTGCTGTATTCATGGCTAATGCAACAGCCCCGGTACCATTCCAGACAACCCCTACAAGAACAAGCGTGTAAGCAATCGCGCTTGTATAAGACAGACCAAACCACACAACCAGCCAAATTGTTACGAATAAACCTGTCCCTGAGGCTAGTGAACCATTTATTAAGCCAATAATGAATAGAACAAAACCACCACTTAGTTTCTTAGTTAACGAAATTTCTTGTTTATTAGATAAGTTATTTATATGAGGACACTTTGCCGAAAATATTCCCAAGAAAAGAGTTAACGTCCCGAGGGACAAAGCACCTGCTCTTTCTGGTATCACAAGAGCCAATTGCGAACCAACTAAAACCCCAGGCAATCCACAAAAAAGAATAAAAGCCGAAAAGGATCTTTTCAAACTCCTTTTCTTAAAGTATTGCAAGCTTGCTCCAATACCAAGTGCAACGCTTGCCATTTTGTGAGTTGCTAAAGCAGTAGGGAATTGGAGTCCTAGCAATAACAAAACTGGTAATTGAATTAACCCAGCACCTCCTCCCGATAGCGCGGAAAGTAAATTTGCAAATATTGCAACAAGAAATAAGATTCCTTGAAACCCGTAAATATATATATTCATTGATCCTGCTTAATGGTTATTTGATTTAGCTAAAGTTTTATTGGTATATATTAATATGGAATTTGTATATAATCAATATTAATTGAATGAAATTATAGAATGATTCAATTCTTCTAATAAATAATTGCCAATTAATTTCCTAAAATTAACCCAATTTTTCCGTTCAAATCAAAAGTAAAAATACAATTTTACTTATCCCTGACAACTAACTTATCTAAAAAATATAAAAATTTAATCAAAGAGCTTTTTATACTTACAACACTAAAACATCAATGATTGCCAGGGCCAATCTTTGAAGCACTTGTGATTTCAGACTGCTAAAAGAGATAGGTATAGTTCGGAGCTTAAGAACTGGCGCAATCTCCCTTGACAACCTATGTCAGGGAAAGGGGATGCCATTGTTTCGTAATCTTTTGGTTGACGTTTTTTTTTGTGCCAACCTTTCGCTTCTCCTATATTAATAATAAAAATTTTATAGAAATGAACTTAATTCCCTTATTGAAGTCAAAGCTTAAGGCTAAAGTAAAGTCGATATTTGGAGAATCTTTTAATAAAAATACTTGTATGTCAGCAAGGTCTTTAAGCAATGGACTTCTTGAATGTAAATGGGAATTAAGTATGTCGGATAAATCTAAATTATTTCAAAGAGGTGTTTTTTGTTTGGGCATAAGGATTTTTGATGTAACCCTTAAAAGCTCTCAGGAGATATCTACATGCATCATGAAGGAAGTTCAAATTAATAGGAACTTGAGAAAGTGTTTGATTAAGCCACCAATATCTGACGGTGTTATTTTAATTGAAATTGGATTCAGAGCCCCTTCTAGTAAATGGGAGATACTCTCAAGCTTTGAACTGAAATTAAGAGAAAGAAATTTAGTTAAGTATTACCCCGATGACTCTTGGTTTTACGAACCTTCTCAAGAAAAAGAGGAAAATATTCACCAAAAACTCTATAATTTATCAAAGGGTTTGCGTAATGGAGGCTCTGAGAGAATCCAATCTCTAGAAGAAACCAAAACAAATTGATTTAGAAAATATCTTTGGAGGAGTATATAAGCCATTTTGCAAAATTAAGAGGGTTAAGGATATAGGCTAACTCTTTTGAATGTTCCGTATA
Organism: Prochlorococcus marinus str. MIT 0919; assembly: GCF_027359375.1. NCBI lineage: Bacteria > Bacillati > Cyanobacteriota > Cyanophyceae > Synechococcales > Prochlorococcaceae > Prochlorococcus > Prochlorococcus marinus. The sequence continues at coordinate 80,881 of NZ_CP114779.1, forward strand.
TTGATAACTAATTATTCTATTTGGCTTTATATTAGTATTTTTATTTGTTTTAATTGCTTTAATCTTGCCTGCATTCTCTCGAAGTTCTTTGTTAAAGAACCAGTGAGTTGATTCATCATCTAACTTTATGAAAAATCCAATGTCAGTTCCATCAGTGATTTTATAGTCGATGATCACTCCAGAAGAGTCTTTTTGAAGCTTTTTAAAAAGCTCTTCAGGGATCCTATCCTTGATTCTATTGACATCTATGGAAACCTCAGAGCCAATTTGAAAAAGGTCACTAAAATTGTCTACTCCTTCCACAACTCAATAAATATGGTTTTATATACTAACTTCTAATTCGCTTAATAAGTCCAGTTTTAGCCAACTTCTTTTTTGTTATAGATATATTTTTTAATTCATTAAACTGGGCGCTTTATTTAAGTCTTATTTAGTTATCAGTAGAGGAGAAGGTCTTAGCTGGGTTTGTTTCCTCGAATTTTTTTGAAAGCTGCTGATATACCTATAAGCAATACTCTTAATACCAGAAAGCCAAAGGCTACAAAACCCATGATTAAGACAATGGAAAGAATTGACGATCCCAGATCGATTTGACTAAGGTCCTGCATTGGATTTTTTCTAGATTGTTTAGATCAGAAGATATAACTTTTATATTAAGAGTAATTATACATATATCAGAGGTTTTAATTAATATTGATGCTTTGCTCAAAGTTAATTTGAATTTTTTCTGTGATCTTCTTGACTGATAAGCGACATATGCACTTCTCAAAAGCAAATCTTGAATCACTAATCATAGTTGTTAATTCAAATAGTTATTTGTTTTAAAATATATATTTTGAGTATAAGAATGTATACCCTGTTGCCTACGACAATTGGATTTACAACCTTTAAATATTTTCTTGGGATTACTTCTTAAATGCATTGGTTTTATTGTTAAATTTGAGATAATACTAGAACTGTTAAAGGAATAGACTGAAAATATCACTTGTTTCTATTTTTTATTAAATCAATAAGCCAATCTAGATTTCATCAGTAAATCAAAAACCTTTTTCTTCTAGATCAGCATTGTGAAGCTTTTGCATCTCAACCATTTCCGCACATGTTAAAGCAGGCCTATAAAGGAATTCACAACCAAACGCGGATCTCCAAAACATAAAATGCTTAAAGAGCGCTTTTGAATCAGATGCTTTGCATATAATACAAAGTTCTCCTGATTCAGGCATATGCAATCTAGCTATTAATTCAAATCCCTCAAACTTATCCATCTTTGCACCATCTTCCATATACTTTATGAAAGCGGTGTAGCCTTCATCTTGAGTCTCAGAAGGAACTACACAAGTAACAACGTAAAATTGCATTAGACTCTAGAAACTATCTATATTTTTACTAGCATAATGGAATTTTTCGGCAATTTGTTAGAAGAACAAAAAATTTATTAGCTTATGATAGCCAGGACCCACCTTTCGATAAGACTTTCAAATATGCATCAATTGCATCTCTGTTTGCTTTCTTGATATCGAGTACTTTATTAGGAGCTACTCTTTTTTGCTTGTATATAGGATTTAGAGGGCCATCAAACAATCTGTCTAAAATTGACTTCTTTCTTTTTAAATTAATAACAGCCATTAGAAATAAACTATGGTTAATTTCATAGATAGCTAATTTTTCTAATGAATGCAATGTTTAATCTTTAGGATACATTGATTCTACAAGCCTTTTTTCGAGAGTTTATGGTTTTAAGTTGCTTATATCTTCTTCTTTGCCTTTGCTAGATGCAAATGTTTCTTGATGCAGTCGCTTGGTATGTTAAATATTGGTCATTATTTTAAACAACTTGGTTCCGTATGAATATTAAGGAGATCATCCAGGCATATGCCTTTCCGAGCTTGGCCGTCTTAAGCACTGCAAGCTTAGTTTCAATTGCAGCTTCTTTAATGCCACTTTCCGAATGGGCCAGAAATCAAAACGATTGTGTAGAGAGGACAGTCGCTTTCAAAGGACTTCCTGACAAAGTGTGGAGTTGTAATGGAGGAGGTGATTGATGGTCATTCAGCCAACCTGTTTGGTTGAACTATCTCTTTTGGGTTGATTTGAAAAGTAAAACTAATAAAGACGTTTTGGAGAGAAAATTTTCTATATCCAAACTGGTTAGGGGAACCGAACTTGAAAAGAGTCTTTTTTGTACTTATACCTTCGTTTGTCATCGAAAATCCAATCACAAGGCCCCCATTCCATGGAAAAGGACGCTCGTTCTTCTCTCGAAAGCGCATTAGATGAATCAAAGTCCAAAGGCAAGGAGCGCTTAACTCAGGCTCTCCTGCAAGCATTAGAGGACCATCATAGAGAGCTTAAAAAATCCAAAGCTGCCTAAAACTTGCACTTATGAGGTGGCTCCTAACAAAAAAATATATATTTATCTAAGTTTACTGCTTAATTTTAATAAGCCAAGAAAGGTCTGCTGACATTAGCTATTGGGTTTATTAACTTTAAAACTTGTATGAATATTCGTTAGAAATCAGCTGACTAGCAGCTCCTCCTCCTTGCCTTAAATCTACATATATTAAAAGGGGCTTCCTTGCGTGAGAAGCCCCTTTTGGGTTTTTAAATAATCTCTATTGGTCTTTAATCTTTTTTGGAAGGATAATTCATTTGGTCATAGTCAGGACCAACTAATACTGCCATTACTGCGAAGAGAGCTATAAAAGCTATACCAATGTAAGCAGCCGAAGGAGCTGGTGTACCAAGAAGAGATGCGAAGTTAAGAGGAATCATGACTGATAGTAAACAGTGCTATTAATACATCAAAAACTTCTTTTGTAGTGTCCTTTTATTTACAATTGGTTAGACACTCAATTTCCAAAGGGGGCAATAAAAGCCGGTATTAATTTGGTTCTGGGCGTTTTTATTGGAATTTGGGCTAGTAGCAATGCGTAATAACTCCTAACCAAATCAAGATATTTAGTTTGCATCACCCAACAAAATTCTTTATTTTCAAAAGTCAAAGACTTAGCACTTCTCTAAGGTTGATTAAGATATATATCCCCTCAAAATGAATATTTTGTTGCCTTAAGTGAATTTTCCTAGCCTAGTATTATTAAGTTTAACTTTCTTCTTAGATTGCGTTTGCAACTCTAATAAATAAATATACCTATTATTTGGATTACCTTCTACCTGCTTGAGACCAAGTTATAAACCAATCAGATTTTGTTTTCAATAAATTTTCTGGCATAGAATCCTGCAGTTCTGAGATAGCAGCTCTCATGTATGGATTGCCAGCATCAAACTTTTCAAAGAAATCAATTAGATTAAGAACATAATTATCATTTATATCTTTATGCTTGATTGATTTGAAATCATTAATCATTGTTTTTGTGCAGAAAAATTAGTCTGTAAATTAATTAAAAATGCCTGCCTATGTAGCTCCCCCTTTGTTAAGAAACAAGGAATCATTAGAGCTAGTATTGGCTCAAACTTAAGATAACTTCTTTGGAATATTTAGCTATGGTTTTTTACAAAGATCTTTTTATCAAAATATTTAATTTATGATTTTCAGACGATTTTAATTTGTTCTTAAGTGGTTCTTTAGCCTTTACCAGCTTCTGCTAAGTCTTCCTGGAGTCTGTTCTCACAAGCTAAAACTCTTGCCCAGCAAGGTAATTGTTGCGTTACGGGTGATTCCAGGAATTTTAGTATTGCTGGCCTAATGATTTTAGAAAATTTCTGTATAGCCAGCTCTTCTTCATGCCTGTTATAAGGAAGTTGATTAACGGCCGAATCCAACCCGAATTGTTTAACTCGATCTTGCCCAACGCGCCTAAAAAGGACTTCTAAGTTTGAAAGTTGTGAATCTGATAATGATTCAGCTTGATGTTCCATTAATCCTCTTAAAACACTAGAGAGGATCTCTGTACACATTTTTTGAAGACCTTCTTTTGGGTTCTGTCCAATACCTTTATGCTTGTGATCAAATATCCCTAGATCCACTTGTGCAATCCTTGAAATCCTTACATTCTTATAAACCTCTGATAAAAGTCCAATTTCCAATCCCCAATCGCAAGGGATTCTTAGATTCATTCCAAGATCTTTTGTAAAAGCAAATTCTCCAGCAAGCGGATATCTAAATTCTTTTAGGTATTCAAGGAAAGAACCATGGCCAACTAATTGTTCCAATGAAGTTAATAGAGGGCCAACAAAAAGCCTTGTTGCTCTTCCTTGAAGAGCATTTGTTTCTAAAGACAATCGACTATAGAAAGCTTTTACGTATGAGATGCCATGAGATGGCTCAAGCAAGGGCTGAAGCATTCTGATCGGATATGCAGAACTAAAAGTTCTTATATCTGCATCAAATAGAGCTACGACTTCTGAACTTCGAGTGGCTATACCAATGCCTTGCCAAACGGCCCAGCCTTTGCCTGGTGTTCCAATTAAATCCAAGCCGTTATTTGCTTGAGTTTGGAGTAGTTCAATTACAGAAGGACTATTTGTCCATTGAACATGCACTGGGTAAGGCATTGTTTCGAAGAATGCCTTGGCTTCTAAGACTTCTTCTCTTGAGTTGGCTGATAAAGCAATTACAAGTTCATTTAATCCATCTAAATTTTTCAGAACATCTCTGATGAGCTTCAAAGCAGGCCTTCTGAATTCTTCGAACAAGCAAGGTATCAAGATGGAGGTGGGTCTTTTTGATAGCCCTTGCCTTAAGTTGTCTAGAGAATCTCCAGCAACCCCATACTCATGAATTGTTGTTATCAAACCCTGTTGAAAGTCCATTCGGTATTTAGTGCAACAGAATGTAAGTAGTGTTCTAATGATCCTGTGCAAAGTATTGGTAAATACTCAGTGACAGGATCGCAACAGCCACTAAAGAAGTTGAGTGGATTACTCAAAGAAGTTTACAGCGACCACTCTGCAGAAGAATTCAATTATATGTGGTCGCAATTGCTGCAGATTTTGAATGAGGATGGTTGTCGAGACATTGCCTCTGAAAAAAAAGCTGAGCTATGGGATTCTTCTACTGCCGTTTTGATCACATATGCGGATGGTATATATCAACAAGGAGAACCTAGCTTAAAGACACTTAAAAAACTCATTGATAATTACTTAACTGATCTTTCTTCTGTAATACATATCCTACCTTTCCTATGCTCTACAAGTGATGGAGGCTTTGCTGTCTCTGATTATGAGAAGTTGGAACCTCGCTTTGGAGGTTGGGAAGATTTAAATGATCTTTCTAAAGAACATATATTGATGGCAGATTTGGTTTTAAACCATGTTTCATCTTCACATCCATGGGTTCAGCAATTTATAAAGTCAAAAGAACCTGGAAGTAAGTATATATTTTCACCACAACATTCTGATGATTGGAGTAATGTTATAAGACCTAGAAGTAGCTCTCTTTTTACAAGCTTAGCAACTATAAATGGGACTAAAGAGGTTTGGACAACTTTTGGACCTGACCAAATTGATGTTAATTGGAAAGAACCATATATAGTTATTGAGTTTTTAAAATTAATTATAAGGTATATAAAATCTGGAATAAAATGGATAAGGCTTGATGCTGTTGGATATATATGGAAAGAATCAGGAACTACTTGTCTTCATAGGACTCAAGTTCATCAGTTAGTTAGGTCATTAAGAATAGAAATGGAACAAATTTTTTCGGAAGGTGTTTTAATTACTGAAACCAATGTTCCTGAGAAGGAAAATATATCTTATCTCCAATCTGGTGATGAGGCTCACCTTGCATATAATTTTCCATTGCCACCATTATTACTTGAAGCTTTAATATCTAATAAATGTGATCTCTTAAATAATTGGCTCTGTTCTTGGCCTGAATTGCCGAAAAATACTGGCTTTCTTAACTTTACTTCTTCACATGATGGTATAGGTTTACGACCTTTAGAAGGGTTAATGGATAAAAATAGAATGCGAAATTTATTAATAGCCTGTGAAAATAGAGGCGGTTTGATTAGCCATAGAAGATTATCTAACGGTGAAGATAAACCGTACGAATTAAATATAAGTTGGTGGAGTGCAATGAAAAATGATGGAAGAGATTCTTCATTATTTCAATTTGAGAGATTTATTTTAAGTCAGTTATTTGTAATGTCATTAAAAGGTGTACCTGCTTTTTACTTGCAAGCATTAATGGCATCTGAAAATGACTTGAAAACTTTTACTAAATCTGGTGAGAGGAGAGACTTAAATAGAGAGAGATTTGAAGCATCTACGTTATTTAACAAATTAGAAGACGAACAATCTTTGCCAAGCAGAAATTTGAAATTACTAAAAAAAGCTATGAATCTTAGAAGAGAGCTAAGATCTTTTCACCCAGATCAACCAATGAAATGTGTTACTAAGAATCGTAGTGATCTTGTAATACTATTTCGAGGAGAAGGCCGTGATACTTTGATGGCGATTTATAATATGACAAATGCAAAGTTATGCTATTCCCTTTCTAATATTTTAAGAGTCGAAGGCAAATTTATTTCTTCTTGGAAAGATTGCTTGAATAACTTTAAATCTCATCAAAACCGCATCGAGTTGAGTCCTTATTCTGCTCATTGGCTGATTCCATTATTTTAAACTCATGATTATTTCAAAAGACTGGTGGATAGTAACAGATATTGACGGAACTTTAATGGATCATGACTATAATTATGATCCTGCACTGCCAACAATTAGCTGGCTCAAAGATATTGGTATACCAATTATTCCTTGTACTAGTAAAACAGCTACAGAGGTTAGAAGTCTTAGGGAAGAACTAGGATTGAATGATCCCTATATCGTTGAAAATGGAGGTGCAATATATGGATTTGAAGCATCAAAAAGAAAAGAATGGGAATTAATATTGGGTAAAAGTTTTAAGGAATTGAGGCTCATATTAGATTCAATTTCTCAAGAAATAGGTTATTCACTAAAACCTCTTAACGACTTGTCTCATGCAGAAATAAAATCCCTTACAGGACTAAAGGGTGATGCGATATTGAAAGCTCTTGATAGAAAATGGAGTGTTCCTTTCTTAAATCCACCATCTTCTGATAGAGACAAATTAATTGAAATCGCAAAGAAATTTGATGCTAATATATATAAAGGTAATAGGATGAGTCATTTACTTTCGCAAGCGAGTCATAAAGGCTTAGCAGTTCTTAAATTAAAGCAATATTTAAATAAACCAGATGTCAAAATAATAGGGCTAGGAGATTCTCATAATGATATCCCTTTATTAGAAGCTGCCGATTATTCAATTGTTGTTCCCGGAAATAAAGGTCCTAATGAATTCTTATTAGAAGGGATAGAAAAAGGTGAATATATTCTAGCTCCAAAACCTCATGCAGAGGGATGGGCTATATCGATTAGAAATTTATTAAATTCTGTCTAGATTTTATATGGATTTAAATAAAGAAAAATCAGAAGAAATATTAACTTCATCTAGTCTTTGGCCAGAGAGTATAAATTCAAGTATTAAATTTCCTAAAAAAGGGTTTCATGAATTGTTAGCTGATATGGGTTGGAAATTTTCAGATTGGATATCTTTTTGGATGTCATTAGATGCAGAGAACCTAGCCTCTAATTATTGGTCGAAAGGGACAAGAAAAGATTGGGTTTGGGGGTTAGGAATACCTTTACTTACTCAAATTAAAAATTCTTGCAACCTCGAAAATTCCAAGAGAATCATTGGTATATCAGCTTTACCTGGCTGTGGTAAATCTAGTTTAGGAAGGTGGTTGGAAGAATCTTCAAACCAAATTGGTATAGATATTAATGTTATTTCATTAGATGATTTTTATTTTACTGGTGAAGAACTCGATAAAGTTATGAAGGACAATCCTTGGAATGTGCCTAGAGGAATCCCTGGAAGTCATGATATACAACTTCTGGAAGACACTATTCTGCAATGGATAGACTCTGGCAAATTACTTGCTCCAAAGTTTGATAAATCTTTAAGAAATGGAATGGGAGACAGATCGACTTGGATCAATACCCAACCTAAAATATTGATTATCGAAGGTTGGTTCCTGGGTTGTAAACCATTAAAAGTAAAAGGAAACAAAACAGATTTATTTACACCAAAATTAACAGATTTAGAAATTAAATATAGAGAAAAAATCCAGCACTCTCTTAAGCAATACCTTCCTATTTGGGAACTAATTCATAGAATTTGGCATATTAGAGCAACTGATTTCTCTTCTACATTTAAATGGAAAGTAGATCAAGAGAATGAAATGTTTCATCAAAGGGGAAGCGCATTGCAAGGAAAATCTTTAAAAACTTTTGTTAGGATGATAGAAACTGCTATTCCTCAGGAAAGTCTAAATACTATTGACAGTAGTGTATTGATTGATATTAATCAATTACGTGAGATTTTATATGTAGGTAGACCCTTCTGAGCAATTTGAAAAAAATTTTCATTGCTTATATTCATATTAGTAATTGTTTATACAGCAATTTCTTTAATTTAGGGCTTTAGTGGCTTTGCATATATGCATTTATGATTGAATTTTCTTACAGAAATAAGACTAGTAGCATGCTAGTCATTAGGTGTATTGGCCCAGATAATTATTTTTTAGAGCGTGTTATTTTTTCTTTTGAGACAATAGTATTTATGGCACCAGAGGCCTCCAAAGTTGAGATTTGGGGTCATACGTCTTACGGTCCAACCCTTGAGCAAAGAATTAGAATAAGTGCTTCTTCACGAGAATACCCCTTGGCAGCTTAGCTAGCTTGTTAATTATACTATAAAAACCTTTTATAGTTTTTTAAAGGTTTTTATCAAATATATTTTATCAAAGTGTCTATTACATGACTTTATTTTTCCCTTAAACTAACCTAGAATTCTTCAGCTCAAAATTTCACTTTTCAACTCTCTCGATAAAATTACCCTATAATAATTTTTATACTTTAAAAAGTAATTACAAACCAATGGAATCTTATATCTATTTAATTAAAAATAAAGACCTGCATATAATAGGGGTGGCAAATAATATAGATAAAGCCCAAAAATTATTAAAACCAGGGGTTCTGGTTGCCCATGTTAAGACTGATAACTCTGGTTTTATCTGTAAACAACTGTATCAAAGGTTTTCGGAATGCCGTATTCCAATGTCAGATTATTTCAGGTTAAATGCTTCACAAGTAGAAGAGTGCAAGAATACAATGAGGTTGAACGCAGACAAGGCATATTTTGAACCTATCTTTAAAGGATTGACCCTTGTTTTTACGTTTCTTATTTCGTGGATAGCGTTGTTCTTCTTGATAATAAAACTAGGGATTAATCCTATCTTTGAAAGATTCTTTTAAGGACTAGTATTAGTTTCCTAATATTTGCCGAATTATGTTTTAAAATAGGTTTAACTTAAGAAAAGTATTTTTTTATTATGGACCTTGGGAATATTTTATTATGGTCAGCAATACCCTTTGTCGGCATAACTATATATTTTGGAACTAAGAATGGTTATTACAATACAGAAAAATATGGAGGCGACGGCTGCGCTCATGATGTCAAGAGATAATATTTGAGTTAGATAAGTCGAATTGTCTTTTGCTTAAATGATAATTGCTGGTTATTGATCACCGTTATATACGCAAGTCCAACGATTGTCGAATTGCCAAACAGGCTTGTAAATTGCTTTGGTTATTTTCTCTCCTGCTTGTTGGCATAATTCAAGAGATTTCATTGGAATTGCATAAAGTGATGGGCTAGTAATACCGCTAACCTCTGGCCTTGAGCCTGGCCCTTGTCGATAACTTCCCATTACCAACCAGTAGGCAGCTTGAGCTCTGATTGGGGAAAATGCCAATCCAATTATTATTGCAAGCGTTGAGAAGGAGATTCTATGAATGGTGTTGCTCATTTAATAAAGCACTTTTACTTAGGCTAGTTACCTTTAAGGAAACAGTTCATATGAATTGATTTTTATCTGACAAATTTATATATGTATGTACCTTCGTTTTGCTCACTTTTAAATACTTCAATGTTTTTAGAAGAGTGTTTTAGACAGTTTGTGTTGGGTTTTATTCAAGGCTGCACGGAGTTTTTACCAATAAGTAGTACTGCGCACCTAAAGGTCATCCCTGTTCTACTTGGTTGGGGCGATCCAGGAGTATCCGTGACTGCGGCAATACAATTTGGAAGTATCATTGCTGTTTTTGTTTATTTTTCAAATGATCTCAGATCTGTAGCCAAAGGTTTCTCTGCAACTTTCTTAAGAGGGAATTGGTCTAAACCGAACGCAATATTGGCAAATTCTTTAATAATGGCTACTTTGCCAATTTTATTTGCAGGAGTAATAGTTAAGTTTTTTTGGCCTGGCTACCAGATTTCTCAATTAAGGACGCTCTCTTCTATAGGAATTATCTCAATAATTATGGCTTCTATTCTTGCCATTGCAGAAAAATATTCTAGTGCTCATAAAAGTTTTGAAAAGATTAGTGGCTTTGACGGTTTTTTTGTTGGTTTGGCTCAAGTAATTGCTTTAATACCAGGTGCTTCTCGCTCTGGAGTGACGATTACGGCAGGCCTGATAAGAGGATTAGATCGTAATTCGGCAGCCAGGTTTTCATTCTTGATTGGGATACCTGCAATTACTTTTTCCGGTCTGGTTGAAATTAAAGATGCAATTCACTCAGGGTATTCAGGAGGTCTTTTACCTTTATTCGTTGGCATTGCTACGGCAGCAATAACATCGTGGTTTGCTATTGATTTCCTTTTAAAATTCCTTCAGAGGAATAGCACAATTATTTTTGTAATTTACCGATTCTTTTTCGGATCATTTTTGTTAGTTTGGTCTTATTTAATTAACACAGCATGATAGCGAATTTTATTTTCGACTTCATTACTGTTAAATTTGGTGAGTTGGACCTCCCAATCTCAACGATTGTTATTTTATTATCCATCACTGTTTTTATTTTCGTGGCAGTTGGACTGAGCTCATTTAAATTAATACAATCTGCTTTTGAAGAAGATGAAAAATAGTTTTTAATGATTATAGATTTATAATAAAAAACTTCCCAGTGCAGACATCTGGGAAGTTTTGAAACTACTCATAATTAATAAAACCTTATTTTTCGAAGTATGCCATAGTAGTTTCTACTTATTTTTGCCAAAAGTAGCCTTGCGATTTTGATTTGCATAATCACTTGTATTTTCTTTTATTTATCGTTTTATTTTCAGATAATAAACTTACGTTTTTGACAATTTATAATAAATTAAGGTGATACAATTGTTTGTTAAATATTTTTCGAAATAACTTGCAAAATTAATCACTTTTTAGAAAACCTATATCTTGCTCTTGCTGTCCTTGAAATGCTATATAAATGATGCTTGATTTATTCCCGAGTTTACTATGGCCTTTGCGAAAAAGAGCCTACTAACTGCTTGCTTAGTATCAGTTTCCACTAGTATTGTTGCATGCGGATCTAATTCAATATCAAACACCAGATTGAGTGGAGCAGGTGCTTCATTCCCTAGCAAGATCTATACGCGCTGGTTTGCTGATCTGGCTAAATCTGGTGGTCCTAAGGTTAACTATCAAGCAGTTGGTTCGGGATCGGGTCGTAAAGCTTTCATAGATGAAACTGTTGATTTCGGCGCCTCTGATGATCCTATGAAACTAAATGATATATCTAAGGTCTCGCGAGGACTTGTTCAGATTCCCGTGATTGGCGGGACTATTGCATTTGCTTACAACAACCCTGAGTGTGAACTTAAGCTCACTCAAGTTCAGGCTGTCCGTGTAGCTATTGGCAAAGTCTCTAATTGGAGTGAACTTGGCTGCCAGGCCCAAAAACTCACTTGGGCCCATCGCTCTGATGGTTCAGGGACAACCAAAGCTTTTACTAATTCAATGGAGGCTTTCTCTGAAGAATGGACATTAGGAACTGGTAAATCAGTTAAATGGCCTTCTGGCATTGGAGGAAAAGGCAATGCAGGGGTTGCAGGAGTGATTAGAAATACACCAGGTGCCATTGGCTATCTCAATCAGTCATATATCAATGGTTCCATCAAGGCAGCTGCTTTGCAGAATTTGTCCGGTGAATTCTTGAAGCCAAGCATTGAATCTGGATCTAAAGCACTAAATGGAATTGCTTTAGATGAAAACCTTGCGGGTATTAATCCAAACCCATCAGCAAGCGGTGCATATCCAATTACAACTCTTACATGGATCCTTGCCTATAAAAATGGGAATGGTATTAAAACAAAAGCCATTAAAGAGTCATTGAACTATTTACTCACTGATGAAGCACAAAGCAAAGCTTCTGAATTAGGATTTGTTCCTCTTAAGGGGAGCATCTTGAGTAAATCTCGTGCTGCAGTTGAGCGTATAGCCCAATAGTGTCTTCTATTACTAAGGCTCGAATCACATCTTTCTTTTTTGTTGACTGGTATTAATATATTTTTAGAAAAATACTTTACTCTTCAAACTTATTGCGTAACTACAATACTAATATCTGAGATTATTTTATATTTACTCTTAATCCCTTTCTATTCAAACAACTATTTTAAAACCACTGTTTACCTATAAAAACCTTTATAGTATGCTTTCTTTTGCATAACGTCTGGTTTTGATTACCTCTTTAAATTGGTATTGGGTAGAAATAAATTCAATGATGCTTAATCGGAACGGCGGGATTTGAACCCACGACCCCCACTACCCCAAAGTGGTGCGCTACCAAACTGCGCTACGCCCCGTAAAATGAAGTTATCATACGCTAATCAAAAAAATATCTTCTACTTCCTTTTGTAGATATTTCTTTCTTTAGCTTCTGCAGAATTTTTTTTGCCAACAAGTTTTTAGATTGCCTTGCATATTCCTCTATTTTTAATTCCTTTGCTAAAAGTCTTAATTCACTGAATCGTAAGGTTGATACTTTGAGCTCGGGTTCCACATTCCAAGCGAACCCTGTTTTGGGAAGTTTTTTATGAGAATGTTTGTTTTCTAATTCAATTGTAATTTCTGCCAACCATTCTGGGATAAGTACTAATAAAATTGCAAAAAATGCATAAATCCTCATTAAACTATTAGATACTGGTTTCATATCAACTGAGCTTTTCCTGTCTTCTTTTTTTAATTTATTATCCAATTTCTGTTAATCCATGTAATTAGCTTTAAACATTTACTTTGGATATATTTATAGTGTTTGTTCTAGATCTGACATTGACTTGATCGATGTTATCGATGAGTCTTTCCATTGAATAGATGGTTCTGTATTGAATTTAGATGGCCTAAAGGTAAATATAAAGCTAAATATTAATAGTATCGTAGCCAAAATAATTAACAAAACCGTATTGTCTGGAAGAGGTTCTTTCATCGCTATTTATTCTTGTTCATACTTGTAAGACTTATAGGCTCAATTGTGCTTCTAAGTATACAATGATTAATAGACCAGTCAAAGTTAGACCAAATTAATTTATCTAGCTTATAATTTGAACCTTTAAAATTATCTAACAATATTTGTGTAGGCATTGCAGAACAATAGGGCCTGCTCCCTGGCTTTGCTAGATATTGCTGATGATACTCTTCGGCATAGTAGAACAATTGATTATTACTTATTTCAGTTTGAATTGCTCCATAACCTTTTAATGATAAAAGCTCTTGATATCTTTCTTTGCTAGCAATTACTAGTTCAATTTGATTTTTGTTAGTTGGGAATATAGCAGATCTATATTGTGTACCTCTATCATTGCCTTGGCGATGATATTGTGTGGGATCATGACATTCCCAAAATAATTTCAGAAGATCACTTAAATCGATAACTTTTTTATTCCAAACAACTTTAACGACCTCGCTGTGACCTGTTCTTCCAGAGCATACATCTTTATAACTTGGATTATCAAAGTCTCCACCTGCATATCCGACTGCAGTTGTTTTGACGCCAGGTAATTTCCAAAACCCTTTCTCAGCACCCCAGAAACACCCACAACCGAAAAATATTTCTTCTTCGTCATGATTTAAGGGCTCATTTAATCTTGTCTTTAAAACATAGTGGAACCACTCTTTGGAATTCATTGTTTTATTTTTAATCGGTTTTGGATTTAGCCAGTTCGCAAACATTGAGAAATCATTCAGTTAATTGTTGTGGGTCAAGTTCTATATGATTCAGCAAGGTAGTTACAAAGGCAAATAATAAGAATGGAAGGCTTATAACTAAGATCAGACCAACACCAACAAGTGCAAATATTGGCCTTGATGCGCCCATTAGACCTAGTCCCCCAGCAAGACTAACAAAAATGACTGCCATCCATGCCAAGATTTGAATATAGATATCACCAAATGTAAGGTTGCATCTGATGGTGTACTTTGTGGGAGTCATTGCCTAAGCATATTTTCTTTACCTTTAGCAAACTAAAAGAGTTAAGTCTTTTGTTGTAATCAATTAAACTATTTTGGTAGAAAATTACATAAGGAAAACTACTTAGTTTAGTTAAGCCCCTGCGTGGCTTGCTCCCTTTCCCATAGCCTTTTGTAAAGCCCACCTATACTTATTAGTTCTTTATGAGTTCCTTCTTGTTCTAATCTTCCGTCATTTAAAACTAATATTCGATCACACGCAGCTGCGGCTGAAAGCTGGTGGCTGATCATTAAAATTGTTCTATTAGTTTTACTTCTGATAGATGTAAGTATTGCCGCAGCAGTTTTATTGTCAACACTTGCCAAAGCATCATCAAGAACGATTACTGGCGCACTGATTAAAAGCGCTCTACCGAGTGCTGTACGTTGACGTTGGCCTCCACTTAAGGTTATCCCTCTTTCCCCTACTAATGTATTAAAACCATCTGGGAAACCTTTTATATCGTCAATTAATCTGGCTTGAATAGCAGATTCCTCTACTTGATCTTTGCTTGCTTTGGGGTCCCCGTATTTAAGATTATCTTGAAGAGAAGTTGTAAAAAGGTAACCTTCTTGAGGGACTAATGCGATGTTTTTACGAAGGTCTTCAAGCTTTAAATCGATAATATCATTTTCATCTAGAAACAGTTGTCCTTTGGATACATTAATCATGCGTCCAATTGCTCTTGCAAGGGTTGTTTTGCCGCAGCCAACAGGACCAACTATTGCAACTAGTTCTCCAGGCTGAATGACAAAACTAAGTTTGTTTAGTATTGCCCTTTTACTCCCTTCGTAATTGATAGTAAGTTCTCGAGCTTCTAGTTTCCCTATAACAGGCTTGGCAAGACTTTTAGTTTTAAACTTGTTTTTTATATTTGGCTTTCTATTTAATAGCTCTTCTACACGATCAAGACTTACTTGTCCTATTTGGAAAGTGTTTAATGTAAAGCCTAGTAGTGCTGTAGGAAAAACTAGTCGTTCAACATAGAGTATTAGGGCAATTAAGCCTCCTATAGTAAGCGCACCTTTTTCAAGCAGCCCACTGCCTAAAGCTATTAGAAGCAAAAGTGAGATTGAAGATATTCCTTGAAGAAGAGGGAATAAGGTACTGGCTGTTCTAGCTAAATTAATCGCTGAATTTCTATAATTATTGTTTAACTTTGAGAAGGCTTGCTTCTCTGATGCCTCTTGGCCATAAATTTTTATAGCGCTAATCCCGGAAAGATCTTCTTGAATGAGTTCACTTAGTCTAGAAAGAGCTTCTTGTTGTCTTCTCCTTTGTCGAACCATCCTTCCGCCAAATAATCCGACTGTCCCAAGCATTAATGGATAAAGAGAAATTGCTGCGATTGTTAACCATGGACTAATTGCAAGCATGGCTGGGATGGTAAAGCAATATGCCAACAAGGTATTTGTAAGGCTTAAAACGGTAAAGCCAAGAAGCCTTCTAATATTTTCAACATCACTTGTTGCTCTGCTTATTACTTCTCCACTGCCGATTTCTTGAACCCAACTTGGGTCTTGGATCAATAAATGATCAAATAATTTCTGCCTTAGATCAACTTCAACTTGACGACCCACTCCAAATACAAGCTGCCTTGATATAAGCCGCACTATTCCCATAATGGTTGCAAGCAAAATAATCCAGATTGAATTCTTAAGAACATCCTTAAAAGCGAAACCTTCTTTTAAAGCATCAACAATTCCCTTTACTTCCATTGGAATTGCAACACTTAAAAGATTTACGACAACTAGACTTATTGCTCCAAGTATCAATGTCTTTCTATGAGGCTTTAAATACCTATTTATTAGATCTAAGCGAAAAGCGAACATAGCCTTGTTTACTATGTGATCAAACTTAGTAGCTCTAGGGAACTATTGTGATCATTTTTGCCTGTTTGACTAAGGATAACCTTTGATGAAAGATCAAAATCACCCTCTTTATTCTATAGATCGTGAACTAGTTGATCGTTTGCTTTCAAAGCTTTCTCCCACAGACGAGGATCTTGTTGATCTAGCAAGATTATTTAGCAGATATTCAGACTTCCCCGGAGCTGAGACTTTGCAAAAGGATATGACCAAGACATTAAAACTTTGGGGAATGGATAGAGATCAACTGAATTCGAAAACTCGTGAGATTTGGGCAAAAGGGTATAGGCCAGGTAAAAACATAGATAACACAGTTGGTTCAGGTTTTGATACTTCTGAAAAGTCAGAACCTTAGTTTGATGACAAAACATAATTACAATGGATTGTCTGGTTTAAATTTGTTTTTATCTTTTGAAGATCTTTCTACATATCCCGGAGTGCGAAAGAAGCACCCGGGCTTTTTTCTGAGTTTATGACCATGTCAAATTTTTCTTGGCCGAAAGTTCTTGACAAGCTTTTAGAAGGAAATGAACTGCAAATAGTTGAAGCAAGTTCTCTTATGAAAGCTTGGCTGAATGAAGATCTTACCCCTGCCCAGACAGGAGCTTTTTTGGCTGCTTTGCGATCAAAAGGATTAACCGGACTAGAGCTGGCTACCATGGCAAAGGTCTTAAGA
Organism: Prochlorococcus marinus str. MIT 0919; assembly: GCF_027359375.1. NCBI lineage: Bacteria > Bacillati > Cyanobacteriota > Cyanophyceae > Synechococcales > Prochlorococcaceae > Prochlorococcus > Prochlorococcus marinus. The sequence goes on from NZ_CP114779.1 coordinate 97,756, forward strand.
GAGGCATGCTCTTTCCCGTTTGCTATACCTGAAATGTTTTTAGTGGATACATGCGGGACTGGAGGAGATGGTGCTGATACTTTTAATATTTCAACAGCGGTTGCTTTCTTAGCATCATCCTTGGGAGTCTCCGTAGCAAAACATGGCAATCGAAGTGCTAGTGGGAAAGTCGGATCAGCAGATGTATTAGAGAAAGTTGGCATTAAATTAGATGCGCCTTTGCTCGAAGTGGTAAATGCTTTAGAAGAAACAAACATTTCATTCTTATTTGCTCCCCTTTGGCATTCTTCTTTGGCAGGCCTTGCTCCTTTTAGGAAACAATTAGGGGTTAGAACAGTTTTTAATCTTCTTGGTCCATTAGTTAATCCTTTTAGACCTAAGGCTCAAGTTCTTGGAGTAGCCAAACCAGAGCTTTTAGACCCTATGGCTGAAGCATTACAGGAATTAGGATTAACTCGTGCAGTAGTGGTTTATGGGGCTGGAGGCTTAGATGAAGCATCCTTAGAAGGGCCTAGCCAAGTTCGTTTCCTGAAAGATGATCAAATAACTTCTGCCGAAATTGATATAACTGATTTAGGTCTTACTCCGTGCTCTAATTCTGACCTTAAAGGAGGTGACCTCAATTTAAATGCCAATATTCTGACCTCAGTTTTAAAAGGGGAAGGAACGCGCTCTCAAAGGGAAGTAGTTGCTTTAAATACTGCATTAGTTCTTTGGGCATCTTCAGTTGAAGATGATTTAAATAAAGGGGTAAAAATGGCTTTAAATGCTCTTGAAACTTCAATGGGCTGGAAAAAATTGGAGAATCTAAAACAATTTCTTAAATCGCATTCTGAGGATTAAGAATTATTTTGATGAATTATTCTTTGAAAGACTCTGCATTGTTAGTTTTATCAGATGGTACTTTTCTTGAAGGAAAACCATTTGGTTTTAGAGATACTGTAATTGGTGAAATAGTTTTTAATACAGGAATTACAGGTTATCAAGAAGTTTTAACTGACCCTAGTTACCATGGCCAACTAGTTACGTTTACGTACCCTGAATTAGGTAATACTGGGGTTAATGAAGAGGATTCGGAATCTAACTCTCCATATGTAAGAGGGGTTATCGCAAGGCAAATAATTAAGGAACCAAGTAATTGGAGATCTCAAATCAATTTAGAGAAATGGTTAGAGAAAGAAAAGGTTGTAGGCATTTATGGTGTTGATACACGTGCTCTTGTAAGGCATTTAAGAGATTTTGGAACTATGAATGCTGCAATATCTACAGATGGAAAATCTTCGCCATTTCAATTGCTGGAGAAACTTAAAAATGCTCGATCGATGGAAGGGCTGAATCTTGTAGAAGATGTTACAACCCCAAGAAGTTATAAATGGACTTCAATCAGAGCAGCTTCTTTTGATAAAAGATTAAAAGTTAATCAATCAAAGCCTCTAAAAGTAGTTGCTATTGATTTTGGAATTAAAAGGTCAATACTTAATCGATTAGTAGCTTATGGATGCGAAGTAGAAGTATTACCAGCAAATTCTAAACTTGCAGATGTTTTAAATTTATCTCCTGAAGGAGTTTTCCTTTCAAATGGGCCAGGAGATCCTTCAGCTGTTAAGCAGGGCATCTCATTAGCAAAAGAACTTATTGATTCAACAGATCTGCCTGTTTTTGGAATCTGTCTAGGGCATCAAATTCTAGGCTTGGCACTTGGAGGTCAAACTTTTAAGCTTCCTTATGGGCACAGGGGTTTAAATCATCCATGCGGCTCAACTGGTCAAATTGAAATTACTAGCCAGAACCATGGATTTGCATTAAAGGCTTCTTCCCTGAGTGAAAAAACAGTGGAAATAACGCATTTAAATCTTAATGATAAAACTGTTGCAGGCATTGCAATGATTAACAAGCCAGTTTTTGGGGTTCAATATCATCCAGAAGCTAGTCCTGGCCCGCATGATGCGGATTATCATTTTTCAAGATTTGTTGAACTGATGTTAGAACGCCGCTGAAAAATGGTTGATTCGCTTCGATATAACTACACTTCTTTTCAGAAGTACAAGGGGGCTTAATCCCATAAAAGATTTACAGCGATTGACCGTTTCATTACGCGGTGGTTTCGAAAGGCGTAAAGGTTGTTTGGTGTTTTATTTCACTGGACAGCTAGATGCTTACTCAGAAAAACAATTTTCAGACTTTATCAATGATGTTTTTAGTTCTAACCAACTACCAATGGTGATAGATCTTTCAAAAATAGATTTCATTGATTCTTCTGGCTTAGGAGCGATGGTGCATACAGCAAAGCAATGCAAGAAATCCAAGAGATCTTTTGTTGTTGTTGGCAATCCAAGAGTGATTCAAACCATTAAATTGGTTCGATTAGAGGATTTTTTACATTTAGTGCCTGATCTAGACACTGCGTTGACCAAATTGGCAGCTTGACTGACTGGCTTCGACTACAGGTGCCATCAGGGTGTCCTGATGATTTAGGGCCTTTGCAATTAGCTTGGCTTGGTGATGCCGTTTGGGAGATGCATCAAAGAATAATGTTTTGTAAGACACCTGCTCGATCAAAAGACTTACATGAAGCTGTTGTATCGAAGGTCAATGCGGAAAGCCAAGCTAAGGCTTTATCTAGACTAGAAGTTTATTTAACTGATGTGGAAAAACAATTGGTTAGGCGGGGTAGGAATAAAGTTGGACGCGGATCTCGTAAACTAGATGTAGCAATATATTCACAGGCAACTGGATTTGAAACGCTAATAGGTTGGTTGTTTTTGAAAAATCCAGCTCGTCTCGCGCAGATTCTGGATCGATTAGAGGAAAACGAATCTTTTTGCCCATAACTATTAAGAAAATGACTCCTGCTAATCGTCGTGGCTCTAATTTTTCATCCTCTTCTGGAAAACCAAAAGGTGGCAATAGGACTTATTCATCTAGAAGAAGGAAAAATTCTAATTTGGAAGAACGTAGAAGGAGTTTTAAATCAAAGGCTGAAGAATTAAATTCACAAAAATCTTTAAAAAATTCATTCACAGAAAGTAATCAATCACTTCAAACATATAGCTCTAGAAGGAATTCCAGAAACAAAAATAACTTTTCAAGTGAAACCCAAAATTCTTTTAGGCGAACAGAACACAAAAACAATTCTACAAAATTTGTAGAAAGCAAAGATAGAAATCAATTAGTTAGTTCAAATAGAGGTCGTTCTAGTAGACATGGAAGTTTTGACAGTAGTTACGCAGAAACCTCATCTGAAACTTTCAATAATGAAAGGGATGTTAATGATATTTTTTGGGGACGACACTCCACTCAGGCTATTTTAGAATCAGGAAGACCCCTTCATAGAATTTGGTGTACTCCTGAATTAAGAACCTCATCTAAGTTCCTACAACTTCTTAAAGATTCCAAAGCTTTAGGAGTACTCGTTGAGGAAGTTTCATGGGCCAGATTAGGTCATATAACTAAAGGTGGAGTTCATCAAGGCATAGCTCTTCAAACAGCAGCATCTGAAACACTTGATTTAAGCACTTTGATAAAGGGATGTTCCGACCTGGGAGAATTTCCTGTTTTATTAGCTTTAGATGGACTCACAGACCCTCATAACGTAGGGGCAATAGTTCGCTCTGCAGAGGCTTTTGGTGCCCATGGCTTGATTTTACCCCAAAGAAGAAGTGCAGGCTTAACTGGTTCAGTTGCAAAAGTTGCTGCTGGGGCTTTGGAGCATTTGCCAGTGGCTAGGGTGGTTAATTTGAATAGATCTTTAGAGGAGCTGAAGAAATTTGGCTATAGAATTATTGGTCTGGCGGAAGAAGGAGAGAATATTTTAAATGAAATAGATGTAGAAGGTCCTTTAGTAATAGTTATAGGCTCTGAAGGGAAAGGGCTTTCAGTTTTAACACGAAGGACTTGCGATCAGTTAGTGAGGATACCTTTAAGAGGGGTCACTTCAAGCTTAAATGCTTCAGTTGCTACTTCTATTTTCCTCTATGAGATTGCAAGTAAAGGGTGGATGAAAGGTATGTCTGGGCAGGCTGCGTCGCCTAAGTTGGTCCGAGCAAAATTATCTAATTAAATAGTGCCATAAAATCTATTTTTGCTTTTAAATATGATTCTTAAAAGTTTTAGGATAATTCTTCAGATGAATTTCTTGTTTTTTTTAATTGAATCAGCGTAAAAGATTTTGTAGCAATATTTCTATTAGACCCGCCTTTTGAAGCTATGCAATTTACTTATTGATCGAGAGGATTTTTTTGGAGTCAGGAAAAACCTTCTTTTTTTATTACTTCACCATTAAAATAGTTGAAGATCATCAAAGTAGTTATGGGCCCAATCAGGGCGGTTCGAAATTTAGGTAACAGTTTAGGTCTGGCCTGGTGGGCTAGAGTTCAGACTAATGAACCTAATGTGACTTATTGGTTTGGACCTTTTTTAACTAAGCGAAGTCTTTCAAAGAAGCTTTTAGTTTTTGTGGACGACTTATCTGCAGAAGGCTCAGATTCAATTAGTCATACATTTATTCGTTGTCGGAAAGCAGAGCCTTTAACAAGTTAGGTTTTGGGACTCGCTCCTGATAGCGTCTTAATTAAATAACCAAATTCAAATCAATAATGTCTATCGCCGAATGGCGTCAGAAACTTCACCTCGGCGAGGTGTCTTCTCTGGAGCTAGTAAATGAACAACTCTCTCGAATAAAGAAAGTTGATCAAAAGCTTCATTCTTTTTTGCATGTTGACGAAGAGCGTGCGCAGAAGACTGCCAAAAAAATTGATGAAGCTCGTAGTTCTGGAAAGAGGTTGCCTCCTTTAGCAGGAGTCCCTATTGCTATCAAAGATAACCTTTGTACAAAAGGAATTACAACAACATGCTCCAGCAAAATGCTGGAGCAATTTGTTCCTCCTTATGAATCAACAGTTACAAAAAAACTTTGGGAAGCAGGAGCGGTACTAATTGGGAAAACAAATCTTGATGAATTTGCAATGGGAAGTTCTACAGAAACTTCCGCTTTCGGACCAACATTAAATCCATGGGATTCATCTCGTGTCCCAGGAGGTAGTTCTGGTGGCAGCGCAGCTGCTGTTGCTTCTGGACTTTGTATTGCTGCCTTAGGATCTGATACGGGGGGTTCGATTAGGCAACCAGCATCTTTTTGTGGAGTAGTGGGATTAAAGCCAACTTATGGACGTGTAAGTCGATGGGGGTTAGTTGCTTTTGCAAGCTCCTTGGATCAAGTTGGTCCATTTACTACTAATGTTTCTGATTCTGCTGAGATTTTGCAAGTTATCTCTGGTCATGATCCTTTGGACTCAACTTGCCTGAACGAATCTGTTCCTAATTATTCTGAACTTTTATCAAAACCTATTAAAGGATTGCGAATCGGAATAATTAAAGAATGCCTTGAGCAAAAAGGTATTGATCCTGAAATTAAAGAATCAGTTACTAAGGCAGCTACACAACTTCAATCTTTAGGGGCTGAATTGATAGAGGTCTCTTGCCCACGTTTTAATGATGGGATAGCAACTTATTACGTAATAGCCCCTTCAGAGGCTTCGGCCAATTTGGCAAGATATGACGGAGTTAAATATGGATATAGAGCAAATAGTGAAGATAATCTAGAAAAAATGACATCTTTGACGAGAGCAAATGGATTTGGTAGTGAGGTTCAACGGCGTATTTTGATAGGAACTTATGCATTATCTGCAGGGTACTTCGATGCTTATTACAAAAAAGCACAACAAGTGAGAACTCTTATCAGTAATGATTTTTCTAACTCTTTCAAAAAAGTAGATATACTTTTGACCCCTACATCTCCAACAACTGCTTTCAAGTCAGGTAGTCATAATGATGACCCTCTAGCAATGTATTTATCTGATCTACTGACGATTCCTGCGAATTTAGCTGGTCTTCCTGCGATTTCTTTGCCCTGCGGTTTTGATAGCTCTGGATTGCCTATTGGGCTGCAATTAATTGGCAATGTCCTTGGGGAACAACGTTTGCTTCAGGTTGCTTATCAATATGAACAAACAGCTGACATCATGAGCAGCTGCCCAGAAGGGGAATTAATACCAACAAAATAAGATCACCATATATAGTGTTTTCTTTCAGTAAGTACACTTTATATTGCGTCTGGCAATAGAATTGTGGCTATGGGATTCGTACCTTTACATAATCACAGTGATTACAGTCTGCTTGATGGAGCAAGTCAGTTGCCATCTATGGTTGAGAGAGCAAAGGAGCTTGGATTTCCAGCACTTGCGCTAACTGATCATGGAGTTATGTATGGGGCAATTGAGCTTTTGAAGTTATGTAAGAAAGCAGGCATCAAGCCTATTATTGGCAATGAAATGTATATTATTAATGGCTCAATTGAAGACCCTCAGCAAAAAAAAGAGAAAAGATATCACCTAGTTGTTCTTGCAAAGAATGATGTTGGTTATAAGAATTTAGTTAAATTAACAACTATAAGTCATTTAAAAGGGATGAGAGGTCGAGGGATTTTCTCAAGAGCATGCATTGATAAGGGTCTATTAAAAACTTATTCAGAAGGTTTAATAGTTTCAACAGCATGTCTTGGTGGAGAAATACCTCAAGCTATTTTGCGAGGTAGATACGATACTGCAGTCGATGTTGCTAAATGGTATAAAGATGTTTTTGATGATGACTTTTATTTAGAAATTCAAGATCATGGCTCAGTAGAAGATCGGATAGTAAATGTAGGTATTTGTCGCATAGCAAAAGAGCTTGATATTAAATTAGTAGCTACTAATGATGCACATTACCTCACCAAAGATGATGTAGAAGCTCATGACGCATTGTTATGTGTTCTTACCGGAAAACTGATTAGTGATGAAAAGCGGTTGAGATATACCGGGACAGAATATTTAAAATCAGAAGAAGAGATGAATAAACTCTTTTTAGATCATTTAGACCCAAAACTAATACATGAAGCAATAAATAATACAGAGAAAGTTGCTTGTAAGGTCGAAGAATATAATGTATTAGGGACTTATAAAATGCCACAGTTCCCTGTGCCAGAGGAAACTAGTTCGATTGATTATTTGAAAAAAGTTTCATTAGATGGCTTAAAAGAAAGACTTGATATAAGTAAAGTAGATTTAATAGATAAAGAATATTTAAATAGATTAAATTCAGAGATAAAGATTATAGATCAGATGGGTTTTCCAACTTATTTTTTGGTTGTATGGGATTATATTCGTTTTGCCAGAAATAATGGAATACCTGTAGGCCCTGGAAGAGGATCTGCTGCAGGTTCTTTAGTCGCTTACTCTTTGGGTATTACTAATATCGACCCAGTAAGTAATGGACTTTTGTTTGAAAGATTTCTAAATCCTGAAAGAAAATCTATGCCTGATATAGATACTGACTTTTGTATTGAAAGAAGGGGTGAAGTAATTGATTATGTGACTAGGCGTTATGGAGAGGATAAGGTAGCTCAAATTATAACTTTTAATAGGATGACCTCTAAGGCTGTACTTAAAGATGTCGCCAGAGTTATGGATATACCTTATGGAGATGCTGATAGGTTGGCAAAGTTAATACCTGTGGTAAGAGGTAAGCCAGCAAAGCTTTCTGAAATGATAGGGAAGGATACACCTAATACTGATTTCAGAGATAAATATCAAAAAGATCCTTTAATTAAAAAATGGTTAGATATGGCTATCAGGATTGAGGGTACAAATAAAACATTTGGGGTTCATGCTGCAGGTGTTGTAATTGCCTCTGACCCTTTGGACAGTTTAGTCCCTCTTCAGAGAAATAATGATGGTCAAATAATTACCCAATATTTCATGGAAGACATTGAATCTTTAGGCTTACTTAAGATGGATTTTCTTGGCCTTAAAAACTTAACGATGATAGAAAAAGCTGTAGGTCTCGTGGAAGATTCTGTTGGTGAAAAAATTCATATAAATAATTTAAGCATGGATGATGATAAAACTTTTGAACTTTTATCTAGGGGTGATTTGGAGGGTGTTTTTCAGCTTGAATCAAGTGGAATGCGCCAAATAGTAAAAGACTTAAGACCATCTTCTTTAGAAGATATATCTTCAATACTTGCCCTTTATAGGCCAGGCCCTTTGGATGCAGGGCTTATTCCTAAATTTATCAATCGAAAACATGGGAAGGAAAAAGTTGATTTCCCTCATTCTTCATTAGCTCCAATCCTCAGCGAGACTTACGGGATAATGCTTTATCAAGAGCAAATAATGAAAATTGCTCAAGACCTTGCTGGATATTCATTAGGTCAAGCAGATCTTTTAAGAAGAGCAATGGGTAAAAAAAAGGTTGAGGAAATGCAAAAACATAGATCATTTTTCTTGGAAGGTTCTAAGAAAAATGGAATTGATTCCAAAATCGCTAATGATTTATTTGATCAAATGGTTCTTTTTGCTGAGTATTGCTTTAACAAAAGTCACTCAACTGCATATGGAGCTGTTACTTATCAAACTGCATACTTGAAGGCGCATTACCCAGTTGCTTACATGGCAGCTCTATTAACTGTTAATTCAGGTTCGAGCGATAAAGTTCAGCGCTATATCTCTAATTGCAATTCAATGGGAATTGAGATAATGCCTCCAGATGTGAATTCTTCAGGAATTGATTTTACTCCTAAAGAAAACACTATTCTTTTTGGCCTTTCAGCGGTTAGGAATCTCGGTGATGGAGTAATTCGTAAATTGATCAAGTCTCGGGAAGAAGATGGACCATTTGATTCGTTGGCAGATATATGTGATCGAATCCCTTCTAATACTTTGAACAGACGGGGGTTGGAGGCATTGATACATTCTGGTGCACTTGACTCATTTGATGAGGAGTCAAATAGAGCCCAGCTAATGGCTAACCTCGATTTGACGATCGATTGGGCTGCATCTCGAGCTCGTGACCGTATTAGTGGGCAAGGGAATTTATTTAATATGAGTTCTAATGCTTCTCAAGATTCAACTGCTGAGATGATTTACTCTCCTCCTCAAGCTCCTTCTGTTGATGATTACTCTCCAATAGAAAAATTGAGATTAGAGAAAGAATTGATAGGCTTTTACCTTTCTGATCATCCCTTGAAGCAGCTTTCTTCCCCAGCAAAGTTGATAGCACCAATAAGTCTAGGAGCATTGGACGAACAAATTGATAAATCAAAGGTGAGTGTTATTGCAATGATTAATGAGATAAGGGTCGTTACCACCAGGAAAGGTGACAGGATGGCCATACTGCAAATTGAAGATTTGACCGGTTCTTGCGAGGCTGTGGTTTTCCCGAAAAGTTATCAAAGGCTTTTAGATCACTTGGTTTCTGAAGCAAGATTGTTGGTTTGGGCTTCCGTAGATCGAAGAGATGAAAATGTCCAGCTTATAGTTGATGATTGTCGTTCAATAGATGAAATGAAATTTGTTTTGGTAGATTTATTGCCTGAACATATAGCCGATATTAGCTATCAATATCGACTTAGAGAATGTCTATATAGCCATCGTCCTTCAAAAGATGAGTTAGGAGTAAGAGTACCAGTTGTTGCAGTTATTAGAGATGGAGACCATCCTAAATATGTACGTCTAGGACATCAGTTTTGTGTTAAAGATGCTGATGCAGCTGTTGAATCTTTGCAACGCATTTCCTTTCAGGCAAGCTGTAGCGCGAGCCTAGTTAAATAGTTAGCTTTGATTTTTTGGACTTACAGCTCTAAAAGCTGTTCGCATTCTTCCAATATTCGGACGTATATTCTCTAATCCTAAAAGGCTTCCTGGAGACTCCTCCCAACTTGCAGAAAGTATGCCATAGCTCAAGCCTAAAAGGCCAACAAAAAAGCATAGGGCTGAACTGGTCAGAGTAATAGCTGGTGGGACATCTGCAATTCCTTTAACAATAAGAAGATAACTTCCTATGAATACACCCATCCCAGATAAAGTTGGCAAGCCCGTTGTAAATGCAATCCTTCTAGCCATCCTATTTGCAACTACTTTCGGTATAAATGAATCTCGCTTCTTTTTAGAGCCAAGGTTTTTAGATCTAATTTGCGTTTTGTTTTCAAAAGTAATCTGCTTTTGAGGCCCTTTCTCTGATGCTTTAAAATTGTTAGTCATTTAATTAAGCCTTAAAACTTAAAAATTAACCTCTAATTTTTAATTTTGTTATTAGATCATTATAGCGCTTATCACTTTTCCCTCGAACATAGTTAAGTAATCTCTTCCTTTGCCCAATCATTTTTAAAAGTCCTTGCCTAGAAGAGAAGTCATGAATATTTTTTTGAAGATGATTGCTTAGTTTCGAAATCCTCTCGCTTAGCATTGCGACTTGAACTTCTGCAGAACCAGTATCGGTTCCATGGGTTTGATGCTTGTTGATTAGTTCCTGCTTCTCTTTAGTATTTAGCGTCATTGTTGAATTGCTTTTAAACTGTAGGAATGTTTGAAGAGTCCTTAATCTAACTCCTAATGTCGCTTTCTATCCAGTTTGTTGGTTTAGTTTTGTGAGAGTTTTTTTAAAAAGGCTATCAAAATCAAGCTTTTGAGTACTGACAGCATTATTGCCTTTGGGGTATGTCTCTGTGCAATGTTCTATGGAAACTGCTTTTAAAGCATCTAAAATTTCAGGATCAGAAAATCCGAGGTTCTCAAGAGTACTTTTCACCTCATTTGATAAATCTTTGGGAAGTTCATTGATTGAGAGGGGTGGAGTTGGAAAATTTGCTTTTAATTCGAAGTCAGATAGCTTACTTTCTAGCTCTAAAACCAGTCTTTGGGCTGTTCGATTGCCTATCCCCGAAGATCGAGTTAGCTTTTTAATATCTTGACTGATAATGGTATGTAATAGTTGTTCGAAGTCATTATCTTCTAGAAGTACCATCCCCGTCTGAGGCCCTACTCCATTAACGCTTATTAATTTTCTAAATAAGTCTCTCTCTTGTTGTTGGTTAAATCCAAACAAGTTCGAACCATCTTCTTTCACAATTTCATGAATCCAAAGAGTTATTTCTTTGCAACTCTTTATCGTTAGAAGACCCCTTTTAGTAAGTTGGACTTCATAGCCAACTCCATTGCAAGCTAATACCAGCCCAGATCGTGTCCCATAGTGCCAGTTTTGTATTACGTCACCTTTAAGCCAGCTGATCATTAGATAAATAGATTTTATTAATTAGCTAGTGTTAGCCTCCATCCATTTGGCAACCAATCATTGCGCCTGCCGCTCCCCCAGCCGGAACAGCCCACCATCTATCTTTACCTCTAGTGCCTGACATTGTTAACCCTGCACCAAGCAAGCCACCAATAAGAGAACCCTGACTGCAGTCATTATTGTCTACGTTTGACGGAACTGCCTCCCTAACAGTCTTATTAGCCCCTCTTGAGCTGCAAGGCACTTCAACAGTTTCGGTCCAGCTTTCAACATAGCCAGGAGATTCTGCAGTCCCAGGGAAATATTCCTCCCTATATTCTTCTTTTGTACAAGTCCTTGATCTTGCATATCCTCTTTGGGATTCATTGGCAAGAACTGGTGAGAAGAGCCCTAAGGAAAAAATAAAAGCAAATAAAATCTTCATATCTTTTTAGGGGATTATTTTGATCCTATTACTAAATCTAGATCTGCTCTAGCAGATACGCTAATTAATGTTGCTCCAAATACACATATTGCTCCAGATAAAAGGTATCTGTTTAAGGGCTCTGCAAAAATTAGTACTCCCCAGATGGCGGCAAATATCACTTGTGTGTAATTGATCGAGCTAGCATGTGCTGCCGGAAGCAGACGTAATCCATCAGTGATACATTGTTGCCCAATTTGAGTAAAAAGACCTATGCCGAGAAGCCATATCCATTCTCCCTCGGTTGGTAAAACACCTTCTGCTAATAAAATTGGTAGGCAAATTGGTGCCGAAATAAGTGGGAAATAATGAACGATAACTAAAGGATGTTCCCTCTCGGATAACTTCCTAACGCATACATAAGCGAAAGCAGTCAGTATTGCGCCGATTAAAGCAATTCCAAGTGCGAAAATAGGCATCCCTAAATTTAGTGAGTTATTTTTAAGAGGTTGTGCGACAAGGGTTATCCCTATCCATCCAAGTATTAGTGCAATAAGGATTCTTTTTCTTATAGATTCTTTTAGAAAAATCTTTGCAGCAATTGCTGTAAAAGTTGGATAACTGTATTGAATTACTGTTGCTGTAGCAATAGGTAAGGAAAATAGGGCTTTGAAAATGCAAAACAACGCTCCTGTTCCTGCTAAACCTCTTATAAGTAATAACTTTTTATTTGAACCCCAAGGATTAACTCCTTGCTTCTTCAGTAGAAACCTTGTAATAGCAAGGCTTATAACAGACCTTATGAAGATTAGCTCTGCGACTGGTAGTCTTCCTCCAATCTTTTTTACGCATACAGTCATCAGACTAAATGCCAATGCACTAATGATTAATGATTGAAATGCCTGAACTTCTTGATTCTGATGGTTACCCCATAATGGCAAGAGCATATTTTGCTTTGATTTGGAATTGAAAAATCGAGAATGGAAAGATCACATGGTTCACTTTTCTTTAGAACTTAGAACTAATTAGTAGACCAAAACCTGTATGACCTTCAAAATAATCTAATGGTAAACCCTCGTATTCATCCACATACAATTGAAGCTGTAAAAGATAGAGCAGACATCGTTGATGTTGTAGGGGAACATATTGTTTTAAAGAAAAAAGGAAAGGAATATATCGGAATCTGTCCATTTCACGATGACAGTAAACCTTCTATGACTGTTTCTCCAGCAAAGCAATTTTATTATTGCTTTTCTTGTGGGGCAGGCGGAAATGCCATCAAGTTCTTGATGGAGTTGCAAAGAGAGAGTTTTGTAGATGTTGTTTTAGGCCTGGCTAGAAAATACCAACTACCTGTAGAAACTTTAGAAGGCCCTCAGCAAGAACGTCTTCGTCAAAAGCTATCTCGTAGGGATAATCTTTATAAAATTCTTGATCTGGCCAAAGGGTGGTTCCAATCTCAGTTGTTCTCTAATGAAGGTAAGCAGGCTCTTGATTATTTAGTTAAAAAGCGAAAGTTCAATCAGAGTACAATTGGTGAATTTGAATTGGGCTTTGCTCCTAACTCTTGGGATGGCCTTTTAAAGCATCTTTCGCATGTAGAAAGTATTTCTCAAAATCTATTGGAAGAGGCTGGTTTGCTTATTGCGCGCAAGTCTGGAGAAGGCTTTTATGATCGATTTCGGAATCGTCTTATGATTCCTATTAAGGATCGGCAAGGTAGGGTTATTGGCTTTGGAGGGAGAACACTTGATGGCTCAGATCCAAAATATTTAAATTCTCCTGAGACTGAACTCTTTGAGAAAGGTAGCCACCTTTTTGCTTTAGATAAGGCGGTCAACTCAATCAGAAAAATCGATAAAGCTGTTGTTGTAGAAGGATATTTTGATGCAATAGCTCTCCACGCTGCCGGAATTGCTAATTCAGTTGCTTCACTAGGAACTGCTCTTAGCAATAAGCAAATCACGCAGTTATGTCGTTGTAGTGATAGTAAGAGGATAATTCTTAACTTTGACTCTGATGGAGCAGGAGTTCGTGCTGCTAATCGAGCAATAGGAGAGGTTGAGCATTTGGCAATGCAGGGGCAATTAGAACTTCGAGTTTTACATTTGCCTTCAGGTAAGGACCCTGATGAGTACCTTCAAGAACATTCCCCCGCTGATTACAAAGCTCTTTTAGAGAAGTCTCCACTTTGGATTGATTGGCAAATTGATCAGGTTTTTATAGGCAATGATCTCTCTAAGGCTGATCAATTTCAACGCGTAGTGAGTGGCTTGGTTCAACTATTAGGTAAATTGCCTCAGTCAGCTGTACGTACACATTATCTCCAAAAAGTAGCTGAGCGATTAAGCGGGGGACAAGCTCGTATTGCCTTGCAGTTGGAAGATGACCTTCGCAGGCAGGTCAAGGGACAACGTTGGCACGGTCAATCTTCGCGACTCGATAAACCTGGTGATGCAAGCCTCAGGGAACGTAATGAAGCTGAAATTATACAGCTTTATCTCCATTGCCCTATTCATAGATCTACTATTCGTCGAGAATTAAGGCAAAGAGAATTAGAGGATTTTGCCCTTCAACATCATCGCTTGCTGTGGTCAACCATTAGTGAACTTGAAGAGAACAATATAGGAGCTTCACTTTTGGAGTCTATTTGTAGAGGTGACTCTCTAGGAGAGGAGCTTTCTCAGATAGAACTTCCTAGACTTCTGTTAGATCAATTTGCTTTTGAAAATAATAGTATTCTTTCTTCTAGGCTTATGCCCTTACTAGAACTTGGAGAACTGCAAAAGGCCGCAATATCTAAGCCTATCTTGCAACTTCGTGGGATTCTCGCAGTTTTGGAACGGCAAAAGTCTCTTAGACGTTGCCGTCACCTGATAGAAGCTTGGAGTGGTCAGCGGCTTGAAACCCTTGAGACGTGTATAGCTTCATTGCTTGAGCAAGAAAAAAATAATCCTAATGAGTCATGTGAGATGGAATTACGTATTGATAAAATGTTTGACGAGTTAAATATTGATGCTATTAATTTTCAGAAACTTTATTACAGTGAACGCAAGCACCTTGTTTATTTAGATAAGCAACGGTGTGCAATTTCTAATGATCAAGAGACGCGTTTAGCATGAATTTGATGCTTAGTATAGGGAAACTTTCTTTATTAGAAACAGTATTTTTTTAAGACATTTATAACACTTCTAGGTTGATCTTCTATTAAATATGCTTCGTATTCTTTCTCTTTTTCTCCTGTTAGTTTTACTGAGCCACGATAGGCTTCAATTTTTTGTTGACTAATTTTTGCATTACTTTTAAGTCCTAGGTTTAGCGGTTCTCCTTTATTACACTCCTGAGCTATATGGACTGACTCATGCCTTAAGGCCCTTCTTATCATTAAGCCTGTTTTGAAATTGTCGTTATTAGGCATATTTCTTGAAAACTGATAACCACCATATTTCATTGCATTTTTTGTACATATGACAATCTTTCGCTGCCTTTTCTTTAAGAATCCAAAAAATTTATCTCCCAATAGACACAGAGGGCTATTTTCTTCTACTGAATAGTTTGCTTTATAGATTAGTTCTAGAATTTCTTTCTCATGGTGATTTAAGAATACAAGGAATTCCATTTGATATACCCTGCCTCTAAGTTTTAAGAGGTTTTCAAAGAACAAATAATATTATAATCGGTCCTCTTTTTTAACCAACTACGCTTTTGCCTGGATTTATGCATTGACAATAGGGATGTCTTTTAGTCGTGTGGTTGCTGCTGGACTTAAGTTCTGGCGTCGCATTTCCCAATGTCTGCTTACTCCGCATGCAGCCCATTGAATAGTACCGTTTCCATAGAGTTGATTTAAATGGTCTATTACGCTCATCAATCGTTCTCGTTGTAAATACTTTTGGGGCTTCTGCTGTTTCAGAAGATGTAGCTGTAGATGATCGTTCCTTGTCAGGTTTTGCATGATAACCCCTGCTTTTATAAGTTTGTGATATGGGCAAAAGATACGTTCTACCAAGTCTAAAGAAACTCTTAGCAGTACGGCCGTATCATTGCTGTGAAGATATAGCTGTCTTGTGGCAGATTGACTATAAAAGTTTTTTGTATAATTGCTTGTGCGTGTGAATACTGTTATAGAGCCAGCATATTGGTTTTGCTTTCTTAATTTCTCACCTGCTCGTACAACGTATGTTGCTATTGCTTGACGCAATTCTTCTATCTTTGTTATAGGCTTGCTAAAGCTTCTACTTACACAAGTCTCTTGCTTGGCACTTGGGTAAACCGATAAAGGCACGCAGGTATACCCTTGCAATTCTTTTTGTAGACGTATCCCTACAACTCCACACTTTGCTTTTAGCTCACTACTTGGCATGTCCCGTAGTTGTCTGGCATTATGAATACCTTTAATGCGACACCAGTGAGCTAGTTTTTTCCCAATACCCCATACATCTTCTATTGCAATGCTTTCAAAAAACGCTTCTTTGTTGCTTGCATTCTCTAGATCAAATATTCCCGCATAATTCGTTATTGTTTTTGCTAAGTGGTTGGCGAGTTTTGCTTGCCCTTTGTTTATGCCAATGCCAATTGAGATCGGGAGCCCTAGGCTTTGATATATGTTTGCTCGTAGTTGCCTTGCCCAAGGGAAAAGGTTTTTATTGGGAGGACGGTTGATTTCTCCAAAAGCTTCGTCAATTGAATAGACCTCGATTTCTTCACAGTGAATTTTAAGAAGAGTCATTAGCCTTTGGCTCATGTCACCATACAAGGCATAATTTGAACTTCGTACTGCAACGTCAAGTCTTTCTAACGTTGCACGTATTTTGAAATACGGTTGTCCCATAAGGACTCCAAGTTGTCGAGCTTTGGCATTGCGGGCTATAACGCATCCATCATTGTTGGATAAAATCACTAAAGGACGTTCAACTAAAGACGGATCGAAAACTTGTTCACAAGCTGCGTAAAAGTTATTAGCATCGATTAGTACGATTGCCATAAATTAAAATGACTTGGCAATCCGGCTTAGCTTATGAATTGCATATATGGCTACGCCCCAAATATGAACATTGTCGTAATTATTGAGATTGATTGATGGATAATTAGGGTTTTCTGCTTCTAGATAGAGAGTTTCCTTTTGAAAAACTAGTTTCTTTAGAGTAAAAGCCCCATCTAACATGGCCACTACAACACACCCTGGCTGAGGATTTATGCTTCGGTCTACAACTAAAAGATCTCCGCTTTCAATCCCAGCATTAATCATGGAATCTCCCTTCACTTTAAGAAAAAAGGTGCTAGAAGGATTGCGGATCAAGTGCTCATTGAGATCAATCCCGTTGTCAATGTAGTCTTCCGCAGGCGATGGGAAGCCTGCTGCTACGTACTCATTAGCCAAAGGGAGGGATGCTTTCTTTAAGCGATCCTTTAAACGGATTGGCAATTGAGAAGCCTCCACGACTCGACTCTACGTATGGTACAAATATACTATACATAGAATTGAGTCATGAAAGCATAAGCTTCTTTAATGTCTGTGATATGGCCCCCCTTGGATTATTGTGCTCGCTCGATAGAGTTGCTCTAAAAGTAAAAGACGGGCTATCTCGTGCGGGAAGGTCAGCATTGATAAGCTTATTTTGTAGTCAGCCATAGCTTTAATTTCAGGGCTAAGTCCATTGGCTCCACCAATGATAAAAACGATCCGTTGTGAAGCTATATTTTCTAGATGTTCTGAAAAAGCAATAGAAGTTAATTTCTCACCATCTTCTGCGAGGGCTATTAGTATCTCTCCATCCTTAATCGAAGTTTTAATTGCTAGAGTTTCTTTCTTTGTATCCCCATCGCGTAATTCTGTAACTGTTAATCCAGGCAGCCTTTTGAGGTAAATATTGATTCCATTTTTAATCCAAAGCTTTTTTATTTTTCCTATAGCAATAACTCTATAGCGGGATGGATTAAGCAAAATTATTTAGTTTGGTGTGATGTTATTAATAGCCTTAGTCTTCTTCTTCTTCAAGTAATAGCTTTTTGAATGGTACGTAGAGATCTTCTAGTTGTCTGCTTTCATTGAAGTTGATTAGTTTTTTAGACTTGCTTTCACGTGAATTCGTGTCAGCTAGAAACTTGGTTTCAAGTTCTTTTAGTCGAGATATAAGATGTTGAGGGACTTCCCCGTTGGGACTTGCTTTTATAAGTTCTTTAAAAAGCTCTTGGGGGTTCTCTTCTGTTTCAATTCTGTGGAGTTGTAGATTAGAGGTATCTTTTTTCTTGGGCACTTTTTCAGGCGCGGGAAGCTTCTCTGGAAGTTGTCGACGTAACTCTTGAAGCCGTTCGATGTTTTGTGGGTCAAGACTCATGTATTCAAGCTGTTTTACCAGAAACAGGCATCAATTAACTTACGCTCATATTGTGATGGGTACAAGCTCTTGTTCTTTTATTAATACCCATAGATTTGTTAATTTGTGATGGGTTTATAAGATAAGGAAAACAAAAACATGGTTTTTGTAGGGCATAGACCTCGGAAACGTTTTGGCCAGCATTGGTTGGAGGATGTAGCTGTCTTAAAACAGATAGTACAAGCAGCAGATATAAGTGAAAATGATCGAGTTTTGGAAATAGGGCCTGGGAGAGGTGCTTTGACTGAAAAGTTGTTAAATTCAAAGGCGTCTTTAATTCATGCAATTGAATTAGATATTGATTTAGTTGAAGGCTTGAAGAAACGCTTTTCTGATGAATCGCGTTTTAGTTTGGAGGTAGGTGATGTGTTAACAGCTTCATTGGCGCCCCCTAGTGGGATGAATGTTAACAAGGTGGTAGCTAATATTCCTTACAATATAACTTCTCCACTCCTTTATAGATTGGTTGGGAGATTAGGCGTTTTCCCAGAGATAAACTATCAAAGATTAGTATTGCTTTTGCAGAAAGAAGTTGCTGAAAGAATTCTTGCGAAACCCGGTCAAAGTTCTTTTAGTGCAATGAGTGTAAGGATTCAATTGATGGCCAAAACTTATAGTATTTGTGATGTTCCTCCAAAATGTTTTAAACCGGCTCCAAAAGTGCATTCAAAGGTAGTTGTTATAAAGCCTTTTTCTAGAGAAGAAAGATTGGGGCTTGATTTAGAAAAAAGAGTTGAGTCTTTGCTGAAAATGGCTTTTTTAGCAAGACGTAAGAAGTTGAGAAATACTCTGGGAAATATTAAGCCTCTTGATGATTTAGAGATCCTGTTAGGACAATTGGGGATTAGTCTGGATCAAAGGCCTCAGGAATTGTCTCCAATGAACTGGGTAGATTTAGCAAGAGGCATTGAAAGCTTTGGGAACAGCTTTTGAAGCATTTGATTATGAACAGTACCTCTTTATCTCTAGATAGCTCATTAACAGTTTTTGCCTCTGCAAAGATCAATTTGCATTTAGAAGTTTTAGGCCTACGTAAAGATGGCTTTCATGAATTGGCAATGGTGATGCAAAGTATTGATTTGGAAGATCAGATTGAAATATCCGAGGTAAATAATGGTCAGATAAAACTTGTATGTAATGACAAAGATTTAAGTGTGGGTGATGATAACTTAATTGTGAAAGCAGCAAAGTTGATAAAAAGACGTTCCGGGCTGGAAAATTTAGGTGCGTTGATACATTTAACAAAAAATATTCCTATTGGAGCAGGCTTGGCGGGGGGCTCGAGTGACGCGGCAGCAGCATTGGTGGGGCTTAACAAGTTTTGGAAATTAAAATTTTCAGAAGGTCAATTAGAGGAAATGGCATCAGACCTTGGTTCTGATGTGCCTTTTTGTATATCAGGGGGAACTCAACTTTGTTTTGGAAGGGGTGAACGTTTAGAGCCGATAAATGTCTCAAGCTCAAAGATGGGATTAGTACTTATTAAAGATCCATCTGTCTCAGTATCAACGCCTTGGGCTTATGCAAGATATAGGGAAATTAATGGCAAAAATTACTTGAGTAATGAAGTTGATTTTGAAAAGAAACGTAAACAGCTTAGAGAAGTCTCTTGGTTGAGAGAATTGGGTAAATATGATCCTCCACCATTAATGAATGACCTTCAAACAGTTGTTCAACCAGTGACTCCGGCAGTTGAGCAAGCTTTGAGCTTTCTTGTCTCTTTAAACGGTAATCTCGCAGTAGCAATGAGTGGCTCAGGGTCTGGTTGCTTTGGACTTTTCCCTGACTTTGACAGCGCTAAAGAAGCTTTTGATAGTAATCGCAAAGGTCTTCAAAAATGTGGATTACAAGGTTGGTGTTGCAGGCTTAGCTCAAAAGGAATAAGACTTAGTAAGTGAGTGTAAAAAACAAACCCAATTTGCCTCTAGAAAACAAAGGGGAGTCGGAATTAAAGGACTCCTTGAGCAAAAATGATGCAGAAGCGAAGAAAGCATTGAAAAAGGGACCTTTAAGTTTCTTGTCAGGTGCTTTAACTAGCCTTCTTTTGGCGTGGGTTGCATTGTTGCTAAGTGAAAAGCTTGTAATTTATTTCACAATTCACGCTCCAAATTATTCTTCTCCAATAGCTCAAAGTATTGGTTCTGGCTTTAAAACATTAGTTATAGGAATGTCTTTTTTGGCGACTTTTAGCTTTGGTTTCATAGGTTTAGGATTGGTAATTGTATTTATTCGAAGTTTGTTTGATGTCAAGGGAGTTGAAGGTGATTAGTTTTTAAGTAATAAAATATTGAGCTGTTTTCTTAAAGGAGGACTCAGATGACACTTCATGACCTTGGATTATTAGTTCTTTTGCTAAGCCCTGGCATGCTGCTTTCTGTCTTGATTCTTTCTACATTTGCTGCAGGCGGTTAATTTGGCACAGTTTGTTATAGCTTGGATAAATTAGCGGGATTGGTTTGGATTGTGAAAACTGTCGAAGGTACACTTCTTTTTAATGCTCTTCGCGAGGCCATTGATGAGGAGATGGCAAGAGACCCTCATGTATGTGTGATGGGCGAAGACGTAGGGCAATATGGAGGGTCTTATAAAGTCACCAAAGATTTGTATGAGAAATATGGAGAACTAAGAGTATTAGATACTCCAATTGCAGAAAATAGCTTTACAGGTATGGCAGTAGGAGCAGCTATGACAGGTCTGCGGCCAATAGTTGAAGGCATGAATATGGGGTTTCTTCTTCTGGCTTTCAATCAGATCTCTAACAATATGGGGATGTTGCGTTACACAAGCGGAGGTAATTACACAATCCCTACAGTTGTGCGAGGCCCTGGAGGTGTTGGGAGGCAATTAGGCGCTGAACATAGTCAAAGACTTGAAGCTTATTTTCATGCAGTTCCTGGTATCAAGATAGTGGCTTGCAGCACCCCTACCAATGCTAAAGGTCTAATGAAAGCCGCCATTAGAGATAACAATCCCGTCTTATTCTTTGAGCATGTGCTTCTTTATAATTTGAGCGAGGAAATCCCTGGAGGGGATTATGTTTGTGCTTTGGATCAGGCAGATATTGTAAAGGAAGGGAAGGATCTAACTATATTGACTTATTCACGAATGAGACACCATTGCTTAAAAGCTCTGCCTCAATTAGCAGAAAAAGGTATCGATGCAGAATTAATTGATCTAATAAGTCTTAAGCCTTTTGACTTGAAAACAATATGTAATTCTATTAGGAAAACAAACAAAGTGATAATTGTTGAAGAGTGTATGAAAACAGGGGGAATAGGAGCTGAATTAATAGCTCTAATTAACGAAAACTGTTTTGATGATTTGGATGCTCGTCCTATTAGGTTGTCGAGTCAGGACATCCCAACCCCATATAATGGTCAATTAGAGAATTTAACAATTATTCAGCCTCATCAAATTGTTGAAACTGCAGAACAGATTATGAATAAAGGGCTTTAATTTATGGCTCGTCAACAAGGTTGGTTCGCTCTTATTCTTGCGTTAGTAATAGCTGCTAGTTCAGTTTGTTTTAGTCAGCCATTTCAACTTGGACTAGATCTTCGTGGAGGTAGTCAACTAACTCTTGAGATTCAACCAACGAAAGACATTACGGAGATACAGCCTGAGCAAGTCGAAGCTGTTAAATCAGTATTAGACAGAAGAGTTAATGGATTAGGTGTATCAGAATCAACTCTTCAAACTATTGGAACAAATCAACTGATTTTAGAACTCCCTGGTGAGCAGGACCCTTCTAAAGCATCAAGAGTTTTAGGTAAAACAGCACTTCTTGAATTCCGGGCTCAGAAGAAAGGAACAAAAGATGAAATTAAAGAACTTCAGAGCCTTCGCTCTTTACTAATCAGAGTTAGTAACTCTGATTCAAGCCCTGATGGAAGCAAAGGAATTGAAAAAAATGATGAACTTGTAAAGAAGCAGCTTGAATTGCTTAACAACTCTCTAAGCATCAAAGACAGGGCTGGAAGCAATGCTGAGCAGATTAAAATAATAAAGAGGGCATTAAATCAAAAAATCTTAGAACTCTTTGAGCCTGCTGAGTTGACTGGGAAAGATCTAATCAGTGCTGGGAGACGTCAAGAGCAGAATCTCTCTACTTGGGAGGTAACATTAACTTTTAACCAAGAAGGCGGAAATAAATTTGCAGAATTGACAAAGTCAATCGCAGGGACGGATCAATTACTAGGGATTATTCTTGATGGAGAATCAATTAGCGAAGCAAGTGTTGGAGAGCAATTTAATGTTGCAGGAATTACTGGTGGTTCGGCAACTATAAGTGGAAATTTTACTGCAGATTCGGCTAGGGAATTAGAGGTCCAGTTAAGGGGCGGCTCATTGCCATTACCAGTGGAAATTGTTCAGGTACGAACTATAGGGCCTACGCTTGGTGCCGAGAACATTAATAGAAGTTTGATAGCTGCAATGACAGGCTTGTTTTTGGTGGCCGTCTTTATGATTATTTTTTATAGGGTGCCTGGTTTTGTGGCAGTTATAGCGTTAAGCTTTTATGCCATTTTTAATATATCTTTATATGCTCTCATCCCTGTGACTTTAACTCTCCCAGGGGTCGCAGGATTTATTCTTAGTATTGGCATGGCTGTGGATGCAAATGTTTTAATTTTTGAAAGAGTTAAAGATGAGCTTCGTAGAGGGAATACATTAATTCGTTCTATTGAGACAGGTTTCTCACAGGCCTTTTCTTCGATTATTGATGGCCATATAACTACTTTAATTAGCTGTATAGCACTTTTTTATTTAGGAACTGGCTTTGTAAAGGGCTTTTCGGCAACTCTAGGTATTGGAGTAGTTATAAGCTTGTTTACAGCCCTTTCATGTACTCGGGTGTTATTACGCTTCCTTATGAGTTATAAAACCTTGAGACGTACGTCTAATTTCTTGCCTGGGCATCAAATCCCATCCTCACTCCAATAAGTTGCAACTGTGACTTCTTCTTCACCTGATAGAGCTAAATTATCTTTCCCAGTAAGTCGTTATCGATCCAGAATATGGCTAGTTTCAGCACTTGCAGTGATAATTAGTTGCGTTGGTCTAATAAGTTCTTGGCTTAATCCCTCAATAAGGTATCCATTGCGTCCGGGATTGGATTTTACAGGAGGCACACAAATTAAGCTTGAGCGGCAATGCTTGGATAAATGTACACCATTGAAAATATCTGCTATTTCAAAGGAATTACAAGAAAAGACATTGCCAGAAGAAATATCAACTTCTATACCAAATATCTCAACTGCAAGAGTGCAATTTTTGGACGGCTATAAGTCAATTGTAATAAGATTGCCTTTTCTCTCTCCAACTCAAGCAGAGCAAATTGTTGACATACTTATCCCTATCGCAGGACCATTTGAGCCTGGGGGAAAAGCCATTGATACTATTGGCCCTACATTAGGCACTCAATTGCTTAAGAGTAGCTTTATATCTTTAATTGTGGCTTTTACTGGAATCGCATTATATATAGGCTATAGATTTGATAGGACCTTTGCATTTCTAGCTCTTATAGCTTTAATGCATGACTTGTTAATTGTGTGTGGTATCTTCTCTTGGTTGGGAATTTTTCTAAATCTTGAAGTTAATAGTTTATTTGCTGTTGCTTTGCTTACAATTTCGGGTTATTCAGTGAATGATACCGTTGTTGTTTTTGACAGAATACGAGAAATAAATTCATCTCAGGATACATTAAAAATTAACCAGAAGGTTGACTTGGCAGTTAGTGCAACATTGGCTCGGACCTTGTATACAAGCTGTACAACACTTTTACCTTTAAGTGCCTTGATATTTTTTGGAGGTGATACTTTGTTTTGGTTTTCTATAGCCTTGGCTCTTGGAGTAGTCATTGGAAGTTGGTCTAGTATAGCTTTAGCACCTTCATTGCTAACTCTTAGATCGAATATAAAAATTAAAGAATAATTGTCTTAATGAGATCCGATCGTAAAAGAACGTTAGCTTTTAATATTAAACATCTCTGGTTCCCAGTTTTTTTGATACTGCTTGCATTTTGGGAGTTGCGTATAGACATAAGACTAATATTTGATCACTTCACGTTCATGGCTTTAACCTTTGCCATTAAGAATCATCCTCTTGCGAGTACAATACTTATCTTTAGCCCATCATTAATTAAAGAGTATTATAAATCGTTTAAGAATTAATTATTTTATTAATGCTATACATTATAAGTTAGGTTTCTAATTTTGCTCTATCTAAAATGTCATTTATAAATATCTCTTTAACTAGTATTTTTATAACAACTGCCAAGGGAAGTGATAGCAATAAACCTATTGGGCCAAAAATAATTGTAAATATAAATTGAGCAGTTAAAGTAAGGCCCGGTAATAGATTTACTTTGTGCTGCATTACTGAAGGTGTTATTATATAACTTTCTAAATTCTGAATAACTATATAAGCACCTAGGATTGCTATAGCTTTCCATGGCGCATCAGTTAAGGCGACAGACATTGGGAAAATAGTGCTAAGTGTTGGCCCTATATTTGGGATTATGTTTAATATTCCTGCTAGTAATGCATTGGCTACTACTAGTTTTATGCCAAGAATGTAGAGGAAAATTCCAGCGAGTAAGGCAACAAATGATGAGCTTATTATTACACCTATCATCCAATTGCTAAGAGCATTGCCGCATTCCTTCATTATAAACCTTGCTCTATGCTTATAGAATGAAGGAACTAAAGATATGCATACTTCCTTATATGCATCAGGTTGAATTGCAATCATTAAACTTATTGAGATAACAAAGACTATCTGGACAGCACCTACTCCTAAATTACCTGCTATATTTAAAAGTCTTTTTAGGCTATCTGTAATACCGTTTGCTAGTGAAACGCCATCTGGTAATGAATTAAACTCATTAAGAATAAAGTTTTCTTTTATAATATTCTTTGCGTTGTTACCGTATATAAACTCTAGTAGTTTGCTAATATTTTCTACACTTATTTCCCATAAAGCTTTAGCAGCAGATGGAAGTTGAATTATTAACTGTTGAAATTCATCTGTGAACTGAGGTATTACAATTACCATTGAGATTGAAAATATTAAAATTAAGCTTGAGACGGCAATAAAAAATGAGATTATTCTAGGTAGCTTTGACATAGACTGTATCTTGCCTATAAAAGTACATAAAGATATTGAAAGTACTACACCAGCAAAAAGTATTATAAATACATTTCTAAGGCTCCAAATTATTAAAGTTGAAGTTACTAGTGCAAAGAGTGATAACCAGTTAGAAAATTTCAATTTATTTATTTTTCTGAATAACCCAAACCATTATTTTCTGCATAACGTTTTGCAAATCTCATAAACCTTTGAAAATCTGCCTCTGTTTTCCATGTATATGTAGATTCGATAGCATTAGGCTCACCATTTAAAAATCGTGCTTTTATTTCCCTTGTTTTGAGTTCACCTTCTTCATCAAGCATTGTCATTCCAGTTATATCGCCAACAGATTCTTCAGATAATGCTTTTGGCTTTTCAAATATAAAAATTGCTTGCCCCGTTTTTCCATCTTTACTCCTAGTTAGACGAATCTCAGGAACCACTTCCTCGTTAACGCCTTTGTAGAATTGAATGACAGGATTGATTTTTGATTGGCTCATGAATCCCACTAGTTAAATCTCATATTAATGAAAAAAAATTATTTGTGGAAATTTAGTATTAATAGACATGACCACCTTTTATAAGTTTTTCAGCTCCTAATTCATAACTCAATCCCGACAAGTCTATTGTTTCTACTCTCTTGGCTTTATTTAACTCATATTCATAGCACTTGTCATAATAATCCAACATTGCCACGCATGCTTCTCTCCAGTCTTCATCTTTTATTGCGTCTATAGCCTTTTTAGTTCTCTGTGGACCCAACCGTTTACTTATTCTCATTGTTGCAAACTCAAGTTGTTTTTTTGAGTGCTGACTGTATTGGCTTACTAGTATTTTGATCCGCTCTTCTTTGCTTCTACTTATTTCAACTACGTCTGCAGACTTCATTTGATTGAATAAACCATTGGGAATCCTGCATTTACCTAAGCTTGCACTTTCTGCTTCAAGCCAAATCCTTTGGTAGTTATTACTTGTAAAAAGTTGAAGCTTTTCAGCTAATAAATTTTCAAATTGCTCTGAGCTTGGTTGTGATGGCAGCCCTAGAGAACCAAAACTACTTCCTTTATGATTCGCTAGGCCTTCTAGATCTATGACGGAAATGCCTTTCTCTTGCAAAGCTAATAGAAGAGATGTTTTACCTGTACCTGTTTTCCCTCCTAGTAATTTTATTGGCCACTCTTTTTCAAATTCTTCTAACACCCATTTTCGATAGACTTTATACCCACCGTTTAACAGTATTGGATTAAGTTCCAAGACATTTGCAAGCCAGCCCACACTTAAAGACCGAAGTCCTCCTCGCCAACAATATATTTTGAGGAATGTGCCTGCAGAGCTTTGGAATTTATGCTTTAAAAAATCTTTTAATTTAGAAAGTTTAGGTTTAATGATTTTTAATCCTAAGATAATTGCCTGTTCACGGCCTTTTTTCTTGTAAAAGGTACCTACTAACGCCCTTTCATTGTTATTGAACAATGGAATATTCGTTGCTCCTGGTAAATGCCCTTGCTGAAACTCTTTTGGACTGCGAATATCAATCAATGGACCTTCTTTGTTACGGAAAGTCTTTAGACAATATGAGGGGGGGGGACCAATGCCTGACATAGTGGGCCAAAGCTGATTTAAGGAAACAGGTTGCGAGCCATGCCTTCAGATTCCTCTGATTCAACCAATATGACTATTCAAGAGCTTCTTGAGAGATTCTCGAGCGGTTCTTCGAGACAGAAACGTCGACTTATTCAATTGGTCGAGGAAAGGTCTGATGATTTTGTTGCAATGGGGTCAGATTTATTGCAAAACTTTGATGATGAAAGTGATGACTGGTGCGCAGGTTGGATTTTACAGGTTTGTCAAAGACATCAACCTCTTTTAATTTCTAAATTGATTAGTTCAAATTCAAAGGGCTGGTTTAAGACAGTTTCAGCTAGAAGTATTGATTATTCAATATTGCAGCAGTCTCTTTTAGAAGAACGTTTTGAAGATGCAGATAGGATTACTAGTGCACTTTTAAGAGAGTTGGCAGGCGACGATGCAGTCGAGCGAGGATATGTTTACTTTAGTGAGGTTAAATCAATTCCAGATGCTGATTTAGTTACCCTTGACAGGCTCTGGATTGCCTATTCACAAGGAAGATTTGGCTTTACAGTTCAAGCAAGAATTCTTGATTCATTAAAGGGTAGATACGACATGCTTTGGCCAAAGATTGGTTGGAAAAAAGATGGTGTTTGGACAAGGTACCCGAAAGCCTTTAATTGGTCGATTAGTGCCCCTGAAGGACATATGCCTCTAGTCAATCAATTGAGAGGTGTTCGTCTAATGGATGAATTACTTAACCATCCTGGATTAAACTCTCGAAGAAAAATAAAGCCTTAACGCCCGAAAAAAGTTAAATTAATAGCGGTGGTTCCTTTTTAAACTCACACATCTAGGTTTTGATACTTAGGAGTTAATAAATTGTTTTTAAGCAATTTATTTGATCTTTGATCTCTTTTTCTTGTGCGATCATTTTGTTGGGAAGATTTTACTCTTCCTTCCACTCTCAAACTTGCTCCGCTTATAAAGCCATTACTGGAACCTATTCAGTGCAAAAAAACAATCGATAGGGTTGAGCTTGGCTTGCATGAGGCATTAGTAAATGCAGTTTTACATGGGAATTCGGCTAATCCAGAAAAGATCATAAGAGTCCGTAGAGTTACCACACCTAATTGGCTTATTTGGCAAATACAAGACCAGGGATGTGGTTTTCCCATTTCTGCAAGGGTTAAAAGTTTACCTTCTGAGTTGGATGCTGAAAGTGGCCGCGGTCTTTTTCTTATTCACCAGTGTTTTGATGATGTCCGTTGGAGTCGTAATGGCAATAGGCTTCAAGTGGCTTGTAAGCGAAATTAAATTATTAAACTTTGGGACATCCGGGATCCTTTATTTCTTTCTTGGCCCATAGCAAAGCTTGATTAATAAGTGATTGAATATCATCAACTTCACCATCATTGACTATTTGAGAAATAGCAGAAATAAGCAACTCTGCAGATCTCCGGTCTGAATCATTTTTAAACTTATGCCAATTAATATTATCTATAGTCAGATTGGAATGAAGTTCTTTTACTAATTTTTTTGTGGAAGGGTTCCATTTTGAGTTTTTGTTTGCCATGACTTACCCTGGGAAGAACTTTGCGATTGTATTTATAAGTGTGTCTAGGTTATCAATTCTATTATTATCTTCTAACCAGTCCCCTAAAATATTCTTTTTAATACCTGTACTAGTTGGAGTTAGGTGATCCCCCTCAAGCTCAAGTACTCTTGATTGGTCATTACTTCTCGCTTTGAGTGAATTAAACAATAAATATGTTTGATCTAGCTTATCCCTATTGAATTTTATTAGTAGATTATCTGGCTGAACATATTTCGATTTAATTAGTTCAATTGTCTGCTTAGGACTAGGACTGAACTCTGTTCTAATATTAAATTTCTTGGTTACTTTACCCAGCATTGGTATTGATTTACCTGCATTAAAATTATTAAAGCATAGACCTATAAAAGCTTGACTATTTCTTCCAGAATCTGGAGCTAGAAGGTGTAGTTTACATCCTAAACTATGCCCCATTCTTATTGGGAAAGGCATTGTTCCAACTCTTGCCTCGAGTCTCTCTTTGCATTTTCTGAAGTTTTTCCAAGCTTGAATCGCTTGAGATTGATGGTCCAAGCTTGGTATATACATCCAAGTATGGATTGCAATATTTCTTCGAGTAAGGCTTTCTAAAAGTCGTTTATAGGCAACTTGAGGGGTAGTAGCGAGATAACTTCCTCCTATCATTTCGATAAGTCCAATTGGCTTGGCTGGCCAACAACACCAAGTTTGTTCTATTAATCTCCAGCGGTACATGCTTGTTTGAAGTGAAAAGCTTGGTTTGTTGTTTTGTTAAGTTTGGATACCTGGAAATTGATATATAAATATTTTATAAAAGTTGGACTTATTTGGAAATAGAGCTTTTCTTATTAAGTATACAGATTAAAAAAATTCCCAAGTTCCCAGAATGCAAAAAAACCTTAGCTTTGATTTTGATTCGGATGAATTACAAAAGGGAGCATCTCTAGAAAAAATATTGATCCTAGATACAGAGACCAGTGGTCTTGACCCTAAGAAAGATAAATGTATAGAAGTTGGCGCAATCCTTTTTGATGTGGGCACAAAATCAGTATTGGCTCAAATATCATTTTTAATGCCAGTTGATGTAAATGCAGCAGAAAGGATTAACAAGATTTCGCCTGAAATAACAAATTTATCTCAACCATGGGAATTAGGAATTCAATATTTTGAAGCTCTTGTCGAAGCTTCTGATGCAATCGTTGCCCATAATGCAGCTTTTGATAGCCAATGGTTTGGCTTAGGCCGGCTTAGAGAAATTAAAAAACCTTGGATTTGTTCCATGGAAGACATCTCTTGGCCAAGTCATCTTCAAATAAGGAGCCGCCCTTCCGTTAGAGATTTGGCTCTTGCATATGAGATACCTGTTTGGAGCGCTCATAGAGCTTTGACTGATTGCATTTACTTGGCAGAAGTTTTTAGGAGATGTGATGAGCTTGGAGAACTTTTGGTTAGAGGGCTTGAGCCAAGAGCCTTAATGCGAGCTGAAGTCTCATATGATGAAAGACACTTGGCCAAAAATGCAGGTTTTCGTTGGAATGAACCGATTCAGGGTGCCTGGACCCGTCGACTAACCAATTCCGAAGCTTTAGAACTTGACTTTCCAGTGGTGTTAGTTGAATAAACAAGGAATATTGATATCTGCATTCCAAATATGAAGTCAGTCTGATGTTTTAAGTCCTATTGATCATGATTTGCCATGGTGGTTATATGGATGGAATTAATTTAAAAAAACATCGAATATTTAAAAGCTCGAAAGATCGCCATAAGATGAAAAGACGCTTGCGGAATTGGCAGCAAGCAAGGAGTTGGGCACGTTTGATAAAGGAAGCTGAGAATCTTTGGCAAGTTGAATCAAGGGAATTGAAACGCTTAGGTGCTCTGGAGCTTACGCAATTATTGCAAGAAGTTCCTTGCTCATATAGAAAAAGAGTTAATCTTTGGCTGATTAAATATTCGGTTGCAACAAGATTTTGTGACTGAGGCATAATTTCTTTGCAAATTTTGGAATAGCTTTCTACCTTATTTATAAGTATTTTGAGAGCAGAAAGTAAGAAACTTCCAAATAAAAACTATTATATAGAATTTACTTGCTTATTTTTATAGCAAAATATGCCTTGTAAATTCTATGTATTGAGATTAAGTAGTAGGACTTTCTAAATTTAGATGGATTATAAAACAATATGTTTACTTAATGATATTTAAGTTTTTTCTTCTTTGGGGATCTATACATATACAACTAGAATAGTAACTACTAGTAATCGTATTTTGGCTAATTTTCAAAGTTTGCGAGGTATGGTTGATCTTTTGCCAATGCATACTGAGCGATGGCAATTGGTTGAAGATATCTTTCGGAAGCATTTTTCAAGAGCAGGTTTGCAAGAAATTAGAACACCTTTGATAGAAGTTACAGATTTATTTGCGAGAGGCATAGGAGAAGCAACAGATGTTGTAGGCAAGGAAATGTATTCATTTCTCGATCGAGGTAAAAGGTCTTGTACACTGCGGCCAGAAGGAACAGCATCTGTTGTAAGAGCTTTAATACAGCATGGATTATTAGCTAAAGGGCCTCAGAGGCTTTGGTATTCCGGTCCAATGTTTAGATATGAACGCCCCCAAGCTGGAAGACAAAGGCAATTTCATCAAGTTGGGGTTGAATTTTTTGGACTTCAATCTGTTATGGCAGATGCAGAATTAATTTCTATTGCCTGGGATCTTTTGAGCGAACTGCAGTTGAAAGAGTTGACTTTAGAGTTGAATACCTTAGGAACATTTGATGATCGTATGAATTATCACAAACATCTAGTTTCTTGGTTGGAAAATAATTTTAAATTACTGGATAAAGACTCACAAGATCGTCTTTACAAGAACCCTTTAAGAATTCTTGATAGCAAAGAACCTTCAACTAAAAAACTTTTAGAAGAAGCCCCACTATTAAAAGATTTCCTATGTGATGAAAGCTTGAAACGTTTTTCTGATTTAAAAAATATTTTAAAGAACCTTGAAATTCCGTTCACTACAAACGACAAATTAGTACGAGGTCTTGATTATTATTGCCATACGGCATTTGAAATAACAAGTAAACAACTTGGCGCGCAGTCTACAATTTGTGGAGGTGGTCGATATGACCGATTAGTCGAACAGCTTGGAGGCAAAAGTACTCCTTCTATTGGCTGGGCTATTGGAATGGAAAGACTAATGATGCTATTGCAAGAAAACTATCAAGATCTAAATACTCCGGATGCATATGTTATTAATCGTGGGATAGATGCAGAATTGGAAGCCCTTTCCTTGGCTAGAAAACTTAGAGCCAAGAAACTTAGTATTGATTTAGATATTTCCCAGGCAGCATTCTCTAAACAATTTAAAAGAGCAAATCGCTCAAATGCAAAATGGGCTATTATAATTGGAGAAGATGAGATCAAGAAAGGAGAAGTACAATTAAAAAGACTTGCAACTTATAATAAAAACAATCAATCAAATGAACATAACATAAGTATTTCTGATTTCGAGAAACTTATTCAAGTATTATCTGATAATTGAACTAATAACTTACTCCACCTAATTGATACTTATGAAATTAATCTTCACCATTATTCTCTTAACCTTGTTTATATTTACTTCTCTGAAACTTCTTTCTAAGAAAAAGAGAAGTAAACCATCAATAAATAAATATAATATAACTCAATGGATGCTAATGGATCGAAGCCAGAGAAGAAAATTAGATGAGGATGATAAACTATTAATGATGACTAGAAAGAAAGACCTGCTAAATAAAATAAGGAAAGAATACGCAGATTATGTTGATAGAAACAAGTAAACTTTATTAGATTGCTTATTTCTATAGGAAGTTTTTATAGAAGAGTAATAGTTGATGCCCTTGTTGAAAGTAGGTTTTTAACAATTGCCATTGAGCTAATCAACTCTTGAAAACTACGAATAAAATAGGTAGAAATCACGTATTTCTACCTATTTTGCTTATGCAGACTTACTTGTTTGGAATATGTACGTTATGAAGGGGTAGATTTTCATTGTTTTAATGAAGGACACCCAATGGCTTGATGAAATTGGAGCAAGTGTGGAATTGGGAGTAAACCCAGAAACATTGAAGCTTTGGAGAGAGATTGGATATTTAAAACCAGGCACCCATTGGCGAAGTGCTCCTAATAATGAATCTATGCCATGGACGCCTAAGGTTATTTATCATTTAAGGTGGTGTAAAGAAGTCATCGAATATTGGCAAAAGAAAGATGCACCTATATCCAGTATTGCGGCCTGATTAATTTAAGAATTCCTTCGTACAAGAAAATTGACTAATCAATAAGCTTCTCGTCTTCACAGTCGTTTATTGATGATTGCAAGACTGGATAGAGTCCTCTCATTCGTAAATAAGCTTCAGAGCTCTTATAACATTTTGCTTGATTTCTATAAAAATCTTCAGTAGCCATCTCTAACCCATTCTTATGGATTGAATTACCTAATAGTTCCATGGTTTCCAAAGTATCCCTACCCTCTATTAGTTACTATCCTGCGAAGGGAATCAGTTCTTCATGTTTATTACATAATCTTTTTCCTAGTGTTAAAGGACCTTGACTTTTGGCGATCTTTTTTTTGATTTAAAAACATTTTCTTATGAATCATCTAAATATAAGAATCGCTACTTTTTATTTGCAGAAAATTTTACTTGATTATGTTGAGAGCTTTGAATGAATTTTATCTGCTTTGCGTATGAGTTTCTGAGCAGTTTTTCGATCTTTACACTCCTGAGCCTTCCTGGACAGCTTCAAAAGCTTTTGATGAGACTTGGACATTTCCATTGAATAAGTCGTATGTGTGTTTTTTTTGAAATAATACCAGAAGTTAAATAAATAAGCAAATCGAGAAAGCAGATATAGTAAGGATTTTAAGCTAGTCCCGCCTTTCTCAGTTTCAGGAAGTTTTGTCTTTGCAAAACACTTGAATCAAAATTTAAGAACTTATCCAATAAAATTATCTGGCAAATCAGGGAGGAAATTTTTAAAAATTGTGATAAAAAGCCAAAGAATTACAACATTACCAAGCATTGCCATAGCAAACCTGATTCTCATATCTTTAACAAGTGGAAGAATGAACTCCCATAATTTCAAAAACATTTCTTTTTTTTCTGATCAAAATAATTCTAGAGTATCTAAGAGCTTTTAAATATCTCTTAGATTTTTCTTCAGAAAGTTTGACTTCACAATAAAAATTCTAGTACTTAACGCAACTAACCACTTATAGAAGGCTATTCACCCTTTCATAAAACATTCCGATGCCCTTTTCTAAGTCCTTTTCCCCACTAAAGAACTTACACAATGTAAAAGGTATTGGTTTTATTGGTATTAGGCTCGTTTTTTTAGTTAATGTCTGGCAGGTTTTGCCTAAATGCACAATTAATGCAGACATATGGAAATCCGGACGTCACCTACGGGTGGTGGGCTGGTAATTCTGGGGTCACCAACCGCTCAGGCAAATTTATCGCAGCTCATGCCGCTCACACTGGCTTGATCTCTTTCTGGGCTGGTGCCTTCACTTTATTTGAATTAGCTCGTTTTGACCCATCTGTACCAATGGGTCACCAACCATTGATCGCTCTACCTCATTTAGCGACATTAGGTATTGGTTATGACGAAACAGGCGCTTTTGTTGGAGGTAGCAGTGTAATAGCTGTTGCAATCGTTCACCTTGTTGCCTCAATGGTTTATGGCGCTGGAGGACTGCTTCATTCACTGTTCTTCAGTGGTGATATGCAGGACTCTGAAGTTGCCCAAGCCAGAAAGTTTAAATTGGAATGGGATAACCCTGACAATCAAACTTTCATTCTTGGCCACCATTTAATTTTCTTTGGTGTCGCTTGTATTTGGTTTGTTGAATGGGCAAAGTGGCATGGTATTTATGATCCTTCATTGGGAGCTGTAAGGCAGGTTGAATACAACCTCAATCTGGCTTCTATATGGGATCACCAGTTTGACTTCCTTGCTATCAATAACTTGGAAGATGTTTTAGGAGGCCATGCATTCTTGGCATTCTTAGAAATTACTGGTGGTGCATTCCATATTGCTACTAAGCAAATAGGTGAATACAGCAAATTCAAAGGTGCTGGACTTCTTTCTGCAGAAGCAGTACTTTCTTGGTCTTTAGCAGGTATTGGCTGGATGGCAATTGTTGCAGCATTCTGGTGTGCAACTAATACCACCGTTTATCCTGTCGAATACTTTGGGGAAGTACTTCAAATTAAGTTTGGAGTAGCTCCTTATTGGGTTGATACAGTCGACCTTGCTGAAGGTGCTCATACTTCCAGAGCCTGGTTGACAAATGTCCATTATTATCTTGGTTTCTTTTATATCCAAGGTCATCTTTGGCATGCTTTACGTGCTATGGGCTTTGACTTTAAGAGAGTGACTAATGCATTAAGTAATGTAGGAACAGCTAGCGTTACCTTGTCAGATTAGTTATCTCAAATTTAACAGGTCATAAATTTTGGCCTAAAAAAAGACCTCACTTAAAAAGTGAGGTCTTTTTTTATTTTTTCTTTTTATGGATTTATAAGATAGTTTTAACGAACTTTTTGTTTTGATCTAAAGAGGATATTGTTCTGATTATATGGAATCAATCCTCCAAGCATTAAAAATCGATTTAAATTTTGAAAGCAATTTCTATTTATTTATTGCTTTCGCAATTCTTGTAATTTTCGCAATTTTGTTAACTATAGGTCGGAGATTTAACACAGCTATTCAGCTGGAAAGATTTGGTATTCCAATAGCTTTACTTGCCGGGACAACATCTCTGCTCTTAGGGCCATTCGGACCAGTTCCTCTTTTGCCTCAGGATGTGACAGATATTTGGGTAAATTTTCCCACTCCATTATTGACTTTGGTTTTTGCAACGTTGATGCTTGGAAGCCCTATACCTTCAAGAGAAGGCCTTTTAAAACCAGTTCTCAGTCAAGCTCTTTTTGGACTTCTATTAGGGTTTGGTCAGTACCTAGTTGGAGGAGTTGTTGTTCTATTGGTGTTAATGCCATTTCTTGGTGTTGACCCTTTAATGGGTTGCCTGATTGAAGTGGGTTTTGAGGGTGGGCATGGTGCGGCTGCTGTAATGGGAAGAAGCTTTGAGAATATTGGCTTTAGTGATGGTCTAGACCTTGGCTTGGCAATGGCAACAGTCGGTTTACTCTCTTCGACTTTTATAGGGAGTGGGGTAATAATTCTTGGACGTTTTGTTGGCTGGGTTAGGCCTTTTAAAAATATTTATCAGGAGCAAGAGGTTGAGGTTACACAAATCACACTAAGTGATCAATTTAAATCAATTTTGATAAACCTTGGCTTAATAGGCTGTGCAGTTTTAATTGGGTTAACTTTCTTGCTTTTATTTAGATTTATTGGAGATCTTATAGGAGGTACTTTTAATGATGTTGTATCGGTTTTTCCAGTCTTTCCTTTGGCTTTATTAGGTTCACTACTTGTAAGATATCTTTTAGAAAGGTTTGAAAAGACAAAACTTGTTTCTGAGATACTTCAAAGAGAAATTGGCATTTTATCTACGGATCTTCTTATTACCACTGCGATGGCAGGTCTAAACATACCTCTTTTATTAAAAGATTGGCAGACTTTATTAATACTCGCTATTACAGGATTGAGTTGGAACCTTTTTGGAATATTCGTTTTCTCAAGTATATCTTTTAAAGAAAAGTGGTTTGAAAGGTCGATTATAGAGTTTGGCAATGCTACTGGGGTTGCAGCCAGTGGAATCTTACTACTTCGTCTGGCTGACCCTGATGATAGGACTAAAACTTTACCTGTATTTTCAATAAAACAATTATTTTTGCAACCATTGCTTTCGGGAGGCTTGATTACAGTAATTGCTCCTATAGCAATTACTTCGTTTGGATTAAAAACATGGACAGGTTTCTGCGGTGTAATGACAATATTAGTTATTTCAATTGCTATATTTATGCGAAATAGCACATACCAAGAACAGTTTTAATGTTGATATTACATACCTATCGATTTAAAATTTTCAAGAAATAAAACTGATTCAGTTTCTTCCTTCCTAATGAATTCTATTAATTACCAAGAGGTTCCTCAGCAGGAGTCAAGAGAAAAATGGTTTAGGAGTCACCTTCTTGGTCGAGAAATAGAACTCAAAGAACTCTATGACATGCCTCAGCAAGATTTAGATCTGATAATGGCTGAAACTGCTGAGTTAAGGAGTGATTTTGGCAATAGGGATAGAAACCTAGGTAAGTTTTGCACAGCAGGCTATTTTCTGGAATTAGCAAGAATTATAGATAAGAGGAGATTAGAGAATTAGTTTAGAACTATCAACAGGGAAATAGTTTCGAGTGTTCTCATGTTTCCAAGCTGGATATTTATGCATTAGATACTTATAGGAATTATGATTTAAATAGAATTTCAACCATTTA
Organism: Prochlorococcus marinus str. MIT 0919; assembly: GCF_027359375.1. Classification (NCBI taxonomy): domain Bacteria; kingdom Bacillati; phylum Cyanobacteriota; class Cyanophyceae; order Synechococcales; family Prochlorococcaceae; genus Prochlorococcus; species Prochlorococcus marinus. The sequence goes on from NZ_CP114779.1 coordinate 134,355, forward strand.
CCTAATTCTTTAAGACCCTTTTCTTTATCAAATTCTTCAGGAGATATATTACGATACTGTCTAACGAAAGGCCATATTGACCAATCTGCAATACTTTCACTAGAAGATAAAAGCCAACCCTGTGATTGTAATCCAGAATTTTCTTTAATTCTATTATTCCAATCAATCAAGATGTTGAGAGCTTTCCATTTATGAGCTTCTTTATCTTCTTCAATATATCTTTTGCTATATTTATATCTATCTAGATGATATTTGAAATTAGTATCATTTTCTTTAATAATTTCAAAAGCTTCGTCTTTAGAATGAAATTCATTCATTCTAACTAATGTATTCTTAGTACTAATCCCTAGAGCCCATTTAATAATATCAATACTTTCATCTATTACCCTACCATTACTTGTTACTAAAACTGGTACAGTCCCTTTGGAAGAATACTTAATCAGCTCTTTGGGTTTATTTTTTAAATCAATTTCCCTAAGCTCAACTTTTATCTCGCATCGCATTATTGCCCACCTAGCTCGCATGGCATAGGGACACCGTCGGAAGCTGTATAAGATATTTTCATGCATATTCAAATCATAAACTATTTATATAAACTTTCTGAATTGAATCTCTTTATAAAACTTGCTTATACTGAAGTCATATGTATACTTATCAAATGACTATCCATTCAAATCCTAGTGTTTATCATTAAAATCACATTGATTTATTTGAAGATTAATTAATGAAAGGCTTAGTTTACCTGGTTAGGAAGGGGGACCTTTATGCAATAGGACATGCTAAAAATATTGAAGATATTAATAAAAGAATCAAACCGGATCAAATAATAGAGACTTTATATCTAGAAGACCCGCAAAACTTGGAAGCTAGGTTGTTTAGAAGATACAAAAAAAATAGATTGCCTGAATCTGCTTATTTTAGTCTAACTAATAGTCAGGTTGTAGATTGCAAAAAGCAACTAGGTACTAGATCACAAATACCTAAAAGTTTAGCTGCTGAATTTTCAATTAGCTTTACAGGATCTATCTTGATATTCATCTTAGTATTTCTTATATCTAATTATTTTAAACTTGGTTTTCTTCTAGAACTTTCTATATCACTTGCTATTGGCTCCTTGCCTTTCTGGCTTTTATTAATACTTGGTAATTTTGGAGGGTATGAAACATCAGATCTACCTTTGTTTTCCTCATGGGCAAATCGCACCAAGGCTCTTTCTTTGGCTGCTTTAATTACTGCTCTTGCATATTTGCTTCTATCTTTGTCGTTTCGCTACTGATCAGATTTTATTTTACCGACGTTTTATTGAATTTTTAACTACTTTAAACAAGTACTTGAAAAACTTAAATATCTAGATATAAATAGATTAATATTTTTTTTAAATCGATGAATATTGCTAGCTATCTTAAATTTATAGAACCTATTCAAGATCAGCTTTCAGGTGTGTACTCCACTGCAACACTTTTAATATCGATATTCTTAATTCTTTGGTTTTTAAACTTTGTTATTACTTTGATTTCAAGAATTTTTATAATAGGCAAAACAGTTGGTGGCTTTTATCGTAGTTATGTTCACAAATACATTAGATCAATTATATTTAACATTACTAATCTAATTTCGTTACGAAGATCGGTGCAGTGAATTGATTATTATAGGATTTCATGATTACAATTAACAGCAACTTCGAAAGGGACACAAGTATTTGGTAGCTTTAAAATTGTTGAAACTATTGAAGCAATATCTTCAGGTTGAGTCATTTCTTCTTTGGAAATGCTTTTAACGTTACTAGCCATATCAGTATTTACCCATCCAGGACATATTGCGGTAACTCTAAGACCTTTATCCCAACCTTCATTTCTTATCGTTTGGCAAAGACCCATTAATGCAAACTTAGTTGTTGTATAGCCAGCCAAGTTGCTTTTCGATCTTTTCCCGCTCATTGATACTAAAGTAATTATTCTTGGATTTTGACTATTCATTAAATACTTCCAAGAACTTTTAGTTAGAAACCATGGAGCCATTACGTTAACTTTCCAAAGCTCTTCAATTTCTTTTTCTCTTTCTTCAGCATAATTTAACTCTGTATTATAAAATTTTCCAGCACAATGAATGATGGTATCTATACTTCCAAAACTATTGTTTGTCTGTTCAATCCACTTTATCGCACTATCTTTATCTATAGCATTATATTTGTGAATTAAAATTCTATTTGAATCATTTAAAAGAGGGTCAAGCTTTGTATTACTTACCTGCTCAGTCTCTCTTAGCCCTAAACTTATATAGTGTCCATCATTAAAACTTTGCTCTGCAATCTTTCTACCTATACCTCTACTCGCTCCTGTAATTAGAATCTTTCTCAACTTTTTATATACTTGGGTTTAGGAATTTTAATAGAAGCTTAACTTCCCTACCTTTCATTTCAAATAATCCCCACTTTACATTTAATGGAGCCTTTTTAAACATAGTCCACATCGCTTCTACAAGTTCACCCAATGTTAATGAATTTGTCAAGAAACCATACCATTGGCTTTTTGATAGGCTAAAGAAACCATCGAAGAATTGTCTAAGTTGAGATTCTTTAAATCGCATTAACTTTTCCAAGCCAAATTGATATAAAGCTTGCTTCCTCCTTAAATCTTTGGGCCATAAAGCTTCCCATCCATGCTTTGCTATTAATGCAGGAGAATTCTCTTTATCATTCATTGCTAATGAAATCGCTTTGGCAACATCCGGAGCTCTTCTTAATAAAGCTCCTACTAAATAGCCAGAAGCAGGGTGAACCATACCAGCTGCACCCCCAAAGCCGAGAATTGGTTGTTTCAGGTCAGGTATTGGGATATTCATTGGAAGAAATAGACCATGTTCTTCATGCTCTATTTCTTTAATTTTTATACCCTTATGGCTAAGGCGCTTTTCCAGCCTGGCTTTAAGAGTTTCCAAAGAGACTGGAGGAGCAAGCCCCAATGAAGTTTCTTCTAGGAAGAACTTTCCATTACCCATATCCATTGCGTACAAAAAAGTTGGTGGTTCTTTCCTTTCTGATGGACTTAAATGATCACTTCTATAATCCATTAAAACGAATTGGTCATTTTCAATTGGAGGGGATGTAAATGTACCAACTATTCCAAAGCAAGTTTGTACTGCGACTTCTCCTCTGTCTGGAATTTTAAGGAATACAGGGTGGTAACCAGTTGCGTCAATTACCAGCCTTGCTTTGTAAGTAATTCCAGTCGAAGTTGTAACTCTACTAATTGAATTATCTACCTTAAGATTAGAAGCCAGGCCAACAACCCATTTAACTTTTGCATCATCACATTGCTTTAACCAATAGGATTGCAGTTTGCCTTTATCAAACAAGCCATAATCATGACTATGATTTGTTTGTGCATTCTCTGGCGAATTGGGCTCTTGAGAACCTCTTCCGAAGAAACTAACCGTATTGGTCCATCTGTGCTTTAGAAGATTGCTAATACCTAGCTCATCAACTTCTTCGCCCCAAATTCCATATGTATAAGGCCATGTTTCTCTTCGATCTTTAGGAGAGAGTACATATACCGATAGGTTTTCATTGCCAAGCGCTGCGGCAATTGCTAATGCTCCTGGGCCAGCCCCAAGTACTAATGCATCTATATGTGCATTAGAGCTCATAGCAATACCAGATAATATTTTTTAGAAAGATCACCTGGGTTTATGAATTTTATTAATTTATTTCCGCCCCCCACTTTGAATTCCTCCAGGTCATATACTTGACAATAGCTGATAAATTCTTTTAAAGACGAATCAATAAATTTTAGTTACTAGATGTATTTATTATATTTCTCAAAGATTTATGATTTTAATATAATTTATATATTTGCTTTTAGAAATAAAAACCATTGCATAACATGAAATATTATAATACTAGTTATACCACTAATGCTAGAAATTTACTTCTATCATGCAAAATGAAAATGCCATACATCTTCAGGAAAATCGAACTATTCTAATAACAGGAGGAACCTCAGGTATTGGCTATCAGTCTGCTATTAGAATGCTATGCAATGGATTTAGAGTTATACTTTTATGTAGAAATCATTTAAGAATTAAAGAAACTTATGAGAAATTTAAATTTGATATTCCTGATATAGATAATTATATAGATAGATTAGATTTAAGATTATGTGACCTATCAGATTTAAATAGTATAAAGTTATTTTCAGAAGAGTTACTAGGAGAAGATTGCAAAATTGATACTATAGTACTTAATGCAGGTCTTCAATATACAGGGGCAAAAGCAATACGACTTTCTAAGCAAGGTATAGAACTTACCTTTGCAGTAAACCACGTAAGCCATCAATACCTTATTCAGAAATTATTCAATTTATTAGTTAAGTCTAAATCCCCAAGGGTCGTAATTACTTCATCAGAGGTTCATAATCCAAAGCTCCCAGGTGGAAGGGTTGGTATGCCAGCTGGGCTAGGCGATCTTTCAGGTTTGAAATCTATGAATGATTTTCTAATGGTTGATGGCTCAGAAGTATTTAATGCTGATAAAGCTTATAAAGATAGTAAGTTATGTAATGTTCTTTTTGCCAAAGAATTATTTTCTAGAATAAAACAATTAGGAATAAAAACTCCTGTGATTTGTTGGGCACCTGGATTGGTTATACCAAGAAGTGACAATGGATTTTTTCGGTATAGTAGAAAATATAATGAGATTGGTCAAAGGGTTTTTGCTTTTATAGCGAGAGATTTGTTGAGAATCACAGAACGTCCTTCTGTGGCTGGTGAAATCCTTATGAATCTATCTGTTGATGACCATTATAGTAGTCCAGAGTTTAGGTTTTATAGCAATAAAGTTAATATCTTTGGTGAAAATTCTTTTGTTTTATCGGATGTTAGTTTTGAAGCTAAGGATACCTCCAAGGCAAAGGATTTATGGAACCTAACTAATAAGCTAATAAAACTATATTGTCAATTTGAAACTATCTAATGTCTTGCTTAAGCTCATTTTGAATTTAAAAGGTTTATTGTTTGTGTAGGGAAGGCAAAATCTATTTTTTCTGCTTCAAAAATACGCATAATCTCAAGATTTATCTCTTCTTGGGCTCGCATTGCTGATAGATAGTCATTAGTTGGTATGTAATAAACTAATTCAAAATCTAGGCTACTGTTACCAAACTCGACAAAATGACATCTATCATATACAGCATTTTCAGTTTTGTCGATAATTGATTTAATTATCTCTGGTATCTTCTTCATCTTTGAGTGGGAGGTTTGATATACAACACCTAATCTATGTACTAATCTACGATTCTCCATTTCTGCATAATTTGAGATTATTCCATTGGTCAAATTACTATTGCTCATGACAATTACTTCTCCATTAATACTCCTTAGCCGAGTTGATCTAACACCAACTCTTTCAACTTTTGCCCAGACTCCGTCAATATGAATGAACTGACCATTTTGAAAAGGTTTGTCCAAAAGTATAGTTATATATTCAAAAAATTCTTGTACTGGTTCTTTAAGCGCAAGCCCAGCTCCAATTCCACCAGCACTTAATATTGCCCATAAGGCAGCCATTTGAACGCCCATGTTTTGCAAATAAAAGACACTACCCACACTCCATACAGCAGCTCTGACCATTGGGCTTAACGATCTCAACATGCTTCCAACTGCTGGGTCATTTATTTTTGCCCCCCAACTTTGTATAAACCTTATGACTACTCTGTTAACTAACCTTACTATTAAAATGAGAAATATTAACTTTGATAAGGCAACAAAAACTTGATTGAAATCACCTGATATTTCAAGGATTCTCCAGGATATAGAAGCGCTTATTATTAATCCAAGTGGTTTAATTGTCTCTAATAATATTTTTAGTATGTAATCATCTGTTTTACTTCTGGTTCTTGATGTTAGTTTGCTTAAGGAATTCGTTAGGAACCGAGAGATTAAGAGGGTTGAGATTAACCCTGCCAACAAAGCACAACCAGCTATTAAAATTTTTGTGTATAGCTCATTCATTAAATTAAAAATACTTACTTTATTTTTAGCTGAAATTTTACTATATGCTATGAATCCTTGATTAACTTTATAAATATTTTCGCTTTGCTAAGCTTGTAAAAAAAATTATGACTATTCCATTTTTCTCTTTATTATTGAACTAACAGCTTTGAAGTCTTCGAAGTCAGCTGATTTGCATAATTCAAAAATAGCAGTTTCTGTTGTTGTAACTATTGCACCAGACATCGAGAGTCTTTGTAGAGATGTTTCGTGGTCAATAGTTCTTCTGCTGCCAATGCTATCAACAGGAATAAATATGTTCTTTCCACTATTTATGTAATCCAAAGCACTTTGCATGATACATACATGCGATTCAATCCCACAAATTATTATATTTTCGAATGCATTTGATTTTAACTCTCTTGATAGATCTTTGCAATGAAAGCTACTAAAACTCATTTTTTTATAGGCTTGAAAGTCTAAACATTTATTTATTTGTTCAATTGTTTTGCCAAGCTTTTCAGGATTTTGCTCAGTCACATATATTTTCATATTAAATATTTTACAGGCATCAATTAATCTATTTATATTCCACATAATTAACTCTTTGTTTTCAATAGAAGTCACCAATTTTTCCTGCACATCAATAATTATAAGCGCAGTATTTTGTTGGCTCATAACCAAGTTGTTTCTATAGATTTTATCCCTCGCCCTTACTCCTCGAAGTTTAATGAAATTTTTCACCATAGAATTCTACTTATCCTATTTATTAAAATTATAATTCCTTGCCTGCCGGGAAAGCTTTCTATCATATGCCCTTCGCTATATAATAAGTTCATATACCTATAGATCTTACTCTCACCCCTCTCATTAGCTGTTATTATTGAGAAAGGGGTATTGGTATTTGCAATTGAAAGTATCTTTCTCAAAAGTCCCAACGCCTTTAGAGCTCGAATTGCACCAAGAAGGTAGGAGGTTGACACCACAAAGAAAGAAAGTATTGGATCTCTTTCAGAGAATTGGAGGTGGAAAACATTTGAGTGCAGAGGAAGTCCACGCAAAATTAATTCAATCTAAATCAAGGGTATCTCTGGCAACTGTTTATCGAACACTTAGGCTGTTGGTTAAAATGGGGTTCATCCATGAATTAGAACTTTCTGAGGGCGGTCATAGGTTTGAACTTCTCAGCCAGGATCATCCCGATCACCACCATCTGGTTTGTATTAATTGTGGAAGAACAGAGGAATTTGAAAGTGAGCAAGTTGTTATTGCTGGCAGGGAAGCTGCTAATAGAGAAGGATTTAAGCTAATTGAATCAACACTAAATGTTCGAGGTATCTGCCCTAAATGCCTTTGAAATTATTTCTTTTTAATTAAAGATATGATTTCACGAAAGAGAACCTCCGCAACTGGATCCATTACCTGCTGTACAGCCAAAGCAATGTTCACCTACCCTTATCAATTGGCCTTCGATTAGACTTTTATTTCGAATTAGCTCTGCAATAGATGTTGGTCCAACTATATTATTAATTCCTAGTTGTTGATTAAAATCGCAGTCATATAAATCCCCCTTCCAGTCCACACTAATAGTTTCTAGACACATTATTGAATTTAGATTTTTCGAATTATAATTCTTTATTAAGAGCTCTCTGTATGAATCTAGTTTCCCTTCTGATTTAAGTTGATTTGCAAAACGTTTTATAGGCATATTTGTAATTACCAATAAATTGTTAAATCTGATTTTATATCTATCCCATAACTCTTTCTTGTAAATAGCTTCAAGACCCTTCTGGTCAGGTGGCAATTTGTCACCTTGTGGATTGTAAACTAAGTCTAGAGTTAAGTTGCTACCATTATTACCATACCCAAGTTTATTTAAGTCTTTTAGACCCTCAATGCTTTTTTTGAAAACGCCATTACCCCTTTGAATATCTACATTAGACTCTTCATAGCAAGGTAATGAGGCAATTACTTTCACTTTATTATTTGCGAGAAATTCTGATAAGTATTCATATCCATACTCTTTCAATATAGTTAGATTACATCTATCAATTACTTCTACATTTAGTGCTCTGCATTTCACTATTAATTCTTTAAAATAAGGGTGCATCTCAGGTGCTCCCCCTGTAATATCTAAAGTTTTTATTTCATACATTTCTAATACTTTAGGGATAAGATCAACAGTTTTCTTCTCCATCATCTCTTTTCTGTTAGGGCTTGCATCTACATGGCAATGCTTGCAAGCTTGGTTGCATTTATAACCTAGGTTTACCTGAAGAATAGAAAGTGCCTTTTTTTTTACTCTTGGGAACGTATGATTAATCATGTTGCTACATGTTGGGAATTGTATAATGTTAAGTTCCTATGGATTTAAAACTAGGAAACTTCCTATGTATTAAATTTCTCATATCTTCTTTTCGCAAGATTAATAACCCACTCTATATATTCATTGTGCCCACCACTCATTATAACATCAAATTTTAATGGATCTTCTGCATCAGTAATACCCTCAAGACTTATACTAGAGGATGGTCTCTCTACTTCTCCATGACTGCTATCAACAAATATAATCTTATTCTGAGTTTGAAACTCTTCTCCTAATCTTTGAATAAGAGTAAGAAAACCTCTATCACTGCCACCTCTCAACCATTTTCTCTCTGATGAAGATTTGTTTGAAGTAATAGTATCTCCAACTCCTATAATCGTAGGCATAAATTTCTTGGGTATCTTGTTAATTGCCTCTCTAACACATTCTTCAACATTGTCAGGTGCAAACCTAACATTATAGTTTTCGCCAAAAGGAGATCTTTTATAAACTTGTTGGAAAAATTTGTTTAATAATACAAGTAAGCCTGCCTCTTTCAAAGCACCATTTATTATAATTTGAATATCAGTTGTGCCAATATCTCCAGATTTTGAATATTTAATAATCTCTTTTTTTCCATTTCTACCGAGATTAGGTGAAATATGTAGATGAAATGAATCCTCTAAACCTTTATGCTTTGCTTCTTCCATAACTTTTGCCATTACAGACTCCATAGCTTTTTGTAATTTGATTTGCATGTCAACCTGATTAGGCACGAGATTAAATAGCGAATTTAAATTTATAGCTGGTGAAAACCTGGTGTCACATATTGCTTTCTCCGCTTCTTTATGTAAATCATTAGCATCTAAGGATGGCATTAAAATATTTAACTCTTGATACATTAATTTTTTCATTGTTCTGGGTATCTCCTCCAAGAAAAATTTTTCTTCTTCACTTATTCCCTGACAACTACTTTCACCAAATTTATTTTGATATTCAACACCACAGGCAGCCAGACCAGGGAGATAAAGACCTTTTTCCTTGGCGCCCTTTTTAGAACCTATTGACCTTTCAATTATCCTATTCACCCCTCTGAAGCCTTCATGTTCCCCACAGGTTAGAACAGCAAATTCATTCCTAAATTTAGATACAGCTTGCACATAGTCTTTGTTTATTACTCTTTTGAGGGGGTCTTTAACTAATGGAATACAAACTCCATCAATATCTTGAACTATAAGAATATATTCTAATCTTTGAAGTTCTCTCAGGAGAGAGAGCTTCTTCTTCTCTTTGACTTCCATCTTAAAATACTACTTAAGATTTTATTGATGTAAGTATATTAAAGCCTTTTCTTAGACCGATATCTATATGTTTCATTATGATAGTTACCAAACTATAGTTAAATCTTAACTATTCTCTTCTGACATGCTAATGATTTATTATCAATTTTTAGCTAAAATAGTAAAATGCACTACCTTGATCTAAAAGGATTTAATTGAGCTTGATATTGCATGAGAAACAATTTTTTTGTTAATTCCAAAGACCCAGAATTAATTGCTTTAAGGCTAAAGCAATTAGAAGAAGGCAAAATAGGTTTTTATAGTGTTGGCTTGTATCCAGCTTCGCTTGCTTATAATTCTGCAATTCATACAGGTGGAGAAGATATTTTATTGGCTCCAAGGGAAGGACGAGATATTATGGGAGCTTTTGATGATTCTATCCTTTCGGGAATGGAAGATAAATACATAGACAAAGTTATAAATATGTCAACCCACACTGAACTACAAGGTTCAGTTATTAACTCCCTAGAATATTTATTCTTAAAATGTGAATTAGTTATCTTAAGTGCTAATAGTAATCATATAGAAGAAGATCTTATAAAAGCTATCGAAATTCGCAAGAATCTAAGCAGAGAAGAAGTTGTCATAGCATGTCTAGTAGGTTCATTTTGCTATGAGAAATCCTCATCTAAAGCATATTTACTTTGCCAAAAAGAGACAAACTTGGCTTTTTTTTCAGGTTTTCATAGGCATGGCGCTTTACGCAATCCAAGAGACAGCTTTACAGCAAATTTTTGTCATCCAGATGCTTTTACTGCCTTGTTTGGAGCTAGGTTGTTAGATAAAATTTCACCAAATATTCAGGTTGTTTCAGGTGTTCATAATTTAGAGGGCCAGTATGTTAAGGCCTCTAAGAACATGTCTTCAATTTTTGCAGGATTTGCTCATACATTTCATAAGGATAATCCAGGTTTGTTGCCTACATTGCTTACCTTGCTTTTAGATCAATGCCTAAATCAAGCAGCAATTGTTTCCATGAGTAGGCCTGATAGAAGCTCTTTATATTCCAAGCAGCCATTCCCGATAACTGAACTCGGTTATGGAGTGCAATTAATAGAGGCGGCTGTTATTAGAGACGGTGACATGCAGCAAGTGAGAGATCATACTTTCTCTCAGTTAACAGCAATGGTTGCAGATGTTAAAGGAAGCATGATGCTCCCCCAGGCTGGAAGCCCAACTCGCAATTTTCAAGTTGGTCAGGTTTTAGCTCAGAAGCTATTTGCACTTAAGCGTTGCCCTTTAGATATTGATGAGCTTTTTAATTGGTGTGATGATGCAGGCCTTAGGCGCGGTGGTTTAGAAGGTTTGACTTCTTTGCAATATTTACCTGAAATCCTTAAGGCTTATTTAATACCCTTTCAAGACTCTTCAATGATAACACTTTTATATATAAGTATTTTTGGCAGTAATGACTGTAAAAAGCTTGCTTACGAAGTCTTAACTGAAAGTAGAGAACTTATAGCTTATTGCAAAGAATCAGTAAAGCTATCTCAAGGTCAATACCTTTCTAAGCTATTAGATAATGCTCATATCGAAAAATCCAAAAATATTATTGTTAACTCTATTTTGAATAATTCTTTTTCATTGCTTGAATCTAATGATTATTTTATTGATTTAATTCCAGATGATATATCAAATGCATATAGTCATTCAGTAGAATTAATAAATATTATTCAAGCCGAATTGTTTTAAAGTCTTTTAATAAATGATTGATAATATTTACTTTAGCCATGATCAATTGCAAGAAATAGCTTCTTACTTTTGTGAACATAATGTTATATTTAATATAAAAAAGCTTAAGTCTGGAAATATAAATAATACATATTTAGTATCGCCAACACCTAAAGATAATAATAGTAGTTTTATTTTGCAATTAATAAACCCTTTGGTTTTTCAAAAACCAGAAATGATTATTGATAACTATTTAATATTCTTGGATATTATTGATAACCATATTGATTCATCTTCAAATCCTACTTCTTCTGATTTTTTACTTTTCCCTGAACTATTACCTAATTTAGATAATGGTAAATATTTTCTTAAATATAAAACAAATATTTGGAGGGGCATTCATTATATACAGAATACGCTTACCATTGAATCAATTACTTCCACAAGACAAGCAGAGAATTTGGGAAATTCTCTTAATGTATTTCATAGATTAACTAGAGAATTTCCACTAGATAGACTTTTTCGAGTTATAGAAAATTTCCATAATATTGATTATTACTTATATGAGTATGATCAAATGCATAATTCTTCTCAACTGAAATTTATATTACAATCTAACTTGTTTGTCAGAGTTAGTAAAATAGCAGCCTTTATTATAGAAAATCGGACTAAATATACAAGTTTAGTTGAATTGGGTAAGAAGGAAAATCTATCTTATGGTCTAATACATGGGGATACAAAAATAACCAACTATCTTTTCAATAAATCAGATGAATCCGTTAAATCTATAATTGATCTTGATACCATTCAAGAAGGGTACTTGATCCTTGACCTTGCTGATTGTCTTCGTTCGATCTGTAATAAAGTAGGCGAAGACACTTTGAATATCGAGTTAGTAGACTTTGATTTAGACATCTTTGAATCCTTTTTAAGAGGATATATAGCCTCCCCTGGCCAACGTTTGAATTCGGCCGACTTAATTCATATACCTTATTTTGTTTCCTATATTTGCTTTGAACTTTGTTTAAGGTTTTTTACTGATTTCCTAAAGGGGAGCAATTATTTTAAAGCTGATTTCTCAACCCAAAATTTGCTTAGAGCTGAAGTGCAAATTAAATTGCTTAAACTGCTTGAGATGAAAAATGACTCGTTGATGAAAATTATAAATGGATTCAAGAATCTCTTTCAGTAGTCAGCTTACCCAAACTTATTTCCTAATATGACTTAAATATGTACATTCATCTTCTTTTCCTATTACTCTTTATAAGATAAACATTTTCTCTTTTAGCAGTGTCAAAGGAATTAACTCACAGAGGTCATGAACTTAAAGAGCTTGGTTGGTCTGAGCAAGATATTTTTCGTTATATCGAGCTTTGGGATTATAGACAACGTTGGGGAGCTATAAATCTCGAAAGAGATGATAGGCTATTTTTACGCAAAGCCGAATCCGCTCTACCAAAGATCCAAACGCAAAAGGTTTCAGTAAAAAAACCTTTAAAAGAAAAGAATTATTACACTAGAATTCTTTTTTTCTTAGATACCATGAATACCATGGAGAAAGAGTTAGATGTCCCTAAAGGTACAAAGGGTCTTTGGACAATATTGCTTGAAGAAGAGTTAAGACTCCTAGATTACTTTCAACCTGTTTTAGGCTTGCCAGATACTCTAAAAGCCAAAGCTTTCAATCCCTTTAGAGAGCAATTTATTTCTTCTGCTCTTGAGAGTTATAAAAAAGATACAGAGATGAGAGAGTTTGATTTTAATGTATTAACTTCTTCTTTAGAAGAAAAAAGTAATAAGAAGTGCTTACCTCTTAGAGAAGATAAATATATTAATGAAAAATCATATCCTCTTATAAAAAAAGATAAGGTTGAAATCTTAAGGAAACAAGTAAGAGAGCAATTCGCACCTTTAGTTAGGACTACCCTTCCTTCCTTATCAGAGTCAGATAAACCTAATCCTCCAGAAGATTGGATACCAGAATCAAATTCTTGAGCTAGAAAGGAATATAGATAGCTAAAACTCATTGACATCTCATCATTTCGAAACTCTTCAGTTACATGCTGGACATGAACCCGATTCTGTAACTAATTCAAGAGCTGTACCAATTTATCAGACAAGTTCTTATGTTTTTAATGATGCCGAGCACGGTGCCAATTTGTTTGGCTTAAAGGAATTCGGGAACATATATACCCGTCTAATGAATCCAACTACAGACGTTTTTGAGAAACGCATTGCGGCTCTGGAAGGGGGGGTCGCTGCTGTAGCCACTTCTTCTGGTCAGGCAGCTCAGTTTTTGGCAATTAGTAATTGCATGCAATCAGGTGATAACTTCGTATCCACCTCATTTCTTTATGGAGGTACATATAATCAATTTAAGGTTCAATTCCCAAGGTTAGGAATTGAAGTGAAGTTTGCAGATGGAGACGAAATTGATAGTTTTGAAAGACAAATTGATTCAAAAACCAAAGCAATATATGTTGAATCTATGGGAAATCCAAGGTTTAACATTCCTGATTTTGAAGCACTCGCTTCTTTGGCCCAAAAATATAATATTCCATTAATTGTTGATAATACACTTGGTGCTGCTGGAGCATTAATAAGACCTTTGGATCATGGCGCTAATGTTGTTGTTCAAAGTGCTACTAAATGGATTGGAGGTCATGGAACCACTCTTGGAGGTGTGATTGTTGATGGAGGAACCTTTGATTGGGGTAATGGAAAATTTCCCTTAATGAGTGAACCAAGTGCCGCTTATCATGGTTTGGTCCATTGGGATGCATTTGGTTTTGGTAGTGATATTTGTAAAATGTTAGGCGTCCCTTTAAGTAGAAATATTGCATTTGCCTTGAGAGCAAGACTTGAATGTCTCAGAGATTGGGGGCCTGCATTAAGTCCTTTCAATTCGTTTTTGTTGCTGCAAGGATTAGAAACTTTAAGTTTGAGAATTGAAAGACATTGTTCTAATGCTTTATCATTGGCCACTTGGCTTAAAGATCATCCAAAAGTCTCCAGTGTTAGTTACCCAGGTTTAACATCAGATCCATATCATCAGAGTGCTAAGAAGTATCTTTCTAGGAGAGGAATGGGTTGTATGTTGATGTTTTCTCTTAAAGGTGGATTTGATGATGCAGTTTCTTTTATCAATTCTTTGAAACTTGCAAGTCATTTAGCAAATGTCGGTGATTCAAAAACTCTTGTCATACACCCTGCCTCAACAACTCATCAACAACTTTCAGCTGAAGAGCAAGAATCTGCAGGAGTTTCTCCTACAATGGTTAGGGTCTCTGTAGGTCTAGAACATATTGATGATATAAAGAATGACTTTCAAAATGCTTTAGCTCAAGTTAATTAAACTCTGGAGACAACTATATGGCTCTAATACTTCCACGTAGTTATCATAAAATCTCTTCTGTAGAGAAGAATCATATTTCATGGATAGAGCCTGAACTTGCGGAAAGACAAGACATTAGACCTTTAAGGATTGGCATCCTAAATATTATGCCTTTAGGAAAACAGTATGAGTTTAATTTATTACATCCACTTGGCCTTTCACCACTTCAAATTGAACCTATTTGGATTCGTTTGACCTCTCATAAATATAAAACCTGGGATATAAATCACTTGGATAACCTTTATATTGAATGGGAAAAGGCCATGAATCCAGTTCCATTAGACGGATTAATTATTACAGGCGCACCAGTAGAACACCTCCCTTTTGAAAAGGTTGATTATTGGCCAGAGCTTGTAAATCTAATAGAAGATGCAAGGGAAAATTGTGCTAGTACATTAGGCCTTTGTTGGGCTGGTTTTGCCATGGCATATATGGCTGGTGTTGATAAAAAAGTCTTTGAAAAAAAATTATTTGGAATCTATTCATTGAAAAGTCTTGTGCCGGGACATTCTATTATGGGTACGCAAGATGATAATTTCATTTGTCCACAGAGTCGTCATGCAGGGCTGCCTGATTCAGATATGGAAAATGCTCAAAGAAATGGTCTTTTAAGATTATTAGCCTACGGTGAAAAAGTAGGATATACAATTTTTGAAACTACTGACCAAAAACAATTGATGCATTTAGGTCACCCTGAATATAATGTCTCACGGTTAATATCTGAAATGGAAAGAGATAGACAAAGAGGTGATGTTCCGCCTCCTGAAAACTTCAATCCTGAAGAACAATATACTTCTTGGAGATCTCATAGAAATTTACTTTTCCAACAATGGCTTTGGTTTTGTTATCAAAGAGTCAGTTTGCAGTACTGAGAAACTGCTTAGAAAATTCTATAAATTAATAAACTATTTTAATTAATAAAATATTATTACCTTCTAAAATATATTTTACCTATGAAATACCCATGGATATATATACCCTCCTGGATGAGCGAGGATGAAACGTACATTTGGAGGAATTCTATTATTAATAATTTAGAATTTTCAAGACCAATTGTTCAAGTTTACTCTAAGAGATTTCTTGTTCCAAGATTAACTTCATTTATTGCTGATCAGCCTATTAAATATAGATATAGCGGAATGGACCATATTGCTAAAATATGGCCCAAATGGTTTATGCCATTAGTTCAAAGCCTTAATAGATATTGCCAAACAAATTTCAATGGCTGCCTTATAAATTTATATAGAGATGGTAATGACAGAATGGGATGGCACTCTGACAATGAAAAAGAACTTGACAATGAAAAATCAATTGCTTCTCTTTCTTTTGGTGCTTCAAGAGAATTATTTTTTAAAAATAGGAATAATTCTTTTAAAGAAAGCCTTC
This sequence comes from Prochlorococcus marinus str. MIT 0919, assembly GCF_027359375.1. Lineage (NCBI taxonomy): Bacteria > Bacillati > Cyanobacteriota > Cyanophyceae > Synechococcales > Prochlorococcaceae > Prochlorococcus > Prochlorococcus marinus. The sequence continues at coordinate 150,436 of NZ_CP114779.1, forward strand.
TTCTAAAAGATGGCGACCTGCTTTTAATGCATCCAGAATGCCAAAGGAATTGGCTACATTGCTTGCCTTCAAGAAAGAAGATTAAAGAATTAAGAATTAACCTAACTTTTCGATGTTATAAATAAGAGAAAACAGTAAATATTAACTCTTTAAAACTAGTTTCTTTATATGGGAGATTAAGAAGTTGGCTCGTTATTTGATGATTCGGCTTTACTAGCTTCTTCTGCTTTGGCTTTGGCTTCAGCTTGAGCTTTTGCTTCAGCTGCTTTTTTTGTTTCAGCCTTGGCTTTTGCTGCTTGAGCCTCCTCTAGAGCTTTCTTCTTGGCAACTGCTTCTATGCTTTTTTGATGGTTGTAGCTTTTTGATGTTTTACCATCAAAGAATTTTAGTATGGTTATCAGAATAGGTACATGCGCAACACCGCCAGCTATGACCAGTGCTTCATTGTAGGCCATAATTTCAATAGTAACTAGCTGTAATTCTACATATAAAAAGTATGCTATTTAGTTGTAGTTATAAAATGTTTTGTTGTTCTTTATATAGCTTTACTTTTAAACACACTTTTGAGCTTTATTTTTTATCCATGAGAAGGCTCTTGTCCTCCTAGTCTTTCAAAAAGATCTAAACTTTCCTTATTAAGACCTATAACCTCAACTTTAGATCCTCCAAGACCAAGCTTTCTAATTATTTGATCAAGAGCAGCTACTCCACTTTGGTCCCATATATGTGCATTTGACATATCAATAGTTACTTTCTCTGGGTGATCATGAGTGTCAAAGCCTTGTGCAAAATATATTTTACTTACAAAAAATAATTGCCCTGAAACCTTATATAAAATTTCTTCTTCATTAATTCTCTGCGATGTTACACTTATAACTTTTGCCACTTTTCTGCTAAATAGTATTCCTGCCAGCGCTACACCAGCAATAACACCAAGAGCAAGATTATGTGGAGTTGTTAACATCGTGACCGAAAATGTCATCAACATTACAGCAGTATCACTTCTGGGAATTTTTTTAATATTTTTAATACCATTTGTATCGGCTGTACTTATTGCAATTGTTATCATTACAGCAACAAGAGCAGCCATAGGAATTTCTTTTAGCCATTGCTTACAAAGTAATATCAATATAAGAAGACTTATTCCCGATGAAAGTGTGGAAAGTCTTGACCTGCCACCATTTTCAGCATTCATTACTGATTGCCCTACAAGTGCACAGCCAGCCATTCCTCCAAATAAAGAAGAAATTATATTTGCTATCCCTTGTCCACGGGCTTCTATATTCTTATTAGAATTTGTGTCAGTTATATCATCTAAAATATCTTGTGTAAGAAATGTTTCCATCAGTCCTACTAATGAAATTGCAAGAGCAGTTGGAAGGACAATACCAAAGGTTTCAAGATTAAAAGGAACCTTCCCATTTGAGATTGATCCAAAAGGGATTGAAAAAGATGGCAAACCTGTTGGTAATTGGCCTAAATCTTTTACAGTTGGAATGTCTAGGTTAAGTCCTATAGATATTATAGTTAATACTAATATAGCAATTAACTGTGATGGGATTACTTTTGTTATCTTAGGTAGTCCATAAATAATAAATAGGCCAATTAGAACTAAAACCCACACTATAGGTATTTGCATCCCATGAGGTAAAACGTTATTCACATTTTCGGTATGAATACTTTCCCCATAATGGAAATTCAGGCCTAACTGAGGAAGTTGGGCTTGAAAAATTAATAACGCTAATGCATTTACAAAACCGCTGAGAACTCCTGTTGGAACAAATCTCATTTGATATGCCAGTCGTAAATATCCCCATAGGATTTGAAAAACCCCAGTTAATAATCCAGCAGCGATCAAATATGAAAGTCCTAGACCTTCTCCTTGGGCATTCCCTGTGGCAACTACTCCAGTCATTAAAAGTGCTGTTGAACCAGTCGCAGAGGTAATCATTCCAATGCGCCCCCCCACCAGAGCGATTGTTATTGACAAACAAAAAGCACCAAATAGTCCTACCTCAGGATCTACTCCCGCTATCCCTGAGAATGCAATTGCCTCTGGAATCATTGCGAAAGCGACAACAAGCCCTGACAAAATGTCTTGTTTGGGGTTTTGCAACCATTGTTTAATTAATGATTGATTGTTCTTCTGCGGCATTAAAACATTTCCTCTCTCTTGAGACCGTATATCAAAGAGGTGGCAAAATTTCTTTTGGATCAAAAGTTGATTTTATTTGCCGTAGTTCTGGAAGCCAATTTTTAAAAGCGCAATTTATTTCTTTTGCATGCCAAGGCAGATGATTATGAAGTTGGGCTAGATGAATTCCAGGGCAATAAGGCTCTAGTTTTTCCCATACATTTTCCATCCAAATGATGGCTTGGTCTCTTTCTCTTTTATTATTAGGTTCCCAAGATCCATTTATCCATGGCTTCCATGCTGATTCTCTATGTATAAAAGATGTCAAATTTTCAGCATTATTTATAGTTGACCCTCCTAATTGTTGAGCCGCTATGTAACAGAATTTGTTTGGTCGATTTCTTATCTCCTCTTCTATCATTTGCACCAGAACATAAGAATGGCCCTTAAGAGAATTACTCAGAAGGCCAAGAACTTCTGAATAATATCTACTTATTACTTGATTATTTGAAATAGGTAACTCCATACCTTTAAAAGTAGATAGGCCATTTATTTTAGAAATTTTTAGATCTGATGTCTTCGGTAACTCCTTTACTATTATTTTCATATATTCTAATTCCTCCTTATTACTTACTTCAATTATTGCTAAACCCTTTATATAATCTGACCATATCCAGTTAAAGCTCGCATTATCAGGCCATAATTCAGCTTTTTCTATGATTTCTGCAAGTTGGTTGGAACTTATAGATGCCTCCCAAATATATATTGAATTAAGTTCATATGTTTTTAGTTTTACTTGGGTAACTATTGCTAGGAAAGGAGCAGCTCCACATAGACCTTTCCATTGTTTTTTCTCTAATTTACTTGAGTTTTGATCTGGTTTTATAATGTTGAATTTTTCTCCACCACCCCAAATACCATTAATTTCCAAAATATTATCTATGGCTAAACCATATTTCCTACTTGTAGGACTAATACCACCGGTTAAGATATATCCAAACCCTGTCAAACCTGATAAACCTGTTGGGAAGCTCCTGTTCTTGCTTTTCAGAAATTTTCCTAAATCTTGCATTCTTGTGCCTGGTTCTATAACAACTTCTTTCTTAAAATCAATATAATCAATTTCGGTATAATTTTTTCGAAAGTCGATAGTTATATGTTCCTTTGCGGCACATCTACTTGAAGTGCCACCACTACATATCATTAATGGCTTTTTACAAAATTTATCTTTCTTTAAGTTTTCAATGAAATCATCATCAATATAATCAATTATTCCTTCTATATCATAGTCTTCTGCTTGTGTGTTAGGAACATTTAGTAGCTTTTTAATCATTTTTCAATAATGCTATATGGAATACAAGAAATTTTGAAATTAGATTTTAATCTCTAATCGCGATAGATTAATAGATAGGTATTTTTGTTTTTTTGGCTCCCTCAGCTTTAGGTGATTTTGATTCTAATATTGGCATTTTGATTGTTGGTCATGGCAGTCGAAATAATTTGGCAATAAAGGAGTTTGCAGAGCTTGTTTCTCAGTTGAAATCTTTGCTTCCAGGCATCACTGTTGAATATGGATACCTTGAATTTGCAAAACCTGTAATTTCAGAGGCTTTAGACCGGCTTAGGAATAAATCAATTAAGAAGGTTATTGCTATACCTTTAATGCTATTTGCTGCAGCACATGCAAAAAATGATATCCCTGCTCTGCTTAATTCATATTCACTTGAGCATGACTTGGAAATTTGCTATGGACGCGAGTTGGGAATAAATAATTTGATGATTGGGGCAGCAGGTCAAAGAGTTTCCGAAGCAATTAGCTCTTCTTCTAATAATTCTTTCCCAATAGAAAAAACACTATTAGTAGTTGTTGGAAGAGGCTCTTCTGACCCTGACGCAAATTCTAATGTCTCTAAAATTACAAGGCTTTTAGTGGAAGGTATGGGTTTTGGCTGGGGAGAGACAGTTTTCTCAGGAGTTACATTCCCATTAGTTGAACCAGGGCTAAGGCATTCACTTAAGTTGGATTTCCCCAGGATTGTCGTGTTCCCATACTTTCTTTTCTCTGGGGTTCTTGTAAGTAGGATAAGAAACCAAACGCTTATGGTTGCAAGGGATCATCCCACGTTTGAATTTTTAAATGCAAAATATTTAGGCAGTCACTATTTAGTCCTAGAGACAATATTGGAAAGAATAAACGAGGTTCTGAATGGAAATAATTCTATGAATTGCTCACTTTGCAAATACAGGTCAAATTTATTGGGTTTTGAGCACGAAGTAGGATTCCCCCAAAAAAGTCATCATCACCATGTTGAAGGGGTTTCAGATGGATGCATTCTTTGCGAAGAAGAATGCACAGGAGAATGCGAATTAAAAGTTCCACCAAGCAGCCATGACCATGACCATGACCATGACCATGACCATGACCATGACCATGACCATGACCATGACCATGACCATGACCATGACCATGAACGAATGCCTTATCCAAACTCAGAGCATCCACTTGGTCCTGTCACGCTTCGCCATCCAAAGCAAACCAAAATATGAAGAGAATAGGTATAAATGCCTGCCTCACCTGTCTCTTTCTTGCATGCGTCGCAATGGACTCGTTAGTTATAAGTATGACTAATCTTTTATTTATAAATGATTTCCCCAGCCTCTTCCACAGATAATTAGGGGTTTTCCACGAGTATTTTCGCAAGAGACCTTTAAAACTGTTCAGCTGTGGTTTTTAGAACAAGTTTCAATGATGCTTGACATCCTTAGAAATTTTTTTTTTTGCTCAGTTGATATTTTGCTTGTCATCTAAAAAGCTTGTAATAACAATCGTTCTTATTCAGTCTCCCTTGTCTCGCTAATGTTTTTTTTATCTTTGACGCATGAGCCAACTTTGAGGATCCTTGATGGAGAATTTTTTTAGAAGCACTTTTAAGTTCAATGGAATTAAACCAATTGGAAAGCTTGACTGAAGTATCAGATGCACCTCTAGAAAGCTTGACTGAAGTATCAGATTTATCTCTTCCTGAAATTGAGATAAACGAATGTATAAGTATTGAGACTGAAATACCTGAGGCGCTATATCAAGGCATGAAGGAATTTATTGGCGATAATCCCAATTGGGACCAATACAGTGTTATGAGTTCTGCTTTGGCAAACTTCTTATTCCAGAGCGGTTGTGATGATAGGAGTGTGACGGAGAGATATCTAAATGATTTGTTTAAGCTTTCAAATCCTTAGTGGCTTGAATACATGCTCTTCTTGTGATTGCCATCATTGTCAGAGTAGGGCTTTGCCAAGATGAGGTTGTCCAGCATGAACCATCTACCACAAGTACATTTGAAAAGTTCCATAATCTATTGAAAGGATCTAAAACACTAGATGAAGGATTTTCACCCATAGGTGCTCCTCCAACTTCATGTATGTAGTACCCAGGAGGAGGAGGCGCTTTTTGAATTGCCAAAGCTTTATCCATGATTGGACTAATAAAAGGCATCATCACAAGCTCTTTTAAAGGAAATATTTCACCGCCAGCAGCTGAGATTGTTCTTTCTATTGTTTTATTTATATGGTTAACCATTTTTAATTCGTTCTGTCGCCATTCAACGTTTATTTTTGGAATGGGGATGCCCCACTTATCAAGTTTATTTGAGAGAGTAACCTTATTCTCTTCATATGGAAGTACCTCTCCATGACCAATTAAAAATCCAATTTTTGCATTAGGACGCTTTTTTAATATTTCCGGAGGTTCGAATCGACCTATGGCTCCCCAAATACCGTAACCTCTTATGAAATCAATTTCATTATGGGGGTCTAATTTGCTCCCAAAAGGAATAAAAAAACTACCAGCTCCAGAAAGCGGAGTATTTGTTTTGTATATTTTATTAGGAGTTGAATTTTTATTTGAAAATGAGAAAAATCTACAGCTAGAAATATGGTCCATCAAGTAACAACCTAATTTCCCAGATTCATCTATTAATTCTTTTTTAGAACACTTTTCTTGTGAATTCAGTAGAAATCTTAAGCTCTGAATAGTTGAACCACACAAAACTATTAGTTTCCCTTTCAGTATTCTCCTAGAAAAATTTTTAACATCTACTACTATTATACCTTTGGCAGACTTTTCTGATTTTTCTATTATTAAGGAATCAGCTATATGGTTTGTAAGCAATTCTACTTTTCCAGTTTCCAATGCTCTTTTCAATGTACTTCCTAAGCTGCTTGATCTAGGCCAATGATTATTTGCAACGGAATGAACATCAAAACCTCTAGAGTGGATTACTGGATAACCGAGCTTTGATCTCACCTCTTCAGCAAAAAATGACTCTTCAGGGGTAAAAGGTAAGTTGTTAATAAAATTTCCATCTGGTATCTGCTCTAGACCATCTTTACTTCCATGTACTTGAAGAAGATTCTCTAATTCATCATAGTGAGGCTCTAGGTCTTTATAACCGATAGGCCATTCTGAGCCAAAACCATCCTTGGTGGCTGCTTTAAGATCATCATTGGAGAGTCTGAGAGTAATTCCTCCCCAAGTAAGACTTCTTCCACCTACTTGTCTTCCTTGAGTCCAAATAAAAGGTTTTGATGCAGGGTGAAAATAAGGATTATCTTTTTCATTCATATATAAAGATGGATTAGCTTTCCAATAGCCTGGGTGTTGGATTTGTACTCGATGTTTTCCATTTATAATTCCTAAAAACCTTTTTAATGTATTTACTGGCTCTGCACCCATGGCCTCTTTGAGAGTGAGTTTAGGACCAGCTTCTACTACTAGAACTCTTATGCCTGCATTGGCTAGTGTGAGGGCAGCAACACCTCCGGTAGCACCCGAACCAATCACTATTGCTTCGTATTGATGTTCAATCACAATTTATATGCGGGATTTACTGCTGACCTTTAAGGTTATTTCTATGGTACTTCTTATTAAATAATCCAAGAACAATTTTATAATAATAAATCACTTTTGCTTAAAAACACTTAATTCAAATTAGCTTCTCCCTAGCCAAGATGGTGCACCCATGAACCAGTCTCCAAGATCTTCTTGATCTGGTTTGTAATAAGAATTTGGTTCAGATGAACATAAATCAAGGTTTTGAATTAAATCATCTACTGAATCTCTACTTCTATCATCTAATTGCATCCTTTGAGCACGCCTTAACCAAGAACTAACTGATTGATCTTTATCTGCAACTCTTTGAACTAAAAGCCTTTCCTCGAGGTTTATAGATTCTCCACGAGAAATTCTGTTCAGGATATCTTTTAATTCTTTAAGAGTTGATGGGGAAAGCATCTGAAGTTTTTTTATAGTTTTAGCGGATCCTTATGTAATTGTTAACAAGATTTATATATTTATTTCAGATTCTTTAGTAACTAGTTATGTTGTAGTCAAAATTAAATACCTGTATTGTGCTAATGAAGCTAAAAATCGATTAGCTTCTGTAAAACTGTTGCTTTCATGATAAATAGATTCTTTTGCATTTTCCTGATTTTATTTTTATTCATACCGTTCAAGCCCGTCTTAGCCCTAGAGAATGATTATGGGAAGCAGTCTTTGGTAGGAGCTGACTTTTCTAATACTGACCTTAGAGGGGCAACTTTTTATCTAACTAATTTGCAAAATGCCAATCTTTCGGGAAGTGATCTAGAAGGTGCCAGTCTTTTTGGAGCAAAGTTGCAAGATACTGATTTGAGTAACGCTAATTTGCGCAATGCAACTCTTGATTCTGCCTTTTTAGAAGGCACTAATTTAAGCAATGCTTTCCTGGAAGACGCATTTGCATTTAGTACTCGCTTTAAAAATGTCAATATATCTGGAAGTGACTTTACTAATGTTTTAATAACTGGAGAAGAACATAAGTATCTATGTTCAATAGCAAATGGAGTAAACCCTGTAAGTAATAAAAAAACTATAGATACCCTTGACTGTAATACTCAATAGATAAAGATAGTTTCTTTCAAATCTAAGAAGCATATAATTTCTTTTTATATGTATTATTGTTGATTCCTACAGGCCAACCTAGTAAACTTAGAATTTTTAAAGTATTTTTACTATAATTATCATCTAGGATTCCAGAATCAGGAACTGTCTCTTTGATTGTTATTTTAATTAAGTCATATTCCCTTTTTGTTCCAATTCTTTGATCTACTAACTCATAGTTGATATCCTCTTTAATGATTTTGTTAAGACTGTGGATATTATCTGCATAACCAATTCTTATCATATCCTTGTCTTTAATATATAGGCTATATAAAATTACATTGTTTTTAGATTTTTTCTTGTTTCTATATACGTTTATATGTGCAATGCTTTGCATTACAGGTTTGATTAAGGCTCTTTGATATAACTGATATTTCATTGGTTTTGTTTACCTTTCTACAAGAATAGATTCGTAATTTTCCAATGCATTGTTTATCTCGGCCAATGCTATCCTTCTCTCGCATGCTATGTCATATCTTTTCATGGCTGCTGAAGGAATTGATCCCTTGCTTTGAATTGCTCGCAAACCTGTTTCTAGACATTGCAAAGCAACACTGGAAAGATCTCTGCCTTCCGCAGCCGCCCAAGCTTTCATTAAATAATTCAGACTTGCAGGAATTGAGACTTGAAGTTTATAAGAATTGGGAGTGCTAAGTGATAAATCATCTAAGGAGTTCTCTATTTTTACAAACTCATTTTTTATAGTTCTTTTAAGACATTTAGCTTTTTTCTCTGCTAAGTCTTTTTCATTGGTTTCAAGAGACGCTTCGAGAGAATAAATCTCTTTCTCGGCCTCTGCTACTGCGGCTAGAGCCCACAAGGAAATTTCTTTAGAAAGAATAGTGCTACCAAGCCACTCTTCCTTTGATTTTTTCCAGCTTCTTTCCATAAACGAATCGAGCTATTTTAATTCTATTGGATTCTAATTAGATTGTCCATAGAGTCTGTATCCATTCTAGCCAGATGCCAAAATATTTTACGCTTAAAGGCTCTGGGGATGACCGTTGAAGGCGTAAAATATGATTTCGCGGTTCCGTTATATTCCCTTTATATTTTAGGCTCCTTTCTCTTTGCAGGTGCCCTCAGGTTTAGGAAACAGGCTTTATAGCCAAAACGATTACAAGAAAACTGAAAAGCCATTAGCGAAACCAGTTGTTGTTGTAACTATGGCTACAGGCCTTCAGGGAAAAGGAGTTGTCAAGCATTTAGCAAAAACAGATGCTTTTAGAATTAGAGCATTAACTAGATATCCTTCTTCTAAAAGAGCTAAGAAATTATTGGCTTATCCCAATGTGGAATTAGTCAAAGCAGATTTATTAGAAAGAGATACTTTGGACAATATTTTTGAAGATGCTTATGCAGTATTTGGGAATACAACTCCAACAAAAGGGTGGAGATTATTAAGAGGAAGTATTGTTAGAGATTATGAAATGATTCAAGGCAGAAATCTTATAGAAGCTATTAAAAAATCAAAAGATAAGGGATCTTTAAAGCATTTTGTATTTAGTTCTATATGTAAAGGCGCAAAAGTTAATGATTTAGTACCTGCTCCTGGACATTTTTTAAATAAGTGGGAACTAGAAGAGTTTATTGCTGAAGCTGGTCTCAGTAAAATAACAACAATTCTTAGACCAGTTAGTTATTATGAAAATTTTTATATTGATTTTCCTGGTTTAAATATAAATAATGGTACGTTTGCTGGTGTTGTTGGACCTGATTTCCCATGGCAAACTATCGCTGTTGATGATGTAGGAGCATGGACAAGAGCAGCATTATTAAAACCAAGTCAACTTTTGGGACAAGCAATTAACCTTGCAGGTGAAGATTTAACTGGAAATCAAATGGCAGTAGTACTTCAATCTTTAAAAGAAGATTATAGGACGAACATTACTTATTCAATGATTCCCAGGAATGTAATCCGCTTAATAGAGCATGATATCGCTACTATGGCTACTTGGATAGAATCCTCAGGATATGGTGCTGATTTGCAACGGCTCAAGAAATTGGCTAGAGAATTGGGTGTAATTATCACACCCTTTTCTGCTTGGTTGCATAGAAAATTTTTAACTAAAAGAGTTGAAGTAAAAAAAAACAAAAAGCTTTTTATAATTACGCCTAGTTAAGAATCCTTAAGTATCATTATCTTTAATTAGATTTAGTATTTTTTTAGATAAGATTCGAATACTTGAGTAATAATCATGAATAAACTTAAATGATCTATGCACAAATGATTTTATGAATAAATACATTAAACACTTGATTTATTTACTTTGTTGGCTCCTTGGTTGGTTTTTAATGGCTTCTATTATCAATAAGGGTTTTATTCAAGTTAGTTTGTATATGCAAGGCAGTAAAGCAGAGCAAAGCACATTTTTTATTACATCATTGATATTCTTTTTGGGTAGCCTTTCTCTGTATAATGAGGTTTTCAAGCAGAAATAAGTTAAAGCCAATTTTAATCATGAGAGCTCTTTCTAGGTTTTATAGAAATAAAAGCTCGCTAGACTATCAATTTAAGTGACCTTTATGTACATCTTTTTTTGAAAAATTATGCGAAAAAACATCTTGATGATTACCTCTAGCTCCAATGGAGGTGGCCCTAAACAATTATTTAACTTAGCACAGGAGCTTTCCAATACTTTTGATATTAATGTTGCTTGTCCATCAACATATTTATATATAAATGAATTAAAGAAAACTATCACTGGAAAAATAATTATTATTAATGAGCGAAAAATTGCCTTCTTAGATATTCTATCTATAATTAAATTTATACTTATTAATTCAGTTCAAGTAGTCCATTCACACGGAAAAGGTGCAGGCGCTATTGCTAGACTAGTTAAGGTATTTACAGGCGTAAAACTAGTTCATACTTTTCACGGTATACATGTAACAGGTAAGGATTATATTCCTAGGACTATTTATCTTTTATATGAGAAAATTACATTAAAGCTTAATAATTATAATATTTTCGTATCTAAATCAGAGCTTGATATGGCTGCAAGTTATAACTTTCTACCTAAAAGAAATATTAAAATCATAGCTAATGGTGTTGCTGTTCAAAATACTCCCTTGTCAGGCTTTTTCCTTAAAGAACATATTAGGCATTCCATATTAAAAGATATAAAAAAAACAATAGTAATCACATCATCAAGGTTTGTTGAAGTTAAAAATTTATTTGAGTTTATAGAGATAGCCAGCTTAACTCCTGAAATGATTTTCTGTATGTTAGGCGATGGACCATTAACTCCGGCAATAAAGAAAATAATTGCCAATAGAAAAATTAGAAATATTGTTTTGACGGGGTATAAAAATAATATTATTGATTACTTGAAGTCTGCAGATATTTATTTAACTACTTCTTTCAGGGAGGCACACCCCTTGTCAGTTTTGGAAGCAATGTCTGTCGGTCTTCCTATTGTTGCTTCTAAAGTTCCTGGTAATATTGATACTATTTCTCATGATTCCTCAGGTTATTTCTATGACCTTGGAAATATAAGTCAAGCTATTAACTACTTAAGGAAAATTTCTAATGATTATGAATTAAGAATGAATTTAGGGAAAAATGCTCAGATTATCCAAAGATGTAATTTTTCTATTTCTTTAATGTCCAGAAATTATAAAGATATTTATAATAAAATATAGGAATATATCTAGTATTTTATTAAGATATAAGTGTTTTAAATTTAATCACTAGTTTGATAAGCATTAGTGATTATCAGTAAGAATCTAGGCCTGCAGCAAAAGGGAAGACTTGATCATCGCCCAAGTCTGGATAAGTATTAATTTCCTCCTCATTTATTTTTTGATTTTCCTCTTCTATAAAACCCGTCTTAGGGCCACTAGGTACTTCTTTCGAATCGCTATCAGCAACTACTTTTGAGGCCATCTCTTCGAAAGCACCTACATTTTCAACCCAACCAAAAAAAAGAATTGTACTAACAAGTAATGAGTGAAATAGAATAGATGCAACCTTAGTGACTTTTTGAATCACCGCCGTTTTATGGAGTTGAATAGAGTTCTTCATTTTGCCTCAATTGCAGCCTATCTCTTAATCTAAGCAATTAATGCTCTTTCTGTGCCTTTTCTTAAAAGGTTTTGAGCTCTTTTTTCAAAATTATCCTTTTTATCGATTGAACTTCCATAGCTGCAATGAAAATCACATTACTTTTAGAAGCACTCAGTTATATTGAGGATCTATTTTAATGCTTGAACAGACTTTTTGTAATAAATAAATGATTCGAGACTTCTTATGTCATTCTTCCGCATTAAGGTAACTTGCCAGTAAATTGATAGAGACCTGGCTAGGTTCATCCCTTTGTTATTGAAATTTTTTCCTGCACATCTGTAATGGATTTGAATTTTATTGGTTTAAAGGAAATATGCGCTCATAATTAAGGCCTGCCAAGAATATATTGAGATAATTAGGCCATGAAAAGGTAATTACTATTATAAAAATTTTGCAAATAACTTAAGAAAAGACAACTATGTCCAGCAATGAACTGAACATAGTTGTCTTTTCTTAGGCACGGAGGGGGTGGGATTCGAACCCACGGATGCTCTCACATCGCTGGTTTTCAAGACCAGAGCCATCAACCACTCGACCACCCCTCCAAATTTGGACTGGACGATCCAATCATTCAATCCTAGCAATGCTTCTTGCTGATAAGCAAAAAGGTTTCAGCCAATTTGAATATTAGTTCGATATCTATATTCTGTGCCATAATCTGCTTTATATATACTCAGTTTTCATGTCAAGTTCAAAGAGTGATCAATCTCGTTTTTTAGGTGATTTGCCTATGGAAGGTGAAATCTCTGAAAAAGAGAAGATTCGTTATATATCCCATCTAATGTTTTTTATTGGTTGTGGCTTGTTTTCATTTGGTATATGGGCTCTGACTGGGTTTACTTCATCCTCAGGCGCTACAGGACCTTTCCCTTTCTGACTCTTTAGGCACCCTCGATTGAATTCAGATTGTTGTTTAAACTTTTAAATTATCAATTTTATTGTCTCTATCTTTTAGAAGTGTCTCAAACCATTTAGATGCTGTTGCTCTTGAAATAGATCGTTCCCTTAGCAGTTCGCATATTACGGAATACAAACGTAATCCATTGGCATTGGAGTTAAACCAGGATTCAAACTCCAATATTTCCTCTGGTGTATTACAGGCTCTCAGTTGGTCTATTAGTGCATCGTGGGTCCCATTGCTCATTATTTTAAAACTCTTTTGAGCAGTTGTTGTCATTTTGACCTCGGACAAATGAATTACTTCTTACACACACTTAGCTCTTAATTAAGGATCTGCCAATTATTTTTTTATTTAAAGATGGAAATCCTTGCAAAATCTCCATCTTGTTAAAAAATTAGGCTCTAATTACTATTTTGGACTTTCCAGAGGAAGCAAGCATTTATCTGAATCACATCCAGCGGGACCTGCTTCGGTTAGCTCTCCCTGATCATAACGGCCAAGTGCTTCGAAGAAATTTGTACTAACTCTTCTCTCAACTACTTCTGATTGAAGCTTTTCGTAGGTCTTAGCATCTATAGGCTCAAAGGGTAGTCTTGGGAAAGTAGCGTTAGCATCAAACCTTGCAAGTAATGCGGCTGAAATATATCCATGGTTGTTTTGTATTGCTTCATAAATTGCTTTTGAAAGAGGTTTGATTTCTTCCTCACGGAATTCGATAGTTGCAGAGGTGTTGTGATCGGTGTAATTACTTTGAACTTGCATATAAAAATCGAATTGTGCCAGAGCAGAAAAATTGTTGATTTCGATTTCATCAGCCCCTGGAATATTCGCCCAGCTGACCTCAGTTGGTATCTCAACAAGCCATTCTGTGCATTTTGGATCAAAGGGATCATTAAGGAGGCGCCCATTTTCATCTTTATCAGACTGTGATGGAACAATTGTGTAGCCATAATCCATGCAAGCCATTGCTACAGGATCACTTTTCCTAAATGTAATTCTACGAATAAATCTTTGGGCTTTGGGAGGGTGCCAGCCAGGAGCTGCTCCTGTTAGTAAACTTTTAGTTCCCGCTGGTTGAACTGTTGTACATCTATTTGGGCGACGAAGACTATGTCTGTCGCAATAATTCCATACAGTTTCATTAACAATTTCCCTCCAACGTTTCAAGTATGCAGCCTCTTTAATTTTAAATTCTTTTCCTTCTTCAGTACTAGGCCTTCCTGCTTCCCACCATCGAAGCCATTTTGTACCGAATGCATGAACAAAGAAATCAAAAAGACCTGTAAAACTAACGCCAACAATTGGATCTAATGCTCGACTTGTTTTATATCTATCAACTTCGAAATTGTGATTAAGTAAGCATGCTACTGATAGGCCAGCTGCTTTAAAGGCATCACGTTGGCCTTCTTCATCAGAAGGACTTATTTGATTGAGATGAACTTCAGCAAGATTACAGTGAAAATCTGCGCCAAGTATTTCTCCACATGGATTAAGTCCGTATCTACCAAGGCGATGCTCTAGTTCGTATAAATCAATTTCGCCATATTTCTCTCGCAGCCAATTCCCAGCTTCTTCTCTTCCTTGAGAACAGTAAATTTCAATAAACTCTTCACGCAGCTCCTGCGTAGAAAGGATATCTGCATTTGCACGCGCAATAGCCTCAGGAGCAAACTGTATTGCTCCCTCACCCGAGTGGAATTGTTTGGTTACTGCTTCTGTTACAACTTCTAGAGTAGGTCGAGAATGGTACACCCGAGTATGGTTTGCCATTCGTAAAGCGTCCTTTTCAGGATCTATACGCCAGTTACCTTCTTTGTCTTGCTGCCATAAATTCTCTTTTGCTCCAGCTGCTGATAAATCACTTGATAAGAATTGGCGCATGCCAGCACTACGCCTAATATTTCCAGCAACAATGGTTACAGCGGCTTCATCAATAAGTAAACAGCACTCTACTGAGGTAAGTTTTCTTCCTACACTTTTGTTTAAAATCCCTGAAACCCGTTCATATAAATCCTTTAATTTAACTGGGTTTGCCATCCCTCCAAAACCTTTGAGAGACTCACCAGCTGGTCTGATATCAGTTAAGTCAATATCAATATAAATTGGTTCGGATTCAAAACTATTGTCACTACTTAGTTCAAGAAGAAATTGATAACTGTCTACCCACCCTCTCCTACTATCTCCTACTTTTATCAGAACTTCGTTCCCATCAACTTTAAAACTAGTTTTCTCTTGCCTATTACTTGACTCTGTAATTCCTATGTTTGAAACACTTCTAATTTTTAGTGTGTTCCTAACTACAGGGAGTTTATTTATTAAATGAGGTTCAATTATTGCTCCTGTTCCGCAGCCCATCATGGCGAGATCCATCATTAATCCAAAGGCTTCCCAATCAACAAGGTTTGTTGAAGTGCAGTTGTAAGCCCCTGAAAAATTCTTTTCTTGTTCGATCCATTTCGTTCCACCAATCCATAACCATCTCCCAGAAGGTAAGGCTTTCTTTTCAGTTTGCATGCGAGCCATTAATTCAAGCTCCTCTTTATTAAGTCCACCAAGTTCACGCAATCCTCCTAGGTTTCGTTCACTTACCTGAGCCCAGCTTTCACGACCCTGTGAGTTCTTTCGGCTATATGTCCTATAAAAGACTGGATTGGCCGCAGGAGCAGTGGAAGGGAAATCCTTTAATTGATTGGATGATTGACTGTTGGTTTCAGAACGATTAGTTGCGAGTGTCAAGATCTTTTATTCGGTCGGTAAGAGCACGCTAACGCCACAAGTAGCGTCTGCAAGTTTTTTTAACACCATTAAGAGTGTATAAATGAGAATGCTTACAGTACCCGCGCTTACGAGTGAAACGTGTTACAGAACCTGAGCTAATGAACAGCCCTTTGAATGTAAAGGCTTATTCAGAGGCTGATTTCTCTATTGGGGACAAGAAGTTTGTATCTGATATTGAGAAATATATCTGCAGGTTTGGCAAGCAAATTTGCGTTAACAACGTAATTGTGGATCTTGGCTGTGGTCCAGGAAATATTACTGAGAGAGTTTCTCTTAAATGGCCAATGGCAAAGGTCATTGGCATTGATGGTTCTCAAGAGATGATTGATGTAGCAATTAAAAGAAAATACTCCTCAAGAGAAAATAAGAGATTGTCCGGAATGACTTATATAAAGCAAAATATTTCGGAAATGTGTTCAGAAGGTTCAAACAAAATTCCTTTCGCAAATTTTGTTATTAGTAATAGTCTCCTGCACCATATGCATAATCCAAGTAATTTTTGGGAGGCTATTAAAAGGATTTCCTTCTCAGGTTCTCTTCAGGTCCATAGGGATTTGAGGCGTCCTTCTTCAGCGAAGGAGGTATTGGCATTGCAACGAAAATATCTTCCAAAGGCTCCTCAAGTATTAATTGATGATTATCATGCTTCCCTTTATGCTGCTTTTACTGTCTCAGAAGTAAAGGATCAACTGAAGATAGCCGGTTTAGATCACTTGAAAGTTTTTGAGCTGAATGACCGCTATCTTGAAATTGTTGGGATCTGCTGATTCGTTTTAGGTAATGGAAGATTGATTGAATTTTAATGAACTCCTTATCTCCTCAAAATGGTCCTTCAAGGTCAAAAGAAGAATTATTAGGTAAATTCGACCTTGCTAAAGCCGTAGAGAGCAGAAGGAACTTTGCGATTATTTCTCACCCGGATGCAGGCAAAACAACACTGACAGAAAAACTTCTTCTTTATGGAGGAGCTATTCAACAGGCAGGAGCTGTAAAGGCACGTGGTGAACAACGGAAGGTTACATCTGATTGGATGGAACTTGAAAAGCAAAGGGGAATATCAATTACTTCTACTGTTTTACAGTTTGATTATAGTCAAACCACAATAAATTTATTAGATACTCCTGGTCACCAAGACTTTTCTGAAGATACTTATAGAACCCTTGCAGCAGCTGACAATGCAGTCATGCTTGAAGATGCAGCAAAAGGTCTTGAACCACAAACTAGAAAGTTATTTGAGGTATGTCGCTTAAGAAATATTCCCATTTTTACTTTTATAAACAAAATGGATAGGCCTGGGCAAGAACCCCTTGCCTTATTGGACGAAATTGAGTCTGAATTAGGACTTTCAACTTGGGCTGTTAATTGGCCAATTGGTAGTGGTGAGTTCTTTCGAGGACTTATTGATAGGAGTACTAAAGATATCCTTGTTTATTCAAAAGCAGAGCGTGGCAAGCAGTCTATTGAAAAACGTTTGAAGTTAAATGATCCTGCAATTGATGATCTGATTGAAAAGGATCTTTTGGAAAAAGCCCTTGAAGAAATTGAGTTATTAGATGCAGCAGGAGCAGAAAAAAACTTGGAGGAAATTCGATCAGGTGCACTAACTCCTGTTTACTTTGGCTCGGCAATGACAAACTTTGGCATGAAATTATTTCTTGATAGCTTTTTGGAATTGGCCCAAGGTCCTGTAGCAAGAAATAGTTTTGATGGCCCTGTAAACCCTTTGAGCGAATCTTTTAGTGGCTTTGTTTTTAAACTTCAAGCAAATATGGATCCAAAGCATAGAGATAGGGTCGCTTTCGTGAGGGTTTGTAGCGGTCGTTTTGAGAAAGATATGACTGTTAAGCATGCTCGGACGGGGAAAAATATTCGTCTATCTAGACCCCAGAAAATTTTTGCGCAGGATCGTGCTGTTGTTGAGGATGCTTACCCTGGAGATGTTATTGGTCTAAATAATCCAGGAATGTTTGCAATAGGCGATACTCTTTATACTGGAAAACGAGTTGAATATGAAGGTATCCCATGCTTTAGCCCTGAAATATTTAGTTGGCTTCGCAACCCTAATCCTTCGGCGTTCAAGAATTTTAGAAAAGGTGTTAATGAATTAAGGGAAGAAGGGGCTGTTCAAATTCTTTATGACAGTGATCAAAGTAAAAGAGATCCGATTTTGGCTGCTGTTGGACAACTGCAATTAGAAGTGGTCCAACATAGACTTGAAAGTGAATATGGTGTGGAAACAAGACTTGAACCTCTAGGGTTTCAAGTTGCCAGGTGGGTTGTTGGAGGGTGGCCTTCGCTTGAATTGGTCGGAAGAATTTTTAATTGCAAAACGGTTCAGGATTCATGGCATAGACCAGTGTTGCTTTTTAAAAATGAATGGAATCTCAATCAACTTAAAGAAGACCATCCGTCCTTAGCTTTAAGCTCTGTTGCCCCGGTTGTTAGTGGTGTAGATCCAATAACTCTGTAAATTAAAGCTTTACCTTTGTCTACGCTGAAAGTTACTTTCAGAGTAAATTGGATTATTTGCGATTTTGGCTGAAAAAGATCTCAATTCTAATCAAAGCTCAGAAGATGCTTATCAAATGCTTGGTTTGCAACCAGGAGCAAGTTTTGATGAGGTTCAGAAGGCAAGAGATGCAAGGCTTTCAGAGATAGTAGATGATCCAATACTTAAGGCAAAGATTGAGTCATCTTATGATGCTCTATTGATGGATAGTCTGAAAGCGCGGCAGTTAGGGAAAGTTAGCAATGCAGCCGTAGATGCTTCCATAAAAGAAAAGTCTAGCAATCAAATTGGAACAGTTGTAAGGAAGTCCTTGCTTACGCGCATAGGTAAATTTGACTTCTCAGATAATAAGGGTAGTGATAAAAGATTGCTTCCAAATCTATTCATTCCTGAAGGACAGGGCTTAACTATTAGATTGGCACTTGGCTTCTTGGCTTTGGTACTGTTGTTAATATCTCCTGATGAAAGTATTCAGATAATTCTTTCTTTATCAACAATTGGATTGTTTATCAGTCAGGTTAAACGTGGTATTGGTATATTCCAGTCTTTAGGTTGGAGCGTTGTATTCTTATCAATTGGGTTGATCTTAGGAGGACTTGTTGCTGGAGGAATTGATAGTATGGCAAATCACCCAAGCTCTTTTTCACCTGATAAAATAGAAGGTTTTATTTCACTAATTATTATTTGGATGGGAACCTTGTTGTTAGCTTAGGATAACGGAAAAGATTTGAAGTGAATTCATTTCTCATTAATCAGCTGTAACTCTTCTTCTTTTATTACATAGACTTCTTTGCAAAACTCACAAGTCAGTTCAGCTTTTTTATCTTTAGTAATTATTTCATTTAATTCTTCATGACCTAATAATGTAAGGGCAGATATGCTTCTAGATCTAGAACACCTGCATTTAAATTTAATTTCCTGAGAAGATTTTGGACTTTCAATTAGCTGTGGGTCTAGATTACTAAAAAGTTCTTTAATTAGTGCTTGAAGATTATCCTTATTCTTTAAAAGTATGTCGCTAAAGCAATTTATCTTTCTGCAATTCTCTTCTAAGAGATTTATTAATGATGTGTCTGTTGAAGCTTTTGGAAGAATTTGAGCAAGTAACCCCCCAGTACAAATTAGTTCATTATGTTGGATTTTCTCTCCGACAAAAACAGCAGATGGGGTTTGTTCTGAATGTAGAAGATATGAGGCAACATCCTCTCCTATACCGCCACTAACCAATTCGACTGTACTGGTATATGGATTTCCTTTTCCTTCATCACGGACAACATTGAGATAACCTGTGCCTGCTGCTTTTGCAAAGTCAAATAAATACCCCCCATTGCTATCTTCAAGTAGGTCTAGTTCTAGAGAAGGATTCCCTACATATCCTCTTACTGTGCCATCTCTTCCTGCATCAATGACTAATCCTTTTATAGGACCATCTGATTGAAATCTGAGCGTTACTCGCCCATGTGATACTTTCATTGAGCTCGCCAATAATAAGCCAGCATTCATCCCTCTTCCAAGAAGCACAGAAGTTAAATAGGAAAGTTTGTGCCTTCTTTTAGCTTCAATTGTTGCCTGTGTGGTCGTAGTAGCAACAAGCCTTATCCCTCCATCTGCAGCTGTGGCTCTTACAAGGGCATCAGTCATTTTTTTAATTCACTGCGCATAATTTTCTGATGTATTTAATCTGCCCTCATCAAGTCTATAAGTGTAGATTGGCGAACCTGAGATTATTTCAGGTTCATGAGTGACAACTATTAAGACTTTTTCATATGAAAGTTCTTTGATTAAGTCCAAAACCTCATCTTTGACCGACCAATCAAGACCTGCTGTGGGTTCGTCTAGTAAAAGGATTTTTGGATTCCTAAGCAACTGAACGGCAATTGCCAGCCTTCTTTGTTGGCCTCCACTTAAGCATTCTGGTGGTTGTTTTAAGTCTAGATCTTTTAGGCCTACTTTTTCTAAAACCTCTTCTTGTACCTCTACAGATAGTCGTCGATGGCCGACCCTTAACTCTTGCAGAACAGTTAATCCAATAAAATGACGTTCTGGGAATTGAAACACTACGCCACTAATCGCCCGCCGAATTCTCTCATTTGTTTTTTTCCTATGCCAATTGACTATTCCATTTTGGGGTTTTGTGAGCCCACTAATTATTTCTAAAAGACTGGTTTTCCCACTTCCACTAGCACCAGCAATTATCAATGGCATGCCAGTTGTTGCTTTAAAACTAATTCCCTTAAGTACTTGTACCGAAGAGGTGGCAGGTTGATAACAAATATTTTTTAGTTCTAGCATTATAAGTGGAAATGTCTATAAAGAATTTGTTTCCCTTGCATCAATTAAAGTCATACAAAACAATAGTATCCTACTTTTCATTAGTTAAAAAAACTAGGAATGGTTATGGAAGTTCGTTTTCGTGAGATCGATCCATTTAATTGTTGGATCTGGCTCCGTTTTTCTGATGTTCCCAGTGAAGGAGAGAGAAGTTATCTTGATGGTGTTTTCGATAGTTGGTACGTTATAGGTCGACTGGGAGGATTTAATGCAGAGAACCTTCAAGCTCATGAAGCTGGCTCAGATCTTAGTTGGATGAACTATGAAACTCAAGAAGCAATCAATGTGATGCCAGCACTAATGCATAATTTAGGCCATTTAGAATATCAAGGAGAGTGGGCTAGGTGTTGGGTAGACTTGGGTACGTGTGATGCGATTGCGATTGATGTGTTGATAAATATGTTTTTACAAATAACTGGTGATGTTGTTGAAGTTAATCAGATGCTGATTGGCGGAAGTAATGATGATTGGCCGGTTGAGGAACACCCAGATGCTATATTTACTTCCGATAACTAATTGTTGTGGCTGAATATAGACGTCTATTAATTGATCAGCGAAGATTGGATTTATTAGATGAAGAAAATCCTTTTTTATTATTAACTAAAAAAGAGCTTCACTATCTTGCTAGGGTAATACGCTTAAGAAAAGGAGATGAAATCTTTATAGTTGATGGCAAGGGTAATTTGTGGAAGGCGTGTTTCCTGCAATCAGCAGTACTGAAAATATTATCGTCTTATAAAAGTCCAGAACAAACTCAAAAGAGAATCCTTCCACTTCTATCTCTAGCTGTTGTTGTGCCTAAAAACGGCTTTGAGGAAGTTCTTAAAATGGGTACGGAAATAGGAATTGATATTTTTCAACCACTAACCTCACAAAGAGGTTGTGTAAAACGAATAGGTTCTTCTAAATTTAGTCGTTGGGAGTCTATTATTTCTGAGGCTGTGGAACAATCTGAAAGGCTTTGGAAACCAGAATTACGAACTCCTATTGAGTTTCAAGATTGGATCGATCATATTTCAAAGTTAAACTCTTCTTTATCGCTAGGTATTACGAGAATAGATGAGTATGTCGAATTTGAATCGTGGTTAAAAACAACGCCTAGAGATAATAGTGATGTGTGGATAATTATAGGACCTGAGGGGGGGTGGAGTGAGGATGAGTTGCGATTGGCTGGAAGGAAGGGCTGTAGCAATGTTCAACTTGGTCAGTCAATTTTAAGAACATCTACAGCAGCAGTTTCAGCTTCTCAATTAATGGCATCATGGAGAAGATTTAATCATTAGACGCTTCTTCAACTTTTTACTAGAGTTAACTAAGATATTTCCCTTTCTAAGAGTTATTTTTAAAAATTGTGTTTTCATCAATTCCCTTGCAATCTGAGTGGTTAATAGCTTTTAGCATTAACTTGATTTTGATTTTGATTGCTCAAAGGTTACCTATGCTTACTAAATCCGGCTGGTTACATGCCGGTGCACTTGGTACGATCCTTTGGGGTTGTCTTGGCTGGAAAGGATGGCTATCAGTAGTTGTTTACCTTTTATGTGGTTCAATTGTTACTAAACTAGGATTTAAGTTTAAGCAATCTCAAGGGATTGCAGAAGCAAGAGGCGGCAGAAGGGGACCAGAGAATGTATGGGGCTCGGCCGCTACAGGTACTTTTTTAGCAATGTTATATACAAGTTCAAATTTTGTTGAGAAAGAAATTTTATTAATTGGTTTTGCGGCAAGTTTCTCTGCAAAGTTGGCAGATACTTTTGGTAGTGAAGTTGGGAAAAGATGGGGACGCCGAACTTTTTTAATAACGTCCTTTAAAAAGGTAAAGCCTGGTACCGATGGAGCTATAAGCCTTGAAGGT
Source organism: Prochlorococcus marinus str. MIT 0919 (assembly GCF_027359375.1). Taxonomy (NCBI): domain Bacteria; kingdom Bacillati; phylum Cyanobacteriota; class Cyanophyceae; order Synechococcales; family Prochlorococcaceae; genus Prochlorococcus; species Prochlorococcus marinus. The sequence continues at coordinate 172,990 of NZ_CP114779.1, forward strand.
ACATTGGCCAGTCTTTTAGGCTGTTTCTTGATGACCCTTGTAATGATGTTTCTCTCTTTCGTCTCAAGTGCACAGGAATTTGCAATAGTGGTTATAGCTGGCTTTATATCAACTCTTGTAGAAAGTGTTATAGGAGCTACTATTCAATCTCGATTTAATTGGCTGAGCAATGAGTTGGTTAATAGCTTTCAGACAAGCTTTGCCTCATTGATAGCTATATGTACTTCATACCTTATTCTTTTTTGAATCTCATTGAAAGGCTTTAATTTTAAATACTTTTTAAATAGTCGATTTATATTCTTATGGCAATAACACTTCAGACCATTTTATCATTGCTGGCCAATTAAGTATTTTTTTGTAGACCCATTCATGTCCTAATGGGTTCAAATGAATTCCGTCCGAATGTAGCCATGTTTCCCATAAAGGCTCATTTAACATTGCTTGATGAATAGGAAGAAAGGGGATATCAAAATCTAGACAGCTTTTTTCTATCTGTCGTTCGTAAAGAGCGCAAGCATGGTTTGAGTACCAAAGACATTTAGCAAATGGCATTTCACTTTCTTTAACGGCTGTCAGTCCCATCACCATGACGTTTGCTTCTTTGCTCATCTCTCTCAACAAGCTGCCTAATCCGAATTTAAAAGCGTCGGACGAGAGTTGAGGCCTTCCATCTTTTCTTCCTATTTTTGCAGTATCATTTATCCCTATTGTAAGCAATAATGCGTCAGGTAAATTTCGTCTAAGCTCACCTCTGCATTGCCATTCTGAACGCCATCTTTTTGCTACTTTTTCCAGGCCATCACCTCTAATACCTAATGGATAAATTATAGGGGCACCTTCTATTTTCATCCAGTTGCGCCTAAGCCTTTCGCACCAACCTCCTTGAATTACATCTCCCCATCCATATGCTGAGCTATCTCCAATAACAATTAACTGCTTAGGTGCTTTATCCATTCTTATTGAGATACTGCCTTGAGATGAAAACCTTGATTTATATTTAATCTACTCTGCCATTGCCTTTGCATGGTATAGCTTGATGTCTCACCAATTATTGTAAGAAGTGTAAACATTGCTGATATCACAAAAACCTCTGACCAGTTAAAAGAACTTAGCGATTCTTGTAATTGCCATCCTAGTCCAGAACCACCTACTAAACCCATAACAGCTGTTTCTCTCAATATTACGTCTGATCTATATGCAGAATATGCTAAATAGCTATTAGTTTGAGACGATAGCTTCCCATACAACCAAGCAGCTCGTTCGCTCGCCCCGGCAGCGAAAAATCCATGATAAAAAACATCGGTATTCTTATTTATATTTTCTTTTAAAAGCCTCCCCATTACACCCATGTTGTAAAGGCCTAATGCTAGTGAGGCTACTGAAATTCCTGGGGTAGTACAGAAAAGTATTAAAAGAGCAGATAAAGGAGCAGGAATTAATCTAAAAAACAACCAACCATAGGTGATCAACTCTTCTAAAAGCTTAGCTCGACAAAGAATAAGTAGTATAGGAGGCGTCCCAATAGCTATTCCTGCTGCTAGTATTGTCAGCACTAGGGTTTCACCAATTAAATTGAACATTGGTAAAGTTCTAAAAGATAGAACTATAGAGTTGACACTAGGCATTGCAATAGGGTGAAAACTAATTGGAACAGCGAAGTCATTGTTTATATACCTTAGTGCAAAAAAACTGACTAAAGATGATCCTAAAATAATAAATACTGTAAAAATTAGATATTTGTCATTACCATTTTTTGATATTTTTCGTTGCTGCATATATTCCACTGATTTTTCTAAAATTATCATTATTAATGCTAGTAGCCAAAGAGAAGTCCACATTTCATTAAATTGAAGCGATTGAATGCTTAACTTTAATTCAGTTCCTATGCCTCCTAAACCAAATACTCCAAGCATTGTTGCTCCCCTAAGTGCACATTCAAGTCTATAAAAACCATAAACCCATATAATAGGAAGAATCTTTGGTATTAATATTATTATTAATACCTCTAATGGATTAGCACCTGAATCTTTTATTGCAATGAATTCTTTTTCGTTTAATGTATTAATCTGATCGCAAATTACCCTAGACATTAAAGATGAATAAGGTATCGCTATCGCAAAAATAGCAACCCAAGGATTTAAGCCAAATAATTGCAGTAAAAGCAATCCCCAAATCACTTCATGAATTGATCTTGGAAGTATTAGGAAGTACTTGATAATATTAGTATAGAATTTAGGGATTTCAAATATACTTGAAAAGAGATTAGAGCATATAATTCCAAAAAATATAGCATTTATAATACTTATGCTCCAAGCAAACAAGGCTGTAAAAATTGTTGTTTGAAGGCCTTGTAGAGCACTTTTAATTACAAGTTGATCTAAGGAAGGAGTAATACTAGCAGTAAAGAATCTATAAACAATGTCCATCCCTCCGGCATGGAAACCATGAATTATTCCTATGAATACAGGTACTATTGCTAGCGCAGGTAATACCGTTAAAAATGGTTTTGCAATAGTTAATCTTTTCACATTTATTTGTATATTGATGCAATGTGATCAGTTCTTATTTCTGTTATTGGAGAATTCAAAGAAATTTGACCCTTTTTTATTCCAATAATACGAGTGAACCTATTCAGTATTTCAGGGCGATGCAGACTTATTAGGCAAGTATCAGGAAGATGTAGTGAATGAATTACTTTCTGTTTCAGGAATAGATCTAGTATGTGGTTTGCTCTTTTAGGATCGAGATTTGATAAAGGCTCGTCTGCAAGAACAAGATCTGCTTGTTGACGTAGTAACCTTGCTATAGCTACTCTTTGTCGCTGTCCAACTGACAGGTCTTCTACGGAAATATTGATTATATCTAATGGCAATTGGACTGCTTTAAGACAGTTTATGCATGCCTTTTGGTTGACTAAATTCAGCAGGTTGCCTATAGCCCAAAGAAAATTATGTCTACCTAAAGCACCTGCATTGATATTTTGACAGGTTGACAATTCATTTATTAATCTTAGATCTTGCCACAGAGTTCCTATACGAACTTTTTGATCTCTTGTAATTTTATTTATATCTCTACCTTTCCATGAAATATCCCCAGTGGTTGGTTTTAATGAACCATTAATTACTTCAATAAGAGTAGTCTTGCCAGCACCACTTGGGCCAATCAACGCCACTTTTTCTCCTGCATGTATCGATAAATTTATATTTTTAAGTCTTATCTTGGATCCACTACTGACACTTACATTATTTACTCCTATAAGCTTAGTCATTAATTTTACCTAGTTCTCTCCCAATCATTTCTATCTCCTTATACTGGGATGCTTCAGCAGGTATGAATTTGTCTGCGCCAAATAATTCTAGAATTAATCGTTGCCTTTTTGTTTCTTTGTTAAAGCTAAGTAGTTGTTTTTCTAATGTCTTTGTAAAACCTTCTCCAAAGCGCAAGTCAAGATTTGGTTGTGCTAACCAGTGATAATCTGCATATGTAGGTGTGCGCCAAATAACCTTTACTTTTTTGATATCAACTTTTCCATTCTCTAGATTTTTTTCCCAGATTTGTGCATTTAAAGCACCTGCTTCATAAGATCCACTCTGAACCAGAGCTAATGTTGCATCATGACTCCCACTAAAACCAGGCTTTCTTCCTTTGAAATCTTCAATTGCAACCCCTGCTTGCTTTAGGTAATACTGTGGCATCAATCTACCTGAGGTCGAATTTTCCGATCCAAATGTGAAACGCTTTCCTTTTAGAACCTTAAGCTCTGAAATACCTTTAATATCAGGTATTTTACTTTTGTGATTTGCTATAAAAACACTACGAAATTTTGCGTCAATATCTCTTTGAGCAATGACTTGGGCACCAGGTTTTTGAATTCTTGCTTGAACACCTGTTAATCCTCCGAACCAAACCAAGTCTATATTATCTGTCCTAAAGGCACTTACGGCTGCAGCGTAGCTGATAATAGGTCTATATATAACTTTTACATTCAGTTTTTCACTAAGCTCTTCAGCGAGTGCTGTATGTAGACGATTCAATCGCTCAGGATTTTGGTCTGGTATTGCACTCAAGATCAATTTTTCCTGAGCAAAACAGGTTTTGCCTGAAAATTGAAAGATTAAAAATAAAACTAACCAAAAAAGACTTTTTAAAGAGTAGTTAGGAAGTGATTTGATTCTCATTAATTGAGTGAGATCTTTTTTATGAGATTTTTTAATCGAGTAATACCAGTGTCAATTGTTCTTAAAGAAGCTGCACAAGATAACCTTACACAGCGATCGTTGCCAAATGCAATGCCTGGAACTATTGCTAAGTTTTCTTTCTCTAAAGCTAACTTGCAGAAACTTATTGAGTCTGGACATGACTCTGGTAATTCTGGGAATGCATAAAATGCCCCTTTTTGTGGCATTAGAGTAAGACCATCAATCTCAGTTAACCCATTTGTAAGAACTTCTCTACGTTCGTTATAACTTGTGGCCATTGCTTGTACAGATTCTTTAGGTCCCAGCATTGCTGCTAGAGCTCCTTTCTGGGCAAAACTACATACATTACTTGTGCTTTGACTTTGTAGTGCAATTGACTTTCTTATAACATTTCTGGGACCTACTAAATAGCCAACTCTCCACCCAGTCATTGCCCAACCTTTTGCAAACCCGTTGACGATAAATATTCGTTTTTGCAGATCCGGAGCAATAGCTCCTATGCTGTGATGTATCTGTTCTTTTGATATTAAGAATTCATATATCTCATCACTCATTATTGATACGTGAGGGTGTTTTCGTAATATATCTGCAATACCATTAAGCTCTTCTTTTTGCATAACTCTTCCAGTTGGATTTGCTGGAGAATTAATGATTAGCAACTTTGTTTTAGTTGATATTTGTGATTCTAATTTTTGTAGATTTAATTTAAAACCATCCTTTGGTGCTGTCATTACTGTTTTTGGGACAGCACCAGCTAGCTTTGCCATCGCTGGGTAGCTAAGCCAGTAAGGGGAGGGAATAATTACTTCATCTCCTTTGTTAAGGATCACTTGAAAGAGATTGAAAATAGCTTGCTTCCCACCATTTGTAATAAGCACATTTTCTTCTGTTGTTGGGAAATTATTTGTATCACTTACTTTCTTGGCAATTGCTTGCCTTAATTCTGGATCCCCTGCTGAAGGACCATAACGTGTTATGCCATCTCTAAGCGCTTTTATAGCAGCTTCTACAATGAAATCAGGTGTTTGAAAGTCTGGTTCTCCTGCACTAAGACTACATATATCCTTGCCTTCTTTTTTTAGTGACATTGCAAGTGCATTTATTTCCAACGTCATTGATGGTTCTAAACTTTTTGCCCTTTCGGATATCAGCTCATGTTCATGCATTTTCTGGTATTTTCTCCTTGAGGTTATCTTGATCAAGACATTGTGCCTGATTTTGCCATCTAAAAAAACTTTATCAACTATATAAATTCTTTGATGATTGTAAATGAAACTAGCTTTTTAATTGCTTCTGACCATCCACTTAAGCTCGCACAGTTCTACAGCTTACTTTTGGGAACAGAGATTGTTCAGGGATTGAGTAATAAGCATTATCTGGTCATTTATAAAAAGATTTGTAAATTACAGATTTATACTCCTTCTCGAGATAAGCACTTAACTACAAGACCTCAATCTTCTGTTTCTATTTGTTTCGCTAAGGAGCCATCTTCAGACTCTTTTTCTGCGATAAAGAAATGGATTAAAGAAATTTCTAAGCTTGGAGGGAAACTCTCTGATGGACCATTTAGTGAGTCTTTCGGTTCGGAAGCTTGGATTGCAGATCCTCAAGGAAATAACTTTTTGATTTTTGTTCCTCAATATTTACCCAATTAATTCTTAAAATGTCAAAACTAATTAATTTGCTTTGTGGTTAAAAAAGCTTTTTCAGAGCTGCATTCTCAGAATATGCCACCTGCTTTTCAATGTGGATCTAACAGATTTGTTATAAGCAGAGGTAATGCACTGTCTCGTTTAATGCTTGTAGGTGAGGCTCCTGGAGCAAATGAAGAAATTTCTGGTAAGCCTTTTGTAGGGAGGTCAGGGAAATTATTAGATAATTTATTAGAAATTGCTGGAATTGATCAGGAAGAAGAGATTTTTATATGTAACGTCTTAAAAACTAGACCACCAAAGAATAGAAAGCCTACCCAAAAGGAGATTCGGCTTCACCTCCCTTGGCTCCTGGAGCAAATTAAAGATGTGAAGCCTTTAGTAATTGTTTTAGCTGGAGCAACTGCTACGTATGCTCTTTTAGGTATTAAGACCAAACTAACTCTATTACGAGGTACATGGCAAAATTGGAAGGGAATACCTGTCATGCCAATTTTCCACCCCTCATATCTATTAAGAAATCCCTCCAAAGCGGAAGGTGCGCCTATTGATCTAACAAGATTAGATTTAGAAGAGGTCAGAAAAAAGTGGACACAGTTAAATCATCTTTAGCGAAGTCCCTTTTGGCTGTTGTACCGATTAGTGATTTATGACTCCAAATTCATCCACAACTTTGACAGACGTAACCTCACGTCGTTACAGCACACAAATTCTTAGACGTAAGACAAGGACAGTAATGGTTGGTGGAATAGCAATAGGAAGTGACCATCCAGTTTGCGTTCAGTCAATGATCAATGAAGATACACTGGATGTTGAAGGATCTACAGCAGCTATTCGTAGATTGCATGAAATAGGATGTGAAATAGTTCGCTTAACAGTACCTTCTCTATCTCATGCAAAAGCAGTTGGAGAAATTAAAGAGAAATTAGAAAGAACTTATCAATCAGTACCCCTTGTAGCAGATGTTCATCACAATGGTATGAAAATAGCTTTGGAAGTTGCAAAGCATGTCGACAAGGTAAGAATCAATCCAGGCCTATTTGTTTTTGAAAGACCAGATCCAAATAGAACTGAATTTTCTAAAGATGAAATAAATGGAATCAAAGACAAAATAGTAAAAAATTTCAAACCTATTGTTGATACTTTAAAATCTCAAAATAAAGCTCTACGCATAGGTGTAAACCATGGGTCATTAGCAGAAAGAATGTTATTTGCTTATGGAGATACCCCTTTGGGGATGGTTGAATCTGCAATGGAATTTGTTCGAATCTGTGATTCATTAGATTTTCATAATATTGTTATTTCAATGAAAGCTTCTAGGCCTCCAGTTATGCTTGCTGCTTATAGAATGATGGCAGATACTTTAGATAAAGAAGGTTATAGCTATCCACTTCACCTAGGAGTAACAGAGGCTGGAGATGGAGATTATGGTCGAATTAAAAGCACAGTTGGAATAGGAACACTTTTGTCTGAAGGAATAGGCGATACGATAAGAGTCTCGCTAACAGAGGCTCCCGAGAAAGAAATACCTGTTGCATATTCAATCTTGCAGACAGTAGGTTTAAGAAAAACTATGGTTGAATATATAAGCTGCCCTAGTTGTGGTAGAACTCTATTTAACCTAGAAGAAGTAGTAGCAAAAGTAAGAGATGCAACATCACATTTAACAGGTTTAGACATAGCAGTCATGGGTTGTATTGTTAATGGACCTGGAGAAATGGCAGATGCTGATTATGGATATGTTGGCAAAGGTAAGGGTGTTATAGCTCTTTATAGAGGTAGAGATGAGATCAAGAAAGTTCCAGAAGAAGATGGCGTTAATGAACTTGTGAATTTAATTAAACAAGATGGTAAATGGTTTGAACCAAAACAATCATGAAACTTAAATTAGATACAAACTTGCTATATAATTGTTTTAATTCTAGGGCTAGAAGAGAATTAGCTAGAGCCTTATTTATTTTCATAATAGTTGTATCTCCAGTCTCGGCTTTGCCTGAAAAGTCATCTTTAACTATTAGAGATAGTCCTAAAGAAGTTATAGATCAAGTTTGGCAAATTATTTATAGAGATTTTTTAGACTCTTCAGGAGCATATACAGAAAAGGAATGGTTAGGTATTAGGAAAAAACTTCTATCAAACACATATTTTGACTCTTCAGAAGCTCATCAAGTAATAAAAGATACTCTGTTAACCTTGCAAGACCCTTATACCCGTTTTTTAGACCCTGCAGATTATAAAGAAATGAGAATAGATACATCAGGTGAATTAATGGGAATTGGTATACAACTTTCCTTAAATGAAAAGACAAATAAGCTTGTAATAGTTTCCCCAATAGAGGATACGCCTGCATACAATGCAGGTATTCAACCTAATGACATAATCATATCTATCGATGATAATAATACTGAAGGAATGGGAATTGAAGATGCCGTTAAATTAATTCGTGGGGAAAAAGGTACAACTGTTTCATTGGGAATTCTTAGAGGCGAAAAATATATTAAACTCTCTTTAGTAAGATCAAGGATAGAGATTCGATCAGTTATTAGTCGAATTAACTCGACTAGTATTGGTGCAAAGGTTGGTTATATACGCTTGAAACAATTTAGTGCTAATGCTGCAAAAGAAATGAGGGTAGCAATTGGCAAATTGGAATCTGCTAATTCCGATGGATATATATTAGATTTGCGTGGTAATCCAGGAGGTCTTTTAGAATCAAGTATAGATATTTCTAGGCAATGGTTAGATAAAGGAATAATAGTTAGCACTCAAACTAGAAATGGAATAAAGGATGTAAGACGTGCTAATGGAAATGCTTTAACAGGAAAACCTCTTGTAGTATTAGTTAACCAAGGCTCTGCAAGTGCTAGTGAAATTTTGTCAGGAGCAATTCAAGATAATCAACGAGGGATACTTGTAGGGTCTAAAACTTTTGGCAAAGGATTAGTTCAATCTGTAAGACCCTTGGTAGACGGATCTGGTATTACTGTAACTGTTGCAAAATACTTAACACCTAAAGGCACAGATATTAATAAAAATGGAATAAAACCTGATATAGAAGTTACCCTTAATATCAAAAATAATAATCCCTTAACTAGTTCTGATTTGGGAACCCCGAAAGATAATCAGTATGTTGTTGCTGAAAATGAATTGGTTAGAATATTATCAAAGGCAATTGATACAACTTATCTTCCAACTAATTCCAATTTAAAGTATGCTTTATCTTATTGAGGTTGAAATTATTTGTCTATCCTCATATATCCATACCAATCTGGAATCATTTCTTGATCTCTGTTTAGTTCATCTCGAATAAGTGATACTTCCCAGTTTATCTCTTCTTCTAGTATACAATCGTTAGCTTTTATTTGTTGCACAAGCTTGACATTATCAATATGACCAATCTCTTTATCTTTTAATAATTTGATTTTAGCCTTTTTCCTTGCATCAATACCTGATCTTGCGACTACAAAATTAAATGAATGCCTCTCATTTAATTCTTTTGAATTATAACTTCCTATATTAACAAACCATAATTTATTACTTCTATCTTTGTCATCTTCAATGCCTTCAAAGTTAACTCTTTCTGTTAATTTAACTAGAAAGCCATCTATGTACTTGATCTTAATAAAGCTATCAATATGTAAACCTTTAAGAGTGCCAAACCATTGACTTTTCAACTGATTAAAAGTCTCTCTAATATTTATACCAACTACCCATCTTGCATCATGCACCTCTGTATTAGAATTTTTATGTTTACCTCCTAAGACAACTAAGAAAAGAGACTGCTCAAGATCAGAAATTCCCATTTTTTAATTACTTCTTACTTGCTCATTTCCAACATCTTCTGAATAGGTTTATATGCCTTTAGCCTTGTATTTTCATCCATTTCAATACTTGGTTCCAAATTTTCTAGACAAGTTATTAATTTCTCAATATTGTTCAGTCTCATATAAGGACATTCATTGCAACTACAACCGTCTATACTAGGACCTTCTATAAATAACTTTGTGGGCTCTTTTATTCTCATCTGGTGCAGAATGCCAGGTTCTGTTAAAACTATGAATTCCTGATTATTACTTTTCTGGACGTATTCTAGTAGTTTACTTGTTGACCCAATAAAATTAGATAAATCTAACAGATTTTGCTCGCATTCTGGGTGTGAAATAATTTCTGAATTGGGATATTTTAATTGTAATTTAATAACCTCCTCCTCACTAAATGTTTCATGAACTATGCATGAACCATTCCATAAAGTCATTTCTCTACCACATTGCTTCTCAACCCACCTACCTAGGTTCTTATCTGGAGCAAATAATATATCTACATCTTTAGGAATTTGATTTACTAGGTCAACAGCATTGCTACTTGTACATATTAAATCGCTTTGAGCTTTTATAGCTGCGGAACAGTTTATATAGCTAATTACGAAGTGATCTTTATATCTTTCCCGAAAGGCCTTAAATGCATTCTCTTCACAGTCATCTGCTAGAGAACATCCAGCATCCATATCTGGTATTAAAACTATTTTCTCTGGGCATAATATTTTTGCTGTTTCAGCCATGAAATGAACACCACAAAAGACAATCACATCCGCATTTGTTTTCGATGCTTTTCTTGAGAGTTCAAGTGAGTCTCCAATGAAATGAGCAATATCTTGTATCTCCTCATTTTGGTAGTAGTGAGCAAGAATTAGAGCGTTTTTTTCTTCACAAAGGCGCACAACTTTTTCCCTTAACACTTCCCTCGATAAGTGAGTCGGAGTATCCGTCTTTTGGAGAGCTTTCTCTAAATACAGAGTCTTTGAGCAATTTGGGGCAGTATAATAGCTTGTTAGCTAAGAAGTTTTGTCAGTAATTAATCTCGCAATTGCTGGAGATCTTCATGGGGCCTGGGGAGATGATGATCGTGAACTTCTGCTAAAGGTTAATCCGGATGCAATTCTTTTTGTAGGAGATCTTGGAGAGGGTGATTTCAGGTTAGTTAAGTCAATAAGCAAACCTGCCACTACCTTCGGCTGTAATGCTTGGTAATCACGATAGAGGGGCTGATGCTTCTGGTGATCAATTGCAGTCTCAATTGGCAATTTTGGGAGATAGTAATTGTTCATGGAGATTACGAGATTGGGATTATCCACCTATATCTGTAGTAGGAGGCCGTCCTTGTAGTCCAGGAGGCGGCTACTTTTTGACAACCCAGGTCAAAGGAGTCTTTGGACCAGTTTCATTGGAAGAATCAGCAATAAGGATTTTCCAAGCGTCTCAAAATGCATCCAAATCAATTCCTTTAATTCTGTTGGCTCATTCAGGTCCTAGCGGGTTGGGTTCTGAGGCTTTTAGTATTTGTGGAAGAGATTGGAAAAATCCCTCATTAGATTGGGGTGATAAAGATTTGGCTATGGCTATAGATCTAATTCGTAAAGAAAGAAGTATTGACCTTGTTGTCTTTGGCCATATGCATCACAAATTAAGATTGGGCAAAGGTTATAGGCAAACTTACTATCGAGATAGTTTAGGTACGATTTATTTAAATGCAGCATCTGTTCCTAGAAAGGGTATAGATGAATCTGGCGAATTGCTTTCTCATTTTTCATGGGTGCAATTCTTAGATGGCCAAATAGCTCATGCTTCTCATAGGTGGTATCGAAAAGATGCTTCTATTGCGTATCAAGAAACTTTGCTCAATACTGCACTTTGAAGTATTGGATCTGTTGTTTTTATTATGTATTGAAATCCTTGGCTAAAGTGTTTCTAGCAAACCAATATCCTGCAATACTGGACCCTAGAAATGCCATTACATTTCTCAATAGTGGAAGGATGTCATTGGTTCTAGTTATTACTGGAGTGATTCCAAATACACCAAAAAGTATTATCCATAAAGGTGATATTAATAGTAGCCATCTCCATGCAATAAATTCATTCTCTTTACGTGGTGAGGATGCAATCCCAGCAATGATTCCACCTAGTATTGAGGTAGATAAGGTCCAAAGCCATTGCTCTTTAGGAAGTCCAGGTACGACTTGACAACCACCTCGATCAAGACAAAGCTCAACAGATTTGATTGCATCAATTATTGCGCCTCCTTCCCCATAATCTCTTACGTAAAATTGGTTGCCAAAGCGTGTTTGTAGTTCAACCCAGAATAGTCTTGGCATAAGAGCAAAATAAGCTTCTCCAACATTGAAGTTAAGCAAATTACCACCTCTTGGATCAGCAACGACAAGAAGAGTCCTTTCGTCAAGTCCCCAAAAATCTTTAATAGCCGAGCCAGGTGTATTTTCATATTGAGTAAGGACTTTTATTTTCCACCCGGTATTTGATTCGTAGTTGATTAATGATTCCTCTAAATCAGCAACCTGGTTCTTATTGAAGGATTTTGCTAAGTCAATTACAGGAGTTTCATGGTCTGGTAGTAGATCAGGGTTGTTATATGCAAAAACCGGATCAGTTAGTATTAATGAAAATATGAAGTAGAAAATACTTGAAATTACAACTAGTTTAGAAAAAATTTTCATGGGTATCTTTAATTATTTTTATTGTCTTGAATGGATTGCATGATTGAGAAATGTCCTGACTGGTTGGTTGACCGCTTTAAGGAAGCTGGCGGAGTACTTACTTTTTTTGATTTTATGGACTTAGCTCTTAATGATAGTGATCATGGAGCTTACTCGCGGGGAACCATTTCTATTGGGAAAAAAGGAGATTTTGTGACATCTCCAAGTTTATCCCCAGATTTTGCAGAATTTATTGCTATCCAGCTAATTGAATGGTTTGAGCAACTCCAAAATACAAAGCAAACATCAGATAAATTGACCTTAATAGATGCTGGGGCAGGAGAAGGGGATCTTACATTGGGCTTGATTTCTGCATTTAGGAAACTTTCACCTTCTCTTATCTCTCATATTGAATTTATTTTAATTGAGATAAATGAGGCTATGAAAAAGCGCCAGCAATTAAAATTACAGTCTATAAATGATGTGTCTATTAATTGGAAAACATTAGAAGAATTATCTAACAACCGTATTAATGGAGTGTTAATTGCTCATGAACTGCTTGATACCTTCCCTGTTGAAAGGATTATTTTAAGAAAAGATAAAGTCTTTCAACAAGGCCTAAAATTGATCGAGAAAGGTAATAAATATTACTATGACTACACTGATTTAGATTTACCTCCAATGCTCATTGAATTTTTAGATCAATTAACATTAGAGATTGGATTTAGTATTCCTCCTGAGGGTGCAGAGGAGGGCTGGTCCACTGAGCTTCATACAGGCTATGAAAATTGGTTTAGCAATTTGGCTAGTATCTTTAATCATGGAATAATCTTAGTTATTGATTATGCACTTGAGTCAAGCCGCTATTATAATCCAATAAGGAATTCAGGCACTATTATTTCATATAAGAATCAAATAGCCTCTTCAAATATACTCAATGACCCAGGAGAATGTGATATCACTTCTCATTTATGTATTGAATCTATGCAATTACAAGCATCAAGAAATAATTGGAAATCTTGTGGATTTTTAAAACAAGGGGAAGCACTTCTCGCATTAGGTTTGGCAGAGAAAATAAGTGAACTTAGCTTTTTAGAATCTAACCAACTGGGGAATGCTTTAATAAAAAGAGAAGCACTTTTAAGACTTGTAGACCCTAGATGCTTAGGCAATTTTAAATGGCATGTATTTGAGTTCAATAAAGCAAACGTAGAAGAAGAGTCTTCTCTCAAAACCAAATTTTTAAACGACCCAAAATGATTTAAGCTTGTTTTAGTTTTGATAAACATTCTTTTATTTCATCTTCACTGAAGTCACTATAAATATTTACTTGACCAATTTTAGTAGGAAGAATAAAACGAACTCCACCATCTTTTACTTTTTTATCGCTTTTTAATGATCTAATGACATTTGCTAAATTCATCTCTGGCCAAACTGTTGGGAGACCTGCTCTCTTCAGCACGTGCTCTTGTCGTTGATAATCTTTCTTGCTCCATAGACCTCTTTCAAGAGCAAGTGCACCGGCTGTTACCATTCCTATCGATACAGCCTCTCCATGAAGCCATACTCCATAACCACATAACGCTTCTATTACATGACCAAAAGTATGTCCATAATTTAATATTGCTCTAATTCCACTTTCAAATTCATCTTTAACAATGATATCTATTTTGGATCGCACTGATCTATTTAGTACTTCTAATAAATTAGCGTCACTAATATTTGATAATTTAGTCAAGTCAGGAATCTTCTCTAAGTTGTTAAATAATACTTCATCCCCAATAATTGCATATTTAATAACTTCTGCCATGCCTGCTCTAAACTCACGTTCAGGCAGAGTCTTTAATACATTTGGATCTATTAAAACTAGCTTTGGTTGGTGGAAAGAACCTATTAGATTCTTACCTTTTGTATGATTTACACCTGTTTTACCTCCGATTGATGCGTCAACCATAGCTAGCAATGTGGTAGGGACTTGAATAAAATCAATACCACGCAGCCATGTGGCAGCAGCAAAGCCTGTCATGTCACCTATGACTCCTCCTCCAAAGGCAATCATTAGAGAACTTCTTTCTAGCCTTTTCTCAAATGCGACGTCATGAATTTGTTCTATTGCTCTAAGGTTTTTTTTGTCTTCCCCTGCTTCAATTACAAGCAAATGAGCTTCATAGCCACTGTCTCTTAGGTTTTTAATAAACAATTCTCCATAAGGATTCGCCACATCTGGATTGCTTACTACAAGAACTTTTGTTTTCTCCTTGATTTTTAACTTTATAAGTTCAGCACCTATCTTCTTTAGGCTTTCTCTTCCAATCACAACCTCGTATGGATTGCGTTCTAATTTGACGTTAATACGAATAGTATTTTGATTCACAATATTAGAGATGATTTTTAAGGTTGATCGCCTAACTTCTTTAGGCTGAGTTGTTTAATTTGGATGTATGAAAAATGATTCATTGACTAGTAATAGCAATTCATGCCAGAAGATTGGTGTTGTAGGAGGTGGTCAGCTAGCACAAATGCTTGCAAAAGCTGCTGCACAAAGGAACATCAAGTTAATTGTACAAACAGGTTCAAGAACTGACCCTGCAGTTTCTTATGCTAATGGATTAGTTCTTGCTGATATTAGTGATATTAATGGAACTCGAGATTTGGCAAGCAAATGTAGATGTATAACTTTTGAAAATGAATGGATAGATGTAAAAACACTAAGTCTTTTAGAAGAGGAGCAAGGAGTTCTCTTCCAGCCTGAATTGAAGTCCATGAGTCCACTTGTGGATAAAATTTCCCAACGCAAACTTTTGAATAAATTAAATATTCCTAGTCCTGAATGGTTTTCACTTTCTTGTTTAAAAATAACGAGTTTAAAACTTCCTGATGGATGGAGTTTCCCACTAATGGCTAAATCAGGGCGTGGAGGCTATGACGGTAAGGGCACTAGGAAAATTAACGATTATAAGGAGCTAAAGGAACTTCTAATTACTGTGGATCCAGAGACATGGTTATTGGAAAAATGGATTTCCTATGAAAAAGAGTTAGCTTTTGTTGCTAGTCGAGATTCGTCTGGCTGTATTAATTCATTCCCTTTAATCGAGACCTTCCAGCATAAACAAGTTTGTGATTGGGTTTTAGCTCCAGCAAATGTTTGTCATGCTACTCAAGCTATGGCTTATAACGTAGGTGCCTCCTTGTTGAGAGAACTAGATTATGTAGGTGTACTTGCAATAGAATTCTTTTACGGTGATGAAGGATTGCTTGTAAATGAGATAGCTCCACGGACACACAATTCAGCACACTTTACTATTGATGCCTGTAGCAGTAGTCAGTTTGATCAACAAATTTGCATAGCTGCTGGTCTTCCCACTCCCTCAATTAGTCTAGAAGTACCAGGCTCTTTAATGGTTAATTTATTGGGCTTACCTATAGAAGGTAATTCGCTGAAAGAACGTTTAACTAAGTTAAGGAAAATTAAAGGAGCTAAGCTTCACTGGTACTCAAAGGAGAAAGAAACACCTGGTCGCAAATTAGGACATATGACCATTCCTTTGATGGAGAAAGATCCTTCTAAACGAATAAAAACTGCTAGAGAACTCATCCAAAAAATACGGTCCATATGGCCTATAAATGTTCCCAATATCAATTAGATTTGCCTAGAACTGCTTTGTTGGTGAAGGCCTTCCTTAAGTGCTCTGATCTGACTCTCTTTCGATTTGAGGAGTCTGTCGTGACAGTGAAGTAAACCAGTCATGTAATTGGAAACGGATCTCCACTTTGACTCCTCTTCTGGTTTTCCCAGGTCGATGCTCTGAGGCCTCACGGCAGGGTGGTTCTTAATTAAAGAAGCAATTAAATAGAACCTATAGTTATTTTTTGTTCGTGTACCTTTTCATCATAAAAGTTGATTACTGTGCCTTCATCAAATCAATTCTCGATTCGACCTATAAATAAAAAGGATCATAATTTACTAAAGATTGTTTATTCTCAAGCTATAGAAGACCAAAAATCTAGTGTCTATACTCCTGAACAGATTCAAGTATGGTCTGACAAGGTATGGCTACCAAATTTATTTGATAGGGTTTTTGATTTAGGACATGGTTGGATAATTCTTGATAGTGAAAAGATTGTTTCCTTTGTGGTTCGCCATCCATTAAACCGTGTAGCTCTGCTTTATACGCTAGGTTCTTATTCAAGAAAAGGTCATGCGACCAGACTTTTAAAGCAAATAGAGACAGACGCAACGATTGAAGGTCACAAGAGATTGTTTACCGAGGCAAGTTTGATAAGTTACCCATTATTTCTAAGGCTAGGATGGGAAGTTGTGAGTCCAGAATCGATTAAGATCGCAGGTGTATGTTTTAAGCGTTATCGCATGCAAAAGCTTTTAATCAAATCATAACTTTCTAAATAACAGAAGTTATGAAGCTTGCCTACTTTGAAGATATACCAATTTGTGCTAGATGTTAGAAATAGATAACTACTTTAAATGTCTCAACTAACGATTAAAGTGAGTGCTAAGGCTGATGCCATGATTGCTTCACTACAGAAAGAAATTTTTAATCGGCGACGTAAGAAAGTTACTGCTCAAGGTGTAGTCGAGACTTTAGTGGAAAGCGCAGCAAAATCTCAATCTGATAAGCGCTATGCTGCTTCTTGGAAAAATTTAATAAAAGATATTGAGAAAGCGGCAAAACAAACTGAGGTACATGGCAACAAGCCCGCTAATATCAGCTCTGAAGAATGGGCTCTAATTCTTTCACATCGTACTCGTAAGGTAGCAAGTGCTAAGAAGCCAACACCTAAAACAGTTTCTAATAAATCAAAGACAAAAAAAACTTCCGAATCTAAAAAAGTTGTCAAAAATACCGATAAAACAAAAGCCGTTGGGCAAAAACTAGGACCTATTACTACAGAAAAGAAACCTCGAAAAGCCAGACGGGCAAGAAGAGCTTCTAGTACTGCTTCACAAGCAAAATAAAATATGTTGATCAGCCCTTTACAGAATTTAAAAATGTAATATTCCCACTAATAACGTAATTTTATAATCTATAGATTAAGACTTCGATTAATATCGAATTTTATGCATATGGTTAACTTTGTTATAAAATAAGAGATATATTTTGCGCATAATATTTAGCAATCTAAAGAGCATGCTAAATATTTTGAAAACACTAATTAATCTTTTATCTCTTATAAGAAGATTTATTTTACTTGAGCAAGTATAGGATTTCTAGATCTTGTTGAGAATCAGCAACTTTTCGCTTGAGGAAAGTAAGTGATTTTGCACTCATTAGAGATTCATCAATCATTTTCTGAGATTGTTCGATAGCATACGCAAGACTTTTTATTTTAGCTCTAAGGACTTTTGGGTCTCTTTTACATTCTTCGAGGGTAAACTTATCAATCATATACCTTGATTGTTTTTTAATTGAGTAAAACTAATTTATCCAGATTGGAATAATCATATCAACTTAGACATCACTCTTTAATCATTTGTAATTTAAATAATCTATAATTACACCTATAACAAAGAAACTTATTTTTTAGATTGTATTAAATATTAGATTAAAAAATTCCAAATAATTTTTATTATAGACAGATTACTTCTATTACTCTCTTCCTAAATGCAAAAGAAGATAGCTAAATAGCTGCTCGTTTAACGCCAGCGAACCCTTTCTGGATTTTCTTTCTCAATTTGTTTAAGGATATAGATTATTATTGCAATTGATACAGGGCCTAGGAAGGCTACTACCCATATAAATTTAATTATTAATGGGGTTAGGCTGGCAATGGAAATGTTATTTGATTCAATAAATAGTAAATTTATTTTAATAAAAAAATCTTTCTGTATAATCAATAAGAAGGTCATTTTATTTTAGAATAAAATTTAATACCCTAACCAAGCAAGTAATTCATGGGCATTTCTTTCTCGAAGTTTAATTTGGTCACTGTCATAAGGATCCTCTAGTACCTCTTCAAAATCATGACCATGATCAGCAAGCATTTTATTTGCGTCTTCTATAGTTAATACTCCATTCTCATCACAAGTTGCTAATAGGGATTCTTTGTATGGTTTATAGCTCAAGCTATTTTCCACTTCTCTCAGAAAATCTGCCTGGTGAAGCATTGCTCTTAGAATAACTAAAATTAATTTATAGGCAGTTGTTAGTTAATTGCTTAAATTTTATAATGTTTTTTTTTTGCGCGAGGTTTAGGAACTTAATACCCCAGCCATTCAAGGATAGACTTTGCATCTAATACCTCACCATACCTCTTGACGAACTCCTCATAGGCTGAACCATGCTTTCTAAATAAAAGATAAGCATCATTTTTTGACAAGCAACCATCCACTACATTGCATGCCATTACATCAGCTATATATATGGTTTCACAGGGTGCTGCTGAAATTTTAGACATTTTTATCATTCATCACACTAGAAGATAATAGATAAATCGAGAAATGCAAGTATTTTGTTGTTTTTTATTGGAAATGAGTTAGGTAGAATATTTGAAGCACCATTCTCGTGAGGACCATCTTGTATAAAGAGTGCTGATGATAGCCTTTCGCCAATAAAAAAGGATTGATTTATCTTGCGATATAAGTACCTTTTGGATAGAGACGCTCTATTGCTTTTAAGCGCTTTTCTTCATTCTCTGCCATCTGCTTCTTTCCGTGGTGATATATTCTGTAATTCAACATTGCCAAGTTATGCACAATCCAAAGAAAAAAAAGTGTCACAAAACCCCAATGCATTGATTTAAGAAATGAACGATAGTTTATTTCTTACAGCATGCCAAGATACGACGACCTTCATATAGGTATTTTGACTCTAGTGTCATATTATCCTGATTTTATTTTAAGTAGTGACTTATCATATTCGGCATTGACACGTGAACATCTACTAGGGATAGCCATTACCTTGAATGAAAAATAAATAATGATTTAGAAAGCCGCTCATTGCGAGTAATTGCTAGGCAGAGTGTTGTCAATTCAAGCTGCACAGGTTTTTGTTTCTTTTGCTTTCTCCAATCTGACTACTTTTGAATCCTTTATTGAATCCAAACCATTGCAGGCGTTCCAATGATTAATCAATAATTGTAGTTCATTGATTCTCTGCTCTGCAGTTTGAATTTTTTCGTTAATTGTCATGAGATTATGCATTTGTCTCAGTAAAACGAGAATTCTCTGCCTAAGCAAGTACTTTTAGCTCAAACTTTCAATAAGAGTATTAGTCCAAATATCCTTTTCTTTTATTTGCAATAAACCTTTGATTGACAACGATTTCGTTTGAATGAAAGTATTTAATATGCCTTTATCTTATGAGAACAATCACTTTCTAAGATTAAAAGTCTTAAATGCCTGCTAAAACTCTATAATCACTTATTCACCGCAGCATTTATAAATAAAGCTGTGAAAGCTTTTAATTTGAGAATTTTTTGAGAAGAGACTACTTTTTTGATTTACTAAAGCTTCTAATGGCAAGGTTGCCAATCAGAATGATCAGAAGTATGACCAGGATAGGCGTACTTTGACTAAAGATCTCAATCAACATGATGTCCTGCTGTTTTAATTATAATAAGAGTGTTTATACTAGGAAATTTTAAATGGATAATCCAGTTGTTCAAATTTTACTACTAATCGTTGGTTTGACTGGCACGATTTTATTTTTTTGGTTTTTGTTTTCTTCTAGTAGTAAATCTAGTAAATCATTTACTGCAATAGATGGTACTAAATTCAGTAGTGAATCTAAATGTGATGCATACAATTTACTTTTAAATAGGCTCGACTTTTTGTATAACGATGAAATTCTGGGTAAAGTTAAAGGTAAGAAAGAAATTAATTCAATAAAACTTAGCTTTATTAATTTATTAACAAAGGATGGTTTCTCGGATGTCCAACTTTTGATTAAATATAAGGAAGAATTCTTTAAGCTAGTAGAATTATTCCAGGCCAAAGAATAGTATCTTAACCTTATAAAATATGATTACAATTTGGAAAGATAACTCATTATAATTGAGAAACATTTTAGTAGTATTTCCATACTCTAAAAACCTTTATTTTTCCTTTATGCTAATAATCTATTAATATTGATAAAAATAATTGTCTGATTTCGTAGCTTCGAAATCCTTCACCTTCTCAGCCTTTACTTGCTCAAACCTGCATCCTATTAACTCTAGGTATCTTTTCTATTGCTACTTTTGAAGATTCTTTGTTATTATAGTATCGATAGTTTCTTAGCTTAATGAAAAAAGTAAAGTATCCTGAAATAGCACCTTGGGATGGAGGCCCTAACCAGATACACGAAAGTAATGATGAATGGATAATGCAAAAAGGGATCTTAGAAGTAACTTTTAGTAGAAATAAGTTAGATAGCAATTATTTCCACATAAGGAGGGGTGATATAGAAGAGCAAGTATTTACTTTTCAAGCTCGGTATCTTTACCAAGAGCTAGTGGACAAAGGGTTTATATTGAAAGGAAAAATCGAGAACTAATTACAACATATTAAATTAAAGAGTGCATTATAATATTTTTTATTACCTTAGAAATTGAATTTCTAGGTTCAATAAAGTACGCTATATTTAATTTCTATCGATAAACAATACTTGTGCTCAGAACTTATAGGCTCCAAAAAATATCGAGACAATAGCTAGTGTCATTAAATAAAATTGAAGGACCCCAAGCTGCTTTTTTTTTAACGTACGTCCCATTAAAAAAATAAGAACCTCTTTAAAAATGGCAAAAATAATGACCATTGCGTATGAGTAAAATTACTTATTACCTCTTGGCCATAATTTTTTTATAGATTTCTGCCCCTTAAATCGTTTGCTTTTATTAGATTTTTATAGCCTTCCTTCTTTAATAATGAAATTTCAGCTTAATTATTTATTCTGTTTAGCAGAAATCACGTAACTCTTTCCATTTATCCAAACCAGATTGAATATTTGATAAATCACTCGTACTTTCACTTATTTCAAAGGCTTTTATTAGCGATTCAGTACCTTTAATTCCATACTTAGCAGCTTGTCTTTGTTTTACGCAGCCTTGCAATTCATCACCTCTCTTGAATTCAGCTTCAGCTTCTTTAAGATATCTACTTGCTTTTTCTATATTTTCGTTCCAGCTATTCATATATGTTTTGAATTCTATTTCCTCACTGGCAAGTACAGGATACTGCCACCAGAGCATTATTGCGAATAACCCAGAAATAACTAGATGTACTATTTTCATAACAGGCTTAAGATTTTACAAAATTCCTTTATTGAATATATCCATCTTATTATCCCTACGTTCATATGAATCGCCAAACATGCTTATTCTCTAAATATAAAATTATTCTGTTCATCAATTTATAGAGGCTTATTGAGATGTTTGACATCAAACTTTAAACCATCAAGCAATTCTATGACACCCAGGACCTAGTGTTATTTTTCTAACTGGCCTTTTCAACCCCATTCAATAGAAAAATCCTTTAGTGTGCTTAAAATTTTTAAGAACGTGAACAACGACCTACTTGTACTTCTACTATCTGGATCATTTGCTTTTCTAGGGATAAAGATACTTTTTTCTGGTTTTGATGATGATGATAATAATGATAATGGTGGAGATGGGGGGTTAATGCAGCAGGTATATGACCCAGCATTTCTAGCCTCTCCTAATTAAAGTTAAAAATCCAATAGATATATCATTTTCTTCCTGACTTCAAGTCAATGCCTACCAAACTTAGGTTTTCTATTCTCTAGGATATAGACGAGCTATCTTTTCGGACTGAACTCTCTCTTTATTTGCCTTAGCTTTCTTCTCGGCCATTCTTCTTATGACTATTCCTGGTAAATACCAAATAGCACCAAAAAAAACCAACATAAATATTGGGTTCCTCCATGTTGCATCTGCCAGATGTTCCAACATATAATTCTACTTTTCTTTTAATTTAACATACTAATCATTTTGCAAAGCCTGATTGGTTAAGTTTTACATTTTAGCCTAATCATCAATGTGCTTAGCATTTGAAATGTTAATTCCTCTCAATTACTAATTACTTTCTTTGGATATCTTGTTTATATATTCAATTGCCTTTGGGATTGAGATATATGCACTTTTTATACTCCATACTTTCCCAGATAGTATTTCACTAGCATCTTTAAGCCCAATCAAAACATAATTATTATGCTTAAGTGAAGCCTTGTTTGCAATATAGCTCGCTTTCAATGGGTTCCAACCTGCAATATTGACTATTGTTCGATATGCGCTTGGCCAAGGATTATTTATCAGCTCTTGCTCGAGTGCAGCAAAATGAATGTCAGCTTCCTTAGGTTTATTTTCTAAGATAGCGATTAATCCTAATGTCCATCTTGAGTTGATAGTTTTAGGATTTTCTTTTAAATTCTTTAATGCTTCTAGCTTGGCAACTTTTTGATACTTTCTATGACCATCAATCATGTGTTCAACTGCAATAACATCAAATACATTCTTTACCCCAGCGGGACCATTCTCCATGCCTTTAGCTAAAGTAGCGAACTCGTTAGCAAAGTTGCTTTTGTTTTTGTAATTAGATTTTCTCATCCATAATGAATAAGTCCCACCTCTGACCCTTTCGAATTCTTTCGCCTTGTAAAATATTTTACTATCTCTTATTGCTTTGTCTAACTTGTAAGCCGACTCCCTTACAGAATTATCATCGCCTAAATCACCTTCAGCTAGTAATACTAAATTACATCTATTTAGACAAGGCTCTATGTCTGTTATGTGCCTCCCTAGTTGCCTTGCTAAAATATTACCTCCATTTCTTCTGCCATAGTAACTAAGATTGTGTTGGTTTAATTCTGCGAAGCTCGGAACTACAACTAAGGTCTCTTTTTCTGTAGAAGATATTAGTAAACTCACCTCTTTAATTATATTGCTAATTTGCCATTCCCTATCACTATTTGTAACTGAAACTCTCATTGCCTGGAATAAAGGATTTGTTACAAGATAGATCGCTGGAATTAAAAGAATATTAGCTAGAAATTTATATTTATTATTTTTGACTAGAACAAATTCTAGGATAAAAAACCAACCAAGAGATAGAAAAATGATGATGTATGGAAGTAATGGTGTTATATACCTAGGATCCTTATTTGGTACTAGTGTAGTAAGAAGCCAGCAAGCTATAGAGTTTAAAATTAACCAATTCCAGAAGAAATAGTCAGATTTAAATATATATATACTTATTAGATTAGACTTACCATATTTTTTCATTGATTGCAAATATGCGTATATTAGACCAGTTAAACCAATTAAGAGGAAGAATAATCCTATTTGTTGAGGAATTACTTTTGCATAGTACAACCAGTTGTCTATAGAAGAAATCAAAGGATCGCCTTCAATTGCAGCAGAAGCTATAACAGCTCTATTTGTACCACTAATAACTGTTATCCAATTATGTTTAAGCCAAGGCAATACACTGCCTATAATAATAACAAAAAATATAAAAAAATCTTTGAGTTTAATTTTGCTAGGCTTAATTACCATAAAAGTTAACCACATAATAGGAGGTACAATTACTAGTAATGAACTTTGTTTTATCAATAAAGCTATTGAACAGCTTATTCCAGCAATAATTGCTTGATTTCTATTCCCACCCTTTATTGGATCTGCCCAGTTTCCAAGTAGCCATAAAGCTAATGTGCTGCTAGCACAAACTGGCATTTCTAATACATAGTTTAATCTTAACGATGCGAGAGCTGGAGCTATAGCAACAAATAAAACTGATAATAAAGCAAAGTATCTTCCCTTTAGTTTTATTCCTATACCAGCAACACTATATATTAATAGAGCATGCCAAAGGCTAAGACTCCATGCAGCCTTATAGGGAGCATCCCCAGCCAAAGCTATTATTGTTCCATTTACAAAAGATGCTAGAGGTGGGATTTTTGATGAGTGATTGATTAAACCTCTAAAACCTTCCCATTCTCCACCCGGTAACACTGTTAAAGCTCTACCGTTTGACATCGCACTGTTTAAGTAATCAGCTGGATCCCAAGAAGGTATTTGATTACTATTTAGCCACCAGTTTCTATCTAAAAAGGTAGAGACTAGCCAAATTAAAATAATTAAACCCCAAAAAACTACTTTTGACTTCTGCTCATTACGACTAGAACTAATTATTCTTTCCATTTACTAAGCTAATAAGTGAACTTTTTAGATGCGTAAAAGAATATCTTACGCAACATTTAGGACTACAAACAGATATTCATCATATCCGTGAAAGCCTCTTCATTTTGCTAATGTTTTAATTTGCTTTAATGGCTGCGCCAGTATTCCATAGCTGATACAAAAGAATTATCATTAGTACATTAGTATTGCCAAAGACTGTTGTGACTCATGGATTCGATTTTCGTGATGTTGCTTGTGGAGACTACGTTTTGATTGAAGATGACGCTACTTTGGATCCCTATATTGGCGTAGTCCTTTATTGTGTAGGAAGTGCAAGGTCCTTTAGTGCTTGCACGCTTTTCCAAGTGAGTAATATTGATACAGGCGAGATCAAAACGATTAATGCTGACTGTGTTAAGGCAACTGTTAAACCCTCAGCTTTTGAAGATAAGACTGTAATGAGTAATGATGATTCAATTTGAATGATTTAAGGCTTTAGCTTAGAAATATATAAAATATTTTAAGACCTCTAAAAACGATTGCAGCTATTACAAAGGAAATCAGCCAATGCTGAATAATTTTCAAAATGCTGATTTGCTTGAGATCGACGCCTGCAAGATAGCGGATGCTGAAATTAGCCCATAGTCTTAAAAAGATAGATAGAATGAAAATTACTAGTAGGCTCAACGAGATGGGCATAAATTTATATACCTGCGAAAGTGATTATTAAGATTATATGGCTTGAGATAAATTTTTATAGTTAATATTTTATTAGCAACTATAATCTCGAGGTCAAAGCAATTGCCTTAATGAGGAGAAAACAAAAGAAAAGTAATTATTGGAATTTATTAGGGTTTTACCTTTTACTTCTTAGCGCCTTTACCTCTCTTGCTAACACAACTTTGGCAGGTGATTTAATTAGCCATAATTTTTCAGAAGCTACAGCTGTAGATCTACCAGAACGATTTGACAATGAGGCTTACGGGCATACAAAACCAACAGTCTCTTCTCAAAAAGCTAATTATCAGTTAAAAGAGTTGTTTGGGATTGGTACAGGACGTCAGTTCTCAGGATTCGCCTTCCCTGACACAACATCCAATTGGGATGCTGAATCTATGCACATGCTTTATGAAGAGGCTATGAAAAACCAATTATTAGATGAGCCAATAATAACTGAGGATTTACCTTCACCATTTAATTCATTTATCGGTAATTAATAATATGAGTAAAAAATACTTTGCTGAATTATCCACATTAAGGAAACTTAGTAAGAGATTTTTAAAATTAGGTATATTAATTTTATACTTAGCTTCTTCTTCTCCTGTTATAGCCAACTCTATCGACTCCGAAGACAGTGAAGATATAGATAAAGTATCTAGAAATATTAGTAATAGTAATAATGCAACTAAGAAGAAAGTTAAAATTAGGAGACCTAAGGCACCTCCTTTAGGCGATATGGCCGTTGGTGAAATTTTTATTAATAGTAGAGGTTTTGTAGATATAAATGGTCCCGAAACTAGTATCACATTAATAAATGCCGATCCTATAGATTCATTGCTTACATTATCCAAATTAGGCAATTATGGCTTTTTATATGTTCCAGATAACTCTCAAAACTCTGAAAATTCTGAAAATCCCAATATCACCTTATCTTTCGAGAAGGAAAAATATGAGAAAATCTTAAATAGCATACTTTTGGCATCAGGACTTCAAGGTAAACAAGAGGGTAATATCCTTATGGTTGGTAAAAATATTCTAAGTAAAAGCTTTGGACCTCAGGTCTCAAAAGTATATAGATTAAACCAGACTTCTGCTTCTTCCGCGGCAGATTATTTAGGAAGTCTTGGAGCTGAGATGAAAAAAGTTTGGACAAAGACAAATATGTTTAATGGCTCTGAATCGACAAATGGAATAACGGAATCAACATCTTCTTCAACAGGAGCTGAAATAGTTAGTTATACATCTAATTCAGGGCCACTTAAGGGGTTGATTGGAACTACTGACAGTCGACTACAGACAGTTACTCTGATAGGGGACCCTTATTTGATTTCTATAGCAGAAAAGTATTTAAAACAGTTAGATTTACGCCAGAGACAAGTAGCTTTATCTGTAAAAGTAATTGATGTACTTTTAAATAACACTACTGATATGAAGAATGCTTTTGAATATGGAATAGGAGATAATTATATTATTAATTCCGAGTCAAAGGGATTAATGTATATGTTCGGGAACAAGTCTTTTAGCCCTGCTGATTTTGCTGTTACAGATTCGTTCAGTTTAGCTAGTAGAAAGTTTATGGGCTGGTTCAGGTCAAAGGTATTGACTAATAATGCCAAAATACTTGCGAATCCAACATTAATCTTAGGCGAGACACAAGAATCAGTTTTGGGTGGAGCAGAAGTGTCTGCATCTGATGGTATATCTGAATCATCAATTGGCAGGCCATATGCCAATGAAGCTTTTGTAAAAGTAGGTACTTCTGTAGTTACAAATTATTCTGTTACTCCTCAAGAAGATGGATCAAACCTTTGTGAACCCACTAGTTCTATAGCTGGAATCACCTTTGGTGCAAAAGTGCACAAGATTGATGATAACGGCTTTGTTTCCTTTAGCCTTAGCCCGAGTATATCAGCAGTTTCTGAAACTCAATCAATAGGTGATTGTGGAAATATCTCAACTTTGAGTATTAGAAGATTAGACACTGGGACTATAAGAGTTAGGGATGGAGATACTTTGGTACTTACTGGCGTTATAAAGGAGGATGATACAAAAGCTATTACTAAGACACCAATTCTAGGAGACATACCTTTGCTTGGAAGATTATTTAGAACAAATTCAACTGTCAGAAAGAAAAGTGAGTTGATAATACTTGTAACTCCAAAAGTTATTAAAGATACTGTCAGTGCAAATTTTATTAATGGAAATTTGGAGATTGAGAATAACTAACTATGCAAAATAAAAATAATAATTTCAACAGAATAGATCTATTAAAGAATAGACGAGAACAAGGAGGAATTGAAACAAACTTCTTTGCTAGGAAAAGAGAACTAATTGCTAAGGGAAGCTATATAGGAGGGATAATTATGTCTATTGTTTTATTGATCACTGGAGCCCTTTATTCAAGAAAAATTGGGTATGAAAATCAAAAGAAAGAGATCTCAGCATTTGTTGTTGAATATAACAACTTACAAAATGAATTGAATGATAAATCCTCACAAATGAAAAAGATTGCAAGTTTTAATAAAAAGCTTGCTAGTAATATACGTAAAATAATTTCAAGTTCAGCTTTTTTAACAGAAATCAGCAATATTATTCCTACTAATATAGAGTTATCTCTTTTAACTATACAATCAAACTTTGTAGAATTCAAAGGCTCTGTCAAAGAGCAGAACGGATTGGAATTAGTAAATCTCTTTGCATTAAATATATCAGATTCTATATTTTTTGATAATGAAGTATTTATTCAAAATATAGAAAGAAATAATACATCTATAAGCTCAGAAGAATCAGCCGAGTTGAAATTTACAATCAGAGCATCAGTAAATTCAGAATTACAAACCTTAGACTCCGAGACTTTGATTAGACTTGGTTCTCTTGGGAATGCTAATAGGGTTGAATATTTAGATAAGTTAGGACTTACTATATGAGCTACTCTTCAATTAAAATTAATTCACGCAATAGATTATTAACACCCGAGAGGGCAGCTTTTTATATACCGGTATTCTCAGGTATCTTATTAGCTTTTTTTCTATTAGTGGGTCTTTTACTTCCAACAGCTTTATCAATGAATGAAACATATTTTGAATTAAGAGAGTATCAACGTAAAAAATCTGATTTGAATAAGTTAAAGTCTCAATTTCAAATTATAAACTCTAAATATACAAAACTTAAGACCCAAAATAATAATTTAATTACTCTTTTGGCTGGTAACAATAACCTAGAGACATTGCTTGCAGAAATTAATTACCTTTGTAGTATTAATTTAATTGATATTGTCAAATTAAAACCATCAAGTATAGAAAGATTTAAACCATCAGAAGAGTTGAGTGATGCTGATAACGTCAACGGTGACCCTTTGCTTTCCAAAGGCTTGGAAAAATACACTGCCGAAATTATTTTATCTGCTCCTTATACTAACCTTTTAGAATTTATAAGGGATTTAGAGCTCATTGAAAATATAATAATTACTAAGAACTTTATTTTTGAATCAGATCAAAATGATATTAACTCAACATCAAATTCATTACAATTAAAATTTCTAATTTATGCATATGGTAGACAAAATATTATGCCCTCCAAATGAATTTTTATTTTATATCTTTATTGTATAAATTATAATATGACTTATCTTTACGCTGGTTTAGGGATTGCAATGATGAGCGGCATTATGGTTATGCTCAAGGTAGCAAGTAATATTAATAATATTTATACATATAATTACAGCAAGACAAATAACTACCAGTTAAATTCTATTGCTAAGGACTTTGATAAAGATGCTATTAAAATTCTGATAGATACTGAAAATGGCTCTACTAAGCCAAGCAACATATGTGAAAGTGTATTAACTCAAAATTCAAAGACTGACTATAAGCTAGGTCAGCTAAATCCATCAACAGGAAAATATATAGATTCTAATCATAGTAGATTTTTAAATGCATGTCTAATAGAAAATTTAACTACCAATCATCGAATAATTATCACAGATATTAATCAGAAGTATAAATATTACTCTTGTATAAAAAATAAAAATTATAATACATGTACTTTTGAACAATAGAAATGATTCAATCTATATTAGGAGCTGTAATTATGTCTTTAGCAACATCATCTCTTTTGATAGCTATTCGTTTAGGACAAAATGCTTTGGATAACACCAAAAGGTATCCTTTGACTAATTATGAAAAAAATATTTTAAAATATGCTGGATATAATAAAGCAACTGATAGTGATATCTTAAGCCAGGAAATTTATGTAAAAATTGACCAGCTCCTTTTAGATAATAAAGCTCAGTAAACACCAACTTAAGTACTTATGACTAATACTATTAATCAATCTGAGAATAACGGGATGACAATTCCTGAAGTTACACTGGCAATTGCTATGTTAACTACTTTTACAGCTGTTTTTGTCCTCGTTTCTCAATTTACAGCAGGCTTTTTTCAACCTATGGCAAAATCTGTTAACTCTAAACCTTACGATTATCTAAATGATTTCAATGATTTGCAAGTTATAATGGATAATCTTACCGATATACTTGCTCAACCAGGTTATTCAAGGGAGGAATTAGACAAATTTCAATGTACAAATAATCCTTACGAAGTGTGGGAGCTACCTGGGAAAAATAGACCTCTAGTTCCAGCTGGATATAATATATGTATTACTAGCAGTACCAATATGATTGAAAGTCCATTAGCATCACTTTCATCAACTTCAGATAAATCTAAGCCTGGTATTTATATACTCTTTGCAGTCCCTATACATGGTGTTTCAGGAGAATCATTACCAGTGAGACGGATTTTCTGCAGACCTAGTCCTTATTGTTAGAAGAAAAATCGCATGACAAACACACCAGCAAAAGTTAACTTATCTAATATAACTATTAAGGATATTATTAGTAGTCTACTTGTTTACCGTAAACAAATATCTCATAGAGTTATCCTTATGGATTTCCGATATGATTCTATTAATTTAGCTGTAGCAAGTTCTGGTAAAAATAACGAAATAAATTTTGACAAGTTTATTAGGTTAGTTCTTCCTCAAGAAGCCTTAGATAAATCTATTCCTACTTCACCAGATTTAATGGCCGACTTAATTAAAGAAACTATTACTGATTTAAATATATTATCTCTTAGAGCATCTATTGTTTTATCAGCAGACATTTCTTATAATAGGCTTATTGATATTCCATCTAAATTGTCTATAGATGAAGCATTTGATTATGTATTAAACCCTTCCTCAGGTCTTCAAATACCGATCCCTATTTCCCAGATTGATTTTGATATTAATTCTACAGATCTACTTCCATTAATTAAGAATAAAATTGAATATAAACGTTATTTATTAACTTCTATACCAAAAAAATCTACCGAAGCAGTACTAGAAACAGTAAATAAATCACAATTAGATGTACTCAATTTAGATGTTAGCTTTACCGCTCAGCTTAGATTACTTAATCCTCACCTATCCTCTTTAAATACTAATGAGTATATTATCTTACTTGACTTAGTTAGTGAATGTACCCATGTCGTTGTTTCAGACAGCCAAGGCCCTATTTATATTTCAAGATTGGCAGCAATAAGAAATTTTATTACACCAAGTTTAAAGCAAGAACAAGATAGTTTACAGCAAGAGAAAGTAGATACTGCTAAGCAAGGAAGTTTTACTTCTCGCTTTGATGAAGAATCCTTGAGAATATCTAAACTTGATATAAGAGTCTTAGTACGTGAAATTATTCAATTGTTAGGTGAATTAGCTACCACTCTTTCTTTAGAGGGTCAAGCTTCCCTCTTTCTAACAGGTCCAAATAGCCAACATCTTGGTTTGGTTAGGGTTTTAGGTGAATCACTTAATCTGCCAGTAAGTTTAATTTCACCTATAAATTCGCCAGGCATTGGTAATGTCAATTATGACCCTGAGAAATTCAATGAGCAAGAGTTATCTAGGTTGCTAGGATTAGGCCTTTCACTTTCTGCTTTTACTCCAACTCTTAAAACTAGTTTGTCAATTAATAGCAATATAATAGAGGACTATTCACCTGAAAATCCCAGTAAAATATCATCTTTCTTAAAAAATAATCAATTTAAGTCTATCCGAAATAGAAAAACCTCTAGTAAACAAAATAATCAATTACGAAGTGTTGTAACTCCCAGGAATGAAAGTATTACCCCTTCAGAATTAACTAACAATAATAATAAAAATTTAGATGTCTCTAATAAAGTACCAGCACAAAATACTTCCCATGATGCTCAATTAAATAAGAGTTTTACAGGAAAGACTGATCAAGACAACAAACAATTTAATGGCTCAGAAAAGTTAATCACCAAAGATGATTCTTCAATGAAGAAGAAGCCATCAAGTAAGCCTCTCCCAAACTCCATAGCAAACACCCTTAGTACTTCATCATCATCTCAGGAACAGAATAATGACTTGTCTAAACTTCCGCATTATCAAGAGGAAAAAAGTTCTAAAAAAAATCTTGATATGACTCTACCTGGAGAAATTGATTATAAGGAAGATGCAAATACGTCCAGCAACATAAACTCAAAAACTAATCTTTCTTTAAATGTATCATCAAATATAGGTATAAAAACTAATGTAGACAAATTATCACCAATTCCAAAGTCCAAATCTAAATCAGAGATAAAAGAATCAACTTTAGATTCAAATTTCCAAATGGATCCCTCGTTTCTTGGAGTAGATAGATTAGAAGCTAATGCTCAGGAAATAAATCAAGATAATTCTAAACAAAGCAAAAAAAATTCTAATAAAGATGAAGATCTTTCTAAGGAATTTAAATTAGATCCCTCTTTTCTTGATTTGGATGATAAAGATTAGATCGAATCTAAATTAAATTATTTTCACTCATCCCATTTTATTTATCAAATCGAACATTGGAAGATATAAAGCGATTACTATTGTTCCTACAATTAACGCAACTACAGTTATAACTAATGGCTCCATCGCTTTTGTCAATGCAGAAACTGTTTCTTCAACTTCACGTTTATAGAAATTAGACAGGTTCTCTAGCATATAAGATAATTCACCTGTCTCTTCACCAATTTTAATCATTGAAAATAATAGTTTGGGCATTACTTTAGATAAGGACAGTGCATAACTTAGAGACTGACCTTGTTGAATCAATGTTATAGATTTAGTTAATGCTTGCTTAATTATTTCATTCCCTGATGCTGATAGGCATCTCTCCAATGCTTCTACTAAAGGTATACCGGAATTAACTAATGTGCTTAATGTATCGCTAAATGATGCTATCTCTGATCTGAGGATTAAGTCGCCAAATAAGGGTATTTTTAAGGTTATACTGTCAACTAAAATTCTCCCTTTCTTTGTACTGTAAATATTTTTAAAGAGATAAATGAGCGTAAAAATTATTATTGGCGCACCTAAATAGAAACCTGTAGAGGTTACTATACTTGATAGCAATAACATAAAGCTTGTCAAAGCTGGTAGTTCTGCACCAAGACCATCAAAAAGTTCTTTAAATGTCGGTACAATAAATATTAATAGAGCAAGGCTAATAGTAAGTGCTAGTGCAAATACAACTACTGGATATACTAAAGCCCCAGTTATCTCACCCTTTAATTTAGCCTTTGCTTCTAGCAATATTGCCACTCTTTCGAGAACTTTAGATAGTATTCCACCAGCTTCTCCAGCCTCAATTAATCCAACTGTTATAGGTGCAAATATTCTTGGATAAACTCTTAGGCAACTAGAAAGTTCTTGACCACCACTTAATCTTCTGGAAATATCATATATACATACGGCGAACTTCTTATTTATCATATTTTCAGATAATAATTCTAAACCCTGTGCAAGTGGAACCCCACTTTGGAGCATCACTGATAATTGCCTGAAGAAAACTAGAAGTTCCTTTTGAGGTACTTTTAACTTAGGGTTAGGCTTCGCTTCTTCATTAAACAATGTAATGCTTAGGAATGCATTATCAGTTTTATTGATATTAGCTTGAGTATTAGCTTGAGTTAATGTCTTTTTACTACCATATTCAGCCATAATTTTATATCTTCTTAGTCTATAGCTTTTGTTACAGAGGCTTTGTTTAGAGCTTGCTCTTTTGTAATTAGGCCTTTAATAACGAGGTCATTAAGGCACTGCTCTAATGTATTCATACCATCATTGCTACCAGTTTGAATTTGTGAGTATATTTGACTAACTTTTTTCTCTCTTATCAAATTTCCTATAGCAGGAGTATTTATTAGTAGTTCATATGCAAGTGATCTTTTCCCTAAAGTATTTTTACACAAGGTTTGCGACATTATCCCTGCTAACGATGTTGAGACTTGTAGCCGTGCCTGCTCTTGTTGATCTCCTGGAAAAACATCAACTATTCTTTCTACTGTTTTCGCAGCAGAGGATGTATGGAGAGTACCTAATACTAAATGCCCTGTTTCCGCAGCTGTAATAGCCAGTTGGATTGTTTCTAAATCTCTCATCTCTCCAATATAAATTACATCAGGGTCTTCTCTTAAGGCCGCCTTTAATGCCCTTGCAAATGAATCGGTATCTCTTTTAACTTCTCGTTGATGAATAATTGAATTTTCAGTATGTTCAAAGATAAATTCAATTGGATCTTCGATAGTTAGTATATGTCTTTTCTGAGTTTCTAATATGCAATTAATAAAAGCAGCTAAGGTTGTAGATTTACCTGAACCTGTAGGACCAGTACATAAGACCATTCCGCGTTCAAGCGTAGAAAGTTTAACAAATGGTTCTGGTAAACCAAGATCTTGCCATTTGGGTAAATTATCTGGCAGAAGTCTGAGAGTTAAGCATCTTTTTTCATTTGCTATATATGCATTTATTCTTAATCTTGATAAACCTTCTATACTTGTAGAACTATCTACATCACCAGTTTCATTAAATTCGCTAATCTTCTCTTTATCTAACAACTCTAAAAGAAGTTCATCCATATCTTTACTTCTTAACTTCTGAGGGCTTATCTTTATATCAGAATTAACTCTTACAGCTATAGGTGAACCTTCTTCTAAATGAATATCTGAAGAACCAGCTTGTATTGCATAGGCAACGATCTCTTTTGATATTGACATACTTAATTAGGCAATGGAACTAGTCATCACTTTTGCAAACTCTTTCAAGTTCTGAAAGTGTCGTTAATTGTTTCTTTACTAATTCTACTCCATATTGCTTCAAAGTAAGCATATTATTGCTATCGACAGCCAACTCTTCAATCTCTTTCTCTGTTTTATTTGCTGAAATAGCATTTTGTATTCGTCTATTTATTACTAATAATTCATAAGCTCCAAGTCTACCTTTATATCCTGTTCCAGAACATTGCCTGCAAAGGGTATTCTCTCTTTTCCTTTTTTCTTTTTCTTCTGAAGATAATACAGACGCGTACCTTATTGATGTGTTTCCTTTTATGCCAGTAAGTCTAGCTTCGTGATCCTGAATGGGTCTTTCTACACTGCATTCAGTGCATACTCTTCTTACTAATCTTTGGGCTAAAACCCCCCTTACAGAAGCATTTAATTTGTATTTAGGCACGTCCATATCTAATAACCTTGTTAAGGAACTTGATGAAGTATTTGCGTGCAAAGTAGTAAATACTAAATGGCCTGTTTCCGCAGCATCCATAGAGGACTCTGCAGTTTCAGGGTCTCTAGTTTCCCCAATAAGTATTACATCTGGGTCTTGCCGCAAAAAGGTCCTAAGTAAGTTTGCAAAAGTTTGATTTTTTGCTCTATTTACTTGATGCTGCATTATGTCTCCAGCAAGGTCATATTCTATTGGGTCTTCTGCCGTTACAATTTTCAACTCTCCATTATCCTTCTCTCGAAGAGCAGCTGCTAGTGTTGTCGATTTACCTGATCCTGTT
This sequence comes from Prochlorococcus marinus str. MIT 0919, assembly GCF_027359375.1. NCBI lineage: Bacteria > Bacillati > Cyanobacteriota > Cyanophyceae > Synechococcales > Prochlorococcaceae > Prochlorococcus > Prochlorococcus marinus. The sequence continues at coordinate 208,051 of NZ_CP114779.1, forward strand.
GGCCCAGATACAATTACAATGCCATTACTATTGTTTATAATCTTTCTAAAATCTTCTCTTACAGTTTCAATATTTATTAGTACATCTAAATCAAGCTGATCTGCTTCACTATTTAATATTCTGAGAACCATCCCCTCACCATGTTTGCCAGGGGCAGTTGAGCATCTGAATTCTAATCGATTACCTTCATATTTTCGTAATATCTTTCCATCTTGGCTTGCTCTTCTTTCGGCGATATCCATATGTGCCATGTTCTTTAAACAAGCTACTAATTGTATACCAGCTCTTTTTGGCATAGCAAGATACTTCTGCATAACTCCATCTCTTCTTACTCTTATTTTGTAATTTTCATCTTTTGGCTCTATATGTATATCAGAGACATTAGATTTACGAGCATTTATAAGTATCATGCCTGCCGCTCGTTGAGTTTTACTTTCCAGCATTTCATTGCCCAGATCTAATGCATCATCTACCATCTCTTCTTCTTCTATTTCGTCAAATTCAAGAGAAAATTCATTTTCACTATCTTCTATTGCAGAGTCTTGTAGTGCCGCAATTACAGCTTCTTCTGTAAACTCAGATATTTCTATACTTTCTCCACTTATAAATCTTTCTTCAGCTGCTAAATCAAGAAGTTCTTGTATCTTATCTGGAGATTTCTCTACGAATTTGCATTCAAGTCCTGATTGCTTTACACGATCTTTAATCGTATTGCCAATTGTACCTAAAAATACTATGTTTCCTACTGCTATTGTAATGATAGATGGATTAGGTGGTAATGAAGGTTCAATTCCAATTGGTACAACTAAATTATCTCTACACCATTGAAGTGAAAAGTACTTATCAACTAAATCTCTTATTGTAGTTATAGAATTTTGAGCCATATATTAATACCAACACTTACACATGTTAGTTCTCGACCTATAACTTCTTGATTTTATGCAATTTCTATTTATCCTACCTGGACAACATTTTATACCTTGATTATCTCTATACGATTTGTTTGGACATACATTACCACGATCATCTTCTTTCTGATCATTATCACCATCACCACCACCACCACCACCACCAGATGATTTATTGCAAGATGAACTTTGATATTCAACAGATGTCAATGCCTCTCCTTTACAAAAATGATATGTAGTTCCACAAGGCTCTTTTATTCCATCGGCGGGTTGTATTTTATAAATACCCGTAAATTGTGTATTCTTTTTATTTGATTTATCTATATCACACTGCGTTTTTTTGACTGATTCTTTTTTCTCTTCGAAGTCTTCTTTAGTGTCAAATTGTTGGCCTGTATGGAACCAAAATAATTGCCCAGCACATTCTGGACTTTTAGTCTCACCATTTGCGTTTGAAGTTATATATGCTTTGTTGACTACTTTGGATCTTTGCCATTCTTCGCATAAAGCTCCATACTTTCTTTTTCTAGCTGCTTCTACTTCTTCGCAATTTCTATATTCATTCCCTTCAAACATGCATTTAGGTGGATCTAAAAATTTACAGGAGCCAAGATCCTTGGCATTTCCTTTTTCAGGAGGTACCCAAGTTTTTATTGGACCTGTCCATTTATCCATTCCTTTCTTTGTTATTTCAGATCCACAATTTGCTTTGTTTATCGCTATTTGTTTTAAGCGTGCAATAGCTGCCAATGCTTCAGGACTCAGTCCGCAATTATCTCCAGCCCAACCTCTACAAGAAGGAAGAGATCTAGGATTTGGATTGTCAGATGGGATTGCTTCTTTAAACACTTTTACTGAGCCAATTTCATTATCTTCATAAATTTGGAATCCCATTTGATATAAAAGGTCTTTATCCCTTTCATTAAGAGGCTTGATAGACAGTGCGCTGCATTTTGATTTCTCTGGATTAACGGAATATCCAAGTGTTTTCAATTTTTCTTTGCTTAGATTTTCAGGTGCTTTTTTATTGAATTCTTTTATATCAGTTGAAATCCTATATTGTCCAAGGCAATCAGCGGCATAAGAATTCATTAAAGCCTTAGCCTCTTCTATCCGAGAAAGCTTTATTGTGTTAAGAACATTTGGTATTGCAAAGCTGCCTAGAATACTAATTACACCCATTACTACTGCAACTTCAACTATGGTGAATCCTTCGGGCTCTGAAGCACGTATATCAAATAATGATTTTAATTTCTTCTTCATAAGAACCTTCAACATTAAATATGCTTGAAGAAGAGACATATATATATGTTCCTTTTATACACCTAGCAACAACTCATGAAAAAGTCAAGAGTTTTAACTTGTCAATGAGAACCAAGTTCTAAAAGGTAAAATTATTGCTTTTGTATCTATTTAAATAAGGTTGTTATTTAAATATGCTTAATATGAAAGTTGATAATTTTTACCTTTTAAGGTTAAAACAACAACTTGATTTTTAACATCAATTTCTTTCACCTTAACTCCCATAGGTAATAACTTAGTTGTTTGACCACCAATTTCACCTTGCTTTATTTGACCACTCATTGTTTTATATTTTATAAGAGCATATTTAACTTTATCTGTATATATTATTCCTTTTAACTTTAGACTATTGGAAAGTATATTGCTAGATGAGTCCGAATAAGCAGAGAATGGGTCTGTTTTCCCAAAATTGGTGTCTGACTTTAATTTCTTGGCTGATTTTAATGGAATAAAACTGGTATCTATTTCTCTGGAGGGTTTTGTATCATTAATAGTTTGGATGGTTTTCTTATTAGCTGCTATAAGGGATTCAAGGCTTTTGGTATTGTCAAGAGTATTGTCTGTATTGTTTTTTACACAGCTAATTAGTAGTACTGGGGAGATAAATAACAATAAAAATTTAACCATAGTTTTTAATTGTAGAGTTCTCATTCAGTTTTATAGGATTAATTAAAAAGAAAAAAGGCATCTAGAATAACTAGACGCCTTTTTGAAAATGAAATAGGAATAAACTTAATTATTTCCAAGTCTTAGAAGAAGTACAGCCTGGTGCTTCCTTTTCACACCATTTGTATATCTCTCCTGTAGCCTTTTTCATGGAAATTACGAAATCTGCATCTGTTGTACTAGCAGCATCAGCCTGACCCTTGGCTGCAAAACATGTATCAGCAGAGGACCAACCATTTCCCTTAGCACCACTGACATCAGCTGCTACTGTCGCAATAATTTTGTAGCCAGAATAACTACCATTCGCAGATTGAGCATCTGACAGCGTTGTTGTGTCCATACTCGCTTCCCTCACAACACACTCTTTTAATGTATTTACGAGACCATTTTTTATAGCTGATGCTCTTGCATTGGCTTGAACTCCAACAAAAGCTGGAATGGCAACTGCTGATAGAATTGCTAACACAGCAATTACAACAACTAGCTCAACAAGTGAAAAGCCTTTTTGTGATGACTTTTCGCTTAGGATTTTTTGAACTCGTGGGCTTGTTAGATATGCTTGAATGAGATTCACTTTTTTACGAGAGAAATTAAACATACTAATAATATGATTGATTAGAAAAGGTATGTCAAGAAACTTCAGTGGATACAACTTATGACAGTGATTTTTGTTGCTTCTTTTTTAATAGGACTATGCTTTGGCAGCTTTATTAATGTCCTGATTTGGCGACTACCTCGGGGTGAATCGCCAATATTACCTCGAAGTTATTGCCCCAGATGTAGATCTAGGCTTTTCTGGTTTGAGAATATTCCTATTGTAAGTTGGTTGATGCAAAAAGGTAGGTGTAATTCTTGCAATGGAGTAATTAGTCCTAGATACCCTATTGTTGAATTATTCACAGCACTATTATTTGTAATTTGTAATTTTAGTTATTTATATACTGAAGATATAAGATTAAACTTCTTTGTTTTGGTATCAGGTTGGATATTAGTATGTATTTTATTGTCGCTTACATTTATTGATATTACTCATTTAATACTTCCGCAGAGTTTAATAAGTCTTGGATATATGTTTGGAACTATTTATTTATTAGTTAGTTTAATTTACTTTAACTTTAATCTTTCTTATCTTTTTGATCATTTCTTAGCAGCATTCTTTTCTTATATAATATTTGAGTTTATTCGATTAGTAGGAAGACAAATTTATTCTAAGGAAGTTTTAGGCCAAGGTGATTCGAAACTGATTTCTATGCTTGGTTTATGGCTTGGAATTAAGTGCACTTATATAGCAATAGTATTGACTTTTATAATCTCTGCTACTTATGCAATCATAGGCCTAACTTTAAAAAAGATAGAGATAGGCAAACCATATGCCCTTGGTCCCTTTATAGCCTTCTCTGGATTCTTTGTGTGGATAGTTGGTTCTGAATTCTATTTTGCTAATTTCTTATAGGGTTTTCAAGTAAGCAAACATTGCAACCAATATAAGTACAAGATCATGTATCTAGGAATTAATAGCTTAATCCTGTTGGAATCAATTAATAAAAAAGCTCCCACAAAGTGGGAGCTTTAAATGTGAGGGGTTTTTATTGGCGAGAAAAGTGCTTCTTAGAACTTGAAGAAAGTTTCTACAGCAACACCAATTTCGTCATCAGCGTTAGCTACTTCGTTTGTGAAGAGGCCAGGCTGTATGGCGATACCATCAGCAATTTCCCAGTTGTAATAAACTTCGTATTTTGCTAGCTGGTTTGTCTCGTCGTCTACGCTTTGGTAGGCAGCACTAAGTGTGCCTGGACCGAATCCAGCATAATCAACTGCAATTGTCCAAGCTTCTTCATCAGCTGTACCTTCATTGTCTTTGGTGTCAAAACCAAAGCTGAATGTTGGGTAGTTGCCTTCTGGTGACCAATAAACACCATAACCCCATGAGTCATAGTCTGCATCGGAACCATTCTTGTCTCCTTCAGAGACAAGCAAACCACCACCCCAGGTGTCTCCGTCATAACCAAGTGAAGCTGTGATTACATCATCACCTTCTCTTGTACCAATACCATTATCAGCGTCGGAAGAGTCAGCACCTACGAAAGATAGAGATGCATTCCAGTCGTTAGCAAAATAATATGTAGCACCGACACCAGCTCCAGTTTCTGTACCACCTGTTGAATAAGGTTGGTTAGAAATGTAGAAAGCGTCTGAGTAAGTTGACAGTGTTGCTGAGATAACACCGTCTTGCTTCATTACAGGTCCAGCAGTAACTGTGAAGTCACCAACAGGGAATGTATATGAAAGCTCGTCAATGGTAAGAGCTTGGTTAGTTGTGCTCTCTGCACTATCTAAAGAAGCAAGAGGTTCAGTTCCTGAGTTACCAGCGATGATTCTTGCGTCTAGTGAATCCTTACCTGTATAACTTGTAGTTAAGTTAAGACCGTAAGCATAAACAGAGTGAAGCTTTTCACCTGCAGTAGATCCGTCAACAGCACCTAATGAGAAGACTGCGTCACCGGACATCAATGTGGTCGAAGAGAATTGACCAGCATTGTATTCGTTAAGTTTGTACTCAAGACCGTCTACACGTCCTTTAAGAATGGCCATTTCTGAACCAAACTCATTGGTAAGACGTGAAGCTTCAGAAGTTAAACCATGTCCGCTAGCCATTAGGCCACCATCAAGACATGCATTAACTAATGCAGCAGCCTCAAAACGAGTAAGAGCTTGACCAGACTTAAGGCTCTGGCTGTAAGCATTATCTACACAACCATAGCTTTCACTAAGGTTCTGAAGAGCTGTATAAGCCCAATCTCCTGGTACAACATCAGAGAATTGAGCTGTGGTTTCAACAAGCTGTTCTTCGGGGTTGGCGTAATTTGCAACATCATTGATGTTTACTTCAACTGCGTTAGCAGCCAAAGGTGCCACAAGACCCAAAGCAGCAGGAGCCACCAGCAATTGCTGGAATAGCTTCATTTGGATTCCTCACACTAAGGACACCCAATTATAGATATAAAAAAAAAGAAATCTGCTTTTGAGTATGCAGTTGCTGTAACGTCTACTGCATAAGTATGTGATAAATATTACAATTATCAATTTGTAGAGGGTAGATTGAATCTTGAATACCCAGCCTGAAGGAACATGCTTGGAAGTTGAGAATATATAAAAAGCAATTTTTTATATATTCTCCTTAGGAGCCAATCTAATGATAAGACATTTTCTCGTTTAATATACTTAAGAACTCCCGATGATATTAATTAATCATTAGTTACTTGGTGGTGCAAGTCAAAGAGGATTTTTCTTTGATTCAAGATCTTTTCTTTTCTCATGAATAATTTCTAATTCTTCATATATAGCTTTTAGCTTCAGGTTGAGATGGTTTGAAGACTCTAGATTCTCTAGGGAGGTCATGACTTTTAAAAGATTGTCTTTTGCCTCGACAATCATTCTGCACTCCCTACTTCCAGCTTCGTATGACATTTTGGTTTGAATTTATTATTTTCTAAAAGATCTATTATTTTTAGATGTATCGGTTGATACTTCTATGACATAAAATTAACACTCTAAAGTGTATGGAACATGTCTTTTGCAATGAATGAATCTTATTAGCTCAAAAAGATTTGAGCTGTATGAAATAATTTACTGCTATTTCCTTTTCAGATTAGATTTTTACCCTATAGAAACAACTACTAAGAAGGTAGTACTCATAAGGATCAGGCCAATTGCAGCCATGGCAGTTAGCAAAGAGAAGTTCATGTGTAGTGAAGATCCTAAAGAAATTATAAAGCATGGATCGCACTTGGCGTATTTACGATTAAGAATTTTTAGGGATAGGGTACTATTTTAATCTGTGAAAGTCTCCAATTTATAAACCTCCACCTATCCCAATAGGTTGTAATTGTTCTTCTTTGAGATTCAATATCTTTTTTTAATATAAACTTATTAATAGAAATGTAACCAAGAAAAATATCGTTCTCATTAGTCTTAGGTTTAGGTTCCTGGGAAATATTTGTATCTTCTCTATAAGATAAGTCATTAACACCTGAAATGCTTTTTGAATTAGCAAGACTTCCAGTATTTAGTAGATAGTTTAAGCCACTAGGTGTGACAGTTGACTCTATTAATATGTTTGTAAGATTATTGATAATTGGCTCTAATAATATTAGTTCTAATGAAGAATATTTTCGTGATGAACTGTTAGAAGTAAGATTGGCAATGACAACCTTTTTTGCTTCTTTCTTTAGGCTTTCCCGTACTGTTTTGTAATTAATATATCTACTAGCAACAACGCTATTTTTATCTTCAATTGCGTTTTTAAGTGAAATGATAGAAAAATATGGAGTGGCGTATAGATAACCACCAAAAACAATAGATATAAGAGATACTAAGTAAAATCTAATTCTCATAGGTTGAATTTCTATTTTGCCATTATTGATTAAATTTGACTAAATTAAACCTTCTTCTTCTAATGTGCTCCTCATCCTCATTGCTTGATTAACTTTGCCTGCAATAAATGGAATATGTGTAGCATACTTATTTAATTCTATACGCTCCTTTAGAGTTACATTTTCACCTTTCTCCAAATTTTTTATTATAATCTCTATCTTTCTTCTGGTTTCCGTAGTAAGCATTCTCATAAATGCATCAACAGTTTTTTTAATCATAACGATAATTAATTAGAATTCAAATTTTTTTCTATTTTCTTTTGTTTTAAATTAAATTAGGCAGGTGGGAAAACAGGTTTCGTTTACTCAGAATCATCAGTTTTTATTCTTTCTAAGGTGTACCTTATCTCTTCACCAATGATATCAGGGACTGTTATCTTGCAGGCTTTATCTAATTTCTCATTACAATTCTTGGTTGCTTTTTGTGTTTTCCAACTACATGCCACCTCACTACTTGTTGAATCTTTAATTGTCCAGCCTTCATCTAAATAGCCTTGTATTGTGTCTTTGTTACACGAAATTGAAACCTCTAAAGTCTCTTTGACTTCAATTTTGTTTTTTATAGACTCTTTACCCAAGTTATTGGTTTTAAAATCTTCTATATAGTCTTTAACTGGACATCCAGCAATAAGGGTGGCTATTGGGACTACAAATAAAAGTTTGAGATTTTTTCTATTCATATAGAATTTTAAAATTATATGTTTATATTACTACTTAAATTCCTTTTGAGCCTCTTGTAATGCTTAGTCCTTATTATTTTTAGAGATATATTTACTACTTCTTAGATTTTTTAGCAGATTTGGGGTCGACTACAGATAGTAATAACTCCATATCTGTCATTAGATTCTTTATTTCATCTGCTTCTGGTAGCTTTAGTTCATCTGTTACAGCAAGATGTATTGTCCTAAGCTCTGCCCTTAGTTTTTTAAGGTGTTTTTTTACTTCCTCTTTTTTTTCTTTAGCTGTAGCCATAGCTTTTAAAATTTTTGATAGATGTGAAAAAGTTAATTTATAATATTAACTTTATATTTTCTAACTGTATCATAATTCTGTAGTTTAAGCTAATTTAGATTTTTTCAGAGTAGCGTTAAGGGAACATACTTGTTTTTGCTTTGTATAAGATTTTATCCCTTGCCTATGAAAAAATATGGGTTCCTGTGCTCGGCAGGTTTTTAAATCTATTTAGTTCCCTTATTGAAGGTGGGCAATCAAAGACTAAGCCAACCTTCAAGCTTCCCAGTGAATACAGAAAAAGTAATTAGTTAATTTAATTGTTTAATAACTTCCCACCATTACAATAGTTTACTGCTACCGACTTAACTGAATTATTAGAGATTGAGCTCTCTTTTAATACATCCATACTTTCTCTAACGCAATCGTTCTGATTTTTTGTTAACTGTATTATTGGATAGCAATATATTAAAACTATACCTACAATCACTATAAGCTTATTTGCTGCCAAATTTTCTTTAAAGTTATTAAACCCGTTCCTTTTTACTGCAAGTATTGAAATTAACCACTTTTCTGGTAATCCTAACTGGACAAAAAATACCTCAACCCACAAAGGCAATCTTTTTTGATTTTTGTTTTTAGATAATATATGGTTCCTTTTCCCATTTTTTTCATTTCTATCTTCTGCCTTATCTTTTTTGGGGCTTGCCTTGGATTCACTCATTACTTTCTAGTTAATTAAATTAAATATATCTTGAATTTAGCGTTCATGAACACTAAAATTGTGATTTTTTAACTTTAACTCGATTTTCATGAAATCATAGGTACTAATTAATAAGCCTTGAATTTGGATAATATTTATTGTAATGTCAAAAAAAGCTTTATATCCATGGCTAAAAAAAGAAGAAAGTTGTCTAAGGATTACGAAAAGCAGATTGCAAAGTCACTAAAGGACGTAGAGCTTATTTTGGCTAAAATCAATGACATACAGGAAGATGATATTAGGGATGAATATACTACAGCCTTTTATGCAGTCAAATCCAAACTTTCTTATATTAAATCTACATATGACTCGACTGGCTTTACCGAAGATTCAGATACTCTAATGCTTTTATATGAAGACTCATTAAAGAAATTTATAAATGAGTATGAAATTTGATGTCACTTTTTACTAAATTAACAAGAGATAACATTTTTATTATAGTTGTCAACATATTTCTTTATTCTGATTTTAATTTTGCTTTATCCTCATCTCTATTCTCTAATCATAATCTTGTAGCATTTAATCCACTTTCAAATTCTATATTACTATCAAATGCTACAACTAAGAAGAAAAACTTACCTAATTTTGGGCCCTTAATCATTTATTCAAATTATATTAGATCACAAGGAAACAATACTATTTTCCCTGTTTCATCAAAAACGGGTAACCTTTTTTACATAGCAATAAACTGTCCTAAAAGACTTATAAATGTTACTTCTAGCGACCTTTCCTGGCTTGGCTGGGAAATGCCTAGGTTGGAATTTGAGAAAATCATGGTAGATTATATTTGTAATCACTCAATAAAAATAGTAGATAATTAAACTCTTCAAGTTAGATTTTTACTTCTTATAAGGTATAACTCTTATTCTAATAGGACCACCTTTCTTATTATCACTATTCTTAATCTTTTTTAGACTCTCAAACTCTCTAACGCACATTGTGTAGTTTCTTGAGCGTTTGCAAAAACGTATTATCTCTATCTTCTCTATTGCGTAAGTTGGCATACAATAGTTGAATCCTATAAGAATTAATAAGATAGAGCAATATGATTTTTCCATTTTTCTTATCATCATGAATTAATTATAATATTTTTTAATTCTAATAGCTACTAATATTATTTCTTGTTTTCATTTGCATTCTTGCGTTATAAACTAATCATTAATATTATTTGCTATAAGTTCCTCTAGCTCTGGCTTGTCAAGACTTGCAATTATGTAGACAACTTGAGCCATTGACCCCTTCCTTGCAATTAGTTTATATCCACCAAGCACCTTTCTAGTTACTCTTAATTCCAGTCTAGGGCGTGCCTTCTTCCCATTTGAAATTACCGCAGGAGTTATTGATTTTATCTTTTCATTTTTTGAAAGTTTTTTTAGGATTTTTATTAGGCCATTTATATGTGTGCTGTGATTTAGTACGACCCTTCCCATTTTTTTTGGTTTTTCTTAATTTGCCTCCCAATTTGAATATAGCTTTTTTGATGCGCTATAATTTTAAAAAATAGGTCTAAAATGCTATTTACTTTCGCTTGGGCTTCTTTAGCTGCTATCTTTACCTTTTCTATAGCTATGGTAGTTTGGGGTAGGAATGGTGATGGAACAATTGATTTCTAACTTTTTTGATTATATCTTTAATCTTAGTTTAAGCTCATATATATCATTCTTGGTTATATTTTTGCTTCTATTTATAACCTTTTCTATTATTTACCTTACTTTTATTGATTTCAAAGACAAACGAAGAAATAAAATTCCTAACAAATAATTTTAATTATTCTGTGTTAGCTTCTTGATTTTCCTTCTTTTCTTTAGATCTCCTTTTCTCGTCTTTTATATTTAGTTGTATAAGTTCCAGCGCTTTTTCAATTTTATCTATGTTGCTTTTATATATACTTACATCTTTATCAAACCTTTCTTTCTTTATACCGATATAACTACTCAAGTCTCTTATGAGAGTATCGTCTTGACTGCTTGTTTTTAGCACATCCATGGCCTCATAAAATTTGAACAATCCAATAGCAATAATTCTTGAGTAATGATTATTCACCTTAATAATACCTTTTATTAAATTAGCTTCTTCTTTGTTTTTATTCCCCTTAGAAGCGTCTTTTATTTCTTCAATACTTATTTTATTGGCTAGATCTTTCGCATTATTTGAAAAGTCTTGGATCTTTTGGAATGATAATCCTGTTGCTTTGCAAATTGCTGGAAGAATTTTTGACTTCTGTGTTTCAGGTTGATATCCTTTTGAGAATTCGTTGAAAATACTTGTTAAACCTAGTGAAAACATACCATCTGGTTCGAAATCTTCTTGGTGGCTTAAAAGATTTAATTCAACGATCAATTCGTCAATAAGTCTTCTATAGACTGCAGGAACAACAAAAGGGAACTCCTTGTGGAATATGGCTTTACTTTCAGATACAGTTTGTCTTTCACCCAATTTCTTAATTTAATTCTTAAAAGACCATAGCTCTACGACTTGGCTAGCTAATATCGTGGAAACCGATCAATTTAAAATGATACCGATTGTAATTGAAGAAACAGGTCGTGGGGAAAGAGCCTTTGATATTTACTCTCGCCTTTTAAGAGAAAGAATTATTTTCCTTGGAGAGCCAGTTACCAGTGATTCTGCTAATAGAATAGTTGCTCAACTCTTATTCTTGGAAGCTGAAGATCCCGAAAAAGATATTTTTTTATATATAAATTCCCCAGGCGGCTCTGTTTATGATGGCCTTGGTATCTTCGATACGATGCAACACGTTAAGCCGGACATCCAAACCGTCTGCGTCGGCCTCGCAGCAAGTATGGGAGCTTTCCTTCTGTGTGCCGGTGCCAAAGGAAAGAGGAGTAGTCTTAGGCACTCGAGAATCATGATTCATCAACCTTTAGGTGGAGCAAGAGGCCAAGCAAGCGATATACGTATACAAGCAGATGAAATTCTTTTCCTTAAAAATCGCCTTAATAAAGAATTAGCTGAAAGAACTAATCAGCCTCTAGAAAGAATTTCACAAGATACTGATAGAGATTTTTATATGTCTCCTGAAGAAGCACTTAAGTATGGGTTAATAGATAATGTCTTTAGCAAGAGACCTGTAAATATTGTTTAGATTTTTATAATATATCTTACTTGTCTATTTACTTTGCAATTACTCATTTTCTACTTTCTTTTTATTAGGAATATTTGAATAGTTTGATAGAACCTTTCTAAATTCATCTCCGTCCATAGTTTCTTTCTCAACAAGTATATCTACAAGTTTATCCATTGCTGTTTTGTTGTTTCTGATTATTTCTAGTGTTTCTTTATAACAGCCTTTTACTATTTTTCTAACTTGGTCATCTATTTGTTTGGCTATTGCATCAGAAATATCATTTCTGGTCATTAAATCTCTTCCAATAAAAACTTCTTGCGAGCCGCTTTCTAGTGAAACTGGACCTAAATTACTCATCCCAAACCTTGTAACCATTTGACGAGCCATTGATGCAACTTGTTGAATATCTCCCCCTGCTCCTGTAGTTACTTCTCCGTCTCCAAAAATAACATCTTCCGCTGCTCTTCCACCTAAGGCTCCCATTATTCTTGCTTTTAATTGAGCCTTGCTAACTAGCATTTGTTCATCATCGGGAGAGAACCATGTAAGACCTTTTGCTTGACCTCTAGGAATTAGAGTTACCTTTTGTACAGGGTCATGATCTTTTACAAGTGAACCAATAATTGCATGTCCCACTTCGTGATATGCAATTAATCGTTTACTTCTTCCATCAGTTAAAGGTTGACCTTCCATTCCTGCAATTATCCTGTCTACTGCATCATCTATCTCTAAAATACTGATTGAATCCTTTCTTCTCCTGGCTGTAAGTATAGCTGCCTCGTTTAACAAGTTTGCAAGATCTGCTCCTGTAAAACCTGGAGTTCTTCTTGCTATATTTTCAAGAGATAAAACCTTGTCAAGTTTTTTATTCCTTGAATGAACTTCTAGTATTGATAGTCGACCTTTTATATCAGGTGCATCTACAGATACTTGTCTGTCAAATCTTCCAGGTCTCATCAATGCTGAATCTAGAACATCCGGCCTATTTGTTGCAGCAATAATAATTATCCCACTATTTCCTTCAAAACCATCCATTTCTGTAAGCAATTGGTTAAGAGTTTGCTCTCTTTCATCATTTCCTCCGCCAATTCCCGCACCTCGCTGTCTTCCAACTGCATCTATTTCATCAATAAAAATCAAACAAGGACTATTCTCTTTTGCCCGTTTAAATAAATCTCTTACTCTGCTTGCTCCTACTCCAACAAACATTTCAACAAACTCTGAACCTGATAGAGAGAAGAAAGGTACCCCTGCTTCGCCAGCAATTGCTTTTGCTAGAAGTGTTTTACCAGTCCCAGGAGGACCTACGAGTAGAACCCCCTTTGGTATCTCAGCACCCACAGAAGTAAACCTTTCTGGTTGTTTCAAAAATGTGACCACCTCTTCTAGATCTTGCTTTGCTTCATTTACTCCTGCTACATCATCAAATTTCACTCCTGTTTCCGCCTCCATTGCAAACCTTGCTTTTGTTTTACCAAATTGCATAGCCTGCCCAGGTCCACCGGGCATTGAATTCGACCTTCTAGCTAAAAATATTAATCCTCCAATTAAAAGAATTGGAAAGAAGAGGTTACCAATTATTCCAAGGGCAGGTGGAGGTGTTTTTGTTGGATGTATATCGAAACTTATGCCTTCCTCCTTAAGCTTATTTATAAGTTCTGGGGCTAAGCCAGGAAGGTCTACTCTTATTCTTTGAACCCTATTGTCTAACTCAGGATCTATAGCTTCAACAACTGCATTTCTACCACCATCAAAAATATCTACAGAGGTAACACGACCTGAATTTATATAGTCAATGAATCTTCCATAACTCATTCTTGAGACTGCAGAGTTTCTTGAACTAAGAGAAGAATTGCTTTGACTGATTACTTGAGTCCCTCCATTCCCAAGAACTTGCCAACTTATTAGGACAATCATGCCTATAGGGAGCAACCAAAGAAGTATTAGCCTTAATCTCTGATTCATAAATAAAGATTTTTTTTTATTCTAGGGTGATTTGCCCCTTGACTGTTGGTTTTTTTTAATGGTTGCTTGTATTTAATAAAAGTTTTTAGGAGATGATGTAACCCTAGGTAATTTTTATAAACTTCTTAAGGCAACAATTGGATCAAGTTTTGCAGCTCTTTTTGCTGGTAATACTCCAAAGACTAAACCAATAGATCCAGATAATGAAACTGTGATTAGTATTATTTTTGCCCCAATCTCTGCTGGTAAAGGACTTACAAGAGCTATTGAGCCAACTGAACCTATACCTACAATTGTCCCCACAACACCACCAAGAATAGAAAGTATTAGAGATTCAATAAGGAATTGAAGCAGAATATCGGTACTTCTAGCACCTAAGGCTTTTCTTAATCCTATTTCCTCAGTTCTTTCACTTACAGATACGAGCATTATGTTCATAATTCCTATGCCACCAACTATTAAAGATATTCCACCAATAGCAGCTAGCATAAGTGTTAAGCCTCCTGTTATTGAGGAGACAATGCTTAGTGCATCTTTCTGTGACCTAACTGCAAAATCATCATCCTTACTTATCTTATGTCTTTGCCTAAGTAGATTAGTTATTTGAAACTTAGCAGGATTGATTGATTTTTCATTGATTGCTTCTATGCTTATAAAACTTAAACTTACACCAAATGTAGGGTCTTTGCCAGTGATCTTATTTACCATAGTTGAAAGAGGTATATATACGTTTTTATCCTGATTGCTTCCAAAAACTGCTCCCTTAGGTTCCATAACTCCTATTATTTCAAAAGATTGATCTTTTATTCTTAGCTTTCTTCCAATAGCTTTACTATTTTTAAACAACTCCGAATTTAAATCGGAGCCAATTATAGAAACATTTCTTGCAGAATTTATATCTTCCTTGGATATAAACCTTCCATTAGCTATCTCGAAACTTCTAACTTGTAGGAAATCTGGAGTAACTCCAAGAATTGATGAACTAAAACTTTTGGACTTAAATTGAATAACCTCGTTAGAAGATATTTGAGGTGCAACTCTTTTGACTGTTGGGACTTGCTCTCTTATTGCTTGTGCATCTTTTAGTACAAGATTTCTTGGAAAAGCTATTCCTCTACGCCTTGTGTCATTATTACCTGGAACTATAAAAAGTACATTTGCACCTAAATTGCTAAGTTGGTTCGCGGCCAGATTTTGCGCACCTTTCCCTACCCCTACTAGTGTTATTACAGATGCATTGCCAATTATAATACCTAACATTGTTAAGGAACTTCTCAGCTTATTTGCTCTTAATGTCCTTACTGACATTAACAAAATCTCTTTAATTGATATCTTCCTTGACATTATTCAATTACAATCTTGGCGATATACTTTGCGAGTTACCTCTATAAATAACACCATCTTTCATCTTTATTGTAACTATATCTCCATTCCTTACGATATCAGTTATTCCTTCAACTTCTTCAATATAAGGTACATCTAATGTGACTCCTTTGCTCTTCTCCCCTTCAAAAATTATACTAGCTGCATATTTAATTGCTTTTGGAAGATCAACCAATTTTTTATGAATAACTATTATCTCACCCTGCTTTATTTCTGAAAGATCAACAATTTCTTTTATTAATCTTATTTTGCCACTTATTGAATTATTACTTTGAGATTTACCTCTAGCAATAACATCGTTAACTATCCCAACCTTTATTAAATCAGTGGAACCACTTATGCCAGTGAGTGTGCCTGCCGTTTGGACAACAAGATCGCCAGGTTTGAGTAGACCATAATTTTGTGCTATTTCCATAGCCAAACCAAAAGTCTTAGTTGTTGTTTCTTGTGTTGGAACTACTAATGGTCTTACACCCCAAACTAATTGAAGTCTTCTGGCGACAGTTGGTTCACTTGTAATAGCAAGAACTGGAGTAGGAGGTCTGAATTTACTAACATTATGAGCTGTAGATCCACTTTTGGTTAAAGGCAATATTGCGGTTGCATTTAATTGTCTAGCAATAGAGCTCACAGCTGCACTTATAGCATTAGGAATGGTACTAGGAAGATGACTCTCTAGGGCTCTTTGGGGATAATCTTTCTCAATCCTTCTAGCAATAGTTGCCATCGTTTTCACTGCTTCAATTGGATAGTCTCCAACAGCAGTTTCATTTGAAAGCATTACTGCATCTGTACCATCGAGAATTGCATTTGCGACATCGCTAACTTCTGCTCTAGTTGGTCTTGGACTTGATGCCATTGAATCAAGCATTTGAGTTGCAGTGATAATGGGTATCCCAAGACTGTTCGATTTTTTGATTAATTCTTTTTGGAGTAAAGGAACTTCTTCGGCAGGGACTTCAACCCCTAGATCTCCCCTCGCAACCATTACCCCATCACATAAACGGAGTATTGAATCGATTTGGTCGATAGCTTCGAATTTTTCTATTTTGGCTACTACTGGAGTAGTAAAGCCATGAGATCTTATTAATTCTTTTATTTCTTTCATGTCAGCTGGGTTTCTTACAAAACTTAAGGCGACCCAATCAACTCCTTGAGAAAGACCAAATGCAAGATCTTTCTTATCTTTTTCTGTTAAAGCGTTTATAGATAATTGAACATCTGGGAAATTTACACCTTTGTTATTTGAAAGTATTCCTCCAACGACAACCTTGCAATGAAGAGTTTTTGCCTTTTTATCTATTTTTTCAACAACCATCTCTACTCTGCCATCATCTAAGAGAATCCTTTTATTTTCTGAAACTTCATCAATTAATTTTTCATAGGTAACATTTGCTACTTTTTGATTACATTCAACTTCTCTTGATGTCAAAAGGAATTCATCCCCTGCAGATAGCTTGATTGGTCCATCCTTAAACCTGCCTAACCTTATTTTGGGACCTTGTAAATCCTGGAGAATCCCTATTTTTACTTCCAAGTCCGCTTCTACTTCCCTAATAGTTTTAATGCGTTGCTGATGCTCACTATGGTCTCCGTGAGAAAAATTCAGCCTAAAGGTTGTTGCTCCTGCTCTGACAAGTTCAGAAATCTTCTCATGGCTTTCTGTTGCAGGACCAATAGTTGCAACGATCTTAGTTCTTCTTCTAAAAGGTATTTTTGTCATTAGCTGGACCTTTGATACTCAGAAAAATAAGATTTGGAGTACACGGAAATTCCTCTTTGCTTTTCTAATTACTTATCATGGACCTGAATCAGTACCAACACAAATCAAGAGAGACAGCTCTTTACCCAAATTCAGGGAAAAACCCTATTTATCCAACACTTGGCCTAGTAGGCGAAGCTGGAGAAGTCGCTGATAAAGTTAAGAAGGTATTGAGAGACAACCAAGGAAAATTTGATAGTGAAGTTAAAAATTCAATAAAATATGAACTTGGGGATGTTTTATGGTACTTGGCTCAATTATCTACAGAATTTGGATTCACCCTGGAAGATGTTGCACAAACAAATCTTGATAAGTTGTCTAGCAGAGCCAAAAGAGGAAGGATTAAGGGCAGTGGTGATATGAGGTGATATGCAAATTAAGATTAGTAATTTAATAGACTGCTATTTAAGAAAGCGAATCGGATATTATTTATTAAGCTTGTTGATAGATTAAGAACTAAGAATGCAAGTATAGGAGATATGTCTAAGCCTCCTAAAGGAGGGATTATACCTCTAAACATATTAAGATAAGGATCTGTAATTGCACTAATATTGCTCAAAATAGGATTTGTCCAATCTAAATTTGGGAACCAGGTAAGCAATACTCTGATAATTAATATGTAGGAATAAATCAAAAGTGTTTGATTTAGAACCCCAAAAATATTGGAAATAATAGTTGCTGCCATCTTTTAAGTAATTTGGATTATTTTAGGCCACTTTCTGGTCATTGGTTGATTTGATATCAGGAAGTACTGAGAATGTTCTATGGAAATTTTCTGAAAGGGTTAACCAATAGGACCTGCCTTCGCGCTGGCGCTTCCTTTCAACAAAGTCTTTTTCTACAAGTTCTTTTATATGTTCATATGCACTTGAGCCTCTTAAATCAACAAGCTCTGACTGAAGTATTCTCTTCTTCAAAGCAATTGTTCCAAGAGTCCTTAAAGTTGCGCCAGTCATATCAACTGGCAGGAGATTTTTCACTAGTTCTCCTAGACCTGAGCGAAGTTGAAGACTATATTTGCCCTTTTTTTCATTTATTTCAAGAGCTGTATCTCTTTGAGAATAGCCTGCCATTAATGCAAATAATGCCTCTTCTATCAATTTTTCTGATTGCTCTACGATCTCAGCCATTTCTGAAATACTGAGAGGTTTCCCTTTTAAATAAAGCACAGCTTCCAACTTTGCTGGTAGTGAGATGTCTTGCATGACATTGCTCTTTAATGGGGCGACATCTTTTTTGATAGGTCAAAAAGCAATTGATTATCTAAAAAATAACTTGATTAGCCGTTGTGTGCACCTAGGAAGAGTTTATAAGCTGGATTTTTTGTTTCATCCCAGCTTTTATATCCAATCTCTTTTAGAAAGGCTTTCCAATTATTCATATCATGATTGTCAACAATTACCCCTATGACAATTCTCCCAATATCAGCACCATGGTTTCTGTAATGGAAAATACTTATGCTCCACTCAGGTCTCATGGAATCGACGAATTGCATTAAAGCCCCTGGCCTTTCTGGAAACTCAAAGCGGTAAAGCAATTCACTTGAATCCCTTTTGGACAAATTATTTAATGCTTTTGGCAGCCTTCCGCCAACCATGTGTCGCAAGTGAACTTTAGATAGTTCGTCTTCACTAAGATCAAGACATTTAAAGTTAAAAGATCTTATTTGATGAATTAGTTCGTTTTTATCAGATTTACCCTTTACCTCTACCCCCATAAATATTTGAGCATTATCAGCTTCTGACATTCGATAACTAAATTCTGTCAGACTTCTTTTTCCTAAAATCTTGCAGAGGTTTTTTAGGCTACCGGCTTTTTCTGGTATCTCTACAGCAAACATTGCTTCTCTTTCTTCCCCAAGCTCTGCTCTTTCTGCTACAAACCTAAGTCTTTCAAAATTCATATTTGCGCCACAGGCTATAGCAACCAAGCTCTTTCCAGTTAATTTTTTATTTAGAACATCAGATTTAAGACCAGCTATTGATAGGGCTCCAGCTGGCTCAAGAATGGATCTAGTGTCTTCAAATACATCCTTTATTGCTGCACAAATTTCATCTGTGCTCACATTTATCATCCTGTCTACATATTTTTTAGCTAACTCAAAGGTATGTACTCCAACTTTGCTAACGGCAACTCCGTCTGCAAACAGACCTATATCCTTCAATTCTATCCTTTTACCCTCTTTTAAAGAATCTGTCATGGCAGATGCTTCATAGGGTTCTACTCCAATTATTTCTACATTAGGCCAGAGATTTTTAACATAAGCCGCAACTCCAGCAATTAGTCCTCCCCCTCCGACTGCTATGTAGATTGCATCTGGGGGAGTTTCAATTTGAGAAAGAATTTCTCTACCAATAGTTCCTTGCCCTGCTATTACCTCTGGATCATCAAAAGGATGTATAAATACCAATCCATCCTTTTGATTTATTCTTTTAGCCTCGTGATAAGCATCATCATAGGTATCTCCATGGAGGATTACTTCGGCATCAAGATTTCGAACCGCTGAAACCTTTGTTTCAGGGGTTGTTATAGGCATGACAATTACAGCTTTACATTTTAGGTAAGCAGCACTTAGTGCAACGCCCTGAGCATGATTTCCTGCGCTTGAGGCAACAACCCCTTTTTGTAATTCCTCCTCTGTTAGATGAGTCATTCTGTTATAAGCGCCTCTTAACTTAAATGAAAATACAGATTGAAGGTCTTCCCGTTTCAACCAAACCTGGTTTTTCAATCTTTTGCTTAGAATTTTTGCTTTTTCTAAAGGGGTTTCTACCGCTACATCGTAGACGTGAGCTCTTAGGATTTTTTGCAAATAGTCCTCCATTACTTGATTATGCCAATTTCAGCAGTTATTTGTTTTTTTTAAGCAATTTTCGATTAAGTAAGATTTTGGACGAAAATAGTAAAGACCTCGTAGATTGTTATAAATAAATTAAAAGGTTATGCGCCTGAGCGATGTTAGACATCCAAATCAATTGCATGGCTTGACTACTGCTCAGCTTGAAGACATCGCTTGCCAGATTAGAGAAAGGCATCTTCAAGTTGTTTCAACAAGTGGAGGGCATCTAGGCCCTGGGCTTGGAGTAGTTGAGTTGACACTTGCTTTATATCAGACACTTGATTTGGATGTGGATAAAGTTGTTTGGGATGTAGGACATCAGGCTTATCCTCACAAATTGCTCACAGGCCGTTATGAAAATTTCAATACTCTTAGACAGAAAGATGGTGTTGCGGGCTATTTAAAAAGAACAGAAAGCGTTTTTGATCATTTTGGAGCTGGTCACGCAAGCACGTCTATATCAGCGGCATTAGGCATGGCATTTGCTCGAGATAGGCTTGGAGAAAGTTATAAATGCGTTGCGGTAATAGGAGATGGAGCACTCACTGGTGGAATGGCATTAGAAGCTATTAATCATGCTGGGCATCTTCCTAATACTCCATTTCTAGTTGTTTTAAATGACAACGATATGTCGATTTCGCCCCCAGTCGGAGCGTTATCAACTTATCTGAATCGTATGAGGCATAGTGCACCAGTTCAGTTTATTTCTGACAGTGTTCAAGAAAGTGTGAAAAATTTACCTTTTATAGGGAAGGACATACCACCAGAGCTTAAATCTCTAACAGGAAGTGTAAAGAGGTTGGCTGTTCCTAAAGTAGGTGCTGTTTTTGAGGAGTTAGGTTTTACTTATATGGGCCCAATAGATGGCCATGATATTGGGCAGATGGTTAGGAGTTTTCAGGCTGCTCATAGAGTAGGAGGACCAGTTCTAGTACATGTTGCTACTACTAAGGGTAAAGGTTATCCATATGCTGAAGTAGATCAGGTTGGATACCATGCCCAATCTGCATTTGACTTAACTACTGGAAAGTCTATTCCTTCAAAATCTCCTAAACCTCCTAGTTATAGCAAGGTGTTTGGTCAAACATTGGTCAAAATATGCGAGCAGAATAATAAAGTTGTCGGAATAACAGCAGCCATGGCCACAGGTACAGGACTAGATCTCTTGCAAAAGGCCATACCTGATCAATATGTTGATGTTGGGATAGCTGAGCAACATGCTGTAACGCTTGCAGCTGGAATGGCTTGTGATGGATTGAGACCCGTAGTGGCTATATATAGTACTTTTCTTCAAAGAGCCTTTGATCAATTAATTCATGATGTAGGTATACAGAAGTTGCCAGTTACTTTTGTCCTTGATAGAGCAGGTATTGTTGGAGCTGATGGACCAACTCATCAAGGCCAATATGACCTTAGTTATTTAAGATCTGTTCCAAATTTCACCGTTATGGCTCCAAAAGATGAGAGCGAGCTCCAGAGAATGTTGATTACGTGTTTAGAGCATGATGGACCTTGTGCTTTACGAATACCAAGAGGGCCAGGTGAAGGAGTTACTTTGATGGAAGAAGGTTGGGAACCTTTGAAGATTGGTAGAGGTGAACTTCTTCTAGAAGGAGATGATCTATTGATTTTGGCTTATGGGGCAATGGTATCTCCAGCTATTAAAACAGCATCTTTACTTAAAGACTCAGGTATTAGTACTACAGTCGTTAACGCCCGCTTCTTAAGACCTCTCGATCAAGCTCTGATTCATCCGCTCGCCAGAAGAATTGGGAAAGTTGTGACCATGGAGGAAGGAACTCTTTTAGGTGGGTTTGGATCAGCAGTAGTTGAGTCATTTTCAGATCAAGATCTTATGGTACCTACATTCAGAATTGGTATACCTGATAAATTGGTTGATCATGCAAGCCCACAACAAAGCAAGGAATCACTAGGCTTAACGCCGGATAAAATGACTCAATCAATTAAAAAAAGATTTGGATGGGATAACTCAGAGAAATTATTTTTAAGTAATAAAAGCTCTCAATCTATATAAACTTAATTAATTAGTGAGTGTTTTAATTGCAGGTGCCGGACCAGCAGGGTCTACTTTGGCAAATATCCTCTCGGATTTTGGTTTAAATGTAATACTTGTAGAACGATTAGATGATCCTGCGAAAAACGCTTTCTCTAGTGCTGCTATACCTATAAGTGCAGTTAATGAGAATCTAATTCCTCATAAAGCCATATCAAGTTATTGGTCAAATTGGCATATCTATGGACCAGATGCACAGTGCTTTCAGTGGAGTTCAGTTGACAACTTGGGAGTTGTCTTGGATTTCGCAAAATATAGACAATACTTATGGGAAAAAGCTGAACAATCTGGCGTAAATCTTCTTTTAGGGTGGAAAGTTTTAAAAGTTATTTCTTTTGAAAGTCATGCTTCTGTTTTTTTAGTTTCGAAAAATGGTGTTAAGAAAACGCTTAAAGTAAATATTGTTATTGATGCAACAGGCTATAAGCGCTCTCTACTTGGAGTAAATCACGACAAAAGAGATCAGCTTCTCGCTGGGAATGGAATAGAGTGGATACTACAATGTAGTAAACAAAGTTTTAAGAAATGGGGCTCAAGTCTTAGTTTTTTCATTGGTTCGCAATGGATTAAACATGGATATGGTTGGATATTCCCGATGTCAAATAATAGAATTAAAATAGGGGTTTGTCAGTTACCACCATATAACAATATGGGATCAAATTTATCTCAATTAAGAAGCTTATTAAAAGCCAACAGTCTTAATGATATGCCAATACTTGATAAACATGGGGGAATAATTAGAAGTACTATTATGCGTTCTGAGGTTCACTTCCAGGGCCGAGTTTTGGGAGTTGGCGATGCGATTAGCACTTCAAATCTTTTAGGTGGAGAAGGCATTCGACATGCAATTACAAGTGCAAATATTTTGTCAAGAATATTAATTGACTTTTGCAAAGGGAATGAATTTAATAGTATCAATGAATTTTATAAATTATCCAAATATCAGCATGACCTAAATAGAAAGTTTGGATGGCGTTGGATTATTTCGAACAAGATAGCCAAGAAAACTTGGTGGGGACTATCTGATAAAAAAGCAGACAAGAGAATAATTAAAATCCTCCACGGACTTTATAAAAAAGCAAACGCGGAGGACATTAGTAATGTCTTATTTGAATATAAATTTGGAAGGTTTGGCCTGCGGTTGATACCCTATTTATTTGGTTTGAGATAAAAAATAGGGGTATTTCAACTTATAAGACACCCCTCGCTGCCAGCCCTAGGATTGAGCCTATCCCTAATAAATGTCCTAAGCAGTTTGCTGCAACTACAGAGGCATGACTCAATCCACCAAAGTATTTTGAGTTTGGTAGTTCAAAGCCTTCATTAGGCTTTGCGATGTTGGCCCTGGCAATTGCATATGCCAGAACATTACAGAGGATCATTACTACAGCACACTTAGGAGACCAATGAAAAGTCACGGGATCTGCTGTAGCTAATAAGGTTGTGATCATTACACATTTAAATCACCATACATATTCTCGTCGATAAAGCGCATTTGACCACAAACTAGTCCTAGCTCTTAAGAGTTTTCAACTCTTTTCATTAAGTAGCTTAAAAAATCCAAGCACTACTAAGCCATCGCTTATGGCTAAGAAAAGTTCTGCGCCCCCATGCAATGGGTCTACATTTGATAAATCTTGGTTGTAAAGTGTTTTAGCAAAAACAGAGCATATTATAGAAACCAAAACGAATAACAGAGTTAGTTTAAATCCCAGCAATGAAGTTTTTGGGATTAAAGAGCCTTGTTGTGCCCAGTACAGAAATGCCAAGTAAGGTATTAAGGAAATAACGAAGAAAGGACCTGGATCTATTGATTCAAATGATGTGAAAATAGATAAGGAATCAAGAAAGTTCATGCCTTCTTCTTCTCGGTACGCAAAAGATGTAATGCTGCAATAGCAAGGCATATATTCCCCAGTGTGGTAAGTATTGCCTGTATTACAACTAAGCCAATAAGTTTTTCAGAATTGTCATATATATGCCATGTAATTGCGGCCATGGCACTGGCTAAATTTGGGAGCATTGCTATAGCAAGCCAATTGTATGCTTTGATTTTTGTTTTTTCAGCAACTTTTGAAATCAGAAAAATTGCTAATGTCCATTCTATAAGTGTTGCCATATGTATTACCCAAGTTCCTAGTGATAATGAATGCATAGCTTATTTCTCTAACTCTATTAATTTTTTATATACTTCTTGAGGATGCTTAGATGGAATAACTCCCAGCCATTTATATTTTATATTTCCATCTGGATCTATAAGAAATGTATTCCTCTTGCTATAGGGAGGGTTCCAAGAACCATATTTCTCACTAACTTTTCCATCCTCATCTGTTAAAAGAACTATTGATAGACTTTCTTTTGAGCAGAATGACTCATGTTCATTTACCTGATCATTGCTTATGCCTATTACTGTTGTATTCCTATTGATAAAATTTTTATTTAACTTGTCAAAACCTTTTGCTTCAATTGTACATCCATTCGTAAAGTCTTTTGGATAAAAATATAGAACAACCCATGTATTAGATAAATCCGAAAGTTTCCATAAATTCTTTTCTGGAAATTGGGATGAATACCCTTCCAGTATAAATTCAGGGGCTTTATTACCTATATCTGGAGTTATATTCTCAACGGCATATATTGAATTAGAAAATATTAGAAAAACAATTAAACTAGCTATTAATCTAAAAAAAAACCTATTTAAAAAATTCATTTAAGTATAATATAACTATAGCCTTAAATTTTATTTAGATTAATACCCTTTGACTTGGCATATGCATCTAGGCCTTTTTTTTGAATTGATTTGAGTGTTCTAGTAGTTATGCGCACAGTTATCCATTTTTTTCCTTCCTCCCACCAAAGCCTTCTATTTTGAAGGTTGGCTTGCTGTAATTTCTTTGTTCTGATATGGGAATGACTTACAGCCATTCCATTATTAGCCCTGGTACCAGACAGATCACATACTCTTGACATTTAGTTCTTCCGAGTAGGGTATTTGTATAGAAAATATGATAACAAATAATCAGTAGTTCAAGTTGCTTTGGAAATCAGCTTGCCCATTATATTTGCGTTTCTAGCTTGAAACTCAGAAATTTCTTTAGGGCTAAGCCCACCTATGCTTAAACGTGCCATGTCATAGATGTGTTGAGCTATTTCCTCTGTAAGCTCTTCATTTTGTGACTTACCACTCTTTTCTACGATAATCCCAGTTGAATTTAGTTTTAGAAGGCCTTCTACTAAGGGGTGGTTTTTATTTACTAGTAGTACATGATATTCAGGAAGCCCTGGCAGTTTTTGCTCCATAAGAGCGCCTATATCATTGAGCCTTCTCATTTGCTCTGGCAATAGAATCATTCCAGGGATAGGGTTTTTACCTTTTAAAGACTGGACTTGAATAGTCACCTTCTCATTTTTTAAAGCGTTTTTAATTAACTCCTTAATATTTTCGGACTGACTCTCTCCGTCTTGGGTTTTTATTTCGGGATTCTTCTCAGTAATACTTTCATCAAGTTCTGAGTCGACTCTTTGAAACTTAATTTCTTCGTTTTTACTTTCAAGCCATGGTATGAATTGAGAGTCTACTACCATTTCTGTTAGAAGCACTTCATTACCTTGATCTTTCCATAGAGCCAGTGCATTGGCTTGACCAATTTCATCTGTGCAATAAAGGATTCGTTTGCTTGAACTATCTTTGAGGCGATTGATGTAACTATTTAAAGTGGTAAAATTATCTTTTTCATTGTTTATGACTTCTTCATCTTTTTCTCCATGATATGTAGTTTTAAAAATTATAAGGTCTTTTACTTGTTCTGAAAACTTTTCATCTTCCATAGCTCCTATTTTTATAAAGGGTGCTATAGAATCCCAAATATTTGAATAAAATTTGGGAGATGTTTCTTTTATATCTTTCAATTTAGAGGCAATTTTCTTTGCAACAAAATTTCCAATAGACCTTACTTTCCTGTCTGTTTGAAGAGCACTCCTGCTTACATTCAGGGGTATATCCGTTGAATCAATAACCCCTCTTAGTGGCAATAAATACCTAGGTACAACTTCTTTTATTGAATCACTTACATATACTTGGTTACTATAAAGCTTTATCTCACCTTGTTCCCAGTCTGCTCTGCCGGAAATTCTTGGAAAGAAAAGTATCCCTTGAAGATCATAAGGATAATCTGTGTTTAAATGAATCCATAAAAGAGGATCACCTTGAAATGGATATAAGTATTTGTACAGTTCTATATAGTCTTCATCTTTAAGTTCACTAGGACTTTTTTTCCACGGAGGATCCATTTTGTTTATAACTTCTCCTTCTAGGCATACTTCTACTGTCATAAAATCACAATATTTTTGAATAAGTGTTTTGATTCTTGAAGGTTCTATATATTCCAATTCGTCTTCCAACAAATAAAGGATTACATCTGTACCTGGTTTTTCCCTTTCTGCTTTTTCAAGAACAAAGGCTGGTGAACCATCACAAGCCCACTTAATAGCTTCATGGTCGGTATTTGCTGATTTAGTTATTATCTCTACGTTTTTCGCAACCATAAAACTAGAGTAAAAGCCAAGTCCAAAGTGTCCAATAATACCTTCATCATTTTGCTTATATTTTTCCAGGAATTCCTCAGCACTTGAAAAGGCAACTTGATTAATATACTTCTTAACTTCATCTGAGCTCATTCCAATACCATTGTCTGAGAATGTTAATGTCTTCTTTTCTCTATCAATAGTAATATTTATTTTACCTTGATCACCTTCTTCGCAGTCACCAGCTATAGAAGCCATACGTCTTTTGTTTATAGCATCAACGCTATTACTAACTAGCTCTCTTAAGAATATCTCATGATCTGAATATACAGCCTTTTTGATAATGGGGAATATATTTTCTGTATGAATTTGAATGCGACCTTCTTCAATTAAGGACATAAAAAAACCTCTTATTTTCTGAATTTTAGTCGTTTTATTGACTTGTTGAATTTCACGATAGGAGTATTCACCGTACCTAATTACCTTGGTTGCCTTGCAAATCTGGCCGTTCTTCTGATATTACTGCATCTTTGACTGGGCAAACTTCAAGGCATACCCCACAATCTATACAAGTACTAAATTCAATGAAATAGTAATTTTTAGATTTAATGTTTTTACCAATTCCTTGTTTTATACAGGCTACTGGACATGCATTAACACATGTACCTTCCCCTTCGCAAATATCCTTAACTATAGTATGTGGCATGTTTTGCTTAATTATCAATCCAGTAAAGTTTGTTGCAATCTCTTAGTTTTAGCAACTCTTTGGCTGTATTTTCGTTTTTACATGATTTAAGTTCAATAATGGCAATTTTACCCTCTAGATGAAACAAATGTTGAGACCGAAGCGCATCTTTTATATTCTTGGAGGGAGAATACGCTATAAGTATCTTTTCAGTCTTATTTTTAATTTGTTCACTCAATATATCTAACTCTTTTATTTTTTCAATTGAATAGCTGAAGCCAGCACCACTGTGTTCTTTATTGTTAGCATCAAATATCCTCACTAGTTCATCATACCTACCGCCTGATGCTATAACTTTTGGACAATTATTACCTTGGCATACTAATTGAAAAGTAATTCCATTATAAAGTTTATAATGTGGCATAAATGTAGGGTCTAATTGTATCTCTATGTTGCACGAATTACTCATTTGACTAATTATTTCAAAAAGGTAGCTTAACTCCTTAAAGGATTTTTCTTCTCCATAAATATCTGTCAAATGCTTTATTACAAATTCAGGCTTTCCTCTTAGTTTTAATAGATCTTTAAGATGCTTTATATCTTTTTTATCTATGTCCAAGCTCTCAAGCTCTAATAAATTGAAACCTGTAAGTATATTTCTAATTTTATACTTAATATTTTCATTATAACGTTTAGTTATTATTTCTATTAAGGAAGTATGGCTTATCAGTAGTACAGGATTTACTGAATCTTTTAATTCTAGAACTTTTAGTGAATCCATCAATAGAGATAATAATTCGACCTCTATTTCCATACTTTGGTCGCCAAAAATTTCGACACCACTATGTAAGTTTTCATCTATCGAGACTTTCCCGTCACTCTCTTGCCTGCTTTTAAAGATTGTTCCAGAGGTCCAAAGTCTTAATGGTCTTGGCCTTTTAGCATATCTAGTTGCAGCTACTCTAGCAATGCTCGCTGTCATTTCAGGCCTTAAGCCCAATGGCTCATCACCGACAATTTTTAGTACTTCTTTGCTTTTGATAGCTCCACCAGCAGTTAATGTTTTTAGAGTCTCAACCTTTGTTGGCGAAATTTCTTGATAACCCCATCTCTTATATACATCTGCAAGCTTTGATAACAGAAAATTGTTCTCCTCGACTTGTTGAGGATTTAGGTCCTTGCTACCAGAGACATTTTGTATTGGCATAAACTTCTTAGAAATGAATGATTAGTTTATTTTGGGTTGTTTTGAGTATATGACTTCTCATCAAATGGCCTTATCTTCAAAAGTTCTTGAATTAACTCTTTCTCGATTAATCGATTACTAGCTAGTACTCTTCCATTGTTAAGGTCAAACTGATTTGATTTGTAGTCACTAATTTTGCCATCAGCTAATTCAACAATTGGAACGCCAGCAGCTATATCCCATTTTGATAAACCCCTTTCCCAGTAACCATCTAATCTTCCACTAGCCACAAACGCCATGTCTACTGCTGCTGCGCCGCCTCTTCTAACACCTCTTGTTTTATGAGTCATCCAGCAAAATTCCGCATAGTTGTTATCTACAACTGATTGTCTGTCATAAGCGAATCCAGTCACTAAAAGTGAATCAATTAATGAAGTTGTTTCTGAAACCCTAAGTTGTTTGTTGTTGCAAAAAGAACCTAAAGTGGGGCAAGCTGAGTAAAGCTCTTTTAAAAATGGAACATTAATTGCTCCAAGTATAGGTAGATCATTGAAAACTAGACCTATTGATGTAGCAAAAAATGGATAACCATGAGCAAAGTTAGTAGTTCCATCAAGTGGGTCTATACACCACATTAAATCTTTTTTTTTACCACTTAATCCACTCTCTTCAGCCAGAATACCTATTTCAGAAGTTGCATCACTTAGTAGTTTTATTACTTCTTCTTCTGCTTCTATATCTGCATTAGTAACAAGGTCTCCAATTCTCCCTTTGGTTTTTATGGTATTTATATCACCGTAATACCTCATTAATATTTCTCCTCCTTTTATAGCTGCTTTTTTAGCTATCTCAGTTAAAAAGAGTAAGTCAGACTCTTTGAGACCTGACTTTTCAAAAGCTTTTATGCAAATAAGTTTTTCCATTTGCTATATGAAATTTAGGTATGTTTTCATTATCCGATTATTTGGTTATTTATATTTAACTTTATTCTAACTCCCTGCTAGATTCATAAAACTCATAAGAGATTTCTTGGAGAGATGGCCGAGTGGTCGAAGGCGCAGCACTGGAAATGCTGTATAGGGGCAACTCTATCGAGGGTTCGAATCCCTCTCTCTCCGTTATTTTTTTCATTTCTAAAGGGATAACTATTTATTTTTAACCTTCATGTTAGTGAAGGTCTCTACCCAAATCTTCCAGAAACATAATCTTGAGTAAGTTTCTGTGAAGGACATTTGAATATAGTTTCAGTTTCATTGAACTCTACAAGATAGCCAACTTTTCCACCTAAAGAGTTTTCTATTTCTTCAGCATTATAAAAAGCAGTCATGTCACTTACTCTTAATGCTTGTTGCATATTGTGGGTGACAATTACTATCGTATAACTTTTTTTAAGTTCATGAATTGTTTCCTCAATTTTCAAAGTTGATATAGGGTCAAGTGCAGAACATGGTTCGTCCATAAGTATTACTTCTGGTTCAATTGCAATTGTTCTAGCTATACATAATCTTTGTTGTTGGCCACCAGACAATGAGCACCCACTTTCACTTAGTTTATCTTTACACTCATCCCAAACAGCAGCTTTACGAAGAGAGCTCTCAACCAGTTCATCCATATTCCCTGTGTATCCATTGATCCTTGCACCAAATGCAATATTTTCATAGATACTTTTTGGAAATGGGTTTGGTTGCTGGAAAACCATACCAATCTTTCTTCTAACTTCAACAGGGTCAATATTTTTATCATAAATATCTATACCTTCAAAAAGAACTCGACCTTTTAAGGAACATCCTTGTATTAAATCATTCATTCTATTCATGGCTCTAAGAACAGTAGACTTTCCACAGCCTGAAGGGCCAATTAGAGCAGTTACCTTTGCTTTAGGAATGTCAAAGAAAACGTTCCTTACAGCATCAAATTCTCCATAACTTATAGTTACATTTTGAAATGAGATTGAGATCCCCTTATTCTTTTTTTTATTTACTTGGGATTTCATCTAGTTACATACTTCATTAGTTTTATTTTAGGAATAAGTTAGTTTTTTGCAGCAATACTACTTATCCATCTTGAAAGTAAGTTAATTCCTAGCAATATTATAACAAGTACAAATGAAGCAGCCCATGCTAAATCATTTTGGGCTTTATAAGGTTCCAGCGCAAAGTTATATATAAGAACTGATAATGAGCTCATTTCATATAGAATATCTTGAATACCAGTTATATGATAGTAAGAAAATAAAGCAGTAAAGATTAATGGAGCAGTTTCTCCTGCTGCTCTAGCTATTCCAAGAACAATACCTGTGCTAATTGATCTAAATGCACTTGGCAATGTTACCCTTATGATAGTTGTAAACATTGATGCACCCAATCCTAATGAACCTCTCCTAAGGTCATCTGGAACAAGTTTTAGGGCCTCATCTGTTGTTTTAATTACTGTAGGAAGCATAAGTATTGAAAGAGCAATTCCCCCTGCAACCCCGCTAAACATACTTCCAAATAGTATTTTGGTAACAACTATTAGTGCGTATATAAACACCCCTGCAATTATAGAAGGTATACCTGATAAAACGTTTGTACCAAATCTTATGAATTTTGAAAAAATACCTTCTTTCGCATATTCAGCAAGATAAATACCACCACCTACTCCTATTGGTATTGCAATTAGAGAAGCAATCCCTGTAATTATTACTGTTCCTACTATTGCATTACCAATACCACCTGCTGTAGTTAAGTCATCGCCAGGTGGCTGTGGCTCTAGCACTAATAAATCAAGACTAATAATAGATAATCCTTTTATTGCAACATAGAATAGAACCAGAATTAATGGAAGTATTGCTATTGACGCAAACATAAATGCTAATATCGTAAACAATCTATTAGTTATATTGCGTTTAAGTCCTGGTTTGAATGTTAGGTCTTTATTCATCATTATAGAATTAATTGATTAGTATTTAAGGCTTAATTTCTTCACAATCCACTGAGCGAGTATATTTACTCCTAATGTTAATAACATCAGTACAAATGCAGCATACATTAGTGAAGATACTTGGCTGCCATCTGCTTCGCCAAATTGATTTGCCAACATTGCAGATATAGTATAACCGGGAGATAATAATGACCAACTAAAGTTGTTTGAATTTCCTATTATCATTGTTACTGCCATTGTTTCTCCCATCGCTCTTCCAAGTGCAAGTAATATCCCACCTGTGATTCCAGATATTGCTGCTGGCAGAATCACGTTAAATATTGCGCTCCATCTTGTTGCTCCGATTCCATATGCTGCCTCTCTTAATCTACTAGGTACTTGATTTAATGAATCTCTTGCAATTGAAGTGATAATAGGTAATAACATCACAACCAAAATCAGTATTGCAGGTGCAAGTCCTGGTCCAACTGGTTCTGAACTGAAGAATGGAATCCATCCAAATTTTTGATATATAAAAAGTAAAAAAGGCCTTATAAAAGGTTCCATAATAAATACTGCCCAAAGCCCAAGAACTACAGAAGGTATTGCAGCCAGAAGTTCTACCATTAACCCAATAAGCGTCCTTATTCTTTGAGGAATTATATTTTCAGTAATGAATATTGCTGTTCCAACCCCTAATGGAACAGCTATTGAAAGAGATGCTAAAGAAGTCAGCATGGTTCCATAAATTGCTGTAAATGCTCCATACTCGTCAGTAACGGGGTTCCAGTCTGAAGTAATTAAAAATTTAAATCCATATCTACTCATTGATCCGATTGATTCTATAAAAACTACTGCGAGTATTGATATTAGAACAACTGCAACCATAGAGGCCAAAACTACAGTGAGTCTTTTAAAGCCTTTGTCAAGAAGCTTTTCAGTGATTGGTCTGGTCTTATTGGTATATTTTTTTGGTGTCGCATCAGTCACTTCTCATGATCGAACTTAAAATAAATTTATTTGATATATTGTTTTTTTTCACTAATAAATTCTTAAGCAAACAAATATTTGTGGACATCAGTACAAAATAAAATTGGTTCTATTCTTAATCGTCGTTACCGTGGGGGTTCAATAGTTACTGCTATGGGCAGGATCGTTGGAATTGATCTTGGTACTACCAACTCCGTCATAGGAGTTTTGGAGGCAGGTAGACCCTGCGTGATAGCCAACGCGGAAGGTGCAAGAACAACTCCTTCAGTAGTTGGTTATACAAAAGAATCTGAATTGTTGGTAGGTCAGCAAGCAAGGAGACAACTAGTACTAAACCCTCGTAACACTTTTTCTAATTTAAAACGCTTTGTTGGTAGGGGCTGGGATGAACTTGATGAAAACAGCCTTTCTGTTCCTTACACCGTTAAATCCAATGATCAAGGCAATGTTAGAGCTGTTTGCCCTGTTACTGAAAGAGAGTATGCACCGGAGGAATTAGTTGGAAGTATTATCAGAAAACTTATTGATGACGCAGAAACTTATCTAGGTGAATCTATAGATTCTGCTGTAATAACAGTACCTGCTTACTTTAATGATGCCCAAAGACAGGCCACAAGAGATGCTGCCTTATTAGCAGGTATAAATGTTGACAGAATTCTAAATGAACCTACAGCTGCTGCATTGGCTTACGGCTTTGATAAGAGCTCCTCTTCCCGTGTCCTTGTTTTTGATTTGGGTGGAGGTACTTTTGATGTCTCATTGTTGAGAATTTCCAATGGAGTTTTTGATGTAAAGGCAACCTCTGGTGATACCCAACTTGGAGGAAATGATTTTGATCAAAAGATTGTTGATTGGCTTGCTGAAGATTTTTTAAAGCAATATCAAATTGATTTAAGAAGAGACCGTCAGGCTCTTCAGAGACTTTCAGAAGCAGCCGAGAAAGCCAAGCAAGAACTTTCTGGTGTAGGTACAACACCTATCTCGTTGCCTTTTATTGCTACTGGAAAGGAAGGCCCACTTCATATTGAGACCAAACTAGATAGAAAAACTTTTGAAAAACTTTGCTCAGAATTATTAAGTAGACTTTTAAATCCAGTTGAATCTGTACTTAGAGATTCAGATTGGACAACAAATGATATAGATGAAGTTGTTTTAGTTGGAGGCAGTACAAGGATGCCTATGGTTCAAGAATTAGTAAAATCTTTTGTTCCCATTACTCCCTGTCAATCTGTTAATCCAGATGAAGTTGTTGCTATTGGAGCTGCAGTTCAGGCAGGAATATTAACTGGTGAACTTAGGGACCTGCTCTTAAATGATGTAACTCCGCTTTCTTTAGGTTTGGAAACAGTAGGAGGTCTAATGAAAGTTTTAATTCCAAGAAATACACCAATTCCAGTTAGGCAAGCAGATGTTTTTAGTACTTCTGAATCAAATCAATCCTCTGTAGAGATACATGTTTGGCAAGGAGAAAGGCAATTAGCTGTTGATAACAAGTCACTTGGGAAATTTCGTTTAAGTGGGATCCCACCTGCTCCAAGAGGAATCCCTCAGGTTCAAGTTGCTTTTGATATAGATGCAAATGGTCTATTAGAAGTTAGTGCAACTGATAGAACTACTGGTAGAAAGCAATCAGTAAGTATTACAGGAGGTACTAATCTTAATGAAAATGAAGTTAAAAAATTAATTATAGAAGCTAAAGAAAAGTCAAACGAAGACAGACGTAAACGGGCTTCAATAGATCAAAGGAACAATGCCTTGACTTTATTAGCTCAAGCTGAAAGGCGGCTAAGAGATGCATCAATTGAGCTAGGTCCCTATGGTGCAGAGCGCCAGCAACGCGCCGTTGAAGTCTCTATAAGGGATGTGGAAGATTCCCTCGAGCGTAATGATCTTTCCGAGTTGGATTTAGCAGTTTCTTCACTGCAAGAAGCTCTTTTTGGTTTAAATCGACGGATTTCAGCAGAAAAAAATTCCGATTCAAATCCAATTCAAGGCATTAGAAACACTTTTGGTTCATTAAAAGACGAACTATTCTCAGAGGATTATTGGGATGACGATCCTTGGGATTACACTCCCAGTCGACGAGATACAAACTCAACTTCTAGACGTAGAGATTTAGATCAATGGGATAATGACATCTACTACTAAACCAGATTATTGGTCGATACTTGGTATTTCTCCAGGTAGTGATCTTATACAAATTAAGACAGCCTTTAGGAAAGAAGCTAGAAGATGGCATCCAGATTTAAATGTAAATGATGTCAATGCAGAGGATCGTTTTAAACTAGTTAATGAAGCTTACGCAGTTCTTTCTGACCCTAAGAAAAGAGCCTCCTGGGAATCTTCAAATATTTCTTTTAAGGCTTCTGATGATATTTTTTCAAATGGTTTCCCAACTTATGATGAATATATAAAGATTGTTTTAGGTATAGAAATAGAGAATGATCCATATAATAAATATCAATCAAAAGAAACAGAACCTGATAATAATTTCGAAAATGAATTAGAGGATGAATTTGAGGATGAACTAGAGGATGAACTAGAGGATGATTTATATAACAATAGTTCTCAATATGATCAATCAAATTTTGTCCCTGCTAAGTCTCCAAAGCCATCCCCTCCTGTAAGAAAAGCAACTGAAATTGAAACACTTGTTGAATTATCACCAGAAGAGGCCCTATTAGGATCATCAATACAAATTGAGTTGGTAGATGGAACTCTTGTTGAAGTTAATACGCCACCATTTGCAGGCGATGGTTGGAGATTGAGACTTTCTGGAGTTGTTATAGGTGGCGAAGATCATTTTTTACAACTTCGCGTCCAAACTGAAGATAATTTAAGAATAGATGGTCTAAGAGTATTTTATAAACTTGAATTATTCCCTCAGGATGCATTGTTTGGATGTGCTATAGAGGTTCCAACTCTAAATGGACCTGTAACTTTACAAGTCCCACCTAATTCATCTTCAGGCAGATTATTGAGATTGAGAGGGAGAGGCTTACAATATGAAGAATTATGCGGAGATCAAATTGTAGAAATTATTGTTGTCATACCAGAAGATCTTTCAGAGGCTGAATTAGCTTTATACAGAAGACTACAAGAATTGTCTTTCGACAGATTTAAGGCATGAACAATTTATATAATTAATTATACAATATAAATTTAAGCTATGCTTGTATATATTCTTCTTTATTCGTCAGGCACAGAGAATGAAGGAATTCACTCTTTAGAATTAAAAGGAGAAACAATAGTTTTAATGTTTGAAGATCGAGATGATGCAGATAGATATTGTGGCTTATTAGAAGCCCAAGACTTTCCTCGTCCTAATATTGAACTAATTAATAGTGATGAAGTTGAGATTTTTTGTAAGGATTCTGGTTATTCTTCAAAACTAGTCCATAAAGGGTTCATACCTAAAACCGATGAAGAAAGACTGCTTTTATCTCCACCACAAAGTAATTTAGATGTAAGTTTATGGCAGGATGAAACTATTTCGCAACAAGATGATTGTACAGATAAAAAAGATTCATCAGATATAGATTCTTTTAGAAAAAAGCTAGAAGATCTTTTATAAAATAAAATCAGCATATTCAATACTTGATTTTATGGAAATTTCCAATAGAGGGCATTTATTAACAGAGGAGTCGAATCAGAATTCTTATGATTTAGATAATTTAAGTACTCTAGAACTTGTTGAATTATTTTCTAAAGAAGACTTGATGCCTCAAGTTGCAGTATCGAAGGTTATACCTACTATTGCTTCAGCTATAGATTCAATATCTTTTAGGTTAAAAAATAAAGGAAGATTATTTTACATAGGTGCAGGTACGTCAGGACGTCTTGGAGTCCTTGATGCAGCCGAATGCCCACCTACTTTTTGCACTCCCCCTGAGATGGTGCAAGGTATTATTGCTGGCGGCTACAATTCACTCCTTCGAAGCTCAGAAGACTTAGAAGATAGCCAAAGCTTGTCAATTTCTGATTTAGTCAAAAAGGGATTCTCTAGCAAAGATTGCTTAGTAGGTATAACAGCAGGTGGAACTACTCCCTATGTAACTTCTGCTATCGACCATTCAAAATCTATAGGCTCTCTAACCATCTCAATTGCTTCTGTTCCAAAAGAACAGGCTTCTTTTAATTCTGATATCGATATCAGAATAATTACTGGACCTGAAGTACTAACAGGTTCGACAAGGCTTAAGGCAGGAACAGCAACAAAAATGGTTCTAAATATAATTTCTACCTGTGTAATGGTTCGCCTAGGAAAGGTTTATAAGAATAGAATGATTGATCTATCTGCTTCTAACAGTAAGCTATTAGACCGCTCAATTAGAATTTTATCTGATTTAGCAAATTTAGAACGTACAGAGTCTATAGCTCTATTAGAAAGATCCAAAGGCTCTGTTAAGTTAGCTCTTCTTATAGCCTTTACTGAGTTGGATTTAGATTCGGCTGAACACTTATTAGAAAATAATAATTTCAACTTAAGAGAATCAATAAGTTCTTTTAAGAAAATTTGAAACTTAGTATTATATTTTAATAAGCTTTCTGATATAAGAAGATTATAGACATGTAATTAATTTTCCATTATAATAAAAAAACTTAGTCTAATTCTAAATTAATGGTTAAAGCAATTATTGAAACTGATAAAGGATTAATCAACATAGAATTGTTTAGTGATGATGCTCCCAATACCGTTGCTAACTTTGTAAAATTGTCAAACCAGGGCTTTTACGACGGCCTAGCTTTTCATAGAGTTATAAAAGGCTTCATGGCTCAAGGAGGGTGTCCTAATACTCGCGAAGGAGCGACAGGAATGCCTGGGACTGGAGGGCCAGGGTATAAGATTGATTGTGAAATTAACACTAAGCAGCACCTTCCTGGATCGCTTTCAATGGCACATGCTGGTAAAAATACTGGTGGAAGTCAGTTTTTTATCGTCCATGAATCTCAGCCACATTTAGATGGTGTTCATACCGTTTTCGGGCATACTTCTGATATGGATGTCGTTTTGTCCTTGGTCGATGGATCTAGAATTATCAAAGTGACCATTAACGATTAACATATTCTTAAGTTAGCCAATTCAATCCAACTGAGACATCTTCAATGTCGTGTTCAACAATAGATTCTTTAATTATATCTGAATTTAGCTCCTCTATAGGGTAATAGATATTTTGTACATTGTGAGATGGATGAAATGCTTGTTCTTTATTCTTTGATATAAGTATTCCTATCTTTGATGTTGTATCCCATGAAGATATTTCTTTTAGGATAATATAAATTTTGTCTGTATTTATATCATCATCCTGATTTTTAATATCTTGCATAAGTCTCCATAATAATAAAGGCCTTTCAAGTAATGCATTTAATCTAGGGTTGGTTTCTGAAACTAATCTTAAATTTAGACCTTTTGCATATATATTTATTTCTTTCTCTAGCTTAGATAATCTATCAAATTTACATATACCATCCCAATGTAATATTATAGATTTTCCTATCTTCTGTGTCTCTTCGATATCTTTTTCATTTATATAATGACCTAGTTTTGTTCTTTTTACAGCCAGATAAGCAGCATTATGATCCCCAGGGCAAATTACGAGTGGTTCTCTTGTTTCTACCTTGATTCCATAACCTCCTAGGCCAGCAATTTTCCTAGGATTATTGGTTAACAACTTTAATTTGTGAACTCCTAGATCCGAAAGTATTTGAGCACCTACACCGTAATTCCTTAAATCTGCTGGAAAACCTAATTTCTCATTAGCTTCGACTGTATCTAAACCTCCATCTTGCAAACTATATGCCTTAAGTTTATTGATTAGGCCTATACCTCTCCCTTCTTGCCTTAAATAAACCACAATACCCTCACCTTCTTTCGATATTCGAGATAAGGCAGCTTCTAGTTGAGGTCTACAATCACATCTTAAAGATCCAAAAGCATCTCCAGTAAGGCATTCTGAATGCATCCTTACAAGTACCGGTTCTTTAAATTCACCAACCTTACCTTTTACTAAAGCAACATGTTCAGTACCATCTAATTCATTTTGGTAACCAATCGCCTCGAAATCTCCAAATAAACTTGGAAGTTTTGTTATTGCTTTTCTATAGACAAACCTCTCATTTTCTAATCGATATCGAATTAGGTCAGCAATGCTAATAATTTTTAAGCCCCATATTTTTGAGTATTTTTGTAATTCTGGCAATCTAGCCATTGAACCATCAACATTTTGTATTTCGCATATCACCCCTGCAGGTGCCAAACCAGACAATAATGATAAATCTACTGCCGCTTCGGTATGGCCTGCTCTTTTTAGGACTCCTCCTTTCTTTGCTCTCAAGGGGAAAATATGGCCTGGTCGTCTTAAATTATTTGGTTTTGTATTCGGATTTATAGCTACTTGTATTGTGTTTGCTCTGTCTTCGGCTGATATACCAGTTGATACTCCATATTCTGGTCCTGCATCAATACTTATCGTAAAGGCTGTTTGATTTGAATCTGTGTTTCTATCGACCATTAGAGGTAGATCTAACTTGTCCAGCCTCTCTCCATCCATTGCGAGACATATCAGCCCTCTAGCCTCAGTGGCCATGAAATTTATTTGCTGAGGAGTAGCAAATTGAGCAGCGCAAATTAAATCACCTTCGTTCTCTCGGCTTTCATCGTCTACTACAACAATGCATTCTCCATTACGAATAGCTGCTAATGCATCCGCGATGGGATCAAAAATAATATTTATAGACTCTTCTGATTTCAAGTTTTCTCCTTGTAAGTAAAGAATTAGCTGAATAAAGTCATAATAAGGATTTAGGCACTTATTTAAAGTCCATTAAAATTTGGACCTCCTATTTGAATTTCATATGTCTCATACAAACAATAATGCAAATCGCGTCGCGATCATAGGTGCTTCAGGATATGGAGGCATGCAGTTGATCAGGCTTTTAAGCTCACATCCTAAATTTCAAATTTCATTAATAGCAGGTCACAAGACGGCTGGTCGTCAATGGAATGATATCTCACCTTTCCTGAAACTTAATACCGATTTAGAAGTTCAGACTCCAGATCCTGACGCTATTTCTAACAAAGCGGATTTTGCGATTTTGAGTCTTCCTAATGGTCTTTCATCACAATTAACGCCAGAACTTTTAAGTCGTAATGTACGAGTTATTGATCTGTCTGCTGATTATCGTTACCGCTCTTTGTATCAATGGAAGCATGTTTACAAGAATGAATCCAATGAATTCGACAGAAATGACGATTCCCTTTGTAAAGAAGCAATTTATGGCATTCCAGAATGGAACCAGCAAGAAATTCAAACTGCAAGATTAGTATCAAGTCCTGGCTGTTATCCAACAGCTTCATTATTGCCTTTAATGCCATTCCTTAAGCAGGGCTTAATTGAGAATGAGAGCATTATTATTGACGCCAAAAGCGGAACATCTGGAGCTGGAAGATCTCCTAAAGAGAACCTATTACTATCTGAATCTTCTGAATCTATTTCCCCATATGCAGTATTAGGTCACAGACATACTTCCGAAATAGAACAACAGGCTAGTTTGGTCTCTGGCAAATCTATAGAGCTTCAATTTACCCCTCATTTAGTGCCTATGGTTAGGGGCATTTTATCAACTATTTATTCAAGGCTTAGAGACCCAGGCTTAACGGCAGAGGATTGTCGGACAGTCCTAGATGCATTTTATCGAAATTACAATACAGTAGATATCCTTCCAGTAGGAATGTACCCTTCTACTAAATGGGTTAGGTATACAAACAAGGCTTTAATTTCACTGCAGGTTGACAAAAGAAATGGTCGTTTGATAATCCTTTCAGCTATTGACAACCTTATGAAAGGTCAGGCAGGACAGGCAATACAAATCCTTAATATTATGTCAGGCTATAATCATGACTTGGGGTTACCTTTAACTACTTATTATCCTTAGCAATATTTCTCCATTTAATAGCCGCTAAAGCAATACCTGTAGATAGTATTTTGTGCTCTTCTTCTTGTATTTTTTTTAGGAGAGAATTTTCATTATCTTTTTTATGTATTGGTATTGCAGATTGAATTAAGATGGGACCGGCGTCTACTTCTTCTTTGACAATATGAACAGTACAACCAGTAATAGTTACACCATGATCTAATGCTTGCGTTAAGGCATCTTTACCTTTAAAACTCGGAAGGAGCGAAGGGTGTATATTAATTATTCTTTCTGGATACTTATTTATTAGTACAGAGGAAACGATCCTCATCCAGCCAGCCATTACTATTCCTTCAACATCATAAATCTGTAATAATCTAATGATTTCATTATCTAGATCTTCTCGATATTTGAAACTAGAGTGATCTAAATAATGAAAAGGTATTTTATAATGTTTGGCCTTTTCAATTGCACCACAATTCTTTTTATTAACTATTAGACATTGGATATTTGCATCTAGTTTTTTATCTAGTGTTGATTTTACTATGGCTTCAAAATTACTTCCTTTTCCAGAAGCTAAAACTCCTAATCTTAATTTTGGTTTAAAACTTGGGAGTTTATCGATCTTAGGGAATATTAAGCTTTTACCTGAATCTATATTCATTATATATTAACTTATTTCTGTGATAATCCTTGATTTTCTTATAATATAGCACATTTATATTTTAATGTATCTTGCTAATGTTTTTATTTACTGTGTTTTGTTGATGAAGCAAGTAATTTATCCTGGGATATATCATACTGTATCTGATACTGACTTGGCTTTTTAATTTATCGTTCAAATATGAACCTACCTGACTTTAACCCTACTAATAGCCAAGATCAATGGAATCGCTTTAAAGAGCTTTTATGGCATGATGAGCAGCTTGGTTTTTGGCTAGATATAAGCAGAATGAAAATTAATAAGAACCATCTTGAAGAGCTAGAACCAAAATTTATAAAAGCCTTTGAGGCACTTTCTTCTTTAGAAAATGGATCAATAGCGAATCAAGATGAAAAAAGAATGGTTGGTCACTATTGGCTTAGATGTCCAGAACTTGCTCCAACTTTAGATATAACTAAATTAATAAGTGAAGAAATCGATCAAATTATTGATTTTTCAAAGGGAATATTATCTTCTTTGATTAAAACAGAAGAAGGTGAATCATTTACAGATGTTCTTTGGATTGGAATAGGAGGTAGTGGTCTTGGACCACTTTTAATCACTCAATCACTCCAAGAATTAAATCAAGGACTTAATTTTCATTTCTTAGATAATGTTGACCCTATAGGTTTGGAAAAGACACTTAATTCTTTAGGTGAGAATATTTCAAAAACATTATTTGTTGTAGTTAGTAAATCTGGAGGCACACCAGAACCTCAAATTGCAATGGATCAAGCTCGAAATTATGTCAAAAATAAAAATCTACAATGGTCTTCCCGAGCAGTTGCTGTAACCATGCAAGGAAGTCGTCTTTACAATTTAGCAACTTCTGAAGGATGGCTAAAGTCATTTGATTTGCCAGATTGGGTAGGAGGTCGAACAAGTATTACTGGAGCTGTAGGCTTGTTGCCACTAGGTCTTATCAATTCTGATATTAAATCTTTTCTTTTAGGAGCTTCCAAAATGGATTTAATTACTAGAAATACAATCGTTTCTGAGAATCCATCTGCACTGTTGGCTTCAGCTTGGTATTCATCTGGAAAAGCTAGAGGTTTAAAAGATATGGTTGTTTTACCTTATCGAGATTCTTTAGAAGTTTTCAGCAGATATCTTCAACAACTCGTTATGGAATCTTTAGGTAAGAAGTTGGACAGAAATTCTAAAGAGGTCTGCCAAGGGCTTGCTGTTTATGGGAATAAAGGGTCAACAGATCAGCATGCATATGTTCAGCAGTTACGTGATGGACTTGATAACTTCTTCGTAACCTTCATAGAAGTTTTGACTGACAATAATCTACCTCTTATTCAAGGTAAATCCCCTGGAGATTTTTTATCAGGCTTCTTTCAAGGGACTCGTTTAGCATTAAGTCAAAATAACCGGGAAAGTATTACTATTTCAATTAAAAAATTTGACCCTTGTTCGTTAGGTGCGTTAATTGCTCTTTTCGAAAGAGCAGTTGGCTTATATGCCGAACTAATTAACATAAATGCATATCATCAACCTGGTGTAGAAGCAGGTAAGAAAGCTGCAGCTGATGTATTATTTTTGCAGAGTAAAGTCGAACAACTATTACTAGACGGAAAAACATATTCTATCGAAGAATTATCTACTGAAATTGAAGAATCATCACCTGAATCTATTTTCTTGATTTTGAGGCATTTAACTTCTAACAGTCAAACTTATGCTGTCAATGGTTTATGGAGTAAACCTGGTGAAATTACTATCACTAGAACTACCTAACAAACTATATTAATTAATTTATTAGGTATAACAATAATTCTTTTGTAAGTTTTACCTTGTAACCATTTACGTGAAATATCACTCTCTAAGGCTAAATTTTCAAGCTCTTCTTTACTTGCTGAAGAATTAACTATTATTTTACCCCTAAGCTTTCCATTTATTTGTATAACAAGTTCATAACTATCTTTTACAAGAGCTAATTCATCATAGCTTGGCCAGCTCTGTTTGTGGATACTGTCTTTTCCCTTTAATTTTTTCCATAATTCTTCTGAAATATGAGGCGCAAAAGGAGATAGTAACTTTAACAATATACTTAGTGATTCATTTATTATAGGGTTATTGCATTTTTTAAAGAGGTCATTCATGCCATTGCTCAATTTCATTATTTCGGCAATAGCAGTATTAAATTGTTGGTTTTCATTTAAATCTATTGATACCTCTTTTATTGCTAGGTTAGTAATTCGTCTAAGTTTGACTTCGCTCTCATTAAGTTCTTCTATGTTGTATGAATAATCCATGCTTAGGTTTATATTATTTAATTGATTACATTCACTCGCTAGTTTCCAGATCCTTTGTAGGAATCTATATTGGCCCTCAACATCAGCATCTTCCCATTCTAGATCTTTTTCAGGTGGAGCCTTGAAAAGTATGAACATTCTGGCTGTATCTGCACCATATTTATCTATAACTACAGATGGTTCAATTCCATTATATTTTGATTTTGACATTTTTTCATATATTTTCTGTAGTGGCTCACCTGTAACTGGATCTTTAGGTTTTATTGTGTCTGTAATATCGGATGTTTTTATATATTTATTAGTCTTGATATTCTTAAATGTAATTCCTTGTACCATGCCTTGAGTTAATAACTTTACAAAAGGTTCCTTAACAGATATTAAGTTCCTCTTACTCAATGCTTTAGTTAAAAACCTAGAATATAACAAATGCAGAATTGCATGTTCTATGCCGCCAACATATTGATTTACAGGCATCCATTTGTTAACCAGTTCTTTGTCAAATGGTTTATCTTTATTTTTAGGATCTAGATACCTTAGGAAATACCACGAAGAGCAAATAAAAGTATCCATAGTATCGGATTCTCTTGTAGCTTTTCTTTTACAATTTGGACAATTAGTATTTATCCATTCGGAAGTTAATAAAGGCGATTTACCTTTCCCAGATAATTTGATTTCGAGAGGTAGTTCAACTGGTAGATCTGACTTTTTTACCGGAACAACACCACAATGTGAACAATAAATAATTGGGATTGGACAGCCCCAATATCGTTGCCTAGAGATTAACCAATCTCTTAGCTTGTAGGTTGTTGTTTTTTGTGCCCAGTTTAACTCTATTCCTCTTTTTGTAATAAGTGTTTTGGCATCTGTAGATTTTAAATCATTAAATTCATTGGAATTAATCATTATTCCAGGCTGAGTATATGCAGCTTGCTTGTTATTTAAGCCTTCTTTTAAGGGTTTTATTACATACTTTATAGGAAGTGAATATATATGTGCAAATTCATAATCCCTTTCATCATGACCAGGTACTCCCATTACTGATCCAGTCCCATAACTAGCTAATACATAATTTGCAATCCAGACTGGTATACATGAATTATTA
Organism: Prochlorococcus marinus str. MIT 0919; assembly: GCF_027359375.1. NCBI lineage: Bacteria > Bacillati > Cyanobacteriota > Cyanophyceae > Synechococcales > Prochlorococcaceae > Prochlorococcus > Prochlorococcus marinus. The sequence continues at coordinate 252,445 of NZ_CP114779.1, forward strand.
ATAGGGTTTATAGCTTTTATGCCAAGGTCCATGCCAAGTTTACTTTTATTACCTACAGTCCTTTCACTATCAGTTAGACTAGCTATATTTTGCTTAAATATTTTTAATTTGTCTTTTAAATCTTTGGCAATTATTTTATCTACCAAAGGATGCTCTGGGGACATAACAATATAAGTACAACCAAATAGTGTATCTGGCCTGGTTGTAAATATACTTATAATTTCTTTGCTTTGATCTTCTACTTTAAAATCTATTTTTGTACCATTAGACTTGCCAATCCAATTCTGTTGCATTGTTTTAACTTTCTCTGGCCAATCATCTAAATTTTCTAAATCTCTTAGCAAATTATCAGCGTATTCTGTAATTTTAAGGAACCATTGCTTTAATTCTTTTTTCTCAACTATGGCACCTGATCTCCAGGATTTACCTTCAGCATCGACTTGTTCATTTGCAAGGACTGTTTTGTCAATTGGGTCCCAATTAACATTTGCAGACTTCTGATAAGCAAGACCAGCTTGATATAGTTCAAGAAATATAAATTGGCTCCATTTGTAGTATTCGCTCTCAGAAGTATTTATCTCCTTATCCCAATCTATAGATAACCCAAGTTTATTAAGTTCTATACGCATCTGGGAGATATTTTTCTTTGTCCACAAATCAGGCCTTACCCCCCTTTCTATAGCAGCATTCTCTGCAGGTAAGCCAAAAGCATCCCATCCCATAGGATGCAGTACAGCATCTCCTTTCATTCTTTGTAGCCTTGCAATGACATCCGTTATTACATAATTTCTCACATGGCCCATATGAAGATTCCCAGAAGGATATGGGAACATCGACAGAGCGTAAAAACTTTTTTGCTTATCAACCGGCTCTTGTGTTTTATATAGCCCTTGCAAATTCCACTCTTTCTGCCATTTACCCTCAATACTATGAGGGTTATAGCTCTCTTGTGAGAAATTAGAGTCTGGTTTTATTGTTGTTGAACCTGTCACTTAATTTGATTAAAATGATACTTAAGACTTTTACAGGTTAATATTACCCTTGGTTGGGCCATCTAGGGGGTATTTTACAAACAAAGAACTAGAACCTTAACTTACTATTTTTGCTAACTTGTTTTATTGAGAATCAGAATGGAACCTATTAACTTTCAAAAATATCATGGAATAGGTAATGACTTTATAATTATAGATGGGCAAGATAGTAATCTACCTTATAATATTACTTCCCCTAAAAAGGATTTTGTTAAAAAAATCACTAATAGAAATTTTGGCATTGGTGCTGATGGTATAATATTAATTTTACCCTCTAATACTAATAATTGTAATGTTAAAATGAAAATATTTAATTCAGACGGTACAGAACCGGAAATGTGCGGCAATGGAATTAGATGTTTGGTTAAATATATTTTGGATAATACACCTGAAAAACTCCTTGATGATTTTAAGGTTGAAACTTTAGCGGGAGATATTCCTATAAAATTAGATATTAATAATAATATTGTAGTAGATATGGGAGTTCCAATCCTTACCCCTCCTGAAATCCCAACATTTTTAAAAATTGGTAAAAATGGAATACCTCAAGATTGGTTAACCATCGGAGAGAAAAGCTTATTTGTTTCTGCAATAAGTATGGGAAATCCACATGCAGTAGTAGAAGTAGATCAGCTTTATGATTGTGATATCAATCTTCTTGGTCCAGAATTAGAAATACATCCAAAATTTCCCAAACATACTAATGTTCACTTTATTAAAATAATTAGAGAAAATTATATAGAAGCCTTAGTTTGGGAGAGGGGATGTGGAACTACTCTTGCTTGTGGAACAGGGGCATGTGCAATAGTGGCTATTCTTTCCAAGCTAGGTAAATGTAGTCAAAATTCAGTTGTTAAATTACCAGGCGGTGAACTTAGTATTCATTGGCCTCAATTTGGAGAGTCTATATATATGTCTGGCTCAGCAGAATATGTCTATAAAGGCCAACTAACAATTTCCTAATGAAAAGTAATACCCATTTATATCTAGATGCGTGTGCTAGTACTCCACCGTTAAAATCAGTAGTAAGAGAGGTCTCTAGAATTCAAAGCCTTTTTTGGGGAAATCCATTAAGTCTTCATAATTATGGATTAAGATCCTCAGAAATTATAGAAAGGTCTAGAAACAAGATAGCTACCCTGATGAATATTAGATCAGAACAAGTGGTTTTCACTTCTGGAGCGACTGAATCTATAAAGTTAGCCTTAAATAATAATTACCAGAATTTAACGCCTGGACGTATTGTCATAAGTGCCGTAGAACATCCTTCTGTATACTTAGCAGCAAATTACTTGAAAAGTATTGGATGGGATGTTGCAATTTGGCCTGTAGATAATAAAGGTATATTAAAACTAAATTGCCTAGAAGAACTTTTATCACACCCAACTAAAATTGTTTCAATAATATGGGCTCAAAGTGAAATTGGTAGTATCCAGCCCGTAAGTATTATTTCTAGAGAATGTATGGAAAGAGGTATTACCTTTCATTCTGATGCAACTCAATTGATTTCTCAAGGACTTTTACCTTTGGATCAACTTGATTTTGATTACATCTCTCTTTCTGCTCATAAACTTCAAGGACCTTTAGGAATAGGTATGTTGATATTAGGTCCAAAAATAACAGATAAATTTTCTATTTATAGCGGAGATAATGAATTTGCCATTGCTTTTAAATCCGGAACGCCTGCAGTTCCTCTTATTGCCGGAATGGCAAAGGCTTTATCTTGTATGAGTTCTAAAATCAAATTAATTAACGATGAGACAATTATAGAAGAGAGCACTACTTCAAAACTAACCAAAGAACTTAGAAATTTGCTAAGGGATTTCGATTTTCTTAGATTTACTGGACATCCTGAAAAACGCCTACCTCACCATCTTTCCTATATAGTAACCAATGATTCTTGTAAACCAATTTTAGGTAGAGATCTTGTACGTGAACTATCTAAAAGAAGGGTTTATGTCAGTAGTGGCACTGCATGTAAGTCTGGTACTACTCTTGACAGCAATGTTTTGGAAGCAATATCCGTAAATAAACCCTTTCGCCAGTCTGGCTTAAGAATAAGCCTTGGCCCATGGATTTCTAATGATGATATTAATTTAGTACCTTCAATCCTTAAAGATGCCATACAATCTTTAAGGAATTTATAGGCTAAATATCTTACTCTTTATGAATCTCATACTACCCCAAGATCTTAAGCAAGCAGAAACTCAGTTATATCAGTCAACCTTAACTTATTTGCAAAAGTATCCCCGGACTAAATTTTCAGCCAACTTATTCTTTGAGGGATTAAAGCTTACACCTATTGTCATAAGACTAGCTAATACTCTCTTATCTCATGATATAAAGCCATTATTATTGTTTCCTGATTTTGGCTCATCAGCTTTGGCTCAACGCGATTTTCCAACATTCAAGTCTAATATTATAACTTTCAAGGACTATTTATCAAATAAGAACTTATATCAAGATACTAATATATTAATTGCTGTATCTCCTCAGCCGTACGATTTCGAGGAGTTTTCACAGCTTTGTAATAGTATTGATATTTCAATCTTAATGTTTAATGGACGCTTACAAGATACAGCTGTAGGTATAGGTAGTGTTGGAAGAGATAGGAAATCTGGCTTTGTCGCTTCTTGGGCCCCTAGCTATTTTCTAAAACCTCTTAATATGGGAGCGCTTATGTATATGTATCCATATAAATGGACATTGTTTTATAGATCTAATGCAGGCTATCAATATGTCAATTCATTTGATAAAAAGCCAAATGATGAAGAAATTGACACTTCTTTTAATCAATTCCTAATTTAAATATAATATCATGTTTACTAACCTCTACAAGAAATCATTATTTCTCCTAACTTTCATAATTATCTTTCAGCTACTTACTCAAATACCCTTTCTAAGATTTAACTTTAGAAGATTATTATTACTAATAAAGCCTTTCAAGGAATCTATTGAAATATGTCCCTCACTTCAGAATAAATTGGAGTCAATTATTTCTTTAAATAGAGATAATTGGAGTATAACAACTATTAACTCTGATGGAAATGTTACTTCCCATATTAATGGAGATGTAAAGAGGATTCCAGCATCAAATCAAAAATTATTAACTACAGCATTTGCTTTGGATAAGTTAGGTCCAACACATATCTTAGAAACAGCTCTATATGCATCCAAAAATGGTAATTATATCTTTACAGGTCAAGGGGATCCTGATTTAAGCTTTTCTAGTGTTAAGCAATTTACAAAATCAATCAAAGAACACTCCGTAAAGCATGGACTTAATCAACTCAATATCCTGATTAAAGAAGAACCGCGTTCAACCTGGTGGCCTAATACTTGGGCTTATGCAGATAGATACGAGTCATATGGAGCCCCTATTACAAGATTAGCTTTAACAAGTAATTCCGGTCAATATTCCTTTATGTACCCTCTAGACAGGTTTAAGAATACTGTTCGCTCCTTTTTAGATTATCCAATTAGGTTCTCAACAATTGAATCTAATAATAATCAATTATTCAATCGTTCTAAGTCTTTTTCGTTAATTAATAAAATTGAATCTGCGCCCCTCTTTTCATTGTTAGCATTATCAAATTCTGAGAGTCATAACTTCACCTCAGAGGTTTTGTTAAAAACTACTTCTAATACCTGGGATACCTCAAAGGCAGCATTAATACTTGAAAAATGGATTAGAAGTTTGCCAATACCTTCTGAAAGTTTTTCTGTTTCTGATGGAAGCGGTCTTTCCAGGGATAACCTTGCTACTACAAATGGAATTTCTCACCTCCTTTATTTTATGGATAAGCATAGATATAGTCCTTATTATATTTCTTCTCTTTCCATATTAGGAACTAGAGGTACTTTAAAGTACTTTCCAGATTCTGTTAATTTACACGGTATTTTTTATGGTAAAACTGGTACTTTAAATGGTGTAAGATCAGTTTCTGGGTATCTCTTTCGAGATAATATTATAAATTATATAAGTATTATTTCTAATGGATTAAGTGAAGTTGACCCAGTAATCGCAGAGATATTAAACACAATTAATACTGATTCTATTTGCTTTCAGTAATCTTTGCTTTATAAATATTATCTAGATCAACAGCAACTATACTTGGCACCATATGTTTTATTTCCCCTCCAAACATAGCAACTTCTTTAACTACAGAGCTACTTAAAAAACTATGATGTGCTTCTGTTGCCATGAAAAGTGTTTCTATTGAAGAATCTAGAGAACTATTTGTATGGGCAATTTGTAATTCATACTCAAAGTCACTCATTGCCCTTAACCCCCTTAAGATTAAATCTGCTTGTCTTTGCTTTGCGCATTGAACTGTTAACCCTTTAAAACTGCAGACTTTTGCACCTGGGATATCTTTTATTGCCTCATTAATTTGCTCCATTCGTCTCTGCAAACTAAATGTTGGTGTCTTCGTTGGATTCTCTAGTACTGCTACCACTACTTCACCAAATAGTTTGCAGCCTCTTTTGATAAGGTCAAGGTGCCCTAATGTAAGTGGATCAAAACTTCCAGGATATAGGGCTTTCATAGAATAGTTTTATCTAATTTGATCTTATTCCTTGATAATGACTAAAGTTGATTTATTGATCGAAAGCTTATGACTCTTGACCTAGAAGCAAAAAAGGTTCTTCTTAGAAAGATACCGCATGGGATTTTTATTTGTACAGTTCGAGAAGGTGATGAAATTAATGGGTTTACAGCTAGCTGGGTTACCCAAGGCTCTTTCACTCCTCCTCTAGTTGTTATGGCTGTTAGATCCGAAGGCTCAAGTCATGGAATAATCCAAAGGACAAAGCTTTTTGCTCTTAATGTTCTACGTTCTGATCAAAAGGATTTAGCAGCTGTTTTCTTTAAACCTCAAAAGGGTTTAGGGGGGAGATTCGAATCCACTAGTTACAAGGATGGAGAATTCGATCTTCCTCTTTTAGAAAATGCTATCGGTGGAATCGAATGTAAGGTAGTTGGAGAGGTAGCACATGGTGACCATACAGTTTTTGTGGCAGAAGTTCTTTCAGCTAATCTAAATAAGGATGGAGAAGCTTTAAACCTTTCTTCAACTGGATGGTCTTATGGAGGCTAGATAAACCTTGGCCACAAGTCTGTCATTTAAATCATTAATTATTGATAAAGAAAGGTGCAAAAGGGTTTTAGCAAATATTCCTCAATCGCCAGGTTGCTACTTAATGAGAGATAAAGAAGATAATTTGCTTTATATAGGAAAATCTAAAAAATTGAAATCACGCGTTAGGTCTTATTTTAATTCGAATGCAGAATTGACACCCCGTATATCGTTAATGGTAAGGCAGGTTTTTGACATAGAATTTATAGTCACAGATACTGAAATAGAAGCACTTACTTTAGAGTCTAATTTAATTAAGTCTCATCAACCCTATTTTAATGTGCTTTTAAAAGACGATAAAAAATATCCATATCTTTGCATTACATGGAGTGAGGAATACCCTAGAATATTTATCACTCGCAAAAGAAGAAAGAGAAATCTTAAAGACAGATTCTACGGACCTTTTGTAGATGTCACAAGTTTACGCCAAACGTTATTTTTAGTTAAAAAAGTTTTTCCTTTAAGACAGAGGCCTAGGCCTCTATATAAAGATAGGACATGCCTTAACTATTCTATTAATAGATGTCCTGGAGTCTGTCAGAAATTAATTAGTTCTTCTGATTATCATCAGATAATTAAAAAGATAGCAATGATATTTGATGGAAGAACAGAAGAACTTAAACAGATTCTTCTAAAACAAATGAAAATATATTCTGATCAATTAAATTTTGAACATGCAGCTTCAATTAGAGATCAACTTAGAAGTTTAGCTCAAGTTAGTCAGTCACAGAAAGTCACTCTGCCAGACTCGACTATTAGCCGAGATGTTGTGGCTTTTGCCTCCAGCAAATCAATATGTTGTATACAGTTATTTCAAATGCGTGCTGGTAAATTAGTTGGACGCATTGGCTACATTTATGATTCAATAAATCTAAATTCAGACGTTATCATTAGGAAATGTTTAGAAGAACATTATAGTTATGTTGATTCCGTCGAAATACCTCCAGAGATACTTATTCAAATAGATATACCTCAACTTGAATATTTCCAAGAATGGCTTTCAGAGTTGGGAGGTAAAAAAATAAAAATACATAAACCCAAGCGCAGTGAAAAAAAAGATTTAATTGAGCTTGTTAGAAAAAATGCCTTTTTAGAACTCAATAGAATATCTGAGGGGCAATCAAGGCAGAATGAAGCTATTGAGGATTTGGCTCAGGCTTTAGAATTGAATCAACTGCCAAGAAGAATAGAGGGATATGATATAAGTCACCTTCAAGGTTCAAATGCAGTAGGTTCTCAGGTGGTTTTTGTAGAGGGTATACCTGCTAAACAACATTATAGAAAATATTCTATAAAAAGCTCTTCAATAAGTAGTGGACATAGCGATGATTATATGGCATTAGCTGAAGTTATACGTAGGAGATTTAGGAGATGGTCGAGGTTTAAATCAGAAGGCTTAGATTTAAGTAATATAAAAAATCTCAAAAAAAGCAAACTTGATCCTTTGCTTATTACCGACTGGCCAGATTTAATAATGATTGATGGAGGGAAAGGTCAGTTAAAGGCTGTTGTTGAAGCTTTAAGAGAGTTAAATCTTGAATCTGATATCAATGTTTGTTCATTAGCTAAGAAAAACGAGGTCGTTTATGTACCAGGCGAAAAAAATTTCTTAGATACAGACAAAGATCAGATAGGTATACAGCTTTTGCGAAGAGTTAGAGATGAAGCACATAGGTTTGCTTTAAGTTACCATAGACAAAAGAGGTCGTTATCTTTAAAGAGATCAGAGTTAATTGATATCCCTGGCTTAGGCCCCAAAAAAATACGTTTGTTGTTATCACACTTTCATTCTGTTAACGCTATACAATTGGCAACTATTGATGAGATATCTTCTATATCAGGATTTGGGAATGACACAGCATTATCTATTTGGAAGTATTTCCATCCTTAATAAATATTCTGTATTAGCTAGCATTTGATAACTATTGTTTAATAAGCTATGTATATAAATTTAGCTACTTCTATCTTAATTTAATATAATTATGTATATATTTAATTTTAGCATGAACCTGCCTCCAGAGGCTTACTTATGGTTTAAAGCTCTCCATATAATTGGTGTTGTTGTTTGGTTCGCAGGTTTGTTTTATCTTGTTAGGCTTTTCATTTATCATACAGAAGCTAAGGAATTATCACCAGACATAAAAGAAGCATTTGATAAACAGTATTCCTTAATGGAACTTAGGCTCGCCAATATTATTACTACGCCTGGAATGATTCTAACTGTAACTATGGCGGCAGGTCTTTTGTATATGCAACCAGCATGGCTCAATCAATTGTGGATGCAAGCTAAGTTGTTATTCGTTTTAGCCTTGCTTTTGTATCACTTTTTCTGTTATCGTATTATGAATAAACTCCAGAAGAATGATTGCGGATGGTCAGGTAAGCAATTAAGAGTTCTGAATGAATTACCTACTTTGTTATTGGTTAGTGTTGTTATGCTTGTTGTGTTTAAAAATAATTTTCCAACTGGAGCCGCTACTTGGTTTATCGTAGCACTAATAATATTTATGGCTTTATCTATCCAATTCTATGCTAGATATAGACGTTTATTACAAGAAAAATAATTCATTAATATGAAAAATGATGTCTCAACATTAAGAAATCTACTACTACAAGTTAATCCACAAAGTTGTCCTAACGATATTAATTTTCATTGCCATACAATATATAGTGATGGCAGCATGAGACCCGAGGAGTTAATTCATCAAGCATGTTTAAATAATGTTCGCAACATAGCAGTAACAGATCATCACTCCATTCACTCTTTCCCATTAATTACTAATTGGTTATTTCAGCATAATTCTATTTACAATTCAATTAATTTTTGGAGTGGTATTGAGATCAGTTGTTTATTGAAAGGATGCCTGGTTCATGTATTAGGTTTAGGTTTTGATCCAACTTCATCCTATTTAAAGCCATACACAACAGGAGATGCACCTCAAGGAGTTCATCTTCATGCCTCCAATGTTATCAGCTCTATTCGCAACGCTTCAGGCCTTTCTATTTTGGCTCATCCAGCTCGATATAGACTTAACTACAAGGAACTAATACTAGAAGCACATTCTCTTGGTATAGATGGAGTGGAAACTTGGTATGATTATGATATGTCTGCTCAATGGAAGCCAACAATGTATTTGTGTAGTTCTATTGACAAACTTGTCAAATCATTAGATTTGTTATCTTCTTGTGGCACTGATTCTCACGGTTATTCTTTATTTTCTAGGTAATACTCTAGCTTTGATATCTTTCTAGTTCGATAATCTTCTCTGATTGATTTATTATCCTCTTGAGATTATCTAAATCTTCATCAGAAGCAGACTTCCAAAGTTTTCTGTTATGAGATTCTAATAACCTTTCAGCCATATCTCTCAAGACCCAAGGATTCTCTTTGGACAGAAATTCGCTTACTTTCTCATTGATTAACCAATGCTTATAAATACCCTTATAGCACCAATCAGGAACACATTCAGAAGTTGCATCGTATGCAAACAAATAATCTAAACTAGCAGACATTTCAAATGCTCCTTTATATCCATGACTCATAATTCCATTTATCCACTTAGGGTTTAGTAATCTAGTTCTTACTACTTTATCAATTTCTTTTTCTATTCTGTGAACCTTTGGCTTGCTAAAGTTTGCATTATCTGAAAAATATATATTAGTTTTACTCTTAGTTACTCTTTCTACGGCACTTGCTAATCCTCCATGGAACTGATAATAATCATCTGAATCTAAAATATCATGCTCTCTATTGTCTTGGCTATGTAACACTACCTGAACTCTTTTCAAGCAATTCTCCAATTCTATTTTTGATGGCTTTTGTGTCTCTGAATCTTTATAGATATATTTACTCCATTCTAAATACGTATCAGCCAGATCATTCTTATTATTCCAATTCCCTAGGTTTATTAGTTCTTGAAGACCAGCGCCATATGTTTCTGGAGCACAACCAAATACTCTTTCATGAGAACCTCCTTCTTTAACAATTTTTGCTAGTGGGTTAATTTCTGAACTTTCATCTAGTGATGCAATAACCTTTTGAGCCTCGCAAACTAAATTTATAAGGTTCGGGAAGGCATCTCTAAATAAGCCAGAGATTCTAAGTGTTACATCTACTCTAGGCCTTTCTAGAACTGAATAAGGGATTGCCTCTACTCCTATTACTCTTCTAGTTGATGAGTCCCAAATAGGTTTAACTCCCATTAATGAGAACATCTGCGCAATCTCTTCACCTCCATTTCTCATAGTAGATGTTGCCCATACAGACATAGCTAAATTCGATAAATTCTCACCGTTTTCTAGGCGGTATAAATCAATTATTTTTTGCGCACTTCTTTTACCAAGATCCCATGCTGATTCTGTTGGTAAACCTCTGAGATCTACACTATAAAAATTACGTCCAGTAGGTAATACTTCTGCCTTGCCACGTGATGGAGCACCTGAAGGCCCACTTTTAATTCTATGACCTTTTAAGCAGGATAATAATGCTTCTTTCTCTTTATTAGGAGATATTTTTAATTTCTTGATAATTTTATCACTTATATATTGAACAATCTCTGAATTTTCAGAGTCATCAATAAATTTATTTGCTATATAAGTTTGTTTTGTGTGCCTACTCCGTTTTTTATTACTATCTTCTTGACCATTTATCCTACTTACTAATAATTCTATTATCTTTAGGGAAATATCATTAATAATTGTAGTCCCATCTCCTATAATTCTTGGTTTTTTAATCGAATAATTAGATAGACTCTCAATATCGTTCTTTAGTAATAATTCCCCTTCTTTGTCAGACCAAGGGTCGAATTCCAGACCAATGTATTCAGATAATGATTGAGAAAGACCTTTATGGAATAATCTAGGTGCGAGAGAAATACATAATGACATTTCACACAGTTTAGAGTACTCAAGGTCTTTACCAAATATGTGGAGACCTGTCCTGATTTGAGATTCTTTTAATTCACAAAGATATGTTTCTATATTTTCTAGAAGTGATTCAAATTCGATAGTTGGTGATTTGTTTAACTTGTCAAACAACTTACTGTTTGATAGGTTGTTGCTCTTAATTAATGAAATTAGTTTATTTCTTATCTCCTCTATTCGATTAGAAGAAACAAGAATTGCCTCTTGGTATTCATCTATAAGCGTCTCTATTAAAATTAGATCTCCGTATAATTTTGCCATTCCTATAGGAGGGGTCAAATGATCTATTATTACCGCTTGAGTACGTCTCTTTGCTTGGGATCCCTCTCCTGGATCATTAACAATGAAAGGATATAGATGTGGAATATTTGGCAAGGCAACTTCTGGAAAGCATTCCTTACTTAAACCAACACTTTTGCCAGGGAGCCATTCCACGGTACCATGTTTCCCAAAGTGAATTATACAATCCGAATTGAATACTTTATCAATCCATATATATTGAGCTAAATAATTATGGTTTGGAGGTAGATCTGGAGAATGTATATCCTTTAGATTATCTTGCTCATACCCCCTAGATTGCTGGATTAATATGCATACATTGCCAAATCTAATACCATGGATAGGATAACCCTTTTCTTCAAGTTGCAAATTATTGTTTGGTTCACCCCATTTTTTTACTATTTTTAACTTAGTAATATTATCATTAAAATTCCATTCATTCATATATTCATCTAAGGTTAAATAATCAAGTGGTTTCCTGTTAAAAGATTCTGGAGAGTTTGTTCTTTTTGATAATATTAGTTTCATTAATTCTTTTCCATTATCTGGGATTACCTTTTCTCCTAAATAATAACCATCCTCTTTCAACCAGCTTAATACTTTTACTAGGCTTTGAGGTGTATCTAGACCTACACCATTTGCGATCCTTCCATCCTTTATAGGGTAATTAGCCAGTATTAAAGATATTTTTTTCTCTGAATTCTCCTTTTCAGATAAGCAAAGCCATGATTTAATATGTTTTACAATCCATTTTATACCGAAGTCACTTACTTTATAATTCTCTATAGTTATTGACAAGCTATCATTTTTAGTTAACTTTTCTCTAAAAGCTCCGATTCTAGTAGTTATTCTTCCATCGAGTTCTGGTAATACGATTTGCAGTGAAAAGTCTATTGGAGTTAAACCTCTATGTGAACTTAACCATTGTTTCTTATTCCTATTTGATATGAGTAATTGAAATATAGGCTTGTTTAATTCGTCCCATATTAATCCTTCTGAATATATCTCCTCTGAATTAACAGTAGCAAATGACGTGGTACTAATTACACAATTAACTTTTTCTACTTGAAATAATTCAAGGACTTTTTTCTGTATTTCTTTGTCTTTTAAACTACTTACCCAAAGTGCCCTAGGAACAAGACCATTATTTCTTAATTCTTTATTTAACCTTTCTATAAGTTCTACATTCCCTGCCTGCAAGTATGAAGTATATAAAATGATACCTACCCTATTTCCTTTTTCTTCTTTCCAATCCCATATTTGAGGATCATCTACTTGTGTAATATTTATTGTTGAAGTTGAAATGCTTTTATCAAGCAGTATTTGTTCTATTACTCTTAAGAATTCTTCTAAATTCATTAATCCCCCTATTCTGATTAATCTTCCAAGTATTAGGCTTAGTTTCAAAGGTATATTGCTTATTCCATTTAGTTCTATTTCATGATCTTTTGTTCCTGATAGAACAATTAATTTTCTAGTACTATCTTCTCTACTCCATTGTTTAAGTTTTTCTAGTCCATACGACCAATGCCCTTTTCCTCCTAAAATTCTGACAATAATTATCTTTGCATATAATGCTGTTGTGGAAACATAGTGATCGATTTGAGCCTTATGTGTTAGATATTCCAGTGGCAATGCCCTTAATCGATTGCCCCAGTGCTCATTTTGTTCTTTATTGAGAACTTTCGCTAATGTGGAGATGTCAGTCCTGGCACTTGTAAGTAGAAGTACCGGAGCTGAAGGCTGTTCTACAAGTGCTAAATTCTCAGAGGAGTCTTCACCTGGGAGACTGGCTATGCGGTGCATTAGATCATTTACCTCAATCCTTTCTTATGCGAAAAAGTGGAAAGTGCAAAAATTCTATTTTGGCGGTACTGAACAGTGATGCATGATTTTTTGCCTTTTGCTTGGTTTAGGGGTGAATGTATACCCTTTGATAATGCAAAGGTTTCTATAGCAACTCATGCTCTTCATTATGGTACTGCTGCGTTTGGAGGTATGCGAGCTATACCTGATCCAAAATCCCCAGGGGTTTTTCTTTTTTTTAGAGTTGATAAACATATCAAGAGGTTGTGCCAGAGTGCAAAATTACTCTTAACTGAGCTTGATGAGGAAGAAGTACTTAGAAGTCTTACTTTGTTCCTCAGAGCCAATAAACCTAATAAACCTATATATATAAGACCTTTCGTATATACAAGTGACTTGGGAATAGCCCCTAGACTGCACAATATTGAAACAGATTTCTTCATATATGGCTTAGAACTTGGAGACTATTTGTCTCCTGAAGGAGTTACCTGCAGAATAAGCAGTTGGACGAGACAGCAGGATTGTTCATTACCTTTGAGAGGGAAAATAAGTGGAGCTTATATCACGAGCTCATTAGCCAAAACAGAAGCAACGTTAACAGGCTTCGATGAAGCTTTGCTTTTAAATTCACAAGGTAAAGTTAGCGAGGCTAGTGGTATGAATTTATTTATAGTTCGAGATTCTAACCTAATTACGCCCGGAGTAGATCAAGATATTTTAGAAGGTATTACAAGAGCTAGTGTTATTGAGTTAGCTAAAGATATGGGTATTAAGGTTATAGAAAGACCTGTAGATAAGACAGAGTTATTTATTTCAGATGAAGTATTCCTAACTGGTACAGCAGCAAAGATAACACCAATAAAAAGAATCGAATCAACAGTATTAAATAGCCAACGCCCTATAATGTCAAAAATACGTAATAGACTTATTTCTATAACTGAGGGTAATTCAGATAAATTTGATTCATGGGCTAATAGAATAAAAGTTGACTAAAATGATCACATTCAATAACTTTATATTGCTAAACTATTTGCACATATATATTACGTAGTTACTACATATAAATATGGACTTTCGTTCTCATCTTTCAAAAAATAATACAGTATTAGTCTTTGACGGTGCAATGGGAACTGCACTCCAACAGCAAGAATTAACAGCAAAGCAATTTGGTGGCAATAATCTTGAAGGCTGTAATGAGGCTCTTATTCTAAATTGCCCTTCAGCAGTAGAAAAAGTTCATCGCGATTATCTTCATGCTGGATGTGATGTTATCGAAACTAATACTTTTGGAGCAACTTCAGTTGTACTTTCAGAGTATGGTTTAGAGAGTCAAGCTTATAATATAAATCTTTTAAATGCCAAGTTAGCAAAATCAATCGCAGCAGAATTCTCTACTGTAGAAAAACCAAGATTCGTTGCTGGTTCAATAGGTCCTACTACTAAGTTGCCTAGTTTAGGTCATATAACCTTCGATGAAATGACATTAAGTTATAAAGAGCAGATAGAGTCTTTATTAGAAGGTGGTGTTGACTTATTAATTGTTGAGACTTGTCAGGACGTATTGCAAATTAAATCAGCTCTAAAAGCAATTTACTCTGTTCAAAAAACTCACGGTATAAATATACCTAAGATGGTCTCTATAACAATGGAGACTACAGGTACTATGTTAATTGGTACCGAGATATCAGCAGCTCTTACAATTCTTGAGCCATTTGATATTGATATACTAGGATTAAATTGTGCAACAGGCCCTGAACAAATGAAGGTACATATTAAGTACCTTTCTAAACACTCTCCTTTTATAACTAGTTGTATTCCTAATGCAGGATTACCTGAAAATGTTGGAGGAAAAGCTCACTATAGATTAAAACCTTTAGAATTAAAAATGCAACTTATGCATTTTATAAATGATTTAGGAGTTAGAGTTGTAGGAGGTTGCTGTGGTACTACACCTGAACATATTAGATCTCTATGTGAACTAGTTGATGAAGTAAAGATTTTAAATACTTTAGAGTCTAAATCTTCAAGGATTATTGAACCATCTGCTTCATCCATTTATGAGAAAACTAATTTTAAACAGGACAACTCATTTTTAATAATAGGAGAACGTTTAAATGCAAGTGGATCTAAAAAAGTAAGAGAACTTCTTAATAATGATGATTGGGATGGTTTGGTTTCAATAGCAAAAAACCAGTTGAAAGAGAATGCACATATATTAGACGTCAATGTCGACTATGTAGGCAGAGACGGAGTCTCTGATATGCATAATCTTGTTTCAAAACTAGTTACTAATATCAACCTCCCATTAATGCTTGATTCGACTGATTCAGAAAAGATGGAGAGTGGTTTAAAGATAGCAGGAGGTAAATGTATTCTTAACTCTACGAATTTTGAAGATGGTCCCACTAGATTTCTTAATATATTAGACCTAGCTAAAACTCATGGTTCATCAGTAGTTATTGGTACTATTGATGAAGACGGAATGGCCAGAACTTCTCAAAAGAAATTTACTATTACACAGAGGTCATATGAAGCAGCAATAAATTATGGTATTAAACCATCAGATCTATTTTTTGATCCCTTAGTTCTCCCAATTACTACTGGAATAGAGGAAGATAGAAGTAATGCTAAGGAAACTATTACAGCTATACAACAGATTAAGTCAAAGTTTTCTGATGTAAATATTGTTTTAGGAATTTCTAATGTTAGTTTTGGATTAACCCCACCAGCTAGAGCTACTCTAAATTCAGTATTTCTGTCTGAATGTATTAAAGCAGGTTTAGATTCAGCGATAATTTCACCATCAAAGATAATTCCTTTAAATAAAATTAAGAAGGAGAATTTAAAAATATGCCTCGATCTAATTTATGACAAGAGAGTATTTAAAGATACTATCTGTACATATGACCCATTGACAGCATTAACTACTGCTTTTGATGGGGTTACAAATAAGTCACTCTCTTCTACAAAAGATCTTAATTTATTGCCTATAGATGAAAGACTAAAAACACATATTATTGAAGGGGAAAAACAGGACCTTAAAGAAAATTTATTTGAAGCACTTCGTGATTACAAACCGCTAGAGATAGTTAATACCTTTCTTTTGGATGGAATGAAAGTAGTTGGTGAATTGTTTGGTTCAGGACAAATGCAACTACCTTTTGTTTTACAATCAGCCGAGACAATGAAATATGCTGTATCGATACTTGAACCTTATATGGAGAAAACAGAAGACCTTAACTCTTCAAAGGGAAAATTTCTTATAGCAACTGTTAAAGGAGATGTTCATGATATAGGTAAAAATCTAGTAGATATAATTTTAAGTAATAATGGCTATGAAGTGATTAATTTGGGTATAAAACAGGACATTTCTTTAATTATAGAAGCTCAAAAGAAATTTAATGCTGATTGTATAGCAATGAGTGGCCTGCTAGTTAAATCTACTGCTTTCATGAAGGATAATTTACAAGCCCTAAATAAAGCGGATATATCTGTACCTGTTATTTTAGGAGGAGCAGCACTTACCCCTAAATTTGTTAATCAAGATTGTAATTCTGTATATAATGGTGTTGTGATCTATGGCAAGGATGCATTTACAGACTTAAGGTTCATGGATTTATATATGTCAGCAAAATCTAATTCAAAATGGGATAATCTTCAAGGATTCTTAGAATCATGTGATGAACATAATGATATTCTTCCTAAGGCTAGTACAACTTCTTCCTCTAATAATAATAATAATAAACAGGCTTCTAAAAAATTTAATATGAAGACCACTTTTCATCGATCTTCTTTTATTAATATAGAGCCATCAATTTCTCCTCCTTTTACAGGTTCCAAAGTTATTCAATCTGACAATCTGCCTATTGATTTATTTTCATCTTATTTAGACCTTAATGCTCTTTTCTCTAGTCAATGGCAATTAAAGAGAACAAAAAATCAATCAAAATCAGAATATCAGGATTTTCTCAGTTCAAAAGCTGTCCCAATATTAAATAAATGGCTATTAAAAATACAAGAAGAAAAACTTGTTAACCCATCACTTGTATATGGCTATTTCCCATGCGGTAGATTTCAAAATTCTTTAAAGGTATTTGATGAACAAGCTAGTGAATATTTAGGAGAATTCCAATTTCCTAGACAAAAATCTGGAAATAGACTGTGTATTTCTGATTTCTTTTCTGATCTTAGAAATGACAAACCTATAGACTTTCTACCCATGCAGGCAGTTACTATGGGCCATAAGGCTAGTGAATTTGCTGAACAACTATTTAGAGAAAATAAGTATACGGACTATTTATATTTTCATGGTCTTATTGTCCAACTAGCAGAAGCACTAGCGGAATATAATCACTCTTTGATTAGAAAGGAATGTGGGTTCTCTAAATTTGAACCCGCTGAACTTAAAGCGATTTTAGCTCAGAAATATAGAGGTTGTAGATATTCATTTGGCTATCCAGCATGTCCAACAGTTAGTGATTCAAGCCTGCAACTTAAATGGCTTGAAGCTTCCCGTATAGGCCTAAGTATTGACGAGACAGACCAGTTACATCCTGAACAGAGTACAACAGCAATAATTGCTTTACATAGTCAGGCCAAGTATTTTAGTGCTTGAAATTTTTAATTTAAGTCAATCATTGCAGAGTTTCTCTAAAGTTTCAATAACTTCTTGCTGAAAATCGTCCATTACATCAGAGTCGCTGAGGTCTATTCCTTCCCCAGCGGCATTTTGAGTAAGTTCTTGAAAATGGAAGGCACCCTCTCCATTTGCTAAGAACTCCATCGCTGAGGTTTCCCCGCTTTCGCGAAATGCATCGCATAAAGCTAAGAAAGCAGCGTCTTCAGAAAACTCCCACTCCATTTAAGAGATATTACTGTTTGATCTTTAAACCTTTACCCCCCGCACTCGTCAACCTTATTTCAGCAGAATGTGTCACTATTTTGTAATTTCAAAGTCATATTCTGGTCATGCTAATTGTCTAATCCCTTTCCCTGAAAGGGATTTTCACTTTTTTGCCTAATTAGGCGAATTTGCAATTTTTAAATGGAGAATATTTCTAGTTTTCATTCTTTAGGTCTATGTTTTGATCAGTTCCAAAACAATCTACAAAAGGTCTTCTCATATCATTTGCTTAAACCCATCTGGAATGAGATAGGCAGGCCTCCCATTTGCCTCGCTATTCGTTTAGAGGGATTAAGAAGACATTTTGAGCCCATCTGTATCCAACATCAACTATTAAAGCTCTTAAGGATGGCTTTGTGATCGAGTAAAGCTTTTAGTTAAGGCTCAGTCGTTAGTCATTTTGAGCGATATAAATCTTAGAGATTCGCCATTTTAAAATTTGTTAAATCGCACTAATTTATTTGATTTCATTTAAATATGATAGAAATCTCATTAATCTTGCTCTATTAATCATTATATTTTGCTATAAGCAAAAGGTTTTCCTTTCCCGATTTAAATAGGCAAGTGACACATGAATTATTCTGGAATAAAGCATTAGAGTTAACGAAAACAGCAATTGCTGTCAAATCCTTAATACCTTTAGAAACTTTAACTAGATATTTTCCTAATACAAGAGAAGAAATATTCGAAATACGTACCCTTGTCTCTAGTTATACTCCTAACACGCTTAATTATGGACCTCATCACAATCCTTTTCATCCTTGGGATACTAATTTAGAAATATCTAATATATTAGACAAGCATGTATTAATTTTGAATAAGTATCCTGTTCAGCCAGGTCATATGTTGTTAATTACAAAAAATTGGGAGCCACAGGATGGATGGCTAACTCTTAATGATTGGAGTGCTCTATCCAAAGTCAATGAAGATACCAAAGGTTTATGGTTTTTTAATAGTGGTCCGTTAGCTGGCGCGAGTCAACCTCACAGGCATTTGCAACTTCTTAGAAGAACAACAGAATCACCTGCTTGCCCCAGAGATAATTGGTTTACTAATCTGTTAAATTCATCAACAATTTCTGATTCAATACTTTCTAGAAGTTGTGATGTTAGATTAATTAGCCACACTAATCTTTTACATAATGGTGACTACCTTTATGAAAACTATCTAGGAATGTGCAAAAAAATGGATATCGGAAGTCCAGAAAAAGATTTAAAGCCAAAATATCCTTACAATTTATTGATTACTTCTAATTGGATGGCATTAATCAGAAGGTCAAAAGAATGTGCATATGGCTTTAGTATTAATGCTTTAGGATTTGCAGGTTATTTACTTTGCCGTGATAATTCTAATTTAGACTGGCTTGAAAAAAATGGACCTGTCAGTCTGTTGGAAAATGTTGTATTTCCTATTATATAACTATAAGCAAATTTACTGAACTTCTTTATCCCTACTTATTTGCATTTGTAGCGTCTCTATTGATGCATTTAGTGCAGCAATCCTTCGCTCAAGTGAATCTCTGTAATAAATAAGAATTTCCAGTTTACGTTCATGAAGAAAAAGCCTCCTTTTCTGTTTGGTATCGTTTGCAGAACAAAATTCAGTGATCATCTTCTTAATTTTTCTAATATGTATATGTTAATAGGTTATTGCTGCATCTGTGACTTTTCAACTCTAAAAATAGAATTTTTTACGATTTAACTAGAACTATGAAAACTCTTCTCCGACTGAAAAAGACAGTTGTTGTATAAGTACATCTGATGAAACCAACCTTTTACCTTCTACTTGTCCATTTTGAACAATAATCGCAGAGGACTTAGTTTTGACTATTATACCTATACCTTTTTCAATACCTATAATTTCTCCTGGCCTGCCATTCTTAACACTATATTTTTCGATAAGATCAATGTAATTTTTCAATACAGGCTTTAAGTTATATTCTAAAGGAACAGTACTACTTATTTTTATCCTTTTCGCTTTATAAAAGGTAAAAACACTAGGAGAAAAACCCATTACTTTTCTATGAATGTCTATCGATTTTTCATTCCAATTGATTGCCAATTCTGATTTGTTTATCATTTTTGCATAGCATAAATTTCTATTCAATAAGCTTTGTGATGTTAATTTCAGTTTACTTTCTAGGTTTAATTCTTTGTTAATACCACTTGACTCAATAATTTCAAGAGCTTCTTTTAATGCTATACATGATATATCTTGTAAATCCTTAGTAACTCTCTGTAGATTACTAAGAATTCCTATATCTATTTTTTTTTCTAACAATATTGGACCAGTATCTAATTCCTCTTCCATAAGCATTATTCCTACACCAGTTTCTTTATCTCCATTTAATATAGATCTTTGAATAGGTGCCGCTCCTCTCCATTTAGGAAGTAGAGAAGCATGAATATTCCAACATCCTAAACTAGGCTTCCTCAATATTTCTTTAGGGAGTATCTGACCAAAGGCTACAACAATAAATATATCTGCATTAGTAAATTCTATTTCTGACAGTATATCTTTTTCTGATTTTATATTTTTTGGAGTTATTACTTTTATAGAATTTTTATTTGCTAATTCCTTAACAGGTGAACTATTTAGCTTGGACCCTCTATTTCTTCTTTTATCTGGCTGGGTTACAACTGCAATTACTTCATGTTTAGAGTCTAACAATGATTGAAGAATTGGAACTGCAAAGTTAGGCGTGCCCCAAAAAACAATTTTCACTTTTCTCCTGTAACTGATAACCCCTCTACCCATACATGGGGTGAAATACCAGAATGTGTGTTTTTTATTTCTTCCTCTATTTGAACTATGTTATTTAACAATGATTTTATATCCCCGGCAATTGTTGCTGACTCTATTGATTTTTTTACTCCTTCTCTTACTAGCCACCCATCGAATGGCAATGAGAAGCTTCCTTGAGTTGCCTTAATCCCAGCATGTAATGCTTGTAGGTTCTCAATAAGTATGAATTCGATTTTTGTCTTCTTATGATTTAGGGTATTAGCAACTTTATAATCTTTTGTTCTACTAACTATTAACCAGTCTGGTGATACTGAAACTTTTGATCCAATTCCCGCATGTCCGGTTGGTTCTACATCATATAATTTTGCAGTTGATTCTGAATGCAATAGATTTGTAAGTATCCCATTTTCAACTAATGATATGTTTCGTACGGGTGTTCCTTCTCCATCGAAATTAAAACCACCGATATTTGATGGATGTAATCCATTATCATTAATATTAAGTAGCGGTGAAGCTATTTGCTGACCAAGTGTTTCTCTTGTAGATAAGCTTGTTCCATCTATTATAGATCTAGCATTGAATATATTACTAAAAGAAGACACTAATTCTAAGAATGCTTCTGGAGAAAAGCAAATAAGGTATTTTCCAGTCTCTATAGGTTCATAGTCTAAGTGGCTTATTGTTTTTTCAGCTGCTTCATTAATGCATTCTTGTACATCAATATCAGAACAACCATGACCTATTCTTATTGATCCACCTGTTCTTGGTTTCCTTCCATCCTGGTGCGCCTTTGCATATAAATAAATGCTTGCGTGAGTATTCCTTAAGCTTCTTAAAGCTCCATCACTGTTTAAATAGACTCTCTCATAATCACATTCTGCAAATCCATTATATGGAATAGAACTTATTAACCTATGTTTTGCTAGTAATAATCGTTCAGCATCTCTTAGCCTATTAAATAATTCCGTAACACCAACAGATTTATGTAATGGTCTTTCAAAAGATTCTAGAACTGTTCTCGCCATTGGAGAGAAGTCAGGTATTTCTTTCTTATTACCATAATTACTAGCTTCATAAGCTGTTTTAAGAGCAAGTTCTAGACCATTTCTTGATAAGTCTGAAGTGCTAGTTATTCCTACAAGATTATTTTTATTCCATACTCTTAATGTTATTGCACTTCTTTGAGATGCTTTTAGTTGCTTAGCTTCTCCTTTGAAAACCTGAGCAGATATATCTTTACTAGAAGACGCACTTAGATCCCATTTTTTTATTGAAAGCCTATTAGCCAGATAATCTATACTTTCTCTAATTAATTTAGGATCTAAGACAGTTGTTTGTGTGTTTTCTGGCATTATCTTCCTCCTACAGTAATGGAATCTACTTTGATATGAGGTTGTCCTACAGTTACATTTATATTTCCACTTACTGAACCACAATAACCTGCAGCAAGATCCAGATCATTAGCACACATAGATATCCTTGGTAATATTTCTTTTGCTTCTCCTATTAATGTTGCCCCTTTTACAGGAGTTGTTAATTTTCCTTTCTCAATTAAATAACCTTCTTCGACTGAAAAATTAAATTGACCTGTTGCTCCAACACTTCCACCTCCCATTGATTTACAATATATTCCTTTGTCTACACTTGCTATTAATTGATCAGGTGAATATTGACCTGATGATATATAAGTATTTCTCATTCTACTAGCAGCTGGAAATGCATAACTTTGTCTTCGTCCGCTGCCTGTCCTTTTAAATCCAGTCCTCATTTCACCAGCCCTATCACTTATAAATCTTTTTAATATTCCTTTCTCTATAAGTACATTCCTTTGAGATTCCATTCCTTCATCGTCCATTGAGATTGACCCAAATGCCCCTTCTGATATCCCTTCATCCACAGCTGTAACAGATTCATTTGCAATTTGTTTATCAATTTGATTTATAAATGGTGTTGTACCTCGCTCTATTTGGGTTGTTTCTAGTAGGTGCCCGCAAGCTTCATGGAATATTACCCCTCCAAAACGATTAGCCAATACAGCAGGCATTTGTCCTGCTTCAACATATTTTGCATAAAGCATATTCTTGAGACTTTCGCATATTTCTTGAGCTGACTGGTCTATATCCCAGTTATGTATTTGATTTGGATCCCCTGTAGAACCATATCTTCTCCCAATACTCGATCTATATTCTTTATCAGATGCTAATGCATTTAGACCTACTGATTGATAAAGTCTTAAATCTCTTCCAAAAGTTCCGTCACTTGCAGCTACAACAACTTCCTGAATTGTTCTTGAATAAGTTCCCCTTCTAACTTGTATATGACTTCCATATTTTTGTAAAAGACTTGTCCCTTCAAGAATTCTTCGTGTGGAATCTTCCAACTTCGGACAATCTTTTGATAGATCTCCTTTGTACAATCCGTAATTTGATACTTTTTTCAGGCCATTGAAATTCGTTGTCTTTTTTATATTTATTTCCAATCCAAGCATTGCTAGAGCCTGATTAAGCGCGAGTATTAATCCTGCTCTTGAGAGATCATTAGTTGAGACAAAACCATCTTTTCTATTAGAGAATACTCTTATTCCAACTCCTTTCCCAATAGATGGACTAACGCTGGTAATAATGTCTTGCTCAGCTAATATTCCTGTGTTATCAACATGCTCTAGAAATATTTCTACTAAATCAGCTCCTGCTGATACGCCATAATTTAATAGCTCCTCAAGATTTACCTTTAGATTCCCTTCCAAGGATTCTATATCAAGAAAATCTGGGGATGAAGTATTTGAGGTAGTCAAAAAAGTATTACTTAGATAAATATTTTACGTAATCATGAGCAAAAATGACCTTATAAAAAACAAATTTATTTAAACACCCTTATTTTTAGGTCTTCGATCTAGGATTAACTAAGCCAAGTATTGACTATTTCATGAATGAATTCAATTTATATGCATTAGTTGCTCCAGCTGGCCAATTAACTGGCAATGGACAATTGCGAGAAACTGTTTCAGAAAGAAGGAACAGGAAAGGCGCAGATGTTCCTTTTTGGTATTTATCACCCGAATTGGTAGCCAAATATAAAATTTCAGAATCTAGCTCAGAAGCAGTTGTAGCTGAAGATCCAACCGCAATAGATTGGTTGAGACTAAGGTTTGGTGGAGAAATTAAGCCATTAAATATGGAAAAGTCTGAATTACTTCAAAATGCGATGGAACTTCCACCCGCGGCTGAAATTAGAGATATTAGTATGCTTAATTAAGTATTTAAACTAAATACATAAGATCATGGAATATCACAAGATTACCGTCCACAACAGGCAGCTTAAGAAAACAATAACTTTAGATGTACCAGATGGTGAATACATTCTACGTTTTTTTGAATCTCAAGGGGAAAATCTTCCCTTCTCTTGCAGGAATGGATGCTGTACAACTTGCGCAGTTAAGATTATTTCAGGAACTTTAGATCAGTCACTAGGTATTGGCCTTTCCAAGCAAATGCAAGATTATGGATACGCTTTACTTTGCATAGCTAGAGCGAATGGACCTCTTGAAGTTGAAACTCAGCAAGAAGACGAAGTTTACGAAATTCAATTTGGTAAATTTCTTGAGAACATAAACAAAGAAGCCGGCAACCCCTTTGATATGTAGTATTAAATTGATAATTATAATGCTAACTTTTTTAATATATCAATAATAACTTACTTTATCCGTATCTGACAGCTTCCGTCTTTTCCATTGGTAAAGCAAATTGTTTTAAAATTAGAGTGGCAAATTTTATAAATTTGATTGGCTTAGATAATGTTTGGCTTGTTCTCCAATCTTTAAAAGCATTTAGAATTTGTACTCTCATCTCTAAGAATTTGCCATCATCAAAGTTGTATACCCATGGGAAAGCATTTTTAGAAGTATTATTTGTTTGAATAATTACTTCTTCATCGAATTTTATAGGATCAATTGCAAGTAATTTGTAGAAATCACCTCGCTCACAAACAGTTAGTGTGTGAGTTAGGAATACTGACCAAAGGAAAAACCTGCTTAAAAGCTTACCCCTTAATCCTTTTGTCATTCCTGGCCAACATCTCATCATCATATTTATACAGTCACCATGCCTATTTTCGTCTTGACACCATGGCTCAAAGAAATCAAATAAAGGTGCACAAGCTTTTTCAGGATTAGACTCTAGATGTCTATTTATAAGAATGTACCTCCAATAACCTATCTTTTCGGATAAATATAAAGAGTAGAGTACCCAGCTAAGAGGGAAGAATGTTGCAGCTCTTTTCTTTGGAAGGTTTGGGAGATCAATATTAATTCCTTCGGCTTTTAGTGCTCTCCCAAGAAAACCTGCATGACGTGCTTCATCTCTTGCTAAGAATTGAAAAAACTGACCAAGTTCTGGCCTGTTTGCTTTTTTAAATCTATTAGAGATCTCCTTAAACAAAAGGAAGCCAGAGAATTCAGATACTACTGATCTCACTAAATAGCTTTCATATACTGACTTATCTTCTGGGGACAACTCATTTAATCTTTCAAGAGATGCTTTCCTATCAAAGTGTTTTAGATTGTAGTCGGCTTCCATTTCGTTGAACATAGCCTGAAAATCTCTTCTGGCTATGTCAAGATCTGTTTTAGCAGCCTTCTCAAATTCAGTAGTGTAAAACCTTGGGGTTAAAAGGTTCTCGTCAAGATGAGGTGGAAGTTCATTCCTTCCTAAGGAATCTGTTGAACTTCCCGCTGAAACTGTTGCAGTCATTATCTGCTCTTGATTTGATAAGTGATTTTAGTGCTATAAACGGAAATTTTTTGAAAAAATTACTTAATTGATTAACTTTGTCGTGACAAGCTCATGTGAGTTGATTTTGTCATATAGCATAAATCCTAATGAGAGACTAGTTTTTGCCGAGCCACTTCTGACCATTTAATCTTTGTAGAGTTCGTGAGATCAGTAGTGGGAGTGTGATTTTCCTTTCGTCAATGAGGAAGGATTCAAGGAGGCTTGGCTGATTTCCTGATTCTGCAAGTGAAAAATACTTTTGAGCTGAAAGTTTATTGCTAGAGAAACAAACCCAAAATTTTCTACCTTGAGGAAGGCTAGCTTCAACTTGCCAGCAAGTGCCTCCTGTTACAGGTCTTTCTCCCTCTTTTAAGACAATAGTTGAGTTGTCTAAGCCATGTTTCTTCAAAGATGACTGGAGCCCAGGAATAAAATCATCCTTAATAAAATCCTCGAATGGCTTGTCTTCAAGCTTAGGGGGCTTTATTTTTTTCTCGTCAGGAGAGATGTTAATATCTTTACCTTGTGGGACATTGTTATTGATTAATTCGTTGCCTTTGCTTTCTTCCAAGGTAAATCTTTTTGCTAGTTAGATTATAGGCTGTAAATCTCTATTTTACAATGTAAACAATAAGTCACCAATTGTTATCGAGTTCATTATTCCAATCGTTATCTGAACTATTTGTTGAATCTGAATAATTACAGGGTTGAGCTGATTTAAGTTTTGATTCCTCTTCATATAGACTTGAAGAACTACTAACATCTTTAGCATTTTGTTTGCTAGGTTGATTTAGCACTCGATATGAAACAGATACAGTTGGCAAAGGGTCTCTGACATCCCTTTCTATATAATTAATTTCGTTTTCATTTACATTATGCAAGTCTGTCTTTTCCTCTATATCATCACTTTCATAAACCTGACTTGAGTAAATATCCTTTTGTGTAAGTTTTACTTTTCTCCGTTTTTTTATTTTTGGATCAATCAAAAGTAAGTAAGGTAGTATCCCTACGATAAAACTCAAAGAACTTGTAATTGCTATTGACGTACCAATTGATATCTCTGGAGTAGTCCATATTAGTATTCTAAGTTTAGATTTTTTTTCTAAATTAATTCCAGACACTATCAAAAGAAATATTAATGGCAATAGAGTTATTGTTAATGTAATTTGTTTTAAATTACTCATAATTTGAATCCTTCCATCTTGTTATTGGTTTCAGATTTAAATTAAAGCTATCAAATAATCTAACTACCATAAAATCAACCATATCTTCGAGTGATGTAGGCTTTCCATACCATGCTGGTATACAAGGAACTATATCTGCTCCTGCTTCTGCTAATGAAAGCATATTTCTTAAATGGATTATGTTAAAAGGACTTTCTCTGGGTGAAATTACGAGTTTTCGTCTCTCTTTTAGATGAACATCAGCACATCTTTCTATTAAATTTAATGAGAAGCAATTAGTTATCCTTCCAATAGTACCCATTGTACAAGGAAGAATCACCATACCATCAGTTTTTACACTTCCACTTGCTATTGAAGCTGCATTATCATTCCATTTATAACAAGTTAAACTACCTTTGTTAGTATTTATTCTTTTACGAAAAAATTCAGCTTGCTTGATTGGATCTATAGGCAATGTTACTTTTAGTTCTGAACTCCATACTTCATAGGCACCTTTACTAATAATTAGATGTAAATCTATGTTATTATTTAATAATAGCTCTAAAGCTCTTTCAGCTAAAGGTTGAGCAGAAGCACCTGTAATTGCAAAAACTAATTTATACATTAACTTAATATCATAACGCTAGATTTATTTTTTAGTGAGATCTAATTGATTAGAATATTTGAGATCAACATCTAAATCTATTTGATTTTTTAGAAGATCAACACTGAGAACTTTTATTTTTACTTTATCTCCAATTTGATATGTCTTTTTACTTTTTCTGCCTATTAACATGTTTTGCCTAGACCTATATTCATACCAGTCATCATCTAGAGAGCTAACATGTACTAAACCTTCAATCTGGTAAGAATCAATTTCTACGAAGAAGCCATAACTTTGAACCCCAGTTACCAGTCCATCTAATGTTACCCCTATTTTACTTTCTATAGATCTTGTTTCTATCATTGAAAGTAAATCTATAAAAAATGAGTTTGACCTTTTAGCCGAAGAATTTAGAATTCTTACTGTTCTATTGTTTAATAGTTTATTAAAGGATGTTATTTGTATTTGGCTAAAAAACTCCCAATCTATGGATTGATGAACTCCTTTCTGACCAAAGAGGGTCTTTTCTTTTGTTCTGGGTTTTGATTTAGCCTCTGATAGTAAACTAAAAATTACATGTTGGTTAACAATATCACTATATGACATAAATGGCGAAGACCATGGTGACTCTTCCAATGGATCATTACTTGAATTAGATGATTTGTTTATAGTACTAGAGCTTATGGGCTCATATAAATAAAACTGTTTTAATGGTAGAGAGCTTTTGAGTGCCTTTTCAATAATACTTCTATTTTCTATAGTAGAAATTGATTCAACAAAGTCAGGAAGACTAGTTATACCTTCTTCATTTAACTCGACTTTTGCATTCAATATTATTGCAGATTTTACTATTTCATTAAGTTGATTAGTATCTATATTTTTGCTTGAGAGAGAAATACCTGGCAGATTAAGTGAAGTGTGATGCCTATTCCAAATTATATTAGCTATACGAGTAAAAACATTAACTATTGAATTTGCTTGTGACAGATCTAATTTAGGTGTCCATGCTTTATATGATATGCCTGGATTGATATATAGATTATCCTTTAATTTTTCGTGATTGATATTACTGGATTCTATACTTATAGATCCTATACTATAAAGTTTTGTATTTAATATTTTACTGGTAAAAGCTGTCGTCTCTACTTGATTTATGAAAGCCTTGATAGGTTTAAGTTTTAAAGGTGTAGTTCTAGAGGATGGCTTTCTTTTTGAAATTAATTCGAGTTGTTCATCATTAATAATTGCTTTTGGTTGAATTTTCGAAAGGTGGAATTGCCATTCTAGGAAGTTACCATCTTTATCTATATGTAATTCTAGTGTTATTGCTTCGTTACTTTTTTCTGTAGTAAAACCTGATACTTTTTGTAAGTCCTCAGTAAGCAGGTTCACCCAACTATCCCCAAGAAAAAGAGTTTCCGCTTTCGATTCAAGTATTTTATGTAATTTACTGTTAGCACCAATTCTTTCCGCAATTGTAGGAACATGGATATATATTTTAGATCCTCCATTAAATGGCTCTGTATATATACATAATAAGCTTGGGCTTTTCTTAGAGACCCAACTTGTATATATTAAACAGTCTTGGTCGGTGAAGTCTTTTCTATTTTTAGTTGATGGGGATTTTATTGATATTTTAGTATGATCCTGATCTATAGGTATATTATTTTTTGCTTTTATTATCTCAATATCACCTTGGTAACCAGATTCAAGACTTAATGTTTTAACTATTGATCCACTGGCTTTATATTGTCCGATTGGATATTTATTTATCTTAACTTCATATATATTATTTGTTTCTAATATTTCTTTTTTAAGTTCACTGTTTGGTGTAAGAGAAATTTTGGCTAGTATTCTTTCATCCAAGGGATTTGCTATTAGTTCATTATCAATTAATTCAATTGTTGAAAGTACAGATTGATTATATCTTTCTAGTACACATATAACAGAGCCTTCAGGAGATCTTCTCTTTATTGCTTCACGTAATACTTTCACTAATACTTTATCTCCATGCCATGCATGATTTAAATATTGTTCTCTAATGTATATGTCGTCTTGACCATCGTCTCTTACAAGAAAACAATAACCTTTGCTACTACATCTAATAAAGCCTGATATTGCATTCTCTACTATTCCGGTTCTTATTGAGTTGTCAGCTTCTTTTTCGATAAGTCCTATTTTAGCTAAAGCATTCAGACCTATCTCTAACTGATGCTTTTCAGTTTTTTTGGAAAGCTTGAGCATTTTCTCAAGCTTATTGACCTCTATACCCCGTTCATTGGGTAGCAGTTCTAGAATTTTGGCTACCGAAAGCATGATCAATTAAGAGTGGTGGTAACTTATATGTAATCTATAGTGAAAATTATATTTCAAAATGCACATAAAATATAGATACATTGAGTAGCTATAAAGTGATGTGATTCTTGGTACTCATAAAATTATTCGTTTACTTGCTTTGTTGAACTAATCACCAAAATTACTCCAATATATAAAAACCCTACTGCTGCAAGGGCTTTTAACAGAACTGTAGGAATGAAATTTGAGATGGAACCCCCGGCTAGTGTTCCTAGTAGGCATGCTAGAACTAGCGCGGTGGATGAACCTATGAATACAGCTAAAGGCTTATTACTTTTTCCACTCATGGCAACTGTCGCAATTTGAGTCTTGTCTCCCAACTCAGCCAGCAAAATAGTAGTAAATGTTGAGAGTAGTATGGGATCTATAATTTTCATAGAAGATCAAAAGGTGAGCTTTTAAAGAGAAAAGTATCTATTAATAACCAAAAACCTATTAATATCATCAGCGTACCAGATAACAGTTCAAATACATTACTTGGTATCCTATTAGAAATGTATTTGCCAAGAAGTACACCCAATAAACTGGATATAATTAGTGCTAAAGCAGCTCCAATAAAGACAATTAATGGATGCCCAGATTCTGCTGATAATAATAAAGTTGCAACCTGTGTTTTGTCTCCTAGTTCAGCAATGAATACAGTTGAGAATGTAGTAATGAGTGTTATGGCAAACTTTTCATCTTGCTTTTTTTCATTTTTATTAGCATTAAGAGTATTCATGATGTTTATTTATTTGTTTTATCTAGGTTCCTCTGGAACCGTTTAAGTACTGTACTTTTTCCTCCATAGATTGAACGTATATTCTCTTTACATGATTTTATTGCTAGATAATCGGTTGTATATTGATTTAATTCGAAGAACTTTGAGAAATTTTCTACTTTACAGAAA
The DNA here is from genome assembly GCF_027359375.1 of Prochlorococcus marinus str. MIT 0919. Lineage (NCBI taxonomy): Bacteria > Bacillati > Cyanobacteriota > Cyanophyceae > Synechococcales > Prochlorococcaceae > Prochlorococcus > Prochlorococcus marinus. Next base: position 283,053 of record NZ_CP114779.1, read on the forward strand.
CTGGGTCGTTCATCATAAATAGTACATTTTCTATTTGCCTTATCGTAATGACGGCACCAGCCATCATTACCAACCATTCTGAAATATTCTTCTTCTTCAGCAGTAGAAAGTGCTTGTACTGCTTCACTTCGTTCCTCGGGAGCCAGTCTGCAACATGCGCCACAATTTGCAATGCACGACCATTTATGAGCTTTTGGTTTCATTCTCTATCTCCGAGAACTCAGTATTCGTGGGGATTTCATGATGAAATTACAAAAAATATAATTCATCTTCAGCCATCCCTTCAGTCGTATATAATTTTATTATAAATTCAATCCTTATACAAAAATGGGAAATTTACTTCCTTTTGTTGCTGTAGCTCTTTCAGGACCAGCTATCATCGCTCTAATTTTTTACAGAAGATAGGGCTAATTGATTTAAAATTCAAATAAGTTTTAAAAAGGCCACTAATATCAGGTACTCTTTTTATAATAAATAATTGCTTTATATACTACAAACCTAGTATAGATATAGATGTATAAACTAAACTCTTAATATAGCTATTGTCTATTTCATTATAATTACACCTATTTGTAAAGGTAAGCTCTTCTCCTTTTTCATTCTCAATCAATAATCCACCCTCGTTGGTTTTACTACATTTATACCTCCTATTGTTTATATTAAAGGATTCTATATTTTTGTATTCTTTTATTCCGCACAATGTTATTTGCAATTTGTCCTCTTCTATTAACTTATCATAATCAATGTAAAAAGCTATATCAATTTTTTTAGGCAAATTAACTGCTAAACTATTATTCCAATTTATTGCTTCAAATATAGTTTTTCCTTGCTCTATCTCTATCTTTTGACATCCACCGTATAGGTATTGATTTCTTAGTACATTGCAGCCCCTAGTCCAGAAAATTGGCTTCGAATTGCCTTGTCCAAATGGCTCAAGTTCTTGTATTTTTATGCAAAAATCTTTTGTTATTTCACAGAGTTTTATATATGAATCTGGTTTAATTACTCTTTTTGTGTTTGATATGAGCCAACTTTCAGCGTGACTATTCAGATCTTTCTCTAAATTAGATATATTTTCGGCTTTTACCGTGAAACCTCCAGCTGCGGCATGACCGCCATATTTTTCTAGATAAAGTTTGCATTTATCTAGAGCTTCAAACACATTAAAACCTTTGGGAGCCCTTACAGAAGCTCTTAAGGTTCCATTACTATCACTAGTAAGGATTGCAGTCGGCCGATTATACCTTTCCATTATTCTTGCGGCTACTATACCTATTACCCCTTGATGCCAATGTGATTGAGCAAGAAGTATAAATGAATTTAACTTCAAATTATCTTTCTCTAGAATATCAATTGCTTCATTGGCTGTAGTTTTGCATAGTAATTTTCGCTCTTTATTAATTTTCTCCACTTCAGTTGCGAGTTTATCCGCCTTTTCCTTCTTGGATTCAAGAAATAATTCCAGGATTAAACTTGGTTCACTTATCCTACCTACTGAATTTATTCTTGGTGCTAGTTGAAAAGCTATATCTTCTGAAGTAATTATCTTATTTTTTAATTTTGATTTGCCTATTAGCCCTTGTAAACCATACGAATCAGTATTTTTTAAATGTTTCATCCATTTCTTTAACCAGTATCTATTCGCTCCTTTTAATGTTGCCATATCAGCTATTGTTCCAATACAAAAAAGATCTCTGGCAAATCCAAGTTGGTATTCTGTTGATGTCTTCTGTGCTATTGATTCAGCTAATAAATATGCTAAGCCAACTCCCGCAAGAAATTTATATGGAGACTCGTCAGGTGTTTTGCTTGGATGAATTAAGGAAAATATAGATGGAAGATCTTCCTTTATTATATGATGATCTGTGACAATAACATCTATCTCATTCTCTTTAGCTAGTAGTAATGCTCCAGATGCTGAAACTCCATTATCTACTGTAATTACTAATTTTATATTAGATTGATTTATACGATTTATTATTGACTCATTTATCCCATAGCCATCATCTTTACGTGATGGGATTATTGGTGTAACATTAATATCTATCTTTCTAAAATAATCTACTAATAATGCTGTACTTGTCATGCCATCTGCATCATAATCTCCGCATATTGCAATTTTCTCTTTATTTTGACGAGCATTTATTATCCGTTTAGTTGCCTTCTCAAGGTCTTTAAAATGCTTATTTGGATTTGGTAGTTTAGCAGGTTCGATATATTGTTTAAAATCTTCTAAGTCCGATATACCTCTTCTAATAAGGACTTCCTGAATTTGCCTTGGGAATTCATAAGGTATTGTAAAAGTAGATTCAATTTCTGTTGGTGTTTGCCAGTTAAATTCTTGTCTTTTCAATTGTCTTGAGATAAGTTAACTATATATTTAAGTAATATTGTTTCATTATAGAATTAATGATGAACAAATTAGAAACTGTTTTCTGGGATTTAGATGGTACTATAGCAGATACGGAGCTATTTGGACATAGAATAGCTTTTAATAAAGCATTTAGCTCTCATTCTTTAGATTGGCATTGGAGTAAAAAGGAATATATAGATTTGTTGGTTTATCCTGGTGGTAAGAATAGAATAAGTCAATATTCTCGAATAAAGGGATTAGATTTATCCAAAAGTCTTATAAACGAAATTCATTCTACAAAAACAAATTATTATAAAGAATTGGTTATATCAGGTTCTATTCAAAATCGTACAGGAGTAAATCGTCTAATTAATGAACTTATGGATAAAAGAATTCAACAATATATAGTTACTAGTAGTAGCCATAAATCTGCTGAAACCCTTATAAATTCTTCCTTTGATAGTCATCGATATCCATTTGATGGTTTGATAAGCTCTGACATTGTTAATACCGTAAAACCAGATCCTGAAAGTTATTTAAAAGCTATTGAATTATCCGGTTCACTCCCAAAAAATTGTTTAGCTATTGAGGATTCATTAGAAGGATTGACAGCAGCCAAGTCAGCTGGCTTAAGATGCCTTGTTTCACTCTCTCCATGGATCAAGGAACCTTCAAGTAGTTTTTTTAGTGCCGAACTAGTGGTTGACCATTTAGGAGACTATAATAAACCGAACAAATTCTTTTCTGGTTCATATAAAGCAAGCACTATTAATTTTCAATTATTATCTTCTTTGCTTAATTAAGATCATGGTTAAACACAATACAAATTATAATGAATTATCATCAGGTATTCGCAGTTTTGCTTTTAACTATTTTCTAGGTCCCTGGAAAATAAGAGCTCTTAGCTTGCTAAGTTTATTAATAGGTTTCTACATTGCTAGTAGTCTTGCACCATATTACCTGCAGGAATCCGGCCAAAGAATTTTTGTTGTTGCTATTCTGGTTTTATTTATTGAAATTCTTATTCGTTTGAAATCACGATTTAGTAAGAGTAGCTCAATATTTTTGATTTCACTTGATAATTTTCGTATAGGTATCACTTATGCGATTGTGCTAGAAGCCTTTAAATTGGGATCGTGACTCTATTTGCCAAGTTTTTTATTCTATTCATCTTCATCTTCTTTCTCATCCATCGGATATACAAATCCTTGAGCCCTGCCAGTTAGAACAGATTTTCCTAGAGATAATGCTTTTTGTGCGGCTAACCCAGCCTTTGATTTCCAAACGGCATGACGTTGGTTCCTTTTGCCTTTAGATTTTTTCTTTTTTGGAACTGCCATAGCTTTGTACTTTGTACCAATCTTCTATAATCCATTGCAATTAGCCATTTAGTCAATACCTTATCTTGTTTGTAATGTATTTTGTGGCTTATCTCTAATTCTTTGTTTGTTTAGCTAATTATAAGATTAGATATATAATAGAATTATTAGAGTTCAATCATTCTTTAAATCGATGTAAGTCACATCTGCAATGTCAAGCTACAGCAACCTTTTAAAAGATATCTCCTCAGGTAATATAGAATCTCTTGTGTATATACCTGCTCGAAGAGAGGTAGTAGTAACTTACAACGATGGTTCAAGCGCCAAAGTTTCTGTTTTGCCAAATGACCAAAGGATATTACGACTAGCTCAAGAAAATAATACTATTTTAACAGTCAAGGATCTAAGGCAGGAACAAGCTTTAGCCTCCTTATTTGGAAGCTTAAGTATTTTTTTTATCTTTTTTATCGCAATAACTTTATTAATTCGCAGATCTTCTAATATTGCCAATAAAACTTTCGGATTCCTAAATTCAAAGGACTCAATAGATGAACCTAATCATTTAAATACACGATTCCATGATGTTGCTGGAATATCAGAGGCACTAATTGAAATAAAAGAAATTGTTAGCTTCCTAAAATCTCCTGAGGTTTTTGAGAAAATTGGGGCAAAATTGCCTAAAGGTTTTTTATTAGTAGGCCCACCTGGTACAGGGAAAACCTTACTAGCTAGAGCTATCGCTGGAGAAGCAAATGTACCTTTCTTTTCCATTTCAGCATCTGAATTTGTTGAATTATTTGTTGGAGTAGGAGCAAGTAGAGTAAGAGGTTTATTTAAAAAAGCTTTAGCTAATTCTCCGTCCATTATTTTCATAGATGAAATAGATGCAATTGGCAGACAACGTGGAGAAGGGATAGGAGGAGGCAATGATGAAAGAGAACAGACATTAAATCAATTGCTTACTGAAATTGATGGTTTTGCTGATAATTCAGGAGTCATTATTATCGCTGCAACTAATAGACCTGACGTATTGGATACTGCCTTGACAAGGCCAGGACGCTTTGATCGAACTATAGATATTCCTTTGCCAGATAGGCAAGGACGACTAGATATACTTTCTGTACATGCAAGAACTAAACCGTTAGAACCTGATATTACCTTAGCTCCACTGGCCCTTAAAACCTCTGGTTTCTCAGGTGCCGACTTAAGTAATCTTTTGAACGAAGCAGCAATATTAGCAGCTAGAAAAAACAAAAATAGAATTAGCAATAATGAACTCAATGAAGCCCTAGACAAATTGTCATTGGGACCAATGAAATCTCCATTAAGTGATTCAAAAAATAAAATTGTACTTGCCTATCATGAGGCTGGAAGAGCTTTAGTAGCTTATTCTTTACCTTCTACGGAAAAGATTGATAAAATTTCCATACTGCCTAATGCACGAGGTATATCTGGTTTTACTAGATTCACTCCAGACGAGGAAATTATAGATAGCGGACTAATTACAAAAGGTTATCTTTTGTCAAGGTTAATTAGAGCATTAGGGGGTAGAGCAGCTGAACTTATAGTTTTCGGTAAGAATGAGATCACTCAAGTTTCAATAAATGATATTCAAGAAGCAACATTATTAGCAAGAGAGATGGTCACAAAATATGGTTTTTCTACTTTAGGACCCGTTTCATTAGATTTAAATGAAAGATCAACATTTTTATCTGGCGCCTTAGTCCGATCATCTAAGCCTATAGCTCAAAAAACTATACATGCTATAGATAAAGAGATTGTTTCACTAATCAATACTGCCATGAGTAAAGCAATTGAACTTCTAAAACCATTAATGAATAAAATGGATCTATTAGCCGAGGAACTCCTAGAAGTTGAGACCCTAAGTTATGATAAATTTATTCACATTGTTGATATAGATCGTAAGCAAACTCCCTCTAAGTAAATATTTATATGTTCCTCAGGTTTATTAGTTCAGAATATAACTATCCGTATCTATTGCTTACTTGCTTTGTCTTAGGTTTATCTACATCTGAAACTATTAAACTATCTCATAATATAGCAAATTCATTTCATCAATATCATTTATTATCATTTGCCATCACGCTTTTTTTTATATTATTAACATCATTATATTTGTATAAATGGAATTTAGATTGGAATGTTCTTTTAAACAACAAAATCAATAACAAACCTACTAAAAAGTTGATAAGTAGCAACTCATTTAACATATTATTAATATCTTTGTCTTTATCTATTTATCTATCATTTTCATATTTGTTTAACTTATTAATTTTTTCATTTTCAGATTACACATTAAATAATAGTATCAATATACCCTTTTTAAACTATTACTCCTTAAGCATTTTAGTTCATTTTATTTTATTTATTATTCTTTTTATATTTAGTATATTCAAGAGGCTTTCGAACATACCTTTAATTCTTTCTTATATTATTTTTATTATTACTTATATGAGATTTTGGACTGTAAATACAAATTTTCACATCTTAGCTCATCAAAACTCTATAGAAAGTTTAAATATATCGTTCTTAATTCAACCTATTTGTACATTTACGGCTTTTTTTACATTTAATTTAATCTATGCAATATATAGGTACTTTATTAACTTTGACTCAATATCTGATTGGTATTGCATTAAACTTCAAAGGGTATATTTAAATCATTTTTTTAAAGGCTTGGTTTTACTGCCAGCTATTTTTATGTATTATTTTGGACTAATGGGAACTAAAGGCTTATAAGCTTGAAAAATATTCTTTGCTTCCTTCTGGGTCTTCAAGCATTGTTTTGTCACCTGGAGTCCAGTTGGCAGGACATACCTCGTCAGGATTAGAAGCAACATATTGATAGCCTTGGAGAGTGCGTAATGTTTCATCTACATTTCTTCCTACCGGAGCCTTATTAATAGTGCAATGCATAATAATTCCTTCAGGGTTTATAAGGTATAGGCCTCTATCAGCTTCACCATCTTCATTTAAGACATTGTATGCAGAGCAAATTTCTCTTTTCAAGTCTGAGACTAGCGGGTAGTTTATATCTCCGATACCTCCCTGATTCCTAGGTGTTTGGATCCAAGCTAGATGACTGAATTTGCTATCGACTGAAACGCCTAGTATCTCCGTATTTTTAGAAGAGAAATCAGAATACCTGTCACTAAAGGCTGTTATCTCAGTTGGGCAAACAAAAGTAAAATCAAGAGGGTAAAAGAAAAGTACTACCCACTTCCCTTTGTAGTCAGTTAGTTTAATGTCTTTAAACTCTTGGTCAATTACTGCAGTAGCTGAGAAATCTGGGGCTTTCTGACCAACTTGGATACATTCGTTAGACATAATGTTTTAAACGTGTGATTTGTTGTAGGTTAAACCAGAGGTTTTCAGTCCAAGGTTATAGGACTAGTTGTCTTTCATCATACAACTAGACAATGTCCTTATGAAATACCTTATGCTTTAAAATCTTTATATCATAAAAAACAAAGTGATGCCAAATTCTTTTTGGGACAATTCTATTTTAAGAAAATATAATTCACTATCTCATTTTAGGCTTTTATCTCAATTAAAGTCAGAATTAAAAGCTTACCCTATAAAAAGGTCAAATCATAAGGATAACAAGCAGCAAACGAATTATAAATCTAAAGAAAAGCAGTCTATCATAAACAATAAAAGTCATTTAACAGCTAATGAAAAATCATATACTACTCTTTATAATAACAATATAGAAAGTAGTAATAGTAGAACTACTTCTGAAGATAAGCCAGAAAAAAAAGATTCACATTCTACTTACCGTTGTAACTTGAATAATATAGATCAATATCAGAATCAAGATGATCAAATATTACTGGGAGAAAAGGAAATAAATAAAACCTTTATAGAAAGGCTTAATGATATAGATCTTAGGTAAGCTAAATATACTCTGAAAAGTATACAAAAATAGTTAATATATAAGAGCCTTATAGTAGATTTACAGGTATAGATACTAAATATATTATAGCTATCTTCTACTAAGAGAAGAAGAGTAGAGAAAAGACTTCATTTGAGTTAAGATGGCTTTAATAAATAATTCTTGATCATATTTAATTTTCTTCTAAACCTAGCTTTGGAATAAACTCATTCCTTATCAAGGAAATTAAAAGTATGAATAAAGTGTCAGTGGGGAGACTTGAACTCCCGACCTCAGCGTTATGAATGCTGTGCTCTAACCAGCTGAGCTACACTGACAGAAGGAATCTCATGGATTTGAGTCCCCGTAATACTACAAAGCTTACAGGTGATTTTTATCGATGAATGTTCCTACTATATTCTAATCACTACCCGGTGCATCACCAAGCATTTTGTACTCATGCAAATTATCGCAATCTCATAAGACATTGTTCAATCCCTATTATGCTGAATTACCTTTAGTAGCTTCTGCCCTTCCTTCTTTTGTATTTTTTGAAAACAGTATGATTTAATTTATTTATTAAATTTTTTGAATGGTTATAGAAGAAAATTCTGAATCAACTATTTTTTTTAATTCAATCAAAATTAAAGGGTCTTACCTTTAATCGCAAATAAGGCTGAATACGCGCCAATAGCACAAGCTGATGAAAGGTTTAGACTTCTTACTCCATTTTTCCCTTCACTGTTAGCTTCACCAGGCATAGGTATAGAGGTTAGTACGTCACAATGACTTCTAACGTTATTTGGCAGTCCTATATCCTCTCTTCCAAAAAGGAGTACATCATTTTGAACAAATAACAGCTTTTGAAGTTTAGTTTCTCCAGTCTTGCTGAATCCTATTAACCTTCTTCCTGGGATTGATTTATAAAATGTTTTAAAATCTTTATGAATATTAAGATCTATATAATCCCAATAATCTAATCCAGCTCTTTTAAGATACCTACTATCAAGTGAAAAACCAAGTGGACATATTAGGTCTAATGGTATTTTAAAAGCAGCACATGTTCTGCCAATGTTACCAGTATTCTGAGGTATCCTTGGCTCATAAAGTGCTATACGAATACTACTCATTCTATTTTAATACTATACTCATTAAGATTTAATGCCCTTCCGTTAACAACTAGCCAATTGTCTTCAGCCTTCGATGAAATACTTTCAGATAATGAACCTAATCTATCTCTAAACAAATTACCTTCTTTACTTGGAGGTGAGATACCCCAGCCTACTTGCTCACTGACTATTATTATTAATTTTTGATATGAAAAAATTAACTCCATGAATTGACATGTAATTTTTTCCCAGTATTTTGCATCTCTATCTAGACAGCTAAAAACTATGCCACCAAGTGAATCAATTAGGAAATTATATTGCCCGTTTTCATTGAGTAAAATATCATTGATATCATTGTAGTTTTCAAATAGTAGCCAATCCTTTGGCCTACGTTTTTTATGTTTTTCTATACGTAATTTCCACTCGATATCATCTTCTATTTTTGGATATGTTGCTATATAAGCTACTTTGTCTAAGTTTTTAAGAAAATTTTCTGCAAATCTACTCTTTCCACTCCTAGCAGGCCCTGTGACATGAACTACACCTTTCTTGTATAGGTATTTCAAATTACTATGTAGTTAATTAGAGAAATACCACCAGGTAACTAATGGAGCCAATACAGCTATAAGTAGTATTCCTCCTACTAATATAACGGCTTGTCCTTTATTCATATCTTTATTTCTTAGCGTATTAAAATTTGGATCTAGTATTGGATTTTCTAATGAAGTGTTTTCCTTTGCCTCATACTTAAGTGATGCTAAGAGAGTATTATTAGGTAGTGGCGAAGAGAAAGATAGGTCGTTTGCTATTGAAATTGTAGGATTCATCATGATAATGAATCCCACTAAACATATTGATAGAATTTGTAAAAGTAGTTTTTGATTAATCACAGAGCTATAGGTCGATTACCCCTATTTTCGCATTAACAGGCAATTTTGTCTATAAAATTAAGATTGTACTAACCTACCACGAAGGATTTGTTATAATTAATTCACAAGAATACTAGGCATCGATATTTATTTAATTAATAAACTATGAGTAGAAACATTATTATTAGTCTAGGCATTATCTTTTCTCTCCTTAATATTGCCAATTTTTTTTCTATCTCTAGGATAACCCCATCACTTCAAAGATCAGAAGTCTTATCCGCCCTTGCTTCAGTAATAATCCTCTTAATTGGAATAACGTGGTCTGAAATTAACCCCAAGAAAATTACGAGGGAGGATTTACAAGGGGTAGAGGGCTTTTTCCTTGAAAAAGATCTCACGACATCTCAGAAGCTCGAGTTAGCCTGGGGCAGTCAAATGCTTTTAACAGCAACGGCTGCATCTACTATTTTGATTTATTGGGAAGGAGATACAATATTACGAAGAGGCTTGATTTCACATATTAAATTTGTCCCAAAGGATATATGTCTTAGAGCCCAAAGGGAACAATTATTAGTTTCACTAGTAAATACAAGGTTTTACCCAGGAAGTTCAGAATTTGATCCTGTATTACCAAACCTACCCTCAGTTTTAATTTATCCCTTAGCACAGAATGGGTTTCTTATTATTGGTGGTTGGAAGGCAAGGTGTTTTACTAAATCAGATGAAAAATGGATAGAAGGATGGTCTCAGAAACTTATAGCAAATGTGATGAATGATTGATATTAATTTTTTATTAATACCTTACTGTTTATTGATTCTCCATTATTTAAAAACTCAAAAATACCTGAATTTCCGTCCCATAATGCTTTTTTCGCTTCTACCTTGAAATATTTTCTCTTACGTTCTTGATCAATAACGAAGAAGTCAGTTAAATCCTCAAAGTGTAATTCTTGTTTATCTAAATAATAATTTGCTTCTTTTGATTTTATTGTACTATTTTTAAATTCTCCAGTAACATTACCAGAAAACTTTATAAATGATGTTTCGGAGTACCAATCTACTTGATCTGCTGTAACTCTTATCTTCTGTTGCTTCAGTTTTTTCATAACAACATTACCATTAAGTATTATATGATCTCCTTTCATTTTAATTTTCGATTTGTCAGCGTCTATTTTATAGGTAGGTTGATCTAGTTCGAATAAAGTAATATCAGTTTTATTTGTATTTATTATTTTATCAACATTATCAATAAATGCTTTAGGACTTTTAAGGTTAAACAACTTTTCCCCTTTATCACTAGTTTGATCTAATGTAAAACTCTTCATTTCATATAGTGTATTGTCTTTAACAAGGTCTTTAGTCCTACAGCTATAACTAGGAAATACTAATATAATCACTAATGGTATTTGGATAAGTTTATTAAGTGAACTAAGTCTATCCATTGTTAAAAATCGATTTTATTGATAATAGGTTTAGGTATCGGTAGTTCCTTCCCTTTAACTAATAATCCCCAAACTAGTTCTTTAGTCCAAATACTTGGTACTTCTGAATAACCTAATTGCTTAAGAATACTCTCACTCGTTTCAGGGATAACCGGCTGTAGTAGTAATCCTATTATCCTACATGTTTCAAGAACAGCGTATATTTGAGTAGCTACTATATCTCTTTTAAGTGGGTCCTTTATTGATTTCCATGGTTGCTCTTCACTCAAATACAAGTTTGCTTCATTAGCTAATTGTAAAATACTCTCACATGCATATTTGAAATCCAATTTTTCATAGGCTTCTATTGTTTTACTAATCGCTTGAGAGGATAGGTTCTGTAGATTAGACTTATCGTTATAATATAAAGTGGGTGTAGTATTATCAAACCATTTTCTAGACATACTAGATGTTCTATTTAATAAGTTGCCAATAACATTAGCAAGATCATTATTAACTAAGTCCATAAACCTTTGCTTTTGAAAATCTCCGTCTTGTCCAAATTTAAAATCACTTAATAAATACCACCTAATAGGATCTTTTCCATATTGTTCAAGAAGTAAGTGTGGGTCTAGAACATTCCCTAGACTTTTACCCATTTTTTGTCCTTCCCTAGTGAGAAATCCATGGCCAAATATTTTTTTTGGTATATCTAAACCGGCTGACATAAGCATCGCTGGCCAATATACTGCGTGAAATCTCAGAATATCCTTACCAATTACATGGATATTTGCTGGCCAGCCTAATTCATTAAGGCTAGCAATATCTATTTCCGTTTCTGTAGTAACCAATGAGCTCAAATAGCCTAAAAGGGCATCAAACCAAACGTAGAAAGTATGGCCTTTATAGCCAGGTACCGGTATGCCCCACTTAACATTTGTGCGTGAGATTGAAAAGTCTCTGAGACCCTGAGATACAAAATTAATTATCTCATTTCTTCGAGAATCTGGCTGTACAAAATCTGGTTTGCTGACTAAAGACTCAACTTTACTCTGGTAATTTGAGAGCTTAAAGAATAAATTCTCCTCATCTCTCCATTCAAGTTCTTTCAAGTGCAATGGACAGATTGGTTTTATACTTTGCTGGGGTTCGTCTTTATATTCCTCACAACCAATGCAATACCAACCTCTTTGATTCCCAAGGACTATATCCCCAGAATCCTTCACTCTTTCAAAGAATTGATTGACAAGAAGACTATGTCTTGATGATGTTGTCCGAATAAACCTGTTGTTACTTATATCCCACTCTTTCCATAAATCAATATATAAATTAGCAACTTTATTACAGTGATCCAAAGGACTTATTTTATTTGATTCAGCTGTAAGTTGAATCTTTTGACCATGCTCATCGAGCCCCGTTACAAAATTGACTTCATTACCTTGCAAGCGTTGAAATCTTGCCAACGCATCACAAGCAATAGTTGTGTATGTACTTCCTAAATGAGGTTTATCATTTACATAATATAGTGGTGTAGTAACAGTAAAATTCATATAACTGATTGCTTAGAGGAATTATTCATTTTATTATGATAATTAGTACAATCATTATAATCATCCTAATACCTTAAGAGCCTCAAAGCTGATTTTGTCACTCTTTAGTTCTGAACTTGAACATTTTAGTTCTAGTTTTGTGCCTAATACAGCATTTTGACAGCCATCTAGTTTACAAGCGATATCAATTTCCAATTCACTAAAGTAGATAAGGGCAATATTTAATGGTTTATGAAGCCATCTTAAAAATATTGCTGCCCAACAAATTTTATTATTATTCAGAAACCATTTGTTTGCAATGGTTCTATTATTATCCCTTACACGCTGAATTATCTGTCTATTTTTTACTGTATAATTATTAATTTTATTATTTATAATATCTTGGTTCATCAATTTTGTAGACTTTAAGTCATTTATTAATTGAAAGTGTACTATAATATCTATATATCTTCTTAAAGGTGAAGTTGCTTGTACATATTCGTCAAGACCTAAAGAATGATGCTTTTCAGCAATTGAAGATATATAAGATTTAGAAAGTGTTTGCTTTGTAATAAAGTTTATTACATGCTTATTATTCCCAGTATAATAGGAATCGTTATTTTTATTTATACCTCCTTGTACTCTAAAGGGAATACTAATGTTATTTGATCTACAATATTTAGCGATTATTGTACCAAATAAAATCATAGACTCACTTATAAGCTTCCTAGACTCTGTAGGCTCGATAATTTCGTGTGTTATCTTCTCACCTTCTAATATAAATTTTCCTTGTGGCTCTTCAATAATTATAGCTCCATTTCTTAATCTCCAGTTTCGTCTTCTCTTTAGAATTTCCTTAAATTTGACTAGGGCTAATTCTTCTTTTGGTTGTATATCTAGTATTTCATCTGCGTCATCATAACTTAGTTTAAGGCTTGGCTTTATTATAGTTCTAAAGATTCCACTATTATTAATGCTGCCATCACTATTTAAATCAGCAAATACGCTAATAGCATAAGAGATTCTATCTTTTTTTAGAGATAACAAATCACTTATTATTTCATATGGCATCATGTAAATGGTTTCTGTTGCCAAATAAGTACTTGCAGCTCTTTCCTCTGCATATACATCTAATTGACTTGCTATATCGAAATATTCACAGGGACTTGTTATATGAACCCATAACCTATAACTATTGTCTAAATATTCTAACGAAATAGCATCATCAATTTCTTTGCTTCTTATATCATCAATAGTGTATGTTTTTAAACTTGTTAGGTCTTTCAGGCTATAATCAATCTGTTCTAGACTCTTATTCTTTATATCCTTAATTTGTTCTACTAGAGATTCATTAGAGTTCTTCTGTTTCATTGCAACAGGACTATCTGTAACTTGTAATTTCAAAAATTAAAAGTTCATATCAGCCTTCTGGGTTAACAAAAGGTAGTAATGCGACTATCCTAGCCCTCTTAACGGCGAGTGTTAAATCACGTTGTTGCTTTGAGGTGAGACCTGTCATTCGTCTAGGGAGAATCTTTCCACGTTCCGTTATGAATTTTTTCAAGGTTTCTACGTCCTTATAATCTATTGGATCCCCTGGCTTGATTGGAGAAAGTTTCTTTTTAAAGACTGAATTAGGCATAATTAATGTTTTTCAAGTTTTTAGCTTTACAAACAAGCCTAAAGTGAAGTGGTTTGTTTGAAATCTGGAAAGAACTTTTTGAACAACTTGTCAGCTGCAATAGTCCTGTTCTTTAGTTTGGCGTAGAATGGTACACCTCATGAACGTTTAGATCTATTCTAACGCCTTTCGATGCACTCTTTGTTAATGGATGCCGATGGACCTTATTTGCGGTCATGCGAATTTAAGGTCGCTTTAGATATAAGCTAACAAGCCATGACTTTACAAGCTATTTGTAATTTCAAAAAAATTACTGCTTAAAAGTAGGATCTATGCCATACATATCTAGACAATGAAGGTATCTCTCTCCTGGTTAAAAGAACTTGTTAGTACCGATTTTAATGTCGAGCAAATAGCAGAATCGCTTTCTATAGCTGGGTTTGAAGTCGAAGATATAACAGATTTAGCACAAGGTTTTGAACATATTGTTATAGGCCGAATTGAAGAAATTAGCAACCACCCGAACGCTAATAAACTTAAGGTTTGCAAAGTACTTGTAGCTGGAGAACAAATTCTTCAAATCGTCTGTGGCGCTTCAAATGTTAGAGAGGGAATACATGTATTAGTAGCTAGAGAAGGTGCGTTCCTTCCTAAGCTTGGAATTAAAATAAAGTCAAGTGAACTTAGAGGAATACAAAGTGAAGGGATGATTTGTTCCTTGGACGAATTAGGTCTTCAATCTAAATGTGATGGGATTGCGATAATTGAGGAAATCTTATCTGAGACTCCTCTTTTAACTGATGACCCTTCTAAGTTGCTTGGTTTAAATGACGTTGTACTCGACTTCGCTATTACAGCTAATAGACCAGATGGAATGTCTATGCTTGGTATAGCAAGAGAATTATCTGCTATCACAGGTTCTTCCTTGCAATGTCCCCATATAAAAGATCAGGGCGAACTCAAGTTATTCAAGCCAGATGTTATTGACCAAAGGATTATTTCCTCTAATGAGATATACACAATAAATTATATTGAAGGAGTAAATGGTAGACTTTCATCTCCTAGTTGGTTGAAAGATAGATTAAAAAATGCTGGAATAAATAGCATTAATGCTGTCATAGATATAACTAACTACGTTATGGTCGAGTATGGTCAGCCATTGCATGCCTTTGATGCTGATTTGTTGAATAAACTATTAGGAAGAAAAGCTATAAGTTCAGACTTTGGTATCAGAATGGCCAAAAATAACGAAGAATTTTTAACATTAGACGGCAACAAGCATTTGTTATCAGATAAGTCTCCTGTTATAACTTGCGGGGGAATACCTATCGCAATAGCTGGAATTAGTGGAGGATTGAATAGTGGCGTTAACCTAAACACAAAAAATATTTGGTTAGAGGCAGCAGTTTTTACTTCGCCCTCTATTAGGATTTCATCTAGAGATATAGGTATTCGAACAGAATCTAGTAGCCGTTATGAAAAGGGAATTTCACCCTTGTTAACAATTGAAGCTAGTAATAGAGCTATAGATTTGTTAGATAAGGTTTTTAAATGTAAACTTTGCAGTAGGTGGACTACAAATGAATTTACATCAAAAATAAAAAGTATTAAATTACGTCGGAATCGATTACAGGAACTATTAGGTCTGATTAAAGATAAACCACAATCTAAAAGTAATTCTGATAACAATGATCAATCTTTACTAATTTACAATTCTAAAAGGAAACTTCATGATCATGAAATAACTGATTCATTAAAGCTATTAGGATGTATTGTTTCTACAAATGAAGATGGTTGGGATGTAAAAGTTCCTCCTAATAGATGTTTTGATTTAACCCGAGAAATTGATTTAGTTGAAGAGGTCGCAAGACTTGTTGGTTATGACAAATTTGATGTCAACCTTCCAGAACCACTATTACCTGGTGGCTTAACAGCTAATCAGAAAGTTTTAAGACTGATTTCCAATAGCTTATCCAACCTTGGCTTTTATGAAGTAGTCACATATTCACTGGTTGGAGCTAAAAAGAATGAGACTCTTATTCCTATATCAAATCCATTGTTAGCAGAAACAAGTCACTTACGATTAAATTTATGGGAAGAGCACTTACTTATATCTAAAAGAAATATCCATGCAGGAAGAGACTCTTGTTGGATATATGAAATAGCTAAAATATATATTGAAGAGGATTCTATGATTGTAGAAAAGGATATTTTGAGCGGCCTCTTGACCGGAGATCAAACTTTAGAGAAATGGTCAAGTGGAGGAAAGCAAAAAGAACTAGGGTATTACAAAGCAAGAGGGAAATTATCGCAACTGCTTGAAGGACTCAAGCTTTCTATAACGGATATTCCCCTAATAAACGATGATAGGCTTCATCCAGGACGTGCCTCTACATTAATTTTGGAAGGTCGCAATCTTGGATGTTTTGGACAAATACATCCAAAACTAAGTAAGAAATTAAGCCTGAATAGCAATACTTTTATATTTGATATTGATTTGAAAAAGTTATTGCAAGCGGCAACAAGAAAGAATAAATTAAATGTAAGCTTTAAGGAATACCCAACTGTTCCATACATGCAACGCGATATAGCGTGCATAGTCTCTAAAGATTGTGTGTCTTCTAAAATTACGAAGCACATTCAAAAATTAGGCTCTCCCTTACTCGAGAATGCTGAATTGATAGATAGGTTTGAAAGCGACATCATTGGGGAAGGAAAGGTTAGTTTGGCTTTTAGGCTTACTTATAGAGATAAAAAGGATACTCTCAAAGAAAAGGATATAAATCCACTACATACAAAAATACAGAATGCATTAACTGATATGTTTGATGCCGAAATAAGGAAATAGATGTTTCACTATTCTCACAAGAGACCCATATTTGGTCTTGAACTGGGTCTAGTCTGAGCCTAGGGAGAGAAATAAATGCATCATATAGAAAGTAATTTATCTGAACTAATTGCGGAACAATTTATTTGCTTGAATGAATTGCTGAGCTAAATATAAAATCTACTTGATACCAAACGGTACTCATAGCGAGACCAATATATAGACCAGGCTGAGACTAGAGAGGAATTTCTGCAGATAATCCTTTCTATGAATACTAGTTGGGAGTAACTGTTATTATAACAGTTACGCAACCCTATAAATCATTGCAATACGGTCAATTAGAGGAGTTAGATTTTCTGTGGACAAAAAGTGGACTTTGGGTGGCAATCCTTTTTTATTTGTATTGACCTACCTTATGTATATTTGTACATTTAATTTTATATGGTTTTTGGAATTAATATCTTAACCACGAATAAAAAAGTTGAGCGATTTCAGCCAACCAGCCTTGAAGATTTAATCCATCCTTAACAATCTATTATTAGACCAGATTCTAGACTCATAATAAGTCTATCCTGATATCAGTGATATTGAATGCAGGATATTAATCCCAAGCTTTTATTGTATATAAGGTATTGAGAGAGAGATGAATGTATTTCGTCAATCCTGCCATGGGATAAGCATTGCTCACAATCCTATCTTACGGTTCTAGAATTGGTCTTATCTCTAGTCTTACTCTGGGACTAGACTGAGATGATTGTAGTTTATTTTTTTCTATAAAGTTCTTTAAGCAATTGGTAGGCTTCGTTTACCTTGCGCATCATCTCTGTTGATCCTCCTGAATCTGGATGATTGGTTACAGCCTTAGATTTATATGCCTCTCTTATAGTTGCTAGGGACAACGACGCTCCTGCAGTGGTTGGCAAATCTAATAATTTTAATGCCCCATGAATTGTCATTGTTGACTCTAGTGTTTGAAAAGAGGTCACATTTTGTCGTCTCTTAAAGCTATTTACGAAACGTCTTACTAATGTTGGAATTCTATTTTTTAGAGTATCCGTTGCAAACGGGTCTTCTAATACTCCAGCAATAACGATAATGCGATCAAATTTCGGTTCTAGGTTTGCCCAGCCAGTACAGAACTTTTCCATTTCTGATGTAGCGGCCTTCCATGTAAAAGGTAGATTTTCTGTCCCTTCCAAATGTGACCAAATATCTCTTGCTAACCAAATCATTGCTGCCTCTACAACGTTTTCTTTTGGTTTGCTTCCATATAATGAAATCCAATGGTTCATAGTCTCTTTAAGACAATTGTCCACATAGTCTTTCTTTACGTTATGAAGGATAGGCTCATTATTTATAACTTTAGTAGTGTTTTTACCTAGACTAGTTCTAAGACCTTCTGTTTTCTTTCTTACAAAGCCTGGTAGATTAATTCCACTATTTACGCTTCCATATTTTTTTAGAGGTTGTTCATTTTCTGGTTGAATTGAGTTCTTAATTTCTCCTTCACTATATTCTATTTCCGATGAAGTTATAAGAACAATTGCATTTTCTTCGTTGTACTCCTCTGATTGAACTATGCCTGAATAACTTTGTAAATTACTTTTATTATCTAGATAATTATTATCCTGCTTTCCCTGCTCTATATCATTATCATCCCCTAATACAACTTCAAGTAGTCTTTCTAGCACTGCTCCTCTTCTTCGTAAGCCCCATTGTACTTTCAGCTCGTCAAAGCGCTCTATTAAATTATTTGGGAGGTCAACGGATATTCGACGAGAACCTTCGTTCCCAGAATCTGTCACTGAGATAGATCAACTTTATAAAGCCTAGTTCGCATTTACTGCTTCGCAGAATTCTATATTTTCTTTTTACATATTGAAGGCTACTTATAAGAGATTATTAAGATGTCTCTTTTTTCGTATAGAATCCCCAAATAAAAATAATAATGAGTATGAAATAAAAGCTATAATCTGTAATATCATTTGTTCTAAATACAGTTTCAATAATTAATTTCACTGCAACTAGTCCTACAGCCAAATACCCAGCAGATTCTAAATTAACGTATATTTCCAACCATTTAACAAAAAAGTCTGCTGTAAACCTTAAAGCAATTACACCTACTAAGGTACCAATGATAACTACCAGAATTTGATCACTAATAGCTACAGCTGTAGTAATACTATCTATCGAGAATGCAAGATCTGTAATAGATAGAAGGAGTATTGTTGAAATAAGTGTATTATGATTATCATCTTCTGTAGTTACGTTTTTGTCACTAATACTTTGGTCTTTCTTTTGAACAAAGTAGTATATGACCAAGTAAAATAGATATATAGATGCTATTACTCTGATAATTGTATACTTTATCACTATATTGGCTGTTAATAACAATATTATTCGTAGAATTAGAGATATAGATATACCTATATTCAAAGCCTTTCTTTGAAGACTGATATTTCGTAATTTTCTTGATATTGAAGCTAGAGCAACTGCATTATCAGCAGAAAGTATTAATTCTAATACTACTATCACTGGTAAAAGGGGAGCCAGTTGGGCCCATCGATCTATACCATCTAATACAGGTGTAAATAAATTTAATGACGCAGAGTCCATAAATTAGAAAATACAGTCTTAGTATGAGGTAAAATAATGTTTGAATTTAACCAGACTTTAGGTTAGATAAATTTAGTAAAAACATGGGATATGATTCGGAACTAGTTCATATTATTGAAGATTTGATAATTGTGAAGGTGGTGAGCATAGATGACAATGGTCATAGAGAAAGTGCTCTGGGACAGGGCACAACCGTATATGAAGCTGAGGATAACGCTATAAAAAGACTTACAGAAAGGTTTAAATCAAATCCTGAGACACCTTTATCTAGGGCTAAACTTAAGGATCCAACCTCTCTATATAAGAAAGTTGCTAAATCAGGTGATCAGACTAGTCTCCCCCAGCATAATTCAGGAAATCCAGTTGCCCAGAATGATGTTCCTGTTGAAGACTGGAGCAAAGAATTAGATCAATTAGATACTATTGTCAAACGCCTTGGCTGGGATCGCGAGTCGGAAAATATATTTTTAAGCAAAATCCTAGGCGTAAGAAGCAGAAATAGAATTACTGATCATTATGAGATGCTATTGGCTATAGAAATGTTGTCAAAACTTAATGAAGGTGCTAATCCAGAAGATATTAATAGATATATTGAGAGGGATTATGTAATTAATTCCTCTAACAACTTATTATCTAGTTTAGATTGGAATACTGAAAAAGCAAGGACCTTTCTTTTTGAAAAATTCAACGTAAATAGTAGATCTGAATTGGATATTAAACAGTTATTATTATTCAATTTAATGTTAAGCAGACATTCTAACTAATTAGAAACTTTTTACTTTTATTTATATATAAAAATGTCTCTCTTACCAATTATTGAAAACTTATCTAATTCCCTGATTACAAAGGAGTTGATAAATAGAATGTCGAGAGATCAAAGGTTAACATTAAGTGGTGGAGGCATGTCAGCTAAGATTTTTTTAGCTAGTTCAATATCATTACATCAACAAAATCCTTTGCTAATAGTAGTCTCTACTTTAGAAGAAGCATCTAGATGGAATGCTCTCTTCCAAGGAATAGGTTGTCAAACTGTACATCTATATCCTACATCTGAGATTTCCCCTTATGAACAGAATGACCCAACATCAGAGATACTTTGGGGCCAAATACAAGTTATAACAGACTTAATTAACCCCCGAGATCGCAATTTTGTAATCATAACTACCGAAAGAGCCTTGCAACCACATTTGCCTCCTAAATCAGAATTTGTTAAACAATGTATTCTTCTAGAAAAAGGAATTGAAATTAATAGTTCGACTATTTCAACTCAACTTACTTCTATAGGTTATAAAAAGACAAACACAACTGATCAGGAAGGTCATTGGAGTAGAAGAGGGGATATTATTGATATTTACCCTGTCAGCAATGAGTTCCCTATACGGATTGAGTTGTATGGGGATGAAATTGATAAAATAAGAGAGTTTGACCCTGTTTCTCAAAGATCTCTTGATACTATTAATAAGATATGTATTCCTCCAACTAACCTTAGTTATCTAATAAGGAACAAGCTAAGAGATACAGATAATGTAGAATCTGACAGATTTTTTTCTCAAGCATATAAAGACTCACTTTCACTAGATAATTTACCTAAATATATTCGTATTTTACTTGGATTTGCCTGGGAGAAACCTTCATGCCTTTTAGACTATTTACCTGAAAATACTATTGTTTTAGTTGATGAAAGGAATCATTGTTTTACTCATTCCCAAGTTTGGGTAGAACATGTGAATGATACTTATAATAGCCTTATCGCCCCTGTTGAAAGCAATCTTCAATTAGATATTTCGAATATAAATAATAATCTTCAAAGGTCAGCAGCATTAAACTTTGCTTCTTTAGATACATATATTGGTTATGAAACAACTAATTTTATTAATGAATATTCTTCTAATAATAAATTTGAGATTGCTGCTAAAAAAATTGAAGTTATGGCGAATCAATTTGGTAGGATTGCTCAGTTTATAAATACCTTCTTAACTCAAAAATATTCAATATACATACTATCAGCACAACCTTCTAGAACTATAGCATTACTGGAAGAACATGATTGTCATGTATTTCAGTTTAATAAAACTAAAGACATAAATGCTTCGTTTGATAATCATAAATTACTTGCCCCAACAGTTATTAAGTGTCCTTCTAGCTTAGAGTTGGAAGGTATTAACTTTGCTCCCTGGAAAATACTAATTCTTACAGATAAGGAAATTTTCGGCCAACAATTTCTTGGTTATAGTGGTTACGTTCGTAGACGTAAAAGTGCTGTAAGTAAGTCAATAAAGGCTAGTAGACTTACAAAAGGAGATTTTGTTGTTCATAGAAATCATGGTATCGGTAAATTTATTAAAATTGAAAAATTTGCTATGAATAATGTTAGTAGAGATTATTTAGTTGTAGAATATCAAGATGGCACTTTAAGAGTTGCAGCAGATCAACTTGGATCCTTAAGTAGATACAGAGCTTCTACAGACAAATCACCTAAGGTTAATAAGTTGGGAGGTAGTAGTTGGAATTCTATTACCCAAAAAGCTAGAAAAGCTATTAGTAAAGTAGCAGTAGATCTCGTAAAACTGTATGCAGAGAGAGAAAAGGTCAAGGGATATAAATTTCCTTCTGATGGACCATGGCAAGGCGAACTAGAAGATTCTTTTCAATATGAACCTACACCCGATCAAATCAAAGCAGTTAGCGACGTTAAAACCGATATGGAACGTCCCAAGCCTATGGATAGACTTATTTGTGGAGATGTTGGATATGGCAAGACTGAAGTTGCCATTAGAGCTGCATTCAAAGCAATTATTGCTGGAAAGCAAGTTGCTTTATTAGCCCCTACAACAATATTGTCTCAACAGCATTGGAGAACAATTACAGAAAGATTTGCTCCTTATCCTATTAAAATTGGACTATTAAATAGATTTAAAACTAATAATGAAAGAAAAAATATCATTAAAGAACTTGAATGTGGTCAATTAGATGCAATAGTTGGTACCCATCAATTATTAGGTAAAACTGTTAAATTTAAGGATTTAGGTCTTTTAATTATAGATGAGGAGCAACGATTTGGGGTTCGTCAGAAAGAACGTATTAAGGAACTTAAAACGAATGTAGATGTTCTAACTCTTACAGCAACACCAATACCACGAACCTTATATATGAGCCTTTCTGGGGTTAGAGAAATTAGTCTAATTACAACCCCTCCACCATTAAGGCGAGCTATTAAAACTCATCTAATACCATATGAGAAAGAAGCAATAAGAAGTGCAATTTGCCAGGAAATTGACAGAGGTGGTCAAATCTTTTATGTCGTACCGAGAGTCGAAGGTATACAAGATATTGTGAAAGAATTAAAATCAATGGTCCCGAATATTAATTTACTAATTGCTCATGGTCAAATGGATGAAGGAGATTTAGAGAATTCAATGATTGCCTTTAATAATGGAGAAGCTGATTTAATGTTGTGTACAACCATTATAGAAAGTGGCTTAGATATTCCTCGAGTAAATACTATAATCATTGAAGACTCTCATTCTTTTGGACTCTCACAGCTATATCAATTAAGAGGACGGGTAGGTAGAAGTGGTGTTCAGGCACATGCTTGGCTGCTTTACCCAAAAGAGGTCTTAATTAATCAAAAAGCTATACGTAGATTAAAAGCGATTCAAGAGTTTAGTGAATTAGGTAGCGGTTATCAGCTTGCCATGAGAGACATGGAAATAAGAGGAGTTGGTAATTTGATAGGTATGCAGCAAAGTGGTCAAATGGAGGCAATAGGTTTTGAAATGTATATGGAGATTTTACATGAAGCAATTTCAGATATACAAGGACAAACAATACCTAAAGTCGATGAAACTAAAATAGATTTACAAGTAACAGCATTTATCCCAAATAGTTGGATTTCTGACAGTGAAGAAAAGATTATAGCCTACAAAGCTGTAACAGACTGCGAAACTTCTAACAAACTTATAGAATTGAGTCTTAATTGGTCAGATAAATATGGCTCTTTACCAGCACCTGTAATCACTTTAATTGAAGTAATGCAATTAAAGTTGTTAGCAAAGTCGTGCGGGATAAGTTGTATCAAGCTTGTAAAACCAAATATTCTTCTCGAAACTAAAATGGAGAAATCTGCCTTTAAGTTACTTCTTAATGGTATCCCTAGCAATTTGCATACTAGATTTATTTATAAAAAGGGGTCAAATATTAATGAAGTAGTAGTTAGAGGTTTGGGCTTACAAGCAACAGAAAAGCAGATAAGTGAATTAAAGGATTGGTTTATGAAGATGAAAAATGAAATAGGAAAGTTTGATTAGTTAATTTTTTTGTTTTAAGAGGTTTGTCAACTTTGACCGAAAATCTGCTTTTTGCATACCTCCTTTAATTTCACCGAGAATTTCAAAATCATCGTTAATGTTATTAACTAACAAATAGGTGGGCCATCCCATTCCTTCCTTGCTTGGGTATTGAGCTAGAAGGATTTTACGGTATTTTCTATATACATTCGTATCCTGCAACATGACATTGATAAAGTCACAACCTAGCTCCTTAGTCACAGAAGAGTCGTAATGTCCCATTCTATGGCAAGTTCCACAATCATCAGAGCTAAACTTTATTAATGTGTAAGTCATTAGTTCTGCTTAATATTCTTTAAATTAAGTCATTTTTGATAGTACTACAATTAAATATTAAGAAATTTTCATAACAATTACTACTTTAATTTTGTTAACAGACCAATAGTAGAACCTAGGAATAGAAGAGGAATTATAATAAGGAGAGGATACAATGTTGATATATGTGAAATATTAAATAATATATATATATCAAATAGAAATGAAACAGATGATATTAGCAATATTGAAAGAGAAATAATAAATATAAATTTAGTCAGGATAGCTG
Organism: Prochlorococcus marinus str. MIT 0919; assembly: GCF_027359375.1. NCBI lineage: Bacteria > Bacillati > Cyanobacteriota > Cyanophyceae > Synechococcales > Prochlorococcaceae > Prochlorococcus > Prochlorococcus marinus. The sequence goes on from NZ_CP114779.1 coordinate 307,502, forward strand.
GTAATCCAAGTTGATATCTTATCTTTTTAGTATCTAATTTATCAGTTGTGAAAAGTGCAAATACCAAAATAAGAGCAATTCCTATAACTACCCATAAAACGGATTGGGTTAAAAATAATTTAACTAGTTTACATATAGAAAAGAAAAAACTTATAAAAAAAGTTAAATCTGAAAAAGCATAATTTACATCTACATGGTTAGATATATTTTTGTCGTATTTGTTCTGCATTACAAGTTCGATACAAGGAAATCAATTGTCACACCTTATCTTTTGGCTTTGACTTCTGTTTTTGTATAAGAAGTAGGATTCTAAGTAACCTTATAGTCCCTCCAACTATCAGAAATAAGCTACTTATAAGAAGGATAAAAACAATGACTGCGCCACTTATTTTTGCTAAGGAACTTATTAATTGATTAAGGCTTTCGAAGACATTAAGCCATATTTCAGCGAAAAATATGTTGAAATCAAAAACTCCTGGCACTTGATTTAAAAAAAGTACAAGGTTTATTCCAATTAAAAGCATTAGTGAAGCTTCAATTATTTGTCTTAATTGCTTCTTAGGCTTTCTTTTCGACTTTCCTCTGAAAATGTAGTGAGGGTTATCTTTCTTTTTTGTTCTCTTTCCATTTAAATTCATGATTATCTTTTAATGGAAATCGACAATTAGTTCAATTTTGACAAGTAAATCTAAATAGTCAACGCCTAGAGTTTAGTTGGTAAATTTTGTACTTTGTGGTTTTGGTCCTCTGTAGGAACTTCATATGAAGTATTAGGTATTAATAAGAATAGAAAGGAGGTGAGGGTAATTGAAAGTAGTCCTATTACAGGTGAAAGTAATCTTTTAGAAAATCTCCCGAGGTTAAATAACTCAATAATTCCCAATCGCCTATCCTCGTTTACACCCCATTTGATATGAACTCTTGGATCATTCCGAAGAAAGTCAAAACACCTTGTTAAGTCAGCTAGTTCTGCATCATCTAGCAATATGCTCATGGGCTCTACATTGTTTTGGCCACTTCGTAATAGAAGCTTATGCAGAGGCTGATCTGGACTAATAGTTACAAAATCGGTATCAGAACCAAATGACTTTTTAAGTCCGGAGAGTCTATATCTTGAGTATTGAAGGACCACATTCATAAAACATTGGATATGTTCCTTTTTACCTTCCAGTTGAGGTCTACCTATTATATTTAGTTTCCAATTGAATAAAATACCTATAGAGTCTTCATTCTGACCGAGAGATGAATCCGCTATGCCTTCTACCTCGAGTCTTGTTGCACCTTTGTCATAACGAAATACTTGCTTCATTTATAATTGTCCATTAATGACGCTCTTAAGCGGTTCATGCCTCCTGGCCCTGAAGATAAGGCTAGTGAAAAGATAATCTCTTTGTAAAATTCGTTATTATTAGGTTTTAGATAGGACTTAACTGCCTCTCTACTTATATTCATTCTTTCCTCTATTAATTCATTTAGTCTGGTTTTAAATGATGTCCATCTCTTTTCATTTTCTAATGTTGATTCTTTGGTTGATAATAATTGTCGTAGACGTGGGTAGAAATGATCTGATAGAAATGACAAGAGTAGTAATATTGAATCTTCTGAATCCCTTGAGGCTTTTACTCGGATAGAAGCCTTTCTCATAGGATTATTACAACGGAATTTCCACAATTCAACAGTATTTGGGAAGGCTTTAACTAAATCAAGTTGCCTAATAGCAGTGACTATTATTTGCGGAGCATTTACATCAATAGACTCAATAGCTAGTAATAATAAATCAAGTCTTTGAAAACCACTTCTAGAAATGCGGGCTCTAGATGGAGTTCGTGGTGGTTTCTTAAAGTTGATATCCTCTTGCATTAAATAATAAATGTCCTTAATGCTCATCATAGCAAGCATTGTAGAATTAGTTGCAAAGGACTAACTAAATATCAATCCCCTAACTTAAAATAAGAGGTTTAAGATTTACTATTTCCATAAACGAATCATGGAGTAGTTGTATTCAATTTTGGTTAATCCAATCCAGGAGGGTCTGATATTGGGATACAGTAATCAATCCGTAAGACCAGAGAATAATTGAAAGTGGGGCATTTTCTTCTATGGATTTTTTGATTCCTAACTCAATTGCTTTGTCAGTAAGAGCAAATTTTCTCTTAAGGTAGAGACATAGCTCATCACTTGGCATCCCTGGTGGCTGACTTGAATGTACCAAATCTATTTATACGTTTATGTAATTAATACTATCAATTAAACTTAAGAAAGCCATATGTCATTTGGGATAATATAAGTTTTTTAATTAACCTAGACTTGCGAATCAACTTCATGACTAATTTTCTAAAATAAATAAATATTAGGTAATCATTTGAGAAAAACTTAAGCAATGAATGTGTTGAAAAAGCTACAGAAATGATATCTGGCAGTCTATATAATTGATATTTGAAGGAAACATTATTATAAGTAAGGTTTTTTGAACGTAAATTCCTTATTATATGGTACAAGTCTGATATATCCCTAATAGATAGATTTAGCCCTTGCCCGCCGACTGGATGAACACAGTGAAAAGATTCTCCTATTAAAAGCTGCCTTTTTTTATTTATAAAGAGTGTAATTGATAAAGCTGTATTGAATATTTTAGGAGAATTTACTATGTAATCAGCTTCTACCCCGCCAGGTAGGAACCTTGCTAACTCATCTAATAATTGGGAATACCTATATTGAATACGTTTATGACATATTGCATGGGATGAGGTCCAAATTATTTGGTAGAAATTCTTGCCTAATGGAAGTATGGCTAATGGTCCATCCTTACAGAATATTTCCATTGCTGTAGTGTCGTTAATTCCTCTAAGTAATACTTTAAAAGAAATACATGCTTGGTCGTAAACATTAGAAAATGATAACCCAGAACATAACTTCTTGGCTTTTGAATTAAAACCATCTGCGGATATACACAAATCAAATTCGTCTAATTCATTGATTCCTTCGACTGATTGTATAAATTGAATATTTTTTTGGTTATGTATACGATTAGCTATGCATTCCATTAGCTTTGTATGCTCTATTATCCAACCTAGAGCTTGACAATCTTTATTATCTTTATATATATCCTTTATATTAAAGTTTATTTCTTCATTAATAATATTGTCCCTTACTATAAGTTTATTGAATTCCTGGAGGGAAGAGACTAATTCACTCCAAATATTAATTTCTTTAAAGAAATTGTATGAAGATTGTGTAATAGCATATGTTTTATCTTTATTAACTATATTTTTATAAGGTTCTTTATCATATAAATAAATTTTTATATTTAAGTTGGCAAGGGCTAAGGCCAATAGTGATCCTGTAGGACCTGCACCAACTATTTTAATCTTTTTATACGGGAGAATGTAATTCATCAATAACTTTCTTCGTTAATTCTGTAAAAGCATAATTCTTCAAATGCAGGCCTTAATAAATAAGGGTATTCACCAACCCATAGTTTCTGCTTGGGTAGCCATGCGTCGCTAGTAACTATTTGATTTTCATAGGTATTATTAATGGAAAAGATAAGACATCTAATCTTGGAACCAACTCTAATATTTTGATGTTTATCTTCTAAGGGAAATTTTAAATCTACTAAATAACCATCTTCATCACTAAGTTCAAGAACCATCCATGTCCTCCTATTTTCAATTAATTCTAGTTCACCTAGTTTATTAGCCTGCTCATGACGATTGATAATTTTTTCCTTAGTGTATATACTCGTTATCTCTCCCTGGAATAATGCTGCCTTATTATATTTTCTTAATTCTGAATTCTTCAAACTAGCTTCTAAAATAGGCCCCCATAATATATAAAGTAAACAACTTACACCTAATATAAGCCAAAATGGATATAGTTGGCTTGTAACTTGACTTTGACTAATTAATAGAATTAATACTCCTCCTATAGATGAGATCATGAATCTTTGTAGGATTTTTTGAGGATCTCCTGAAGAGGAATTGAATTGTTTGCCTGTTGCCACAGCAGGAATCAATTTCTGTAGTTCACCTGGTTTTAGTTTTATTATCATTAAATTAACTTTTCTAATCCGTATACGAGATTACTAAGATCCCTCACTTTTTTAGCAGCAATCTTTACACCCGGCATATAAGCTTTCCTATCAATTGTGTTGTGAGTTAAAACATATGTTTCACCAATTGATCCAAAAATGACTTCTTGATGTGCTACTAAGCCTGGTAATCGAATCGAATGGATATTCAAACCACTCTGTCTCTTCCCTCCTCTTGATCCTGTTAGAGATTCCTCCTCCTCTTGAGAGACGTTGTTAAAGAATTTTTGAGACTCCTCAATTAACTCTGCTGTTTTAATGCAAGTTCCGCTAGGTGCATCCTTTTTCTGGTTATGGTGCGATTCTATTAATTCTGCATGATCATAAAAATAACTTGCTGCTGAGGCGGCTTGCTGAAGAAGTACCATGCCAATTGAGAAATTTGGAATAATTGCTGTACCTATAGATGCTTTACTTGCAAAAATTTCAAGTTCTTTTATCTGTTCTGGGGTTAATCCTGTTGTTCCAATAACTGGGTGTACTCCATAGGCAATTGCCGCTCTAGTGTGTTCATAAACAACAGATGGCTGTGTGAAATCAATAAGGACTGGTGTATTTAAAGGAGATGAGTCTCTATACGCCTGACTTGCACTGCAAAGACAGCCTTCAAAGTCACTATTGAGGTGAATATCTAGTTTACCTATTTTCAAAACATCTCCAATGTCTTGACCTTCTTTATCTCTGTTTAGATCAATTGCTGCTATTAAGGAAAAATCTTCTGATACAGAAATAGTTTTGACTACCTCTGAACCCATTTTCCCAAGTGCACCTGCCACAAGAATCGGGATTTTGGTATTTTCTGTTTTAGTCATTAATTTAAAAAGTACGTAAATCAGATGTTTTTCAAATTAGTTGTAACAGCAATCAATTAAAAACCACAGTTTGCGCCTTATAAAAGTAGGCTTGGTCAAAATACTTAGAAAGATATGTTTACTCAGGTTCGCTCGGCCAATAGGAGAGTATCGCCTGTTGAGGGACAAACTCATAAATACGTAGTTAAGGCTGTATACCTTGTTTTAGAACCTCAATACCAAAATGCCTTATCTGAAGCAGCAAGAGCTCTAAATAAAATGGATAGTGAGATAGGAATTGAGTTGAATGGATATTTAATCGAAGAGCTTCGAAACGAAAATAATTTTAATGACTTCAAATCAGATATAGCTCAAGCTGATATTTTCATTGGCTCCCTAATTTTCATAGAAGATTTAGCCCAAAAAGTTGTCGAAGCAGTTGAACCTTATAGAGAAAACTTAAAGGCAGCAATTATCTTCCCATCTATGCCTGAAGTTATGAGGCTAAATAAACTTGGTACTTTCTCTATGGCTCAATTAGGTCAAAGTAAAAGTATAATTGGTGACTTTATGAAGAAGAAGAAGGAAAGTGATGGAGCTGCTTTTCAGGATTCAATGATTAAACTTTTAAATACACTTCCATCAATTCTTAAATATTTACCTATAGATAAGGCTCAAGATGCTCGTAATTTCATTTTAAGCTTTCAATATTGGTTAGGTGGAACACCAGAAAATTTAAAGAATTTTCTTTTAATGATATCTAGAAAATATGTCTTACAAGATGAGAATATAAGTGAAAATGGTAGTAATGATGTTGAAGAACCTGAGGTTTTCCCTGATTTAGGTATTTGGCATCCATTGTCATCACAAATGTTTGAAGATATCAATGAATATCAAAATTGGACAGCTAGCAGAAAAGATTTATCAATCAAATCAAAAAAAGGACCAGTCATTGGTTTAGTCCTACAAAGAAGTCACATAGTCACCGGAGATGATGCACATTATGTTGCAATTATTCAAGAACTTGAATTTAGAGGGGCAACAGTTATCCCTATTTTCTGTGGAGGATTAGATTTTTCAAAGCCAGTAGAGACTTTTTTCTATGACCCACTTAATAATTCACTACCTTTAGTTGATGGAGTCGTATCGCTTACAGGTTTCGCATTGGTAGGTGGACCGGCTAGACAAGATCATCCGAAGGCTGTAGAGGCATTAAAGAAGTTGAATAGACCATATATGGTTGCATTGCCATTAGTTTTCCAAACAACGCAGGAATGGGAGATTAGTGACTTAGGACTTCATCCAGTACAAGTAGCACTTCAAATAGCAATACCTGAACTTGATGGAGCTATTGAACCCATCGTGCTTTCGGGAAGAGATGATGCGACAGGAAAGGCGCATACTTTACAAGACAGAGTAGATGCAATTGCTGAAAGGGCAATAAGGTGGTCATCCTTAAGAATCAAAGACAGAAAAGAGAAGAAATTAGCTATAACAGTATTTAGTTTCCCTCCTGATAAAGGTAATGTTGGGACAGCAGCATATCTTGATGTATTTGGTTCAATTTTTAGAGTTTTAGAAGAACTTAAGAAGCAAGGGTATGACGTAAGAAATATGCCTAATAACCCAAAATCATTGATGGAAAGATTAATCAATGACCCTGAAGCCTTAGAAGGTTCTCCAGAACTTTCGATTGCTCATCGAATGAATGTAGAAGAATATGAAAGATTAACTCCGTATTCGGAAAGACTTGAGGAAAACTGGGGTAAGCCTCCTGGGAACTTAAATAGTGACGGACAAAACTTATTAATTTACGGATACCACTTTGGGAATGTTTTCGTAGGTGTACAGCCTACTTTTGGATATGAAGGTGATCCAATGAGATTGCTTTACTCTAAGAGTGCAAGTCCTCATCACGGGTTTGCAGCGTATTATACCTACCTAGAAAAAATATGGAATGCTGATGCAGTGCTTCATTTTGGAACTCATGGGTCTCTTGAATTCATGCCCGGTAAGCAAATGGGAATGAGTGAAACTTGCTATCCTGATTCCTTAATAGGTGGACTACCTAATCTTTATTATTATGCAGCAAATAATCCATCTGAAGCTACGATTGCAAAAAGGAGAGGTTATGCATCTACCATTAGTTATTTAACACCACCAGCAGAGAATGCTGGGCTTTATAAAGGACTTAAGGAATTAAGTGAGTTGGTAGGTTCATATCAACAGTTACGTGAAAGTTCAAGAGGAGTACAAATTGTCAATGCAATAATAGATACTTCTAAACAATGTAATCTAGATAAAGATATAAGATTTCCTAGCGAAGATGCCTCAACTATTGGACTCGATGAAAGAGATGAAATAGTTGGTTCTGTTTATAGACAATTAATGGAGATAGAAAGTAGATTATTGCCTTGTGGGCTTCATACAATTGGTAAACCGCCTACAGCAGAAGAAGCAATAGCAACTTTAGTAAATATTGCATCCTTGGAGAGAGAACAAGAGCAAATCAGATCCTTGCCGGGTTTATTGGCTGAATCTTTAGATAGAACTATCGAAGATATTTATAAAGGAAATAATAATGGCAATTTAAAGGACGTAGAGCTTAATAAACATATTACAGATACAGCTAGAATTGCAGTTCAATCTCTAGTTTTCTCTTTAACTGGTAAGGAAGGTAGAGTTACTCTTGACAAAAATTTGTGGACAAGATTTTTAGACTTTTTACGCAACCTCGGTATTCAAATTGATTCACCTTGGATAACAAGTTGTAGGAAAAATGGTTTTAATAAAATAAATGTTATAGAACTAGAAAATCTTTTTAAATATTTGAGTTTCTGTTTAACTCAAATATGTGCGGATAAGGAAATGGATAGTCTTTTAAAAGCTTTGGATGGCGATTATGTTCTTCCTGGTCCAGGCGGTGATCCCATAAGAAACCCAGCTGTTCTACCAAGTGGTAAAAATATTCATGCTCTAGACCCACAATCAATACCAACTGTCGCTGCAGTTGCCGCTGCAAAAGGTGTTGTAGACAAATTAATAGAAAAACAAAGGCAAGAAGAAGGTAATTGGCCTGAAACAATAGCCTGCGTTCTTTGGGGAACAGATAATATTAAAACTTATGGAGAATCATTGGCACAAATTCTTTGGTTTGTAGGAGTTAAGCCTAAACCGGATTCTGTAGGAAGAGTAAATAAACTAGAACTCATACCTTTAGAAGTACTTGGCAGGCCGAGAATAGATGTCGTAGTTAATTGTTCAGGAGTATTTAGGGATCTCTTTATTAATCAAATGGCATTAATTGATCAAGCAGTAAAAATGGCAGCTGAAGCAGATGAACCTTTAGATAAAAACTTTGTTAGGAAGCATTCCCTTGAACAAGCAGAAAAAGAAGGTATTGATATTAGACAAGCCTCTTGTAGAGTATTCTCTAATGCTAGCGGAAGTTATAGTTCGAATGTAAATTTAGCTGTCGAGAATTCTTCATGGGAAGAGGAAAATGATCTTCAAGAAATGTATTTATCACGTAAGACTTACGCCTTTGATGCAGACAATCCAGGTGAAATGAGTCAAAACCGGAATGTATTTGAATCGGTAATGAAAACAGCCGATGTGACATTTCAGAACCTTGATTCCTCAGAAATATCATTAACAGATGTAAGTCATTACTTCGATTCTGATCCAACAAATCTTATAAAATCATTGAGAGAAGATGGTAAAACTCCAAATAGTTTTATTGCTGATACAACTACAGCTAATGCACAAGTTAGATCTTTAAGTGAAACAATTAGATTAGATTCCCGTACAAAATTACTTAATCCTAAATGGTATGAAGGGATGCTTAATTCTGGGTATGAAGGTGTAAGGGAAGTATCGAATCGACTTAATTACACTCTTGGATGGAGTGCTACAAGTGGTCAGGTTGATAACTTTGTTTATGAGGAGTCTAATGAAACATTTATAAATGATCCTCAAATGAGGAAGAGGTTAATGGAATTGAATCCTCACAGCTTCAGAAGGATTGTTGGAACACTTCTCGAGGTAAATGGAAGAGGTTATTGGGATACCTCAGATGAAAACATTGAACAATTAAAAGAGCTTTACCAAGAAGTTGAGGACAAAATCGAAGGCGTCAATAAAGATTAGCAACTTTAAGTCCAGAGTTTAGAAGACATAACAATTGTTTCTTTTGTTTCCTTAACATCATGTACTCTAACAATGTCAGTTTTTGCTTGTACACATCTGCATATAACTGCTGATGTGCCCTGACTTCTTAATAAGGGATTTGGTTGGTTAATCACATCTCCAATAAACCTTTTACGTGAAGGTCCAACCATTAATGGATACTTTTTCTTCGTAAAAAATTCTAAATTACTAAGTAATTGCAAATTATGTTCTGTATCTTTTGCGAAACCTATACCTGGATCCCAAATAATATTTGCTTCTTTTATTCCTTTATCAATAGCAATAACTGTACGCTTATTTAACTCATCACAAACTTCATTACATACATTTTTGTAGTAAGCAAGGTTATTCATTGTTTGACTATTACCTCTGCTATGAGTAATTATGAAAGGACAGGAAGCATTAGCTACAATCTCAAGAATAATTGGGTCAATTCTCCCGCCGCTAATATCATTTATCCAATTAGCACCTAAATCAATAGCCTTTTGGGCTACTTTGCTATAAAAAGTATCAACCGAAATTATAAGTTCAGGAAATCTAGCTCTGATTGTTTTAAGGGTTGGAATCAACCTGTCCAATTCTTCCTGACTTTCAATTATTTTTGCTCCTGGTCTTGTGCTTTGAGCTCCTAAATCAAGTACATCTGCTCCATCTTCGATGCATGATTCTATTTTCTTAATTGCTAAATCTATCGTTTGATATGAGCCACCATCACTAAACGAATCTGGTGTCAAGTTTATAACTGCCATTATGCATGTTTTTTCTCTCCAGTGTTTTGGCCAAATATTTCTATTTAAGCTTTTCGTAATTAGAGATTCTTGCAAAGCTATTCGGGTCTAATGATGCACCACCCACTAATACACCATCGATGTCACTCATAGTCATCAATTCATCAATATTTCCAGGTTTAACTGATCCACCATATTGAATTATCAAGTCTGGACATTCAGCCCATTGACGTATTAATCCGCAAATTCTATTAGCTTCATTGGCCTCACATGTCTTCCCTGTACCAATAGCCCATATTGGCTCATAGGCGACTACAAGCTTCTCTTTAATAGTCTTTTCTAAACCCTGTTCAACCTGCCTTCTGATTACTCTTTCTGCTTCGCCTCTTTCTCTTTGTTCAAATGTTTCTCCAACACATACTATTGGTATTAGACCATTTGCCTGAGCTGACCTTGCCCTTAAATTAATTTGTTCATCGCTCTCACTGAAATACTTTCGTGGCTCACTGTGGCCGACAATTGCATATCTAACATTCAATTCCAAAAGCATGGTAGGAGAAATTTCCCCTGTAAATGCTCCATTATCCTCCCAGTGCACATTCTGACTTGATATATGAAGATTGGATCCTTGCGTGCAGTCCGATAGAGTTGAGAGGGCTGTAAAGGGTGGGGCAATAACAAGTTCCCTGTCATTTTGGGTATTTCTGACCAAAGGCAGATAAGTCGCTACAAATTCCTTTGCCTGTGCACATGTCATGTGCATTTTCCAGTTTCCAGCGATTACCGTTTTCCTCACGCCTTACCTGTATATCTCAATTACCCAACTTAGGGCTTTGTGTCTCCTTCTGAAAAGATGTGTTGAATATTGCCAAAAGATATCAAATCCCCATGAATCAATTTCCTCCCCCGTCTAGTCTCCTTATTGCCATTTACAAAAACTAAACCAGAATTTATAAGGTGTTTGGCCTGTCCACCGCTTTCAACAAATGTCTTCCATTTTAAAAATTGGTCTAATTTCATCCGAATGTCTTGTAAATAGAGTTGTTGAATTGAAGAAATGAACACAGCCTCTGAAATTAGTTTTCGACGGTTCATTCCAAAGTTATTCCCTCATAAAAGGGAATTGATTTGGGGTGCTCTAGCAATGATTGTGTATGTTCTCTGCTGGCCTATCTTAGCGTGGCTTGCAGGAAAACTCATACCTGCAATCGGTTCAGGAGATTTCCAACTTGTAATTACTGTAATTAGCCAAGCATTAATTGTTTTCTTAATTCAGAAGTTTGCACAATTTTTTCAGGATACACTTCTCGCTAAACCTTCATTAATATTAAGTCAACAACTTAGGCAGGATTTGTTTAAGAAGTTACAGAAAATTGAAATACAATCCATTGAGAAACTTTCATCTGGTGATATAGCTTATAGACTTACAGAAGATGCCGATAGAGTAGGTGAAGTAATATATAAAACTATTCAAGATACAGCGCCCTGTTTGCTCCAGTTAATTGCAGTATTTGGATATATGCTTATTTTAGACTATAAACTATCACTTGCAACTCTACTTTTAGCTCCTTTAATTTCTATTCTTGTTGGTAAGTTTGGTGAAAAAGTTTTATTTACAGCCGAAAAGAGTCAAGAACAAGTGAGCAACTTAGCCGGATTATTAAGTGAAGGGATACAAAGCTTGCCCTTAATAAGAGCTTTTGGAGTTGAAGACTGGTTCCAATCTAGATTTGACCAACAAGTAGAACTTCATAGAAAGGCACGGTTTAAAACACTTAAGTTACTAGCCTTGCAACATCCAGTTATTGGTTTTATAGAAGCATTTGGAATACTCTTTGTTTTAGCCTTTGGAGCTTTGAGAATACAAAGTGGCGATATAGATGGTCAAGGTTTTAGTAGCTTCTTCGCTGCCTTAATAATGTTGATTGATCCTATAAGCCATTTAACTACTAACTTCAATGAGCTTCAACAAGGGCAGGCATCATTAAAAAGACTAATTGAAATAGAAAATGAAACAATGGACCCTATTGAATCAAAAGATAATATAATTCTGCCTGAGAAGATATGTAATATTAGCTTTCAAGATGTATGTTTTTCTTATAACAATGATATCCAGGTAATCAATAACTTAAATCTTGATATTAATCCAGGAGAAGTTGCAGCTCTTGTAGGTCCTTCTGGTTCAGGAAAGAGTACAATTTTTTCGATGTTACTTAGATTTAACTTGCCAAATAGGGGGTCAATATTGTTTAATGAAATTAATTTATCAAATCTCAAAATATCAGATATTAGGAGAAAGGTAGCAATAGTACCTCAACGAGTAAATATTTTGTCAGGAACAATATCAGAGGCTATTAGTTTTGGCAGAAACGTCACTGAAGAAGAAGTAATAAAGGCTTCTAAGATTGCCAATGCACATGAATTTATTATGAATTTGAAAAATAAATATAATACTTTTATAGAAGAAAGAGGTACTAATCTTTCAGGTGGTCAACTCCAAAGGATATCGATAGCAAGAGCAATACTAGGCAATCCTTTAGTTCTTTTATTAGATGAAGCTACTAGTGCTTTAGATGCAGAAGCTGAATCTGCTGTACAAACTGGGCTAAAACAAGCCATGAAAGGTAGGACAGTACTTATAATTGCTCATAGGTTGTCTACAGTTCAAGAAGCAGATAAAATTATTTTTTTAAATAAAGGCACTATAGAGGAAATAGGAACTCATGATTATCTCATTAGCAGAGGTGGCATGTATAGTGATTTATGTCAAAAGCAATTTATTAGAAATTCAAAGTAGGATTCTACGATATTATAAAAAATATAATTTTACTACTTCTAATCATTAACTTAAACCATGGATAATGTGCCAATTAACGATTCTGAACCAATTTTAACTTTTGAAGGAAAAAGATATGAAATTAAAACATTACCTAACGATATCAAAGAACTCATCAAAGGATTACAGGTAGCTGATAATCAACTTAGACTTCATGAGGATACTCTTAAAGTCCTAGCTTTTGGCAGGCAATCTATGGCAAGAGAATTAAATGAAAAGCTTAAGGAGATAAATCCTATTTAAGTAAATGAGAGTTAAATTCTGTGGATATCTTGCAAGGCATTTATTGTTATACGTTGTTTTTGAAGTGCGGTTATTGCTTCAACAGCCGCTTTAGCCCCAGCCACTGTTGTCAAAGTAGGTACAGAATAGTCTAACGCTGCTCTGCGAAGATATTTATCATCAAATGCTGCTTGCCTCCCAATTGGTGTATTTATAATTAATTGTATTTTCCCTGATCTAATAAGGTCCTCTATATTTGGACGACCTTCATGAACCTTAAGGACCGTTTCCACGTTTATTCCAGATCGTTTAAGGTAACTTGATGTTCCTGAAGTTGCTATTAATTTAAATCCGAGATTAATAAGATTTTTAGCGACGATTACTAATGATTGTTTGTCCCTATCATGTGTAGATAAAAATACAACTCCTGATACAGGAAGAGCTTCCCCTGCAGCAAGTTCTGATTTTGCATACGCCATACCAAAAGATGAGGCTGATCCCATTACTTCCCCGGTGGATCTCATCTCTGGTCCAAGTACACTGTCTGTTCCAGGAAACCTCTTAAATGGCATTACTGCTTCTTTAATTGCCTGAAGAGGTGGTTGCGGTTCTTTGTTTATTCCAAGCTCAGAGAGTGATCTGCCTGACATTAGACTTGAGGCAATTCTTGCCAAGGGAATCCCCGTTGCTTTGGAGACGAATGGTACTGTCCTTGATGCCCTTGGGTTTGCTTCAATAATAAATACTTGCTCGTTTCCATTAAGGTCTTTTTGAACTGCAAATTGTAAATTAATTAGACCTAGTACATCAAGAGAAAGAGATATCGACTTTGTCCATTTTTTAATTATAGATATAGATTTCTGGCTTAAAGAAACTGAAGGTAAACAACAGGCAGAATCTCCTGAATGTATACCAGCTGGCTCTATATGTTCCATTAATCCACCAATAATAACTTCTTTGTTAGAATCACATAAAGCATCTACATCAACTTCAATTGCGTTCTCTAAATATTGATCTATAAGAACGGGATGTTCAGGCTCTATTTTAACTGCTTCCTTCATATATCTCCTTAATTCAGCATCGTCATAAACAATTTCCATAGCTCTACCACCAAGAACGTAAGATGGACGTACTACTAAAGGATAAGAAATCAATTTTGCTATTTCGAGGGCTTCTATCGCTGATCTAGCTATTCCATTTTTGGGTTGCCTTATCCCTAATTGGTTGAGTATCAAATCAAATTGTTCTCTATCTTCTGCACGATCTATAGATATTGGCGAGGTGCCTAACACTCTTGTTTTTGTCTTTCTACCCTCTGCTGTATTAAGCCAATTTAATATTGGCATTGCTAGTTTTAATGGTGTTTGACCACCGAATTGTATAATTATTCCTTCAGGAGATTCATATTCAATAATATTTAATACATCTTCTAATGTAAGTGGTTCGAAATACAAAATATCACTTGTATCATAATCAGTTGATACTGTTTCTGGGTTACTGTTTATCATTATCGTAGAGAATCCCTCCTTTTGGAATTGATATGAACAGTGGCAGCAACAATAGTCAAATTCTATACCCTGACCAATTCGATTCGGCCCTCCACCAAGAATAAGAACTTTCTTATTGGAGCTTACGTCTACCTCTCTACAAGTTTCCTTTATTTCGATAATGTCTTTATTAATTAATTGCTTTAAAGGTCTTTCATATGTAGAATAATGGTAGGGTGTTGACGAGGAAAATTCCGCTGAACATGTATCTACAGTTTTAAATGTAGGCACTACATTATATTTTTTTCTTAAAGATCGGACTTCAAATTCGCCCACATCTATCAACAGTGATATTTGCTTATCTGAAAAACCTAACTGTTTCAGCTCAAAGAGTTCATTTTCACTTATCTGTGATATTTGTTTACCACTAAGAATATTTTTTTCAGCATTAAAGATATTTCTCAGCTTGGAAAGAAACCAGCAATCTATGTTCGAAACACTATTTATCTCTTGGTCAGTCTTCCCGTGTGACATTGCCATTCTTATTGCGAAAATTCTCTCTGGAGATGGTGTTCTTAAAACTTTATCAATTTCTTTTATAGGTATTAGTTGATCATTGTCATTACTGCTCCATCCGTGTAAGCCAATCTCTAGTGATCTTATTGCCTTTTGGAATGATTCTTCAAAGCTCCTTCCTATCGCCATTGCTTCTCCAACTGACTTCATAGAGGTATTTAAAATATTAGAACTACCTCCAAATTTCTCAAAGGCAAAACGAGGGATTTTCGTCACTATATAATCAATAGTAGGTTCAAAACATGCTGGGGTTTTGCCCGTTATATCATTAGTTATTTCATCTAATGTATATCCAATTGCTAATAATGCTGCTATTTTTGCTATAGGGAAACCGGTTGCCTTACTTGCTAAGGCGGATGATCTACTTACTCTTGGATTCATTTCTATAACAACTACTTCACCATTGAGTGGGTTTACTGCAAATTGAATATTGCTTCCTCCAGTTGCTACACCTATCTCTCTTATTATTTTTATAGAATAATCCCTAAGTCTTTGATACTCCCTATCAGTTAACGTTTGTGCAGGAGCTACTGTAATTGAATCTCCTGTATGAATACCCATTGGGTCTAAATTTTCTATACTGCATACGATCACAACATTGTCTGAAATATCTCTCATCACCTCTAGTTCAAATTCTTTCCAGCCTAAAAGTGATTTTTCGATAAGAATTTGATTCATTGGGCTAGCCTCTAGCCCTTGCTTGCAAATAGAAACATATTCCTCTTGGTTATAAGCAATTCCTCCACCACTTCCACCTAAAGTAAATGCTGGTCGTATTATTCTGGGGAAAGAACCTATTTCTTTTCCTACATTTATAGATTCGTCAATAGTTGAAGCTATACCTGATGGGCAAACAGCAATACCTATATTTTTCATTGACTCCTTGAAAAGAAGTCGGTCTTCTGCTTTTCTGATTGAGGTCAAATCTGCTCCAATCAGTTCTATCTCGAATTGGTCTAAGACACCTTTCTCTGCTAGTTCAACTGAGATATTTAATGCTGTTTGCCCCCCCATAGTGGGAAGAAGAGCATCTGGTTTTTCTACCTCTATAACTTGTTTAATTACATCAAAGGATAAGGGTTCTATATAGGTTCTATTAGCAATTTCCGGATCAGTCATTATTGAAGCCGGATTTGAGTTTACCAATACAACCTCATAGCCCTCTTGTCTTAAGGCTTTGCAAGCCTGAGTACCTGAATAATCGAATTCACATGCCTGGCCTATAACAATTGGACCAGAACCTAGAATGAGAATGCGACGTATATCTTTACGCCGTGGCATTGGCTTTAATAATTTGCTCTAAATCGGTTAGCTTCACAAATAGCTGACTTAAATCGGCCATTCCAAAGCTAGTTACAATATAAATACTAGCTAAGTTGATTAACTTTGAAACAAGAACCATGAGCGAGCTTCAGCGACTGAAAGCGTTGCTGCCACCAGAAAATCAAAGTTGGGTGTTTATAGAGGCTTCAGCCGCTATAGATCCACCTTTAATCACTCTTGAAGAAATTGGAAGTGATGAGGTTGAAATACAACTCGATCTAGAGCAATGGGAATTTTTGGCTCAAGATCACAGAAACCTACTTTTTTGGCATGAAGTAGGACGTATTCAAAATGACACTATCCCAAGAGATGGATGGGAAATGGCAGCTCTTGCTATTGGCCTTGGGGGCGCAATTGGTGAACTGTGGGTTCAGGATGGGTTACTTCTTCTGATGGCTTTAGGCTTATCAGGTTTTGCTGGCTACAGACTTTATTTAAAAAATAATTCAGAAAAAAGGTTGCAAGACGCTATCTCAGCTGATGAAAGAGCTATTGATTTAGCTTGTAGATTCGGTTATAGCGTACCTAATGCATATAAGAGTCTCGGAGGTGCTTTGAAGGAGCTTGTTGATAAAACACGGAAGAAGAAGCAAAGATCATTTTATGAAAATAGACTTGATGCTTTAAGGAGAAGTGCAGAAAAGGCACGAGCAGAAATGGCAGAACAGCAAGGGTCGGGAGAATCTATTACAAGTGAAAATGTTTATGGATAGTAAAGAAATATTGTTTCTCGCTGCTAAAGCTTGTGATGAGAAAAAGGCTAAGAATATCAAGTTAATTAATATTGACAAGGTTTCGAGTATTGCAGAATGGATCTTAATTACTGAGGGGCTATCAGATGTCCAAGTTAGATCGATAAGTAAGTCTGTAGAAGATTGCTTAGCTAATAAGGCAAATCTTTTACCGCTGAGAAAAGAAGGAATTCAAGAAGCTAAATGGGCTCTACTAGACTATGGGGAAGTGATTATTAATATCTTTCAACCTAAAGAAAGAAGTTATTATGAATTGGAGTCATTCTGGAGTAATGGACTATTAATAGATTCATATGAGCAACTCTCCAGCTAATTATTGCCCTGTGCCTTCTGGCCAAATACCTCTTCATGAATACCAAGAATTTAGTAATTCATGGTTTTTAAAACTTCCTCTTTTAGATAAATCTGCTTTTATCAAGCTCCTCTTCCTTTCTTACATTATTATATTTCCTATTTTTTGCATAATTTATAATGCTAGTGCATACCTAAAATCCCACTTAATGCAATTAATATTTTTAACATGTATAAGTTCACTTATAGTTCCTATATTATTGTTAATTAGGCAAATAATTGTATGGAACTACATACATAATAGATTATATCTTAGACATATAGAATATGAGGAGTCAGATTGGCACGATGGGCAAAAATGGGTAAAAACGAAAGATATGCAGGATAGAGATAAGCTTATAGCTTCCTTTGAAGTAAGTCCGGTGTTATCTTATCTATATAAACTTATTAAGAATATTATTATTACTTTTATTGCCTTGATCATTTCCTATGGGTTTATTTACAAATTAGTATGAATAAGAATCTTTCCCATACCAGTAAAACAAATAGAGAAATAGAACCTATTGAAGTCAAGCTTGTAAGGGGTACAGATGTTGAATCAATTCATAGAGTACACGCAGTTGTTTGTGATGATAAAGGCAGAACTCTTATGGCGGCAGGTAACCCAGAATATTCCACCTTTATAAGATCAGCCCTAAAGCCTTTTCAAGCGATTCCCTTCGTTAGTAGTGGTACAGCTGAAAAGGTTAAATGTTTTGATCAGGGCATAGCAATTGCATGTGCTTCACACTCAGGCTCTGTGGAACACTCAAGAGAGGTTTTTAAAATTCTATGGAATTCCGATATAGAAGTGGAGCAATTGCAATGTCCAGTACCTAATGGAAAAAAAAGTAAGTTAGAACATAATTGTTCAGGAAAGCATGCTGCATTCATTGCCACATGCAAAAAAATGAATTGGCCTACAGATTCATACTTAGAACCTTCTCATCCACTTCAAGACGAAATTTCCCGTCGCTTATCAGAATTACTGGGTATATCCAAATATGAATTGGTATCTGCTAGGGATGATTGTGGAGCTCCAACACTAATAATGAAGTTGTCCCAAATGGCTAGCTTATACGCCAAATTAAGCAGTTCGCAAAATGCAGATTTAGAACAGATAAATAGAGCAATACTATCTAATCCATTCCTGATAGCTGGTCATGAAAGGTTTGATACAGAGTTGATAACCAGAGCGCATGGCCAATTAATCAGCAAAGGGGGAGCGGAGGGTATTCAATGCTTAAGCAGATATTCTGAAGGCATGGGAATAGCAATAAAAGCTGAGGATGGATCTAAAAGAGCGAAGCACGCTGTAGCACTTCATCTTCTAAAACAGCTTGATTGGCTTACGCCTACTGGTTTAGATGAATTAGAAAACCAATTCCTTAAGATGTGGCCTGGCCTTCAACTTGAAGTTCACGGCAATTTGCGTTTTCAGGAAACCTGAATTTTCACCCTGATGACATTCAATACCATGTATGCTGAATACATCGTCGCGGGGTAGAGCAGTCTGGTAGCTCGTCGGGCTCATAACCCGAAGGTCGGAAGTTCAAATCTCCCCCCCGCCACCAAAGATAAGCCTGTCTAAGACAGGCTTTTTTGGTTTTTGGTAAATATTTAGTAAGACCAAAAATCACATGTTTGGAAATACATAAGGTAAATCCAAAAAAAAAAGTCCTGCTGATGCAGGACTTTTTTATTTTATAGAAAACTAGATTTAGATATTAAAACTAGTTTAACTTTGTCGCTGAAGTTTCAAAGTTGTCAAACAACTTAGTGATGCTTCTGAAATCAAAGCCTAGAGCTCTAAGTCCATGCCAGAAGTGACCTTGTAAATATACAAAACCAATGTAGTAATGAACATTAGTCAACCATGCACGACCAGTATGAGCATCTGCAGCTAGTGAAGTGTCGGTATCAACCCAATAAGGTGCAACGCTTAACTTAAACTGAAGGATTTCGCCATAAAGATCTACAGGGTAGATAGTTGTATTGGTTGCACACCAAAGAGCAGCTACGAATGATGTGTAAGCAGCTCCTGCTAATGATGTTGAAAGAACGAACTCTGCAGATAAGATATCCTTACCTTTGAAAGCTGTGTATTCGCCATATTGCTTGGTAAGAATATGGAAGATACCACCAATACTCATAAAGAATGCCAAGAAGGCATGACCACCCATTACATCTTCCAAACTGCTAATAGAAAGGAAGTCTGCTTGGTGATTCCAAATCATTCCAAGGTCTAGGTTGTACTGAACTTGACGAACTGCACCAACTGCTGGGTCGTAAATTCCGTGAACTCTTGCCCATTCAACAAACTGTATGTTTCCAGCTGCTAAAAAGAGAAGATGGTGGCCAAGAATAAAAGTAAGTCTGTCTGGATCGTTCCAATCAAACTTAAATTTGTTAGCTCTTGAAGATTCAGGATAATTCTCCAACTTTTCTTCATACCTAAAGGCATGAAGCATTCCACCAGCTGCGTATACACCGGAAAGAATGAGATGAAGTATAGCTACAACCAACAACTGATAAGTGTCAGTGAAAACGCCATTTGCAATGCCACCTATTCCTAGTCCTCCTAGGTGAGGCAATACAACTAGGCCTTGCTGTCCGATTGGCAATGAGGCGTCGTAACGAGCTAGTTCAAAGAGAGTGTTTGCACCGGCTCCGAAGCAAATCAGGCCAGTATGCGCAATATGCGAGGAAATAAATCTGCCGGATTTGTTAGTAACTGCACCAGCATTTGCCGCATACCATGCATAGGAAACGTTTGGGTCTCCGTAGGTCTGCACGTTGATATGTAATAAAATACTGATCCAAGATATACAAAAGTTGCGAGAACAAGGGAGAAAATTTACATCGCTTAATTGAATATGTTCTCAATTCCATCTATTAAAAAAAGTTAAGATTGATTGATCTCCTATCCAAGACTGAATTGTTGAATTCAAGTTTTACAAGAACTTGATATTAATTTAACCTATAAATATACTTAAAGCCCAACACTTAGTATATTTTCTTACAAATTAGTTTTGATAAAAAAAAAGATAAGTATGTAGCTATAATTATAATTAGACTAAAATCGTAATAATATATGATTATAACACTTGATGATGCGTATAGGCCTAAAGGTCGTGAAAATAAGGGTTTTATCCTATTTCTATTTATATTTAGTAAATAATGTGGAAATTTACGGCCACAATGTTTACTCAAAGCAGAAGGAGCTGCTGTAAAAATAAAGTTAAGAATAGATAAATAGTGAAAAATACCTATTGCTCAAAAGTAAGATAAGCGCAATTTTGGGAAAATATTCTTTTAAATGAAAACACTCCCAGAGCTTGTCTTCACTTCAACCCATGGAGCGACAATACATAAGTACCAGCTTACCGGAGGGAAAAGATCTTTCATGAGGTACTTGGGATGCTACCTAGGCTCCTGCAAGTTCTTCAATGAATTAGACGATGCTACTACCTATATCGAGAGCACGAAACCCTGCTAAAAGTTCCAAGTAACTCTCAGCATATAATTTTAAAAGCTTGTGATATTCATACAAAATGAAACAAAGAAAAGATTGATATAACAAAAGTGTTTAATGAAGCTACAGATCTTTTTAATTCAGCTTTCTATCCCCACCTATTTCGTGGTGTACGGTAGTATCGGATTTATTCTTAAAGCCAGAAATTCTGGCTTTAATAAATGGTCATCAAACCATGAGCGAAGAAGGTGTAGCACAATTTAAAAAGGTCAACATTGGAACACAAAAATCCATAGATAAAACTCTATCGGGATCAAATAATCAGAAAAGGTTAGAAGTTAACTCATCAAAGCCAAATAATCAATTAAAGAATGGACTATTAGGCTGGTATGCCGTTTGTACTACAACGCAATTAAAAGACGGAAATAAACCTTATTTTTTTACTATGTATAATGAGCCCTTAATTATATATAGAGATAAAGAAAGTAATCTTAGATGCGTAAAGGATCTATGTCCTCACAGAGGCGCCTCATTTATCGATGGTGAGGTAGTTAATGGAGAACTAGTCTGTCCATATCATGGAGCACGCTTTTCGTCCAACGGTGAATGTACCAATCTAAGCAGAATAACTTGTAATCATATTGTAGACGAAAATTATGATAACTACGCTTCAAAGATTCACTTATATCAATATATATGCAAGGAGGTAAGCAACTATATCTATATATATTATACAGGAAGAGCTAAGACAAATTTAAGCGAGTTTGATGTAAAAGATAGTTTAGAATCCCGTTTAATAGATTCTTATGGATTTAAAGAGAATGATTATGCTTATGAAGAGGTAAGTGTCGACTTTAAATGTGATTGGGCGAGGATTATCGAAAATCATCTTGATATCCTGCATTTATTTTGGGTTCATGGAGATACAATTCCAGATAATGATGTAAATAGGGAAGTTATTACAAGTTTCAATCAAGAAATCACCAAAGAGAAAGATCAGATTGAAAGTAAATATAAGTATAAGGATAAACAAAAAGGTGAATTTATTAGAATAAAATTTCTACCTCCTGGAAGAATAGTCATTTATAAGGGAGAACCTAAGGATTCTAGGTATATACAAGTCTTAGATCATATCCCACTTTCAAAGAATCAATCCAGAGTCATAGTAAGACATTATCGTAAGTTTATGAAAAATAAAGTGCTTACTAACATATTACTCTTTAGGCAACTTCAACACAGAGTATTTTATAAAGTATTTTCAGAGGATTATATGATTTTAAGAACTCAGACCTATAATAATCAGATGGGTTATGTAGAAAAAGATAATGTTAAATTGTTAGGTGAAGATAAAATGGTTCAATACTATTGGGATTGGTTCAAAAATTCAACGGCTATAGATCAACCCTGGCAATTACATCCAACAAACGCAGATACTAATACTGTGTTTCAGGACATATCAATGTTGTATCCACCAGCGAACACAAAGCTAGATAAACAAAACAAAATAGATATATATGCAAATCTTCTTCTAAGGTTACTAATACCGATAGGTCTTATTATATTAATTCTTTAATGAGTCAAAATCGAAGGCCTGCCTGGCTTAATTGGCTCTACCTATTAATATTTTTATTTAGTAGTTGGCAATTATATATAATTTGGAGTCAAAGACTTTTATGAATAAGTATTGGCTAGAGATAAAGAACCTTGATTTAGAGTTTAACAACAAGACTATAATTAAAAATTTAGATTTAAAACTAGATTACAATCAGAATACTGCAATATTAGGCCCCAATGGTTCAGGAAAAAGCACATTAATAAGGGCAATTACAAAACTAAAGTATCCATTATATAAGAAAAGTTCCGAGATCAAAGTATGTGGTTCGACTAATTTGAATATCTGGGATTTCAGAAACAAAATTAATTTTTTGTTAACTGATATTCAGGATCGGATAAAAGAGAATTGTTTAGCGAAGGACGTAATACTTTCTGGTTTTCAAGGCACTTTTGGACTTATTAATCCCGAACTGATAACATCTGATCATATATATACCTTAAATAATATTATAGAGACTCACCAATTGGAAATATCTGACAAATATTTTCGAGAACTATCCGATGGTTTAAAAAGGAGAGTATTACTAGCTAGATCAATAATAAATTCTCCAGATATACTTATTTTAGATGAGCCCACATCATTCTTGGATTTAAAATCTTTTTTTCAAATAATACTAATGCTAAATAAAATCTCTAGAAGTGGAATTTCCCTCTTATACACCACTAATTCTATTGGCTGCATATTAAATGTCACACATAGAGTTATTCTTTTAAAAAAAGGAGTTATAATTGCCGACGATAAACCAGAAAAAGTGATAACATCAGACATTCTTAGTCATCTCTATGATTATAATTTAGAAGTATCCAAAATCAATGGATTCTGGCATGCAACACCTGTTAATACCTAAGCAAGAATTATCAATATAAAGATTACAAAAAGCAGGATGAGACAAAAAAAGAGTTTTTTTGATCTGACAATCTTAATATCAGAAACTATATTTTTAGAACCGCAATTAGAACATATAAGCCTTCCTCCTAGAGCTCTGTCTGCTATTAATGTGTTAGAGCCACAATTTTGGCATCTTTTACCAGGCATAGTTAATTATTTAATATGTTATCAAGAAAAAATAATGGTCTTTGCATTCTTTCAGAGAAGTCTAAAAGTGCCTTAGATTTATATGAATATAAAATCTCATCTTTTTCTCCTATCAGGAAGGTGGCTCCTCTTTGAGTAATATCAGTAATATTAGGTATATAGTCTGACCAATTGCTCAGAACTTCAATCATATTCATTAGACGTAATGATGAAAGCTCAAAGGGCCTAAGAGTTGACTTTTTGCTAATCAGCTTAAAATTTTTTGCCTTAAATTCAATTAATTTGCTAAAGCTTATAATGTCATCATCCCTAAAAAGTTTATTAGCATTATCGTCTCCAGTGTAACCTCTTATTACTTCACGAATTGTTCCAGGTGATTTAATACCAGTACACATTAAAAGCAAATTTAAAAAAGGATAGCGAGTAAATTTCAATCCTTTTTCTAGGCCGAGCTTGTCATGAATATCGGCTTGGCTAACATTCCTGAGTCTAGATTTGGGAAATAAAGTATATTCCGAAAAACTGGCTTTTGCTTTTTCATCACCTATACCTACTACTAACATGTCTATCCCTGCTCTATCTATTGCATCAAGAAAGGGTACTAATGATTGCGCATACTCAATGCTATCAAAATCTCCAAAAACACCTAAAAGAATATATAGGTTTAATTTCGAGGAAATACTTTCTGGAAAAAATCCGCCAATGATTTCTTTAATTGCAGTACCAGATAAATTGTTCAATTGTCTGACAGAGTAAATTTAATACGTTGTAAAAGATGAAATTTCAGTAATTAGCGGCAATTAACATAGCTCTGAATGATATTAGACACAGGGAATAGCTGATAAATACATTGCCCTGTATAAAAACTACATTAGTGATAAACAATGTGAAATGCGAATAGTTAAAGTTCAAATTTCAAATAATTTTATAAAGCCGTTTAAAATTATTCTCGTGCAGACCTACGGGAACCCTAACGTTACCTATGCATGGTATGCAGGCAACTCAGGGACAACAAACCGTTCAGGAAAATTCATAGCCGCTCATGCTGCTCATGCAGGCTTAATGATGTTCTGGGCTGGAGCCTTCACTCTTTTTGAGCTAGCTCGTTACGACTCATCTATACCGATGGGTAATCAACATTTAATTTGCCTACCTCACATAGCTGGTCTAGGTATTGGAGGTGTTTCAAATGGAGTCATCACAGAACCCTATGGCTGTACAGTCGTAGCTGTTTTGCATCTTATTTTTTCTGGTGTTCTAGGTGCTGGTGGCCTATTGCATTCAATGAGATATGAAGGTGATCTAGGAAGTTATCCAGAAGGATCAAGAGCCAAAAAGTTCGATTTTGAATGGGATGACCCAGACAGGTTGACCTTTATTCTTGGCCATCATTTAATATTTCTTGGGCTTGGTAACATTCAATTTGTTGAATGGGCAAGAATCCACGGAATTTATGATTCCACTCAGGGTGTTACCAGAACTGTTAACTACAATCTTGACCTTGGAATGATTTGGAATCACCAAGCAGACTTCCTTTCTATTAGCAGTTTGGAAGATGTAATGGGTGGTCATGCCTTCTTGGCATTCTTCCTGATCATTGGAGGCGCATTCCATATAGCTACTAAGCAATATGGTCAATACACTGAATTTAAAGGTAAAGGACTGTTATCTGCCGAATCGGTTCTCTCGTATTCACTAGCGGGAGTAGCTTATATGGCATTTGTAGCAGCATTTTGGTGTTCAACAAATACCACTATTTACCCAACTGATCTTTATGGCGAAGTCCTTAAATTACAGTTCGAATTCGCACCTTATTTTGCTGACACAGCAACAGACCTACCGGCCACTATGCATACATCTCGTGCATGGTTAGCTAATGTTCATTTCTTCCTTGGTTTCTTTTACCTGCAAGGCCATTTATGGCACGCTCTAAGAGGAATGGGATTTGACTTTAGACGAGTCGGAAAGGCTTTTGACAATATGGAAGACGCGAAAATTACTGCCGGTTAGAAAATTACTCCATCAATACAATTGCTATTTTCTCCTGAGGGTCCTTTATGGACCCTTTTTTTATACGAAGAAAGAATAGATCAGATAAACTGCCTAATTAAAAAAAACGTCTTGCAATTGATTCCAATTTAAATTTCGATTCTCAAACATAAATGTATAAAAAAACCTAATTCTACGTATAAAATTTACGTAAAATCTCAATTGACTTGTTGCTATTGAGAATCGGTTGCAAAAAGGCTACCCGTTAATGTAATTTGATATGGATTCTCAATTGCAAAGAATTTGAATAAATGAACTACAGGTTTCTCCCTGATGGTCCCGTTCCAAAAGTAAGGATGACACCAGGTCAAACAGTACTAATAGACCCTTCAGCAAGGTCAGAAGGTTCCTGTCTAGAAGTTCTTGATGGAATAGCGAGAGTTTATTGTCCTTGTGAGGAAACTGAAGGAATGACATTGGCCTTTCTTCAAAATGGAGATCAATTAAGAACAGCTAGATTGTGCAGTGAAGGAATATGCGTAGAAGCTCTAACTCCACTTTGCTTTAAAAGTGACACTGAAGCTTCTGAGGCAAATGGCTATGACGCAGTTAACGAATGGACACTTCAGTTATTAAGAATTAGACATTTAGGTAATGCTGAACAAAGACTTCAAGCTTTATTAGCATTATTAGTCAATAGATTGGGCAGAAGATGCGGTGACTGGTGTCAGTTACCTTTTCGTCTTACTCACGAACGTATTGGGGAGTTAATTGGCTCAACAAGAGTCACATCAACAAGGTTAATCAGTCGCCTTAGATCAGCAGATCTTTTATTAGTCCCTACAGGTGAAACAACAATAAGCTTGGCTCCTGAATTTGTAGAAGCAGCTCCTTTAACCCTTTAATAACATGAGAAATACACTCCAAACTTCTGATTCGTTAATAAGCAGTCTTTGCAGAGAGGTAGACCAACTAAGGTTTAGATATACCTCTATTGTTAATTCTCTTGATTGTTGCCATGATAAAAATCTAAAGAAGAGGTTATCTCAAGAACTATTCTTATTAACCAAACGACAAAGTGAACTCAAAAATATTGCAAAGAGTTTTAGCCTAAAATCAACAACACTTGGTTTATCAACTCTACTTCTCTTAGAACTATGTAGAAGACCACTTAAAGTAGCAGCTTAAATTTTTATTTTTTATTAGCCAACTCATTGTCAATAATCAAAATGGCAGATGGTTGTTCATCTGCAAATTTGACTTTACCTAAGATATAAGCAAATTCATCCTCGGAATTTGTTTGACTATCTATTATTGGGTCAAGGAAAACATTAGTTCGGGTATCTAAAGCTCTTTCTGACATTGAATATATCTGGTGCAGTGAAGTAGTTACTTCTGCTTCCATCTGAAAAGCATGACTTATAACGTCATATATAGAATTCCACTTCTGAATAGGAGCAATCACCTCATTAAGTTGTACTGATTGGCCTCTGGCTATTAAATAATTAGCAAAATTAGAAGCATGTTCATGTTCTGCTAAACCTTCATGCTTAAAGAAGTGAGAAAAACCTCGGAATTCTCTTTCAGCGAACCATAGAGAAATAGCAAAGTACTGCGCACTAGCGTTACGCTCCATACTTAAATGTTGATATAGGGCTTCAACTAATGAAGTTTCCATTGGTTGAGCCATAGCTCTTCCAGAAGGCCCTGAGTTTATTGAAAGAGTTTTGGTTGCTATGTCATTCATGGCTTAAAAGGGGGAAAATATGTAGGTATTAGGGTGATAAGTATGTGAATCTGTTCAAATAATACAAGATAATTAATAAAATGACAGTTCGTATTGGATCATGCTGAATATAAAGAGATACTTGTAAAGTGAGAATGAAACTCAATAGCTTTTATGAAGGCTTATTCTAAATAATGAAACATCATATTTTAAGTATTAAATTAGGCAATAATATATTCTATAAAAATAAAAAAAAGCAATGCAAAAAGAAGAAGTGTTCGAATTGGAAAGGAGGAAAATGTATTTGTGCGAAATAAATAAGTTGTAAAGTCTTCAAGCATTAGATTTCAAAATACAAGAAATACAGCCAGGATATAAAAAGCTATATTTTCCAGAAACAAAATTTATATCACAATGCTCTCCTATTTTGATATCAGTATCTAGAGAAAGCCAAACTCTTAGAATTTCATTATTTACCTTAACTCTAGCTATCCAATAGGATCCACGAAATTCCTTACTTTCAACAAGTCCTAAACCAGTGTTATTGGGAACTATTTCTAATGACATTTCGTCAAACATTAGAAACCTTGGCGTATCAACAAGCAGATGAGGTTTAACAATAACTGTTCCATATGGTGTAGAAATTGATGAATTTACAAAATCAATAGGAATAATATTATTTTGGAAAACAAATTTCCCTATAAAAGGAGTAGCTGGCTTAGAAAGCATTTCGGAGGGAGAAGAACATTGGTGCAAAGTTCCATCCTTCATGACAGCAACACGATCACAAATACCTAATGCTTCCTGCGGATCGTGAGTAACAAGAATTGCTGTGGCAGAGCAAGACTTTAGGACGTTGGACAATACATTCCGTAAGGTATGCCTTACTTCAACATCAAGACTGCAGAAAGGCTCATCTAAAACTAGTAAGGAAGTACCAGGTGCCAATGCTCTGGCTAAAGCCAAACGTTGACGTTGGCCACCAGAAAGCTGATGAGGAAACTTATTTCTTAAATGTTCTAAACCTACAAGTTCCAAAAGCCAAGAAGCTCGTGGGGTATCTTTTCTATGCTTTAAACCAAAACATACGTTTTTCCAAACATTTAAATGGGGAAATAAAGCATAATCCTGAAACACCATTCCAATATCACGTTGTTCAGGTGGAAGAACGTAAGTACTAGATGAAATAATTGAATTGTTTAAAGTGACAGATCCTTCGAGTGGTCTTTCAAAACCAGCAATTATTCTCAACAAAGTGGTTTTGCCACAACCAGAAGGACCTAACAAGCCTAGAAGTTCACCCCTCATCAAAGAGAGGTTAATTGATCTAATTACGTGCTCAGTATTAGCGGACTGACCATACTTATGGCTTACATTATCTATACCTAGATGAATATCGGGCACTGTCAAAAAAGAGAAATGAAGTATAAGACCATGTAATTATAATAATATATACTGTATAAAAGAGAAGGTAAACAATATAAAAAATAGAAAAATAACTTTATATTTTCTTACGTTTTCTATATGGTAGAATTAACTCGTCATAATTAGAAATTATCAATAATATAAATGCGCCAAGAAGAATTATCTGCAGTAATTATCAAGAGATTAGATCAATTTTATCCAAACCCAACTATTCCTTTGGATCATAGCAATGAATTCACATTACTAATAGCTGTAATGCTAAGTGCTCAGAGTACAGATAAGAAGGTGAATGAAGTTACAAAGGACTTGTTTTGTAAATACGATAGTCCTGAGAAAATGTGTCGTTTGAGTCAAATAAAAATATACGAGTATATAAAACAACTAGGCCTTGCCAAACAAAAGGCAAAATACGCACTTGAATTATCCAAAATGATAGTTAAGAAGTATTCTGGCAATGTGCCAAGGGATATTGAAGAATTAAAGTTATTACCAGGGGTAGGTCATAAAACGGCTAGTGTTGTAATTTCGCAAGCGTTCAAGATACCAGCCTTTCCTGTCGATACACATATACACAGATTAGCCCAGAGATGGAAAATTACATCTGGGAAAAGTGTTACACAAACTGAAAAAGATATGAAAAAGTTATTTCCTATAAATATATGGAATAAACTCCATCTCCAAATAATCTATTATGGGAGAGAATACTGCACAGCAAGATCGTGTTATGGTTTAGAGTGCCCAATTTGTACAGAACTATATCCTAAACGAAGGCAACCAATTAAAACACTTAAGGCTTAACCAAGAAATCTAACCTTTTAATTCAATTGTTACTATAATAAAAGAAATAGACTAATTCAATCAAGTTAATGAAAATAGCAATCAGTGGAGCATCGGGAAAAACTGGATATAGAATTGCGGAAGAAGCAATAAAGAATAATTACAAGGTTTTATTATTAATTAGAGCTGGATCTGTATTGCCAGAATCCCTGCTTTCAGAAGAGAAAGTAGAAATTTCAATCTTTTCGAAAGAATCATTAGATCAAGCTCTTCAAAATTGCGATTCACTCATTATCGCAACAGGTGCTAGACCTAGCATAGACCTTACCGGTCCATGCAAGATTGACGCTAGAGGGGTTTCAAATCAAGTAGAAAGTTGTAAAAGGGTAGGGATTAAGAGAATTATTTTGGTTAGCTCATTATGTACCGGAAGGTTAATACATCCTTTAAATCTCTTTGGATTCATCCTCTTGTTCAAAGCCATAGGAGAGAAAGCATTACAAAAGAGCGGATTAGACTGGACGATTATTAGGCCTGGAGGATTAAACGAACAAGAAGATAATTTAAAGAATCTATCAATTTTATATACTGAAGCAAATACTCAAGAAGAGGGATATATACCTAGGAGACTAGTTGCTAAGAGTTGTATAGAAGCACTAAAAACTCAGGAATCAATAAATCAAATTATTGAGATTACAAGCTCAAAGGATATAAAGAATATTTCAATGAAGCAGGCCATACAATCATTTCAAGGATAATATAAACAAGTCAATAAATTTTAAGATGCAAACAAGTCCAAAGATAGATTCACTTCAGTTAATGCTTACGGATCTAAGAACTAGAAACGAGCATATTAGGCATAAAGCAGCCTTTAAAGGTTGCCAACCAGAGTTTCAATCTTTAGTCGCCAAACTTATAAATCAACTTGAAGAGGAATTATCTGCAGAAAAAAAATTATTAAGGGAGTAAAACTAGCCAAGTTCTAAGCAAGCAAGTCCATAAATTTCATTCATTGTTATGTGAGGTTGACTCCCTTTATACATTCTCACAGTATGCGAAATCGAAGTAAAGCCTAGTGAACTCATTAATTTGTTTGCTGTTGGATTTAGCCCAGGAGTATCTATTAAAACAATACCAGGATGCCTAACAAGAAAGGATTGTATCAATATTGAAGCTAATTCAGGGGTATCTGCGATAAGTGGTCCTATTCTCCAACCTATACCTTTCTTTAATAAACATTTTCTTATTCTGCCAAATCCCAAACAATTGCCTTCACTATTTACCAGAGCTAGAACAGTACCGGAGGTATGAAATAACCAATCTGATAAGAAATGCGGACGAGGGGTAGGTTCCTTATTTGCATCGTATTGTTGAATTACATTATCTGTAATTTCAGAGTCCTGTAATAAGACCAACCCGGAAATATCCGTAGTTAACCTTAATTGATTAATCACAGATTTGTTGTTTACAATAAATTGCCATCTAGTAGTTTTCGAAGATGATTTAAAACCCCAATAGGAATAATCAGTAATTCTGTCGGGAGCAGCTTCAAGGCCAATGCATTCTATATCAGTTAACTTATCTAGTACATGTTTCCATAGATTGATACCATAACCTCTCCCTCTATATTCCTTCTGAACAATGAATAAACCTAGGAAACCATAGGATTTATTATACTTTACTCCTACAATTGAGCCTATCAACTTATCACATAGGCAACCTACCCATAAGCCTTGACTATCTGTATTCTTGTAGATTCTTACATCTCCAATTCCAGGGGCAAAACCTTCGTTTCTAGCCCAATTAGTAATGGTTTTAATATCAGTTAACTTGAGTGTTCTAATAATAAAGTTATTATTATTCATTGTCTATGCTGGAACTTGAGTCCAAACTATTAGTATATATTTTGGGAACATAATACAAAAATAAAACCCACCATATTATAATTAGTGAGGTGATTAAAATATCTACAAATAGAATTTCTATAAAAAAATAAGTGGAAATAATAATAACAAGACCTGTTAATAGTATTGACCATGGTCTACACCAAAAAGGTTTTCCCGACCAAAAAGAAATATTGTGAGTCGGAAAAGTCATTTTAATGAGCTAATTTGGCCGGAATCTAAAAGTTGGCTAAGTTTCTGGTAACCACCGATATAGTTATCATCAAGAAATAATTGAGGGAAAGTTGTAGAATTACTTCTTGATTTAATAGAGTTAAATGCAATGTCATTATCTACTTTAACTAAGTCAAAAGGTACATTATTTGAATTTAATATTCTAATTGCTCTGGAGGACCATGGACAGTTAGAAATTATCGCAAGTTGAAGACGTGTCTTACCAGTATGTTTAGAAATATGCTGTTCTTTCTTAATAGTTGATTTATCTAAAATAGACAAAAGAATATTTGCTGACTTCAGTACAATTGAACCATTTTCTAGATGCCCACCAAATACATTACATTCCGAGTCTGAAAAGCTTAAATGCAAATGACAAGTAGAGCCAGAAAATGTTCCATTTAACGAAATTATTTCGAGATTACCTTCTGAAACGGAATTGCGATCTGTGGCTGGACATTTAAATGTTGCCTTTGATAGATTGCCAACAACTCCTCCAATGTATCCAGTCAGGTCATGTTGGCTTGTTATAGTTATTATTTCTTCCTTAATATCATCTCCAGGCTTTAATTCTAGATCAAATGCTGATGTTGAATTTATAAGTGTAATATTTGGCATATTGGGAATAAGGTTTTTACTTGCTTTTATTAATTCTGTTCAAGCTTTTTGACGATGAAAACCATCGCGAACAATGATGCGAGAAGAAAAAGTAGTAAGAATACTGTCATAAATTAGAAGGTCACATAATCAATTATCCCACGATATCTAATATAAATCAATATAGATATCAAAAATTAGTAAATTACTACTGGTTTTCATTTAGAATAAATCACTCTTAGTTCAGGAGGCTACAACATTTGAGATCATCCATACCCAACTTTATTACATTATCAAGAATTTTTTTAACCATACCAATATGTATAGCTTTGAATAATAATAATTTAACCATTGCCTGGTTCTTATTTTTAATTGCGTCATTAACTGATCTCTTCGATGGATATCTTGCGAGAAAATTTCTGTGTACTTCGAAATTCGGAGCCGTATCAGACCCCTTGGCGGATAAATTGTTAGTAATACTTATATACCTTTGGCTAACTCAGAATATGATAATACCATTCTGGTCTCTATGGTTACTAATTAGTAGAGAGTTGACTGTTACTCTTCTACGTTCCTCAGAAAAGAGTGGTCAACCATCTATTCCTATTAGCAAAATTAAAACTTTTTTTCAATTTTGCTCAATATTTTTCTTGATATTACCTTTTAATATAGATTTAGAGTCTAATCTTAACTTGCAAAATATAGGTATTCTTTTCTATTGGCTTTCATTATATACAAGTGTCATTTCGGCATTAGTATATATCAATCCCCGATTAAAGAATTATCTAAAGAACAATCAGGATTAGTTGCAGCAGAAATAGCATAGTCATTATTAAAACTGTCACTTAATCCATTCTCCAATGTGTAGGATGGTGTCCACCTCAAGTGATTTTCTATTTTGGAAATATCAGTTAAAAAGTGATTGAGCCTAACAGGGAATGCTTTTCGGGCTTTAGGTTCCAATTCTGTATAATCAAAGGAACGTATATCTAAATCGTCAAGAGATATATTTGCAGCTTTAGCTGCAGCGTAAATAAGCCCTTTTAAAGTAACACCTTTCTTTCCACTAATATTGTAGCATTCATTAATAGTTTTATTATTACTTATACTTAAATTAATAGCAATTGCCAAATCCTCAACATGACCTAGCTGGGTAATAATATTTCCATCCCCAGGCATAGGGATTGGCTTAAAATTCACTATCCTATCAAAGAACCATTTTTCAATAGGGTTGTAATTATTAGGTCCGTAAATATATGTGGGACGAAAAGAAGTAAAGGGAATACCTTCTCTTTTTAGCCACTGCTCTGTTTTGGCCTTTCCAATATGTCGACTATTTGGATCTAGCATATCATCCTCTTTGATAGGCAATTTATAATTAGATGAATAAATTCCAGCTGAACTTATATAAATCAACCTATTATTAGGATAGCCAATTTGGTGAATAACTCTTTTGGTCTGCTCTAATTCTCTACCTGAACTATCGACTATTACATCAAATTTCATTCCATTTAATTTATTAATATCGTCTGTGTCCCTATCCCCTTTTATATGTTCTGCAAAACCAGGAAGTTCATTTCTTCCTCTAGTAAATATAAAAATATCATGATTTTCCTCTGCGAATTTTTGAATTAATGCTTTTCCAACAAAGCGAGTTCCTCCCATAACAAGAATCTTCAAAACCCTAAAGCAAATGAACTTATCTATTGAAGCGCGTTATGGGTAACCAAAAAGTTGCTTGAAGATGCAGGATAGATAAAGATACATTTTCTATTATGGATATTATCCCAGCTATTGACTTGCTGGACGGCAATTGTGTTCGCCTAATTCAAGGAGACTATTCTAAAGTAACTAAATTTAGTAGTAACCCAGTTGATCAAGCAATCACTTGGCAAGAACTTGGAGCAAAGAGATTGCATCTGGTTGATCTAGATGGTGCAAAAATTGGAGATTCTCAAAACAACCAAACTATTAGATCAATTGCAGAGAATATTGATATCCCAATACAGGTAGGCGGAGGGGTCAGAAGCAGAGATAGAGTTTCAGAACTAATAAGTTATGGAATTGATAAAGTTATATTAGGTACAGTTGCAATAGAAAATCCCGAAGAGGTAGAGAAACTTGCCAATGATTACCCCGGGAAAATTATTGTTGGGATTGATGCAAGAGATGGACGAGTAGCAACAAGAGGTTGGATTGAAGAAAGCCAAGTGAAAGCAATCGATTTGGCTGCACGGTTCTCAAATTCTAAGGTTTCAGCGATTATCTATACAGATATATCAACTGATGGGACATTAAATGGTCCAAATTTGAGAAGCCTTAGAGAAATTACTTCATCAACTAAAATACCGATAATTGCCTCAGGTGGAATTGGGTCCTTATCAGATATTATTTCACTTTTTCCTTTCAAAAAACTTGGTGTAGATGGAGTTATTGTTGGAAGAGCACTCTACGATAAGAAAGTTGACTTATCAGAAGCTATAAAAGTCTTATCAAATATCGATTTAGAGGATACACAGGCAAATTCTTCTCTGAATACTTGATATTCTTTTTCAAGGATATTGAAACTTACATGATTAGGACTGGAATATTAGAAGAATAGTCGTTAAATTCTAATTAGAAGTATATAGGTGAAAATTTGAAAGAGGAGGAAAACACTCAGATCCTATTGATAGCGCCATCTCTTCTTGGTGAAAGTTTAGCAAAGCAATTATCTTCGGGTAACCCTGGAATTAATGTTGTACTTAGTAATGATCTTCTTACAAGGAACCCCTCATTAGTAATTTGGTCTATAGACACCATTGAGTCACCTGAGAATATTAAAATAGAAATTAAAAGACTTTCAAGAAGATGGAGTAAATCACCAACCCTTATAATTCTCCCTTCTAAATTTTTAATACCTCCAAGCAATTTATTAGAGCTTGATTGTCAGGGTATTGTCCAAGATCCTGATATTGCAACTCTAAATTCATCAATACAAACACTTTTAAATGGCGGCAGGGTGATTAAATTAACAAATGCGTTTGATGTTTCAAAGACCAAAGCCTCCCTGAACTCACCTATTCTTGACTTCCTTATAAAATCAGGTATCACTGATATAGATAAAGACATTGCAAAATTAAATTGTATAAAAGAAAGAGCAAGAAGTAATATTTTAAACAGATCAATCGTAAACGCTAGATTGAGAGAATTAAAAGCAGCTAAGAATTTACTGCTATGGATTTGGGGACCAATGCCTATTTCTTTATCTAGTGAGATTGAGGTTGATACAAGCAAAAATGACTACCCATATAATGATTATGATACTGATATAACATTACCAAACACAGAATCTACTACAGTTAGAGAAACAATATTTGCAAGGATCAGGCAGTCACTAAATCATGAATTGCTCAATAAAACTAATACTATATTTGCTTCCGAGGCCTTAATTTCAAGAAAACAGCGAGCCCTCTACTTGTCACTTATAAAACAACTTGAAAAGCTTATTTCAAAACTCAAGGGTTGTGAGTATGAAGGAGATGAATTATATACTGAATGGAATTTATTGCAGGAGGTTCTCAGAAGACAAACCTTAAGAGACATTGCAGATGAATATTCTAAGGCAGATTATAAAGGTAATAGTGTAATCATAGCTGACCAATTAAATGATATGGTTTCCTTAGATGCAAGCGATTCGGAATTACCTAAACCAGACAATATGCTTGATACGTTAGTATTGGATAAGCCATTATTAGTTGACGGACAATTTTTGCCATCAGACCATCCAAAAGCTTTATTAAAAATAGAAATACTTATTTCTAACTGGTTAATTAGAACAGCAGATATTGTAAGCAGCGAACTTCTAAATACTTGTTATGAATGGTCAGCTCTAAGACAATACATCCTAAAACACCAATTAATTTCTACTAGAGAACTAGAAAGATTTAGGAATCAGTTAAATACACAAGATCGTATTAATGAACTCTTCAAAAGACCAGTTCAACTTTATGAGAGTAAGCGCCAGCTCTATAGATTGAATAAGAGTTCTATCGAATCATTCACAATAACTGAGCCTAGAGACAATGAATTGGATGAGTTGCCCTGGTTTCAAAAACAAGTAACTTTACTAGTTGAAACTAGAGATGCTTTATCTCCCCAAGTGCAGTCTATTGTTAAGCATATTGGAGATTTAATGGTTGTATTGCTAACAAACGTCCTAGGCCGTGCTATAGGACTTATTGGTAAAGGAATTGCACAAGGTATGGGTAGAACAATCAATAGATAAGCAATCCTTACTTCGTCTATTCTATTATGTCTATAAAATGATTAAAAATTTAACTTCGTTATTATCATCGCTTTTAGTTATATTCTATTTAGCCATACCAGTAAATGCAGCTAGAGATACTAACAGTTTTGATGGAAATATATTTCCGATTTATGCAGGGAATGGCTCACTAGTTCCTCCACAGTCAACTATTGCTGAGTCACTCAAGAATCATAGAACCTCAGTAATAGTTTTTTATTTAGATGATAGTGCAGATAGTAAGCAATTCGCGCCTGTCGTATCAGGACTAAAATTACTCTGGACTTCATCTATTGATTTACTACCCTTAACTACAGACGAACTAGACCAGAAAGCTTCCAAAGATCCAACGAATCCTTCATTTTATTGGCATGGGAATATTCCTCAGATTGTCGTACTCGATGGAGAGGGCAATATACAACTTGACAAAGAAGGACAGGTTTCCATTGAAGAAATAAATCAAGCCATAACAAAATCTACAGGTTTGAATACACCTGATTTTACTATTACAATTAAAAGTTTTAATGAATATAATAGTGATGCCTCTAAAGATGGATATACTGATCCACGAAAATAAAATCTTTAACAGTTAAGATGTATCTCTTAATCCCATTTATCCTTATACTACTGTTAGAAATATCACATGCTTTAGCAAAGAAATCTTCATTAGCAATATATCCAAGTAAGATAAATTTAATTTTCAATGACAATCAACTAGCTATTACAGGAATCGTAAACTTCTCAAATAATAATAAACGTATAGAGTTAATGGTTCCAAAATTCTCAGTCAAGCCAAATCTTCTTGCAAAAGACACATTAGTTCAATTGGACCAATTTAATATAACAACCAAAGTTAATACTTCACACATAGATGCTCCAAATCGTATGGATAATTATTGGCAGGCATATATAGTCAAATCTAAATCTTCCACTCAAGCAAATTTTACTATAAACATCAAATCTAATACAAAATCAAATTTAATAGAATCAATAGATGTTATATGGGTAGAATTAGATTGGATAGAATATGGACCTTCAGGTTACAACAAATATAAAAAAGGTTTTACTGTACCTCTAAATTCCTCAAATAATTCAAAGCAAATTACTGTACCAACATACAAATATGATGAAGTTATCATTCAACCAATAAAAACTCATATACTAGGGTTATTAGATGACCCAATAGATATTCTAAATAGATATACTTCTAATCTAACTAATCCAGGCGACCTTATAATTATAGGTGAGACACCGTTAGCAATAATGCAAGGCAGATATTTTCTCCCTGAAATGTTAGAAACAGGCTTACTTTCGAAAATTCTATGTAGAGCATTTCATCCAACAAGTAGCTTGGCTACTGCATGTGGGATGCAAACACTTATCAATGATGTAGGACCTACTCGCGTAATTGCAGCATGGTTTATAGGAGCCGTTTTCAAGCTAGCAAATATAAAAGGTATTTTTTACCGCTTAGCTGGTAAACAGGCTCGTTTAATAGATGACATAACTGGTACAACACCTCCTTATGATCAGACAATCGTATTGGGGCCAAACAATCCAGAGAACTTTTGTCGTAAAGCGACTGAAGCGCTAGGACTAGATGTCTCTGTAGTAGATGTTAATGATTTAGGAAAAGTAAAAGTATTAGCAACTAGTAACCCAAGGCTTGTTCCTTTCTTAAAACATGTTCTTACTTCTAATCCTGCAGGTAATGGAGATGAGAAAACACCTCTACTAATTCTTAGGCCTCTAAAAGATAATCTAAGCAAAAAGCCTTTAGTATAGATACATTTATAGAAAGATCTCTGATTAGAAATTGGTCGACAACCCCGATAAAAACCTAATTGTGGACTTTTTGAACCTCAAGCATGTTTTGGATTTTAGTCCGTATATACAACATAAAACATCTAAATGGCTACAAACACTACTTGTGAAAGGATTAATAGGTAAGACAGAAAGGCAATTTTCTAGATTATTCACCTCAAGACAACCAATATGCTTAGTGATAAGTGAAGAATCTATCCCTCTTGGATTTGTAGCTCTTTCTCCAGAAAATAATACAGGGACTTGTTGGTCAATCTCACAGCCTAGATTCTTTAATAAGCCAAAATATAACACAGTTAAGAAAGCTAAAAGTGTCTTACTTAAATCAGCTTGTAGCATCTCTCCTATTAAATCAAAAAATCTAATAGCCAAATCCGAAATTAATGATAAAGATCACATAAGTAATCTAAGGGAGATTGGTTTTCAGCCTTTATCAACATATACACAGTGGTTGATTGAAGCCAAGAGTAAACTCAACAACTCAACACAATATACATCTCAATTAGATTTTGATGCTAATTGGGAAAGCCTTAATCAGAAAAATATAAATCAGATCTGGAGGTTGGAGCAAGTTTCAGAAACATCTAGTGTAAGAATGATTATTAACAGGGATCCAGGTGATGTTGGACAACGTATAAATAATTATTGTGGTGCATTAGTCCAGTATAGGCTAAATACAAAAAATATAATCTTAGGATTGATTCTACAGGTTAGTATTGATGAAGATTTACACCTAAAACTAGTACGAGATTTAGCATTTGATAGTATAATTAAAAGTAATATAAGTTATTTAATTAAGAAGTTTGAAGATAGAAATAGAGCATTTAGTATTGAAGTCTCTAATGAAGATATCAAAGTTAATGAGATTCTAAAAGGCCTAGGTTTCAAGCAAGCTAATGAATATATTCTATTAGGTAAAAGCACCCTAAAACGCATTGATGTTAGAAAGTTGAATACATCAACGTCTAGCATAAACAAAATGATTGAGAAGTTAAATCCACGAACTCCTCCCCTACCGTCCCCAAGTTTGGAACCACGCTAAAGATGCCCGGGCCACAACCTCAATCAGTAATATCCCTAGATATTGGCAAAAAACGTATAGGTCTTGCTGGTTGTGATCCCTTAGGACTAACTGTTACAAGACTTGGGGCTATTCACAGGTCATCCTTTAAGCAAGAACTAACGGAACTTAAAAAACTATGCATAAAAAGGAATGTAAAAGGTCTAGTTGTTGGATTACCACTTGATAAATCTGGGGTTAAAACCAAACAATCTACTTATTGCAAGAAATATGGATGCAAATTAGCAAAAGAACTTCAACTACCATTGGCATGGGTTAATGAACATAGCAGTACATGGGAAGCAGCTCAAAAGTACAAGCTATATAATGACAGAAGTGGATCACTAGATAGTGCAGCTGCGAGCATTCTCTTATCCCAATGGTTACAAGATGGGCCCGAATTGCAATTTCTCAATTTAAAACCATTACATTCCTAATTATTAGGAATAAAAACCTTTAAACGTATTATTCACATTATGTCTGAACAAATTAGTCAAGAAAATAGCGATGTTCCTACATTATTAGTAAGAGATAGCAAAGGTAGAGAACTTTTATGCTTTCTAGAGCAAGTTGTTCCTATAGATAGCATTGATTATGTACTATTGACACCAGTTGATACTCCTGTATGTCTATTTAAATTATTAGATGAAGGTGATCCTGAATTGATAATCACAATTGAGAATGATGACCCTATTCTAGAAGTTGCAAATGTTGTTCTACAAGAACACGAATTACAATTAATAAGATCTGCTGTCACCCTAACCGTATCTGGCGAATTAGAAGAACCTGAACCTGAAGAGTTAGAAGATAAAGACCTTGATGACGAATCAGAAACCTATGAATTATTAATCAGCTTTAAATATGAAGACAACGAATATGGACTATATATACCTTTAGATCCCTTCTTCGTCGTCGGCAAATTAGAAGAAGGGGGGGCTACTGTTCTTGAAGGGGAAGAGTTTGATGCAATGCAGCCTCGTATTGAATCAGAACTTGAAGAAAGAGAATTATAATTTCATGACAAGAAATTTACTATTACCGAATTGGGAAACTGGAAATCTACTTAGTCACATTAAAAAAGATGACCTCAAATCCAGGGGCATAAAAGGTCTATTAATAGATGTTGATGGAACAGTGATAGCAGGTAATTATAATAAGGTAGATGACTGTATAATCACTTGGATCGAAGTAATGAAAAAGGACCTAAAGCTATTCCTTATAAGTAATAATCCTTCAAAGGAAAGAATAAGTAATATTGCAAAACAACTACATTTGGATTATATACATTCTGCTTTAAAGCCTCGTAGAAAATCGATTTTGTCAGCAATTAATGCTTTGGATTTAGATCCTTCTAATATAGCAATAGTAGGTGATCGCATACTCACTGATGTTTTGGGTGGTAATAGATTAGGAATATATACAATTTTAGTAAAGCCAATAGGAAAAAATGGATTTATAGATAAAGAAAGTAATCTCCAAAATGTTGAAATTATTCTGTCTAAGATTATATCTAGATTGCTTCCATGACTAATTGGGTTATAAAAGTTGGTACTAGTCTATTAAGGGGAAATAGTAATTACTCTACCAAGCAAGTTATAGAACAGTATTGTCTGTCATTATCAAATGCTATTAAAAGTGGAGATAAAATTGTAATAGTTTCCAGTGGAGCTGTAGGCCTAGGATGTAATAGACTTGAGCTTAAATCAAGGCCAAGAGATCTAGCCTCTTTGCAAGCAGCAGCTTCTATTGGACAAGTTCAATTAATGTCCTTATACGAAGAATTAATGAGCTCTTATGGATTCAAGGTAGCTCAAATACTTCTATCACGATCAGATTTCGAGTCACGAGAGACTTACCGCAATGCCTCCTTAACATTGCAAAGATTATTAGATTGGAATGTTTTGCCTATAGTTAATGAAAATGACGCAGTATCTAACGACGAATTGCGTTATGGAGATAACGATACCTTGTCAGCTCTTGTAGCAACATCAATAAAAGCTGACGAATTGGTACTTTTAACTGATATAGATAGACTTTATTCGCAAGATCCTAAGTCTTCAGTTACTGCACAGCCAATAACTGACATACATAATCCAAAAGAGTTATTAGATTTAGAGTCTTCATCTACTATTAGCTCCGACTGGGGTACAGGTGGAATTAAAACAAAGCTTATTGCAGCTCGTATTGCAACAGAAAGCGGAATAAGAGTTCAATTGGCAGATGGTAGAGATCCTGAAATGCTTTCTAAAATTCTTAAAGGAAATCGTGGTGGAACAGTATTTCATCCCAACCCAAAACCAATAGGGAATAAAAAAAGCTGGCTTGCACATGCATTGCATCCGGTAGGAATATTATCTTTAGATAAAGGAGCTTGTTATGCTATCCAGAATAAAGGAGCCTCTCTTCTTCTTGTTGGCGTGAATAATGTAATCGGTAATTTTTCTGCAAATCAAGCAGTCAAGTTGACAGACCAGGAAGGAGTAGAACTTGGAAGAGGTATTAGTTCAATGAGTAGTGACGCGATTAATAATTCAATAAATAAACAAAATAATTCTGAAAAGTCACCTATTGTAATTCATAGAGATGTACTGGTTTTATTAAGTGAACTTATTAACTAACAATCAGTAATTAACTTATCATGCTATTTAGTAAATTACTAAAGAAACTTCGTCAGGGAGATTCAAATATTTTGGACCAAAATATTTGTAACGATCCTGATATTTTAAAAGCCTCATCATTAGATAAAGGTCAAGTTGGTGAAATAAGCTTTCTAGAAGAAAATAGCTATTTATTGAAAAGTATATTTTCAACCAATATTTCAGCAATACTTATACCTAACCAAACTAAAATTAAAGACCTAGCAAATGAAAAAGGAATCGCCTGGGCATCGTGTTTAGATCCAAAATTAGCCTTTGCTGAGGTTTTAGACGAACTAAACCCAAGAATGGTTGCAAGGCCTGGTATTCACGAAACAGCAGTAATAGGGTCAAATGTAGATATTTCAAAAGAAGCAAGTATAGGTGCAAATGTTTTTATAGGTGATAACTGTAAAATCGGTGAAGGAAGTTTAATTCATCCAGGGGTAGTTATATATAACAATGTGATAGTGGGTTCCAATTCGGAACTTCATGCAAACTGCGTCTTACATCCAAAAACTATTGTTGGGAACAATTGTCTCATTCACTCTAATGCAGTTATAGGCTCTGAAGGTTTTGGTTTTATTCCTACAAAAAATGGGTGGAGGAAAATGCCTCAAACAGGA
Source organism: Prochlorococcus marinus str. MIT 0919 (assembly GCF_027359375.1). NCBI lineage: Bacteria > Bacillati > Cyanobacteriota > Cyanophyceae > Synechococcales > Prochlorococcaceae > Prochlorococcus > Prochlorococcus marinus. Next base: position 350,012 of record NZ_CP114779.1, read on the forward strand.
AATGTAATTCTAGAAGATTTTGTTGAGATAGGAACCTGTTCAACAATAGATAGGCCCTCTGTTGGTGAAACAAGAATAGGCAAAGGCACTAAGTTAGATAATCTTGTTCAAATAGGACATGGTGTTGCTGTTGGAAAGAATTGTGCAATGGCATCACAAGTGGGAGTAGCAGGTGGAGCAAAAATTGGAGATGGGGTCATACTTGCTGGGCAAGTAGGTGTAGGTAATAGAGTAAGAATTGGTGATGGAGTAATTGCAAGTTCTAAATGTGGTGTACATGCAGACATTGAACCTGGCCAAGTAATTAGCGGATTCCCAGCAATGCCGAACAAATTATGGCTTAGGTGTTCAGCAAGTTTTAAAAAATTACCCGACATTGCCAAGTCCATTAGAAATGCAAAGGATCCCAAAAGTCATTAACCTTTTTCCCATAAAATTTCAACCAGCAAAATGAGAACACACAAAATCGTCTTGCTTCCGGGTGATGGAATCGGTCCTGAAATAACAGAGGCAACAACACCTATTCTTGAATTCGTAAGTGCAAAATATGATTTCAATATTGAATTCAAAACTAAGCTAATTGGGGGTTCAGCTATTGAGGCCTTTGACAACCCCCTGCCAGACGAAACACTTCAAGCATGTAAATCAAGTGATGCTGTCCTTCTTGCCGCAATAGGTAATCCGAAGTTTGACGAGCTACCAAGAGAATCTCGACCAGAGAGTGGTCTGCTTAAACTTAGATCAGGATTGAATTTATTTGCAAATATAAGGCCCGTAAAGATATTTCCATCACTTATTAGTGCAAGTACATTGAAACCAGAGATTGTAGAAAAGGTAGACCTGATAGTGGTTAGGGAATTAACAGGTGGAATTTATTTTGGCAAACCAAAAGGACGCATCAGTTCTGAGGAAGGGGAAAGAGCATTTAATACTATGAGTTATTCATCTGTTGAAATTGATCGAATAGCTAAGATTGCATTTGAATTAGCAAAAGATAGAAAAGGTAAAGTCTGTTCAATTGACAAAGCAAATGTTCTTGATGTAAGCCAATTATGGAGAGATAGAGTAAACGAAATTCAACTAGCTTTTAGAGGCATAGAATTAACACATCAATATGTTGATAACGCTGCAATGCAACTGGTAAGGAAACCAGATCAATTTGATGTAATTCTCACAGGAAATTTATTTGGTGACATTATTAGCGATGAAGCGGCAATGATAACTGGTTCTATCGGAATGTTGCCTTCTGCTTCATTATCTTCAGATGGACCAGGAATGTTCGAGCCTGTACATGGATCAGCCCCAGATATAGCAAACAAAAATCTTGCTAATCCAATAGCTATGATTCTTTCTGCTTCAATGATGTTAAGGATAGCTTTGAAGGAATTTAAAGCAGCTCAAGATATAGAAGATGCAATTGACAATGTATTGGCACAGGGATATAGAACGAAAGATTTAGCTTCAGACAACTCAAATCCATTGGGATGCAAAGAAATGGGGAAGAAAATTCTTGAAAATCTCAGTTTGATTAAATAACAAGATCCAAAAGTGTCTGTCAAAAATAATCACATGGTCATATGACCTGCGAAAATCTTTAAGTAATCTTTTAGTTCTAGATGTCGAAGCTTCATCCGGTAGTAGCTGTAACTGGTTCTTCAGGAGCTGGAACAAGCACAGTAAAGAGAGCTTTTGAGCATATTTTTGCTCGGGAAGAAATAATTCCAGCAGTAGTTGAAGGAGATAGTTATCACAGATTCGAAAGGGCACCTATGAAGCAAGCGATGTCTGATGCTCTTGCAAAAGGAGAAAACTTTTCTCACTTCGGACCTGAAGCAAATTTATTCGACAAATTAGAAGAATTGTTCAAAGAATATGGACAAACAGGAGGTGGTCAAAAGCGTTATTACCTCCACAGTCAAGAAGAAGCAGAAGAACATAATAGTCGTTTAGGTACAAACCTAAGTCCTGGGCAATTCACTCCTTGGGAAGATATTCCTAAAGGTACTGATGTTCTTTTTTATGAAGGTCTTCATGGCGGTGTCTCTGGAGAAGGGTATGACGTCGCATCCCTTGCTGATCTCCTCGTTGGCGTTGTACCAATAACAAATCTTGAATGGATTCAAAAAATACATAGAGATAATGCTGAGAGAGGGTATTCGGCAGAAACAATTGTTGAAACAATCCTTAGAAGGATGCCTGACTATATCAATCATATTTGCCCACAATTCAGCAAAACAGACATTAACTTTCAACGAGTACCTACAATTGATACATCAAACCCATTTATTTGCAGAAATATTCCTACTCCAGATGAAAGCTTCGTAATAATTCATTTTAGGAAAGGAGCAAGAGAAAAGTGGGGAATAGACTTTCAATATTTACTTGGTATGATTAATGATTCTTTCATGTCAAGTCCAACTAGTATCGTTGTTAATGGTGGGAAAATGGGATTCGCAATGGAACTAATTTTGACACCTATAATCCACAAAATGATTGAAGAAAAAGGTAAATTGAATAGATAAATGCGTGTAATTTTGTGTTCAATGTAATTATCATCAAGTAATCAAAATCGCTATAAGATAGGATAGTAATGCTAAACAATTAGAAGAAACATTTTTCCTGTGTCTTTATTTGATTGGTTTGCAGCAAGAAGAAAAGATCAGTTTGTTGGCAAAGTCACCCAAGAGACTGATGAAGGTGATGGTCTATGGGGCAAATGCCCGGAATGCAGCCAAGTGGTTTATAGAAAAGACCTACTTGAAAATGCCAACGTATGCAGCAACTGTGGTCACCACAACAGGATAAATAGTGATGAGAGGATAGATTTAATTGCCGATAAAGATAGTTTTATTACACTCGACAGAAATTTAACTCCTACAGATCCTCTTGGATTTAAAGATCGCAGAGCATACGCAGATCGTCTAAGAGAAAGTCAAGCAAATACTGGAATGAAAGATGGAGTGATAACTGGGTTATGCAAGGTTGAAGGAATAGCACTTGCACTAGCAGTTATGGATTTTAGATTTATGGGCGGATCAATGGGGTCAGTAGTCGGAGAAAAAATAACTCGCCTTATAGAAAAATCAACAGATAAAAAGCTACCTCTTCTTATTGTTTGTGCTTCAGGAGGAGCCAGGATGCAAGAAGGCATGCTTAGCCTTATGCAAATGGCAAAAATTTCAGGAGCGCTTGAAAGACATCGAGAGGCAAGCCTCTTGTATATGCCTTTGCTCACTCATCCAACAACAGGTGGGGTAACGGCTAGCTTCGCTATGCTTGGAGACTTAATACTTGCCGAACCAAAAGCGCTGATAGGTTTTGCAGGAAGAAGGGTTATAGAACAAACACTACGGGAAAAACTGCCCGACAATTTTCAAACTGCTGAATATTTGTTAGAACATGGTTTCGTAGATAAAATAATACCCCGAACAAAACTTAAAAAGACTCTGAGTAAGATTCTAAAATTACATGGTTGTACTATTTAACAAAATCCACATTTAGTACATTTAAACATCTAGTTATTATGATCAATCACATTGTTTTAATGGTCCTAGTATTGGTCTTATTTTTTCCCTTAAATGAAGTCTATGGAACACCTATCAAGTGGACAGAAGTAGCTAATAATTACAATGGAAAGCAATATTGGGATATCAGAAGTCTTGAAATATTAGATGAAAGTGAAATCATAATTGTTAGTAAATTTGTTCCTGTTAATCAAAGTTATACTGAAGAAATAATTTATAGAATGGATATAGATTGTAACGGGAAGCGATATCGAGATATAGAGGTTAATGGAATAACAAGTGAAAATAATAGTAAATGGTCATTACCAGATGGGGATATATTAATCAAGCGCGTAATTGATGATTCTTGCAAAAAAGCATTTACCTAGTTTAATCATGGATTCTGCTAAGAAAATACCTGTTGCCATAGCAGGAATGGGATTTGGGCAAAAAGTACATTTAAAAGCCTTATTGGACAGCAATGAAATGGAACCAGTTGCCATCTGGCACCCTAATAAACATAAGTTCAAAGAATGGGGCGAAAAGCATGAAATAAAATTCTACGACAATTGGGATTCAATATTAAAGGATCAAAATATTGAAGGAATAATAATAGCAACACCACCAGAACCAAGATTCCTGCTAGCAAAGGAAGCGCTTAGTTATGGAAAACATTTACTACTTGAAAAGCCAGTTGCCTTGAGATCAGCTCAAATTATAGAGTTGCAGAAAATAGCTCTTAAAAAACAACTTTCAGTAGCTGTTGATTTTGAATATAGAGTAGTGCCTCATTTTCTACATGCTAAGAAAATATTAGATAGTGGCGCAATTGGCAATCCCTGGTTAATAAAGTTAGAATGGATAATGAGTAGCAGGGCGGACTATAGTAGGCCTTGGAATTGGTATTCTGATTCGGATAAAGGTGGAGGCGTAATAGGAGCTCTTGGAACACATGCAATTGACATATTACATTGGCTAATAGGCCCAACTAAAAATGTTTCAGCACTGAATTCCACCTCAATCACTAATAGAAAGTCCTTATCTAATGGAATTTTAAAAAACGTAACTAGTGAAGATATTTGCTTGTCGTATGTAGAACTTGAAAATATGTACTCGACTGAACTCATACCATGTCAAATAAGTCTTTCGTCAACATCATTAAATGGAAGAGGGTTCTGGTTAGAAGTATATGGAAGTGATGGTAATTTAGTTTTAGGAAGCAATAATCAAAAAGATTATGTTCATGGCTTTGGTCTATGGGTAGGAGATCGTGAGAAGCAAGCGCAATCTATTAATCCAGACAAAGAATATTTATTTAATAAAACTTGGGAAGATGGAAGAGTAGCCCCTGTAAAAAGGATACATAGTCTCTGGGCAGAAAGTATAAGAACCAAAAAACCGATAATACCAGGACTTCAAGAGGGTTTAGAAAGCCAAAAAGTTTGTGAAAAAATGAAAGAGTCCAACCTTTCAGGTCTTAAATTATCTGTAAAGTAACAACAGGGGAACTTTATGTAGAAAAGAAATAATTAGAAACTATTAAATTAACATGTGCAAATATGCCTCTATAAAATGTAGTTTTTTATACATTAGAAATGTTATTTAGTTCATTACTGAAGAGGCTAAGCATGAAATGATCTACAAGAATAATTTGAGCCCAATGACATTAAGTTATTACAAAGACGAATTAAAGCAAACAGCACTTTTGCTATCTAAAACTGGGAAAGGAATCTTAGCAGTAGATGAATCTACTAAAACTATTGGGAAGAGACTCTCTTCAATAAATGTTGAAAATACAGAGGAAAATAGAAAAGCATATAGAGGCATGCTTTTTACTACTGAAGGATTAGGTGAATATATAAGTGGAGCGATTCTGTTTGAAGAAACTCTTTATCAGAATCACCTTGATGGTGATTCAATGGTCAAAAAGCTTGAAAAGCTAGGAATAATTCCAGGAATTAAAGTAGATAAAGGACTACGACCTCTCTCTGGAGCCAATGATGTTGAAACTTTCTGTTCAGGACTAGACGGTTTAGTGGAAAGAGCATCAGATTATTATTCTCAAGGTGCTCGCTTTGCTAAATGGAGAGCTGTCCTTCAAATTACTGATGATGGATGCCCATCAAATCTTTCAATAAAAGAAAATGCATGGGGTCTTGCAAGATACGCTAGATCAGTTCAAGAATCTGGGCTAGTTCCAATAATTGAGCCTGAGATTCTTATGGATGGCTCTCATCAAATAGATAAAACAGCAGAAATACAAGAGGAAGTAATAAAGGAGGTTTATATGGCATGTCAGATGAACAATGTCTTCCTAGAAGGAACTCTTTTAAAACCTTCGATGACAGTTCAAGGCGCGGAATGTACTGACAAGGCAAATCCAGAAAAAATAGCAGAATTTACAATTCGGACAATGGAACGATCTGTCCCAGCGAGTGTGCCTGGAATTGTCTTCCTATCTGGTGGTTTAAGCGAGGAAGCAGCATCCATATATTTGAATTTAATGAACAAAGTTAAGAGAAAAGCCAAATGGAATATCGGTTTTTCTTACGGAAGGGCATTACAACATTCCTGCTTAAAGGAATGGAAAGGCACTGACGTTAAAAATGGACAGAAAGCGTTAAAGGCACGAGCTAGAGCAAATTCAGAGGCATCAAAAGGCTGTTATAGTGCAGGGTCTCAGCCATCGTCAGATGAAGCTCTTTTTGTAGCTGGCTATAAATATTGAATTGGCAAATACAAAGAAATATATAACTTTTACTCAAAAGAGATATTTTTATCTCATGAGTACGTGACATTTCATACCTTTATCTTCTAAAGTCCTGGTCCGTTTGACCTGGACTACTTAAGGGCTGGGTCTACCTGACTACTAAAACAAATGGCTCTTGTCCCACTAAGACTCCTTCTTGACCATGCTGCTGAGAACGGCTATGGAATACCTGCTTTCAATGTCAATAACCTTGAGCAGGTACAAGCAATAATGGAAGCTGCTTCAGAAACCGACAGCCCTGTAATACTTCAAGCATCTCGAGGAGCAAGAAGCTATGCAGGTGAGATATTTCTTCGCCACTTAATCATTGCGGCTACAGAAACATATCCAAATATCCCTGTTGTTATGCATCAGGATCATGGGAATGATCCATCAACCTGTTATTCAGCAGCTATAAACGGATTCACATCAGTAATGATGGATGGATCATTAGAGGCTGATGCAAAAACACCCGCAAGCTATGACTACAACGTCGAAGTAACAAAAACAGTTGTTGATTTTGCACACTCAGTAGGTGTAAGCGTTGAAGGCGAATTGGGTTGTCTTGGATCTTTAGAAACCGGAAAGGGAGAAGCTGAAGACGGTCATGGTTTTGAAGGAGAGTTGTCAAAGGACATGTTGCTCACCGACCCAGCTGAAGCTGCTGATTTTGTTCAGAAAACCAAGGTAGATGCATTAGCAATAGCTATTGGAACAAGTCATGGCGCTTATAAATTCACAAGGAAGCCAACAGGAGAAGTACTTGCGATAAGTAGAATTGCAGAGATACATAAAGCCTTACCCAATACTCATCTTGTTATGCATGGATCTAGTTCAGTTCCACAAGAATGGCTTGACATGATTAATAAGTATGGTGGTGCAATTCCAGAAACTTATGGAGTTCCAGTTGAAGAAATACAAGAAGGAATAAGGAATGGTGTAAGGAAAGTAAATATAGATACTGATAATCGTCTTGCTTTCACAGCAGCAGTAAGAGAAGCAGCATCTGCAGATCCTACGAACTTTGACCCAAGACATTTCAACAAACCTGCTAGAAAATACATGAAGCAAGTTTGTTTAGACAGGTACCAACAATTCTGGTGCGCTGGTAATGCAAGTAAGATCAAACAGCAAAGCATTAATTATTATGCTGGGCTTTATGCCAAAGGTTCACTTGAACCTAAGACATCAGTTGCTGCATAACAAACTAGCTGCAATTTAACCAAAAAAAGGGGGGTAACATTCCCCCCTTTTTTAATAAGAAATTTTGAACATAATTATTGCGAAAGAAGACCTCGTAGAATTTTTGCACCAAATATATTACCCATTAAAGGGTCAGTTGCACGCTCCGGATGTGGCATCAATCCAAGAACATTACCATTCTTATTAGTAATTCCTGCGATATCAGAAATAGATCCGTTAGGGTTGTCTTTGTAACGTATAGCGATAGAATCTTCATCTTCTAGTCTTTTCAATGTATCAATATCACATTGATATCTACCTTCTCCATGTGCAATGGGTAGTTTAATGATCTCTCCTTGAGGATAAGTAGAGAACCAATCAGTCCTATAACTGCAAATAGACAATTCAATTGTATTACAAATAAAATGTAAATGTTGATTTCTAGTGAGAGCTCCAGGTAATATCCCTAACTCTGTGAGAATTTGAAAACCATTGCAAATACCAAGAACTTTACCTCCTTTCTTTACAAAATCACTCAAGGAATATATTGCTGGAGCAAACCTTGCTATTGCTCCACATCTTAAATAGTCTCCATAACTAAAACCTCCAGGAAGAACAATCGCATCAAAACCACTAAGATCCGTTGACTCGTGCCAAATAAATCTTGTTGGTAATCCGAGACACTCCTCTGTTGCCCACCTAACATCCCGATCACAATTAGATCCAGGGAAAACAATTATTCCTATAGCCATAATTATTAATTAAGAATTTCAGATTTAGTTTCTGAAAGTTCAAAAGTCCAATTCTCTATAACTGGGTTAGCTAATAAACGATCGCTTAGGGATTTAATGATTTCCTGAGCATCTTGTTCACACTCGGCAGACAAATCAATATCTATAGCCTTACCAATACGTAATTTGTTTATCCCTTCAAGACCAAGTTTCGAAGCTGCAGATCTTGTTGCTTCTCCAGCTGGATCTAAAACTGAGGGGCGAAGGGTTACAAAAACCTTTGCATGAAAATGTGACACTGTTACTTAGTAGTGGTAGTTCTCTAAAAGTGTTATTTAGAGAATGTATTTAAAAGATAAATGATTCATAGAAGTTATTTTTAAAGAAATTCTTAATCCTCAATAATAGTCTTAAATCCCCTTGCAAGACATTTCAGACATGTGTGATAGCAATTAGGACCTGTTTTTCTGTAGCCATTACCACCACAATCTGAGCAAGTTACAAACTTGAGGGGCTGACTAACGGGAGAATTTGCTAATTCAGTCTTATGAGATGTGAAAGATGTACTCACCGCAGAAAAAGCAGACGAAAAGTAAAAGAAGAATCAACTCTCACTAGAGAATCGCTACTTTCAAGAATAATGCAACCAAAAAGTTATATAAATACCAAATATATAAAAAATTAATTAAAAAAATTGTAAATGGCTTCTGAAGCTCCTTGCTTAAGGCTTAATACAATTAAGTCGGCACCTCCATTTTTAGGCTTCCAGGTGTTAGGAGGAGCATCCTCAAACCAAGCATGAAAACGCGGACCTACCATTTGAACTTGGAGAGGTAATATTTTACCGCTCAACCAGAACCGACCCTTCAACCTAAGTATTTGATATTTCATAGAGATCTTAACTAACGCTTCTTTTATGTCTAGTTGATCAATTTCAGACTCAAATCTAAGAGAGTCTGAAATTACATCGATGTGATTGTGATCATGATGGGAATTCTCAGAGTTAGATCTAAACGGTTGGGACACACTCAATCGTTTAGATAATCCTATAATTAATGATGGTTGTATATCTCCTTGACTGATAGGTAAAATCGCGGTCCCATCTCTCACGTAAGAAGTTATAGATTTTGTTATTGCCTTTATAGTTTCTGAGCTAACGAGATCAGCACGACTTAAAAGAACAAGGTCAGCAGATTTCAATTGGTCATGAAATAATTCATTGACAGGTGTTATATGTTCAAGACTTTTATCCTCATTCCGCTGTTTTTCAAATGAACAAAGATCACCTATAGGGCTACCTAAAGATAATGCTTCAGAGTCAACAAGAGTTACAACCCCATTAACAAATAGGCTAGTTTTAATCTCTGGCCATTCTAGAGCTTGCAACAAAGGTCTGGGTAAAGCCAATCCACTGGTTTCTATAATTATTCCATCAAGATTTTGAGATCTAGCGATAAGCTTCTCCATCGTTGGGAGGAAATCATCTTGAACTGTGCAACACAGACATCCATTATTAAGCTCTACCAAACGGTCTTCAATTTCTTCCTCTGGACAAAAACCACAACTTTTAATTAAATCTCCATCAATTCCTACACTTCCAAATTCATTAACAACAACGGCAAGTTTTAAACCACTTTTTTGGAGAAGATTTCTAAGAAGAGTTGTTTTACCAGCTCCGAGGAATCCAGTTACTACAGTTACAGGTAATCTTTCTTGCATGGGAGGGAGAATTTGATTAATTAACAACCAAGGCTGTAAGAGGTATCAACGCCTGTAGTTGAATTTTCGCCTTCAGCCATGCTGCAAAGTTGTTTTTGTTGAATTCGACTAATAACTGCGTCTGTAAAATCTGCCCCTTTAATAGCAGCATTATCAAAAGAGCTTTCCATTAAAAGAGCATTTGTAAAATTCACATCTGAAAGATCTGCATCATCAAAATTGGTTGCATATGCCAAGGAATCATGCATATCAGAGCCAGTCATGATAGCTCCAGACAAATTACTATTGTTAAAAACGGCTCCTGTTAAGTCTGATTGACTAAAATCTATATTTCTTAGGTCAAATTTAACAAATTCAAGTCCACTTAAATCCTGACCATGCATATCTTTGCTGATATTTAATTCTTCTTGATTTCTAATCTCTGGAGGTCTCTTCGCCCAAGAGGCGCTAGCAGGGATGAAGAGGAAGGCAATCATTATCGCCAAAACAAGGCTTGAGATAGAAGCAAATAGAGAATTTTTATGTTTCATAGAAAGTAAAAAGTACTCTTAACTAGTAGTTTATTTATTCACGTTATTGCAAATAAGCCAAAAAGAATCATGTCCATGACACTACGTGTTGTTATTCCTCCACATCCATTAATAGGCCATTGGCTATCTATACTTCGCCACAAAACAACTCCTGGTCCAATATATTCGACTGGCTTAGAGCAAATAGGCAAGTGGTTGACTTATGAAGCTTTAAGAGAATGGATACCATATAGAACTGAAAAAATCGATACGAACAAAAGCGAAACTGAGGGAATAATTATCGATAGTGCTATTCCAATATTAGGTTTAACAAAATTCAAAAATGGCTTGCAATTATGGATGGGAGCAAGGGAACTATTACCAAACGCAACATTATGCTTAGATACTATTCCACATAATATTGATGACAAAAGTGGTGTGATTATTTACGTTGACCAAATTATAAAAGGAGATGAAATACTTCCAAGCCTTGAAACTCTCGTAAAATATAGAATTGGAATGGATCAAATCAGAGTTATCACTGCCTTGACGTCAAATGAAGGACTTATAAATATCGCAAAGGATTTTCCCCAACTAACCATTTACTCAACTTGTATAGATCCAGATATAGCAAACGAGAATGAATTGATACCAGGTATTGGAGATCCTCAATATAGAATTAATACTAGAGTTGCTTAATAGCATTAGAATAAAAAAGGATAATATTTTCTATGGATCAATATCGAGAATCAACAACAAGTACCTTAGGCTCACTAATTAGTGGAGCAGTCTTGGGAGCAGCTGGACTTGCACTATGGCTTTTTTCAGAAGCCGACAAAAGACAACAAGCTAAAAAGCAGAGGGCAATGTTGTACGCACCTAGAATCCAGGATGGTTCAGAGGCGATCGATACTTCTTCAACAATTTCTGGCACACAAAAAAGCGACAACCTCGAAAAAAGAGTTGAGCAACTAAACAATGCTATTGCTGATGTCAGGAGACAACTCGAAGAGCTAGGCGAGCAAGATTAAACAGCCAAATCACGAAACAACTCCTATAGACAAATCATGCTTCGATCAAATGCCATAACGCAGGGGATCCAAAGGTCTCCTAACAGGGCAATGTTAAGAGCTGTTGGCTTCGGAGATGACGATTTTGATAAACCAATTATTGGTATTGCAAATGGATATAGCACAATTACACCTTGCAATATTGGCTTAAACAACCTAGCTAAGCATGCAGAATTGGCATCTAAGGAAGCAGGGGCAATGCCTCAGTTATTTGGAACAATAACTGTTAGTGATGGAATATCTATGGGTACAGAAGGAATGAAGTACTCACTTGTTTCACGAGAGGTAATTGCCGATTCAATAGAAACAGCTTGCAATGCACAAAGTATGGATGCTGTTCTTGCAATTGGAGGTTGCGATAAGAATATGCCAGGGGCAATGATCGCCATGGCGAGAATGAATATACCTGCAATTTTTGTTTATGGAGGAACTATAAAGCCAGGCAAGCTAAATGGATCTGACTTAACTGTTGTAAGTGCATTTGAAGCTGTAGGAAAATTAACCAGTGGCAGAATAACTAAAGAAGAATTAATTGCTGTAGAAAAAAACTGTATACCTGGAGCTGGTAGTTGCGGAGGTATGTTTACTGCAAATACAATGTCAGCCGCTATTGAGGCAATGGGCCTTAGTCTTCCATATAGCTCAACCATGGCTGCAGAAGATGAAGAAAAGACAGAGAGCGCAAAAAAGAGTGCTCAAGTGTTGGTAGAGGCAATAAGGAAAAACATTAGAGCAAGGGATCTTCTGACAAGAAAAGCATTTGAAAATGCAATAAGCGTTGTTATGGCAATAGGAGGATCTACAAATGCTGTTCTTCACCTACTTGCAATTGCAAAATCTTCAGGAGTAAAACTTGATATTGATGATTTTGAGAAAATCCGTCAAAAAGTACCAGTAATTTGCGATTTAAAACCGAGTGGTAAGTACGTCACTGTAGATCTACATAAATCAGGAGGCATTCCTCAAGTCATGAAGCTTTTATTTAATGAAGGTTTAATTCATGGAGAATGCTTAACTATTGAGGGAATAACAATTGAGGAATCATTAAGTTCAGTACCTTCCATTCCTCCCACAAACCAAAAAGTAATTTCTTCACTACAAAATCCAATCTATAAAAAAGGACATCTTGCTATTTTGAAGGGGAACCTAGCTTTAGAAGGTTGTGTGGCAAAAATCAGTGGCATAAAAACTCCTATGTTAAAGGGCCCAGCAAGAGTTTTTGAAAGCGAAGAAAATTGTCTAGAAGCAATACTAAGCAACAAAATCAACTCTGGAGATGTTGTAGTTATAAGGAATGAAGGTCCAGTTGGAGGTCCCGGCATGAGGGAAATGCTAGCTCCAACATCTGCGATAGTCGGTCAAGGTCTTGGTGACAAAGTAGCATTAATAACTGACGGACGATTTAGTGGTGGAACTTATGGTCTTGTAGTTGGTCATATAGCCCCAGAAGCAGCAGTTGGAGGAAATATTGCTCTTGTTAAAGAAGGAGACTTAATTACAGTAGATGCAAATAATAAATCAATAGAGTTGCATGTAGAAGAGGGTGAACTGTTAAAGAGAAAACAATGCTGGGAGAAGCCTACACCTAAATACAATTCAGGAGTTTTGGGGAAATATGCCCGACTTGTTAGTAGCTCTAGTAAAGGAGCAGTAACGGACAATCCTTAAATCTAATTAATTATCCCTCTCTAATAAAAACAAACTTCTTAGTCTTCTTGTAAAAGCCTCTAAAGATGGGTTGTCCTGTGGGGCATGACAACGTTTACCCGTCGTAGGGTCCATCCAAACAGGATGCCTTCCTTGCCAAAGAATAGCTGCTTCTTCTGAATTAGAGGACGACAATGTAATACTTAAATCATTTCCACTTCTAAATATTTCACATTCTAGATCTCTTTCCTTAAAACGAATTCCATGCACATCTCTACATTCAATAATGACAATTAAATCTAAAGAGTTTTGATCATTCTGAACAGAATCATCGTCAGTAGAGATATCAACAACAGAATGCTTCCATGGCTTAAAGCATAAATCAGCGACCTTTGCTATTTCTGTCAAAGGGTTTAAATCCAAGAGTTCAAATGTAGGCACTTAAGCACCTTAAAAGAATTTGAATAGGGCCCTGCAAGAAAGATTCATTTGCTTTGCCAGCCATACCAAACTTCGAGTAAAGGAGTTGAAACTGATTTACATGGTTAACTCTGAAGTCCATATTTGAAGTGACCGGCCTAGTACGAATTGTTGGCTGGAACTTTTCAAAAGGTAATCTAATTATTGATGTGCCATTCTTCTGAGTCTTGAATTCAGCAACCCACTTAATTCGATCATAAAAGTCAGGCATAAAATTCATAAACTGAGTTTTACACGAAATCGCAAATTTTAAAGTTCTACCATATCCATCTATCTTAACTTCTATACCTTTAAAAGGTGACAGATCTAATGGGGGCTCCAAAACAGGAGAACGACAACTGACAAAACCACCATTTTCTTCAATAAGAAAACCTTTTAATAGAAGTCCATTAGAAAGTGGTTCACAATTGGATTGGCTTGCACCCCCCATTATGGTGTCATTTAAAGGAGTCCAATCAGAAAAAGGGATGGTAGAAGAAATTTGAATCTTGAAATACCAGTTTTAAGCAATACTTTAATTATAAATAAAATTTCTAGATTCCAACAAGATCTATATATGAGCTGTTGCTGCTGAATCGGCAAGTATTAATATTTCAGCGGATGTACTGATAAGTTTTGCAGGTGTTCTTGTATATTCTTCATACGGATCTACAAGTCTTTTAAGAGCAAGCTTTTTGGAACTACCACTCACTAAAAAAATAACTTTTCTAGAGAGATTAATCGCAGTAGATGTAAGGGTAACCCTGTCTTGGTTATTACCACTACTAGTAGTCGCCAATGAGTCAAGTACATGAAGAGAATGCGTTCCAGGGAATAAAGAAGCTGTATGGCCATCCTCTCCAAGACCTAACAAAACCAAATCAAAAAGAGGAGTACCCTTGTCAATGAAGGATTTTAATAACATCTCAAATGCAGATGCACTTGCTTTAGGACTTTCCAGCTGGGTTGTAGGAATTGGGTAAAAGTTCGCTTCTGAGCCTGGAGGAGATGAAAGCAGTGTATTTTTAATCATCAAGGCATTACTTAAAGGGTGATCATAATCAACCCATCTTTCATCACCAAGAAATACATCTACCTTATTCCAAGCCAAATTTTCCTTGCCAAGTAAAGAATATGAAGCAGAAGGAGTAGAACCACCAGAAAGAGCTATACGGCATCTGGCATGTTGTTCTAAATTAAGCAATATATGGTGCTTTATAATCTCTGAAGTTTTAATCGCAAGAGAATTCTTATCAGGGAATGATTGAATAGTGTAAGTAGACATATATTAAATTATTACAACCATTCAGTGTGGTACACACCATCCATATCTATACGCTCATAGGTATGGGAGCCAAAGCAATCACGCATCGCCTGTATCAAATTTTGAGGCAACCGAGAAGTTCTGTAGCTATTTAAATAGTCTAATGTACTGCTAAAGCATGGGACTGGTATTCCAAGACTACTGGCATGAGATACAACCTTTGAAAGTCCTGGCAGCCTTTTTTGGATTTGAGTGCAAAACCAAGGATCCATACAGAGGTTTGAGAGTGCTGGATTTAAATTGTAAGCTTCTTGAATACGCTTCAACAATTTTGATCTAATAATACATCCGCCTTTCCAAATTTGTGCAATTTTAGGCATGCTCAAATTGTAGTCATATTCTTTTGATGCTAAAGTCATAATTTCAATGCCCTGTGCATAACTTGCAATAGTAGACAAGACAACAGCATCCATAATGGCCGTAGTGTTATTTGAGGATGTGCCTAATTCATATGTGTCTAACGAGGGAGACTTAAACATTGAGTCTGCCAGAACTCTTTGTTTTTTTAAGGAGCTCATAACACGGGCATTAAGAGCAGCATATATTGTTGGAACTGAAGCACCTAATTGCAGTGCACTAACTACGGTCCATAACCCTGTACCCTTTTGACCAGCCTTATCCACAATTTTTTCTACAAGATTTGAGCCATCGGAAGGGTCCTTTGTTCTTAAGCAAATTTCTGTAATCTCAACTAAGAAAGAAGAAAGTTCCTCAGTTTCATTCCAATCTTTAAAAACATTTGCAATATCATCACAAGACATTTTTAGTGACCTCTTCATCAAATCGTATGCTTCAGCCAAGATTTGTTGAATGCCATATTCGATGCCGTTATGAACTGTCTTAACAAAGTGTCCTGATCCTCTTGGACCTATGTAGGCAACACAAGGGCCATCGTCTACCTGAGCTGCCATTTTAGTTAACAAGCCTTCAATAGCGTCATATGATTCTTTGGTGCCACCTGGCATCATACTAGGACCTTCAAAAGCTCCTTTTGCACCACCTGAAACTCCCATTCCGATATATCCGAAACTTTTACTTTCTAGTTGTTGAACACGCCTTTCAGTATCTGAAAATAATGAATTGCCACCATCAATTAAAAGGTCTCCTTTCTCTAGGTGAGGAGAGATATCATTAATAACAGCGTCGGTTGCCGGTCCAGCCTTCACCATTAACAATATTCTTCTAGGGCGCTCTAGTTTGCTTACAAATTCTTGTAGGTTGCTTGCACCAGATATTGCCTTGCCAGCGCCCCTTCCCTGAAGGAAAGCCTCCGTTTTTGCATAAGTTCTATTAAAAACAACACTAGAGAATCCATTCCTTTCAGCATTAAGGACGAGATTCTCTCCCATAACGCCAAGACCAACCAAACCAAAATGAGCCTTGGACATAAAGACAAAAATTCAACTTTGACAAGTGTGACTAAAGCTTTGGGAAAGTGCTGCTATTTAGACATAAATGTCAGCATTGAATGATGAATTACTTTATGAAATCTCTACTAACTGGATAATTTAAACTTTGTTTTAAATATTTAAAGATAGTTTCAAATAATTGTTCCGTCAGAAATAGTTGCATTTTTTACAACAACAACAATACCGTTTCTGATATAAAAACCCTCTTCAGGTCTGTCAGCTTCTTCAATCCTGTCTTTGTTCACGATAGTTACGTTATCTCCAATACGAGTGTTTTTATCAAGGATAGCTCTCTTGACAGTTGTTCCCTTTCCTACTCCTAGAGGGATGCCACCTCCAGATCGGAGAGCAATTCTCTCTTCTCCTGATTCATAAAAGTCTGATCCCATTACAAGAGAATCTTTTAATACAACATCACTTTCTATCCTGCTTCTAACTCCTAAAACGCAATGATGGATACTACATGATTTAAGTATTGAACCTTCACCAACTATTGATTCAGTTATTTGCGCATCAACCAATTTAGAAGGTGGTAGATATCGAGCACGTGTATATATAGGGAACTTCTCATCATAAAAACTAAAAGGAGGTTTTGGTTGCTGAGTAAGCGCTAAATTTGAGTCAAAAAATGCTCCTATTGTTCCTATATCTTCCCAATAATCATTGAAAACATAACTCTTTAAAGAATCCCCTCTAGTTAAAGCCTCAGGTATAACTTCCTTACCAAAGTCCTTGTAAGATGGGTACTTATTTAACAAATCAAAAAGCGTTTCTCGACTGAAAACATAAATTCCCATTGAAGCCAAGTAGGGTTTATCTCTCGATGATTCTTCATCTAATCCGAATCTCGAGGTATCTACTGCCATTGCCTTCAAAGAATCGCCTGTTGGCTTCTCTCTAAACTCTTTTATATTTCCATCTTCATCGGTTCTCATTAAACCAAACCCTTCTGCTTGTTCTGCATCAACTGGCAATGCTGCGACTGTTAAATCTGCTCCAGTAGAACGATGATGATTAACAAATTGGCTGTAATCCATTCTATAGAGCTGGTCACCAGAAAGAATTAAATATTGGTCAACATCCCATTCCTGAAAAATCCATTGATATTTCCTTACCGCATCGGCAGTACCTTCAAACCAGGAAGGGCTCTCAGGTGTTTGTTGTGCTGCTAAAACCTCAACAAAACCTTGAGCGAAGGGAGAACTTAAATTATAGGTTTGTGAAATATGCCTATTCAAAGAAGCACTATTGAACTGCGTTAAGACGTACATCTTGTTGATGTCCGAATTAATGCAATTACTGATTGGAATATCGATCAATCGATATTTACCTGCAAGAGGGACGGCAGGCTTTGCCCTCATTTTGGTTAAAGGATAAAGGCGAGAACCTTTACCTCCTCCAAGAATGATTGCCAGGACACGCTTCATTCCGTTCCACTAATAGGCTTTGCGGTGCAAACCTAACGGATGATTGACGAAAATAAAAATAAAACAGACACTTCGGAAAGATTTATAGGAGAAAATTTATTACAGGGAACTTTTTAATTATTTCGAATCTGTTGAATCGAGTTCAAAAAGCGATGAAATAACTTCTAAAGCGATTTTTCGTTGAGCGCTTTGTTGAGGAGCTCTGAGGTTTGTTACAGGAGTATGAAGGATCTTATTAATTATCCCTTTACTCAGAGCTTCTACAACTTTACGTTCTCTGGCTGAAAAATCTGGTCCCATGCGGCTTAGAGCCTTCTGCAACTCTTCTTTTCTTATAGATTCTAAATTTGATCTCAAGAGATTAATAGTTGGAACAGCTTCTAGGCTTGCCCACCACTGAAGGAAAGTTGTGACTTCTTCAGTTATTAAATTTTCTGCTTCTTGAGCTATTAATTGCCTAGCTTCCTGATTTCGTGAAACTACTTCTTGAAGATCATCAACATCATGAGAATCTATTCCAATGATGCTTCCAACATCGTCAGAAATATTTCTTGGGACTCCTATATCTATCAATCGTAATTTGCCTTTAATGTTTAAAGAACTTATTCGAGAAGCATCAATTATAGGCTTGTCTGAAGCTGTACTAGTAAATACCAAGCTTGAGTTTTGCAAGCAATCATCCAACTGATCAAGCTGCTTACACTTAATATTTAGTTCTGTAAAATCACTCGCCAACGATTCTGCACGTTCAAGAGTTCTATTTAAAAGCGTTAAATCAGCGCATCCTTTTGAAGATAAATGCTGTATCAAGAGTCGACTCATTCTTCCTGCACCAACCACAGATATACGTTCAGAGGAAAGACTAACTAGCTCATCCTTGCCCTGAGCTTGGCCTATTTTAAGTTGGGCAAGCTCAACAGCTGCTGAACTTATAGATACTGCTCCTGTACCTAAGTTTGTTTCGCTCCTTACTCTTTTTCCAGTGCTAACAGCTTGGGTCAGGAGTCTATTAAGTATTGGCCCCATAGAATGATTTTCCTGACCTAATCGAACCATTTTTTTAACCTGTAAGAGTATTTGACCTTCTCCTAAAACAAGACTGTCGAGACCACCAGCGACCCTCATTACATGTCGAATTGCTTCAGAGTGTTTATATGAAAATAGATGAGGCTCTAAATGAGCATTATCTAGTCCTGAATGAGAACTTAAAAAGTTCTTTAATTCTTTTATTCCTTGTTCGGAGTCTCTTACAAATGAATAGATTTCGAGCCTATTACAAGTACTAAGTATTGAAACTTCAACAATTTGTTGATTTAGTTTTAATGCATTAAATGCTCCTTCAATATCGTTTTCAGAAATACTGAGCTTTTCTCGGACTTCAACTGGTGCTGTCCGATGACTAAGACCGACGACAGCAATGTTCATAAAACTAATTCCAAAAGGGCTAAATGGTTTTAATTCAAAGCAATGCTTTGTGCGCCATCCTTGATATGGACAGTGTTAGTAAATCGCGCTGTGTCATCAAGAGTACTGATTACAAGGCTACTAGTTCGAGTGCAATCTTTCTCAAACTTCACCCCATGAAAGAGCAAACCATCTGTAATTCCACTACCGGCAAACACAACGTTATTCCCGGAAGCAAGTTCTTCTGCTTCATAAATCTTGTCAATATCTGTAATACCCATTTCATTTAAACGTTGGATATTACCCTCCTTTGTATAGTCAGCCCATTCAGAAGTCATTGCAATTGCTGGGTCATAGACAAGCTGTCCTTGGAAATGTCCGCCAAGAGCCCTCATCGCTGCCGCTGATATAACACCTTCAGGAGCTGCCCCGATACCCATTAGACAGTGAGTGCCGGTACCTGCAAAGCCACAAGCAATAGCTGCCTGAACATCTCCATCAGAAATAGGCTGAACTTTAGCTCCAGTGGAACGAATTTCAGAAATTAATTCTTTGTGCCTAGCTCTATCCATAACAACAATTGTCAACTGATCAGCGGATAAGCCCAAACATTCAGAAAGTATACGAATGTTTTCAGTAGCAGAATTACGAATATCAACCTTCCCTTTAGCTGCAGGAGGAGCAGCAAGTTTCTTCATATAAAAATCAGGAGCATTAAAGAGGCCACCTTTATCAGATGCAGCAAGAACTGCCATTGACCCTCTTTGGTTATTAGCGCAAAGGTTTGTCCCTTCACAAGGATCGACGGCAAAATCCACACCTGGACCAGAGCCTGTTCCTACTTCTTCGCCTATATAGAGCATAGGAGCTTCATCTCTTTCTCCTTCTCCTATAACTATTCTCCCTTGCATTTCAATTTGACCCATGCGCTTTCGCATTGCCTCAACGGCTGCAGCATCAGCTTCGTCTTTTTTGCCTAAGCCTGTTAACTGAGCAGAAGCTATTGCTGCCTGTTCTACAACCTCGAGAATTTCTTGAATTAGAGTGCGATCCACTGGAAACAAAAGTTGGGGGAAATTTAGAGCTAGGCCAGAAAGGATGGATTCTTGTGATTAGTAAAAAAACCAATCAATAGAAATTTCCGTTTACCTGAATTATTGGTCGAGCGGGGACAACTTTATCAGTGGAAGGAATAACTCTTTGAAATGATCAATGAATCAATAGAATCTCTGACATCCAATCATAAAAATAATGACCTCTTCAAACACATCCATCGGTTCTCACCCACATAGGCCTGTACAGATAATTCCGTCTGTACTACCAGCTGATTGGGCCAATATGGGCCAGTGCGTAAAAGACCTAGAGAATGCAGGCGTAGACAGAATTCAGTTTGATGTAATGGACGGAAATTTTGTACCAAATCTAACTTTTGGCCCCGAAATGATTGCTGCCTGCAGAAAATACTGCAATGTACCTTTCGAAACTCAACTAATGGTTAGTCAATACAACTGCGAAACGATGCTTGAAGCATACGTAAATGCTACAAAAGGTCCCAACGGTGAACCTGGTGTTGTAATTGCCCATGTAGAAGCAAATGTTCATCTCCATAGGATCCTTGGTAAAATTAGACAACTTGGAGGATCACCTTCTGTAGCGTTAAACCCTCATACACCTGTTGAAATGGTCAAAAATATTTTAGATATGGTCGATCATGTTCTTGTAATGACAGTTAATCCAGGTTTTGGTGGCCAAGCTTACATTCCAACAATGCTAGAAAAAATAAGTGAGTTGAGAAATATTATTACAAGCAGATCATTAGATGTAGATATAGAGGTAGATGGAGGAATTAAAGCAGATTGGACAATATCTCAATGCGCAGGTGCAGGAGCTAATTGTTTCATAGCTGGTAGCGGTATGTTTGCATATCCATCTTTAAAAGAAGGTTGTGATGAACTGCGGAAGGTAGCGATTGATGCACAATCAGGGAATGTACTTTCGAAAAATTAATAAATTAATTTGAAAAGTAATCAAGATAAAAACCAACCATAACTATGCAAGCCGATTCCTAATAAATTCACTCCTAGATAACATATAATTACTACAAATAAGCCGAACAAAGCTATTAAGGCTGGCTTTCTACCTTGCCAACCTTTTGTTATTCGCGCATGTAAATAAGCTGCATACACTAACCAGGAGATCAAAGCCCATGTTTCCTTAGGGTCCCAACTCCACCAAGTACCCCAAGCTTCGTTAGCCCAAACAGCACCACTAATTAGACCGAAAGTTAAAAGTAAAAAACCTAAAGTTATAATCCTATAACTCAAATTATCTAAATACTCAGCATCTGAGAATAATTTAGAAGAGTTTTCGACAAGAGGTTTTGTTAAATTAGAGAAGTTGGTTTTGAATCCACCAATGCCTATTGAGCTGCCTCGAATCTGAAGCTCTTCTGAAACATTGGTGAATAAAACAGCCAAGGAAAGAAGAGAGCCAAGCATTAAAGCAGCGTAGCTACACATAATTACTGTTACATGCATAACTAGCCAACTAGATCTTAAAGCTGGAACTAAATTTCCTGTAAGTTGTAATTGCTCTGGAAGGGCAAAGCTAGCAAATGAGATAGTCAATAAGGAAAATGGCGTGAAAAGTGCTGGAATAACGGGAGAGTTATAGTTTCTTTCTATTAACAGTTGGAGTAATGTAGAGGTCCATGTTAAAAAGCATAGTGATTCATATAAATTACTTACAGGGAAATGACCAGATTGAAGCCACCTTAAAGTTAATTGAGAAGCGAGAGTAAGATTAGAGATGGCTATAAATACTTTCACAAAGGACGATGTACGGTTAGAAGCAATGCCCCAAAACGCGAAAGGCAAGGCAAATAATATAAATAAAAAGGATATAAAACCAAGAATTAATGAAGGATCATCGAAACTAGTGATAAAAGGGATAGTCATTATTGTTAAATATGTTCTTATTCTATTATGAATGGCTTTAATTAGCTTGTTTTAATAAATAGGCTCCACTAAGAAGCGATATAAAAACTGGAGCCCATGCTGAAATGACAGGGTTTACAGCACCACTTACTCCAAAAGAACTAAAAGTAAAGCTCAAAACATAATAAAAAAGTATTAAGACAACACTCAAACCAAAACCTTGGCTTCTACTTGTTGAGGTATTTGGCTTTGCACCAAGAGAAGAACCAATCAAAGCGAAAACAATACAAGCCATGGGCAAGGTAAATTTCTCTTGAATTCTTACTTTCATTCTTCGCGCTTCTTTAATATTTCCACTTTTTATATAAAGTTGTTCAGCCTGTAAAGCTTCTGCAACGGTCATATCATTTGCATCCTTTGGGATAGAACCTATATTTATGGGCCCAGTACCAAGGGGATAAGAATAACTCTCAAATTTAGTAGTAGTAGAATTTCCATTAGGAGACAGAGTTAAAATCATCCCATCAAAAAATTCCCAAAAATCTTGCGACTCATTCCATAATGCCTTTTCAGCAACTATCATTTGCGTATATCCTTTTTTAGAAAAATCTAAAAGCGTTAAATTTAATATTTGTTTCTTATCAATTTTACCAGCATAAAATAAATGCGTAAGCGTCTTCCTTCCTTTATCTTCATCAAATCCTTCAACACGACCTTTCTTTGAAAAAATAATATCTTCGCCTATCTGGGTTGAGATAGCTTTACCAAGAGAATTTTGAAGTATATATTCTGATGCTCGATTCGAACGTGGAACAATACTATTGTTAAATATAAAGGTTAAAGATGTAATTAATAAAGCAAGTACCATCGCAGGTGCTATCATTCTTGTAGTAGATATACCAATACTTCTAAGCGCTTTTAATTCACTATTAGATGACAATCTACTATAGGCAAGCAAAGTAGCCATAAGAACAGCCATCGGGAAAGAAAGAACCATAAATCCCGGTATTCTCAAAAGAAAAACTCTTAATGCAATATTAAATGGCAACCCAGATTCAACAATCTGTCTAACAAGATCGAACATGACACCGACAGACAGAGAAACCACTGTGAATGCGGAGATAGCAAAAAATAGAGGAGGGAATAATTCACTTAAAAGCCACCTATCTAGGAGTGGTATCTGCCGCCATTTCCTCACAAATGACCGTAGGAAAGATATTGTTAGAGTTAAAGGTTTCATGTAATTAGAAATTATAATTTAAAATCTTTACCTAAATAATGAGTCTTGACCAAAGGGTTATTAGCTACTTCATATGATGAGCCTGAGGCTAAAATTTTGCCGTCACTTAATATATAAGACCTGTCCGTAATAGCTAAAGTTTCTCGTACATTATGATCAGTTATAAGTATGCCCATACCCCTAGATTTAAGTTTTTGAATAAGTCCCTGTAAATCAACTACCGCCATAGGATCAACACCTGCAAAAGGTTCATCAAGGAGTAGATACTTAGGACCTGATTGACCTAACGCTAAAGCCCTTGCGACTTCGCATCTTCTACGTTCACCGCCTGAAAGTTGATAACCCCGTCTTTGAATAAAAGAGCTTAAATTAAATTCATCTACAATTCTTTCTCGGCGTATACGAGAGTGAGAGTGAGATGTAGATCCTTGAGCCAGAGCTATATCTAGATTTTGCTGAACAGTTAGCTGCCTAAACACACTTGATTCCTGAGGTAAATATCCAACACCTAAACGAGCCCTGTGGGGCATGGAAAGGTTTGTAATTTGCTGATGTTCAAGGAAAACACCGCCAATATCTGGGCTAAGCAATCCAATGATTAAATTAAATGTTGTAGTTTTCCCGGCTCCATTAGGGCCTAAAAGACCAACCACTTCTCCTGGAAGAACGTCTAAAGAAATATTATTTACTACCTTTCTACCTGAAATAGATAAGGTTATTTTTTTTAGTTGCAGACTCATTCTTCTAAACTACTTCACCAGATATACATATAGCAAGTAATTTATTATTAAAATAAAAACTATATCTTCGCGTTTTTAAGACTAGTAGATATTTTTAATAATTACTGGAACTGCCAATTCCTTTACATTGTTTTGATGTTGAAGACTATGCAACCTAAGTTCAACTATCTCACATAAATTTTTAATATTTAACCCTAAATGTGGCGAATCTGGTCTTTTCAATCTTCCCAAGCCCTCACCATAAAGGATCATAGCTCCCTTGATATTATTGCTTTCCAAGTGAACTTGAGCTACTGCAATTTGAAGAATTCCCTGAATGGTTATTCTTGGCAATCCATTTGTTTCATGCCAAATCTCCTCGAACAAGTCATGGGCTAAGTACCACTCACCAGAATTAAATAGATTAATTGCTTCAGCAAATCGTGTATCTTGTAAAATATTTTCCTCGTTAAATAGAGGATTGTATACATTCATTTTATTTTTTCTTGGTTGATACTTTCCTTAGCCTGATTGACTCTGGCGTAACTTCCAACATTTCTTGTGGTCCAATATATTCCAAAGCTCTTTCTAGGTTCATCTCTATAGGGGACTGTAAAGTATCTAATTCTTCGGCACCAGATGATCGCATGTTAGTAAGTTGTTTGGTTTTACAAATATTTAGTTCTAGATCCTGAGGTCTATTATTCTCACCTATGATCATGCCTTTATATACTTTAGTGCCTGGCTTAATAAAAAACTGACCTCTATCTTCTGCATTCTTAAGAGCATAAAAAGTAGAAACACCCTCCTCAAACGAAATTAAAACACCATTCCTACGTGAATCAAATTCACCCATCATTCGACGATATTCGAAAAAAGAATGACTCATTATTCCCTCTCCTCTTGTAGCCCTAATAAACTCTCCTCTAAAGCCAATTAGGCCCCTTGAAGGAACAAGAAACTCTAGCTGAGTTCTGCCATCATTACTGTTAAACATATTTTGCATTTCTCCTTTTCTAGTACCTAGTTTCTCAATGCAAATACCAACCGATTCCTCTGGGATATCAAGAACAAGTGTCTCATAGGGCTCACAAGTTATATCATCGATATCCCTGAAAATAACTTGAGGCTGGGAGACCTGAAACTCGTAACCTTCTCTTCTCATTGTTTCTATCAAAATTCCAAGATGTAGTTCGCCTCTGCCACTTACTGAAAAAGAATCTGGGGTATCAGTATCCTCTACGCGCAAAGCTACATTTGTAAGTAATTCCTTATATAATCTTTCTCTTAATTGACGACTGGTAACAAATTTACCTTCTTTCCCAGCAAAAGGTGAATCGTTTACAACAAATGTCATTTGAAGAGTTGGTTCATCGACTTTAATTAAAGGAAGAGCATTTGGTTCATCTGGGCAAGCAATAGTCTCTCCAATATTTACATCATCAAAACCTGCTACAGCGACAATATCTCCTGCATAAGCCTCTGTCTTCTCAATTCTTTGTAAGCCTTCAAATCCTAATAATTTTGATATCTTACCTTGTTTTATTGTGCCATCCTCTTTGATAAGAGATGCTTTTTGGCCACTACGAATAAAACCATTATGCACTCTCCCAATAATAATTCTTCCAAGGAAATCTGAGTAATCTAATGTAGTTATCTGAAGCTGGAGAGGTTTGTCCTTATCTCCAATTGGAGGTGGTACATGTCTAATAATAGAATCAAATAATGGCATCATATTTTCACTTTTAGTTTTCATATCAGGCTTTGCAAAACCTCCTAGACCACTTCCAAATAGATAAGGAAAGTCACATTGATCATCGTCTGCTCCTAATTCAATAAAAAGGTCTAAAACCTTGTCAACAGCGATTTCAGGGTCGACTCGTGCTCTGTCAATCTTATTAACAAAAACAATGGGCCTGAGTCCATTCTCTAGTGCTTTCTTCAAAACAAAACGAGTTTGTGGCATGGGGCCTTCATTCGCATCAACAATTAACAAGCAACCATCTACCATCCCAAGAACACGTTCTACTTCTCCACCAAAGTCTGCGTGGCCAGGAGTATCTACAATGTTTATACGGGTTTCCTTGAAAGTGATAGCTGTATTTTTAGAAAGTATTGTGATGCCTCTCTCTCGTTCAAGATCGTTAGAGTCCATGACACAGGTTGGTACAGACTCATTATCTCGAAAGATACCTGATTGAGAGAGAAGAGCGTCTACAAGAGTCGTCTTGCCATGATCAACATGAGCAATTATTGCAATATTGCGAATTGATGGTCTATCAGAATTCATTTAATAAACGCCGTCCCAAAAATAAAGCAGTAACAAGTGCCGAAACAATATCTCAAAGTGAGTACATTTACTAAAAAAGTCATTTTCAATATTTTGAGCTTTGACGTAATAACTCTTGATTGGTCCTTTTAAATTGTTCAAGAGCCTCAACTGTGCCCTCAAATCTCCAATGCCAAGGTTCATAACTAACTTTCTGGCTATTTCCCTTAGGGAAAGAAAGTATAAAGTGATATTTAGCAGCATTGGCCTTAAGCCAACGAAATGCTGGTGTTGCCTCGAATGAAACTTCAAAATCGGTATCCCTTCTTGTACCATCCCCTAGGTCTATTGCATATCCAGTACTGTGCTCTGAATAGCCTGGAGGAGCAGAAACTCTAGCTCGTTCAATTGCGATCTGATTTCTTAAAGACTTGTTTTCATAAAATATTGATCTTTGCAAGTCAACAGATCTAAAACCACTTAATAGAACCAATTTGATTCCATCTCTAGACGCAGCTGATCTCATTCTATCTAGAGCAAAATATGTATCTTTATGGACTTCTAAGCCTGGATAAACTTCAACAAGATCCTTCTTTAAAGCTTCTGGGTAAGGGTAATGCCCAAGCAAACGCTCATCATTCAATGATTTAACTGCTATTTGTTTATAAAAAACATCTCTAATTGATAAGAAATTGGATATCCACAAAAAAGAAAACAA
Organism: Prochlorococcus marinus str. MIT 0919; assembly: GCF_027359375.1. Lineage (NCBI taxonomy): Bacteria > Bacillati > Cyanobacteriota > Cyanophyceae > Synechococcales > Prochlorococcaceae > Prochlorococcus > Prochlorococcus marinus. Next base: position 377,027 of record NZ_CP114779.1, read on the forward strand.
ACCAATTGAAGAAAGAGCAATCAATAGAAATTTTTTATAAACAGCTCTATTAGGCCTGACTGGCCTAGACCTAAGCGCGAGAGGTATCTCATCACTGGATTTATTACGAGCTGTATCTGCCCGACTCACAAAATAACTTAAAATTCATGTTTCGATCGTAACGGTCTTGCACATTAGTTGAGACGAGAAAAGGTATATAGATGTAAGTTTTTAGAAAGATATCAAGTTTAATTTAAAAAGATGTTGCGCGTAGCAGTTATCGGAGGGGGGCCAAGTGGCTCCTGTGCAGCAGAAGTTCTTGCAAAAGCAGGAATAAATACGTGGTTATTCGAACGAAAATTGGATAACGCAAAACCATGCGGTGGTGCTATTCCTCTTTGCATGGTTTCTGAATTTGATTTACCTGACTCGATAATTGACAGAAAGGTAAGAAATATGAGGATGATTTCACCCTCTAATCGAGAGGTTGATATTAGTCTTGATAAGGTATATGGAAAGACCGAGAATGAATATATAGGTATGTGCAGGAGAGAAGTAATGGACGCATTTATGAGAGAGCGAGCAGCGGAGCTAGGTGCAAAATTAGTTAATGGACTGGTAACAAAAATAGAGACTGGAAATAATAGGCAAGGTCCTTATAAACTTACATACTCAGATTTTGAAAGCGGTGAATCTACAGGAGAAACAAAAACCCTTGAAGTTGATCTAATAGTTGGAGCTGATGGTGCTAACAGCCGTGTAGCAAAAGCAATGGATGCCGGCGACTATAACGTCGCTATTGCGTTCCAAGAAAGAATTAAACTTCCTCAAAAGGAAATGGGCTATTACGAAGATTTGGCCGAGATGTATGTAGGTACAGATGTTTCTCCGGATTTTTATGGATGGGTATTTCCTAAATATGATCACGTAGCTGTGGGAACTGGCACTATGCAGAAGAACCAATCATTGATAAAAAGTCTTCAAGAAGGTGTGAGGAACAGAGCAAAGAAAAGGTTAGTAAATGGCGAAGTAATTAAGGTTGAGGCTCATCCTATTCCTGAACATCCAAGGCCAAGAAGAGTAGTCGGAAGAATGGCATTAGTAGGAGATGCCGCTGGATATGTAACTAAGAGTTCAGGAGAAGGAATATATTTTGCTGCGAAAAGTGGTCGAATGTGTGCAGAGGAAATTGTTGTGGCGAGCAATAAAGGAGAAAAAGTTCCTTCAGAACAACAACTCAAGCAATATATAAAGAAATGGGATAAAAAATATGGTGCGACTTATAAGGTTTTAGAAATACTTCAAAACATATTCTATTCAAATGATGGTGCTAGGGAAGCATTTGTAGAAATGTGTGATGACATGGATGTTCAAAGACTTACTTTTGATAGTTATTTATACAAAACAGTTGTAGCTATGAAGCCTTGGCAACAATTAAAATTGACTTTCCTTACGCTTGGTTCAGTTCTTAGAGGTAGAGCTTTGGCTCCAAAATCATATCAACCAGTTCCAAGTGCTGTAAGGGAGGACGATGAAGTCAAAAAGATGCTTGCTGTAAGTACTATTAAGGGTGGAATTAAAGTTAAAAATGAGCAGCTTAAGTAAATTTTCTAAGCTTTTATCAAATCAAAATCAGCGATAGTAAATGCTTGATTACGTAATATAGATAATAAATTTAAACGATTATCTCGTATTTTCTTATCTTCTACCATTACCATCACACTTTCTGGACCGTCGAAGAAATTGGCCAATGTTTCATTACCAGATTCAAGACATTCAGCTAAAAGCCTATGCCTATCTCTATCGGAAGATTTAACAATAGGTTCAATCTTGTTTAATAATTCAAATAATTTGACCTCGGATTGTTTCTCAAATAATTGAGGATTTACAATATTTTCTGAAGACAAGACCTCCAAGTCTAGATTTCCTTTTGCCGCAAGTCTTGATGCTCGTGTAACGACTGAATGGAGGCTAGAAAGCCTTCCGGAGGCTCTCATCTCAACTAAAAGATTTGCCTTATTAGATATTTCAGTTAAATCTGTTAATAAAGTATCAATTTTAAGTGATTTACCAGAAACAGCCTGCACTAAGTCATAGTCAAAAGACATTTCCTCCAACAAACTAACAATCCTAGATTGGAAAAAATGCTTTATTTCTAGAGATAATCGAGAGTTGCTAATATTAAATGCTGGGAAAAGAGACTGCCAATAGGTGGATGCTTGGTCTATAAAAGTAGCAAAATCAAACTGTAAATCTTTGTCCCAAATAATTTGCAAGATACCATTAGCTGCTCTACGTAAAGCATATGGATCAGAAGATCCTGTAGGTCTTTCGCCTTTAGCAAAAATACTGAGTAAAATTTCCATTTTATCTGAAATTGCTAATAAAGAACCTATCAAGGAACTAGGTAAGAAGTCTCCTGCACCTTTCGGTAAATAGTGTTCATAAACTGCTAGAGCAACTTTTCTATCCTCTCCTTCAAAAAGAAGGTATTTACCCCCTATTACTCCTTGTAATTCGGGGAATTCACTAACAATTTGACTAACAAGATCATGTTTTGAGTAATAGGCTGCTTTATTTAAATGAGATGCTTCCGAAGAAGAAATACCTATAAAATTAGATAATTTAGATGCTATCCATTCTATACGTTCAACGCGATTAAGTAAGGTTCCTAGGCCTTCTGCAAAAGCTACATTTGAAAGTTTTTCCCTTCTTTGTTTACTTTTTATAGCTAAATCAATATCTATAAAGAATTTAGCATCTGAAAATCTTGCTATTAGAACTCTTTGATTACCATTCGTAATATTTTCTGAAGAGTCTTGAAGTCCATTGGAAATACAAAAGAAACTTGATTCTAATGTATTTTTCGAGTTCAAAAGTAATGGATCTTTTTCCTCATTTGATGAATATAAAGGAATATATCTCTGATGAACTTGCATAACATTAATAAGGACCTCAGGGGGAAGTTCAAGAAACGAGCTGTTAAATTGGCCTTTAATTAAGAAAGGTGATTCAACTATATCTGTTAGCTCTTCTAATAAGTTCTCTGGCAGATCAGGATAAGCCTTAAGGCTAAGTGATTCTTTTTCAACCAATGATTTAATAAGATTTAACCTATCTTTTCGGTTAATGATTACACCTGAATCCTTTAACAAGTTAATATACTTTTTTGGCTCTGCGATGGTTATAGCCTGATTGAATAATCTATGACCTCGAGTAATATTACTGGACTTAATTTTAGGGTCAATATTTGAAAGTTCAATTGGGAGAATGCTTTTATCAAGTAAACATACAAGCCATCTTATAGGCCTAGAGAAGCGAAGACTTCCTACACCCCATCGCATAAACCTTTTACCCTGTAAATCGTCAATCCATTTAGGTATTAGTTCGACTAATAGATCCTGAGTTGTTAAACCAACTTCTAAAATTTCTGCAAATACAAAATCACCCTTTGAGGTCTTTTTGATCAAAAGGTTCTCGGGCAATACACCATATCTTTTCGCAAAACCTATTGCAGCAGAAGTGGGCTGGCCATCTTTATAAGCATTAGCTGCGGGTGGTCCTTTCCTCTGATCAATGAAATCAGGTGCCTTAGGTGGCAAACCCTCAACTAAAACCGATATTCTTCTTGGGCTACTTGAGCAGGTGATTGATCCATAATCCAATTTTTTTAACTTAAAATCAGTAGCAACCATCTGTTCTAGCTGTGGAATCACAAGTCGAGCGAAATCTGCCGGTAATTCCTCTGTTCCGATCTCCAGCAATAGTGAGGACACAAACAAAAGATTAGATAGATATCACACTTTATTGAATAACGAGTTAAAAAAGTATTATTGATGTAGCTAGATAGCCAAAAAGCTAATTCGTGACAAAAAGAATCCAAAAATCAGCTGATATGGATGATGGTCCTCTGTCACCTTGTATTGCAAATGGCCAGGATCGGTCAAAGTTCGAGCAATTTAAGGCTGATAGTGATTACTTGCGAGAACCTCTGTATACAGAATTAAGAAATGACTCTAACCATTTTACAAATGATGCGGTACAGCTATTAAAGTTTCACGGCAGTTATCAACAGGATCACAGGGAGAATCGAAGTAAAGAGAAAGGTAGAGACTGGCAAATGATGCTACGACTTAGATGCCCAGGAGGATTGATATCGGCAAAATTATTCTGTGCTCTAGACAGTCTTTCTGAAGAACTTGGGAATCAAACCCTTAGGGTCACAACTAGGCAAGCTTTTCAAATGCATGGAATTAGAAAAGAAAACCTAAAAACCGTCATAAATACAATTGTTAAATCCATGGGTTCAACCCTTGCTGCCTGTGGCGACATAAATAGGAATGTAATGGCTCCTGCGGCTCCATTTATCAAAGATGGCTATCCAGCTGCAAGAAAGCTGGCTAATGACATTGCTGATCTACTGAGTCCTAGCAAAGCAGAACACACCTATCTTGAGCTTTGGGCTGATGGAGATTTGAGTTATAAAATAGCTCCCTCAGAAAAAGTAATAGAAATGAGAAAAAAACAATTCAAAGGGCAATTATATAGCGGAGATGAAAAAGAACCTCTATATGGAGCAACATATCTACCCCGAAAATTTAAATGTGCAGTTACTGTACCTGGTGACAATTCTGTTGATCTATTAACACAAGACATAGGCATAGTGGTATTTACTGATGACAAGCAGAGGTTAAAGGGTTGTAACGTCTATGTTGGTGGCGGCATGGGACGTACACATAACAATGAACAGACATTTGCTCAAACTGCCAAGCCGCTTGGTTACATAGAAGGTGACCGTATATTTGAATTAGTACAATCAATACTCGCCTTGCAAAGAGACTATGGAGACAGAAAACTTAGAAAGCACTCTAGGATGAAATACCTAATCCACGACAAAGGAATAGACTGGTTTATACAGAAACTTAAGGCGGAATATTTTAAATATACAATTCATACATTAAAGAAAGAAAAAAAAGCTGAGCTGAAAGACTACCTTGGCTGGCATAGCCAGTCTAAAAACCAAGCTTTTGTCGGCATACCTCTTTTATCAGGAAGGATAAGCGGAGAGATTAAAAAGGGTTTAAAAGAAATTATTAATAAGTACCAATTAGAAATCCGTCTTACACCCAACCAAGATCTTCTCCTTTGCAACATTGGGAAATTTCAAATTAAATCCATTAAAGATGATCTTCGTAGAATAGGGATTAGTAGTCCTGAATCGCCTGAAGCAATATCAAGGCATGCGTTAGCTTGTCCGGCACTTCCCCTATGCGGGCTAGCAATAACAGAAGCCGAAAGAGCTTTGCCAGATATTCTTCAAAGAATGAAAGTTCTTCTTAAGGAAATAGGAATTAATAAAACAATCCTTATTAGAATGACTGGTTGTCCAAATGGTTGCTCTAGACCATATATGGCAGAGTTAGCATTGGTTGGTAGTGGTGCAGATCAATATCAACTATGGCTTGGAGGCAGTCCAAACCTTGAAAGATTAGCAAAACCATTTTTACAAAAAATGACATTGTCGTCCTTAGAAGAAACAATAACTCCTTTATTAATTAGTTGGAAAAACTCAAAGGCAAATATCAGTTTTGGCGACCATCTGATTCAAATAGGTGAGCAAAGAATTCAAGGCCTACTGTCTGTTAATTCATAAGCACCATATAAAGCGCAAGGCGAACTTGATTCCCAAGCCCAGAGTTGATCTCCATAACTAAAATGCCACCATTCCTTAGGATGCTGTACAAAGCCAGATTCAAGCATAATGTCCCGCAAAAGATTTCTTCTTGAATGAAATAAAATAGCTTTAGAAGATGTTTGCATGTCTCGATGACTCGCATAATATTGAGGGTGTGAGATATCACCTAAGGCATCGATATCCCCGCCCATATCAACAAGTATTTGATCGTGTGTTACTAGTGTTAGGTCCACAGCTGCTCCAGTGCTATGAGGTGGAGGAGTTAATGGATTTGTACTCGGCTGAGCCCAAAACTGCTTAACCTCATCTATGACATTGAGATAATCTGTAGTTGGGTTAAGGGGTGAAAATTCAATCCCCTTCTTAAGACATTGATCTTTAATTACGAAGTCAACCATAAACTCTTGTACACGAATGGGCCTCCAAGCATCAAAAATACCCAACTTATAAGAAGAAAATTTTTTCTCGGAAAGAAATTTCTGAGCGTTTATTAATTTGGTGACTACCCTTGATCTTAGAAACCAAGGGTGAAGTGTTCCTCCATAAGGAGCACCAAGAGCAAAATAGGGATGTGGCTCAAGTCGAAGAATGGTACCAGGAAGCTCTACCAAAGGGTCATCAGACGGAGAGATAGGTATATGATTCCAAGGTCGAGTCACGAATTTACACCCAATACAAGGTGACTTTCCACAGCCAGGGGTGTGTTTTCCACAAAACTAATCTCGTGAAAAAGGACTGATTAAGATTTTAATAATTTTACAAGTGAAATTCAGATATTGTTCGCGAAAAATAAGGATTGACAATTTTACACATTAGTTAATGTTATTACCCCCATAAAAGCCTGCAGTAACAGGGCTCATAAAATAGTAGTCAAAGGAATTCTAATATTAAAAAAAAATAAATATTACAATTTCACTAAAAACATTGTGACCAATAATACATTCAAGCGCTTTTCTTGTACAACGTGTCTTGATTGAGACTCAACATTGTGGAAAATTATTAATTCAATTTCATTTGGCCTACAAACCTTTGCAGATGTGCATCAAGCATCATAGAAAGGAATTTATTTCTAGAAAGATTAGGATCATCCTCCAAAACTGACAAAGCTTCTTTTCTTGCAAGTTCTAATACTGCTGAATCATTAATCAAATTAGCCAACGCAAAATCAGGAAGACCCGATTGTTTGGTACCCAGAAATTGTCCTGGCCCCCTTAAGCTTAGGTCTATTTCAGATATCTGAAATCCATCGTTAGTTGCAACTAAATGTTCTAATTTTTTAATTGACATTGGATTCTTTCCTGAATCAACAAGAGCACATTCTGATGACTTAGCTCCTCTGCCTACTCGGCCACGTAATTGATGAAGTTGGGATAACCCAAATCGATCTGCATTATCGATTATCATTAACGTGGCATTTGAAACGTCTACACCTACTTCAATAACAGTTGTAGATACAAGGATATTTAGCTCTCCTGATAAAAAATTTCTTATTGCAGAGTCCTTTTCATGGCTTTTCATTCTGCCATGCAACAAACCAACGCTAAATTCAGGGAAGATTTTCTCATTTAAGTCATGAAATACATTAACTGCAGATCTTAAATCAACTTTTTCTGATTCCTCAACAAGTGGAAGAACAAAATAAACTTGTTGCCCACTCGAGACATGATCCCTAATTAAACTATAAATACGTTTACGTTGACTATTAAAGAATAATGTGGTCTTAATTTGCGTTCTTCCGGGAGGCAATTCATCTATTTGGCTTACATCCAAATCTCCATGAATTGAAAGGGCTAAAGTCCTTGGTATAGGAGTTGCCGTCATGGTAAGCAAATGAGGCTGAAGGCCCTTATTCAGTAACATATTTCTTTGATTGACCCCAAAACGATGCTGCTCATCAACAACAACTAAACCCAAACGAGCAAAAGAAACATTATCCTCTATTAATGCATGTGTGCCTACTATGATTTTAAGAGAGCCAGATGAAAGATCATTCAAAATATTCCTGCGGCGCGCAATAGTTGTTGAACCAGTAAGCAACTCCACGGTTACATGCAATTGTGGAAGCCATTTGCAGAGATTTCTGTAATGTTGATTTGCTAGAACTTCTGTTGGTGCCATAAAAGCTCCCTGCCACCCAGCTTCTACTGCATGTAATAGAGCCGATATTGCAACAACTGTTTTTCCGCTCCCTACATCTCCTTGAATCAACCTGGCCATAGGCTCTGTTAAAGAAAGATCAGATTTAATTTCATCAAGAACCCTTTGCTGAGCACTGGTTAAATGGAATGGTAGAAGCTTCAAAAATCGGTTAGATAAAGTCTCAGGAGAATGTGTAATTTCAAGAGAAGGAGCAATGCTTGTACTTACTTGATATTTTTTACGTAAAAGGCCTAATTGCAAAAAATAGAACTCATCAAAAACTATTCTTCGTCTAGCTTGTTTTAATGATTCATTATTAGTAGGTAAATGGATTTCATACATCGCTTCCTGTATGGACATAAGAGATAATTTCTTCTGTTGTTCTAGAGATAAAGGTTCTGGCCATGAAGAAGTTAATGACAAAACCGAATTAATATATCTACGAAATTTATCAGCTGTTAATCCTTCGCATAGACTATAAACAGGAAGCAAGCGACCTATCACATTGGATTTAACAATCGAGTTACTTCTCTCCAGGAGCTCAAGAATAGGGTCAACAAAGCATTTCCCATACTTACCGTCTTTTACTAAACCACTAACTGCGAGGGTAGATCCTACAGGAAAGAGTTTTGCCTGTTTATAAAGGTAACTACTTTTAGAAAGTCTACTTCCTGCAAAAAACCGTGTTACTTTTATTCGACCAGTAACATCTTGAACCTGCAAGTCAAGAATAGATAGGTTTTTGTTTCGTGGACTAGTAAAGAAATTAACTCTTCTCACTTGCACAACAATTGTGGCATGTTCACCAACAACTAATGAATTGATCCTTTTCAATGAAGAGTAGTCGATATAATCTCTTGGAAAGTGCAGTAATAGATCACGTATCAAGATCATTCCAAAGCCTGCCAAAGTACTTGATCCTTTTGTTCCTATTCCATTGACATGGGAAAGGGGGGTTTCTAAGGAGAACTTTGATTTATTTGTAGTGTTGTCTGACTTGGAATCAGCTCTAAGAGGCGAGATATTCAATCGGGGAGGCTTTATCTCCGAAGGGGAGGCGTAAATTTTTGAAAGCCTATAAAGGAATTTCTTAGTATCAACAACTAATCTACGTCTTTGGCTATCAGATAATGAAACATAGTCACCAAAAGACTCTGATAAGAAAGTTAAATGTTTAATCTGGTCTTCAGAAAGAAATTCATGCTCAATAGCTAAAAGTTCTCTAGATAAAAAAGAATTAAAATTTTCAACCCTGCCTTTTACATTGTGAAATTCGTTCTCAGACTCTAATATTAAGGCCTGCTGTAAGGGCCTTAGCCATTTCCTTAATTGAGAGTTTCTTGTTTCTATAAGTCCCTACTAGTTGAGATGTAAATTATTTTAGTGGTATTTGCCACCAATTCTCCTTAACTTCTTTAGCTAAAGAACGCTTACTCCAATAACGTTGCTGTCTGACCATTTTAGATAATTTTTTTCGTTGATCAATTATCTTTTGCCTACACTGCCTAAGCTTGAAATTATCGAATTCAAGCTCAGAAGGACGAACAAAAATGCATAGAACATCTAAAGAAGCATCTACTGCATTGTCTTGAAGTGGGATACGTATTTTAAGGATATTTGAGGGAGCATGAAGTGATTGTATTTGTCCAGATAAAACTCCTTCAAAAAGTGAAGTAGGAATATAGCTGTTAATTAAACCGATCCTAAGGAGTTCAATATTAATTAAATGAGACAAGTTCCTTAGCCTAATAACTAATGAAGTTTCTATAGAATTTGCCCAATGAAAAATTTCTTCTGGCATCTCTGGGAGGAGAGAAGATGTGGATAGATCGTCGTTAAGGGTTGCCTTACTATCGCCAGAAATATCGTCATTAGTCTTCTTAGTATTATTATTAGAAGCAAATATATCTCCAGCCATAGAAAATATAGATTTAAATATATCCATATCATTTCTACTATTAATTCCTGGACTATATTCAATATCGTTAACAACACTATCGTTGCTGTTAAGAGGAAGGCCTGTATCTTTTCCTCGGTTTACGCTGTTAGTGGATTGGAATTGAGTAGTGTTAGATGTATCCCAAATATCAATATCTAATTTTTCACTAATAGGTAAGCCAAGTCCAAGCTCAATAGATTCTATAGTAGGTTTTGATTCTTCTAACAGTTCAGAGTTATTCTGTTCTTCTTTAGCAAGTTGGTTTTTAATATTGTCCAAATAATGCTTCTGTTCCTTCTCTACAGTATTAGCTAGATCAATTAAATGCTCTATTGTAATTAAGGAACAAGCTTTGTTAACGAGTTCATCTACTTTAGCCTGAAAAGAAACTTGGAAGCTCTTTTCGGGCATGTCACTTAAATGATTAGAACTTATATTTATTAACTCTATAACGGATTGGTGCACCACATTAGGCAAAGATTCTCTAAGGAATTGGAGATATAAGGCGTATAATTTGTATAAATCAGGCCTAAAAGATGCAGATTGCTTTCTAAGCAATTCAATTTGTTTAAAAGGATCTAAATTAGCCACTCAATTAATGTCGTTTATTTAATAATCAATTAGAGCTTATAGAAGCAACTTCTGCTGCAAAATCAGTCTCCTCAATGTCTATACCTTCACCAAGAGTGTATCTCGTGAATCGGCGGATCTTCACATTTTCTCCAATCTGACCAGCAACCTGCTTAACAAGTTGCTCTACCGTAATAGATGTGTCTCGAATAAAAGGCTGTTCAACCAAGGCTAGTTCTTTAAGTCTTTTAGCTATCCTTCCTTCTACAATTCTCGATTTGATTTGGTCAGGTTTACCGGATAAATCATCACGACCCATTTCAATAGATTTTTCTTTATTAGTTATTTCCAAAGGAATATCTTCTACAGTTACATATTCAACATTTGGGCAAGCGGCTATTTGCATTGATATATCCCTTAGTAATCCCTGAAACAAATCACCTCTAGCGACAAAGTCAGTTTCACAATTTAATTCGACTAAAACCCCTACTCGAGCACCTGTATGGATATAACTGCCAATTGATCCTTCTGCAGCAACACGACCAGATTTCTTTTCTGCACTAGCGATACCTTTTTGCCTAAGCCATTCATTTGCCTTAGTCATATCACCATCAGATTCAACAAGAGCTTTTTTACAGTCCATCATGCCTGCTCCTGTCTTGTCTCTAAGTTCTTTTACAAGCTTGGCTGTTATGTCCGGCATGGGTTTAGAAAATGTTTAGTAATAAGTGAATAAATTTGGCCGCTTATTTATAAATAGCTTTTGCGACAATAAAGCATATAAAGAGATAGTTATCTTGATCGTTGCCCCCCTCTGCCTTCATTTGAACCATGTCGACCTTCGTTTATAGCGTCAGCAAGTCTCCCTAGAACAAGTTGAACAGATCTAACAGCATCATCATTACAAGGAATAGGTACTTCACATAAGTCAGGGTCGCAATTTGTGTCAAGCATTGAAATCAATGGGATATCTAACTTTCTAGCTTCAAGAACTGCATTGGTCTCACGTCGTTGGTCAACAAGAACAACAACATCAGGCAATCTTTTCATTCCCTTCAGACCACCAAGATATTTTTGTAATCTTTCTAATTCATGGCGCAGAACCGAAGCTTCTTTCTTAGGTCTCATCGCTATAGCTCCGCTTGATTCCATTCTTTCAAGATCTTTAAGGCGATCAATCCTTGCTTTCATTGTGGTCCAATTAGTAAGCATTCCACCAAGCCATCTCTGGTTAACATAAGAAGCACCACATCTTGCCGCCTCCTGCGCTACGACTTCTGAAGCTTGCTTTTTAGTACCAACAAAAAGAAAACGCTTGCCACTTTTAGCGGCATTTCTAGTCCATTTGTATGCATTGTTCATGCAAACAGCCGTTTTCACGAGGTCTATGATATGGACTCCATTTCTTGCACAATATATATAGCGGGACATTTTAGGATTCCACCTTCTTGTCTGGTGACCAAAATGAGCACCAGCTTCCATCATCTCTGAAAGAGTTACAACAGCCATCTTTTTAGGTTTCGGGTTGGCCTCCACCTGACAGGGATTAGCTTTTAGGCTTTAAAGAAGTAAAAGCTAATGATCACCCGAAACAGTCAGGTGTGCGGAGTAAAAGTACTCAAGTAATCTATCAAAAAGTTTGATTTAACGCAGCCCAAGTTTCCTGGCTTCACGATAAATTGCACGAACCCCAATTAAGTTCAACGGAATTCGCAAAATCTCCATGGCCAATGCTGGGTAACCATATTTAATAAATATATAAAGTAAAGGTTTGATCCTAGATACATTAAAAAGGCCTCCAATTGTTAGTGTTTCCCATAGAACTCTGTGTAAAAATGTGTATTGAATAATAAAACGTACTCGAAGAGTTGGATGTTTTCGGTAAAAAACAAGTGCCATTTTTGCTCTTTCTTTCTCTACTCGTATCAAGTCGGGTATTTGAGACAACTTTAGAGATGGATGCCAGTGATAACCAACAGCGTTAGGACATTTAATAAGTCTTACACCCAAACTTCTAAGGCGCTCACCTAACTCTAAATCCTCCCAGCCATATAAAACAAATGCTGGGTCAAATAACCCTGCTGATAGAAGAACTTTCTTGTCAATTGCCACATTTCCTGTAGCAAAATAAGCCCATGACAAATCACTTAATTTATGGGGTTCGGAAATAGGATTATCAAAATTAGAAGTGTTGACAACAGCGCCGTAAGTAAAGCAATTTCTATTAGGATTTACTCTCCAAAACCTACTAAGAGAAAGGGCATGAGACTCTAAGAAAGAATCCGTTACGACTAAATCACTATCTATAAATACAATAACATCCCCTTTTGAATGTAAAACCCCATTATTGCGTCCTTGACCTGGACCTTGATGTTCTTGCTCTATCAAAGTAACATGCTTAAAAATATTCTTATTTTCCTTAATCCAGGCAGGTGTACCATCTGTAGAACCATCGTCTACTACTACAACCTCATAGTCATTAATTAATGCTGAATATTTCTGGTTTTCAAGCGCTATTAAGCACTTTTCTAAAATAGGCTTCCGATTGTATGTAGGGATAATTACACTTATATGCATGCTTGAGATTTTACTTTATGGTTATTTGTTCGAATTAATTTTTAGATCTAGAGAAGAACAAAGATATTTTAATGAATTAATCGGCGGCTCCACCATTATTTGCAGTGCCTGTAACACCATTACCTGCTCCTTCTCCACGAGAACTTAGTTTACGCTTCTTAAATTTTCTGGCATAGGCTCTATTCCTTTCTTGTTTTTCTTTCTTGAGATTTCTTCGCTTAGACATTTTTTAAAAGCTATGTCCGCTTACTTTACTCATGAAAGTGCAATTAATCTTCCATCTTCCATTTTTAAGAGACGATCTGCCACATCTAAAATCCTTGGATCATGAGTAACAATCAAAACCGCACAAGATTGCTCTAATGCAAGGCGTTTAAGTAATGAAACAACCTCTCTGCCTGTACCGCTATCAAGCGCAGCCGTAGGTTCATCTGCAAGCAACAATTTAGGTCTTGCAGCTAAAGCTCTTGCTATCGCAACCCTTTGTTTTTGACCTCCAGATAAATCGTGTGGAAGTTTATTCATATGTTCTGTGAGGCCAACTTCTTTTAACCAATTTCTAGATTGTTTCCTGCGATCTCTATAAGAAAACCCAGTTAGTAAATCAGCTCCTATTTGAACGTTTTGCTCTGCGGTTAAACATCTAAGAAGATTATGTCCCTGAAAAATCATTCCAATATTTCTTCGTAAGATTTGACGAGTTTTTCTTGATGAATTTTTAAGCTGTCTCCCTAAAACAAACAGTTGACCTTCCTGCACATTACGCAAAGCACCAATAAGAGTAAGCAAAGTAGTTTTCCCGCAGCCAGATGGACCAGTTAATAAAACAACTTCGCCGGGGGAAATTGTTAAAGAAATAGAATGTAGAACTTTCTTCTTCATTGATCCTTTGCCATACCAATGACTGAGTTCCTGAATATCAACAGAATGAGAATATAGATTCATTTAGTGAACTTAATTACTATTAATCATGATATTTAGAATTAAAAAATCTCGGCTGGATCTGCATCAACAAGCCTACGCATAGCAAAGAAAGCTGATGTCATACACATAAAAAGTATTAGTAAAAAAACTAGTAGCGCTCTCCCAGAATCCATTGCAACAGGTAATTTTGTAGAACTTCTAACTAATGCATACAAACCTTGACCACTCAAATAAGCAGGTATATAACCTAAAACAGAAAGGAACAAACCTTCTCTAGCAACCACACCAAATAGCGTTTTCAAACGATATCCCATTGCCATTAAAGTTGCATATTCTGGCAAATGGTCACTAACATCACTATATAAGATTTGATAAACAATTACACAACCAACTATAAATCCCATTCCAGCTCCAAGAGTGAAAATAAATCCTATTGAAGTACTACTCCGCCAATAATTTTTCTCAAATTCGATAAAATCATCTCTTGTTAAAACTTTTACATCATTGGGCAAGATAGATGTTAATGATCTAACAACATTTTCCTTATTAGCAGATGGATTTAATCTGACAAGTCCTATTTCTATACTCCCAGGAGAAGTACTTGGTAAAAGATGCAAAAAGGTTTCTCTACTAGTAATTAAATTTCCATCAGCTCCAAAAGATGGTCCTAAACTAACTAAACCTACAACGCGCACACTTTTACCAGCCACTTCTGTATCAACTGTTTTGCCTTCCTGGAACCATTTAGCAACTGGTCCAAATTCATCTCTAGATAAAACATCAAACAAAACTCGGCCTTTACTATTAAGCAAGAGTGCTTTTGAAGCAAAGTTTGGTTCAGTTAAAAGTGCATCATTAGGTTCAAAACCAAGAGCGAGTATTGATCTGGTGGATAATGTTTGAGGGTTCCTCCACAAAAGAAAATTCCAATTAACCGGTGTAATCCCAATTACATCTTTATGAGCCATGGTTTGAACAAGTCTTCTTCTGGGAAATCCACTCATGCTGATTGAACTCATTGAGCGTGGACTCATTAATACCAAGTCAGCATCAAATAGTTTATGAACAGTCACGCTTGCATCAAACAATCCATCTCTAAACCCCAACTGCATAAACATAAGAATACCTGCGAAACATATTCCTGCTATTGCTACAACTAAACGTACAGGTTGGCGAGTTAAAAGTAACCACGCCAGTGGAATTCGCCTATTTATCCAAAATTTTATATTCACTGTGAGCTAAATCTGGCAATAACTTTCATGCCACTAAATCTTGAAACTCTTGCTGATGATGATTCTTCAAGAATAACTCGTACTTCAACAATCCTTGCATCTGCGTCTCCTGTTGGGTCTGTTGATAAAACTTTTCGTTGCCGAATTTGAGGGCTAATTTTAGAAACATATCCGTAAAGAGTTCCATCAAAACCTCCATTTTCACTAATTAAAGTTACTTGTTGATTAACGATTACCCTGTTGATATCGGATTCATAGACTTCAATCAAAGCTTCCATAACGTCAATTGATCCAACTTGTAAAACACCTTCTGAGCCTGGACGTTCTCCTACGCGTGAGTTAATTCGTAAAACTATGCCATTAATTGGACTCTTTAATTGTGTATGACTCAGGTCAACTTCTATTCCTTTAATCTCAGCAACTATTTGTTGTTTCTTACCAAGCAAGATTTGTAGAGTATCTTCCTTAGATTCTGAAAGTGATTCTGAAGATGCTCCTTCTTGAGAAGTTTTCTTGTATCTGGCCACTTCTCGTTCTTGAAAAAGTATATTGCTATTTATTGTTTGCAACTGAACTCGACTAATTTCTAGATCTGCCAAAAGTCTGTATCTATTATCAAAAATGGCAAGTATTTGTCCTTCTTTAATTGGATCACCTTCCTCTACATATAATTCTGCAATTCTAGGTGTGCCACCGAAACTACTAACAGGTGCAGCTAATACTCTTGATTCTCCCTTGGGGGTTAACTGCCCAAGAGCTGCTACTGCTTCAACTACCCTTACCGCACTTAATGAAACAGGAGCTTCTTCAGGGAGGGTCTCATTCTTTCTATTTAAAATTAGAACTGCAACTATTAATAGGATTCCTATGGTAGGGAACCAAATGGTTTTCAAATTAATTTTTCTAAGAAATCTTTCGGACAATTGAAAAGAACCATATCTATATATTCGTCTGCCCAATTTGGACCAAACGTCTTCGCTAGAACATTGCGGGTCTTGTCGTTGCGTTTTTGTTGAAGGCAATAATTCCTCTGCCTATTATATCGTGCAATCGTGAGTGGTGAAGATACTGAATCGGGCTTAATGGATTTAGCATTAAAAATTAGTATATCCAAAAACCAATTAACTATCTCTTGAAAGCTCTTTTTTTCTGAACTCCCCTGTGGTCTTATAAATAGCACGTAATCAGAAAAGATATCTCCCCATTCAGGTAGTTTTCTAGTATTTTTAAAAAATGGGAAATTCAATTCTTCTAAATTCTTCCTTATAGAACTAGGAAGTGATTCATCAACAGGAGATAGATCAACTATTGCAGCAGAAATGCCATCTATTCCTGCAACAATATCCACTCCGAAGATGGGGAGATCAAACCTTGGGTCGGGAAAGAAAACACAGTGTAATATTTCCAAGGCTGACCCAATCTTTGCTATTTCCAAATGAATCTTTCTGAACCCAATAGATTTGTGAACCTCATTGACAATAAGTAATTCATCGTCTGCCAGCTTTCCATATATATTCCTTAGTTTTGGATCTAAGTCCAAGGGAATTAAATCTGTCAAGCCGTTTCTCTTCAGCCTGATTAGATTTGAAACTGACTCTAAAAGAGGTTCCAGAGTTAAAAGTTATAGAAACAAGTAATCAAGAATATGCCAAAAAGGTTCAGAATGGAACATCAAATAAATCTAAAAAATTGATCCAAGGGCCGACAGTAGAAATGTGGTCTCTAGACAACGGGGCTAGATGTGTCTCTGTTTTTATGAAAGAGGCCCCTATTACATGTATTGATTTCTGGTGCAAAGCAGGAAGTTCCTTTGAGAAGAAAGGTGAGGAAGGCATGGCACATTTCCTAGAACACATGATATTCAAAGGGACAAATCAATTAAAAGAAGGGGAATTTGACTTAAAGATTGAAGCTTTAGGAGGAGCAAGTAATGCAGCCACTGGATTAGATGATGTTCACTTTTATGTATTGGTACCTTCTGAAAATGTTGAACAGGCCGTTCAATTGCTTACTCACCTCGTGCTTTCGCCGTCTATTAATCACAAAGCATTTAATTTGGAGAGGGATGTGGTGTTAGAAGAAATTGCTCAAAGTAACGATCAGCCAGAAGATCAGATATTTGAAATTTTCCTAGAAAATTGTTGGGAAGAACATCCGTATGGTAGACGTATATTAGGTAATCCTAAAAGTCTGAGGAATATAACTCCTAACTCATTAAGAAAATTTCATAGAAATTTCTATCGAGCGAATAATATTACCTTATCAATTGCAGGGGAAATTCCATCAAACATAAAAGAAATTATTAATAATACTGAGTTAAGTAAATTGACTTCTCAACAAAATTTGGAAGCAGGAGAGACTTTATCAAAACAACTAATTTTCTGCTCTGGACACAAAGAAATAGAAATAAGAAGGCTAGAATCTGCGAGGATATTAATGGCATGGCCAATTCCACCAGCAAGTGATCAGATGAAAATAATGGGTTACGATATAGCAACGACTATTCTTGGCGAAGGTAGGCGTAGTCGTCTTGTACATAAATTAAGAGAAGAACTTCAAATTGTAGAATCTATAGATGTGGATATAACAGCACTTGAACAAGGTGGAATAGTTATTTTAGAGGCCTGTTGTATAGAAAGTAATTTAAGGGAAGTTGAAGATGAAATTAATAAAATTCTAAAAGATAGTTTTAATAATCCACCTAGCGAAAAAGAATTAAAACGAGCATGTCAACTGGTCCAAAACAGCCTGTGCTTCGGCCTTGAATTACCAAGTCAAGTTGCATCATTAGCAGGAGTCCAAGCGCTATGGTCAAGAAATCAACCCCTCCTTAAACCTCTAGAATACGTAAGTACATGGTCTAGCAATTTATTGACAAAGAACATATTTAATCATTTGAAGCCTGAGCTCGGGTTCACACTACTAGCTAAACCTAAAGGCAAAAATTAATGTCACCCGTTCAGTTACTTCTTGATCCACGAAATACAACAGGCATTCTAGCGGGAAAGTTATGGATAAGAGAAGGAAGCCGAGCAGATCCTTATTCTAAAAAAGGCCTGCATCAAATACTAGGTGGCGTAATCAATCGAGGTTGTGGTCCTTATAACCACATAGAAGTAGCAGATTTAATTGAAGGCTCTGGGGCTGAATTGAGATGCGATACATTTGAGGATGGCTTGTTAATAAGTCTCAAATGTGCTGCAAAAGATCATTCAACAATATTACCTTTACTAGGATGGATGATTACATCTCCAATTCTTGAGACTAGTCAAATTAATATTGAACGTGAGTTATCTATTCAAGGATTAAAAAGACAAAATGAGAGTCCTTTCCACCTAGCCTTCAATAGCTGGAGGGAACTTGTCTACAAAGGTTCGGTATATGGTCATGACCCTTTAGGTAGTATTGACAATATAGCACTCATAAACAGAGATGATATTGTAGGCAAAGCAAAAAAATTACCTAGTAGTGAAAAGACATTAATTCTTTCTGGTTCAATACCTGAAAGTTACATTGATGACATATCAACAATTGGAAAAATAAATCTTTTAACCAATGGAGCGTCAAATGTTTCAGAGAGACAGAATGAGATCGAAAAATTTAAACAAGAAGAAGATAAGCAGACGATAGTGCTAACAAAGCAAGATATATCTCAAGTTGTACTCATACTTGGAACAAAGACGATAGCTCATTCTCATAATGATGATTTACTACTCAGACTTTTAAGTTGCTATTTAGGTTCAGGGATGTCGAGCTTACTATTCAGAAAATTGAGAGAAGAGTATGGAGTTGCATATGACGTAGGGGTATATCACCCTATTAGAGAATATAATGCGCCTTTTATAGTGCACGCATCTACGACTAAAGAAAAAGCAAATAAATCTTTCGAACTTCTTATATCCTGCTGGAGGAGCTTAATGGAAAATGAGTTATCTGAAGACGATATGCATTTGATAAGAGCAAAATTTAAAGGGAACATGGCACAAAATTCACAAACTATTAGTCAAAGAGCTGAGAGGAAGGCTCAGCTAATGGGATTCAAAATGAGAGTTGATTATGATGAGACTTGCATTGACAGAATAAATTCAATAACTTCCAAGGAAATAAATCAAATAGCAAACAGATATTTACAAAAACCTAAGCTTAGTATCTGTGGCCATCAAAATTCATTAAACAAAATTCAATCCCAATGGCTACATAAGCCTTTCTAGTTGTCTCATTATACAAGAGATAAGTTATCTAACGGTATTAAGAATGTTCCTCTTCTGAAACGAACTTCAACTAAATTGATTGCTCTTAATCCAACGACAACTCCAAACTCATCCATGGAAACCAAGTCTGGAGGCCTGAGCATAGGCATTGGATCAGTAGTCTTCAAATAAGGCAGAGCAATTGTCAATGAGACCCTATCTCCAATTGATACCTTCATGTAACTGAAACGGTTAAAATTTGAATCTTTATTCAAATATAATTCATCATTCAAACTACATAAGTTGGTTTGTTGAGAAAAAAAATATATTTCTATTGCTAGCAAATCTGGTTTTGGTATTGCAGGATAATAGTAATTGCCTACGACTGTTGAAAGTCTTATTTTTATGGAGTGGGGCTATAGCAGGATTGCTCTTCATAATAATGGGTATGATGATACCTACTGCTTTACTAGTTCCAAAAACTGATTTATCCGCGAATATAATAGCTCTCCCTAGCAGCTGGCAAATACCTGCTTTAATGATTACTGGTTTAGTTTGTGGGAAAAAGACAGGGTTCATATCTACAGTTGCCTACCTTGTCATTGGCATTTTTTATTTGCCAATCTTTCATGGGGGGGGGAGTACAGGTTATTTGATGACACCAGAAATGGGTTATCTAATAGGGTTTATTCCAGCAATATGGCTTGTAGGTCAGCTCTCAGAAAGTAAAAAACAAACTTCACTAATTGAGCTAACTTATTATGCACTTTTAGGATTATTGGTAATACACTCAGTTGGCATTGTCAATATAATCTTTGGGTCATTAACCTCTAGATGGTCTGAGGGTTTTTTATATCTTATTTATATATATACTATCTCTACTTTGCCATCCCAATTTATAGTATGCCCAGCTATAGCAATAATTTCTAAAAGTCTTAAATTCATATTAGTAAGATGAATAAAAGTCACATAATTAATAGAAACTATATTCTTTTAATAGGCTGTCTCGTTGCTTTAATAGACCAAATTAGCAAGTTCTTTATTTATTCAATTCTAAAAGATGGAGAAATATTTGTTGTATTACCAAAATTGATTCAATTTAGAATAGCAAAAAACTATGGTGCGGCTTTTAGCATACTTTCTAGCTCTACTCTACTACTAGCCATAATAAGCTTAATAGCCTCAAGCGTTATTATAATTTATACCCGCTATGCTAAGCCCATGCATAAATTGCAAGGGCTAGGTCTATCATTTCTATTAGGAGGATGCATTGGGAATGGTATCGACCGATGGTTATTAGGTTATGTCATTGACTTTATAGACTTAATACCCATAGACTTTCCAATATTTAATATTGCAGACATTGCAATTAATATAGGAGTAATTCTGCTCTTTTTGAGCAAAATAATAAAATCAAAGGGATACAATCATATTCGTCATATTTAGACAACTTAAACACATGATAAGAACTTCCTGAAAATGAAAAGACGCAATAAGAAAATAATAGTTGTGATAGTCGGATTATTTTTAGTCCTAATCCTCTCTGGAGTAATAGCAGCAATACTTAAACTGATCAATCCATTATCAGTAGTACTTACATGCTTCTTTCTAGGATTACTTTTTTATCAGAAAGGTTGGTTTTGGTGGAAAAATTTTGTAATTAACAATATTATAAATCCTTACAAAAAGGGTTCCCCAAAACAAGTACCTAAAGATAGAAGGCAAGCTGCTCAGAAAAGCCTAGAAAGTATCGATAGGCTTATCGAAAGGATACAAAGTAAAGTTGAGGCCGAAGCTTTAAACCAACGAAAACAATTAGTAGAGGAAGAACTATTAAGAGGAGATTTAGTAATAGTTTTATTTGGGAGTGGATCAAGTGGGAAAACTTCTCTTGTAAGATCAATGCTTAATGAAATTGTAGGTGAAGTTTCTGCAGAGATGGGAACCACTAAAAAGAGTCAGGTATATAGAATGAGATTAAAGGGTCTAAGCAGAGGGATTCAAATAATTGATACACCTGGCATCTTAGAAAGCGGAGATATTGGGCTCGATCGAGAAAAAGATGCGCTATATAAAGCTAGACATGCAGATTTAATAATCGTTGTCGTGGACACAGATTTACGAGAACTTGAAATGAAATTAATTTCCAGTCTTGCTAAAGGAGGAAAGCGCCTACTGTTAGTGCTTAACAAATGTGATTTAAGAGGGGAAGAGGATGTAAAAAGGCTCTTATTACTCCTAAGGAAACGTACAAGTAATTTTATAAGTCCTAAAGAGGTGATCCCTGCGACTGCTTCGCCTCAATCGATCCCTATGCCAGGAAGTTACCCAATACAACCAGTCCCAGAGATTGACCTACTAATTAAACAAATTTCGAGGGTATTGCATGAAGAAGGTGAAGAGCTGATAGCTAACAATATTCTTTTGCAATGTAAAAATCTTGGAGATTCAGGTAGACAACTTCTTAATTTACAACGAAAAAAAGTCGCCATAGAGTGCGTAGACCGTTATGCATGGATTAGCAGTGGAGTTGTTGTTATAAATCCACTGCCAGGTGTTGATCTGATTGGCGCAGCGGCAGTTAATGGCCAAATGGTAATGGAGATTTCACGAATCTTTGGAGTAGAGTTAACTAAGATGCGTGCTCAAGAATTAGCTTTGTCAGTTGGGAGGACTCTTGCAGGACTTGGAATTGTAAAGGGTGGTGTTTCACTTATAAGTAACTCTTTAAATTTAAGTCTACCGACTCTATTAATATCACGTGCTATTCAGAGCATTACAGCTGCCTGGCTTACGAAGGTTGCTGGAGAAAGCTTTATAACTTATTTTGGACAGGACCAAGATTGGGGTGATGGTGGCATACAAGAGGTCGTTCAAAAACATTATGATTTAAATAGTAAGGATTTAAATCTAAGGATTTTCATAGAAACAGCATTAAAACGTGTTGTAGAGCCCTTAAAGAAAAAGGAAAGGAAGGAGTTGCCACCATACCGAATGCCTCAGGGGGAGGAGGAGCCATAGGACCTCTCGCATCAAGAATTACAATAAGGATCAAGTAAATGAATGCTATTAAGACTGAAAAAGCTCCAGTAATTATTGCAACAATTTTACCTCGCTTATTCTTTTCACTCATAATAAGTCTATTGAGAATTATTTATTAAAGATGCAAGTTTATCTAGATGCTCAAATTTAGTATTTGGATTACCCATTACAGCCTTTAAATAATATCTACCTTTGTGGAATGGCCTTGAAAGCATAAAATTACAAGTGATCAGATCCTTCTTAGTTTTAAGTGCCCATTTTTCAGCATCGTAAGTGTTTAAATCACTGGGAGTAAATGAAATTAAATGCAAAGGTCCAGAAATTATATTTAACAAGTTAGCATCCAATTTTTCTTGGAAATATGTTCTTCTCTTAAGAGAACTACTAAGAAGAAAAGAGATGCCATTCTCTCCAAGTTGACGAAGGCCAAGCCAAAGTTTAAGGATTTCGGCTGGCCTAGACCCTTGGAGCCCAATTTCTCCTCCATGAGGAGAATCCCCCCAAGAAGGCTCAATATATGGAAACCCAATAGAAAAACAGGAAGAAAGTTGTGTGGCATTTGCCACTAGCAATAAAGAAGATGTCTTTGCAATTCCGATTAGTTTCTGAGGATTAATAGTAACTGAATCAGCTAAACCCAAACCTGGCACAACAGAACTAGTGTCATCAGATAAAGCAAAGACTGCTCCAATTGCTCCATCAACATGCAACCAAAGATTTTCTTGTTTACATAGGGTAGAAAGTGATGCTATCGGATCTACAGCTCCTCTAACAGTTGTTCCTGCTGTAGCTACTACTGCGAAACACTTGCGACCTTGGGCTCTTGAATTAATGATTTCTTGTCGCAAAGATTCAATAATGATTTCGCCATTTGAGTCCGTTGGAATTTCACATAAGGCATTTTGTGGAAGACCAATTATCTTAATAGCCCTGGAAATAGAAACATGAGCATCGCTACTAGCAAAAACAACAATATTAGAATCGTAAGAAAGGTCCAATTGGTGCCTGGCCAAAACTAAACCCATAAGATTACTTAAACTTCCTCCGCTAGCTGCTACGCCACCAGCTGATGCGGGCATCCCAATTTTTCGAGCAATCCACTTGCAAAGATTTCTCTCTAATTTTGAAAGACTTGGAGATAGTTCTTCAGCTAATAGGTTGTTATTAAGTCCAGCGCATATCATATCGCCAACAATAGAAGCAGAAAGTGGAGGAGGGTCTAAATGAGCTAATGCGCCAGGATGAGAAGGTTGATATGAGCCATTCATAACTTCCTGAATATCATCCAACAATTCTTTATAAGAAAGACCTTCTACACGAGGGGCAATTTCAGGTAAATATCTATAAGTTGGTAAAGGTCCAGTTTTATTAGCACTTGAGAACCACCTGCAAAGTTTTTCAGAAGCATCTTCTAAAAATGACTGCAAGTCTGGATCAAATTGATCTGGTGACGGGAAATAATCCAATTCTGGATATTTGACTATATCTTTGTTGCCAATCAATAGTTAAACAAGTTCAACAACCATTCTCCAACGTTGAAGCTTTATTTATCAATGTATATTCGTAAATTATGCAAATAGCAAAACCTATCGAGCTTGAAGAAACAAAAACAAGATCCTGGATGACTAGACTGCTGAAGAGGGCAAGTGCATTAGGAGACGAAGGTGAAGTTCCTGTAGCAGCAGTAATTCTGAACGAAAGAGGGCATTGTATTGGACATGGAAAAAATACAAGAAATGAAAATCGTGACCCATTAGGTCATGCTGAGTTAGTGGCTCTTCGTCAGGCTTCCTTATTAAAAGATGATTGGAGGTTTAATGAATGCACATTAATTTGCACTCTTGAACCATGCCAAATGTGTGCAGCGGCACTCATACAGGCAAGGATGGGTAAAGTTATTTTCGCGGCTGAAGATAAAAAGAGAGGTGGGTTAGGAGGAAGTATTGACCTATCAAAACTGAAGAGTTCTCACCACAAAATGGAAATTGAAAGAGGGGTACTTCAATTTGAAGCCGAAATACTTTTAAGTTCTTGGTTTAAGGCACAGCGTGAAAAAAAACGGATATCACGCCTTAAATTTGGGTATTTCTGATTTGAAAATATCTAATATTTTCTCAACATTGGTACTCGTAGAGTTATATCCCATCAAACCGATTCTCCAAACTTTACCTGCAAGTGTTCCAAGCCCTCCTCCTATTTCAATGCCAAAATTATTTAACAAGTGAGTAGCAAATGCTTTGCCATCAACGCCTTCTGGAATTCGAACTGTTGTTAGGGTCGGCAAACGTAATTCCTCTTTTACATGGGGATGTAAACCGATTTCTTCCAAACCATGCCAGAGATTTTCTGCATTCTCTCTGTGCCTTTCCCATGTATTTTCTAAACCTTCCTCCATCAGCAAACGAAGAGCTTCTCTCATCCCAAAATTCATATTTACAGGGGCCGTATGGTGATAAACCCTGTCACTACCCCAGTATTTATTTAATAAAGAAACATCTAAATACCAATTTGGTACTTTATCTGATCTGTTATTTAATTTCTCCTCAGCTCTTTCATTCATAGTGAAAGGACCCAAGCCAGGGGGGCAACTTAATCCCTTTTGGCTACAGCTATATGCAAGGTCAACCTTCCAATCATCTAAGAACAGAGGTACACCACCAAGAGAAGTAACAGTATCTAAAAGAAGCAAGCAATTATGACTTCTGCAAAGTTCACCTATCCCTTCCATAGGCTGACAAACACCTGTTGAAGTTTCAGCATGAACTAAAGCAAATAAAGAAGGTTTATATTTTAAAAGAGCAGCTTCTATTTCTTCTAGAGAGAAAGCTTCTCCCCAGTTTTTTTCTATGGTGTCGACTTTTGCTCGGTATCTGCTTGCCATATCTGAAAGCCTGTTACCAAAATAGCCTTTAACACCAATTAAAACTTGGTCACCTGGCTCAATTACATTCGCAATGGTTGCCTCCATTGCAGCACTTCCTGTCCCACTCATAGGAAGGGTTAACCTGTTTTTTGTTTGCCAGGCATATCTCAATAACTCCTGAACTTCCGCCATAAGACTTACATAGTAAGGATCTAAATGGCCTACAGGTTGATTTGAGATTGCTTTTAAGACTTCAGGGTTTGAGTTTGAAGGGCCTGGGCCGAGCAGAAGCCTTTCAGGAACAATAATTTTGTGCACAGGTAATCTGTGAGATTTATCAACTGAGGGGATGGCTTTTGTAGTCGTCAAGACCAGAAAGAGCTTATCTATTACATGAGCCTAAACACCTATAGGCCAGGTCGTGAATTTCTTTTAGGTATTGCAATGGGTAATAACTGTTTTTTACGGAAAAAAGCATGTAAATAATAAAAAAAAATAAGAAGAGATGGCTTTTTATGAGGAAAGTGTGCAAAAAGGTACTTATTGATACAAAACTAGTTACGAACGCTAATTACTTTCAGATCAATAAGGTTTTATAAAAATCCATGAGCAAAACCCCTAGAGAAGTTCTCAGTCAAATCAAAGATGAAGGCATAGAACTTATAGATCTAAAATTCACAGACATCCACGGGAAGTGGCAGCATTTGACCGTAACGTCAGATATGGTCGACGAGGAAGCCTTTCAAAGCGGTCTGGCGTTTGACGGGTCATCAATTAGGGGTTGGAAAGCTATAAACGAGTCTGATATGGCAATGGTGCCAGATGCCAGTACTGCATGGATAGATCCCTTCTATCGTCATAAGACTCTCAGTCTAATTTGTTCTATACAAGAGCCAAGAAGTGGTGAGCCTTATTCAAGATGCCCAAGAGCATTAGCCCAAAAAGCACTTTCATATTTATCCTCAACTGGTTTGGCCGATTCAGCTTTCTTTGGTCCTGAACCCGAGTTTTTTATATTTGATGACGTCAGATACAACTCAAGTGAAGGCAACTCGTTCTATAGCGTTGACACTATTGAGGCACCTTGGAATACAGCGAGAGTGGAAGAAGGAGGTAATTTGGCGTACAAAATTCAATACAAAGAAGGGTATTTCCCTGTAGCCCCAAATGATACAGCTCAAGACATTAGATCTGAAATGCTTCTATTGATGGCTCAATTGGGAATTCCAATTGAGAAGCATCATCACGAAGTGGCTGGACCTGGACAACATGAATTAGGAATGAAGTTCGCTTCATTGATCAATGCAGCGGACAATGTCATGACCTACAAATACGTAGTCAGAAACGTTGCCAAAAAGTATGGGAAAACAGCAACATTCATGCCTAAGCCAGTGTGGAATGACAACGGTACAGGAATGCATGTACACCAAAGCCTATGGAAGGGTGGTCAGCCTTTATTCTTTGGAGAGGGGACATATGCAAACCTTTCTCAGACTGCTAAATGGTATATAGGAGGAATTCTGAAACATGCACCTTCTTTCCTTGCTTTTACAAATCCAACAACAAATAGTTATAAGCGATTAGTTCCAGGATTCGAAGCCCCAGTTAATTTGGTTTACTCACAAGGTAACCGCTCTGCAGCTGTGAGAATTCCCTTAACTGGTCCAAGCCCAAAAGCAAAAAGGTTAGAGTTCCGATCAGGTGATGCTATGGCAAATCCATACTTAGCTTTTAGTGCAATGATGATGGCGGGAATAGATGGAATAAAAAATCAAATTGATCCTGGTGATGGAGTAGATGTAGACCTTTTCGAGCTTCCCTCAGAGGAACTAGAGAGAATTTCTACAGTACCTTCATCTTTAAACGACGCATTAGACGCTCTCAAATCTGACAATGAATACCTCACAGCTGGTGGTGTTTTTGATCAAGACTTTATAAATAACTTTATAGAAATAAAGTATGAGGAAGTTCAACAGCTAAGACAGCGTCCACATCCTCATGAATTCTTTATGTACTACGATGCATAAAATAGTACTTTATATAAAATTTAAAGCTGAACAATAGAGCAGAAAGGGTCTAATTACAAAGCTTAGTTAGACCCAAGTAAATTTATACATGAGACTTAAAAAATTGATCAAATTCTCATCAAATCTATTTACGAATAAGTTAAGAAAACTAATAGTTCTTATCGCTGCAATAACAACATCTATATACTTTTCCTCAAAATATATTCAACATGAAAAAGAAGAGAGGCTTCAAAAAAGTGCAGGAGATTTATTAATCTTCAACAAGAAGCTTGAATCTCTAGAAGAGCAGATGGAAAAGCTGAATTGGGAATCAACCTGCAAAGAATCCATAACTGCTGCAAATTTGATTAAAAGAAACAAATATGAATTTCAGATACTTGAGCCGAATTACTCCTGGGACGAGATCAGGGAGGTCCTATTGATGATCCCCAAAGAATTCTGTAAATTGTAAGAATTTGATTTACAAGAATTGATGATTTCTGCTAAAAAGCGCATTGATCCTCTCGGAAAATAAGAAAATCTGCTGGAATATAAGCAGCAAATAACTTCATGGCAGAACAGAATCTTACAAAACTCGCCTATCTAACCCTTCAACAAGGCAAAAGCCTTGCTGGCTTAGCACATAAAGGACTCAGTACAAAGTTAATGGAATTTTTTGCGCCTGAAGCAATTCCACAAACAACACAGGTAGGGAAGGATTTACTTGAGGAACTTCGCAAATCAATGGCAGAGCTGGAAAAAACAGATTGGAACGAAGCGGAGTTAGGCCTGTATCCAAAATCATTATTATTCGAAGCCCCATGGCTTGAATGGTTTGCAAAGTATCCGTTAGTTTGGCTTGATATGCCTTCTACATGGAATAGAAGAAGAAAAAACAACATCAAAGATCTACCAAAAGATGTTAATAAAACAAATTATCCAGAATATTACCTACAAAACTTTCACCACCAAACCGATGGATATTTAAGTGATTATTCAGCAGAAATCTACGATATTCAGGTAGAGATATTATTTAATGGTACGGCAGATTCTATGAGGAGAAGGATAATTGCCCCACTAAATAAGGGGTTAAATAAATTTAAAAATAATCACCAATCGAACTTAAAAGTAATTGACATCGCAACAGGTACTGGCAGAACACTTCAACAGTTAAGGATAGCATTCCCAAAATTAGAACTTTTAGGATTAGATCTTTCTGGTGCCTACTTAAAAAAAGCAAGCAAATATTTAAATAACAGAGAAGGAGATATGGTTCAATTAATAAAAGGCAATGCAGAAAAAGTACCTTTGCCTGACGATAGTGTTCATGGCATAAGTTGCGTTTTCTTATTCCACGAACTACCAAGACAAGCCAGACAAAACGTTATCAATGAATGTTTTAGAATACTTCAACCAGGCGGAACCATAGTAATAGCTGATTCTATTCAAATGAGTGATTCTCCTGAATTTATTCCTGTAATGGAGAACTTTAGAAAAATCTTTCATGAGCCATATTATTTAGACTATGTCAAAGATGATATAAATCAGCGAATGGAAGACGCAGGCTTTATAGACCTGGATAGCAAATCTCATTTCATGACAAGGGTATGGTCGGCTGAAAAACCTATCTAAAAAAATCTATTTTCTCAAAAGCTCCAAAACACTTTTGTCTTCAAGAGTACTTGTATCTCCTTTAACCTCATCCCCAGCAGCAAGAGATCTGAGTATCCTGCGCATAATTTTCCCACTTCGAGTTTTAGGTAATGAATCTGTAAAACGAATTTCCTCCGGCTTAGCGATGGCTCCAATTTCCAATCCAACATGAGTCCTTAATTGATTAACTAAATCGGAGCTAGGGACAGTCGCCCCCTCTAAAGTCACGAAAGCTACGATTGCTTCTCCTTTCAATTCATGTTCTCGTCCAACAACAGCTGCCTCTGTCACTGATGGGTGACTTACTAAAGCAGATTCGATTTCCATAGTTCCTAAACGGTGACCTGAGACGTTAATTACATCATCTACTCTTCCCATAACCCAAAAATAACCGTCGGAATCCTTTCTTGCACCATCCCCAGCAAAGTACATTAATTCTCCTTTACTAGATTTCAAATATTCCCAATAACTTTCCCTAAACCTTTTTTCATTTCCATGAATAGTTCGCATCATTCCTGGCCAAGGCTTTTTGACTACTAAATAACCTCCGTGATCTGCCGGAACAGAGTTGCCCTCTGAATCCACGATATCAGCATCTATCCCAGGTAAAGGTAAAGTAGCTGATCCAGGCTTAGTTGGCGTTGCACCTGGAAGAGGACTTATCATTACACCACCGGTTTCAGTCTGCCACCATGTATCTACGACTGGGCACTTATTTCCTCCGATAACATCTCGATACCATATCCATGCTTCAGGGTTAATCGGCTCACCTACTGTCCCAAGTAATCGCAAAGTAGACATATTATATTTATCTGGTATTGATCGTCCCGCTTTCATGAATGCCCTAATCGCTGTAGGTGCAGTGTAGAAAATACTAACCTTATGCTTCTCAATAACTTCCCAAAATGCACCGGGATTAGAGGGACGTGGAACACCCTCATACATAAGGGTAGTTGCTCCATTGGAAAGAGGTCCGTAAACAATATAACTGTGACCAGTTATCCACCCAACATCTGCAGTACACCAATAGATATCGTTATCGCGAATGTCAAAGATCCACTGAAATGTAAGGTGAGCCCATAAGTTATACCCTGCTGTTGTATGAACTACTCCTTTTGGTTTACCTGTTGATCCTGAAGTATATAAAACGAATAATCTATCTTCGCTATCCATATATTCTGGCAAGCAGAAATCACTTTGCATCGGCACGATATCCTGCCACCAGATATCTCGTCCAGATTCCATAGTGATTGAATCTTTTGTTCTTTCAACAACTAATACGGATTTAACGCTTGGACAAGCATTCTCAGCCAAAGCTGCATCGACAGCAGATTTAAGAGAGATAATCTTATCTTTCCTATAACCGCCATCAGCAGTGATGACAACTTTTGCCTGACCATCTATTAATCTATCCCTTAAAGCTTCTGCAGAAAAACCTCCGAAAACTACTGAATGCGGCGCTCCAATTCGAGAACATGCCAACATTGCTATTGCAGCTTCTGGAACCATAGGCATATAAAGGGCAACTAGATCTCCCTTATTAACACCAAGTTCTTTTAGTGCATTTGATGTCTTACATACCTCTTTTAGTAGCTGGTTATATGTAAAACGTCTAACTTCACCAGGCTCACCTTCCCAAATAATTGCTTCTTTATCACCATTTCCATTTGAGATATGTCGGTCTAAGCAATTAAATGAAATATTTGTCTTGCCACCTTCAAACCATTTAGCAAAAGGAGCATTAGACCAATCAAGAACGGTATGAAAAGGCTCAAACCAATGTAATTCTTTTAAAGCTGCATCTCCCCAAAATTTATCCGGGTCATTATTTGCCTCTTTTACCAATTTTTCATATGAATCAATACCCTTAATCCTTGCTTGGTCAACATCATGCGAAGCAGGTTCAAATACTCGTTCTTCTTGTAGAACCGACTCAATAGAAATAGATGGGTCGGAAGGCATGACACTAATGTAAAAGAGTAGCAGGAGGCTATTAAGCCATTAATTTCATTTTAGAAAAAATACCCAAAGGATATATAAAATCTTTTAAACATACATACTTTTATAAACAAGCTATAAACTCAAAATTATTATTCATGTTATTAACTGAGTAAAAGCAAATAAAGAGGTTAAAGGAAGAAAAACAAGTTCTTCAATTAAATATTATTTAATAAATTCTACTTAAAATAAATTCTGGCAACTCAAGAAGTGCTCTTTGAGATGCTGATTCAGGGATCCATTTTATGGATTCATAGGAATCCTTAGCCAATCCCTCCGCCAAAGCCCTTGACCGTTTTATGGCTTGAGAGTTTCTAACTAGGTCTAAAGCTTGATCTAAATCCCCTTCTGAAGAAAACTCTCTAGCAATTAAAGTCTCTAGGAATGGATGTTCCTCAATAGCATAATGAACTGGAGCGGTTAGATAGCCACTAGCCAAATCAATAGAAGCTGGTTTGCCTAATTGCTTATCATTACCTGTAAAATCAAGGATGTCATCAACAACTTGGAACGCCAAGCCAAGCTGTTTACCAAAATGATATAGAGATTTTATATGATCACTAGAAATATCACTTAGCACACCAACTGCCTGCGAACTATTAGCTATTAAAGAAGCTGTTTTACAATAACTTTTTTCTAGATAAGTGGAGAAACTTTGCCCAGAATCAAACCTATATAAGCCTTGCTTGATTTCGCCTTCAGCAAGATCCATGATTACCCTGCTAAGAAGCTTTACTACTTCAAGGTTATCCAAATTGGCAAGATGCCAACTTGCTTGTGCAAATAAAAAATCGCCAGCTAATACTGCAACACGATGATTGAACCTATTGTGAACCGTTTGGACTCCTCTACGAGTAGAAGCCTCATCTACCACATCATCATGGACTAAGGAAGCGGTATGAATCATTTCAGTAATTTCAGCCAAACGCCTATGCTTTGGTGAAAGTTGACCATCAGGAGAAAGAGCTCTCGCTAGAAGAAGAACAATTCCAGGCCTTATTCGCTTTCCACCTGCACTAAACAAATGCTCAGCAGCCGCTTGCAGTATTGGATGGCCAGCACCAATTAAACTTCTCAGATCTGTAAGCAAATGCTCTAGATCCAGTTCTACAGGTTGAAGTAGTTCTGTAACAGTGGCCATACAAATCCTTTCTATAAAGATATTAGAAGACACAAGCCTTTTTTCGCAGAGAAACTAATTCAACTTTTGGTCGGATACCCAACCAATACTGTGCCCTACTTGCAAAACCCTCAGGATCTGATGTAACAGAAAAGCTAACGTTTGAAAAACTGGGGGGTGTATCTAAGGCAGTAGATGGAATTCCAAACAAGTCATCTAATCTCTTAGCAAGATCAATTGCGGGATTCAACAATTCAATGTTTTTAGGGAGTAACTCACGGAGAATATTTGCCAATAGAGGGTAATGGCTACAACCAAATAGAACTATTTCCACATCAGATTGAATAAGAGGCTCTAAGTATTTTCTTGCATATTTATACATATCTTCTGTATTTATTTGTCCAGTTTCTATCAAAGGGACAAATGCAGGGCAACCTTGTTCAATAACGAATATATCTGGGTTTATGGATTTTATTTTTTTAGTATAACCATGTGATTTCGCTGTTGAAGTTGTAGCCAGAACTCCAATTCTGGATTTCAGAGAACATTTACTTATGGAATCTATAAGGCCAAACACTGGTACTGAAGAATGTTCTTTAACGATATCCATTGCAAGTGAATTCGTAGTATTACAAGCTACAACCAGAGCACTTATTTCCTGTTGATCCAACCATTTGACAACTTCAAGAGCAATGTCTCTTATTTCAGTTGAACTCCTTGTGCCATAAGGGATTCTGGCTGTATCACCTAAATAGATTGCATTCAAATTTGCATGACGTTGCAAAATACTCTTGAGGACGCTAAAGCCGCCTACCCCACTATCAAAAAGTCCTAAAGTGGATGTCAATAAGCCTCCTTCAGATATTTGAGTATGCCTTTAGAAATTGCAAAAGCAACCCTTTTAAGATGATCTGCTTGCGAAAGACTTCTTGCATCATCTATACCTGTTAAGAATCCAATTTCCACCAGAGCTGCAGGCATATTTGTCCTTCTTATAACGAAAAACCTACCTTGTCTAACTCCTCTATCAGGAGATTTAGGATCAGCTTTTAAGATCTCATTTTGAATATTCTTGGCTAATTTGAAACCTTGGTATCCAGAAAAATAATATGTTTCTAAACCATTTACATCCTTTTGAAAGCCTCTAGATGCATTTGCATGAATACTTACAAAAACATCTGCTCCTATTCTATTAGCCATATTAACTCTTGGAGGTAAATCTAAATCTATTTCAGAATTTCGAGTTAATTTAGCCTTAACCCCTTTCTTATAAAGGATATCTACTACTTGCTTAGAAACATCTAAAACAATTTCCGACTCTCTAAGACCACCAATACCAATAGCTCCTGAGTCAGGTCCTCCATGGCCAGGGTCAATTACAACAAGAAATCGATTTTTAGTGACATTTGGAAGAGCTGAAAGCTTTAGATTCTTGAATGGTTTTAAGGAAGAATATCTTGAGGATTTTGGTAAAGCCTTACTTATATTACCCTCACCAATCTGCTTCAAACCCCTAGCAGGAAGAGTGATGAAATCAAGTTCCCATCGATCAGGAGCTGTTCCCTTCAAAATCAACTTGTATGGGTTTATATCAACATATGGGTTGAATTCAATAACAAACCTAGTGAACCCATCTTTTGGCTTGCCAAGTCGTATTTCTTTGATAGGACCATTCCCAGGGAGAGTCCTAGGTCGTATCAATTCCCCTGGAAAATCAATCCAAACACGGTCTCCTTTACCATCACTAGAAGATTGATAGAAGGCTTTTAACTTCGTATCCCTAGCTGTCCTAAATTCAAGGACTCCATTACTTCTAATTAGCCATGCAGCTAATGAACTTGCTGCCTCAGAAGACAATGGAAAAACTAAATTGCTAACCGCTACAACACTTGAAAACACACAAGAAACTAATCCGAATTTAGAAATACGCATTAATTTAAAAAAGTTCTGATTTCCTATGCTTAATACTTGGCATTTGCTCTCTTATACTTTTAACTCTTGAATTATCAACAGGAGCTATAGCAGCCCCCTCCTGAACTCCAGCATCTGCAAGGACGGTACCCCAGGGGTCAATTATCATTGCATGACCATGGCTTTGTCTCCTTCGATAATGTTCTCCAGTTTGAGCTGGTGCTACAACATATGCTGTATTCTCAATAGCTCTTGCTTGAAGTAAAACTTGCCAATGATCCTTGCCTGTATATGCAGTGAAAGCTGCTGGAATAAATAAAAGTTCTGCTCCTTGATCAATAAGGTGTCGATACAATTCGGGAAAACGAACGTCATAACAAATAGACAGCCCTACCTTGCATAAGCCAGGAACGTTTATAACAGAAGGCAATTCAGTACCAGAAACAATTGTTTCAGACTCTCTATATTTATTTCCATCAGGAAGATCAACATCAAAAAGATGGATTTTGTCATACCTACCTAATACCTGACCATCACGACTAATCAGTTCTGACCTATTTATAGTTCTCAATCCATCTCCTGAAGGAACAGGGTAGCCCCCGCCCAAAAGGACAATTTGATATCTTCTAGCCATAGTTACCAAAAACCTTTTGCACTTATCTGCCAAAGAAGATGCAATTTCTATACGTTTTTGGTCATCTCCGATAAAAGCAAAGTTTTCAGGCAAGCCAATCAAATCTGCACCCCTACGAGCTGCAATCTCAATTTGTTCTTCTGCTGCAGATAAATTCGCATCAACATCTGAAGTGCTTGTCAATTGCAAGGCTGCTGCCAAAAAGTCCGTCAAGATTTTAAAAGCAATAAAACTTAGATCTCATAATGAACGTAGTACACCAGGTTCTTTCTGAGAAGGAACAACTTCAATTTTATCTAGGGCTGAACAAGTCGCAAAATCATCATCATGGTTTCCAAGTCTTTCCAGTCTTTGTCCATGAGTAGCTTTGCGTAAGCAACCTTCTAGATCATTTTTCCAATAAGCCCAAAGGGACAATGCAGAATTAAGTTCATCATTCAAAATATTTACATTAATTGAATCCTTTTCTAAAAGGTAAGAGGCAAGAGAACCAGCGGCAAGAGAGTCTTCTAAAGAATAAGAACCTTCCCATCCACTACCAAGTAAATAGACTTCTTCTGGCTTTTTAGATAGCAACTGATCAGCAACAGCTTTCCTATTTATTAATGACATGGTGTATAGAGAAGGAACTTCTTTTAACCGGCTCAAAGACCGTGTCCCATTTGTAGTACTCATAAAAAGCCTTTTGCCTTTTACCAGATCACTTGTTACATCATTAGGTGAATTACCTAAATCAAAGCCTTTTAAAGGTTTACCACCTCTTTCTCCTAAAAGAATTTTTGATGAATTTGGCCAATTTGAAGCAGATTTTTTAAGATCTTCAATATCAGCAAAGGTTTCAACAGAATCTGCTCCGTTATTTAGAGCACATGCAATTGTTGTTGTAGCCCTAAGAACATCAATCACAACGGCAGCCTGAGGCAGATGCCCTAAAGGAACATCATTAGACACATGAAAATAAAAAAGGTTCATACTCACAATTTGTCGCTTACTGCGTCAGAGTAAATAAATATTTTAAAGTTAGTCCTGACTCAAATGAATTTTTTTCGTCAAGGACCTGGCTCTCAAGACATGAGGGACTTCCTATCTCTTCTAGAAAAGAAAGGACAAATAAGAAGAATCAAAGAGCCAGTAAATCCTGAATTTGAACTTGCAGCGATAAGCGATAGGGTTCTTGAAATTGGTGGCCCAGGACTAATATTTGAGAATGTCATTGGATCATCCATTCCAGTTGCAATAAACCTGTTAGGCACAACAGAAAGAGTTGCTTGGAGCATGGGTCTTGAAAAAGTCGAAGATCTTGAAAAGTTAGGAGAAAAACTTTCTTTTTTACAACAACCTAAGCCTCCTAAGGGCCTAGGTGAAACTATAGAAGCAAGTAATATTTTATGGAGCCTAGTTAGAGCACGTCCAGATTTTGATTTAACTCCACCTTGCCATCAAAATATTCTAAAAGGAGAAGATGTAAATCTAAGCAAATTCCCATTAATAAAGCCATGGCCAAAAGATGCTTCAGAAATAATCACATTTGGGCTGGTAATAACAAAAGATCCTGAAACGAAAATACCTAATGTAGGGATTTACAGATTACAAAAGCAATCAAATAAAGAAATGACCATACATTGGTTGAGCGTTAGAGGGGGGGCACGTCATCTAAAAAAGGCTGCCGAAATGGGAAAGAAATTAGAAGTCGCAGTAGCGATAGGAGTACACCCATTAATAATTATGGCTGCAGCAACTCCTATCCCCGTCCAATTAAGTGAATGGCTTTTTGCTGGGCTATATGCAGGAGAAGGGGTGAGACTGACACGATGCAAAACTGTAGATCTGGAAGTGCCAAGTCATAGCGAAATAGTCTTGGAAGGCACTATCACACCTGGAGAAGAATTAGATGACGGCCCTTTTGGGGACCACATGGGGTTCTACGGAGGAGTGGAGAGATCTCCCCTGCTTCGAATAGATTGTATTACTCACAGAAAGAATCCGATTTTTCATACTACTTTCAGTGGTCGGCCGCCCAAAGAGGAAGCCATGCTGGCAATAGCTCTTAACCGTATATATACACCAATACTCCGTAGCCAGGTAAATGAAATTGTCGACTTCTTTTTACCAATGGAATCTTTAAGCTATAAGCTTGCAGTTATCTCAATTAATAAGTCATACCCAGGTCAAGCAAAAAGGGCAGCAATGGCATTTTGGAGTGCTCTCCCTCAATTTACGTATACAAAATTCGTTGTTGTTGTTGACTCAACAATTAATGTTCGAGATCCACGGCAAGTCGTCTGGGCACTATCAAGTTTAGTTGACCCACAAAGGGATTTATTAATTATGGAAAACACTCCTTTCGACAGTTTAGATTTTGCTAGTAATAAAATAGGGCTAGGAGGAAGAATGGCAATAGATGCTACGACAAAAATAGGTCCCGAAAAAAATCATGAATGGGGCGAACCTCTTAAACATTCAGAAAAGATGCAAATGAATGTTGATAAAAGATGGGATGAGCTAGGCTTATCTGATCTAGAGACCAATAAAGTAGATCCTTCATTATTTGGGTATGTACTTGATAGTCTTTTAAGAAAAAACGAGATCAAGAACTTATAAATGCAATTAAATATGTATTTAATAAATAATTCGAACTAATAAAATAATATTATTAAAAGACCAATATCTGAAAA
The DNA here is from genome assembly GCF_027359375.1 of Prochlorococcus marinus str. MIT 0919. NCBI lineage: Bacteria > Bacillati > Cyanobacteriota > Cyanophyceae > Synechococcales > Prochlorococcaceae > Prochlorococcus > Prochlorococcus marinus. The sequence continues at coordinate 414,174 of NZ_CP114779.1, forward strand.
TTGAATAAACACGAAACCCATCCATCAATACGTGAAATAGAACCTGGAGGAAAGCTTTTAGGAAGAGTAAAGGTCCCTGGAGATAAATCCATTTCTCATAGAGCTCTTCTCTTTGGTGCAATAGCTGAGGGCGAAACAACAATTGACGGCATTCTTCCAGCTGAAGATCCCGTAAGCACAGCAAACTGCTTAAGAAAAATGGGTGTAAAAATAAGTCCAATAAAGGATCGTGAAATTGTAAAAGTAAATGGAGTAGGTCTAGATGGATTACAAGAGCCTAGTGAAGTACTTGATTGCGGCAACTCAGGAACAACAATGCGATTGTTAATTGGCTTATTGGCTGGTCGCAAAGATAAACATTTTGTGCTGACTGGTGATGATTCACTAAAGGAAAGACCAATGCAAAGAGTAAGTCAACCATTAAGACTAATGGGAGCAACAGTTAATGGAAGATGTAAAGGGAATTTGGCTCCATTATCAATTATCGGGAAAGGACTGCATGGTGCAGTTATTGGCACCCCTGTAGCAAGTGCTCAAGTCAAATCAGCAATTCTGTTAGCTGGGTTAACAGCTGAAGGATCAACAAAAGTAATTGAACCTTCATGCTCAAGAGATCATAGCGAAAGAATGTTAAAAGCTTTTGGAGCCAATCTAGAGGTATCTGGTGAGAGAGGAAGACATATAAACATATCACCTGGCTCAAAGCTGTCGGCTCAAAACATTGTCATTCCAGGCGATATAAGCTCTGCAGCATTTTGGTTAATTGCTGGAAGTATTACACCAAACTCAGAATTAACTATAGAAAATGTAGGGTTAAATCCTACACGTACAGGAATTCTTGATGTTCTAAAAAAAATGGAGGCAAATATAGAAATTATAAATGCAAAAGAGGTAGCAGGAGAACCAGTAGGGGATCTAAAAGTATGTCACAGCAATACGCTTAAACCATTTTCTCTAGGCTCTGAAATAATTCCTCGACTAATAGATGAAATACCAATACTTGCGGTTGCGGCATGTTTCTGTAATGGAACTAGTCATATTAGAGGTGCAAAAGAACTTAGAGTAAAGGAGACTGACCGATTAGAAGTAATGACGAGGCAATTAAAGAGAATGGGAGCAAATATTGATGAATACCCTGACGGCCTAACAATTCATGGAACGATGAAATTAACAGGGTGTGATCTAGACAGCGAAACAGATCATAGGATATCCATGAGTCTAGCTATAGCAGCAATGGTTGCCGAGTCAGCTTCGACAATTAAGAGAAGTGATGCGGCTTCAATTTCGTACCCAGATTTTTGGAAGGACTTTGAAAGACTTAGACAGTAAAAGCAATCATTACAAAGAGAATTCCTCAAAAGAGTTGATCTCTTTTACGACTCTAGATGGAACTCTTAGCCTAAGAAGTAATAAGTATAGAGAATCATTTCATTGCGAAACAGGTGCTAGGAAAGAAGCAACAGAGAAGTTTCTAAACCCGGCCGAAATAAGCCAACATCCAAACAAAGAAAGCATCACTGTTCTAGATGTTTGCTTTGGTATTGGCTACAACACTGGCGTACTGCTTGAACCAAGTCAAAGAAGAGATTTACAACTTAAGTGGTGGGGACTTGAAATTGACAAAAGGCCATTGCAAATTGCGTTAAAAAATAAAACCTATAGAGAGAGCTGGTCCAGCAGAGAACTACGTATGCTTGATTCAATAAACAGTTATGGCTACTGGAATGAAAAGGGTTTCGAAGGGGAAATTATCTGGGGTGATGCAAGGAAAGGGATAAAAGAAATTCCAATCAATAATCGCTTTGATCTCATCATGCTTGATGCATTTTCACCTGTAAAATGCCCAGAACTTTGGAGTGCTGAGTTTCTTGTAAATCTATCTCAAAGACTTGCTAAAAATGGACGCTTAATTACATATTCCTCTGCTGCTTCTATAAGGAAAACACTAAGGGATTCCGGACTAGAGATTATGTCCCTTTTACCCATTACAACTAATAAACAAGATTGGACTTCAGGAACAATAGGAATATTTCCTGGTTCTGAACAAATCAAATCCAATTCAAGTCATTATTTTAGGCCCTTAACCATTATGGAAGAAGAGCATCTTAAAACACGTGCCTCAGTTCCATACAGGGATCCATCAGGTAATTCGACATCATATAAAATTCATAAAAGGAGAGAGGCAGAACAAAAGTCAAGCTCATTAAAAAGCACCAATTCCTGGAAAAAGAAATGGATCAATGCATAAACTAGTCATTAGAACTAAATTCCATCAAAATACGAAATTCTTATGCTTGCAATAGCAATTCTTGCTGCCGGGAAAGGGACTCGAATGCACAGTAACCTGCCTAAGGTTCTACAAAAGTTGGCAGGTAAAAGCCTTATAAAAAGAGTACTTGGTAGCTGCAATGACTTAAAAGCAGATCGTTGCATAGTTGTTGTTGGACATAAATCCGACCAAGTCAAGCAGCATCTGAATAAACTCTCAAAGATTGAATACGTACTTCAAGAGCCTCAGATTGGAACTGGTCATGCAGTGCAAAAGCTCATTCCTTTATTAGAAGATTTCGCAGGTGATTTATTGGTACTCAATGGTGATGTTCCTTTATTAAAAACATCTACACTTAAAAAATTAATTTCAAAACACAAATCCTCAAAAGCAGATGTTACATTCTTATCAGCAAGCCTATCTGATCCAAAAGGATATGGTCGAGTATTTGGAAATCGAGAAGGTATAGTAAGAAAAATTGTTGAGGATAAAGACTGCTCAGAACAAGAGCGAAAAAACAATCTAACCAATTCGGGAGTGTACTGCTTCAAGTGGAAAGCACTTAGGTCTGTTCTGCCAAAATTATCAAGTAACAACGAGCAAAATGAAATTTATTTAACTGATGTAATCAAAAATTTGCCTTTAGCTATGCATTTTTGTGTGGAAAATTCAAGTGAGGTTGTTGGTATTAATGACAGGTCACAATTAGCTAATTGTGAGGAATTAATCCAAATAGAGTTAAGGGAAAAATGGATGAATATTGGTGTTACTTTCATTGATGCTAAAAGCTGTACAATTAGTGAAGATTGTCATTTAGGTAGGGACATAATTATAGAGCCACAGACACACATAAGAGGAGAGTGTCGTATAGGAGATAATTGCATTATAGGACCTAATACATTGGTAGAAAATTCTTTTCTAGGAAACAATGTAAAAGCAGTTTACTCAGTGATAAAAGAATCAAATATTGGCAATAGTGTTTCAATAGGTCCATTCTCTCATTTACGACCAGGAGCAGTTATATTTGACAATTGTAGAATTGGCAATTTTGTAGAAATAAAAAAAAGTGAACTAGGTAAAGGTACAAAAGTAAACCATCTAAGTTACATTGGTGATTCAAAGATTGGAAAAGAGGTAAATATTGGAGCAGGAACTATTACGGCGAATTATGATGGGTACAATAAAAACAAGACATATATAGGAAATTTTTGCAAAACAGGAGCTAATAGTGTACTTATCGCGCCTATAACTTTAGGGGAAGGTGTTACTGTAGGTGCTGGTTCAACACTAACTAAAAATGTTCCAGATGGATCATTAGCAATTGCAAGGTCAAAACAATTGGTAAGGGAGGGTTGGCAAAGTAAAGATTAGAGATTCATTGATTTCAACAACGGTAATAATCTTTCAAGACCAACCTTTCTACTACCTTTTAAAAGCAAATTATCACCAGCCTTCAATTTAGATGCTAATAGAATAAAAGCTTCTTCAGGCTCACCAACTACATGAAATAAAGCAAGATTTTTACCAATTTTTGCTAATTGTTTTACATATATCTCCTTAGAAACTAGGACAACTCCTTCAAGTTGTAATTCAACGGCTTTTTCCAATATTAAAGAGTGGAATTCCATACTTTTATCCCCTAATTCCATCATGGTGCCCAAGACGGCAAAACGACGGCCCGGCTTAGTTACTAAAAGATCTAGAGATGCTAGTACTGACTCAGGAGAAGCGTTATAAGTTTCATCCAAAACTGAGAGGTTGCCAAATTTTAAAAGACTATTTCTCCCCGCGGGAAGAGACAAAATCATTTTCCTTATAGAAGATGGTTTCAATCCAAGTTCAAAAGCTACAGCCAAAGCCAACATAAAGTTCATAGCATTATGCTTGCCCTCAAGTGGTAAAACATATGTTTCTCCGTTAACGACGAGTAAACCTTTGGCCAAATCAAGCTGGCCAAAATATTTAACAGGCTTACATTTAGATAAAATATTTAAATTATTAGATGATGCTGGAGTCTCTCTAAGCCCTACTCTAACAATTTGACCTTTCCACTCTCTAGTTAAAGTATCTTCTAAAAGGTTATCCCCCTCAGGCATGACAACCATCCCATTAGGGTTCAGGTAAGAAGTTATCTCGCATTTTGCTATAGCAATATTTTCACGACTGCCCAACAAGCCAATATGAGCGTTGCCAATATTTGTAATAACAGCCATGTCCGGCAAAGCGCATTTTGAGAGTCGCTTGATTTGTCCTAATCCACGCATACCCATCTCTACAACTAAGGCAGCATCATTTGATGTTGCGTTAAATAGAGTTAAAGGTACACCAACATCATTATTATTATTTTCTTGAGTAGAAGTAACCTCTCCCAGATTAGTTAATGTAGCTTTAATCAACTCACGGGTTGTCGTCTTGCCAACTGACCCAGTAATAGCAATAACAGGAATGTTTAGTTTTTTTCTGTATAACTGGGCAAGTTGCTGGTAGGCGTATAAGGTGTCTTGTACCTTCCAATAAATAAATCCGTCCGGTATCGAATCCTTAAATATATTTGCCACAACTGTAGCTATTGCTCCTCGTTTATAGGCCTCCTGCAAAAAATTATGGCCATCGAATCTCTCGCCATTAAGAGGGACAAAGAAACTACCTTCAACTACCCTACGGCTATCTGTAAATACACAATGAATTTGTTTTTTATAAATTGATGAAGGTATAGGCGTAATAGGTTTTCCCCATAGTTTTTCTAAATCTCCTAAAGAAAAAAGCATTTAATTAGATATTAATAACCTGATTAAGCAAAATATATCCTTGTTACTTCTTAGGTATTGATTCATATAAAGGGTCTGCTTCCTGTCCTACAGAGAACTTTTCCACTTCATGTGCATCAGGGGAAGGTTCCTTTACACCACAAACTTCCTTATACATATTTTCGTATTCTATTGCGGATCTATCCCAACTATAAATTTGATTCATCGCTCGTATCTGCAACTCTCCCCAACTTTTACGATGTCGAAAAGCTTCCCATGATCTAACTAAGGCTGTATAAAAATCAATTGGTTCGAATCTATCAAAGCAAAATCCCGTGCCAACATCCTTAATGGGATCATGGGGAGAAACGGTATCAACCAAACCACCTACGTTTCTAACAACTGGTATTGAGCCATAACGCATGGCTAAGATTTGGCTAATACCACAAGGTTCGAATCTGCTAGGCATCAGAAAAGCATCACTACCTGCATAAATCAACCTAGATAAGTAGTCATCATAAGTTAAGAACACAGCAAATCGACCAGGGTACTCAATTGCCAATTGCCATAATGCAGATTCTAATAATGAATCACCTGTTCCAAGGACTACAATTTGCGAGTCGGTATAAGCAAGCAAACGTCGCGCAACTTGTAGAAGTAAATCAACACCTTTCTGATCAACAAGTCTCCCTACCATTCCAAGCAGGAACCTGTCAGGGTTAACTTCTAATCCCATTTGTGATTGAAGGACTTCTTTATTCTTTTTACGACCTGAAATATCCTTCACACTAAAATTCGATGGCAATGATTTATCAGTCTCAGGATTCCATTCCTCAAGGTCTATCCCGTTAAGTATTCCTCTCAATTTCCCAGATATATAATTTAGCAATCCCTCTAGTCTCTCTCCATATTCTGAAGTTCGTATTTCTTTTGAATATGTAGGCGATACAGCATTCACTCTATCTGCATAAAGCATTGCCGCTGCCATTGTGTGGTCTCCCTGCATGTACCAAGGGCACCAAGTCATTCTTTCTAACTTCCACCGCCATGGTCCTTGATATTTAAGATTATGAATAGTAAATACAGTACTTATTTCTGGATCTTGATGCATCCAAACTGGAATCATTCCAGTATGCCAATCATGGCAATGTAAAACTTGAGGTTTCCAGTAATTCCATGCAAACTCAGAAGTAGCACTTGCAAAGAATGTAAACCTCCAATCCTCATCATCTCCTCCATAAATTCTCTCTGGATCAAATACAGGATGACCAACCAAATACAAAGGCAAAGAGGAGGAAGGATGTTTTGTTTCATAAACTGAGAATTCTGCACCCATAGCTTGAGCACGAAAGATAGGCTTCTCAGGAATTTCAAGCAAGCTCCAAAGCTTGCTATAACCAGGAATTATTAAACGAACATCGTGACCCAGGCGGGCAAGAGCTGGGGGTAAGGAGCCCACAACATCTCCCATGCCTCCGACTTTTATCATCGGGGCGCATTCAGCTGCAGCAAATAGAACGCGCATTGAATAAAAAAAGGATTAGTTTTAGAGGGTTAGGGAATAATAAGCGCTCAAGGTAACCAATCAAATCCTGAAAAATCAGGTTTCCTTTTTTCTAAAAAAGCATCACGGCCTTCTTTAGCCTCTTCTGTTCTGTAAAAAATATGAGTTGCATGACCAGAAAATTCCTGAATCCCAGCCAATCCATCGGTTTCAGCATTAAAAGAGGCTTTAAGACACCGTATCGCAGTGGGGCTATTTCTTAGTATTTCCCTAGCCCACATAATGCCTTGTGCTTCGAGATCATTAAGAGGAACAACAATATTTACCAAACCCATACTTAACGCCTCATCTGCTGAATATTGCCTACATAAAAACCAAATTTCTCTAGCTTTTCTCTGACCTACTACTCTTGCTAAATAGCCTGATCCAAACCCACCATCAAAGCTCCCTACTTTCGGTCCAGTTTGCCCAAAAATAGCATTTTCAGCCGCCAAGCTCAGATCACAAAGAAGATGTAAGACTTGACCACCTCCAATGGCATAACCAGAAACAAGGGCAATAACAACTTTTGGAATACTTCGAATAATTCTCTGAAGATCAAGGACATTTAATCGCGGCAAACCTTTTTCGTCTAAATAACCACCATCCCCTCTTACACTCTGATCTCCACCAGCGCAAAAAGCGAAGGCTCCATCTTCTGCTGGGCCAACACCAGTAAATAAAATTACCCCAATCTTTTCGTCATCACGAACATGGGTAAATGCGTGACAGAGCTCTTGTACTGTTTGAGGCCTAAAAGAATTGCGTTTTGATGGTCTATTTATTGCAATTCTTGCAATACCCTCTTTACTTTTGTCCAAATAAATATCCTCATAATTACCGCAGGGGATCCAATCAAGGATCTCCTTCCCTGGAAGGACTTTCCTTCTTGGTGTATCAGTGTGAAAATCACTAGCCATATTGATTAAGAATGATTTGTAGTTTTTGTAATGGAGCTTCTAATCTGTGTATAAACATTATCTAAGATATTATTCCTAAGCGAATTATCTTTTGAAGAGTTTGTAGAAACGCGAAGTAAAACAGTTCTCTTCTGAGCAAAACCCCAATCCAAAGAAGGCTTAAGATCATTAAAACAAGTAATTTCTCTAGTGGGTATTTTGTATGCCGAAGCTAATTCAATAAGATCAACAGATTGATGCATTATAAAAAGTTCATCAAAGTCTCCTTTATATAATGGTTCACTATTTAGTTTAGTAAAAATACCTCCTCCTTCATTATCAATTAAAAGGACTATCAAAGGAATTCTGTTGGACTGAGCAAATAGCCAAGCATTAGTATCATGAAGCAATGCTAAATCACCAGTAATTAGAAGTGTAGGACCCAGGGAAGAAGCCAATCCTTCTGCTAAAGATAGGGTTCCATCTATACCAGAAGCACCTCTAAAACTAAAACATCTTCTTGATTTAATATCTGAACCAGAAAAAGTTATCCAATCTCTAACGGGAGAACTAGCAGAAAGCATTATCGATATATCTATAGGTGCTATTTTAGGAATAGAATAAGCTAATAATGGCTCACTAATATTATTTTCTAAAGTGAATATATTTGATAATAATAAATCAACCTCTTTATCAAAGGATAAAATTTTAGTAGTGAGTTCTTTACTTGATTTATTAATATTTGACTTATCATTTTTTAAGGGATTGTTCAGGAAAAAGTCAAACCAATTAGCAAACCCTTTTGAGTATTGACTCGCAAGCTTTAAAGGATCAAGAGGCCTATCATCATCTTCCGTTATAAGTATTTGTTTTGCAGTCACATTACTCAACCAATGCTCAAGAATTTTACTTGCAGGAAGAGGACCTAATCTAAGTATTTGCAACCCTTGAATTGAAAAATCAACTTCACAGGAAAGTATTAATTCCCAATATTTTATTAAGCCTTTTTGAGTGAAAGAGATACCAGAAAGAGGATCAGCAAAAATTGGCCATCCACTTATTTCATGCCATCTCTCAAGGCATTTTTGGTAATTCTTAAGTTTACGAGGTGATCCTCTCCATGGGCCTGCTATCACTATTCCTGGATGCGACGCGTCTAGTTCAGTGAATACAGAAGGTTCCTGTTCATCTATATGATCAGGAATCTCTGGGCAATAATTATTTAAATAAAATGAACTAGGCTTCCAACCTTCCCAAACTTCCTTTTGATGAACCAATGAAGGGTAAAGGGGTTCTTCAATAGGCAAATTAAAGTGAATTGGCCCAGGTGGTAAACCAGGAGAATTGCATGTTTTTAATAGAAGTTCCCTAAGAGAATCAGAATCAAGTTTATGGACCCCCTCTGCTGGGCCAGACAAAACAGAACGAGAAACCGCTTTGAGGAAATCCTCCTGATTAACAGTCTGATTTGATCCGCAATTCTTTAATCGTGAAGGTCTATCTGCCGTAATAAAAATGATTGGGATACAAGACCGATCTGCTTCTATAGCGGCAGGCAAAAGATTACCAACTGCAGTTCCTGACGTGGTGATAACTAAGCTCGCACGACCTCTAGCTGCAGCAAGGCCAACAGCGAGAAATCCTGCTGACCTTTCATCAATAGCAGTAAAAAGGTTTATCTCAGAAGACTTAGACAAACCGCCAGCTGCTATTGCCAAAGGTGCTGAACGACTTCCAGGACACAATACAAAATCAGACACTCCTAAGGCTTTTAAGCCTCTCAAGAGCTCTAGACATATAAATAAATTCGTGCGTGATAAAGACAGGGAAGGACCAGTAACTAATACAATCCTCTGATAAAAACTCCAAATATTTACTAACTGAAGAAATTTTAAATGACTTCATCAAATACAAACAACACTCAAATAAAGAAAAACGGTTTTATAAGCATTGTATTTTGGGTATTGCTAGCCCTTATATTGAGATGGCAAGTAATTGAGCCTAGATGGATACCATCAGGATCGATGTTACCTACATTGCAAATAAGAGACAAAATATTGGTTGAAAAAGTTCGCCCCAAGATTCAAGGAATTTATAATGAAAATTATCCAAGGGGATTAATTGTTGTTTTCAGGGCTCCTAAAGCACTAGTTGATGCTGGCTATGAGAATAATTCAGCACTTATAAAAAGGGTTGTAGGAATCCCGGGAGACAAAATAGAAGTTCACTCAGGGAACTTAGTCAGAAACGGAGTTGTAATAAATGAACCATGGATAAAAGAATCAATCCAGTATGAAATGAATCAAATCTCAGTTCCAGCAGATTCGTATTGGGTACTTGGAGACAACAGAAACAACAGTCTAGATTCACATTTATGGGGAGCATTACCAAAAGAGAACATTATTGGGACGGCTGTTTTTAGATATTGGCCTTTACAAAGTTTTGGTTCTATTCGGTTCTCTCCATCGGAAAATCAGGTTACAAAAGACCATTATGCGATAAGGTCTTAAATAGATTGAGAGATGACAGGATGTTTAACCCGGAGTTTTTAACTACAGATAACAATGATGGTCATGAAGGTAATGCTCTTATCGAGTACCTACAAGATCAATCACCGGATGTTCTGCAAAGAGTAGCAAAATCAGCAAGTACAGATATACAAGATATTATTAGGCACAATGTTCAGGGTCTTCTAGGAATGTTGCCTGGAGACCAGTTCGAAGTAAAAGTAACTTCTTCAAGAGATCAGTTCGCAAATCTTCTCGCATCAGCAATGATGACAGGTTATTTTCTTAGGCAAATGGAGCAAAGAAAAGAATTAGAAGAATCCTTATTATCTGATCAAGAAATGTCTATTGATCCAGAAGACCTTAATCTTTAAAAATAGCCAAAGGGTCTCTTGGTACTACTCCTTTCTTTAGGAGATTTTTATCAACTGAATCTAAAAAAGACCTATTACCTTCACCATTAGACCAATTAGACAAACTTATTTTTCTAATTAACTGTCTACAATCATAAGTATTGAAAGCTATAGGAGCTGAATAGTGAGAAGAGATAAGAGTTCTCATGCCCTTTAATTTAATAAGTTTATCAAGCCATTTCAAGAACTCAGACTTTGCCCTTGGGAAAACAAGTCTTTCTAAAACAGGGGCAACTTGTAAAAGGGGTTTAGTTTGACCAAGTAATTCCTTCGTTGAATTCTCCCAATCCTTATCCCAAAGGAATGGATAAATACCATAATGCGTTCTCAAAGTTCTCAAACCAGGCTTGAATGCATTTTTTATAACAACTGAAATTGGAGGAATTGACAATTTTTCGGGTTTCAAAAAGGAGGCAAATAAAACTAATCTGGCCCACCCTTTTCTTCTAAGAGAGGGATCGTCTACCAAAGGCTCTTCGCCTGATTCACGCGCATGAAATAACAGAGGCGTTGGATCATAGTCAAATAGCTCGGGAGGACTAGCGTCAATACCAACCAATGCATCTGTAACCACTAATGAACCAGAAGATTTATGAAAACAAGCAACTTCTTGAAACCTTCCCAAGCCTATATCTAAAGGACCAAGAGATATCCAATCGCATGATTCTGAATGGGGTAGGCCATCAATAAACAAAGTTCTTGTTCGAGCTTTGGGCAAACCAATCCAAGAGAGAGGCAAGTTAATCGGGAAAGTCCATTGACCTGGACAAACCCATAAGATGGCTTTTGGGAAAGATCTTGATAGAGCTGGCATAGAAATTTTATGTTCCAAACCAGAAGCTGTTGGCAGAACAATTGAAACTACTGGTCCATGCTTATCTTCAAGAGCATGAATTCCATGAATGAGCTCATCAGTAGGAGGCAAGGGATTTATTAGCATTAGCCCCTCTGCTGTCTTAATGACCGTTAAACGAACAGGCACTGCAACATAATAAAGACCCTGAAGTTGCTCAAAAGACCATATCTTATTTGGAACAATCTCCTTGAAGAAAGTTTTTCGTAAGCCATATGGATACAAGGGGAACAGAGGCCACCATGGCCAATTAAGGCTTTCTTTATTAACACTTTTCTTAGTACTTATGCTTTCTTTCATGTACTTAATATGAATATTAGTTTTGATTGTTAAACTTTAGGATCCCATATCTTGGCGCAAATAGAAATGCTAATAAAAAAATAATAGTCTGAACAAGGACTATAGAACCACCTGTTTCTATATCTGACCAGTAACTGATATACACTCCCAATACACTAGATATAGAGCTACTAAGTACTGCTAAAATCGTCATTCTATCAAAACGATCAGTTAATAAATAGGCTGTAGCTCCTGGTGTAATAAGCATTGCTACAACAAGAATTATTCCAACTGTTTGAAGCCCTGCAACAGCTGCTAATGACAACACTGATAACAATAAATAATGCAAGAAACCAGTATTTATACCAATGGATCTAGCATGAGTTGGGTCAAAACAATATAGCATTAAATCTCGTCTATAAATTAACAATACTGCTACAACAAGAAAAGATATAAAAAGAGTTTGCTTTAAATCTGAATTAGATATACCTAAAGGACTCCCAAAGAGTATATGCACTAAATCAATATTACTCTTAATTTTAGATACTAAAACTAATCCTAGTGCGAAGAAGCCAGTGAAGACTAACCCAATTACAGTATCTTCCTTAACTCTTGATTTTTGTTTAACAAATCCAATCAAAGCGACAGAACCGACACCGAATACGAAAGCTCCAACTGAGAAAGGCAAGCCAAGAGCATACGCAACCACGACTCCAGGCATAACGGCATGAGAAACAGCATCTCCCATCAATGCCCATCCCTTAAGAGTCATGTAACAAGAGAGGAGGCCACATACGCCACCTACTAGGGCACTTACAAAAAGAGCCCGTCTCATGAATTCATGAGTTAGGGGGTCGAGCAGAAAGGAAAAAGGAGTTGAAAAGAGAAATATATAACTAGGGTTCATTGCTTAAACATATTTGTTGAAGCAGGTCCAGAGATAGTTTCAGGAAGGATACCTCCAAATGTTTTAGAAAGATTTTCGGAGGTAAATACTTCTGATGTCTCCCCATATGCTAAAACCGTTTTATTTATAAGAATAACAAGATCACAAAATTCTCTTACATGACTTAAATCATGAGTAGAAATCAAAATTGTTCTTCCATCTTGACGAAATTGAAGGAATAAATCAGCCATAAGCTTCTCTGTACGAACATCAACCCCGCTGAAAGGTTCGTCAAGTAATAACACCGAGGCTCTTTGCGCAATAGCTCGGGCCAAGAAAGCTCTCTTTCTTTGCCCACCTGAAAGAGCCCCGATTGGCGTATGAATAAAATCTGTAAGATCAACCCTTTCTAGAGCATGTATTACAGCCCTCCTGTCTGATTCCCTTGGGATTCTCAAGAAATTCATCGCCCCATATCTACCCATCATGACAACATCCCAAACACTTACAGGGAAAGAACAATCAATCCCTTCATTTTGAGGAACATAAGCTACTGCCTGATCATATTGAGCCTTAGCCACTGAAAGTCCATTAATTCTTATCTTCCCCCTTGAAGGACGGACAAAACCCATTAAAGCCTTGAAAAGGGTAGATTTGCCTGCGCCATTCATTCCAACCAAACCACATATAGATGAAGAACGAAGCTTCAGGCTAGCGTCATACAAAGCAAGGGTGCCGTTGTAATCAACACATATCTCTTCTGCCTCTATTCGGTAGAAATCACCTTTAGGACTAGTGCCAAATAAATCCTTCATATTTGAAAAATTACTTTCCTAATCCTTGCAAGAGCAGATTTACATTATGCATTTGTAGCTTAATAAAGGTTGGTGCCGGACCATCATCATCCGACAAAGAATCAACATAGAACGTACCACCAAACTTTGCTCCAGTAATACGTGCTACTTCCAGTTGTGCTTTGGAGCTAACAGTACTCTCACAGAAGATTGCAGGAACTTTTTTTTCTTTTACAACTTTTATAAGATTCATCATTCTCTTAGGGGTGACCTGACTTTCAGCATTAACAGGCCATAAATAAGCTTCCTGTAATCCGTAGTCATTAGCCAAGTAACTAAAGGCTCCCTCGCAACTTACTATTAATCTTTGATCTTCTGGGATGGCGTTCAAGGAAGTTGTTAATTGCTTATCAAGTAGATCCAACCTCCTTTTATAAAGATCAGCATTTCGTTTATAGATTTCTTCGCCAGCAGGATCTAGAGAAATAAATGCATCAAGTAATCTATCTACATAGTAAATGGCTCTCTTGGGTGACATCCAGGCATGGGGATTAGGCTTTCCTTTGTATATATCACTAGAAATAAATAATGGTTTCATCCCTTCACTTAAGACAACTACAGGTACATCACCTGCTAAGGCTATAAAGTTTTTTGCCCATAACTCAAGTCCTAAGCCATTCTCTACAATCAGATCGGCTTTGGAGGCCCTAATTAAATCACTAGGAGTAGGTTGGTATCCATGAATCTCTGAGCCTTGTTTAGTAATTGATTGAATTATCAATCTGTTACCAGCAATATTCCTAGAAATATCAGCTAAAACAGTAAATGTAGTTAAGACGAGAGGCTTTTCTGAATTAATTAATTTGTTTTCAATTTTAGTACTTTGCCTACAACCAATTGTAGGAAAAGAAAGAGATATGAATATAATAAATCCTATAAAAGATTTAATAGAAAGATAATCTAATTTTAATAACCTTATAATTAAAAGTTTAAGTTTCATATAAACAAATCCTAAGCTTTTAAGTTAATATTCTAAGAAGGATTTAATTGAGAAATAGGCTCTTGAATTTGATCTTTCAACCAATTATTAGCTTGAGTCATGAATGATGACCAATCTACCTTTTCTGATTCAGCAGCTTTAGAAACAAGTTCCGGTGCCTGAAGCTTAAGTGAATCTAAATCAAGTTTAGAAACACCATTATTTAAAGCCATCCAATCTGCCATTGATCGTCCAACAACTCTAGTTAAATAAGCAGCACTTAAAGATTGCATTGTCCCAGCAGCGATCCAAGTGCCACCATGTAATTTTGCAAATCCCAGTAATGCTTGACCACTCCATTCAACAACTCCTTGAGCAAGAGCTGCAATCGCAAGCTGCTTTGCAACTACTTTCAATAAATCAGGTTGAATATTGCATGACCATAATTTCCCCATTTCTTGAATCATCAAGCCATTTACAACTGCAACAGCCAAAAGGTCAGTAGAGGGCACTGGAGAAGCGAATACAGCTCCTGCTACAAGCCATTGTGAGCGGTTTTGAATGGCTTTAAACTTCTCCCTTCTAATTTGCTCTAAATGGGACTGCAAAACGGTATGAAATTTAGATAGCAACCTTTGACGGGTTAAATCAATATTTTTACTAGGGTGATCTAGAAAACGCCTAACTGGTCTCAGGACATCCTTCATAGTTGTTCTATCACCATTATATTTCAAGATTCGATTAGCCCATCTTTCAGGCAGCTGAGATATAAGGGCTTTGAAATGATTATCCCAAGTGTCTGCATCCTTCCACGTGATCATTATCCAGGCAGGCTGGTCATCAGGAATATTCTTCAACCAAAGCAAGTCAACAGCTCTTAGGGGTAAAGGCAAGTTATATATAAGAGCATCTTGCTTAAAAAGCTGCTCGGGAATTTCCCATGAGGAAGCTTGAATCGGTAAAGAAGGGAAGAAAGAAAGGTTTAAATCATTTGATTCATTAATTGAAGATTGAATACTTTCGATTTCTGGCAATTCAACTCCATTTGTACCAAGCAAACAGAGCTTCTGTGGATTGTCTCTTTTAAGTATCTGCTCTAAAACAAGAATTCTTTCAGGGTTATTTTTCAAAAATTGTTCATGTTCTTCTAGTTCTTCAAATTGAGCTAATACATCCTTGCAACGATCAACCCAACCTTTAACACTAGAGGGAGAATTAAAATTTGAGGACTTTTGTTTGGTCAAGAACCAAATACCTGCACCAGCTGCAATTACCGCGAGACCGCCTGCTGGCAAGTGAATAAGGTCGTTAATTGCCCATTCAGTAAAAATCAAGCCCCCCAAGACAAAACCAACTTTCCCAGCAGGTAGTGAGGGAATTGTTACAGGAGAGGATGGAAGAATTTTCACAGTTTTTACTTTCTCTTACTTCTTATTAACTCATTCAAAATATTAAGGCAAATTCTACGCTCAAAAGAGAGTGAAAAGCCTGGCTTTACAAAGGAAAACCTAAGAGAAGGGATTCATTCAGATTTGAACTCGATAGATATTAGTTATCTCGTAAGTGTGAATGTGCTAAACGACTTTAAATAAAGCTTCTCAATTAGGCCGACGATGCGGCACACTTGCCTTTGATTAAAAAAAAAGGTTATGAGCGATTCCTACGGAGATCCTCAACAAAACTCAAGCAACTTTGACAGAAGGAGAGGAGGTTTTAGAGGGGGACGCCCCCCTGGCAACCGTGACACTGGAGGGTTTCGAATACGTTTAAGTGACAACGAAATGAAAGCAGCGCGCTCTCTACAAGAGGCTTTCAATCTTCGTTCTACTGTTGCCGTTCTTGGATTTGCATTAAGAACACTTGCTCAAATGCTTCAAGAAGGCAAACTTGAGGAAATTCTAAGTGAATACCAAAATCAAGAACAAAGAGGTAATTACAATCACAAGGGTTTTAATCAAAGGGATGGCAAAAAGAATTTCGAAGGGAATTTCAATAAAAATCCAAAGCCAAATCCTTTTGCCAGGCCAGACAAACCAAGTGTAAATTCACAAGAACAAACAAATATAGAAGAAGCTGAAAATTCAGAAGATCATAATAAGGTTTCCACTCAGGAGGTCCTACCTGAAGCATCTAAAGAAGTTTCAGATAATGATTTAAATTCTTCAGAGAACTCATAAAAGAACAATGAGGATACTTCAAAAAACAAGGCAGCGTAATCTGTGAATCAAAAGAGAGTTCTTTCCGGTGTTCAGCCAACAGGTGCTCTGCACATTGGTAATTGGCTAGGTGCTATTCGAAACTGGGTAGACCTACAAAATGACTATGAAACTCTTGTTTGTGTAGTTGACCTTCATGCAATAACTGTTCCATATGACCCAAAAGAATTAACTAAAAACACCTTGTCGACAGCAGCTTTATATGTTGCTTGTGGAATGGATCCCAAATTGTGTTCAATTTTTATTCAAAGCCATGTAAAAGCCCATAGTGAACTTTGCTGGTTATTAAATTGCGTTACACCTTTAAATTGGATGGAAAGAATGATTCAATTCAAAGAAAAAGCCATCAAACAAGGAGATAACGTCTCAATAGGACTATTAGATTATCCAGTACTAATGGCAGCAGATATTCTTTTATATGATAGTGATTTAGTCCCTGTTGGTGAAGATCAAAAACAACATTTAGAACTAGCTAGGGATATCGCTCAGCAAAGGATAAACTCTCAATTTGCCAAAGGAGAAAAAGAAATTTTAAAAGTACCGAAGCCACTTATTATTAGAGATGGTGCAAAAGTAATGAGCCTTACTGATGGGACTAGTAAGATGAGTAAAAGTGATGCAAATGAAAATAGTCGTATTGCATTATTAGATTCTCCAGAAACTATCCAACAAAAAATAAAGCGCGCAAAAACAGACTCTTTTATGGGATTGGAACTTGGTAATCCTCAAAGACCTGAAGCCAATAATCTATTATCAATCTACGCAATTGTTAGTGGTTTAGGGAAAGAAAAAGCTCAAAAGGAATGTGCGGATATAGGTTGGGGTAAATTCAAGCCTCTTCTGACAGATGCAATTATAAACTCGCTAAAACCAATACAAGAAAAATATACAGAACTTGTCAACGACAAACAAGAACTAAATAGAATATTAAAAGAAGGGGATAGTAGAGCAAAAGAAATCGCTAATGAGACATTAAATAGAGTCAAAAATTCCTTAGGATTTCTTTCAGAAAGTTAACATCATGCCAACCTATACATTGCCAGATGGTACAAAAAAATACTTCGAGGACCCTGCTTCAATTGCAGATATTGCTTACTCTATTGGTCCAGGGTTAGCCAGTGCAGCTATTGCTGGATTAGTAAATAATCAACAAATAGACGCATCAATACCTATAAATTATGATGCAAAAATAAAAATTATTACGGCCAAAGACCAAGAAGGAATTAACATTGTAAGACACTCATTTGCACACCTAGTAGGGCATGCAGTAAAACAATTATATCCAGAAGCTAAAATGGCTATAGGTCCAGTAATTGAGAATGGTTTCTATTATGATATCTATTATAAAAGAAACTTTGTACCAGAAGATATAAGCAAAATCGAATCAAGAATTAATGAACTTATATCTCAGAACTATACTGTAATAGTTGAGATAGTAAGCAAACAAAAGGCAATAGATGTATTTAAATCAAGAGATGAGCCTTATAAGCTAGAAATAATAAAAGATATACCAGATGGAGAAATTATAAAGTTGTACAAACATCAGGAATATATTGATATGTGCAGAGGTCCTCATGTCCCTAATACAAAGCATTTAAAAGCTTTCAAGTTAATGAAAGTATCAGGTGCTTACTGGCGTGGAGACTCCAACAATCAAATGCTTCAAAGAATATATGGAACTGCTTGGAATAACAAAAAAGAGCTAAATAAGTATTTAACAACATTAGAAGAGGCAGAAAAAAGAGACCATAGAAAGCTCGGCAAGAAATTAGATCTTTTTCATACTCAAGAGGAGTCACCTGGAATGATATTCTGGCATCCTAATGGCTGGTCTATCTACCAGGTACTGGAAAAATATATTAGAAATATTCTTACCAAGAATGGGTATCAAGAAGTTAGGACACCGCAAGCTGTTGACAGATCTCTTTGGGAGAAATCTGGTCATTGGGACAAATTTAAAGCCGATATGTTTACAACTACTTCTGAGAATAGAGAATATGCAATCAAACCTATGAATTGCCCATGTCACGTTCAAATTTTTAACCAAGGTTTAAAAAGTTATAGGGATTTACCTATTAGACTTTCAGAATTTGGGTCCTGTCATAGGAACGAGCCATCTGGAGCCCTGCATGGCCTTATGCGTGTAAGGAACTTTGTACAGGATGATGCTCATATATTTTGCACAGAGGACCAAATTCAAGACGAAGTATGTTCTTTTATAGATATAGTATTTGAAGTATATAAATCATTTGGTTTTAAAGAAGTAATTATAAAGTTATCAACAAGACCTGAAAAGAGAGTTGGAAGTGAGATTATTTGGGACAAATCAGAAAAATCTCTTGAAGATGCTCTTAATGCAAAACAACTTGACTGGTCCTACTTACCAGGAGAAGGTGCATTTTATGGACCTAAAATAGAATTTTCTCTCAAGGATTGTCTAAATAGGGTATGGCAATGCGGGACAATACAAGTTGATTTCTCTATGCCAGATCGCCTTCAAGCAAAATACATTGATGAAAATAATGAAAAGAAAGTCCCTGTAATGCTCCATAGAGCAATCCTAGGATCTTTTGAAAGGTTTATAGGTATTTTAATTGAACATTATGCAGGTAATTTCCCAACCTGGCTAGCGCCTATACAGGTTGTAGTAATGGGAATTACAGATAGGAACTCCTCTACTTCTAATAAGGTTTATAAACAACTAATGGATCAGGGTTTTAGGGTGTTACTGGATATTAGGAATGAAAAAATTGGCTTTAAGATACGAGAACATACAATAAATAAGACGCCTTATATATTGGTTATTGGAGACAAAGAAGAAGCTACAAACACAATATCTGTGAGGGCAAGAGGGAATGAGGACAAAGGTGCTATGAATATAAATGAATTTATTTCTATTCTCAATAAATCAATTTCAGAAAAGTCTAATTGACGAGATCAATCATAAAAGATATCTTGATAATGAATTAATATAGCAAAATAAATGCAGAAGCCACTACTAAATTTTCAAGCATGAATCTCTTAGCAGGCGATATAGGTGGCACTAAAACACTTCTTGGTATCTATACATATAAAGATGGTTTAAAGCAATTATATAAAAAGAAATACTCCTCTAAGGATTGGCCATCCTTTAACGAACTTCTTACTGATTTTATTGAATCTTTGCCTGGAAATCTTACACTTCCAAAATATGGATGCATTGGTGTAGCAGGTAACCTCAAAGATAGAATTATAAAAACAACTAATCTTCCATGGATATTAAACGAAGAAGAAATTAGGCTGTCATCTCGTCTTGAAAAGTTAGGTTTAGTAAACGACTTCTCAGTACTAACATATGGAATACCCTTCCTAAAGGATAAACAATATATAAGTATTCAAAATACTAAAGTTATAAATTACAATTCAAATCACAGTAATAATGTATTTACGATTATTGGTGCTGGAACTGGGCTTGGCATCGCAAGAGGAGTAATAACTGAAGGAGGTTTTATATCTCTTCCTAGTGAAGGTGGTCATAAAGAATTTGCTGCCAGAACAAATGAAGAGTGGGATTTAACTAATTGGATTAAAGAATACCTTTCTTTAGAAAGGGTTTCCCTTGAAAGAATTGTAAGTGGCAAAGGGCTTGGGTATATAGCAATTTGGAGATTATTAAAATCTGATGGAAAGGGACACCCTTTGAGAAAATTCACCATAGATCCCTCTAAAGATGAACTTGAAAAGTTACCACAACTAGTAAGTTCTTATGCGCAAAAAGGTGACAAATTAATGCTACAAGCTCTACATATTTGGCTAAGTGCTTATGGCTCAGCAGTTGGAGATCTTGCATTGAATGAACTTTGCACAGGTGGCCTATGGATAGCGGGAGGACCAGCTTCAAAAAATATAGATGGAATAACTTCTGCAACTTTTAAGTCAGCCATGACAAACAAGGGACGCTTTTCGGAGTTTATTAAAGAGCTACCTATATTTATTTTGACAGATCCCGAGATAGGTCTATTTAGTGCAGCGTGCAAAGCTCATTTAATAGCCAGCTCGAGTGTCAAAATAAATTCAAATAAAAAATAAAAAAATGGTTCAGCCGGTCATAGGCAAAAAAGTATTTGTTGAAGTTCCATCTACAACGGCAAATCTTGGACCAGGGTTTGACTGTCTTGGGGCGGCTTTAGATCTAAAAAATATTTTTTCGATCCAACGGATTGACGGTGATTGTGAAAGATTTGAATTAATTATGGAAAGTACAGAAGGTAATCATTTGCGAGGAGGTCCTGAGAACCTCTTTTACAAAGCTGCTCAAAGAGTATGGCAGGCTGCTGAAGTTGAGCCTTTTGCATTAGAAGCACGTGTAAAGCTTGCTGTACCTCCTGCAAGAGGCCTTGGAAGTAGTGCCACTGCAATTGTTGCAGGCCTAGTCGGGGCAAATGCACTGATTGATTGCCCCTTGAGCAAAGAAAAGCTTCTTGAACTTGCAATAGATATAGAAGGTCATCCAGACAATGTAGTGCCATCTTTATTAGGAGGACTATGTTTTACGGCCAAAGGAGCCTCTGATCAATGGAGAATAGTTAGATGCGAATGGGATAGTTCAATTAAGGTTGTTGTTGCGATACCTTCATTGAGACTTAGTACCAGTGAAGCTCGAAGGGTAATGCCCAAGGATGTCCCAATAAGTGATGCTGTTACAAATTTAGGATCTCTTACTCTTCTACTAAATGGATTGAGAACCGGCAAAGGAGATTTAATAGCTGAAGGTATGCATGACAGACTGCATGAACCATACAGATGGAAGTTAATAAAAGGAGGTCTGGCAGTAAGAGAGGCGGCTATTAATTCAGGAGCTCTTGGCTGCGCAATAAGTGGAGCAGGTCCAAGCATTCTCGCCTTATACAAAGATGATCTAGGCAAACGCATTAGTCATGCGATGGTAAAAGCATGGGAAGTCGAAGGAGTTGCTAGCAGAGCGCCTCTTTTAAGTCTTCAAACCTCAGGCAGCAGCTGGTATAAATAAATCTAATAAGTAGTTATACTCATACAAAGGCACAAAGGCTGATAAGTTAGGTGTCATAATCCTTTAATCTATGGGCGCCAAAATGGGCATAATTGCTGCGTCCCAAACCCAATACCCTTTGCTCTCAGCAATAGTTCTTGTTCCTGCAATAGGAGCTCTCATATTGCAAATCTTCCAGGAAGATAAAAATAAGAATATTAGTATTCATAGAAATTTGGCAATAGCCTTTTTAGCAACTGACTTCTTGCTCATAATTTATGCTTTTCTCTTTTCATTTGACAACAAGTCAAGTGATCTTCAATTGGTTGAAAGGATTAGCTGGCTTCCTTCTATAGGGCTCGAGTGGTCGCTTGGCACAGATGGTCTATCAGCTCCTCTTGTGGTGTTAAGTGGTTTAATAACACTCCTTGCAGCATTAGCAAGCTGGAACATAACAAATAAGCCAAAGCTCTATTTCTCTTTACTGCTAATACAAGCTTCTGCCCAATCATTAGTATTCCTATCACAAGATTTTCTCCTATTTTTCCTAGCTTGGGAGCTAGAACTTGTACCTGTTTATCTCTTAATAGCTATATGGGGCGGAAAAAAAAGACTATATGCCGCAACTAAATTCATACTTTATACAGCTCTAGCCTCACTTTTAATTTTAATAAGTGGGCTTGCACTTGCACTGTCAGGTTCTGACTTCACCTTGAACATGACAGAGTTAACCTTAAGACAGCCTTCAGGAACTTTTGCTTTACTTTGTTACCTTGGATTTTTGATAGGTTTCGGTGTAAAACTTCCCATTTTCCCTTTACATACTTGGCTCCCAGATGCTCACGGTGAGGCAAACGCCCCAGTATCCATGCTTCTTGCAGGAATACTTTTAAAAATGGGTGGATATGCCTTGCTTAGGTTTAATGTACAGATGTTCCCAGAAACTCATTTGAGATTTGCGCCTGCATTAATAATAATTGGGATAGTAAATGTAATTTATGGTGCACTTAATGCATTTGCACAAGATAATGTAAAACGAAGAATTGCTTGTAGTTCAGTAAGTCATATGGGATTTGTTTTGTTAGGTATTGGTGCTGTAAATGCTCTAGGTCTTAGTGGGGCTATGCTGCAAATGATTAGCCATGGTCTTATTGCCGCTTCAATGTTTTTTATAACGGGTTCTTTCTACGAAAGGACAAATACTCTTTCTATACCAAATATGGGTGGTGTAGCAAAAGTACTTCCTATAACATTTGCATTATTTCTAATCAGTTCTTTAGCATCACTTGCTCTGCCAGGTATGAGTGGTTTCGTTAGTGAAATAACAGTTTTTTTAGGCATTACAAGCCAAGAAGGTTTTACATCTGTTTTTAGATCAATAACAATTTTATTTGCCGCAATCGGTCTCGTATTAACTCCAATATACCTTTTATCTATGTGCAGAAGAGTGTTTTTTGGGCCAAGGATACCAGCTTTGGCAACGATTACAGAAATGAATTCGAGAGAGTTATCAATAGGTCTTAGCCTTTTAGTTCCAACTTTAATAATTGGTTTCTGGCCTAAGGTTGCTACCAACTTATTTGAAAACTCTACAAATGCACTAGCAAATGCATTGGAGCCACAAACCTTATTATCAATAAGTCAAGTAATTAATTGACCTCAAATGAATAAAAAAGATTTAAAAGCAGCCATTCTAGTTGGCGAGGGAATACCAAATTATGAAGAAATCACTCCCGGGCAAATAAAAGCTAATCTTCCAAATCTATTAAAAAAACTTTCTTACGATTTTAAATTGCAAGAACAAAAAATTCATACGGCTATTAAAACTAAAACCAACGAACAAGAAATTCTGAATTGGGAAAATACAATGATACCTCTCTACAAAATAGGTGAATCTCTTCGATGGAGTTGGGGTGCTGTTGGACATCTAAATGGTGTATGTAATTCGGAAGAGATGCGAGAAGTATTTGCCAGTATACAGCCAGATATTGTACGTTTCTCTAATCAAATTGGACAAAGCCAAATAATATATGAAGCGTTAATTATACTTAAGTCAGAAAGGCATCAAAAACTTGATGATATTCAAAAACGTATCTTAGATATTGAATTGACGAAGATGAGTCAAAGGGGTGTAGGATTAGAGAATTCAAAGAAAAATGAGTTCAATTCCAATAGTGAAAGGCTAGCAGAATTATCAACTTTATTTAGCAATAATGTACTTGACTCTACAAAAGAATGGACTCTATTAATTGAGAGCCCTACTGAGATGGATGGAATACCACTTAGGACTCGAAAGGCACTTTCAGAAGCGGCAAAAAACTCTCTCCCAAATTTATCAAATCACTCAATTACCTCAGAACAAGGCCCCTGGCTAATTAGTTTAGATATGCCAACATATATATCTATAATCACATATGCAAACAACAGATCTTTACGGGAGAGGGTATTTAAGGCATACGTCAGTAGAGCCAGTAATGGAGATAAAAATAATAAAGAAATAATTGAAGAAATCCTTACCCTGAGAACTAGCCAAGCAAAACTTCTTGGTTATGAAACATGGGCCGAAGTTAGTCTCGCAAATAAAATGGCAACCGATGTAAATGAAGTAGAGGTATTACTAGAAGAATTGCGAGCTGCAGCGATTAAATCAGCAAAAAAGGAACTTAAAGAACTTACTGCTATCGCATCAAAAGAAACACATCAAGACACTTACATTATTAAGCCTTGGGATATTAACTATTGGTCAGAAAAACTAAAAAAAGAAAAATTTAATTTGGACTCAGAATATTTAAGGCCATGGTTTCCCCTTCCTCAAGTACTAAATGGCCTTTTTAAACTCAGCAATCGACTTTTTGACATCACAATCAAACCTGCTAATGGAAACTTCCCTAAATGGCATAAAGATGTTGATCTATTTGACGTATATAATTCCGACAATTCAAAAATAGCTTCCTTCTATCTTGATCCATATTCCAGACCTCAAAGCAAACGAGGAGGAGCATGGATGGATGAATGTCTAACGAGAGACGTATTAACTAATGAATCCATAACTTTACCAATTGCCTATTTAATATGCAACCAAACACCACCAACAGTAGACACGCCTAGTCTTATGAGCTTTGAAGAAGTGGAGACGCTTTTTCATGAATTTGGTCATGGGCTACAGCATATGCTTACAACCGTTGAAGAGCCACAAGCTGCAGGTATTAACAATGTCGAATGGGATGCAGTTGAATTACCAAGTCAATTTATGGAAAATTGGTGTTTAGAGGCCAAAACAATTAAAGATATTGCTAAGCACTGGCAAACAGGAGAGGAATTACCAGAAGAAGAAATAAAGAAATTGAGATTAAACAAAACTTTCAATGCAGGCTTATCGACTTTACGGCAAATACATTTTGCCTTGACCGATATAAGGCTACATAGTCAATGGAATAAAGACCTTAATATAACCCCTGACAACTTTAGGAGGGAGATTGCAAAGACGACAACTGTATGTAGGCCTATCCCCGAAGATAATTTTCTATGCGCCTTTAGTCATATATTTGCTGGAGGATATGCAGCAGGTTACTATTCTTACAAATGGGCGGAAGTGCTTAGCTCAGACGCTTTTTCAGCTTTTGAAGAAGTGGGAATAGATCATGAAGATGAAATCAAAGCTAAAGGCAAAAAATTCCGTGAAACGGTCTTAAGTCTTGGTGGGAGCCTACACCCATCTGAAGTATTCAGGCTATTCAGAGGTAGGTCAGCTAATACCAAGGCCTTAATTAGACACACTGGGCTTTAATTCGTGTTAAAGATTTCTTTTACCAAAGAATCAACTCCAGTGGAACGAGCAATTAATGCCTTATGAGAAAGAACTGGAACAGATTTAGTTTCTCCACAGGGAAGGGTGGCTCGCCAACCCGGAAAAACCATTAAGTCAATGCCGCAAAAATAACTAATACATTCAACATTATCTAAAGCATGTGAACTCTTATCAAGAGAAATGATTAATTGACTACCTAGTTTCATATCTGCAATACCCGGGAAGATAAAAGAAGGAACAAGTTGTGCAGTAAGAGTCCCATTCTGTGGTGAGCCAACACTTATAAAGCGACTGGTCCTATTAGCACCACCTAATTCTTGCAACCAAGTCCTTCCAATCAGTCCACCCATTGAGAAACCAAGAATGTCTATAGAGACGTTATTAGCAAAACGTCTACAAATTAAAGATTCAAAATCTGTAGCCAATTCAAAAATAGATCTTCTACCAAATTGATGGGGCAAATGCGGTGCATAAATCATTCGGTGAGGTACATCTAAACAATGTATTAAACGATCAAAAATTGAAGGTGTATCCCATAACCCATGTATTAGAACCAAAGGCCTTTTTAAAAAGCGCATTTTTCATCAGATTGAAAATTTCTTGTTCTATAAACAGACACCTTCCCAGAAAAGCCACTTATAGGTGGGCTACATTTTGTGAGACAGACTTTAACTGGCACCAAACCATACAAGCTTTCTAAGTAATTTAAAATTGCCTCACTAAATTTCTCAATAGTGTTGCATTCAATGGTAAAGGAAAGCTCCTGCAATCCCTTTATTGCAATACTATAATCTGCAGTTGAAGAGACATCATCATCTAACAAGACATTCTCTAAATCTATCCAAACACAAAAATCTAGGGAGAAGTATTGTCCTAAAGTACGTTCTTTCTCTAAAGCACCTACATGCGCCCAAAGATTCAAACCCTGAACGTTTATACATCCTGAATTGCTAAGACTATTCACAATTGAAGGTCCCTATGAATAAATTCTTTACTACCAGACGCAAAGTCACCAGCAATATGTCCATCGCCTCTTAAGTAGTAGCGATAAGTAACAAGCCCTTCTAAACCAACAGGCCCTCGCGGAGGAAGTGTCTGTGTACTAATACCTACCTCGGCCCCAAAACCATAACGAAAACCATCTGCAAAGCGTGTAGAACAATTATGATATACACCTGAACTATCAACTGAATGAAGGAACTTATCAGCGGCATTTTTATCTTCTGCAACGATTGATTCGGTATGACGTGATCCATAACGATTTATATGTTGAATTGCATCATCAATAGTCTCAACAACTTTTATTGAAAGAACTAAATCTAGATACTCTGTTGACCAATCACTTCTATGTGCTTCTTCCAAAACACCAAAAGAACAAGCCATTTTATCCCCTAAAAGCTTTACTTCTGATTTATTGAAGGCAGGTATAGCTTCTGCAAGAAACGAAGGTGCTATGTCTTTATGAACTAATAATGTTTCAATAGTATTGCATGCCGCAGGGTATTGACATTTACTATCAACGGCAATCTTCAATGCCTTGGTCAAATCTGCTGAGGAATCGACATATAAGTGACAAATACCATCTGCATGACCTAGTACTGGGATTCTTGTATTGTCTTGAATAAATTTAACTAATTCATTACTTCCACGTGGAATAATCAAATCAACTAATCCTTCCATTCGAAGTAGTGCCATACTTTCCTCACGAGTAGTAAGTAAGCATATAGATTTTGAGCTAACAGAGGAGTTATTTAACCCATACTGAATAGCAGTCATAATTGCCTGGTTTGTACGTTTCGCTTCACTACCTCCCTTAAGGATCGCCGAATTACCAGACCGAATGGCTAGCGAAGCTATCTGAATCATCGCATCAGGTCTAGCTTCAAAAATAACCCCAAGGACACCCAAAGGCACAGTACGCCTTTCAAGACATAGGTCTTTATAAAGTTCGCGTTTTAGCTGACATATACCAACGGGATCAGGCAGGAGTGATACTTTCCTAACGCCTTCTATAGCTGCTTCTAACTTCCTGTCGGTGAGCTTTAACCTTGACAACAGGGACTGACTTAGACCAGCCTCTAAAGAACTTTTTACGTCTTGCTGATTGGCATCAATGATTTCTTTGGCCTTGTCTCTTAAGGAATCTGCAATCGCTTTTAAGGCTTCTTGCCTTGTAGTATTCCCACTCTGTCCCAAAGAGATCGAAGCCTTTCTTGTTGAAAGAGCTAATTCGAGGAGCTCGTCAGACGGTTCAGGTACCTTATGAGAATCATTCATTAATTTGTAGAAGGTTTACTAAGTTATCACCTATCAAAGATACAATTAAATCGTACATCGGTATAAAGCCAAATTAACACTACAAAACGAAATTTAGCTCTTGTTATCAGCATCCATTTAAATACGTAGTAAATGCTTTTCAAAGTTCAGACAACTATATAATCCAATTCGAGATAGACATTCTCCCAGGGGAATCTCAAGATAAGCTTTACCTATTCACAAATTCAGCTCGATGTTTGATTATATTTACGTTATAAGTTATTGCCAACTATATTTTGATAACTACTTCTATGTATAAAGTTAAGAATATTATTTTGATCACTTAATACCTTAAATATATTTGGAATTCACTTTGCCAATTACCATCATTGTCTACTGAACCAAGGACTCCTAAGCTTGGGTTAAATTGATATTTGATAGTTCCTTGAGGAGGGACATCTTCACGAGAGGGGGTTGCCTGAATAGAAAAATTAATTCTTTCGCTTATATCAATGCCTACCTCAGTAACCCAGGCCTTCTGAAAGGAATCATGATCAGCATATTCTGCTTGACCTTTATCACCTTCACTTGAAACGTCTGGGCCTCGTACATAGGCTGGGTAAACAGACAATTGCAATTTTTCACTAAAACCACCGCTTATGTTCCCAAGCACTGGAGAGACAAAGGATCTATTGAAAAGGTTTGCTAGTACTTGTGTTTCATCTCCACTCAACAGCATTGTTAAAGAATTTCCACCTATAAGGTCAAGCAATTGATTTCTTGGAAGAGGTGGTTGACTACGAATTTCAAAATTCTCAGCCATACGATCTGCACGACCAGCAACAATTAGCTCAACTTTGATAAATCGAGAGCCTCCTATTCCACCAAAGCCAGAGCCATTTAAGGCCAATTCATCATCAGAAGGCAAAGTATTCTGATCTCGAACTTTATCCGGGACACGAGTAGTCATTTTTAAATCCACATATGGTGTTAATCCATTAGAGGGTGTAAAAACAGCAACATTCTGCTCGTTTCGTTTAAGAGAGAAACTCGTAGTGAATAAATTAACCAAGCCATTAGTTAGTTTAACAACTCCAGTGACTGCAAGCTTTTTAAACTTCTCTTGCCCTTCCTCCCAGTCTTCATTTACTAAACATTTCAAGGTCTTGTTCCTTAAAAGCATCCCTTGAGGATTTAAGGGACCGCATAAGCTCAAAAGACCATCAACATTGAATGTTGCTATCGGCTGCGAGACTAATCGGAGGCCGGGTCCTAAATACAACTTTAAAGAATCAAAACTTATTTTAGAGAATACTTGTGGCAGGGTATATGACAATGCATTAGTCGTGTAAGAGGATTTGTCATCTTGAATAAAAAGAACAAGAGGCTTATCTCGTTTCCATTGCTGTTCAGGCAGGTTCTGTCTTGAAGTTGCTTGTGTATTGCCATTATTATTAATACGATTACTAGGAGAGGTGAGACTGCGTTTAGTTGAAATTGCTCCATTACTTATAAACGTTTCTCCAGCAATTATCGGCTTAGCCAAAGATCCTCTAAGTGTCAGTTTTGTTGAAAGACTAAATGTAGATGTATTGGCACTAAAATCAACATTTTGTAGATTAAGTTGAAGAGGCTCTTTTTCCTTCTTTTCTTGTTCAAAAAAAGCGATGCCGCCATAACTACTAAGTTTGCCTCTTTTCCCAATATCAGCACTTAGCTGTTGCACTTCAAGCCTATTAAAGTCAAAGAAAATTTCACTATTAAGATTGCGAAGCTCTTTGTCTCCTATAGATAAATCACCATTCTTTATGACAAAGTAACCATTTGCAATTGGTTCCTTTAATGTACCTCTTATAAATAACCATAGGTCGGCCGTACCATTGATCCACTTAGTATTTTCATCTGTAAAACCACTTAAGAAAGTTAGTCCATCACCACGACTCTTAACTCTCAAATCAAAAGGCAAATAGTTATTTAAAGGTACTGTACCTAAAATAGTTACTGGTTCTAGAGAGGATTGACTTTTAAGCGAGAGGTCAAGTTCCATCAAAGATGAAAGAATAGAGACTTTCCCCTTTTCAAGTGAAAATGGTTGTTTAGATATTTGTGCTTCATTTAATACAAGTTCAGCCGTAACTTCAGGAGATCCATTTTTTATCCTGTACCTTCCATTAACACCAAACATACCTGTCAATGAAGCAGGTGTTTGGATGAATAATGACAACAAGGAAAAGGGAATATTTACTAATGAAAATTCACCTAAATCTTCATTTAATGGGCCAGAAAAGGTCGCAGTAAATGGCTTAATTTCTGTGACATTAAGATCCTCACCCCTAATCCAGATTTTACCGGAGGATTTGATGTCTAAGTTTAAATTCTTAAGATTCTCACCCTGAACCTCTACAAATGCATTTAAATTACCATCTAAAATTTGAGGGTTGATAATAGTATTCTTAGCCTTTAATTTCTTGGCCTTGTCCTCGGAGATGCGTGCATTAACCCATTTGATCAATTGACTATCCAGAGCCCACGAAGGCGAAGCAATTACAAGTCCTTTTAGATCTTTCGCACTCCCAGTTGCCAATGCATGTTCGACATCAATGCTAGAGAGCTTTATAGCATTCTCAACCAACCAGGCAGGGCTAAGGTTGGACGCACTTGCTTTAGCCCAAATTTTCTCACCAATGCGACCATCACTGATAATATCAATCGTACCTTGACCTATATCTGGAAGGAAGCTTCCGGTTAAAGAATAATTTTTTTCGGAATATTTGCCAGCAATTGCAAGCTCTCGAAAGCCAATACCTCTTAAGGCGTTATATACAATTTCACCCTCAACAAATAAAGGATCGAACTTGATACTCCCTTGACCATTTAATGCACCATAAACACGTTGAAAATTCTTTTTCAGCGGTGTTGAGACCTCAATCCGATCTAGCCTAAAATCCTTTGCATTCCATACATATTCATCTTCATTCTTTTTAAGTATAAGTGGGCCATAATTTTCACCCGCTCGTCTGGTAAGAGAAAGTCTATTTAGTGTAAAAAATGAATTAAATTGAACAGAAAGTCTCCCAGGGATAGGGGCACCATCAGTATCTAGCGTTATCAATGTATTTTTATCTATAATTCCAGTCAACTTGCCTATCCATTTTTCATTCATACGTACAACGCCTAATTGAGGGTTGTCTACTACAATTGCGATGTCTGAACTTAAGGAGTTAAAGCGGCCACTAACAGTGCCATCTAATGAGAGCTTGCCATCTAGTGGGATCCCTAGAGATGGTTCAAAATTAGACAATTTAAAAGAATCAAGACTTATTTTGGCGATCATTTGACCTATATCTAAAGAATTTTTTGATAAGAGAAGTGGAATATTTGCATTTACCTTAAGAACAGATTGATCTATCTTTTTAAGACTTGCAAGGGTGTCTATATTAATTTGATAATTAGGTAATTTCTTTAGAGGTAAGGTTGCTTTAATTGAGCCTTCTAAAGGACCATAGTCCCACTCGGATGAAGATAAGTTTATAACATCATTACGACAGCCAATAGATGTACTTTTAGAAGTGAAATTATAACCGTTGAGGTCATTGTAAAGATTTAGGTCTTTTAAGGTCAGGCGTCCATTGCAATTGAGACTCCCATTTTGAGCAGCAAAGTAAATACCTCCATTTAATATCCCTTTAGCTATATGTTTTCGACGTTTCAAAAAGACATCTTGTAAAACTCCAAGTTTTAAATTTTTTGCACGAGTTTTTGCCTGAAAGTTCAAGTCACTAAAATGCCCACTTCCGTCAAAGACCAATAATCCATTGTCACCAAAGTCAAATCGTGAATTAGTTGAAATATGTTTGTTTTTAAAATCCAGGTGAAAATCACCCTTAATAGCGAGTTCAGCCTCTTTTGAGCCAATGGAGACACGAGCCGGATCTTCAAAACGAATCTTTAAATCGAAATTTGGAATATTCGTAAGATCTTCTTCTCCAAAAACCCAATAAGATTTATTTTTTTTAGACCTCAAATTAATCTTTGCCTGACTAGGTGTCAATATCGCGACTGGCCTCCTGGAATTTAAGCTTGCTAATGGTGCTAACTGTATTTTCAAGCTGGAGAAACTTATATTTGAATTATCGTGTGAACCTCTCCGTAAACTTGTTGGACCAATCGCAATTCCCCAAGAACGAAGACCTTTATAAGGTCCTATTTTTAAAGGATGCCCTAGTTGAGCAGATAATTCCTTCTCTAAAATTGGTGTATTACGATCAACATAATTTTTCAGGGCTCTATTAGTCGCAACATAAAAAAACGAGCCACCACAAACTACCAATCCCCCAAGGAGAAGCAATCGTTTAAATTTTAATAACCTAGGTTTCACTCCCATGGAGTAATGGATGCCTTTGAGGGGCAGACGAACTATAAGGAGTGAATGTATTGTTAACCAGGTTATGTCAACTTCTCAGCTCCTACAACAAGCAACCGAATTATTGGCATGGTCAGGATTAGGTCTTGCTGCCATAACAATAATTTCATTCCTTATAGGTTGGAATTTCAAATTCAGGCTTGTAGGAGCAACTGTATTTACGCTTTTATTATCAGGAAGTTGCTGGGCATTCTCAGAAAGTTACACCCCTCCAACAGTTGTAGAAGGTGCTATTTACACTCCAATCGTTTATGACAATGGCTATGATCTTGTTGTAGCCCAAGCTTCTGAGGATTTTCCTAATGAGTCAACTCAGGTATCCTTGGAACAAATAGCTGGGAATTTGAAAGGTGGTGGAAGGAATGGTGCAAATGTACATGTAAGAATTAGGAAAATAGAATCTTTAGAACCAGGTATTAGTAAACCAGTAATTCTAGGAGAAGTTATTAGAGATATAAGAAATCAAACAACAGTAACTGTTGACACAAGCACTTATAGTAAAAATAGTCTTGATTTTAGTAAAAGTGATAGCACAAGAGAGAATCTATTATTGGAAAATAATAACGACGATGATATAAATGTTTTTGAATAGAATTCCTAAAAACTTTCGCAGGGAAAAAGAAAAACTTGGCTTAAAAAAAATAAATAGCTGGGAGGGTATCAAACAATTAAGTGATGATGAGATTTTGAATCTTGTGAGAGATGAATACTGTTCGAGCAGAAATCTAAGACGCCTACGATGCATAGCTTTATTAGTTTGCGAGTTGAAGCTTTCTGAAAACGAAGCTGCACTCTTGATGCATTCAGGAATAGCATCCATAAAAGCTTTGCTAAACCTGACACCACAAGAATTATTTTTAAAAACAGGTCGCTTTGAGCGGCTAATCAAAACAGGTCGAGAACCTGTGATTTCGCTTAAAAGAGCAAGCGAATTAATACGCAAAGCTAAAATTAGGCAGAATATCAAGTGACCTAATGCTTTCTCATTTAGCCTATTGTCAGGTCTGAAATATAAACATGCAAATAAAAAGTGCTATGAAAAGCTATGCCGCACTAATCATCCTTGCAACTTTTTTTAGCACTTATAAAGCTTTTGCAAAACCAAGTCTTTTAGAAAATGTTAAAAATAATCCTTCAGAGGCACTCTCAATGTGCAAGAGATTTCGCAGTCTCAATTCAGAGGGTATTTCAATAGGTTCGAAAGAGGCGATAAAAGAAATTAGCCTTACAAAAAACTTGTCTGAAACTGATGCCGAAATTCTTTCTATATACGTAATAGGAATTCACTGCCCTGATGTTAAGTGACAAGGTTTGCCATTGTGGATCAAATAAATAGCAGGGTAGAAGAACTTTTAATCAGTGAAAACGACAAGCTCGTTTCAAGAATATGGCTCCCAAAAGGACAAGGTCCATGGCCTGCACTACTCATGAGGCAGCCATATGGAAAAGAAATTGCATCGACAATTACATATGCCCATCCTACTTGGTTTGCTAGTCATGGATATTTAGTAATAATCCAAGATGTAAGAGGCCAAGGAGATTCAACAGGTTCCTTCTCTGGTTTTGCTCAGGAAGCTTCAGACACAACTAAAACCCTTAAATGGGTAAGATCATTACCTGAATGCAACGGTAAAATTGGAACATATGGATTCTCTTATCAAGGGTTTACGCAATTAGTAGCTGAGAAAGGGACGCCTCCTCCAGATTGCATGGCTCCTGCCATGACAGGATTAAATGAAAAAATTCATTGGAGTTGTGAAGGAGGAGCTTATTTGTGGCATCTAGGATTGGCATGGGGATTACAATTAGCTGCTCAAAAATTAAAAAGGGAAAACAATGAATTTGGATGGAACCAGATTAGAGAAAGCTTGGCAAACCATTCCTATCTGTCTAAAGGTCCTGAGCTTCTAGAAACTTATGACCCTAAGGGGATGGCATACAAATGGTTCAAAGCCTCCAAAAATAAGCAGGGAGAATGGTTAGTTCATATTCCTTTAAAACAATGGTTACAAAGTCCAATGTTGATAATTGGAGGGTGGTGGGACCCACATTTAAATGGAATACTTGATATCTATAAACAATCCCTTGAAGTAGGTGGAATACCAGAACTACATATCGGTCCTGCAACACATTTAAAATGGTGGAATGGTGTCCAAGAACTACACTTAAATTTTTTCAATAAGCACCTCAAGACATCAAATAAAGAATTAAGCCCTAAACCTTTGAAGAAGATTTGGAATATAACAAGTAAACAATGGTTTATTAACGAGAATATTAAAAGTTCAGTAATTAATTTTAGTCTTAAAAGTACAGGGAATGCTTCTTCTAATATTAATGATGGGTTACTAATTACCAATAAAGAAAGCAATGGTTTACAAGTTATTGTTTATGATCCTTGGCGTCCTACTCCTGGGATTGGTGGGCATCTAAGTCCGGAGCCAGGCTTAGTTAATAGAATCGAAATTGATCAAAGGAATGATGTAGCCACCTTCACAACAAATCCTTGTAAAAACGCATTTGATATAGAAGGCATCCCTAAACTTAAGATCTTTGCTCATACAGATAGAGAAAGCTTTGATTTATGCGTTGCTTTATCGATAGTGAATGAAAGTCAAACAAGAGTTGATCAGCTCTCAACAGGCACACTACGTATACAAGATCTTGAAGCAAATATTTCTAGTTTAAAGGAAATATCGATGCAGCCACTATTTGCTTCTATTTCAAAAGGCTGTCGACTTCGCTTATCGATAGCAGGTGGATGCTGGCCAGCAATAGGAGTAAACCCTGGTCTTTCAATGGAAGATGCAGGCTCTCCCTCAATCCATTCATTGATAACGACAATTTTCTTAGACCTTAAGCAAGCCAAGCTTGAAATCTGTCCACATCTGTCCAAATAATCAAACAAGATTGCACCTAATCAGATAAGCTCCTGTTCCACATTGCCCTTGAATCATGACCACCAGTTTTGTTGTTGACTGGATGTCTGATGAAGGTCAAAAGCTTGCTGACTGCAGACATGACAGTCCATTTAGTGTTTTAGGTGTTCATAAATTTGAAACCAAATGGATTGTTAGAGCTTGGATGCCAGAAGCAGATAACGTTAAGGT
The DNA here is from genome assembly GCF_027359375.1 of Prochlorococcus marinus str. MIT 0919. Classification (NCBI taxonomy): domain Bacteria; kingdom Bacillati; phylum Cyanobacteriota; class Cyanophyceae; order Synechococcales; family Prochlorococcaceae; genus Prochlorococcus; species Prochlorococcus marinus. Next base: position 449,140 of record NZ_CP114779.1, read on the forward strand.
TGTAATTGAGAATTCTGAAATTGTCCTATCAAATCCAAATCATCCATGGATATTCGAAACCTTACTAGATAAAAACCCTGGGAATAATTACCAATTTAAAGTCTTCAGAGGTGGTATCGAGCATAAACAATATGACCCGTGGTCATTTAGAGAAGAATGGATGGGAGAAATTGACAGACATCTTTTCGCTGAAGGTAACCATCATCACATTTGGAAGAAGATGGGTGCACACCTCTGCGATAGGGAAGGGATCAAAGGGGTAATGTTTTGTTTATGGGCGCCTAATGCTAGAAGTATTTCTGTAATCAGCGAAATAAATTCCTGGGATGGTCGCCAACATCCCATGCAAAAAAGACTTGGAGGGATTTGGGAATTATTTATACCTGATGTAAAAGAGAAGACTTTATATAAATACGAAATACGTACTGAAGAGGGACATTGCTATGAGAAGGCAGACCCATATGGCTTTGAGCATGAAGTAAGGCCTGCACAAAGTTCAGTTGTCGCAAAGATTGATTCTTTCAAATGGACAGACAAAGAATGGATATCAAAAAGAGATGAAAACAACCCTTTAGACAAGCCTATATCTGTATATGAAATGCACCTAGGGAGTTGGATGCATGCACAAGCAGATAGACCATTCATAGAAGGAAATGGGCAAGAAAGAAAACCAGTTCCTGCAGCTGATCTAAAACCAGGGACCAGACTTCTTACATATCCTGAATTAACCGAAAAAGTTATTCCTTATGTAAAAGAAAGAGGTTTTACTCATATTGAACTAATGCCAATTTCCGAACATCCTTTTGATGGATCCTGGGGATATCAAGTTACTGGATGGTATGCGCCAACAAGTAGATATGGAAGCCCAGACGAATTTAGATATTTTGTAGATAAATGTCATTCAGAAGGGATTGGCGTAATTCTTGATTGGGTCCCAGGTCACTTCCCAAAGGATGGGCATGGTCTTGCATTCTTCGATGGATCACACCTTTATGAACATTCAGACCCAAGGATAGGTGAACATAAAGAATGGGGGACTTTGATATTTAACTACAGTAGGAATGAAGTAAGGAATTTCTTAGTAGCTAATTTAGTTTTTTGGTTTGAACAGTTTCATATAGATGGTATTCGTGTTGATGCTGTAGCTTCAATGCTTTATAGAGATTATCTAAGACCAGAAGGAGAATGGATCCCTAATGATGATGGTGGCAATGAAAATGTCGAAGCAGTGAAATTCCTTCAACAAGCAAACCATGTTCTCTTTGAACACTTTCCTGGAGCCCTATCTATTGCTGAAGAATCAACTACATGGCCAGGAGTAACTAAGCCGACTGATTCAGGTGGGCTAGGTTTTAATCTCAAGTGGAATATGGGATGGATGCATGACATGCTCGATTACTTTGAAATCGATCCATGGTTTAGGCAATTCCATCAAAACAACGTAACTTTTTCAATTTGTTATAACTACACAGAAAATTTCATGCTTGCTCTAAGCCATGACGAAGTAGTGCATGGTAAAAGCCACTTACTTCATAAAATGCCAGGTGATGATTGGAGAAAATATGCAAATACTCGAGCATTGCTTGCTTACATGTGGACACATCCTGGGAAGAAAACAATATTTATGGGGATGGAATTTGGCCAAAGGCAAGAATGGAATGTTTGGGATGATCTTCAATGGGAGCTTCTAGAGTATCAACCCCATAAAGGTATTCAAAGATTAATTGATGACTTAAATAGACTTTACAAATCAACACCCGCCTTATGGAGGGAGGACTTTAACGAATATGGATTCCAATGGATAGATTGCAAAGATAATAAGAATTCGGTAATTAGCTTTATGAGAAGAGAGAGTAAGAATGGGGAATGGTTAATTGTTGTAGCTAATTTCACTCCAGAGACTCACCAAAACTACAGAGTGGGCGTTCCTATTGAAGGCTATTACAAAGAAATATTTAACACTGACTCAGATAAATATGGTGGATCTAATACGGGCAACTTAGGAGGCAAGTTTTCTGAAAAATGCAACATACATGATTATGCACATGCAATTGACCTTGCTCTACCAGCTTTAAGTGTTCTCATTCTTAAGCATGATCCAAAGGAAACCACATCTCTTAAGTAATCTATGGATATAGGAAGCTGCTTTACTAAAAAAAAGCATGAGAAATCCAAAAAGGTGTGACGAAGAACGTCTTAAAAGTCTTTTAAAGCACTTTTAGAGGTCTATCTCAAGTAAGTTTTTCCATTGACATGAAGGACGCATGACCGACTCACTACCATTATTACTTCGGGCCGCCCGAGGAGAATCTGTAAACAGGCCACCTGTTTGGATGATGCGTCAAGCTGGAAGATATATGAAAGTTTATAGAGACCTCAGGGATCGACATCCAAGTTTTAGAGAACGTTCAGAGAACCCAGATCTTTCTTACGAAATATCAATGCAACCATTTCGGGAATTTAAACCTGATGGTGTAATTCTTTTCTCAGATATACTTACCCCTCTACCTGGGATGGGAATTGATTTTGATATCGTCGAAAGCAAAGGGCCTTTAATACAAGATCCAATTAGAAATCTTCAACAAGTAAATTCTTTAAAGCAATTAAACCCTGATCAAAGCCTTTCTTTCGTTGGTGAAGTTCTTGGACGCTTAAGAGAAAGTGTTGGCAATCAAGCCGCTGTACTAGGTTTTGTTGGTGCTCCATGGACTCTTGCAGCATATGTTGTTGAAGGGAAAAGCAGCAAGAACTATGCAGTTATAAAATCGATGGCATTTCAAGAGCCAGAATTACTGCACAAATTGCTAGACCATTTTGCAGAATCGATCGCAATCTATTTGAGGTATCAAATTAATTCTGGAGCTCAAGTGGTACAAATGTTTGATTCCTGGGCTGGACAATTAAGCCCTATAGATTATGAGAAATTTGCTGCACCTTATCAAAAGAAGGTAATTGATCTAGTAAAAGAAACACATCCAGAGACCCCCATGATTTTGTACATTTCAGGAAGTGCGGGTGTCTTAGAAAGAATGGCTAGTACCGGTATTGATTTTATATCTTTGGACTGGACAGTTGATATGGCGGAAGGTTGTTCTCGACTTCCTAAAAATATAGGAATACAAGGAAATATTGACCCAGGATTACTTTTTGGGACGCCAGAAGCAATCAGAGCAAGGATTGTAGATACTGTTTTAAAAGCCAAAGGAAGGAAACACATTCTTAATCTTGGTCATGGAATACTTCCTGGGACACCTGAAGAAAATGCAAGAGTATTCTTTGAGGCTGGTAAAAATGTAAACGATTTAATAGGACAAATGTGAAAGAGACTAAAATTCTAATAACTGGGGCAACTGGCTGCGTAGGTCAATACACATCTAACTGGCTTTTAAAAAATACCCAAGCAGATTTATATTTATTACTTAGGGACCCTCGCAAATTAACTTCTGTTGATCAAAATGAAGATCGAGTAAATCTTTTAATTAGTGACTTAAGAGAAATAGAAGTTTTTCGCGAGGAATTATCTGAAATAACGCATGTGATCCATACAGCAACTGCTTGGGGTGATCCAGTTAGAGCAAATGAAGTCAATTTAATTGCCGTCAAGAAAATGCTTTCTCTTCTGAATCCATTAAAGATAGAAAGAATTATCTATTTTTCCACTGCAAGCATTCTCAATAATTCTCTCAAACCTTTACCTGAAGCATTGGCCTATGGTACAGAATACATCCAAACCAAGGCCAAATGCTTGGAAGAACTTGAGAATCATAAGCTTTCCAAAAAAACAATCGCTATTTTTCCTACTCTTGTTTTTGGTGGGAGGTGCGATGGAAAGGGAATTTATCCAAGAAGTTATTTAACTGAGGGAATAAATGAAGCCGCTTCTTGGCTTTGGCTTGCTAGATGGTTCAAAGCCTACTCTAGGTTTCATTTCATTCATGCAGCTGACATAGCATTCATATGCGGACAGCTTTGTACAAAGAACAAATTGCCAACTCTAGAAAGCTCCTCAAAAGAAATACCTAAGCTTGTTCTAGGTCAGCCCGCCATATCAATTGATCAGGCAATAGAGACACTCCTACATTGGAGAGGTTTAAGAAAGACACCTAGTCTCCCCCTTTGGGGATGGTTAATAAGAGCATTAATAATAATTCTTCCAATAAAAATCAGCAGTTGGGACAGATTTAGCATTAAGCAAAGGCATTTTGTACACAAACCAGTAACGAACCCAGAAAGCTTTGGGGGGAAAAGTTTTGCCAAAACCCTCAAAGAAATATTATTTAAATCTGGCTTGCCAAGAAAGACAAAAATTCTATAAAGCGGTTACTATACTAGAAGAAAAATTAAGTTCACATGTTATCTATCCTTCGTTCAATAGTCACAGCAAGCTTTGCATTGCTTCTAGTTCTTTCTTTTGGGATTAGTTCTGCACAAGCCAAAACTGTAGAAGTGAAGCTTGGTACTGATGCCGGAATGCTTGCTTTCGAGCCAAGCACAGTAACAATTAGCACTGGTGACACTGTTAAATTCGTAAACAATAAACTCGCCCCTCACAATGCAGTATTTGAAGGGCATGAAGAACTAAGTCATCCAGATCTAGCCTTTGCTCCTGGTGAGTCTTGGGAAGAAACATTCTCAGCAGCTGGTACCTATGACTATTATTGTGAGCCTCATAGAGGTGCTGGAATGGTAGGAAAGGTAGTTGTTAATTAATTAATTTTGTTTTATTAGCAAAAAGGCAGTAGCCCTATAAGGGCTATTGCCTTTTTTATTGGCAAGTTGATATTTTTAAAGGATTATATAAGATAAAATTAATTAAGACTTGAGCCCCATGTCTAAAGAAGAGTTATCTGATTTTATTTATGCATCAAGACGAAATTTGTCCTTGAGAACAAAATTAATGGGATGCAGAGATAAAGAAGGATTATTAACCTTGGCTTCTAAATATGGATTCAAAATTAACTACAACGATCTTAGAGAAGATTTAACAAGCGAGAGAATTAATGAATGGCATTTGCAAAGCAAAATTAAACCCTTAAAAAATTCGTTCTAAAACAAATCCTACAAAGTAAAAACCGAACCTCTTAATGATTACCGATCTATTTTAATTCGGTAAACCCACTTAAAGATTTAAATGCTTGAACATAATAACGAGAGAATTAAATAAAATATTGATGACTCCCAAACAAGAACAATTTACTGAAAATGCTTGGAGTGCTATTTTAAAAGCCCAAGAAATTGCTCAAGAAAATTACCAACAATATATTGAAACAGAGCATTTACTTCTATCACTCATAACAGAAAACGATCTTACAAAGAGGATTCTACAAAAAACCAACGTATCAACAGAAATTATCACTGTTACTACAAGTCAATATTTAGATAAACAACCTAAATTAAGATTGAAGGCAGAATCTATATTTATAGGTGAAAATTTAAACAAGGCATTAGACAGAGCTGATCAGGAGAAAGCTACTCTAAATGATAGCTATATATCTGTTGAGCATTTATTAATAGCACTATGCACAGACAAAAGATGCTGTGAAAAGATATTCAGCAGAGTAAATCTAAATAAGAAGGTCCTTTATTCCATAATAATGGAGATAAGAGGTAATCAAAAAGTGACAGACAAACATGCAGAAGACAACTATCAAGCCTTAGAGAAATATGGCAGAAATCTTACCAATGAAGCCTTAGCAGGCAAAGTTGACCCAGTGATTGGAAGAGATGAAGAAATTCGCCGTACTATTCAGATCCTTAGCAGAAGAACAAAAAATAACCCAGTATTAATTGGCGAGCCAGGCGTAGGGAAAACAGCAATAGTTGAGGGTCTAGCCCAAAGAATAGTGAATGGTGACGTCCCATCAGTACTGAACAAACGACAATTAATTGCTCTTGATATGGGAGCACTGATAGCAGGTGCAAAATACAGAGGAGAATTCGAAGAAAGACTTAAAGCTGTTCTAAAAGAGGTAACTTCCTCGGAAGGGAAGATAGTTCTATTTATTGATGAAATACATACTGTCGTTGGCGCTGGAGCAGCAGGAGGTTCAATGGATGCAAGTAATTTATTAAAACCAATGTTGGCAAGAGGTGAACTGAGATGTATTGGTGCAACAACTATTAATGAGCATCGAATTCATATTGAGAAGGACCAAGCACTAGAGAGGAGATTTCAACAAGTTCTTATAAGTCAACCATCAGTAGAAGACACTATATCAATACTTAGGGGACTCAAGGAAAGGTATGAAGTTCATCATGGAGTAAGAATATCGGACAATGCTTTAGTCGCTGCAGCGTCCTTAAGTAATAGATATATAGCTGAAAGATTTTTACCAGATAAAGCTATAGACCTTATAGATGAAGCAGCGGCAAAATTAAAAATGGAAATAACATCTAAGCCTGAGGAAGTAGATGAAATTGATAGAAAAATACTGCAATTACAGATGGAGAAACTATCTTTAACAAGAGAGTCAGATTCTATAAGCAAAGAGAGGCTTTCCATTATTGAGATTGAATTAGAAGTTTTAATTTCGAAGCAATATTTATTAAATAAACAATGGGAAAAAGAAAAAAGCTCAATAAGTGAACTCTCTTTAATAAAAGAAGAAATAGAAAAAGTACAATTACTTATTGAACAAGCAAAAAGAGATTATGATTTAAACAAAGCTGCAGAGCTAGAATTTGGGACTTTAGTTAAATTACAGAATGAACTCAGATTAAAAGAAGATCAAATTAAAAATGAAATAAAATCTAGTAACAAATCACTCCTTAGAGAGCAAGTGACAGAAGATGATATATCAGAGGTAATTTCTAAGTGGACCTCAATACCAATATCAAAGCTTACAAAATCTGATGTAGAAAAAGTACTTGGGTTAAATAATAAGTTAAGCAGTAAAGTTATTGGACAAGGGAATGCAATTAAATCTATCTCTAATGCAATTCTTAGATCCAAAACAGGCTTAAGTGATCCAAACAAGCCAATTGCAAGTTTCTTATTTCTAGGTCCAACTGGAGTGGGGAAAACAGAACTTACTAAATCATTAGCATACGAATTGTTTGATAGTTATAAGGCAATAATTAGAATAGATATGTCAGAGTACATGGAGAAACATTCCATCAGTCGGCTAATAGGTGCTCCTCCTGGATATGTAGGTTATGAAGCAGGTGGGCAACTTTCAGAATCAGTAAGAAGGCGTCCTTATTCAGTATTGTTATTTGATGAAATAGAAAAAGCTCATCCAGAAATATTTAATTTAATGCTACAAATACTTGATGAGGGTAGAGTTACTGACAATCAAGGAAAGACAATAAATTTCACCAATACAATAATTATCATGACAAGCAATATTGGAAGTCAATCAATCATTGAGTTGTCAAATGATGTATCTAAACAGAAGGAAATTGATATATTGATAAAAAAGGAATTAAATAAAGTATTCAGGCCTGAGTTTCTTAACAGGATTGATGAGTCGATAATCTTTAATAGTCTGAATAAAGATGATATAGAAAAGATTGTAGAAATCCAACTTGAAAGGATTAGCGAAAGACTTAAAGGTAAGGGGCTTGAGCTAAATATTAGCACTGAAGCAATTAAATGGATTTGCTCAAAGGGATACGATCCAGTTTACGGGGCAAGACCTTTGAAAAGGACTATTCAAAATGAACTGGAAAATCTTATCGCAAAGGCATTAATTCAAGATCTCTACAAAAACAAAAAAAATGTAAATGTAATTGTGCAAAATAATCAAATTTGTCTTAATTGATAATTTGTTGGTATTTATATTCTTCTAGCCAGGCAGGCTATCAAGGCTAAATCTGTAACCTTGTTGTCTAACAGTAGTGATACCTCCTCCATCTCCTAAACCAGCCTGCTCTAATTTTCTTCTAAGCGTAAGGACTTGAGTATCTACAGATCGAGGTCCTCCACTAAATGGTGGCCAGGCCATTCTTAGAAGTTCATGCCTGCTTCTTACCATTCCAGGTGGCATAAGCAAAGCACAAAGAAGAGCAAATTCTCTAGGACTTAATTCAACTGGTTTCTCTCTTAGAGTTACTTGCCTCAAAAGAAGATGAACTTCTAGCGGGCCAACAGTCACTCGTTCTTGAAGTCCAACTCTCCCTCTCTTTAAAAGAGTCCTACATCGCGCTGCAAGCTCCTCAAGACCAAACGGCTTCCGAAGAACATCATCTGCACCATCATCTAAAAGCCCTACTAGAGACTCCACACCTGCTCTTGCTGTTAAAACTATTACAGGGCAACCAAGTTGTTGAGCAAGGTTCAAAGCTGAACTCTTGTCAAGCAATTCAGCACTTACAAGAAGATCAGGGGACTGATCTCTGCATAAATCTATTGCGTCTTCCGTTGAGCCAACCGCTGCTGCAAGATGACCATCCTGCCTAAGCCTTTGGACCAAAACCGTTCGCAAAGTTGGGTGAGGCTCTACTACCAATACCTTCGAAGGGCTTTCAGAGGTTGGTTGAATAGCAAAACTACTAGTTAAAGACTGAGCGCTTTGCTCATCCGAAAGTAGGTCTGAAGTTGTTGTCACAGGCCAGAACAAAGCTCCTTTAAAATAACCAATTAATAGGCTAGATGAGAAAAAACCTAGCCTTAATAGCAAAAAATGACATCACAAACATTCGAAGACCCAGAAGCTATTAAGCATTTCCAAGCAATATGCGATGCATGCCAAGAACTGATCAGCAGATACCATAGCCCATCAGAACTCAAGCTTTATGCAGATGGATACATAGATGCATTAAGAAAAACAAAACGACTAAATTCTAAAGACCAAGAAAAGCTTGAAAAACTCGTAAATAGATGGATTTTGGATCCTTCTAGCTTTGTTGGTCCAGATGGAGATATAAACAACCTTTATTTTTTAAAAAGGGATTAAAAGCCTAAGAAGCCAAAGCAATTTCTAACTTCTCCTTAAGTTCTCCAGAGTTATACATCTCAATTAAGATGTCAGAACCACCGATAAATTCGCCCTTTACGTATACCTGAGGGATTGTAGGCCAATTGGAATATTCTTTAATACCTTCTCTTATGTCCGCATCCGATAAAACGTCAAAAGTCTCAAAAGAGATTCCTAATGAGTTCAGGATTTGCACAACATTATTAGAAAACCCACATTGAGGCATCAATTTATTGCCTTTCATAAAGACAAAAATTGGATTGGACTGGATTAAAGACTCAATTTGAGTACGTGTATTTAAATCCATTTTTAATTTTGCTTAGGGACAGATGTATTTAGAGCTAAAGCGTGAATCGCTTCAGAAGCAAGCTCATTCTTAAGAGCTGCATAGATTAATTGATGCTGTTTGATTCGTGAAAGACCAATGAAAGATGGTGAAACTACATTTACTTGTAGGTGGTCACCACCTCCGCTTAAATCCTCAACAGTTACTTTTGCATCAGGTAGAACCTTTTTAATTGATTCAATAACTTGATTGGAATGTACCATTTATAAAATTTTATTTAGTAAACATTTTTTCTTCCACCAGCATACGGAATATTCACAAATCCCAATTCAACCAAAGCTTGATATGCCTGTTGACCTTCAGCTTTTGCTGGTGTCATTACTCGGACCACTTCAACTAGAAGAGGAACAGCAACTTCTGGCTGGTTTTTCTTCCGAAATAGGTTGGCCAGCCTAAGGTTACTTTTTGCGAGCATTCCAAGTACTTTCCGACCATTTGAATCCATTTCACGGGGAATTCGGGCATCCATTCCTTTAAAGGCACTTCCAATATCCCTATAAAAACTAAGTAATTGCTTGGAAACATCCCGAGCTTTATCAAATTCAACTCTTGCTTTGTCTAGATCACCTTTTAAAAATAAGTCATCACCTTTGTCCAAAAAAGTTTGAACAGTATCTAGATTCAAGCCTGATCGTTCAGTAGAAAGAACTTTGTAATTTTCAGGAGAAGATGTTTCAGCGAATGCAGAAATATCAGAGAAAAGCAAACCTGCAAAAATGGCACATGCTGCTAAAGGATGACGACAACTCATATACAAAAGAGATTTAAGATGACTTTAGACTTTTACTAAATACGTCCCACAATTCTAAGGGCAGCTTGTTCAGCTGCATGCATCCTTTGAGATAGCGTGACGTTAAATTCGTGAGCTGCTTCCTTTCCTAATTTAGAGATTCCTATAGGTTCTTGGAAACTAATCGCAGCCGTTCCAAAAGGTTTAGGAATAACTTCACTATAAGCAAGGCCTATTGGCAAAACTTGCACGTCAACACCTCTCTTAGAAGCGAGCTGTGAAAGACGCACTAAACCTTGCTCCAATTTCAAAGGTTCACCTGTTCGATTAATTCGACCTTCTGGGAAAACAACCAATTGCTCCCCTGCCATCATTAAATCAACTGAATACCTCAAAGAAATAAGTGATGGTCTTAGTTGGTCTACTGGATAACACCCCAATCGATTTAAAAACCAGCCCTGCAAACCCTTCATTTCTGAAAGAGTAACCATAAACCTACAATCTCTATTAGAAACCCTCCTTCCAGCTGCCATAGTCAACATAAGAGCATCCCATCGAGAACGATGAGTTGGAGCTAAAACCAAAGGTCCATTTAATGGCAAATATTGTTTTCCTAAGACAATTGTTCTACTAAAGAAAGTCTTTAGGGCTAGATCTTGAGTTGCAAGCATTGCAAGTTTGCTCCAGAGGGGATCTACCCCAAGGCATAAATGTTGTTCGCGATTAACCTGGCTCAAGAAGGATAAAATGCTAAAAAGCTTTTTTGAGAAGTAGAGTCTGGAAATATTTCCCTACTAAAGATATTGGGCAGTTAAAGCAGCGGCTAAACAATTTAATTAAATGTGTGCAAGTCAGTTAATAAACTGTTAGATGAGTGATTTTTTTTATGGCAAGTCTTGGAGTAAACATTGATCACATTGCAAACGTGCGACAGGCACGCCTAGCAAATGAGCCCGATCCAGTACAAATGGCATTTCTTGCTGAACTTGGAGGTGCGGATGGAATTACAGTTCACCTTCGAGAAGACAGAAGACATATTCAAGATGAAGACGTCAGTCTTTTAAGAAAAACTATTCATACAAAGTTGAATTTAGAAATGGCTGCGACAGATGAAATGGTTGCAATAGCTATTAAAACAAAACCTAATATGGTTACTCTTGTACCTGAAAGAAGAGAAGAAATAACCACAGAGGGGGGGCTAGATGTTTTTAAAAATACAAAACTATTAAAACCAAAAGTTGATCGAATTCAATCCGAAGGTATAGAAGTCAGCCTTTTTATTGATCCACTAGAGAGTCAAATCGAAGCTTCGAAAGAAATTGGAGCGGGATGGATTGAAATACACACAGGCTGCTATGCGAATGCAAAGCGGGAGGAGGAAACAAAGCAATTAGCCAAAATCCAAGAGAGTGTTGCACGCGCTAAATCTTTTGGTTTGCATGTAAATGCTGGGCATGGTCTTACCTATCAAAATGTTGAACCAATAGCCTCTATCCATGGAATAGAAGAACTAAATATCGGACATACGATAGTTGCTAGAGCATTGGCAGTCGGACTTAAAGACGCTGTTAGAGAAATGAAAGAACTTGTAAAAAACCCTCGCCAAGACAATTTATTTATAAAATAGTTGAATAGAGATGTTTTTATAGGCACAAAGTTTCAGAATTAGTAAAATGACTAAAAGACAATTTAAAATTACGATCTTCAAAACATCTCTGTAACACTTTCTACTATTCAGGAACCTTGTTAACAATCTATAGGAGCAATAGAGCTGAGTGGTTGGCGGAGGTGTTGGCAGAGCAACTACGACTAACTCCTCCAGATTTATTTGAAGAAGTAGATGTAATTGTTAATACTTGGCCAACTGGTAGATGGCTTAGCGAACAAGTTGCTTCAGTTAATGGCATAAATGCCTTGGTTAATTTCCCCTTCCCTGGTACATATTTAAGAAAACTAGCTCATGATTTTCTAGGCTCAGAATTTACAAGAAAAGATAATCCTTGGAGTGCAGAGCAACTTACCTGGAGAATTATCGAATCATTACCTGAGCTACTTAAAAAAAATCAAGCCGCTGTTTTACTCAATTGGCTAGATAATTATAGTGATCAAGACCTAAGTATTACTGCAGAAAAGTGGCAATTGGCTAAATCAATTAGTGAAGCCTTTGATGATTATCTTTTGTACAGACCTGAATTAATAGGGAATTGGTGTAGAACTAATAAAGCATCTAAAGATATAAGTAAATCTCTACCTGCAGATAGTCAATGGCAACCTCTTTTATTCAAATTAGTTAAAGAAAAAATTATAAAAGAACCTTTTTGTATGCAGGTTAATGAGATTATCAACAAGTTAAAACTTGGCGAAAAGTCTAAGAAGGATCTCCCAGCACAGTTTTATATTTTTGGAGTGAACAGCTTGGCTCCTCTTCAAATAGAACTTATCCAAGCATTGTCATCAACAATAAACATAGAAATTTTTCTTTTAACACCTTGTCAAGATTTATGGACTCGCTGCAAAGAAAAAAGAGAAAAGATTGAACATAATTCTTACACTAAAATTAATAAATTTTGGTTACTAGGCAAACCAAGACTTGAGGCAAATTTAGGCCGCATGGGATCTGAATTTGAACAACTACTAGAAGGTAGTGGAGAATATCAGCTGGGGGAATGGCAAGAACGAAACCTCTTTGCAATGCCAGCAAGTATTTCAGAAAACGAAAGTAAGTTGCCAACATTACTAGAACAACTTCAACAAAAATTAGTAAATAAAGATTCAACAATTCAGCTAAGGAAAGAAGACGATGATAATTCCATTAGCTTTATTGAGTGCCCTGGGCAAAAGAGACAAGTTCAAGTAATCCGAGACCAAATCATTCAATTATTTGCATTAAATAAAAGTCTCCAACCAAAAGACATCTTAATCATGACACCTCATGTTGAAAGATTTGCCCCTTTAATTCCATCAGTCTTTAATGACAAGTCAGCAACAGGGGTAACTCTTCCATGGACAATAACGGATAGAAGTCAACAAAACGAAATAGGATTAATTCACTATTTAAATCAACTTTTAGATATAGCATGTGGAAAATTAACCGCAAGTAATCTAGATCAACTACTCACGCATGAAGTAATTAAAAATCGGTATAAATTGAATACAAAAGAAATTAATAACATCACCTTTTGCTTACAAGAGGCAGGTTTTAGATGGGGTTTAGATGACATAGATAAAAACGGTGATGAAGCAAATAGTTTGACATGGTGTCTAGAAAGATGGCTCATGGGAGCTATATTTCCAAACGAATCAGAAGTTGTGCTAGGTGGATTAGCTCCATTTTCAAAAGGTATAAGTAATGAAGATCTATACAAGTGGTGGGAAGTACTTTCAAAAATAAGCAACCAAATAAAACTTCTAAGGAATAGTAAGAGATGTCATGAGTGGGTAAAACTCCTTAAAGAAATCGTTAATGAGCTTTCTGATCATGGAGATAACTGGTCTTGGGAATATCAGAATTTTTACGAAAAAATTGATGAATGGCTCAAAAATGTAGGAGATTTCGAATTCAATATTGAGACAGAAGTTATTGCGGACATTCTTAAAAGTCTTATATTTACTGAAACTGGTCGTTTTGGACATAGGTCAGGGAAAATTACGATTAGTGCGCTGGAACCGATGAGGGCTATCCCTCACAAAGTAATTGTTCTAATGGGTTTAGATGAGGGAATATTCCCTCGACAAAATTATCGTCCTGGGTTTAACCTTCTAGAACAAAAAAGGTTATTAGGCGATCCTAAAAGTACAGATAAAGATCGATATGTTCTCATAGAAGCTTTAATGTCAGCAAGGCATAATTTGTTAATTACATGGAATAGTAGAGATGAAAAGACAGGTGAACTTCTTCCACCTTCAAATCCAGTACAACAATGGTTGGAATATCTTGAAGGGGAACTTGGCGAAACAAAATCCAAAGAGATCCTGAAAAATCCTGACCCAAATCCACTCGATAAAAGGAATTTTATTTCCCAAGGGAATTTCCCTCCTTTTAGTTGCGACAAAAGAAATCTGCAGGCTCGAAAAGAAATTGACAAAATAACCAAAGTCAATTCTGTAGCTCTTGCGTTTCCACTCAAATGGAATTCTCATAAAGCCTCTGAGAATATAACCTTAACTCATGAGCAACTATTATCATGGCTTACAAGGCCTCAAGCAACCTGGCTAAAGCAATATGGAATTTACCCAAGAGAATTAGAGGCACCTATACAAGACCAAGACCCATTAAGCCTTTCAGAATTGACAAGGTATAAACTTTTAAATGAGAATTTTAGAGACTTAATCAAGAATAGTATGAGTGACAAATTACAATTAAGTGGTAAGGAATTAAAAATAGATTGGGTGGGCAAGTACAAAGGTCAAGGAATTCTACCTCCAAAATCTGCTGCATTAATTGAAGAAGAACTATTAAATAGTCGGTGGCAAAATCTGTTATGCACGATCTCAAGACTTGGCGAGTTGAATAAAAAACAAATATGCTATAGAAATGAGGTAAAGGAATATCTAATAGCAGGTGAAAAATCAATTCTTATAGAGGTTGGCAGGTTGAAAGCTAAAAATATAATAGAAGGATGGTTAAATCACCTAAAATTATGTTCAAGCATTAAAAAGCCTACTAAAACGATAATAATTGCTAAAAGTATATCTAAATTAAAAAATAATAACTATCAAATATCTATTGAATTTGCCCCAATCCCAAGTAACAAAGCTAATGATTTTCTTATTGAACTAGAGAAAAATGCATACAATGGCTTATCAGAATGCTGGCCAGTTCCTCCAAATAGTGGCTGGGAGCTTGCCCTAGCAAGACATAAAAATTCAGATCAAGCAGATGTCATTTTCAAAAGGAATTGGGAGGGAGCTTACAATTTTAAAGGTGAGCGTAATGCACCTGAGATGCAAGTTTGCTTTGGATATGATTCAGAAGCAGAGACTTTTTTAAAAAATAAATCATTTAATCAATGTTTAAAAATTCTATATAGACCATTATTGGAAAATCTTCTTTATTAGATAACTTATTTATCAATTGCAAATGAAAAACAAACGTATATTATTCTCATACAAATTATTAGCATCGACTTTATCTGAGATGGGTTTCAGTTGGAAAGGATTGAGAAACAACAAAAATGGAGAATGGTGGTTAATAGCACAAATAACTGTTATATCTGCACATTTGGCAGATAGTTGGCCTTATGATCTAAATAATGAATTGTATAGTTGGTTGGTTGTAATAAGAGTCTTTGGTAAGTTGTTGGTATTATTTGGCACTATCCTTGCCTTAGGTTCTGTATTAAGGCTAGGCAAGAATCTTTCTCCATTACCAGAACCAAAGAGAAATGCAAAACTAGTTATGAATGGGATTTATAGTATTTGTAGGCATCCACTTTATATGTCAATGATCTTAATTTCTATTGGGTTAAATCTAATAAAATTAAGTCTTTTACATTTAATATTATTAATTAGCCTATGTTTTATTTTGACTGGCAAAGCTATCAAAGAAGAGCATAGGCTTAAGGGACGGTATCCAGAGTACTCAAATTACATGAAAGAAACGCCAGCTATTTTTGATAACATACCCTTCTTTGATTGGAGGGATTAGAAACTTGAATCTTATATCGAAGAAAGATAAAAGTAAAAAGAATAGATTCCCTTCGTAATCTTGGAATTCAACCCTAACACCTATCCATTAACTCCAGGCCTACGTCTACTAGAAGCAAGTGCAGGTACTGGCAAAACCTTTTCTATAGCTCACCTTGTCTTAAGGCTATTAACTGAGGGGGAGCATTCAATAGATAATATCTTAGTAGTTAGCTTTACCAAGGCGACAGCTGCAGAAATAAAGTCACGTATATCGAACAGAATAATTTCAGCTCTTCATGGACTTGAGTCTATACAGGCCGGAGATATTCCATCTAAAAGCGATGAGGTCCTTCGAGAATGGTTGGGAAAGTGCTCTCAAAATTCTGACAAATGTATGTATTGGGCAAACCTCTTATTAGAGGCTTTAGCTAACATTGAGCAATCAGATATTACGACCATTCACGGGTTCTGTAGGCGTACATTGCAAAGGGAGGCCATTGATAACGGTAATGCTATTGAGTTAAAGGCTTTAACAGATGAAGAAAACAAACAATTAATAATTGAAATAGTCTGCGATTATTGGGAAGAGCATGTATTGTCACTTGAGCCTAAACATCTTCAGGGAATTGAAGAAGCTGGCATAAGCATAAAGAGTTTAGCGAAAAATCTAATGGATATCGACCAAGATCAAAGTCTAGCGTTTGTAGTCGATGACCCCAAGGTTGATATATCAAAATCTCTAAAAACTCAATTCCAGGAAAGTTTTCATGCTTGCTGGCAAAATTTTGTATGTAATTGGAAGAAGGATGGAATGGCATTAGAAAAAAGCCTCCAAGAAGTAGCCAAATCATATAGAGGAGAAGGAGTTAAAGACACGAGACCATATACGCCAAACCCTAGAAAAAATAGATGTAATGAGATTAATGAATGGATACTGAGTTTCTATAAAACAAAAGAAGATGACGTAAATAATAATGAGATTTTCTACAAAGACATACGTGCTCAAAAATTAATAAAGGATTACTACCATCCACAGAATCTATATGAATTAGAAAAAAAACTAAGTAATAGTAATTCATTTACGCCATCTACACTTCAAGAGTCAATTGCAGACTTATGGGAAAAACCTGCAGAAATTGTTTGGAACCATTCTTTAAGTTATACATTTGAAAAGTTAAAGAGTATTAGGCATAAAAGACAAGTTATTAGCTATGGTGAACAGTTAAAGCTCCTAGACCCAGAGTCTCAAGATCATAAAAGTAAAAACAAATCGATTCTTAGTAAATTACGTATTAAATACAAAGTTATCTTAATTGATGAATTCCAAGATACAGATGCTATCCAATGGAGGATTTTTAGAGAAGCCTTTGCTAAAAGCTCTGAGCATCTCTTATTAATGGTAGGAGACCCTAAACAAGCAATTTATAAATTTAGAGGGGGTGATTTAAAAACATATTTACGAGCAAAGGAAGAAGTTGATAGAGTAGATTCTTTGACAACAAATTACAGAGCAACACCAGAGCTAATGGATTGCCTGAATAATTTCATGAAGAATGGTCTGAAATATTCGAAATTAATTGTTCCAGAGTTGATATCAAAAAGAAGTAAATCTAAAGTCGAAGAATATAAAAAACATTGCCCCATAGAGATATTATCAATTGAACACGGTGATAAGAAAATGGCGAATAATAGTAGCTATATACCTACTAAAGCGGATGTTGAATTAAAGATACCAAATATAGTGACTAACAAAACTCTTGAACTTATAACAAATACAGAACATCTAGTTTGTCCCAATGATATATGTATACTAGTTAGTCGTCATAAGCAAGCAGAAGAAATAAGGGATTCACTCTCTAAAGCAAATATTCCAAGCCGCCTAATAAATCAAGGCGATATTTTCGAAACTGAAGGGGGGAAAAACCTACAATTGTTCTTAGATTGTTTATCTACCCCTAGCCATATAGACCGGTTAAAACTTCTAACCTGTTCAAAACTAATGAGATGGGATGCTAAGAAATTAGCTGAAGCTAGCAATGCTGGAGAATTTGACGAATTGGTTCTTAAATTTATTAATTTATCAGAAAATTTTAAGCATACTGGCATTACTGGTTCTTTATCGAGTTTTCTAGAGAGCAGTGATATAGCTAACATTGCAGAAAGAGGTAGATTATTAGGGGATCTTTATCAGTGTGCTCATCTTGTTCAAGAAGCTGTTCATTCGCAAGGGCTTGACATAACCGGAGCTGCAAGATGGCTAAAGCATCAACGAATAAAAGGATCAGATCTAACATCTGAAGAACGTCGACCCAACAGCGACATTGCTGAGGAAGCTATTAATGTATTAACCGTTCATCGTAGTAAAGGTCTACAATATAAGGTAGTGATATGTCCGTATCTATGGGAAAGCCCTTCAAAACCCAAAGGGCCACTTTGGAGGACAGATGAAAAAAACAAATGGGTATTCTCCTTCAAGTCAGGATTAGACTCTCATCAAAAAATATATGAGAAAGCAGTTGAAGATTCCATTGAAGAAGCGGAAAGATTGGCTTATGTAGCTTTAACCCGTGCAGAATGCAAATTAATTATTTTTTGGAGTATAGCAACTAACCAAACTGATAATCCTTTAAAATTCTTTCTTTTTGGACCTGAAGCTAATAAATCAAAAATTGAAGACTTGACCACAGAGAATATACAAACAACATTCAGATTACACAATTTAAAATTTAATGTTCGCCCTGTAAGATCACAAGAAATTAGTGGTAAATGGTCTCCTTCTTATGAAAATCACAACTTAAGCTTAGGTCCAAGACCTAAGCGTAGCTTGGATCAAACATGGGGGAGACATAGCTATTCATCTTGGGTATCAACGATAGAAAAAGAAGGTGGTCGAAAAGACTACCCTAAAGAAAATGAGGAGGGGAGAGATAGAGATCAGCAAGAAGGCAACATCAAAGGTTCATTTCAAGACAAGGCATTTCCAATTGAGCTAATGAAAAATAAAACCAATAGTTGGTCGAAACAAGGTCCTTTACAACATTTTCCACGTGGCCCCATAGCAGGGGAATGTCTACACAGAATATTAGAACGAATAGACTATACAGCTTCAGTAAAAAATGAACATTCTGTCAATATTATAAAAGAAGAACTCAGTAGAAGCAGAATAGATTTATCTAAAATAGAGATTGTTCAGGAAGGACTTGAAAGAGTTCTGAGCACCTCTCTGGGAGGTCCTTTAGGAGATATAAAGTTTAGAGATTTAAATACGGAGCGAAGAGTAAATGAACTTTCATTTGACATTTGCTTGTCAAGTGAAAACAAACCTATTTTATCTAGTGAACTAGTAAAGGTAATGACACGCAATCAGGGTGAGAGATATGGTATTGACTACATTAATTCACTAAAGGAGTTAAACATCTGTAGCAGTGGCTTCTTAACAGGTTCTATTGATCTAATTTTCAACGATAAAGATGACATCAGTAATAGTCGTTGGTGGTTAGCAGATTGGAAAAGCAACTGGCTAGGTGATTTTACGGAGCAAGGTGAACTTTCTTCTTGTGGGTCATTTCATTACAGTATTAATTCAATGGAGAAGGAGATGGTTCTGCATCACTATCCACTTCAGGCAAATTTATACCTTGTAGCTTTGCATAGATTCTTAAAGTGGAGATTACCCAACTACTCACCACAAAAGCACCTTGGCGGTTATATCTACGTATTCCTAAGAGGCATTCCTAGTGATTATGAGCTGAGCATGAGATCTAACAAGGGAAATATTCCTGGTTTGATAATCGAAGAAGCCAAGTTTAAGAATATTATTGAACTTGACCAGCTTCTGCTAGGAAAAGCCATATGAGAGAAGAAAAACAAACTCAAAATTTAAGAAGTTTTAGTAATGCAATTACTAAAACTTTAGCCAAAAGAATGCCCACAAATTCATCCCTGATACATCTAGAGGATGTTATTTATGTCCTTGTAGAAGCGATAAATCGAGGAGATATTTATACAAAATTGAACCAAGATAGAGAATTACTATATAAAGGGAAGGGATGGCCAAATGAACATTTAAAACACTTATTAAATAGTGGTTGGATAAAAGAGGGTATTGGTCCGATTGTTTATAAGGATAATCGTATAAGTTGGTATAGATGGGATTACGAAATGAAATCTATAATTAAAGATTTAATTTATAGGAATAAAACCATAAGGAATATTAGTGAAATTGAGAGCACTGCGCATACCTTAAAATCAAGAGTTGAGATTAAATCTGCACAAGATAAAGCAATTAATTCTGTAATTACTCAAAATCTTGTTCTTCTAAGTGGTGGACCAGGGACTGGCAAAACAACAACAATAATAAAAATGCTGGCCAAGTGTATATCAATAAACCCTAATGCGAGGATAAGTTTAGCAGCTCCAACCGGCAAGGCATCAAGAAGAATTGAAGGAGCGTTGTTTAAATATATGGAAAATAATGATTATGAACATAAAGAGAGTCTCGATAATATAAATTGTCAAACATTACACAGATTGCTAGAAGCGCAAGAAACAAAATTTGGTAGGAATAAAAATAGACTCCTTGAACTAGATGTATTAGTAATAGATGAAATGTCAATGGTTGATATATATTTAATGAAAGGCTTATTAGATGCTCTTCCCCAAAAGTGTCAATTAATATTAGTAGGAGACCCTTATCAACTCCCATCGATAGGCTGTGGTGCTATCTGGAAAGAAATACAATCTGATCAAATAATTAAAGAATTTAAAGTTGCAGCAGTAAATCTTAATAAAGTTTATCGAAACAGAGGCGCTATTGCCTCTCTAGCTGAGGTACTACGTAATAACGAGTTATCTAGTTTTTGGAAAGAAATCCAAAAGTTACCGGAACAATCAAATGTTTGTATAAGCTTCCATAACAAGAGATTAATTCCAGAATTTTTAATCCAAAAAGTGACAACTTACCAACAAAGCTTAAAGAGCTTAGCTTCTCTTATAAGCAAAGAATTATACAATATGTCGAAACAAAGGTCTCCTTCCAATGAGAGAAGTGAAAGTTATTTATTAGACCAGCTTTCATCTATTCTGGATGAATTTGTAGTTTTATGCCCAAGGAGATTAGGTCCTTGGGGAGTAAGGGAATTAAACAAAGCCATTCTAGGTAGATGCCTAGAAAGAGGTGTCATGCATTGGCCTGAAGGGACTCCTGTCATCTGTGGAGAAAATCAGCCTGAATTAGGACTCTCCAATGGTGATGTAGGCTTAATAGTTGGTTCAGATAGTTCAAAAAGTCTACTATTTGTAGTTGATATAGGACAAAAAGGAAAATCCCATAATATAATTCACCCAGCAAGGCTCAGGAAAGTTGACCCAGCATTTGCCTTGACAATTCATAAATCTCAGGGCAGTGAGGCAAAAGAAGTTGTATTACTTTGGCCGGATGATTGGCAGTCCTCAATTCATTCAATTACGAATAACAAAAACACAAATTATGAAAAAAGTCTTATTTACACAGGAATTACAAGAGCTAGAGAGAGCCTAACTCTTGTTCTCGACCAAAAAAATTCATAAGATACTGGTCCATGTATTCAATTTAATATCATGCAATGTTAGATTATATAAAACAAAACCTTTTAAAAGAGGCGCGTCAACAAAGTACGGTTATATACCGATTGGAGGTTGCCTGCCTAATTTCAAGGGATCATCAGGGACAACCAAAATTACATGTCACGCAAATCAACTGAGATAGATATACCAAGTTCTAACAAAACATTGGTTACTAAAAAAGATATCTTGAAAGAAAAAAAAATCACAAATGATGAGGCTTCAAAGGTTTCACCCAAAGAAGGTCTTTCAAGCAAACAAGAGAATCCTTTACAAGGTTTTAATAGCTTTGGCTTTAGCGACAATCTAGTAGAAACAATTTCAAAAAAAGGTTACCTAGAACCTACTCCTATTCAAAAGGCAGCGTTCCCAGAATTGATGCTTGGTCGTGATCTGCTAGGACAAGCACAAACTGGTACTGGTAAAACTGCCGCATTTGCTTTGCCAATTCTTGAAAGGATTAAAACGCAGAAAGGTCCTCCTCAAGTTTTAGTTTTAACACCGACACGTGAATTAGCTATGCAAGTTGCTGATTCATTTCGCGCGTATGCAGAAGGGAATCCTGATATCAAAATTTTAGCGATATATGGTGGGTCCGATTTTCGTTCACAAATAAATTCCTTAAGAAGAGGAGTTCAAATTGTAGTAGGTACACCTGGTCGAGTAATGGACCATATGCGACAAGGAACTTTTGTACAAAATCAATTGGAATGTTTAGTTCTTGATGAGGCAGATGAAATGTTGAGAATGGGCTTTATTGATGATATTGAATGGATTCTTGAACAATTACCGCAAGAGAGGCAAATGGTCTTCTTTTCTGCGACTATGCCTTCAGAAATAAGACGTCTGTCAAAAAGATATCTACAAAACCCAGCTGAAATTACAATTAAAGCGAAGAAACAAGAAGCTAAGTTAATTAGACAAAGGTATATCTTAATACAGAATAGCTATAAAGTAGAAGCATTAAAAAGGGTTCTAGAAACGACTGTTGACGCAGGTGTAATTATTTTTGCTAGGACCAAAGCAATAACTCTTAGAGTTGCAGAAAGCCTCGAAGCTCTTAATCATAACGTGGCAGTTCTTAATGGTGATGTTCCTCAAAATTTAAGAGAAAGGACTGTAGAAAGGCTACGCCAAGGAGGTGTGGATATACTTGTAGCAACAGACGTGGCTGCCAGAGGTTTGGATGTAGAGAGAATTGGTCTTGTAATTAACTTTGATATGCCCTTTGATGCTGAGGCTTATGTTCACCGTATTGGGAGGACTGGTCGAGCAGGTAGGAATGGCGAAGCCATCCTCTTTGTAAGCCCAAGGGAACGTTCATTTATAAACAATCTAGAGCGAGCTGTAGGACAAAGTATAGAGAAAATGGAAGTGCCAAAAAATGAAGAGATTAATAAACATCGAATCAATAAGATAAAACTAAAACTATGCAAATCTTCCTCTAACCCAAGAAAGTCAGCTGAAGAAAGAGAGATTTTAGAAAAGCTAATAGATCAATTAATGGAGGAAATGGAGGCTAGTGCAAAAGATATTGCATTAGGTGCTTTAAACCTTGCAATAGGGGAAGCACCTTTATACACAAGTGAAGATGAATCATGGATTAATCAGACATTTAGCAATCGTAGGTACAATGAAAGAAGAGATGATAGAAGC
Source organism: Prochlorococcus marinus str. MIT 0919 (assembly GCF_027359375.1). Classification (NCBI taxonomy): domain Bacteria; kingdom Bacillati; phylum Cyanobacteriota; class Cyanophyceae; order Synechococcales; family Prochlorococcaceae; genus Prochlorococcus; species Prochlorococcus marinus. Next base: position 472,019 of record NZ_CP114779.1, read on the forward strand.
AACAGAAGTAGACGTAGAAATAATCTTGACTCTGCTTTGACAGAGAAGGACAAGGAGAGGTATAGACTTGAAGTCGGATATAGAGACAAAGTTAAACCAGGCAATATCGTAGGTGCTATAGCAAATGAAACGGGTCTAAAAGGTAATAGAATAGGGCGTATTCAAATATTTGATAATTATAGTCTTGTTGATCTGCCTAAAGGGATGCCAGAAGAAATTTTTAAAAATCTTAAATCTGTAAAGGTTATGAATAGGGAACTAAAAATAAATTTGCATAGTTAATTTATATTCAAATAACTATGTATATAAATCTCTTGAAATTCTCTTTATATCTGATAATCTCTTCACTTGCTGTGGCATTTATGCCTAATCAAGTTAAAAGTGATGAGCTAAATAATTTGATCACAAAAATATGCTTAGAAAACTTTAATTCTGAAGCTCAAAAGAATCACAAGAAAGTTAATAAAGAAATGGGTCGCTTTACATGCCAATGCTTTGTAGATAAAATTGCAGCGGGATTGTCATTACAAGATGCTCAAGAATTTTGCAGAAAGAAAGCAATTAGCCAGTTTAACCAAACATCAAAAAATTCCATTTAAAGCACTCAAGAATATATGAATCCTACTTTTAAACGACATTTATTCACATTAACAAGACTTCTAGAAAGTCAACCTAAACAAAAAAAATTAATAATGTCGGCTGTTTCATGTTCAGTCTTAAATAAAATCTTTGATCTAGCACCACCTGTTTTAATAGGTATATCTGTTGACGTAATTATTCGTGAAGAGTCATCTTGGATAGCAAGTCTAGGATACAAATCGGTTCCTTCCCAGTTAACTATTCTAGCTATAGTTTCATTTCTAATATGGTCTGCGGAATCATTTTTTGAATATATGTATGGGCTTCTGTGGAGAAATTTAGCTCAAACAACACAACATAATCTCCGTGTTAAAGCTTACAGCCATCTTCAAAATCTTGAGATGTCATTCTTTGAAAACGACAATACTGGGCGGTTAATGACGATACTTAACGACGATATAAACCAATTAGAAAGATTTTTAGATCATGGGGCAAACCAGATTTTGCAGTTAATAGTAACGGTATTGCTAGTTGGCGGGGCTATGGCATTTTTAGCACCTGGTGTTGCTATTTTCTCATTTATACCTATTCCTGTAATACTATTAGGATCGATAAGTTTTCAAAAAAGACTTGCTCCTAAATATAAAGATGTAAGAAATAAAGCGGGTGACTTGGCAGCTCGATTGAGCAATAATTTAGGTGGCATGTTAACAATTAAGAGCTTTGCAACAGAATCATGGGAACTAGAAAGGGTTACCCGTGATAGCAATTTATACCAACAAAGTAATAGAAAGGCGATAAAATTCTCTGCGGCATTCATACCATTAATTAGATTTGCAATTCTATTTGCATTCCTTGCAATACTTATAGCAGGTGGATATCAGGCATGGGAAGGAAAAATCGCTATTGGGACATACAGCTTCCTTGTATTTATTACACAAAGACTCCTTTGGCCATTAACAACTTTAGGTAATATTTTAGATGATTACCAGCGCTCTATGGCCTCAACTAATAGGGTTCTAGATCTCATTGATACGCCTATAGCCATATCTAGTGGCCTGAAAAGACTTAAAGTACAATCTATAAAAGGTGAGATTGAGTTTAAAAATGTTAATTTTAACTATCAGAATAGAAAACCAATTCTAAAAGATTTCAATTTAAGTATTCCTGCCGGTAGTACTATTGGAATTGTAGGATCAACAGGTTCTGGTAAAAGTACTTTAGTAAAGTTAATTTTAAGGCTTTATGAATTAAATCAAGGTGATATATTTATAGATGGAATTGCTGTAAATCAAGTCAATTTATTAGATCTCAGAAAATCTATCGCATTGGTAAGTCAAGAAGTTTATTTATTTCATGGGACAGTTGAAGAAAATATTGCCTATGGTAACAAACATGCAAACTTTGACGAAATAAACAAGGCTTCTGAGTTGTCAGGGGCATTTGAATTCATAGAGCAATTACCCCAAGGCTATAAAACAATCGTCGGAGAAAGAGGGCAAAGGTTATCTGGTGGTCAGCGGCAAAGAATTGCCTTGGCAAGGGCTATACTCAAAAATGCTCCAATACTTATTTTAGATGAAGCAACAGCTTCGGTAGACAATGAAACTGAGGCAGCAATTCAAAGGTCTCTAAATCAAATAACCTCAAACAGAACAACCTTAGTTATCGCGCATAGGCTAAGCACAGTTAAAAATGCAGATGAAATTATTGTTCTTGAGCAAGGAAACATAATAGAAAGAGGAAACCATCAAGCATTGTTAGACCAAAAAGGTATTTATTTCGATCTTTGGAAAGTACAAGCAGGGTATTGATGGTTTATTAAGAGCATTAAAAATGCTCTTAAATATTTGTTCTTAGGAACTATAAAAATTAAATGACGTTATCACACGTTCAAATATACCTTTAACCTTTGGCCAGCGAGTCTCATTTGTACTGGCTGCCAATGTAAATAATGCTCCACGGTTTACAACTACTGTGGCAAGCTCATGTCGGTCTCGATCAGGAAGATGGATAGTGTATTCAAGATCATAAAATATATGGTTTCTCTCCTCTCTCCTTGAAGCCTGAAGCAAATCTGCTTGTCTCCCAGATCCATCAGAAGCAAAAACTTCTTCAATTAAACTCTCTCCAATTTGTATAGGGCCTCCAATACTATCCAAATCCAGTCCATTCTCAATATCAGAAACGACTAAACTAAGAGTTTCATCACTATTAATCACATCATGAAAAACAACCTCTGGTCCGCCAGTTACTGATATACGGGTCCAGCCAGTTGGATAAAAGAATCCATAGGTTCCATCTGAGCTCTGAAATGCTTCTAATCCAGCTGTTGAGGATGAGTTACAAGCACATAAGACACTTATCAGAAGTAAAGAGCATAAAAATTGTTTGAAAGACTTGAGAAATTTAGGCATTGATCATTCTAGTTAGCGTATATTCTGCCTTTAGCTTGAGCTAATGAACAGAGAATGTTTTTTTACATTCTACTTTTGTTATCAAAGACTGCTTAAATTTAAGTTATCTGCAAAAAAACCCCTGAACGGATTTACCAGACCTCTTGCTCGTTTAATTGATCAATTTGAGCAATTACCTGGAATAGGGCCAAGGACAGCCCAACGGCTAGCTCTATTTATTCTCAGACAACCTGAAGAAAAAATCATTTCTTTTGCAAATACTCTTTTAAATGCTCGAAAGCAAGTAGGGCAATGCCATAAATGCTTTCATCTAACAGCTGAGATGGAGTGTGAAATCTGTATAAACACAACTAGAGATAAAACAATGATTTGCGTAGTAGCTGACTCTAGGGATTTACTCGCTCTAGAGAGAACTAGAGAATATAAAGGTCTTTATCATGTTTTAGGAGGACTCATCTCACCAATGGATGGTATTGGCCCAGAGTTGTTAAACATCACTTCTCTAGTAAAAAGAATTACAGATGATGGTATCTCAGAAGTAATACTCGCACTTACTCCAAGTGTGGAAGGAGATACAACCAGTCTTTATCTAGCCAAGCTTTTAAAAGCGTTTGTCAAGGTTACAAGAATTGCATATGGCCTACCAGTGGGAAGTGAGCTGGAATATGCAGATGAAGTTACACTAGCAAGAGCTCTTGAGGGACGAAGAGATGTCTAAAACAGTTTCTAACAATATGACTAAACAAAGTAGACATACTAAATACAGTAAGGCTTTACCAGAAGAACGCTTGCCTGAGTGGATCAAGCCCTCAATAGGCAAAGCATCTCAACTGGAGCGTGTTCAAAAATTAGTCAAGGAAAACAGGTTGCATACCATTTGTGAAGAGGGGAGGTGTCCTAATCGAAGCGAATGTTATAGCTCTGGAACAGCAACTTTTTTGCTTGGAGGGTCAATATGTACAAGAAGTTGTGCATTTTGCCAAGTGGAGAAAGGACAGTCGCCAAGAATCTTTGATGATGATGAACCAAAACGTGTTGCGAAAGCAATAAAGGAGTTAAATCTCAATTATGTCGTATTAACATCCGTCGCAAGAGATGACCTCCCAGATCATGGTGCAAGTATCTTTACTCAAACAATTAAGGAAATCAGAAAACTAATTCCAAGAATAAATATCGAAGTTCTTACACCAGATTTCTGGGGAGGAGCCAGAGATGAGAGTGAAGCAATACAACTACAACTACATAGATTGTCAATTGTTCTGAAAGCTCAGCCTATTTGCTTTAACCATAATCTTGAGACTGTAGAGCGTCTTCAGAAGGAAGTTCGTAGAGGTGCAACATATAGGAGGTCATTATCGTTATTACAAGCTTCAAGTACGTTAGCCCCTCATATACCTACAAAATCAGGGATTATGTTAGGGCTTGGTGAAAATCATGATGAAATTATTCAAACTTTTCATGACTTGAGAGCTGTCAACTGCCAACGGATAACCATAGGTCAATACCTAAGGCCCTCTCTTGCACATATACCTGTTAAGAAGTATTGGCACCCAGTTGAATTTGAAGAGCTTGCAAAAATTGCATATACCTTAGGTTTTAAGAAGGTAAATAGCGGACCTTTAGTTAGAAGTAGTTATCATGCTGAGAAAAACTAAAGCAAAAATCTTAATTGAGTTCCCAAAGTTTACGACTATATTTGTAGACTTCTGAGCAATCTGCAGTCATTAAGCTTCCTGAACCGCCCCAAATCAACCTCAAAGGCAAGTCAAAAGGCGCTGAGCCAACACTCCTAACAATTTGGAATCCACGCCTTTGAAAGTATCTAATTAATTTATGATGTTGAAAGTTTTCATCATAAATTGCTAATAGGCGAGCTTTCCTACAAACTGTTTCTTCCAAAGCCCATGCCATAGTGGCAGCCCAAATTAAATGCCCAATTCCCTTAGGGGCATTTTTTCTAACTATCATAGTGTCAAGCTGTAATCCATTAACACCGTTGTAAGCCCAGCCTTTCATCTCTCCAAGGATTTGAACCTTTTCAGTTGTTAAGAACCTCGCTACAGAAAGTTTGAAAGCCCAAAAATTTATTGGTCTTCTGACTTGAATTCTTAGCAAAAAGCCTTTATTAAAAGCTTGCTTCTCTAACTCAGCTAAACCATCAATAGTCATGCACTTGGCCAAATTGTGTTACCAGGTAGACGTTTAGAGAGCTTATCTATATGTTTTTGTCGTTCTGCAAATCTAGCCCTGTCATCATCAGTAAAACTATCTTTACAATTAAGACATTGAACTCCTGGCATATAAATGGGATTATCGCAATCAGTCGGTGACAACGGCATTCCACATGCATAACACAATTTATAAACGCCAGGGTTCAGATGATGGTTTAATGAAACTCTTTGGTCAAAAACAAAACATTCTCCTTTCCAGCGACTATCACTTTGTGGGACTTCCTCAAGATAACGTAGAATACCGCCTCTTAAATGATGAACTTCAGTAAAACCTCTCTTATTTAAAAAAGAAGTAGCCTTCTCACATCTTATTCCTCCAGTACAAAACATTGCTATTCTTTTGGCTGAGTTCTCTTCAAGTAAAGAATTTAAATTATTATCGACCCATTCTGGAAAATCTCTAAATTTATCTGTGTGAGGGTTAACTGCTCCCTCAAAAGTACCAACTCCAATTTCATATTCATTGCGAGTATCTATCAAGATAGTCTCAGGATCATCCACAAATTCATTCCATTGCGATGGCTCTACATATGTACCAACAGTTTCATTAGGGCTAACTTCCGGGATGCCCATAGTAACTATTTCATTTTTCCTTCGGGATTTAAACCGGCGAAATGCTTGCTTATCAGACCAACTAAACTTAATTTGCAAAGGATTTTTCAATCCAATAGAGTGCAGTTTACCGAGCAATATTCCAACTGCTTCCTCTGATCCACATATAGTTCCATTAATACCTTCTAAACCAACTAGGACAGTTCCTCTAATCTGATGTTGATCAGCAATGTTAGACAATTCAAGAGGCAATAACTCAGCAATATCAGGGTCAACTTCGGAAAAACAATAGAAGGCTGCTACCTGCAATTGAACATTAACTCCTTTTGACGAATTATTATGGATCATAGAAATTACTATTAAAATTCACCCCTGCTTTCGAAAGCAACTGTTTGTCGGCTTCAACAGCAGGGTTAGTTGTTGTAAGAAGGCTATCTCCATAAAAAATCGAGTCAGCACCTGAAAGGAAGCAAAGTATCTGTGCTTCATTAGTCAGCTGCTCGCGTCCGGCACTAAGGCGTATTCGCGATTGGGGCAAAAGGATTCGTGCCGTTGCAACCATTCTCACCATTTCTATTGGGTCGATTGGAGGTAGATCTTCTAAAGGAGTACCTTCTACAGCTACTAATGCATTTATTGGGACACTTTCAGGATGAGGACTCATATTAGCTAACACTTTTAAAAGAGAAGCTCTATCTTCAATAGACTCACCAAGGCCAATAATGCCTCCTGTACAAAGAGTTATTCCTGCTGAACGAACTCTTTCAAGGGTTTCTAATCTTTCTTGGAAGGTACGAGTTGAAATAATCTCATTATAATTTTCTGGACTTGTATCAAGATTATGGTTGTAAGCCGTCAAGCCTGCTTCAGCCAACCTAGAAGCTTGTTGGTCAGTCAACATTCCTGCTGTGACACATGCCTCCATACCTAAATCTTTTACCCCTCGAACCATTTCAAGCATTGATTCAAACGCTTTACCATCACGAATCTCTCTCCAAGCCCAACCCATACAGAATCTGTCTGCACCTGAGTCCCTAGCAGCTCTGGCCTGCTGAAGCACTTGACTTACTTCTAAGTCAGAAAAACTGGTTACATCACTACTGTTATGAATAGATTGCGAACAATATGAACAATCTTCTTCACAACCACCTGTCTTGACACTCAAGAGAGAAGCAAGTTGAACGTTATAACCTGGATTGGCATTCCTATGAACAGTCTGAGCATCCCAAAGAAGATCTACCAAAGGCTTTTCTAATAGAGCTTGTATTTCTAGAATGGTCCAATCATGCCTAGGGTCACAAAAGGTAGACGACGTTTGTTTGGTATTTATCAAAGTCATAGATTCAAATTTCAATTAGTAGAAGTATCAGATCCAATTTGCTCTAGCCCACCGAATCGCCTACGTCGAGATTGATAGTCTAGTAATGCTTTTAGTAGAGAGTCCTGATTAAAGTCTGGCCACAAAATATCAGTTACATGAATTTCTGCATACGCCAGTTGCCAAAGCAAAAAATTACTTATCCGCCTTTCTCCGCTGGTTCGAATAAGAAGATCTGGATCAACATCATTTGCTGTTGATAATTCTGCAGCAAAAACATTCTCATCAATTGAAGAAGGTTCTAAATCTCCCTCTACAGATCTTTGGGCAAGTCTTTGGGCAACTTTTACCAATTCTCTTCTACCTCCATAATTTGTACAAACATTGAAATGTATCCCCGTATTACCTGAGGTAAGAGCTGTTGCCTCTGAAATCAAATCTTGAAGTTTTTCTGGCAATTGGTCCAAATCACCTAGGAACCTGATTCTCACTTCTTGCAAGATCAAAGCTTCGAGTTCTCTCTTAAGGACGCGTTGAAACAAAGCCATTAGAAAACTGACTTCTTCGCCAGGTCTTGACCAATTTTCTGTTGAGAAGGCATAAACAGTAAGTGCTCTTACACCCCAGTCCCTGCACAAGCGTAAAGTTGTTTTCAATGCATCAACACCAGCCATATGGCCCATTGCTCTTGTTAAACCTCTTGCCTTTGCCCATCTACCATTACCATCCATTATCACAGCGATATGCTCTGGAATCCTCAATGGATCTAATTCCTCAGGCAAAGGCGAATGAAAAAACTTTTTATCTGAAGTAATTGAAGAAGATTTCGTCATTTCAAATTCTCCTTAACTGAAGTCGATGGAGAAATACCATTCTTTGTATTAGAAAGTTTTCCATCAACATTAGGAGCCTCTGATTCAGAGAGATTTGAATTAACAGATGAGACCTTAGTCAACACTTTACCCGCTGGAGGACTCAAGAACTCTTTTAGAAGATCTAACAATCTACTGCTAGTAATAGGCCTTTCAAGACGACCCTGATTTGCTAAAGACAAAGTCCCTGTTTCCTCTGAAACAACTACACAAATACATCTATCAAATCGCTCCGTAATGCCAAGAGCTGCAAGATGTCTTGTTCCATAACGACTGATAGTTTGTCTTGAAAGAGGCAAAATAACTCCAGCAGAAATGATTCTATTTCCTTTAACTAAAACGGCCCCATCATGGAGTGGAGTATCAGCAGCAAAAAGATTTAATAAAAGCTCTGTTGATACTTGAGCATCAATAGGGACGCCAGGGTAAAGAAAATCTTCTGGTCGCAAATCACTACCCATATCCAAGACAATAAGTGCTCCTCTTCTATTTTGTGAAAGTCTGCCTGCTGCTTCTGTTAAAAAAGAAACCGTATTAGTACTAGCTTGAAACTCCTTTTGTGGATTTCCCAATAAAACAGCGAGACGGCCTGTTCCAAGCAGTTCCATAAGACGACGCAACTCACCCTGCCATAAAATTGCCAAAGACAAGGAACATACCAACACCAAGCCATCAAAAAGCTTTGAAGTTATTGGGAGGTTTGCGAAACGATTGACAAACCAAGCAATTGATACAAGGAATAAATATCCTCTTAACAGCCAAAGAGTTCGGGGCTCATTAACTCTTGAAAAAAGTAAAATTCCAAGCGCTGAAGCAAACAATATGTCTAGCAGGAAGCGCAAATTTATTAGCCAGCCAAAATTCACCCCTTTAACCCAGTTTCTATAAATTTACCTACCCTTTTGCAATAAAGCGATGAGGAAGCACGTCATATCGCAATAGATCTTCAGGCAATTCTCTTAATTGAATCAACTCAGACATGCCATCTGCAACTAAAACTGAAGCTGGCCTTGGAATACGATTGTAATTTGAACTCATTGAGAGGTTGTATGCACCTGTAGCAAAAACACCCAAAATATCCCCAGTCGAAGTAGCAGGGAGGGAAATTTCTTTTAAAAGAACATCCCCAGATTCACAATGCTTTCCAGCAATAGTTACTACTTCTTTAGCCACTGCGAAGGGCCTATCAACCAAGCAAGCTGTGTAAACAGATTCGTAAGTTATTGGCCTGGGATTGTCACTCATCCCACCATCAATGGAAATATAAGTTTTCCCCCCTGGAATATCCTTGCGAGAACCAATTTGATAAAGAGTTAGCCCTGACGCTGCGATAAGAGATCTTCCTGGCTCGCATAAAAGTCTTGGCAAAACTAAATTTCTGGCTTCACATGCAGTAACAACAGCCCTAGAGACTGCTTTTACCCAGCTTTGAATTGAAGGGGGGTCATCAGAAGATATATATTTCACACCTAAACCACCTCCAACATTTAAGTCTTTTATAGGGAGACCCAGATTTCTACCAGTTTGCAAAACATCTGCCATGACTTCAGACAAATCCTTATGAGGTTTTAATTCAAATATCTGACTACCAATATGCGCATGAAGACCAATTAAGTTTATATATTCATTCTTCTTCAACTGCGTAAATACCTCTTCCAATTGCTCAGGGTCGAACCCAAATTTACTATCAAGATGTCCTGTTCTTATATATTCATGAGTATGGCACTCTATACCAGGAGTAAATCGAATCATTACAGTAGCAGAAAGCTTAAAAGAATTTATTAATTTACATAAAAGGTCAATATCATGTTGATTATCAATTATAATAATAGCTTTACTTTGATAGGCTAAAAGCAATTCTTTCTCCGATTTATTATTGCCATGCAATACAATTTTCTCTCCTGGGATTCCACTTTTTAAAGCCGTTATTAGCTCTCCTTCAGAAACAACGTCGATCCCCAAACCTTCCGATCTAATGATATTACTAATTGCCAAAGAACTATTTGCTTTTGAGGCGTATAGAACAAGCGATTCTGCAGGGTAAAACTCCTTCAAAGCCTCTCTATATGACTTGCATGATTGCCTAAGTGTTTTCTCATCCAATACATACAGAGGTGTTCCATATTTCTTAGCAAGCTCGCTAAGCAAGCATCCTCCCACCATTAATCTTTTATGCTTGTCAAACTTTGTAGTTAATGGAGATATGTTCCTATTAGGACTAACTTGATCATGATCAAGCTCGAAAGGTATTGACTCAAGCATGATTAAAGAATTGAAGATTCACGATGTACATTTAAAGATCCCACCAATTACTAAATTTAATCAGTTGGACAAGGGAAAAATCTGCAAACGCAAATTATCTCCAAAGAGACGAATTGTTGAACTAGGTTTAAAAGACTTGGATCATTGTCTTCATCTAAACAAAGTTGCTCTTAACGGACTTTGGACAAAGCCTCAATGGGCAACAGAACTCAAGAGCTCATCAAGACTTTGCTTTGGGATATTTGAAGAGAAAAATATTTTAGCCCTTTCTAGTGGATGGATAATTACCAATAATATAGACATCACTGCAATAGCAGTAGATCCTTGCCGTAGGAGAGAAGGACTTGGTCGATCAATTCTTACAAAATTAATCAAAGAATCAATTTTATTAAATGTAGAAAAAGCTAATTTAGAAGTTAGCGAGGCAAACCTTGCTGCCAGAAAGTTCTACAATTCAATGGGATTTATAGAAACAGGTTATAGAAAGAACTACTTCAAAGATGGCTCTGGTGCATACATCCTTTCTCTTTATATAAGCTAATGCGACAAAACTATAAAAGAAAGAAAATGCTTTACAGCCTTAAAACTCACCCTGGTCCATTTAGTAATTAATCACAGTATCAAGTAAAGTTAGCCATATAAAGATGGTGATTACGGTATCCCGAAGCCAATCTAAGAACACATTCTTTTCTTAATCCTGATAAGTTGGGAATACATACAAACTGGCCTAGCCAATGTTCGAGAGGTTTACCGAAAAGGCCATCAAGGTGATAATGCTGGCCCAAGAGGAAGCAAGACGCCTTGGCCACAATTTTGTTGGTACTGAGCAAATCCTCCTAGGGCTTATAGGAGAAGGCACAGGAGTGGCTGCAAAAGTATTAAAATCCATGGGCGTGAATCTTAAGGATTCGAGAGTTGAAGTCGAAAAGATAATCGGAAGAGGTTCCGGTTTTGTTGCCGTTGAGATACCTTTCACTCCTCGAGCAAAAAGAGTACTAGAACTATCTTTAGAAGAAGCCCGACAACTTGGACATAACTACATAGGGACAGAACATCTTCTACTAGGTCTCATAAGAGAAGGGGAGGGAGTAGCTGCAAGAGTATTGGAAAATCTTGGGGTGGATCTTACAAAAGTTAGGACACAAGTCATAAGAATGCTTGGAGAGACTGCCGAAGTGGCTGCAGGTGGTGGTGGTGGTGGTGGAAAAAGTAATTTAAAAACTGCGACGTTAGATGAATTTGGGACAAATTTAACCAAGTTGGCAAGCGAATCCAAGCTAGATCCAGTTGTAGGCCGACACGATGAAATAGATAGAGTTATACAAATACTTGGAAGAAGAACTAAAAACAATCCTGTCTTGATTGGAGAGCCAGGTGTAGGCAAAACTGCTATAGCCGAGGGCTTAGCCCAGAGGATTCAACAAGGTGATATACCTGATATTTTGGAGGAAAAAAGAGTTTTAACGTTAGATATCGGTCTTCTAGTCGCAGGCACAAAATATAGAGGTGAATTCGAAGAAAGGCTTAAAAAAATAATGGAAGAAATTAAATCAGCAGGGAATGTAATTCTTGTAATAGATGAGGTTCACACTCTTATTGGAGCAGGAGCAGCAGAAGGTGCAATAGATGCTGCAAACATTCTGAAACCTGCCTTAGCTAGAGGGGAGCTTCAGTGTATAGGGGCAACAACTCTGGATGAGTATAGAAAGCACATTGAAAGAGATGCTGCTTTGGAAAGAAGATTTCAACCTGTGATGATTGGAGAGCCTTCTATTGAAGACACTATAGAAATTCTTAGAGGGCTAAGAGAAAGGTATGAACAACACCACAGACTCAAAATCACTGATCAAGCATTAGAAGCCGCAGCAAATCTTGGAGATAGGTATATTTCCGATAGATTTCTGCCTGACAAAGCTATTGATCTTATAGACGAAGCAGGCAGTAGAGTTAGGCTCTTAAATTCGAAATTACCTCCAGAAGCAAAAGAAGTTGACAGGGAATTACGTGTTGTGCAGAAAGAGAAAGAAGAAGCAGTGAGAGATCAGAATTTCACAGAAGCCGGTGAGCTAAGAGAAAAAGAAGTAGAGCTTCGTAATCAAATAAGAGCCATATTGGATAGCACTAAGAGGGATTTAGAAGAGGATATTAATAAAGCAAAAACAACTGAAAAGAATAAAGAAGATAATAACGATAAAAAATTGAATGCTCAAAAAGATATAAGTAAATCTCCCATGGTAAATGAAGAGGATATTGCCCACATTGTTGCTTCTTGGACAGGAGTGCCTGTTCAAAAACTAACAGAAAGTGAATCAGTAAAACTATTAAATATGGAAGATACCCTTCATCAAAGATTAATCGGCCAAGATGAAGCTGTCAGAGCAGTGTCCAAGGCAATTCGTAGGGCAAGAGTTGGTTTAAAAAATCCGAATAGACCAATTGCAAGTTTTATTTTTTCCGGTCCGACCGGTGTAGGCAAGACCGAGCTAACAAAGGCATTAGCTGCATACTTCTTTGGAAGTGAAGAAGCAATGATAAGACTTGATATGTCAGAGTTCATGGAAAGGCATACTGTAAGCAAACTAATTGGATCACCTCCAGGGTATGTTGGTTTTAATGAAGGTGGTCAACTAACAGAGGCAGTAAGGAGAAGGCCTTATACAGTTGTTCTTTTTGATGAAATAGAAAAATCACACCCAGATGTTTTCAACCTACTTCTTCAATTGCTAGAAGAAGGCCGACTTACAGATTCAAAAGGAAGAACGGTTGATTTTAAAAATACACTCATCATAATGACATCAAACATAGGTTCAAAAGTTATAGAGAAAGGAGGCGGGGGGCTTGGTTTTGAATTTTCTGGTGAGAGTGTAGAAGATAGTCAATATAATAGAATTAAATCACTAGTTAATGAAGAGCTTAAGCAATACTTTAGACCAGAATTCCTAAACAGGCTTGATGAAATAATTGTATTCCGTCAACTATCTCGAGAAGAGGTAAAAGACATAGCCGAGATTATGCTAAAAGAAGTATTTGAAAGAATAAAAGAAAAAGGAATAATGTTAACTGTTTCTGAGAAATTCAAAGAAAGGCTGGTTGAAGAAGGCTATAACCCATCATATGGCGCACGTCCACTAAGAAGAGCTGTAATGAGACTCCTAGAGGACAGCTTAGCTGAAGAAGTTTTATCAGGTAGAATAAAAGATGGTGACAAAGCAGAAGTAGATATAGATGATAATAAAAAAGTTGTTGTAAAGCATATCGATAAAGATCAAAGCAATTTAGAACTTGCAGGAGCAAGTATATAAATTTATTTATGCTATCTCTATCATGCATATAAGTAACAAAAGAAAGGCAATCAGGCAGGGTTAACTAAAAAAAATAAATATTTATTTTTCTCTATTTGACTGTTTATTAAAAATTTAAATCTATTGAATATGAATGAGTTTTTAGAAGTGCCTAACAATCGAAGCTACTTAAACGAAGTGAAATCTTTACTTTTAGATCCTTTAGCAAAGGAATTAGCGGCCAAAGTAGAATGGGTGGAATTAAAGAATATATCCTTAGAGAGCGAAGAGCCTTATCCAGTAGTAATAACGGGCAAGGGTTCGCCTGTTTTGCTTATCCATGGATTTGATAGTTGCTTTCTTGAATACCGGAGATTAGTACCCTATCTTGAAAATTCACACCAATTAATAATCCCTGATCTTTATGGCTTTGGCTTTAGTCCTCGTCCTAAAAATAGTGAATTTGATAAGAAGAAAATTATATTTCATTTAAATCAAGTGATCGAAAATATAACTTCCAAATCACAAATAGGAATTATTGGAGCATCAATGGGAGGAGGTATAGCAATGGAATTGGCAAGGCAAAAGCATTCCAAAATAAACCGACTCATGTTGTTGTCACCAGCTGGTCTCACAGGAAATCCTAAGCCAATACCAAAACCTTTCGATCGATTAGGAGTATGTATTCTAAGAAATAAATACGTTAGGAAGCAATTGTGCATGAAGGCTTTTGCCGATCCAAAAAAAAGCGTGGGGGAAGCAGAAGAACAAATTGCTTCTATACATATAAAAGCTTCAGGTTGGGCAAGGTCTCTCTCTGCATTCGCACGGTCAGGGGGTATAGCCAATTGTGGAAGTCCACTCCCAAAACAACCTATTAGTATTTTATGGGGGAAAGAGGATAGAATCCTTGGAAGAAAAGAAAAAGAAGCAGTTAAAAAATTAATCAACTGTCAACATGAGGAAATTAAAAACTGTGGCCATTTACCTCATTTAGATGCACCTCAATATGTTGCAAAAACATGGCTGAATTAATTCCTATTCACAAAATAAAAAATCATAAAACATGAAATCTCTCATAGAGGCTGGTCTTAAGTATTGGGTGATAAAACAATGCATCTCAATAGGCAAAATAAATTTAAAAATAAATAGCTCTACTTTGAGCATATTGAAAGGGGCTATACCTATGGTTTCATTAGAAGCTAGCTCTATTAACTTTAGGAATATAATAATTGATAAAATTTTTATAAATGCAAAAAATATAAAATTAAAATTTATCATCAGGAAAGGAAAGCCTAGTGTAGAGCTATTAGAAAATTTCTTTCTGAAATTTACAATATCATTCACAAGTGATCAGATAAATAATATTTGCCTAAGTGAAGACTGGAAATCTTTGGGTGATTTTTTTACTACAGAATTTTTCCTCGACTCTACCTTTAAAAAAATAGAAATAGATGATAATTTGTTTAAAGTCAAAGTATTAAGTAATGAAAGCAATCAAATGATTGAAAAGCTTCTGAAAATTGATATTAAATCTGGGAAATTAAATTTCACTGATATAGATAGCAACAAAAATTCAATCCTACCTATTGATAAATCAATAAAAGTAAATATATTTAATTTCAATCAAAAAACCCTAACACTAGGTTGCACATCTGAAGTAACGATCTAGAAGAAAATATCCTTTTCAAGTAATAACTGAAGTAATAAATATAAATACATGGTAAACAATGGCTGGAGTAAAGAGATAACTATCAATCCTATCTAATATTCCACCATGACCAGGGAGAACATCTCCTGAGTCTTTCAATCCAGCATCTCTTTTCATCATCGATTCAGTTAAATCTCCTACCAAAGCAAAGAAAGCAACCAGAATGCCTAGCAAAGCTCCAGCCAGCAAGCCTAAACGCCATTGAAAAATCAGACCTGACATAGCACCTACTGTAATAGCTGAAAACAACCCACCAATTGCACCCTCGATAGTCTTAGAAGGAGAAATTGGGGAAAGCCTATGCTTCCCAAAACTCCTGCCGAAGAAATAAGATCCAATATCACATGCAACAATCATCAAACATGTTGAAAGAGTTATAGCCATTCCTATGCTCATAAATGTAGAGGTATGGGCTATTAACGGTGAAAGATCTGTCGTCAAGCCATAATCAACAAGGTTTCTTAATTTAATCCAATAGCTTGGCAGGAACCCAAGATAAAAAAGTCCAAATATCGATGCAGCAATGTCTGCAATGGAACCAGTCTTTGGTTGCAAAAGCAACCAGCCACATATAGCAGCACCACTAAGTGGTAAAACACCTGCAGACGCAATCCCCGGGAGTCCTTTAGCTATACCTAAGTGAGTTGAAATAAGGAGTAATTGACAGGCTAAAAGAGTAGTTTTAGTTGCTGGTCGAATACCAGTAAATTCGGCCATTCTAAAAAATTCAAGTAAAGCAAGATGTACTATTACGCATAAAGAAAAAGTAAACCACCAACCTCCAAGCAAAACTATTAACAATCCAAACATACCTATAACAAATCCACTCACAATTCTTTTACTTGAGAGACCAGAATGCATTAGGAAACAACTCTCACTTGTAGAGGTATCTGATTAGGCCAAAATTTATGCTGTCCTAGCATCCAATTAATACGTTGTTGGTCTAACAACTCACCAGGAATGAGAACTGGTATACCTGGAGGATAAGGGCAAACCAAATCAGCCGAAACCAGGCCTTCAGCTTCATTTAACATAACTAAATTAGAATTTGAATTATAAGCCAAAGAACATGACATGGAAGGGTGGGACAACAAAGGAAAATTAGGTCCTGGGAAAGGAGGATAAGTTTTAGGTGAAGTGTTATCTAAAAGAAGTTTATACCAGCATTTTTTCATTGCATGAGCCAAACCTTTAAGGGGGTTGAACCCTAAGCAAAAAGTAAGGGTCCCAGGCTCAGGGAGTTCGCCAATAATTCCGTGTTTAATAAACCATTTATCTGCATCAAACCCACAAATCCCATGATAAGAACTATGCAGAACCAAACGAAGAGGGTCATCATTCTTTAGCAATGGCAGCCCTAAATTTTTAAGTCTTAAAAAAACATCTCTAGCATCATCAATCTGAGAGCTTAAATTCCTTTTTCCAGATCTACTAGTTAGCTCCTTAAGTGCCAATTCACAAGAAGCCAATAATAATGAACTAGGACTAGTGGTTTGAAGGAGGCCTAAACATCTTGATATCACAGACGGATCAACCAATTGACCTTGCGACCAAAGAACTGCTGTTTGCACAATTCCTTGAGCTGATTTATGAAGTGAGTTAACAACAAGATCTGCGCCAGCTTTAAGTGCGGATACTGGAAGGCCTTTATCTATGTCACTAGCAAAATATGTGCCATGGGCCTCATCAACTAAGACTTTTAAGCCTTGCTTATGAAGGCGTTTTATAAGAATAGAAAGCTCTGAAGAGTAGCCATGATACGTTGGATTAATTAATACCGCAGCTGTTATATCTAATTTACAAGAGGAAGTTAGTTTTAGTACTTTGTTTAGCCAATCTATATCAGGGGGGTAAGCATGACCTCGGTCTGATAAATAAGGTATATCAAATAATACAGGAACTATATCTCCCAAAACACATGCTTGTATAAGACTCCTGTGAGCATTGCGTGGCATCAAGATAGCTTCTCCTGGTTTAGCAATTGCCAAAAGAGAAGCTTGAAGCAACCCTGTCGCACCATTAACTCCATACCAACAATGATCCGCTCCAAAAACCTTTGCGGATTCATCCTGACTAACAGCAATAGCACCTATAGAGCAAAGAGGACCTCCAATATCGAGTAATTCAGGTAAATCCCAGATCCCTGGGCGTTTTCGCAAAAGTCTCCTTAAATCAGTAGGCAATGCGAAACCTCTCCCATGTGCAGGTAAGAAGAGATTTTTGCCTCTTTTATATGTGAGGAGATCTGATATCTTCATAGGCCCATAGTGGTGCTACTTTTAACTGTGTACCAAACAAAGGTTTACTACATTAAAATCTCCGAAGAAATTTCTCCAATTAATAAAGAATCTAAATTAAATGCGTTATAACCCTAAACGAGATTTTGCATGGTTGATAGTCCAACCATGGATATGGATACCAAGGCTCTTACAAATAATTGGCTCAATAACTATTTTTATAATTAGTTTCTTAATACATAGTGGAAGTAAAGATTTAAAAAAGCAGAAACAACTAGCAAAAGACCTCTTAAAAAGACTTACAAATCTAGGTCCATGTTTTATAAAAGTTGGCCAAGCCCTTTCTACAAGGCCAGATTTAATAAGCAAAGACTGGCTAGAAGAACTAACAAAACTTCAGGACGACTTGCCAGCTTTCGAGCACGCAAAAGCAATTCAAATAATTGAAAAAGAACTTGGGAATAATATAAACAATCTTTTTAAAATATTTCCAAGCGAACCAATTGCATCAGCAAGTCTTGGTGTTGTTTATAAAGCACAATTAAAAAATAATACTTATGTAGCTGTTAAAGTACAAAGGCCAGGCTTAAGCTATATCATTAGAAGAGATATAGTTATAATAAAATTACTAAGTTTTTTTGTTGGTCCATTATTACCCTTAAACCTGGGATTTAGTTTAAGTGAAATAATAGATGAATTTGGCATAAGCTTGTTTGAGGAAATTGACTATGGAAAGGAAGCAGATAACGCTGAAAGGTTTGCATTACTATTCTCTAAAAATCCATCAATACGTATACCTATGGTTGAACGTATGTATTCCTCAGATATTATAATTACAACAAGTTGGATAGAAGGTATAAAACTAAAAGATAGAAGTTACTTAAAAGAAAACGAGATAGACCCCACAGCCATAATAAAAACTGCTGTAACGAGTGGTATACAGCAGTTACTCGAATTTGGTTATTTTCATGCAGATCCCCATCCTGGGAATATGTTTGCACTAAAGTCAAAATCTGGCGCGTCAGGTCTTCTTGCTTATATAGATTTCGGAATGATGGATTCAATTTCCGAAACAGATAGAATAACTCTAACTGGAGCCATCGTTCATCTCATAAATAAAGATTTCCTCTCCCTTTCGAAAGATTTTCAGAAACTAGGTTTTCTTAGCCTAAATCAAAATCTAGAAAATATAGTCCCTGTTCTAAGGGAAGTTTTAGGTAGTGTTATAACTAAAGAAGTTAATTCTTTTAACCTTAAAAGCATAACTGACAAATTCTCAGAATTAATGTTTGAATACCCCTTTAGAGTGCCTGCTCGTTTTGCGTTAATTATTAGAGCTGTAGTAAGTCAAGAAGGTCTTGCTCTAAAGCTTGACCCAAGCTTTAAAATTCTAAGATTTGCTTATCCCTACATAGCAAAAAGACTATTAATTGATCAGAATGAGGAAATGCTAGGAATCCTAATGGATGTGATTTTTGATAATGAGGATAATATACGTGTAGATAGACTTGAAGGCTTACTTGAAGTGTTGACTGAAGATACAAGAAATCCAGGATTAGAGTTACTTCCTGTAGCAAGAGATAGCCTCAAATTGCTTATAAGTGCAAAAGGCTCAAAAATAAGGAGAAAGTTTCTTCTTTCTATTATTAAAGATGATAAACTTAATACTTCAGACGTAAAAAATCTTCTGAAGTTAGTTCATAACAAATTCAACCTATCCTCTTTATTTAAAGGTATAATTAAGGAGTCTAATGCAATTACTATTTGAATTATAATAGTAGAATTATCATGATATATAAGTTTTACATAATTAACTTATAAAATAATGTAACCTATGACTGAAAAACGTATTAAAAAAATAATCGCCGAGTCTGGCTTTTGTTCTAGGCGAGAGGCCGAGAAGTTTATAAGACAAAATAAAGTTTTAGTAAATGGAAAGATAGCAAAGCTAGGCAATAAAGCCAACCAAAATATAGATACCATAATCGTAGATAATTTTTCTATTCCTAAAAGTATTCCTCGAAAAGTATTTTTAATAAATAAACCTAAAGGGGTAATATGTAGCTGTAAAGACCCTCATGGAAGGAAGACTATAATAAACTTACTTCCAAGAGACCTAAGGGAGTGAATGTATCCTATAGGGAGGTTAGATTATCAAAGTAAAGGTGCTATTTTAATTACAAATGACGGCGAATTGACTCTTAGATTAACACACCCTAGGTATAGTCATACTAAAACTTATCATGCATGGGTAAAAGGAATACCATGTAATGAAACAATCAAAAGTTGGGCTGAGGGTGTAATTCTTGAAAGCAAAAGAACTCGAACAGCATGTCTAAAGGTTGTCAAAACTATGAAGCACAAACACTTCTTAAAATCGAATTAAAGGAAGGACGAAATAGGCAAATCCGCAAAGTAGCAGAGTTACTAGGGCATCCTGTAATAGACCTTCAGCGCATATCTATAGGAGAGATAAAGATAGAAGGCCTAAAGGAAGGATTTTGGCGAGAACTTACAAAAAATGAAATATCACATCTGTAAAAAGTAAATTATATTTATGTTATGCTTTGCTTGAAATTTTAAACTCTCACAAAAAAGTTACAAGACTATGGAGCAATAAGAGATATGGAAAGCAACAAACAAAGGCTTTACGAATTGGGTAATATCATAAAAGAGAAGAGGGAGTCCTTAGGCTTTCCTAGGAGTGAACTTGCTGTTAAAACTAAGGTTTCGGTAACAATAATACAAGCTTTAGAAAATGGTTGGTTTTCCCAACTGCCTAAAACAAAGTATCTGCCAAAGATGATTATTAGGCTAGGCAAAGAGCTTGGTATTGAAACTAGTGTATTAAATGATCTTCTAGCAGATGAAATAAGTAATTCCAAAGAAAAAAACATGCCTTTTTTTACACCTTCTAGCATAGATATATTTACAACATGGCAAGGAAGTTTGTTTTATCTTATTGCTATTCTAATCAGTTTTTTATTAATAAATAAATACCACACTTATCTTTCGGAGAATCAAGCACATACAAATATTCCCATAATATTAGAGTAGGTTGTATTAATTCAATAAAGAATATACATTCTCAAATTGACGATCACAATTTCTACCTAAATCGCCATAATCTTTAAGTGCAGTAAAAAGCTCTTCATCAAATTTATTTAATCTCCATTTCCAATTACCTGAGATAGTTCCTGGTATGTTAAAGCGTGCCTTATCATCTAATGATAATAAGTCCTGAATAGGAGCAATAAATAAGCATGCCTTTGTTCTCAATCCAACTTCTATCAATTTCCAGGGAGGAGACGCAATATCTGATTGCAAGTAATTAGATACACTGTTTTTAACATCATCCCCGGCACTTGACCACCAACTTAAAGTTGTCGGATTGTCATGTGTTCCGGTATACACAACAGATCGATATCTATTAATATTCTCAGGCAAGTAAGGGTTCCCTGAGTTGCCGTCAAATGCAAATTGAAGAATTTTCATCCCTGGCAAATCAAAGAAATCACGAAGCAATTCAACATCCTGCGTAATGATGCCTAGGTCCTCTGCTACTAAAGGAAGTTTGAAATTATTGTCAAGAAAGAGACTCTTTAGCAATTTCAGTCCTGGCGAAGGAAACCAGTAACCATCTTGAGCAGTATTATGATTGCCAGGGACTGCCCAAAATCCTTTTAAAGCACGAAAGTGATCTATTCGCAATAAGTCAAATTGAGCCCATTGCCTTAAAACTCTTTTCCTCCACCAATTGAAATGAGTTTTTTTATGCATTTTCCACCTATAAACAGGCGTCCCCCAAAGTTGCCCTGTTTCAGAGAAATAATCGGGAGGAACTCCACTTTGCTTATATAGACTTCCATCAGAGAGTACTGAAAACAAAGATCTATTAGCCCAAACATCTGCACTATCACGCGAAACATAGAAAGGCAAATCTCCGAAAAGCAGTACACCAGAATCTTTTGCCAAGGTTTTAATTTTTAACCATTGACGTTCTAAATGCCATTGCAGCAAAAAGTGTTCTAATAACTTATCTTTGTATTTATGCTTTAGTTTATTTAGTTCTTTTTTATTATGAGAAGCAAAAGATTGGGGCCATTCCCACCATGGAAGTCCGGAATTCTGACGTTTTAATTCCATAAATAGAGCATGGTCTTCTAACCAAAACTGCTTAGACACCCAATTCTTAAATTCCTTGTGGAGAGATTCTCTTAAACTTGTCCATTTTTCTCTTAATGCTTGGCCTAACTTTTCGCTGCGAAGATTAGCCAAGTCGAAATCTACCGAATTACAATATTCCTCTCCTTGGGTAAGTTCATCAAGAATAGTGGGAGAAAGAAAGCCATCAGCAACAAGGTCTTCTACATCAAGAAACCATGGATTTAAAGCAAAGCTAGATGGTGAACTATATGGTGATCCAGTTTGATCAGCAGGTGATAAAGGTAATACCTGCCAAACACTAATGCCATTACTTGCTAATAATTTCAACCATTTTCTTGCTTCCTTGCCAAATCCACCGCAAATGTTTGCATTAGGCAAAGCAGAAGGGTGGAGCAATACACCATGAAAACGTGGTTCATAGGGTATAGATGGTTTATCCATTAGAAAGCAAAGTAAGAAACAAAACCTTGTTCACTTTTAATTTCATTTAATACCTATAATTATGGACTGAAAAGAGTTAAATTCAAGAAATGCTATCGAAATATCCAGGAAGGTGCATACATTTCATAGGAGTAGTCTTACTTGGATTTTGGATTACACTCTTAACCTTAAATTTTCTTTCTAACAAGGAAAACAAAATTAACACAAATACATTGGAAAAACATCATACATTCGATGCATTTAACGTTATAAAAAATTAATCCAATAAAGACTTAGTCAGCAATTCTAATGTTCAGGTTATGAGCAGTGATCTTATCTTATTTCTTTTGTTGTCCTAACTAATTAGTAACATTTTCCTCATTTTTAAAATATATACTATTGATTCAATATCATTAGAAAAAGATAAATTGTGCTCAATTTCATTATTAGTATTGATGACTTCTGAAGGTATAAACCCACACCAAGGAAGTCCATCAAGTTTTCTTTGATATTGATCCCAATCTCCTCCAAATTGCAAAAGACCAATTAAGGGGACCGAAAGCTGCCTACATAAAGCCACATATGCATTTGATGCACCCGTCAATTTGCCTGAAGGTAATGGCATTGTAATTAAAACCACTGGAAGCTTCCAAGCAGATAAAGCTTCCAACCAACTCCCCTCGGGAAACCCTGAGACCGCAGCATCACCAACGAGCTCAACAATTACAGTTTTATTTTGCAAACTTTTAATAACCTTATTTGGTTCCTGATCACAAGAAGCTGTGATTAACTGGCATCCCCAAAACCTTGTCAAAGCAAGTGATCCAGCCTTCATAGAAGATTCTGGCAATGGACCGGTTCCTACAAAAAAAGTTGGAGTAGAAATCATTATCCGAACATATGATTATTAACAAGCTTGGTTAGTTGGACTGTGAGCATTAGCATCAATAAGAAAGGATATTTTTTGCAGCTACCGTGACTAGTTTTCTCACCGCAGCTAGCACTGAACAAGAGAATATTAGCCACGACACTAGAAGGCTTCGGATAATAAGTGGCACATCAAATCCTGCTTTGTCCAAAGAAATAGCTGCCTATATTGGCATACCTTGCGTGCCACTGGTATCTAAGAGATTTGCAGATGGAGAGCTTTATATTCAAATACAACAATCAATTAGAGGATGTGATGTATTTCTAATTCAACCAACATGCGCCCCTGTCAATGACAGCCTAATGGAGTTGATGATTATGGTAGATGCTTGCAAGAGGGCATCAGCCAGTCAGATTACCGCAGTCATACCTTATTACGGATATGCAAGAGCTGATAGGAAAACGGCTGGTAGGGAGTCAATAACTGCCAAGTTGACGGCAAATTTGCTTGTCAAATCAGGTGTTGACAGAGTTCTTGCTATGGATCTCCATTCAGCTCAAATTCAGGGATATTTTGATATCCCATGTGACCACATTTATGGCTCACCCGTATTAGTTGACTATTTATCGACTAAAAATCTAAATGAAATAGTTGTTGTATCACCAGACGTTGGAGGTGTTGCAAGGGCAAGAGCTTTTGCAAAACAAATGAAAGATTCACCTTTGGCAATAATTGACAAGAGAAGATCAGCTCATAATGTTGCTGAAAGCCTTACTGTTATAGGAGAAGTTGCAAACAAAACCGCCATTCTTATTGATGACATGATTGATACTGGTGGAACAATATGTGCAGGTGCAGAATTGTTAAGGGAAGAGGGCGCAAAAAGAGTTATAGCTTGCGCTTCCCATGCAGTTTTTTCACCGCCTGCTTACAGCAGACTGTCTCAGCCAGGCTTATTTGAACAAGTAATTGTGACTAATAGTATTCCAGTGCTAGATAACAACAAGTTTGAACAATTAAAAGTTTTATCTGTAGCAAATATGCTAGGAGAAGCAATATGGAGAATACACGAAGAAAGTTCTGTTAGCTCAATGTTTAGATAATCTTTAAACCGACTAGTTGATATCTATATAAATAAGTTACTTATTCTTTTTCTTTAACTCTTTATCAAGAGTAGACTTGACTTTTTCTTTAACTTCATCAGGTACTTGATCAGGGCAAAAATCCATTGCTGCTATTACTAACTGAAATTCTGCTCCAGTAAATAATTGCTCTCTTTCCAATCTTTTCTTGCTAACACTCTTAATTACCCCTCCATGTCTGCCTTCTAAAACTTGCACATATGTTGCTGCTGCAATTCCCACAGCCTTAGGAAATTCTATACCTGCAGCTCTTGCATTACATATATATGTGCCACCTAACCCCCTATACAAAGAGGTATCTTCTGTGGTTGCAGGTTTTGTTTTATTTTTAGCAGCAACTGAGTATGGGGCAAGGCAAAGTAAAGCAAGCAAAAGGAAAAGCATTCTGGCTTGGATTAAACTAGGCTTTAGGAAAGTGAGTTTTCTCAAAAGTGAATAAAACCAATTAAATCCTTATGAATATACTTCATTCCCAGAAATTATCATTTATAAATCATCTTCTATTAACCCAAGTGCATCATGAATTCTAATTTCATGGTGATTCTCTACTATTCTTAATTTATCTGAATTCCAGCTATAAATAACTCTAGAACGATAACGATCTTGATCTATTAATCTAGTGTGCTCTAATACATACCAGCGATCATATTTGGATTCAAAAATCAATTCATGCTCATCTACTTGTCTTATGCTTGAAACACCTGGTGATTCACTTAAGTAGCAATTGTTTCTATGAAGTTGATGACCTAAAACAGATACTTCTATAATGCCTTCTTTTGAATAAGAAGGCTTTTTTTTAAAGAAATCAGAATTATCTTCTGTCATCCAAGTAAACCTATATCTAAGATCACCCGGAGTTCTCTCAACATATTTTTCAATTTTAATGATCATTTCAACATTTAAGACATCCTCATCATCGAAAAAATATTGCCTCCTAGACCTCCATTCTCCCAAGTTTCTTCCAAACCAACGTCTAAGATTATTATCAAAATTAATCCTAAAGTTATCTTCTTGACTGGGCGAATCTATGCCTCCCCCTTTTTTTGAGTCAGTTAAAACCATTAGAGTGGAAAAATTTTTAATTCATCGATTTCATTTATTTAGCAAATCTTGAAAGTTACTCCTATTACCTTAATGTATACATAACAATTGAAAAGGCCTTAGTTTGGATGTGGCTACTAAAAAAGAAAGGAGGGATCTAAAACTACTTTTGGTGGCAAACAGGCAGCATCTTTCTCGCAAAGATATAATTTCACTGGTAAATTTCCTAGAATCTGAAGAATGTGGTTTCAACATTTCCTTACAGTTATCTGATCCTAGTGAGCAACCAGAACTTTTAGAGCTGCATAGGCTTGTTGCAATCCCAGCATTAATAAAAATAAACCCTCAGCCAAAACAGATTTTTGCAGGAAGTACCATTTTTCAACAACTTAAAAACTGGCTGCCAAGGTGGGAGCAAGAGGGACTTATAAGTAGCGTAGATTTAAACCTTAGAAACCCTGAAAATGATAATGGAGGACTAACAAGAAGAGAATTACTTCTAGAAGACGAACTTCTCGTATTGCGCCAAGAGAATGAGACACTTTCAGCAAGAGTTGAGGCCCAGGAAAGACTATTGAGGATGGTTGCCCATGAATTAAGAACTCCTTTATCAGCAGCAGTTCTAGCAATGCAAAGTCAAGAACTTGGGCAAATTAACCAAGAGAAATTTCAAGAAGTAGTTAAAAGGAGACTTGAAGAAATCGAACTATTATCAAAAGATTTACTTGAAGTTGGTAGTACTAGATGGGAAGCATTGTTTAATCCTCAAAAAGCTAATTTAACAAGTATCACAGCGGAAGTTATTCTTGAGCTAGAGAAGTTTTGGCTAGCAAGGGGTGTAGGAGTTAATACAGATATTCCATCTGACCTACCAAAAGTTTTTGCTGATCAGAGAAGAATGAGGCAAGTACTTTTAAACCTTATAGAAAATTCACTTAAATTTTCAAAAGATGGTGAAACTATTTCAATAACAATGTTACACAGAACTAATCAATGGGTTCAGGTAAGTATTTGTGACAATGGTCCTGGGATACCTGAAGAAGAACAGCAAAGGATATTCTTAGACCGAGTACGTTTACCCCAAACATCCAGTGATACAGCTGGCTTCGGGATAGGCCTTTCAGTGTGCAGACGCATTGTTGAAGTGCATGGTGGCAAGATCTGGGTAGTGTCTGAACCAGGCAAAGGTTCGTGTTTTCATTTTACAGTTCCTGTGTGGAATGGAGATGACAAGTCATAGCAAAGCTTGACTCAGGGTTAACCTGGCCCGTAACTTTCACAATGTGATCAATTAAATGATCACGGCCTCGCCCCCATCGTCTAGAGGCCTAGGACACCTCCCTTTCACGGAGGCGACAGGGGTTCGAATCCCCTTGGGGGTATAAATATCAAAGCCAAACTGCAATTGCTTTACGCAGTCCCTAGAGCGGCTCTCTCAACGGCCAACAGGTTATTGGCCAGGTCTTGCCTTAATCTATTTTCTATAAGCCCCACAGGCATGCCTAAGGCTCCTTGCACAGTTAATTCGTATACCAGTGAGGTGTCACACTTGTTTTGCGAAGGTGTGATCAACCATGATCCTTCAAATCGCCGAAAGTCGCCTTCAATCAAATTAAATTTCAAAAGTCCCTTGTCTTTTTCTTCAAAAAGCTCAAGCAGGACTTCTGCCGTAAAAGTAAATCCTAAAAATACTTGAGAACCAACCTGTCTTAGCTCTACACGATTAGCTTGTCTAGAAAGCAACTTACTACTGCTCAAATTGGGTATGAAATTACTTAATTGATCGTATGTAGTAAGGATTGTCCATAAGGCATCGAAGGTGGCACTTGTTCGCAATTGAGCAGCAAGCCTTCTAGTCCCTTTAGGCAGAACTTCCATAGTTTGCTCAATAGTTCTCTCGTTTCTTCCCATTGCAGCCAAATATCCTTCTGGAACATCTTCAGGAGGACTCTTAATAGCCTTAACTCTAGACAAAACCAATAATCGTCAAAAGCTAAGGAAGAATACATAAAAAGAAAGCTTCTTGGGAGAATGAAGCAAATGTTCTGACTTGTGCCAATCTCAAAACGTGAACTAAAGAATCGAATATGTGAGCCAATAAACTCCATGTATTGGTATTCTCCACATCGGTTTTAAGTTTTTAATGTCTTATTCGGAAGCAAATGTAATCGCCGGCGGTCTCGCTCATATTCCCATCATTGTTGGGGTATTTGGCTTTATTCAATCATTTATCCTCAAAAGGACCCAGACCAAGGTTAATGATAAAACCAGTCAGGCAAGCCCTAGTACTCCTGAAAAGAAACCGACATCAGCACCTCCTGCTCCAGCCAAGACAGTTAAAAAGCAGGCACACGCAAATGTTCCCGTTAATACTTACAAGCCAAAAACACCCTTCATTGGCACTGTAAAAGAAAACTATTCACTTCTTAAGGAAGGAGCTATTGGCAGAGTTCATCACATAACTTTTGATCTTGCTAATGGCGATCCATTGCTGAAATATGTTGAAGGTCAAAGTATTGGAATCATTCCTGCAGGTGAGGATGCCAAAGGCAAACCGCTTAAGATACGTCTTTATTCGATTGCCAGTACAAGGCATGGAGATGATTTCAAAGGCGACACTGTCTCTTTATGTGTGCGTCAGCTTCAATATGAGAAAGACGGTCAAACAATTGATGGGGTATGTTCTACATATCTTTGCGATATCAAGCCAGGCGACAAAGTAAAAATAACTGGGCCTGTCGGGAAAGAAATGCTTCTCCCAGACAATGAAGACGCAAATATAATTATGCTTGCGACAGGAACAGGTATAGCTCCTATGAGAGCTTATCTCCGCAAAATGTTTGAGCCATCAGAGAGACAAAAGAACAATTGGAATTACAAAGGTAATGCTTGGCTTTTCATGGGTGCTCCAAAAACAGAAAACCTTCTTTACGATTCTGATTTTGAGCATTACAAGTCTCAATTCCCAAATAATCTGCGCTATACAAAGGCGATTAGCCGAGAACAAAAGAATTCAAAGGGAGGCAGAATGTACATACAAGACAGAGTCCTTGAGCATGCAGAGGAAATATTCTCAATGATTGAGGACCCTAAAACTCATATTTACCTATGCGGATTAAAGGGTATGGAGCCTGGGATAGATGAAGCCATGAATAAAGCTGCTGCCTCAAAAGGGTTGAAATGGGACGAACTAAGGCCTCAATTAAAGAAACAAGGAAGATGGCATGTTGAAACTTATTGATTTAACTACTTTTGCCTACCTATAACTTAAAGAAGCCTCTCTATAAAAGGATTTACTGGTTATAGAGAGGCAATTTTTTGGAAAAGGTAATTTTTTAATTTTGGTGATCTGAGAACAAAACATAGCTTCTTTTAGATAATTAATTTGAATTTAATCATTAGCAGTTTCAATCATCGGCAAAGGGAGGTATTAATTGATCATGCCGATTACAAATCCTTTAAGAATAGGACTCAGGCAAGAAAGAGTTATTTCTCCACAATGCCTGGTGATTTTTGGGGCAAGTGGGGACCTTACTCATAGGAAATTGATACCTGCTTTGTTTGAACTTTTCAAGCAAAGGAGATTGCCAAGTGAATTTGCAATTATTGGGTGTGCAAGAAGGCCATGGACCGATGAAGTATTCCGTCAAAAGATGGCTTCATCGCTTGAAAATAAAATTATAAATAACACTAAAGAATGGGAAGAATTTTGCTCAAATCTTTTCTATGAGCCTGTAGACCTGCAACATTCAGAAGATGTAATAAAATTAGCTAAAAGATTGGAAGATATTGATCGTTTAAAAGCAACTCATGGTAATAGAACTTTTTATCTTTCTGTTTCGCCTAAGTTCTACGCAAATGGCTGCAAATCACTTGCGAATGCAGGTCTATTAAATGATCCCAAAAGAAATCGTGTAGTAATAGAAAAACCTTTTGGACGTGATTACAGTAGCGCTCAAACTCTTAATCAACTAGTGCAAAACTGTGCTCTAGAAAGTCAAATTTTCAGAATAGATCATTATCTTGGGAAGGAAACTGTTCAAAATATCTTAGTCTTAAGATTCGCTAATACGATTTTCGAACCTATTTGGAATAGAAATTATATCTCGAACATTCAAATTACATCTGCAGAAACTGTTGGCGTAGAAGATAGAGCAGGTTACTACGAGAGCTCAGGAGCGTTAAGGGATATGGTGCAAAACCATTTAACACAAATGCTTGCGATAACAGCAATGGAACCACCTGGGCATTTTGACCCTGAAGCAATAAGGAACGAAAAGGCGAAAGTACTTCAAGCAGCTCACCTTGCAAACGAATTAGAACCATGGAAATGCTGTGTAAGAGGGCAATACTCAAAAGGAGGTAACAAAGCAAATCCAATAGCTGGTTATAGGCAAGAACCTGGTGTTGATCCAAATAGCACAACAGAAACTTATGTAGCCATGAAACTTTTTATTGATAATTGGAGATGGCAAGGCGTGCCATTTTATATACGTACTGGGAAACGACTGGCTAAAAGGACAAGCGAGGTTGTACTTACTTTTCGAGAAGCGCCCGTCCACCTTTTTGATGCTGCTGGGGGAAGTCCTACGTCAAACCAATTAATTCTTAGAATTCAACCCAATGAAGGAGCAGAATTTCGCTTTGAAGTTAAATCACCAGGTTCAGGGATGCGAAGCAGGCCTGTTGAGATGGAATTTTCATATGACGAATCATTTGGAGAGCCTTCTGATGAAGGCTATGTAAGGCTTTTAGCAGATGCGATGCTGGGCGATCCGACTCTTTTCACTAGAAGTGATGAAGTTGAGGCGGCTTGGCGCTTATACACACCTTTACTTGAATTAATAGAAGATAGTCCTTGGCAGCTTCCGATTTATCAATATGAAGCACGCACATGGGGTCCAGCGGAATCGGATGCCTTATTAGCTAAAGACCAACTACTCTGGCGAAGACCTTGATCAATTCCCTTTCTAAAAACCAACCAAGTCATCAATGTCTCCTCAACTAACACTTCAAACACCACTCCAATTGCCACCTGCTGAAATACCAAATTATTTAAATAAGCTTTGGGCCCAAGAGGAAATAGACACTAAAGGAGCAAACACATTCTCTCTTTTAATTTGGCAACCGGCATGGTTAGAACAAAAGCTAGTTAATACACAAAAGCTCAAAGAACCGATTATTGGTAATACTAGGAATGAAATGATTGAAGCAGCAAGGAAAGTAGTTTTAGATAAGGACTTGCCTCATTCAACTCCACCTTTTGACGAAAAAGTTGCAGCCGCAATCGAGACATCAATAGCATCTCCTCCACACGAAGACCTCAGAGGGCAGCATATAGACAATTCCATCAGTGATCTCCAGCCAAGGCGCCTAATTACACTGGCGCCAACTATTGAAAAAGACCATGCACTTGAAGCTCTAGTTGCAGCATATTGCCCATTACCTGAGGAGGGAGGAGGGAATTCAGCATGCGGAGATGTTGTTGTACTAAGAGGCAATTTAGATTCACTAAAAGGTAGCCTTCAAATAGTTGAAGATTTAATACCTGAAGACCTTCCCTCATGGCTTTGGTGGAATGGAGTGCTAGATGAGGATCCTGACCTGTTTGACAAATTAGCCGTACCTATTCGTAGACTCGTCCTTGATAGCGCGTTGGGAGAGCCTCATCGATGTCTTAAATTGCTTGTAACAACTATTGAGAATGGCCAAGCAGTTAATGACCTGAATTGGCTGAGACTTAGAACGTGGCGAGAGACTTTGGCAATGGTATTTGATCCACCTGATCGTCGATCTATACTTAATAGTCTAACAAATATAGATATTGACATTGAAGGCAATAACCCTGTTCAAGGACTACTTCTTGCCGCCTGGATTGCTGATAGACTTGGTTGGGAATTACAGAAAGAAGTCTCGAAAGAATTCAACGGCTTTAATATAAATTTTACCCGCCCGGATCAACAAACAGTTATTTTCCGATTAATGCCTTTACCAGTCGGGAAACCAAGTATCCACCCAGGACAAATTATTGGTTTAAGGTTGATATCTAAAGTACAAGGTAAAATTAATGGCTCAGTATGTGTAATACTTGCCTCTGAATCAGGTGAATGCATGCGCCTAGAAGCAGGAGGCATGGCAAGCATGGAACTAATAGAAGAAGTTGTGCCAATTCAAAAAAACTCTACTGAAATGGATGTTGCACGATTACTTGCGACCAGTCGCGGTTCCACTAGCCCTTTACTAGCAAATGCTGCTCCATTGGCAACGAAATTGCTTGGCTTGATTAACTCTGCGGAGTAGACTAAGCAGTTGACAAGTAACCAAGGAAATGACATGTATAATTTCTGCTCCTTCTAGTAGCAGTGGGAAAACATTATTAAGTCTTGTTCTTGCATCATGGGTGCAATCACAGAAGAAAAGTATACAGACATTTAAAGTGGGGCCTGATTATTTAGATCCTCAACAGTTATCACTAATAACAAAAAGACCTTGCAGAAATTTAGATGTGGTCTTGTCCGGATCAGAATGGGTTAAAAATAATTTTCAGAAATTTACGCAATCAGCGGAGCTTGCTTTAATCGAAGGGGCCATGGGATTGTTTGATGGTGTAGGAAGTTCAGAAGATGGAAGTACTGCCGATATCGCTAGATTATTAAAACTTCCAATAGTTCTTATTGTTAATTCGCGGGGACAAGCTGCCTCTCTAGGTGCTTTAGTAAAAGGTTTTATAGAGCAAGATAAACAACTTAAGATCGCAGGAGTTGTTTTAAATAACGTCAACAGTACTCGTCATGAGGTTTTATTAAGGGAAGTTTTAGAAAGAATAAATGTCAACATTCTTGGTTGTCTTCCAACAAGTCCATACCTCCACCTAAAAAGTAAAAATTTAGGTCTTGCTCCTGCACATGAAATTCAATCAATTGAGGAAAAGATGAATCAATGGACTGATGTAGCATCGAGATATCTTAACCTTGAGCATTTTGAAAAGCTACTAAGAACTAATAGCCCAGTAATTGTTGCAAATAAAACATTGTTATTTGCACAGAAAAAGCCAAGAAAAGAAAAAAGTATCCCTATCGCAATAGCACAAGATAAAGCTTTCCATTTTTGCTATCCAGACTTAGAGGAGTCTCTAGAAAGCTTAGGCATTGAAGTAATCCAATGGAGAATAACCAAAGATGAGCCCATACCTGAAGAAGTGAAAGGAATCATTATTCCTGGAGGGTTCCCAGAGTTGCATGCCGAAGAAATAAGTCAATCCCAAAAAAGTTTAAATTCTATTCGAAGATTTTTTGGAACTCGTCCAATATATGCAGAGTGTGGTGGTATGTTAATTCTTGGAAATTCAATTCAAGATGAAAACAATAAAACGCATTTAATGGCAGGGATACTTCCTTTTAGTGCTAAGCAAGGGGCTCTGGAAGTAGGTTATAGAAAGCTAAAGTCTACAAAAAATAGCCTCTTACTTGGCTCTAATCAATCATTAACTGGTCACGAGTTTCATAGATGGTCATTACATAAAATTAATGAGCCTAATATTTCGGCAAATAATAATATAAAAGCTTTGGGTGAAAAGCTATCTCCACCATGGCAATCAAAAGGCTGGTACTCAAATTATAAAGACGAGGGATGGAGTAATAATATTTTTCATGCAAGCTGGGTTCATCTTCATTGGCCTAGTACAGAAACAGTTCTCACTTCATGGCTAAATGCTGTTAAAGCTGTTAAATAAATTCTTTTAATTATTAGAAATAGATTGAAAGTTTTCGTTCCATATATTTGCCTGGTTGTCCTCTTCTTGACTGCCTAAAAGATAAACACCTTTACTAGCTCTACTAACAGCTACGTAAGCGAGCTGTCTTCTTAAAGACAAATCTTTAGGCCAAAAGATATCTGAAGCAATAAAAACCTCTTCAAAAGTACTTCCTTGACTTCGATGAACAGTTAGAACAGAAGCAGGGCTTAGATAGGCAAATGAATCTCGAAGATAAAAAAATATTTTCCATAAAATTTTAGAATCCTTCCCGGTAGATTTTCTAGCTTTTAAAGAAATCTTATCTAGTGAACTGTCCAGTAATTTCCTAGAAATCGAATCAACTTCTGGTAAAAGCCTTACTGAAAAATTCTTTGTTCCAATACTTATTTTTGCTGTATAAGAATCAAGCCTTGGTATTTCAATAGGGCATTTATCAGCTAGTTCAGAATCCATAAAATCATAAATTTCTGAACCTACATCCTTTACAAGCAATTCTGTATTTGAACTAAAAAGCATTCCAGGCTCTTCTTCTGAAAATGATTGTTCTAAAGACGCATTACTCATAACAGCTCGTCTACTAATAAGAACCTCGCCAGGCAAAACCGACATCTTATCTGCAAGTGTCCCATGCACAGCTCTACGAGCATGTGGTATTAGTCTTTCAAGGTATCTATTTGTATAACATAAAATCCTCGCTGCATCTGGATCATTATTTTTTGATGCTGTAAGCAAAGAAGATTTAGCAGATTCAAGCCAAAGATTTTTATTCATTGAGCTTACAAATTGCTCTGCTTTATCTAAAGTCGAAAAGCAAGGAGGAGGAGGACAAGAAAAGTTTTTGTCTCTAAGTAATGTTGCCAATTGCAATACAGGTCCTTGATGGCGAACAACCGTAGTTAACTCAGCAAAAGAGGCATTCTTAAGCGAAAAGACAGGACTATATTCTTCTCCTACAGGAGGTAGTTGAGCAGGATCTCCAACGAAAACCAAGCGTGTTTTAAAAGCATGAGCAGATTCAAGAATTATCTCTAAAAGAGTACTACTAATCATTGAAGCCTCATCAACAAGGACTAACTTCAATTGCTCTAGAGAATTGGCCGTTTGACTTGTTGATTCACAAATTTCCAAGTCGCCTTTCTTTTTTAATCTTAAGCGAAGCAACCTGTGAATAGTGGATGGGTAGAAAGTTGGATTCAAGTCACTTTTCAGTAATGCACGCCTAACAACTCCTACAGCTTTGTGGGTTGGGGCGACAACAGTCCAACACAATTTTCGTTGCTCAACCTCATCTAAAAAATCAACTGACAAATAAGTTTTACCAGTACCGGCAAAACCACTAAGGATAAAAGGATCACCAGTAAAAGTCTTATCTAGCCACAATTCAAAAGCTTCTTTTGCTTTCTTCTGGTCAAGAGTTAAAGAAATTTCCTTCACCCTATAATTGATCCAAAGGAATGAATTAAGTGAAGAGGAGAACCAATAAAAACAATACCTGGCAAAGCTATGCAAGGCCCCAATAAACTACCAACTAAAACTTCTAATCGAGTATGGCCTAGACTTTCTTTAAGAGGAATCTCTATAGACTTAGTAAATTTATCTGCAGACAACTGATTTACACGTGTAGCTATTAACCCAGCAGCTCTGCGAATCCCACTTGCGTCATACATGACGATAAATGCAACCGTAGCCGCCAAAGCAAACGTTGGGCTAGCAAAACCCAACTGAAGACCAATCCCTGAAGCAGTCCCTGTGACAAGTGCAGAATGGCTAGAAGGCATTCCACCAGTTTCAATCAAAACAGAAGGTCTCCATTTGTTATTAATTAACAGTTCAAATAACAATTTAGAAACTTGCGCAACTCCACAAGCTGCAAGCCCCCATGCAAGAGAAGTGTTATCCAGCAGCTCACTAAAAGAAGATGTTGAAATTGTCTGGAGAAAGCTCATCGATCTCTTGCCGTGATGTAATCAGCCAACGAAAGTAGAGGTCCCGCATTTTTTTTCCAAGGGTCCAAAACAGCTTTAGCATTTTCGACAAGTTTATTTGCACGTCTTCGTGATTCATCTAAACCCAATAGCTTTGGGTATGTTGTTTTATCTGCAATTAAATCTTTACCTGCTGTTTTACCAAGCACTTCGCTACTGGAAGTTACATCAAGTATATCGTCAACAATTTGGAAAGCTAAACCAATAGCTTTTGAATAAGTTCTAAGTGCATCTAATAAATCATCATTTGCTCCGCCAATTAATGCACCACATACAACCGAAGCTTTTAACAAGGCACCCGTTTTATGAATATGAATATATTCGAGTGTTTCCAAGTCAACATCCTTACCTTCACATTCCAGATCAACAACTTGACCTCCTACCAGGCCAGGAGCTCCTGCCACCAAAGACAGCTCTCCTACAACTCTTAAAAGTCTTTCAGAAGGCACATTGGCACTACGCATAGATACCATCTCAAAAGCCCTAGTCAAAAGAGCATCTCCAGCCAAAATTGCTATCGCATCACCATATACCTTGTGATTTGTAGGGCGACCCCTTCTTAAATCATCATTATCCATAGCAGGCAAATCATCATGAATAAGCGACATCGTATGAATCATTTCTATGGCAACTGCCGTTGGAAGAGCAGCGTCAGAATCGCCTCCAGTTAATTCACAAGCCGCTAAGCAGAGAATAGGGCGAAGCCTTTTACCCCCCGCAAGAAGCGAGTACCTCATAGCCTGTCTTAATTCCTCTGGACGCTCAGGGCCTAAAGAGCTATCCAAAGCAGCTTCTACACGCGCTTTTGCCTTAGCCAAATAAGCGCCAAAATCAAAAATAGAGCTGACCGCTTCATCCATGAAAAAAATTAAGGAACAAAATTTTTTCAGGAGTCAAAACTTCATGGAAGCAGATCTCCAAGACTCAAGGATAAACCGCAACGCTGCTGCCAACCAATAACAGTGTTTACAAGCAACATTGCAATAGTCATAGGACCTACCCCACCGGGTACAGGAGTAATGGCAGCAACATGATCTTGAATTTCCTCAAAACGTACATCACCACATAGTTTATGACCAGCTTGCTCCTTATTAGGGACCCTATGAATACCAATATCTACAACTATTGAATTTTTTCTAACATGTTCAATGCCAATCAAGCCTGGTTTCCCAGCTGCCACAACTAATAAATCTGCTTGTGTAGTTATCTCAGGGAGGTCAACCGTATATGAATTAGCAAGAGTAACAGTTGCATTAGCCGCTTGAAGCATTAGCCCCATGGGTTTTCCAACAAGAATGCTTCGGCCAATTACAACAGCCTTTGCTCCCTTTAATCTAATTTGATTTTTAGCTAGTAAAGCCATTACCCCTGCAGGAGTGCATGATCTTGGACCTAGCTCACCTTTAATTAATCGTCCTAAATTAATTGTATGAAGACCATCAGCATCCTTTTCAGGATCAATATGCTTTAGAAGTTCCTCTGAATTCAAATGAGAAGGAAGAGGGAGTTGCAACAAAATGCCGTCAACGTGGACATTATTATTCAATTTCCTAATTTGCTGAACAATTTCTTCTGCAGAAGTATTTGCTTTAAAATGGCAACCAAAACTCTTTACTCCAACTCTTTTACAAGCTTTTTCTTTATTAGATACATATATTCCACTAGCAGGATCATCTCCGACTCTTATCACCGCCAAACCAGGAGGTCGCCCTGACTCATTAATACCATCAGTTATTGCCTGGTTGATTCTTAGCTCAATTTCATTGGCTAATTTCTTTCCATCTAGTTTATTGACCATTGTATAGAGCTAATGTAAGAGAAAGCATGCTTTTCATTAATAGCTAGGGTTATGTTCAGTATCAAAGAGCTTTGGCAAAAATTCTACGCATAAAAAGCTTTTGGCGAGGCTTAATAGATAGTCAGTCGCCAAGAAGGTCAGTAAGTCACTGGGCTTTGGCTGACAGAGTGGTTCTTTTGATGGTCTGTGTTTTAATAGCAATTGTTTCCAGTTACAAACTATTAGCTGTTCCTGACGTAAAGCCCGGTGACCTAGCTTTATTTGATGCAAATGCCCCTGAGAATGCCTTAGTAGTTGATAGTGCTGCACTTGAACAGCAAAAAACTGATTTAATATCTAGAACATCAGTCCAAATAATTGATGCAAAAGAATCTAAAAAAATCGAAGGAATATTAATTAAAAAACTTGATTATTTAGAGAAAGTAGCATTGAGCAATGACTCTTTTCCTATAGGACCTGTTAATCTAACTCCAAAAGAAAGGACCTGGTTATTAAATCAATCAAACAAAGAAAGAGTTAAGTGGAGTGAAGAAATTATTTCATCATCTAGAAAGATGCTTAAACAAGGTCTTATAAAAACTATTGCATATGACCAAATATTTAATGCAGCTAAATATAATCTAAATCCAAGTAATCAACAAGATAATTCATCAATAAATTTAGCTGCAAAAATAATTGCAACAAGCTTCTATGGGAATACCAACCTCCGTCATGATCCTGCAAGAAGCCAGCAATTGCTTGAGGAATTAATAACAAAGCAAAGCATACCCAAAATAGAAGTTAAGAAAGGGGATCTTATTACTAGAAAAGGAGAAGAAATAACATCAAAAGGTTATGCCGTACTAGATTACTTTGGTCTTATAAAAAGAAGTCCTCGACCTTTTGAATGGATTTGCAGCTTTAGCGAAGCAATTGCAAGCTGTTTAGTATTACTAATGTTGATGAAAAAAGATAAGCCTTCCTTAAAATCTAAGCATGGCTTACTTGCACTTGGATTACTTCTTATTGTCCAGGTAAGTAAAGACTGGTTTGGTGCAGCAATAAGTCCATTGCAAATTCTCATGCCTCCAATGCTACTGCTATCTCAAGGCATTGGTACAACTTCCGCTTTGGGGTGGCTAGGCATTGCAAGTCTTTTGTGGCCAGTTCCCGTAAGTGGAATTGGAGAAGGAAGGCTAATTATCGCTGTTATTGCTTCTGCTTTTGTAGCTCTTTTAGGAGGGCGCATGAGAAGCAGAGCTCAACTATTACAAGTAGTAGTTTTCTTTCCTTTTGGTGCCCTATTAAGCCAATGGGTTTTATTAAGAACGCAAATATCTTCTTCAGGAAGTGCTTGGAGAAGACTTTCACCTAATTCAGAAACTCTCATTACAGAGGCTCTGGTTTTAGGGGCAATGCTTATGTTTACTGTCTTATTAATACCGATTATTGAAAATGCATTTGGATTATTAACAAGAGCGAGATTGATGGAAATTTCAGATCAAGAAAGGCCTCTTTTGAGAAGGCTGTCCAAAGAAGCTCCTGGGACCTTTGAACATACTCTTACTATTTGTGGTTTAGCCGAGGAAGGTGCACGGATTATAGAAGCAGATGTTGATCTAATAAGAACAGGGGCTCTTTACCATGATATTGGCAAACTACATGCACCAGAATGGTTTATAGAAAATCAAGGGGATGGTGTCAACCCTCATGAGGCATTGCAAAACCCTTTTAAGAGTGCCGAAATACTGCAAGCTCATGTTGATGAAGGAATAAAGCTTGCGAGAAAGCACAGGCTTCCTAGTCCCATAGCAGATTTCATCCCAGAGCATCAAGGGACTCTAAAGATGGGATATTTCCTTCATAAAGCAAAAGAGTTGGATCCTTCGACGCGGGAATCCAGTTTTAGGTACAAAGGTCCAATACCACAGTCAAAGGAAACTGCCATACTTATGCTTGCTGATGGTTGTGAAGCTGCCTTAAGAGCCTTAGGGCCCAAAAGTACTGATGAAGAAGCCAGTAAAACCATTAGGAAAATAATTAATTCCAGGAAACTTGATGGGCAGCTTTTAGATAGTGGTCTTTCAAAATCTGAAATTGAATTAGTTATACGAGCTTTTGTAAGTGTTTGGAAACGGATGAGACATAGAAGGATTCAGTATCCTATGAGTTCTTTCAAAACAGCATATCCAGCCTAAATTTTACAAATAAATTATGAAAATATTCAAAAAGTAAAACTAGAGTATTTGATTATAAAGATCAATGCTATAAACGAATTCTCTTCGTTTTTCTATGCGCAGGTCTACACCAATAAATAAGAGCCATTAAATTAAGGGCTGATATTAAAGATGCAATTATACTTAAATCAGAAAAGTATTTCTCACTTTGGATCAAAAAAATTGCATGGCTAGTACAACCTATAATTGTCATCGACAAAGCAACTATTGCTAAAATTACTCCCCAACGCCTTTCAGCCAGAAGTCCAGAACAGGCTACTATTCCAACAACAGCCGAAGGCCAATGGATGCCTGCTGAAAAACTTATATTTCCTACTCTAAAACTTGGGTTATAAAAACTCACAACAAATGCAAAAAAGATTATCGCCCCTATATTTGAGAATAATCCTAGCCAGGTAAGGAACCAATAACCTCTTAAACTAGCTCTCATTAAAAGGACTTATATTAATTACTAAAAAATAGCTCTTAAATTGAGAATGGCATTAATTTTGGCAAATGATTGATACGAAGTTAATAAATTATAACTGCTACAACTTTTGCTTATAAGAAGCAGAACTTACACTTTGAACCTTCTCACGAAAAGATTGGTAACGGTCATTGCGAGTATTTACCTTCAAAGCTGAATAGATACGATTTGCACCTAAAGAATGAACTACTTCATGACAGGCCTTTACACATTGAAAAACCTCCTCCCAATCTCCCTCTATTGCAGTTCCATTTGGCCCTAGTTCGTAATCAAGACCTTTTTCCTCAATTATTTCTTTACAAGCTGCTATGTATGGAGAAAGTGAATCTCCTACTCCTAATGGCAGGAGGCACAAATCAATACTTACCCACATCGAAAGAACCTTTCGTACTATCCAATTTCTAAGAAAAAGCTCCTAAACAGTCAAGAGTATCTAATTGTTCTCCATGATCCATTAGATGTTTTTACCTCTATACCAAAAATAGAATTGCTATTTCCTTCAGCAAATCCTTGAGCAGAAACCCAATTCCTAGCTGCTCCTTCAGCTGCATCCATTGATTCATAAGGGGTATCTAGAACGGGATGAGGGAGCCCATCAAATCCAACAAGCCTATAGATGGATGTTTGCATAATCATAATTATGTTCGATTACCTAACCGTCACTCAAAAAGCTTATACCCTATTTGTTCAAAAACCAAACGGATTTTAAAGATTTGCTTTCACTACATCATATTGAGGATGAATAGAATTCTTTGCTTCTGAGGAAACAAGTCTATTAAGCGCATTAACATAAGCTTGTGCAGCTGCAACTACAACGTCCGTATCAGCTGAATGTCCTGAGAAAATTTTCCCTTTTTTCCTTAACCTTATTGTAACCTCCCCCAATGCATCTATACCTTCAGTTACTGACTTCACAGAAAATTCTATAAGCTCATTATTTTCCCCTGACAAGCTTGCTAGAGCTTTGCAAACAGCATCAACTGGACCTGTACCTATAGCAGAGGTAGTCTTATCAGTTCCATCTTGATCAGCAAGGGTGACAGTTGCAGTTGGTTTTAAAGCTGTTCCACAACTAACTTGAACTAACTTCACTTGAAATCTACTTTCAGGTTGCATAACTTGTTCACTGACTATTGCTTCAAGGTCCCTATCTGTAATCTCCCTTTTACGATCTGCCAAATCCTTGAACCTTGCAAAAGCTTCATTTAAATCTTCTCTTGTCAAGTCATATCCCAACTCTTCCAACCTGGCTCTAACAGCACTCCGCCCACTTAATTTACCAAGTGAGATTCTATTATCTGCAAGCCCAACAGTGCGAGCATCAATTATTTCATAAGTAAGACGATTCTTTAGCACTCCATCTTGGTGAATACCAGATTCATGAGCAAAAGCATTAGTCCCAACAATGGCCTTGTTTGGTTGAACTACCATTCCAGTTAAATTCGAAACCAAGCGAGAGGTTTTTGTTATTTCCTCAGTTCGAACAGCGGTAAGAGGCGTAGGGCTTTCAGGATCTCTACCAAAGAATGGATTGTAGTAGCTTCTCCTTACATGCAACGCCATAACTAATTCTTCTAATGCAGCATTCCCTGCTCTTTCGCCTATTCCATTAATGGTGCATTCCATCTGCCTAGCACCTTTCTTTACTGCTTCAAGAAAATTTGCGACTGCAAGACCTAAATCATTGTGACCATGAACTGATAGGACAGCCTCGTCAATATTACTTACATTATTATTTATTCCTTTAATCAGGTCTCCAAATTCTGCAGGTGTTGTATAGCCAACTGTATCTGGAATATTTATAGTCCCTGCACCAGCAGAAATTGCTTTAAAAATAACTTCGTAAAGGAATTCAGGATCACTCCTAGCTGCATCCTCACATGAGAATTCCACATCATCTGCGAAAGTTCTTGCATAGGAAACCATCTCAGGGACTATATCCAGTACATCTGAACGTTGCTTCTTGAGTTTATGTTCTAGATGAATATCACTAGTTGCAATGAAAGTATGAATCCTTTTATTAGGTGCGGGGGCGAGAGACTCACCGCAAGCTTTTATATCTGCTTTAGATGCCCTAGCCAAACCACAAATAATAGGTCCATCTTCTCCTCCTACTTGCTCAGCTATCCTTTGAACGGCAGTAAAGTCGCCTTGACTGGCATATGGGAAGCCGGCTTCAATTACATCAACACCCAATCTTGCCAGTTGATGAGCTATAGCAAGTTTCTCCTCTAAATTCAAACTGGCACCAGGGGACTGCTCACCATCTCTTAAGGTGGTATCAAAAATAAGAACTCTTCCTGGATCTTTGGCCATGAAATGAAAATGACCTTATTTAATTCCAATAATACTTTTATTCTAACTAGATGATAACCATTCTAAATTATACAAATAGGTTTTAAGCAATTGATTAAAGGGAACCTGGCTCTAATACTTCATGCACACCTTCCCTATGTAAGGTCTGCAGAACCAGGTTCTTTAGAGGAAGACTGGTACTTTCAGGCTCTAATGGAATGCTATTTACCTTTACTAGAGGTAATAGAAAAATCCTTTTACAACAAAAATGAAAATCCTAAGCTAACAATATCCCTTTCCCCAACACTGCTTTCCTTGCTCGACGACCAAGATCTAAAAAATCGCTTCCCTGAGTGGATAAAACTTAGATTAAAAATTTTAAGAACAAACGCCCAAGCACAAAATCAAGCAGGGGAACATCTAATAAAGGTTATAAACAATCAATTAGATAATTGGCTTAAATGCCAGGGAGAATTAATTAAAAGATTTATTGAGCTAGAAAGATTAAATGCTATTGATATTCTTACGTGCGCAGCAACACACGGATACCTACCAATTCTAAGAGAAAATACAGAGACTGTAAGAGGACAACTTAAAACCGCAGTCAGAGAACATGCGCGTTTTTTTGGGAAAATGCCCCAAGGCATTTGGCTTCCTGAATGTGCATATTATGAAGGCCTTGACAATTTATTACGCGAAGCAGGACTTCGTTATTCAGTATTAGATGGGCATGGAGTACTCCATGCAAAACCAAGGCCAAGATATGGAGTTTATGCACCAATCTGTACTAAAAATGGAATCGCATTCTTTGGACGCGATAGTGACTCAACACTTCCGGTTTGGTCGGCAAAAGAAGGTTATCCAGGGAACCAAAGATATCGTGAATTCCATAGAGACATAGGGTGGGATTTGCCTTTAGAACAATTAAACGAATTTGGCATTCAAGATCCCAGACCTCTTGGCTTAAAACTTCACAAAGTTAGCGTGCATTCAACCCTGGAAGACAAGAAGTTGTATGAACCAATAGATGCTTTAAAACAAATAAAAGAAGATGCAAAAGACTATCTGAATGGAAGGAAGAATCAACTATTGAAAATAAACAAGGAAACTAATGTAAATGCATTATTAGTGGCACCATTCGATGCTGAACTTTTTGGCCATTGGTGGTTTGAAGGCCCATTATTTATAGGAGAGCTTTTCAAGCAAGCAGCCAAACAAAATGTCAGATTTACAACTTTAAAGGAATTTCTAGTAAAAAACTCAGTTTTACAATTATGTGAGCCATGTCCATCTAGCTGGGGACAAGGAGGCTTTCATAAATATTGGCTTAATGAAAGTAATGATTGGGTTGTAAACGAATGGAGCAAAGCTGGCAAAGCAATGGTAAACATTTGCTCAAAGGGTGTTTCAAGCAAATTTGATTTAAGGTTGCTGCAACAAGCTGCTCGCGAACTACTTCTTGCGCAATCTTCTGATTGGAGCTTTATTCTAAGAGCAGGTACAACAACAGAGCTTGCAAAAGAAAGGATTCATAGACATTTAAGTAGATTTTGGGAGTTAATAGAGTGCATAGAAACTGAAAAGGTTATAGAGGAATCAGATATTCTAAAACTAGAAAAAGAAGACTCTATTTTCCCCTTAATTCAAGCAAATGATTGGTGTTGACTTTCAAAAATTCAAGTTATTTTCTCAACAAGCCAAGCATTCCTAATTTAACTCTTAAAGGTGAAATGAAATATAATCTCACCATAACAACTACTAACCTGGGTAGGCGAAGAGTATTAGCTAAAAACCCTGACCAATCTTCTTTTGGTAATTTAAAAAATGATGCAAAAAAACTTCGCAAAAGATCTTCATCAAAACTCATTAGGCGTTGCAAACCGAATTGGTAAAGTCGATGTCTTAATACAAGATCACGGGACCAAAGCACATTCCAACCCCTCTTGGCTAAATTTGCTGAATCCAATTCAGGCTTAATTGAAATAGCTCTAGAAAGCTCATCCGCCAAAGCTGGTCCTCTCCTTAAAAGGGCTCCCACCATATAGCCCGAAGCCGGGTGAACCATGCTTGCAGAACCACCAAAACCCAATAGGGGCTGATTAAGAAAAGGCAATGATAAGTTCATGGGGAATAAGCAATGTTCCTCATGAATAGTTTCTTCAATTACTATTCCTCGATGAGAAAGTCTTAACAGCAATCTTTCTTTCAATTTAGTCCAAGAAATAGGGGGGAAATAGGCTAAAGATGTTTCC
This sequence comes from Prochlorococcus marinus str. MIT 0919, assembly GCF_027359375.1. Lineage (NCBI taxonomy): Bacteria > Bacillati > Cyanobacteriota > Cyanophyceae > Synechococcales > Prochlorococcaceae > Prochlorococcus > Prochlorococcus marinus. Next base: position 515,885 of record NZ_CP114779.1, read on the forward strand.
TCTACAAAGTAAATTCCTTCACCAAAGTCCATTGCATATAAAAACGAAGGTGGCTCTTTTAAATCATTTTTAGTTAAATGATCAGGGCGAAAATCCATGAGCACGAATTGATTATCTTCTACTGGTGGAGAACTAAATCTTCCTACAACTCCATAAGCTGCTTGTTGAGCAACTTGCCCTTGATCTGGTCTTTTTATAAAAGGACTTCTATGGCCACTTGCATCTATAACTACTCTTGCTCTATAAATTTTGCCTGAAGTACAAATAACTTCAGTTATCAGATCCCTATACCGAATATTTTCTGCAGTTTCAATAATCCAATTAAGGCCAGAACATTTTTCTAAAAGCTTTGATTGAAAAAGTGACTGATCGAATAATCCATAATCGAAATTATGTACAACTGGTTTTTTCCCATCTTTGCTAACTCCATCACCAAAATAGCTAACAGTATTTTTCCAGCGACTCCCAAGTAATGAGGCCATATCTAGAGCTTCTAGTTCTTCTGCCCAGATCCCATAAGTATTAGTCCATGGTTTTTCTGGCGAGTGAGATGCAAGTGCACTTACCTTCAAACCTTTCTGAACTAGCTCAGAAGCAATGGAAAGGGCTGCAGGCCCAGCCCCCATAACCAAAACATCTGAACAATCTCTCAATTTTTTTCTACTGATGTAATGTCATCGGCCGCACATTCAGATTCTGAAAGTGAATCTTCGCCTTGCTCTTGGATCGATTGTTGAGGTGGAACTAGAACAACTTCAGCAAGGTGATCTCCAGTATCAAGGCGCTGAAGTCTAACCCCTGTTGCAGCTCTGGATTGTTGGGAAATTTTATCAGCACTAGTTCTTACAATGACACCTTTTTCAGTAACTAAAAGCAACTCTTCCCCTTCTCCCAAGACTTTCAATCCAACTAAGGAATCACTCTGCTTTCTAAATTTCATTGCCCTCAAGCCCATTCCTGCACGTTTTTGAAGCCTAAATTGCGTAACAGGCACTCGCTTCCCTAAACCATCAGCAGATGCGACCAAAACCCAAGGACCATTGGAAATACTTTCTTCTTCTAGATCTACTTCTGAATCTTCACCATCACTTCCAGCAATTCTATCGGCCAACTCTCTTGGCAAGACATCCATACTTACTAATGAATCCCCATCCCTTAAATTCATTGATCTAACCCCCCTAGCTGTTCTTCCTAAAGGCCTTAATTCATTATTATCCAACCGAAAATGAATCGTCATAGCTGCTTTTGAACCAATCAAAACACTATCCCCAGAAGCTGCCAACCTCACCCATGTCAACGCATCTCCTTCTTCAAGACTTATGGCTATCAATCCATTTGCCCTGATTTTACTAAAAGCTGAAACTGACGTTCTTTTAATATATCCCCCTTTTGTAAGCATTAAGAGATGATTATCATCATCAAAAGAGGATACAGAGAGTAATGAGGTAATAGCTTCTTCTCTTGGGATAGGCAATAACTGAACTACTGGGGTTCCCTTAGCAGATCGACTTGATTGTGGAACTCTATAAGCAGGCAAAGTATATGCAACTCCTCTATCACTAAAGAGGAGAAGATTATCATGGTCATTACAACTAATAAACAGCTTAACTTCTTCTTCTCCTTGACTTCTAGTACCAGATTTACCTCTAGTTCCTCGACTAGTAGCTTCAAACTCATTTACAGGCATTCTTTTTAAATAACCTGTTTCAGTTAATAGAACAACAGAACGTTCATTAGCAATAAGATCAATATCTTCTATACCTCCACCTAAATCTAGAATCTCAGTTCTTCTTGGTGTATTGTATTTTTCTTTTAGTTTAGATAATTCATCTTCAATAATATCAAAAACTCTTGATTTATTAGCCAAAATATCTTTAAAGTCAGCTATTTTTACAAGAAGATCTTGATGTTCTAAGCGTATTTTATCTGCTTCTAATGCAGTAAGTCTCCTTAACTGCATCTGTAGGATTGCGTCTGCCTGCACATCAGTTAAACCATGTAATTCCTGAAGCTGACTCTTTGCTACTGAAGTGTCAGAGGCTGCTCTAATTAGAGCAATTATTGGATCTAATTGATCTAAAGCCAATAATAAACCAAGTAAGAGGTGGTTCCTTTCCTCAGCTTTTCTCAATAAATAATTTGTTCTCCTTTGAATAGTTTCTACTCTAAAGTCAAGGAAAACTTGCAACATCTTCAAGATAGACAATGTGACAGGTTCACCATTAACAAGGGCCAGCATATTGGCACTAAAATTTGACTGAAGAGGAGTAAGCTTGAAAAGATTATTTAAAACTACTTGAGGGTATGAATCTCTCCTGAGCTCAACAACAATACGCATTCCATCTCTATCACTTTCGTCTCTTATATCGGAAATACCTTCCAACTTCTTATCGTTAACCATATCAGCAATTCTTTCAATTAAGGCTGCTTTATTTGTCTGATAAGGCAATTGAGTGATGATCACCGCATCTCTATCAGGGCGACCTGGAAGTTCTATTGTTTCTATATCAGCAACTCCTCTCATCGTTATAGATCCTCGTCCGTTTAAATAAGTTTCCTTGATTCCATTCCTTCCAAGAATTTGCCCTCCTGTAGGGAAGTCAGGGCCTTGAATGATTTTAAAAATTTCTTTCTCCGTTATTTCAGGGTTCGAGATTAAAGCCATTAAGCCATTAATCAACTCGCCAAGATTATGAGGTGGAATATTAGTTGCCATACCAACCGCTATCCCAGAAGACCCATTTAATAGAAGCTGTGGTACTCGAGCAGGTAAAACAGTTGGTTCCTGCTGTGAACCATCAAAATTATCTATAAAATCAACAGTTTCTGACTCTATATCTTCAAGAAGACTATCTTGAGTAAGTGATTGAAGTCTAGATTCTGTATACCTCATTGCTGCAGGCGGGTCATTATCTATAGAACCAAAATTTCCATGTCCATCAACCAAAGGCATTCTCATAGAGAAGTCCTGAGCCATTCTTACTAATGCGTCGTAAACAGCAGTATCTCCATGGGGATGATACTTACCTAAAACTTCACCTACTACACGAGCACATTTTCTATAAGGTCTCTCACTAGTTAACCCCAATTCATACATTGCATAAAGAATTCTTCTATGCACTGGCTTGAGGCCATCTCTTGCATCAGGCAAAGCCCTGCCAACAATTACGCTCATCGCATATTCCAAATAGGAACGCGACATTTCATTGCGCAGATCTGTCTGGATTATCCGATCTTCGAATTCGCCAGGAACACCGCTATTGGGTTCCGAAGAATCAGCCATGAAGGAGTGTTCTACCAAGCTTTAGGTTATCTCGAAACAAGATCAATTGACAGAGATACGTGCTTAAAAGCACTATGAAAGACCAAAAAAGGGGCTTAGAGAGGAAATTATTTTAAAAATTGTTGATGCACTCACAAACCTTGGGTAAGCAATCCGTTTTAGATAAAAATGGTCCTAATTAAAAAACATCTGTTATTAACAACCAAAATCTTAATTACCCTAATCGTTTGGTAACTTGTCCAAAATTTATTAAATTCTGATTTGAATATTCAACTCGGCCACTCAAAGTTTGTTCGTCGAGCATTTGGTATCGACGAAATAGCCCTTGTACCAGGAGGAAGAACTGTTGATCCTGATATAACTGATACCTCTTTAAATATAGGAGGCAAAGAATTAGAAATTCCAATAATTGCCAGCGCTATGGATGGAGTAGTCGATGTAGGTATGGCAATTGCTCTTTCAAAATTAGGTGCTTTAGGTGTACTTAATCTTGAGGGGATTCAAACCAGATACGAAAACCCCAAAGAAGTCATAAATCGAATCACATCTGTTGCTAAAACGGAATTTGTACCACTTATGCAGGAGATATATAGCAAACCTATACAAGAGAAGTTAATAACTCAAAGGATTAATGAAATTAAATCTCATGGAGGCATTGCAGCTATAAGCGCAACACCTCAAGCCGCTATAAAATATAAGGAAACGATAGTCAGTGCTGGTGCTGACATGTTTTTCCTGCAAGCAACTGTTGTATCTACCGAACATATTGGACCGTCAGAGCGAAAGAGTCTTGATATTTCTAAACTTTGTCAAAGCTTGCCTATTCCTGTACTGGTAGGGAACTGCGTAACCCATGACGTAGCTTTAAATCTTATGAAGGCTGGTGCTAAAGGAATCTTAGTAGGAATTGGGCCGGGAGCAGCATGTACTTCAAGAGGGGTTCTTGGAATTGGCACCCCTCAAGCCACAGCAATTGCAGATTGTTCCTCAGCAAGAAATGAGCACATGAAAGAAACTGGGGAATATATTCCAATAATTGCAGACGGGGGAATTGTTACCGGAGGTGATATTTGTAAATGCATTGCTTGCGGAGCTGATGGGGTGATGATTGGATCCCCTATTGCAAGAGCCAACGAAGCTCCTGGAAGAGGCTTCCATTGGGGGATGGCAACACCGAGTCCTGTACTCCCAAGAGGTACTCGCATTAACGTTGGTTCTACTGGCAGTCTAGAAAAAATCTTACGCGGACCTGCAAGTCTTGATGATGGAACTCAAAATCTTTTAGGAGCTCTAAAAACTTCCATGGGAACACTAGGAGCAAAAAATATTAAAGAAATGCAAAAGGTAGAAATCGTTATAGCTCCATCACTACTTACAGAAGGCAAGGTATATCAAAAAGCACAGCAATTGGGTATGGGCAAATAAATTTGGCCATAAGGTTGAAAAATGAAAATTAGTTTCGTTTATTGAAGCAATAACTTGAAAGGTAAAGCATTAGAATCTCCTCAAATTGACTGCTATAGTTGACTCATGAAAGATTTGAGGACCTATATCAAAACGAACTTATGGCAGAATTGATTTTATTCGGCAAAATAAAATAATTAAATCCTGTTAAATAGTCTTCAAAGGTATGTCAAGCGCTGCAGCAGTAACTGATTCATCATTTGAGCAGGAGGTACTTCAGAGTGATGTGCCTGTTCTGGTTGATTTTTGGGCTCCTTGGTGTGGACCATGCAGGATGGTATCTCCTATAGTTGATGAAATATCCAAAGATTTTGAAGGTAAAATCAAAGTTTGCAAATTAAATACTGATGAGAACCCAAATGTTGCTAGTCAATACGGAATACGAAGTATTCCTACGTTAATGATTTTCAAAGGTGGGCAGAAAGTCGATACAGTTGTTGGTGCCGTTCCAAAAGCAACACTGTCAGGGACTCTTTCAAAGCATCTTTGAATCTAAAAAGCTTTTTAATGAATCAAATTAACCTTGTTAAGTGAACATAAATATTGGTCTAATAGATTATGGAATGGGTAATCTTTACTCTGTTCAACAATCCTTAAGACGACTCAAGCAAACCACTAAGTTAATAAAAAGTCCTAAAGATTTAACTAATTGCAAGGCTCTAATCCTTCCAGGAGTTGGTTCTTTTGATCCAGCAATGGAAAATCTACGAAAAACCAATCTAATACCTGAAATTAAAACATGGGTGCAAAGCAAAAAACCTCTTCTCGGAATATGTTTAGGCTTACAATTAATGTTTGAAAGTAGTGATGAAGGAAATTTATCTGGGCTGGGTCTCCTAAAGGGCCATGTATCTTCTTTGCCAAAAAATCAACCTGAAAGGATACCTCATATGGGTTGGTCGCCTCTCAAGCAAAAAAAACAATGTCCTTTACTAGAAGAACAAAGTAATTCAAAATGGATGTACTTTGTACATTCATACTCGGCAATTCCACTAGCAGAAGATCTTGCCGCAACAGTAAGTTTTGGAGGAGAAGATATAACTGCAATTGTTTGGAGGGATAATATAGGAGCTTGCCAATTTCATCCAGAAAAATCTGGTATTGCAGGAAAGAGTTTACTAGATTCTTGGTTAAAGTGGGTGAATGAGAAAGGTTAATTCAACCAGAAAAGTAGTATGAAGCTTATTAGTGGTCTTAAAATAAAAAGCCCATCTTTTAATGGTACTAGACCAACAACATCATTAGTAAGAGAAGCTGTAATGAACATTATTGGTAGAAAAGTTTTAAATTCTAATTGGTTAGATTTATGTAGTGGTAGTGGAGTGATGGGATGCGAAGCATTGCAAAAAGGTGCTTCAATTGTTATTGCAGTTGAGATAAATAGATTGGTATCCAAAGTCTGCAAAGAAAACCTAAAACATGTATCCCAAATTATTAGTAGAGAAAAAAGTTTTGAATTAATAAATGATGATGTAGTTAAATGGCTAAAAAAAGGTTATGAACACCAGGAGAAAAGATATCTTTCTCATATAGATAAAGCAAATAGAAAATTTGATCTAGTCTATTTTGACCCTCCTTATCAAAGTAATATTTACTCCCCTGTACTGAAAAATTTAATTGATGGTAATTGGTTAAAAAAAGATTCGTTAGTAATTTGCGAATGCGCCAATGAGTTAAGTATAGATAATTTGTCTAAGTGGAAAATCGCAGACAGAAGGACCTATGGGAAAACCTCTTTAATCTTCCTCACTCCCAATCAGGTAGAGGACTTTCACGTCGATACTGATTCCATGCACTAACAAATAAACCTATTATGGTTATTGGAACAAGACCTAAAACAATTCCACAAAGAAGCGGTTCAATCATTTTCCAGTAATAATAAAAGATAATGTTATACACAATTCTTTCATGATAGTGAACCTTTCGTGAAAAGCACTTCACCAATTGGTATAGAAGATGATGAAAGCCCCAACAAGGGGCTGCTACTTTTATTGGCTGTAAGCGCGATTTCGTGCTTGATAATCTTTTTATCTTTTATTTTTACGGCAAATATAGATCCTTACACTAAAGAATCATTGCAGCTAAATGGTTCACCAGAACAAGGAAGGAGGCTTTTTCGAATTAATTGTGCTGGCTGTCATGGCATCTCAGCTCAGGGTCTAGTGGGACCTGACTTGCATGGAGTAACAAGCCAATTAAGTGACAAGAGGATTGTCAATCAAGTAATTAAAGGTCTTACCCCGCCAATGCCAAGATTTGAAATGGAGCCAGAATCAATGGCAGATCTGCTCTCCTACCTACATTCGTTAAATTAACCTTGAAAGTAAACAAGCAAAACATCAAGCTTATCCTTGTAGAGCCAGCTGGAGAAATAAATTTAGGAAGTGTGGCTAGGCTTTGCAAAAACTATGAGATTGAAGAGCTAAGACTTGTCTCTCCAAGATGTCAACCACTAGATGTAAATGCACGGAAGATGGCTTTAAAGGGCATCGACATCCTAAAAAATGCAAAAGTTTACTCAACTTTGTTAGATGCAATTGATGACTGTGTGCGAATAATTGCAACATGTGGTCGCAAAGATCATGGAGATATTCCATTACATTCATCTGAATCTTCATTGGATTGGCTTATAGAAGGTTTCTGCTTAAAACCTGTAGCAATAGTTTTTGGCAGGGAAGACCGTGGACTTACCAATCAGGAACTTCAATTAGCTCAAAAAGTAATCACTCTTCCTTCGTCACAACAATATCCATCTCTCAATATTTCCCACGCAGTTGCAATTATCTTGAATGATTTAACTAGATGCATAAACAAACCCACCCAATCAATCAAAGAGAAAATAAATAATCCATCTACACCTAAACAAATCAATGATTGCTTAATTCAGGCTGAGTCACTTCTTCTTGAAATAGGTTTTTTACAAAATCACACTGCAAAATCGCGGATATCAAAAATACAAGCAATGTTTCAAAGAGCTGAGATAAGAGAAGAAGAAATTGCACTAATAAGAGGAATTTTACGACAAGCTAAATGGTTTATTGATAAGTAAACTTTTTAATATTAAAATTCCAACAATGAGTTAGCGCGAACTTTAATTGATTAAAAAAACCAATCTAGAAATTAATAATTCTAGCAAGTTGATAAGAAATTTTATAAACCTATTTTTAATGGGGATAGGATTAGGAGTAATTTTTGGCTCTATCTTTAGAACAATTACTCCAACAAGCAAAGTTTTTAATATAAACCAAAGAAAAGCGATAGCTGAAAGTAATAGCAGAAAAAAAATAGGGATTATTTCAAACCTAAATGGATTGGGGAATTACAAACAACGTAAAGAGTTAATTATTTTAAGTAACAAATGGAAAAAGCTTTCAGATGAAAAGATAGATCTCCAAGTAAGTGCTTATTTAAACTTTGAAGATGGAAGATACGCTCAATTAAATGCTGAAAATAGTTTACCAGCAGCAAGCTCTATAAAAGTCCCAATACTTTTAATAGCCTTAGAAATGCTCGACAATAAATTACTTTCTTGGGATGAACTTATAGAACTTAAAAGAGATTTGATAGCTTCTGGATCTGGATGGATGAGATATCAAAGGATTGGACAAAAGTTCCCTATTCACGAAATCGCAACTGAAATGATAAGAGTAAGCGACAATACAGCTACTAATCTTTTAATTGACCGTATAGGTGGTATTGAAATACTTAACAAGCGTTTTATTGAACTTGGTCTTAATCAAACACATATAAAAAACATGTTGCCAGATTTAAACGGAACGAATAGAACTAGTGCAAAAGATCTCTGCCAGGTATTTCAAATAGCAGACTCAACTAATTTCCTGAGCTTAAAATCAAGAGACCTCTTTCGAGAAATCCTAAGCACATCCAAAACCAACAGCTTGCTACCTGATGGTTTGTTAATTGGTCTTGGTCAATCGCCTGGCAATACAGATTACAATCTATTAATAAATGGTTACAGGGTCTACAACAAGACTGGTGATATAGGGATTTCTTATGCAGATGCAGGCTTAATAGAAATGCCTGATACATCTAGAGCAACTAGCGCTTTCATCGTTAAAGGTCCTTTTAATGACCCTCGATCTGCAACACTTATTCGAGATTTGTCTGCTGAAATCATTAATCACATCAAGACCGCACGAGAATAATTAGGTAAGCAATAGGGATCAGAAACATCTTAAAGTTTTCAATAAACATTGCTTTATAAAGCTTTTTAAGAGTTAAGCAAGACTCAGGTAACCTGCCTATGAAACAATCCAAAACAGGAAAAACTATTAATCAGTGAGTTCAACTAGGAACCGCAGGGTATTCCCCTTCGCAGCAGTTATTGGTCAAGAAGAAATGAAGTTGGCACTTCTTCTGAACATAATTGACCCTCGAATAGGAGGGGTAATGATTATGGGAGATAGAGGAACGGGTAAATCAACCACCATTCGAGCACTTGCAGATCTTCTTCCAGATATAGACGTTGTACAAGGAGATCCCTATAACAGTTCTCCTGAGGATCCTGACTTGCAAAGTACAGAGGTTCAACAACTTTTAGAACAAGGGGGAGAGCTGACCACAGAAGGGAAGCAAGTGCCAATGATTGATCTCCCACTTGGTGCGACTGAAGACCGCCTCTGCGGAACAATAGATATCGAAAAAGCCTTATCCGAAGGAGTAAGGGCCTTTGAACCAGGCCTTCTAGCCAAAGCCAATAGGGGACTTTTATACGTTGACGAAGTTAACTTGCTTGATGATCACCTAGTTGATGTCTTGCTAGACTCTGCGGCTTCAGGGTGGAATACAGTTGAGAGAGAAGGTGTTTCAGTAAGACATCCCGCAAGATTTGTATTAATAGGTTCAGGGAACCCAGAAGAGGGAGAGTTGAGACCTCAACTTTTAGATAGATTTGGCATGAGCGTTGAGGTGCGTACAGTTAGGGATGCAGAGCTTCGTGTGAAAGTTGTTGATCAAAGGACATCATTTGATGATAATCCCAATGGATTTATATCTTCAGTAAAAGAAAAGCAAGATTCACTGCAAAAGAAAGTGATTGAGGCTCAAGGAAGACTCCAAAATGTCAGTATTGATGAAGACCTTCGTTTGAAAATTTCTGCTGTTTGCGGAGAGCTAGATGTAGACGGTCTACGTGGAGATATTGTTTCTAATAGAGCAGCTAGAGCTCTTGCAGCGTTTGAAGGTCGTAGTGAAGTTACTGAAGAAGATGTTGCTAGAGTTGTTTCCTGTTCATTAAGACACCGTCTCAGGAAAGACCCACTAGAACAAATCGATTCAGGCGACCGTGTTATCAAAGCATTTTGCAAGATATTTGATAGAAGTGATGAAGACAATCTGACTGATTTTGAATTAGCATCATCGGACTAAAAAATTGTTAATCCTTGGAATAGACCCTGGCTTAGCGAAAGTCGGCTATGGACTAATAAATTGCAAAGAAAAAAGCAAAGAAATAATTGATTGCGGCATAATTAAAACCAATAAAGATCAATCAGATGGAGATAGAATGATTGAGATAGCACGAGATCTCCGTTACATAATAAGAAAATGGGAACCCTCATTGGCTTCTGTTGAAAAATTCTTTTTTTATCGTTCGAGTGCAACAATTAGTGTTTTACAAGCAAGAGGGGTAATAATGATGACACTTGCACGTTTTAATATTCCAGTTTTAGAGTTTCCACCAATGCAAATCAAACTTGCAGTGACTGGTTTTGGTCATGCAAAAAAAGATGAAGTAGTTGCATCTGTAATAAGAGAGCTGGAATTAAAAAAACCTCCAAAGCCAGATGATGCAGCAGATGCACTAGCAATCGCTTTGACAGCTTTTTACAATTATGGGGACTTTAATGATTAAGTTTATTTATATTCAATTACAAACTTATAAAATTATTTAAGAAGAAATAATGAACTCAAAAAAAAATAAATCTATCGCAAGAAAGAAATATCAAGGAATTAGGAAAGAGGTCGTTAATGTTAAGGAAAATCTAATCTATAATCAAGTTAAAAGAAAATTAAATCAGCTACTAATCAAGAAGAAAAATCTTTGTATAGGGATATATTGGCCATTAAGTGGAGAAGTAAATCTTACCAAGCTTAAAGGGTCAGCAAAGTTATTTTTAGCTTTACCAGCAAGCAAAATCCTTAACGAGATTACATATCATCTGTGGAGAGAAAATCCATTAGAGGATGACTTATTAGGAATCCCTGCACCAATTAGCGAGCCAATTCTTCCTCCTTCCAAACTTGATCTATTACTTGTACCAGCACTGGCTATTGATCAAAGTGGTCATAGATTAGGCTATGGAGGAGGTTATTTTGACAGGCTACGAAGTAAAGCGCCATGGAGAGCTGTTAAATCCTTAGTAGTCCTCCCTGAAGCCTGTGTTTCCAAGCAGGCATTACCTGTTGACCAGTGGGATATACCTTTTGATGGTTGGATAACAGAAGAAGGCTGCTTTGAAATAAGAGAGGTGAATAAAAAAAGTTAAGCTAATAGTAATTACTCATGGCCAAAAATTTTATGGCTGGGAACCTTGAAGAAAATTTTGCACAAAGCTTTGGGAGCAAAGAACTTGACAAATTGGTTTCCAAACTTAGATCAACCTCTGACCCTCGCAAGAAATACGAATATCTCCTATGGCTAGCAAAAAAACTTCCTTTGCTTCCAGAAAACTCTTTGAAAGATTCAATAAAAGTGAAAGGTTGTATTTCGCAAGTATATGTACAAGGGGAACTTCATAATCAAAAATTGATATGGAAAGGATATTCTGATGCCCTAATAACAAAAGGGATGCTTGCATTACTTATAAAAGGTTTGACAGATCTGACACCTAAAGAAGCAGTTTCTATAAACCCTGAATTCATAGAGGCAACTGGCTTGAAAGCAAGCCTTACCCCCTCAAGAGCGAATGGTTTCTTAAATATCTTTCTTAAAATGAGTTCTCAAGCCAAATTATTTTTATAAATAAACGCTATTAGTTCATAGAGTCAACAATAGTAAAGCCGGTACCAATCTCATGAAAAAACATATTTGTGTTGGGCTAATAGGACTAGGCACTGTAGGGACAGGAGTGGCAAAGATAATAAATTCGCCAGACGGTCGACATCCTTTAGTATCCAAAATTAAATTGTCTAAAATTGCTGTTAGGGACAAAAGGAAAAGTAGATCAATCTCAATACCTAATGAATTAATAACTGAAGATCCTTTGGAAATAGTTCAGGATCCTGAAATAGACGTTGTAGTAGAAGTCATGGGGGGTATTGAGCCTTCTCGAACATTAATTTTAAGTGCTATTAAATCAGGCAAGTCTGTTGTAACAGCTAACAAAGCAGTTATCGCAAGACATGGCGAAGAGATAGCAGCAGCAGCAAATTCAGCCGGTGTTTATGTACTTATTGAAGCTGCAGTTGGAGGTGGCATTCCTATAATTGAGCCTTTAAAACAATCATTAGGGGGGAACAAAATAAAGAAAGTAAGTGGAATTATCAATGGAACTACAAACTACATTCTTACCAGAATGGCAAAAGAAGGAGCTAATTACCAAGAGTTATTAAAAGAAGCTCAGGAGCTGGGTTATGCCGAAGCAGATCCTATGGCTGATGTTGAAGGTCTTGATGCTGCAGACAAAATATCTATATTAAGTGGGCTTGCATTTGGCGGTCATATCAATAGATCACTTATACCTACAAAAGGTATAAGTGATCTGCAAAACATAGATGTAAATTATGCAAATCAACTGGGCTATGAGGTGAAACTTATTGCAGTTGCTGAAAGTCTTCAAGTGCAAAAAGCGAATGATGAATCATTAGCATTAGCAGTAAGAGTGGAGCCAACACTTATACTCAAAGAGCATCCCTTAGCTGGAGTCAATGGAGTAAATAATGCCATTTTCGTAGAAGGTGATCCAATTGGTGAAGTGATGTTCTACGGACCAGGGGCAGGTTCTGGTCCAACAGCATCTGCCGTGGTGGCTGACATTCTCAATATTGCAGGCATAAAAGTAATGGGAGAAGTAAGCAACTCTCTAGATCCACTCTTATCAGCTTTTAGTTGGAGAAAATGTCATTTAGCAAAGCCGACGGAAATCTTTCAGAAGAATTATTTGCGTCTAATCACAAAAGACACTCCTGGGGTAATTGGCCAAATAGGACAAATTTTTGGCAAGAAAAAAGTCTCCATACAATCAATTGTTCAATTTGATTCGAATGATACTGATGCTGAAATTGTAGTGATAACTCATCAAGTTAATAAAGGTCTTATAAAAGAAGCTATTACTGAGATAGAAAACCTTTTAGAAGTCAAAAAAATAGCTGCTCACATGAGTTGTCTTTAAACAAAGTCAAACATGGCATTTCCATCAAAGAATTGGTAATTGTGTATATAGGGAATTGATCCTTATGAATTCAAACCCCACTTATCTTTAATTCTTAAGAAATCCATGAACTTAAGAAAAAATAGAATTGCGCATGCAAGTTCACTTAATGATAGTGTTTTACATCAGGGAGACTGTGTTCACCTTGTCGATGACAAGAACTTGTTTCAAATTATTGGCATAGATAACGAGCACGAAAAATGTTGGGTAAGACAATGGCCTCTTTTGCCAAAAGGCTCTCCTGTATTTGAAATATCAATTCAACAAATTGCATTACCTTAGAAAAATTGATCAGAATATACTTGATTAAAAACAGCTTTGAATAATTTTCTATTTCAAACTAAACCAAAAGGTTTTTTTCAATTAACAATCCTAATAGCAACTTCTCTTCTGGCATTCAGTCAAATCTCATGTGGACCAACTAGAGATTCGGATCGAGTAATTGTTGCAAGCAAGGGTAAAATCGAATCATTAGACCCCGCACAAGCTAATAAGTTACTTGCTATACAGCTTCTTAGCGCATTAGGAGATCCGCTTTATAGAATTAATGACGAAGGTGTTCTTGAGCCAAGGCTTGCTAGTGATCAGCCTTATATCAGCAAAGATGGTCTGACAGTTTCTATCCCTCTTAGGGAAAATGTTCTTTTTCATGATGGGACTAGTTTCAATTCTGAAGCGATGGCCTTTAGCATTAGACGTTTTATGGATATAGGTACATTAAATTACATCATAGGAGGAAGAATAGTTGATATTGAGACACCCAACCCTTTCTTAATTCGTATAAAACTTTCAAGGCAGTCTAGCTCTATTAAAGGTTTACTTACCTCTATAAATTTAACACCAATTTCACCAACAGCATATAAGAATTACCAAGATAAGTTCTTGAACAAGCAATTCATTGGTACTGGCCCATATAAGCTTGATAGTTTTAGTCCGGAGAGGCAAAGATTAATACCTTTTAAAGGTTATTGGGATGGAAAACCAACAAACAAAGGAATTGATTTTATAAGCTATACGAGCTCTATATCATTATTTAGTGCAATGAAAACTGGTCAAATTGATGTACTTCTTTCTAATTCATTAGAAGATGGTCATCGACTAGCACTTCACAAACTTTCAAAGAAAGGAAAGATCATAGAAGGTGTAGGACCTGCCATGCAGATTGAATATATAGCCTTTAAATCCAACTCACCACCTCTAAATCAAAAACTTATAAGACAAGCTCTTTCTTATAGTATTAATAGAGATCTTATTTCCAAACAGGTAAGCTATGGCCTAAGAGAACCTTTAAGATCAATTGTTCCTCCTGTCTTGCAAAAAGAAAAACAATCAAAGTGGCCTATTTATAACCCAATAAAAGCCAGGAAATTATATGAAAAAGCTGGTTTTTGTAATCAAAATATTCTCAATATTCCTTTAACTTTTCGATCTAATGTACCTGCAGACAAACTCCTGGCATTGACATGGCAATCGCAAATAAAAAGAGACTTTTCAGATTGTATTGAACTTAAATTAAATGGAGTTGAGTCAACCACTGTTTACAAGCAACTTTCAGAAGGAAGTTATAATGCAGTAATTCTTGGTTGGACCGGAGAATATCCAGACCCACATGCTTATTTATCTCCTCTATTAGATTGTAAAAAAATTTCCGACTCAATATGTAAAGAAGGTGAAGCTGTTTTTGGTGGAACTTTCTGGGCTTCCAACGAAATACAAAAAGCTCTAGATCAAACTGAAATTCTTACTGGTAATAAAAGAGACAAAAAACTTAGTGATATCGAATTGCTTGCATCTAAAGGAGGGGCTATTTTGCCAATTTGGCTAGAGAAACCAAGAGCCTGGGCACAAACAAATTTTTTAAAGCCAAAATTTGATGGGAGTGGAAGATTACTTTTAAACCAACTACAAAAAGAGAAAAGGAAATGAACAGAGCGCGGGCTCTATTTAACTACTCAATGACCAGATTAGCCTTAGCACCTCTAATGCTATGGCTTATCTCAACGTTAGTTTTTCTTCTTCTAAGGATTGCCCCTGGAGATCCTGTAGATGCAATTCTTGGCAATCGAGCTGATGAGGCTGCAAGAGAAGCAATGCGAATGAAACTTGGATTAAATCAACCATTACTAAATCAATATTTGAAATTTATTAATGACCTTGTTCATGGGGATCTAGGTTTTTCTTTAAATACTCAAGAAGCCGTTTCTGAGATCATTTCAAAGGCTTTACCTGCAAGCATTGAATTAGCCTTTGCTGCCCTTATTTTTGCAACCGTAATTGGCTTTTCAATTGGCTTTGCTGGCATATTAAAACCTAATGGTAAAACTGACTTCGCAGGGCGCCTATATGGAATTGGAACATATGCATTACCTCCTTTTTGGGCAGCAATGCTTATTCAATTATTTTTTGCTGTGATCTTAGGTTGGTTTCCAGTTGGAGGGCGGTTTCCTCTTATTCAACCACCACCAGAAATAACAGGTTTTTTAGTAATAGACAGTTTGTTATCTTTTAATTTCCCCGCACTAATAGGAACTTTAAGGCATCTATTTCTTCCATCTTTTACATTAGGCTTTTTATTAAGTGGAATTTTCAGCAGATCACTAAGAGTCAATATGGAAAAATCATTATTAACTGGTCATATAGAGGCAGCCAGGACTAGAGGAATAAATAAAAATCAAATTATTTTTTCACATGCACTTCCAAATGCTTTACTACCAGTCCTGACAATTACAGGGCTAACAGTTGCCTCTCTAATAGGAGGAGCTCTTCTCATAGAAATAACATTTTCCTGGCCAGGTATTGCTCTTCGACTACAAGAGGCTATAAGCCAAAGAGACTACCCAATTGTGCAGGGAATTATTGTTGTAATCTCTATGCTAGTAGTAACAGTTGGTGTAGTTGTTGATCTACTTATTGCCTTACTAGATCCAAGAGTTAGCTATTAATTATTTACTATATTTTCCACATTAGAATAATCTAATAAATGATATTTTAAATTAACTGTGCTCCCATTAATTGACACAGGTAATTTCTTCTTTTGTTCTAAAGAATCTAAAAAGCGTATTACCTGAGAAGATAGCAAACCTTGAACAGATAAAGGATATGAACCAACTAATCCTTCTCCTAACTGAAACAGATCTTCTCCTCTTGAATTATCAGTTTGATCTTTAACTCTAATAGGAGAAAAATGACTGGCCCCCTCAATAACTAAAACTCTATTGAAAGAGTTAGGTTGAATAGAAAGTAAAAGACCAAGTTGTTCACTTAATGCTGGTGTAATCAAATCAAAAGTACCACCGGTTAATAAAACAGGAACATTTGAAGTTAAAGAAGAGCGATCTGGCCAAAGCAAGCTCCCGAAACTATTAATGCCAACTATTGCATGCAATTGCTTGATGTCGAGGTCCTTTTGCAATGGAATATCTATCAATTGACATTGCATAAGTCTTGAAAGGTTAGTAAGAGATAAATTAGATAAAGCCTTTTGGCATCTTTCAGCTAAGCCTTCCTGAGGCATTGCGCCAGAAGCAAGAAATGCTGTCAATGCTCCCAATGAATGACCTAGTAAAACAACTTTTTCACCGGGTATAGAAATTTCCCCATCCTCCCTTGCTTTAAGAACAACCTGTAAATCCTTTAGCCGATAAGAAAATACTTCTGCTGCACTTGGTGCTGGCAAACTTCCATCAACAAGAAGGTTAAGGGCTTCAGAATCACTACCTGGATGGTCCAAAACAACTACAGGCCATCCTTGGTGACTAAGACTTCGCGCAAGCCAACGAAAATGATTCTGATCACCCCCCAAGCCTGGCATTAAAACAATCCATGTATTCCTAGGCACTTCTCTTGCTAGAGGGTTCCAAACTTCAACATTTAAAAGTTCAGATCGATGCGAAGTAGTTAATTGAACTAATTCATAAAGAGATTCCTTTAACTCTCCAGCAGATTGATCTTTTTCATATTTGAAAGACAAATCATTATTGGTTGAATTAGAAGTATTAGAGGTTAAAGATCTTAGATCAGTTAATAGTTTCTGCTGGCCTTTTAGTTCATCTCGCCAACTAGTAGCAACTTGAACCCATTCATTTAAATCAAAATGTATTACCTCCGCTGGTAGTTCTTTTAAGAGATCTAAAGTTGAGACTTCCCCCTGTTGGTCAAGCAAAGATTCCAATGTATTAAAAACCTTGGTACCTGATCTATCTTCGTCCAATCGAATTAAATCACTTACTTCATCTAAGAGTTTCCTTCCCACCCAACTTCTCAATAATTGCCTAGCCATGCTTTTATCTTTAACAAGAGGTACTTGAAGAAATTTAGATAAAGCCGAACGACTATCAAAGCCAAGCATGTTTAACCACGCAGATAAGTCTGACTTAGTCTCATTGTTTAAAAGAATAGGTTTTGCATTTAGATCAACATCTCTACTCCAATCAGAAAGTTCCTTTATAGAAATCGGCAAGGTTAAGTCTTCAAAATGGAATTCAATTCTTTCTGCTGCAAACAAAGGGCTGATACGAGATGCAGAAATAAAAAAGTTGGTTAAAGCAGCTATCGCAATTATTCTTATTAATGAACGTCTTGAAGACAACGTTAAATCTCACATCGTGGTGGAACCAGTTTCCCCAAAAATTACGCCTACTTACTAGAGGTCGCTTTTTTGCTTCAGTTGGAGCTGGTGGTGTCCTTTATTTAACTCCATTGGTTTTTAATAATCTTGCTTTTTCAGCAACACAAATCGGAAGTGGCCTTACAGCAGCTGCCTTTGCAGGAACTATTACAAGATTAACAACAGGTCTTTTTCTTGATAAAGGAGGCAAATATGCAACTCCTTTAAAAACGGCTGCTATTACAGCAATAATTGCAGACTTGCTACTTCTAACTGCAGGAACTTATCGTCAGTATCTAATCGGCGAGATATTTCTAGGAGCCGCTGCTGGAATATATTGGCCCTCTATTGAATTAGCTGTACCTATCACATGCGGAGATTTTCAATCAAGTAAAGGTTTTGCATTAGTCAGGAGTGCTGATGCATTTGGTATAAGCGCTGGAGCACTAATAGGATCCTTAGCCGCCTCTGCAGACTTCATTAGATTCATTTACTGTGTTGAAATAGCATGCATGTTTAGTTTTATATATTTATTAATGGACAATAGGCTCCAGGATTCATCTGCAGTTTCTGAAGGGTTAAAAGATAGCAATAGAGGCTTCGTGCTTTATTTTACAAATAAGCTTCAAGAGTACAGATATTTTGTACCAAAATTATTCCCAATACTAACTTTAAGTCTTCTCTCAACAGGAATACTGTCTTTACTGCAAAGTGCTCTACCTATTGATCTTGTACTTGGAGGAATTAAAAGAGCTGCTATAAATGAAAGTTTTATAGGGGGTATAATAGCAATTCAATTAACACTATTATTATTAATTCAATGGCCTATAGGTAATTGGCTTACAAAGAGGAATATTCGTTTTGGCTTATATATAAGTTTATTAAATTTTTCCATAGGTTGCTTGTTACTTGGCTTATCAAATATATTCAAAGGAGGTTTAATAATTGCAGCAATTGGATTAGTACCAATCTCAATTGGTTTAGCTTCATTTCTACCAACAGCGACAGAAGTCATTGTTCAAATATCACCAATAAATTATAGGGGTTTAAGTATGGCAATATACTCACAGTGCTTTG
Source organism: Prochlorococcus marinus str. MIT 0919 (assembly GCF_027359375.1). Lineage (NCBI taxonomy): Bacteria > Bacillati > Cyanobacteriota > Cyanophyceae > Synechococcales > Prochlorococcaceae > Prochlorococcus > Prochlorococcus marinus. Next base: position 534,705 of record NZ_CP114779.1, read on the forward strand.
GGCTTAGTGCTATTTTTGCACCTTGGTTGGCTGGTCTTTTAATTGACACTAATGGAAACGCACTATTACTATGGTTAATTACAAGTATCCTTTGCATTTTTGCGTTACCATTAATAAGTAAAATCAGAGTTATTAGAGCATAAAGCAAACTATAATTATCTTTTAGTATTTAATTATATTTTTGATCTTCGATTAAGCGAAGTTCTCTTAAAAAAAGAAATAGTGGTGCAGAAAATGCAAATGCAATAAGAAAAGTTGAAATAATAACAACCCAAAAATATTTTATCTCCAACCTTTTTGACTCAGAAAACATCCATACAACAATCGCACTCGATCCTATTAGTAAATCTCTAGACAAAGAACTTGCTGCAGGGTTTATATTAGCTAGCCGGATAAAATGTAGTACATCAAAGCCAGGTCCGTAAGTATTGATGTAATCGATATTAGCTTGCATAGTTAAGATTGCACCCAAAACCGCGAGTAACAAATAAATCGAACATAAAAAATAGCGCTTAAAAAGCATTGTATTTATAAAAAGTTTAAACGTTATGTATTATAAAGGGTAAAAACAATAAAAAATAAATGGATATTGATCTAATAAAAGAAATTCATAACGTACCAAAGCTAAATCTTGCTGTTATAGGCCATATAGAATTAGTTACATTTGTTGGCGTAAAAGCATTAGCGAAACCAGGCGAAATAAATCATGCAAATAAATTTACAGTCCTACCCGCTGGAGGAGGAGGTGTTGCTGCAGTTCAAATGTCAAAACTGACAACTAATAAAGTTCACTTTTTTACGGCTCTAGGACGCGATGAGGAAGGTCTTAAGAGTGCAAAGATTTTAGAAAAATTTGGTCTTAGTCTACATATCGCTTGGAGAGATAAGCCTACAAGGAAAGGCATTAGCTTTATCGATGATGATGGCGAAAGGACAATTACAGTAATTGGAGAAAGGCTTCAGCCAAACTCGGAAGACGATCTTGAATGGTCTATGTTGAAAGATTTTGACGGTATTTTTATTACAGCTACAGATTCAATAACAATTAAACATTGCCGAAAAGCAAAGGTAATTACAGCAACCCCACGAGTTGGCCTTCAAGCATTAAAAAAGGCAAATGTACAGCTTGATAGCCTATTAGGAAGCAAGCTTGACAAAGATGAGCAGATTCCATTAGATGAAATAAATCCTAGGCCAAAAACAATTATAAGAACAGAAGGAATTAAAGGTGGAGAAGTCATACCTGGAGGAAAATACAAAGCATTTAATTCAAGAAAGCCAACGATTGATTCTTATGGATGTGGAGATTGCTTTGCTGCAGGAGTTACAGCAGGCCTAGCCGCAGGCTGGGAAGCAAATAAAGCAGTAAACCTTGGTGCGAGATTAGGAGCAATGTGCGCCGAAAACTTTGGCCCTTATATATAATCAAGCTTCAATACTCTTTTATAATAAAAAACAATTGCTAGTGCGCAGCTTTATTCAAATGAACAAAGCCACTAAACAGGAGATAAAAGAAAAAGTAAACAGAGAAAGGACGCTTGTTTCATCAGCAATATTTTATGGCTTAGCAATTTTCATTCTATTTTTAGAGTCAATAATTACTCTTGTTTCATTTGCATGGAAAGGAGTCTTTAAAAAGGAAATTCTTTCTAAAAATAGTAATCTTGGATTTGATATTGATATAATTTTAAAGGAGTAACAACATTTCTTTTTTGAAGACTGATCTATGAGAATAATTTACATTATACCGATTATAGTTTTTTGCATTTGGCTTTCATTAAAATTTAAAAGCTTGTTAGGTAGGAAAAGAAACATAAAACTATTTCGAGATAATATTATTCAGAGGAACAAAACAATCCAAAGATTTAACGAACGTTATTTTGACAAACTACTTACTTGTCCTGACATTAATATAAAGATATGCTCATCAGACACTGAAGAAAGTCTAATTGAAAAAGCTAACATTCACAGATCAAGGCTAAGTAAATTTGGCAAATCAAAGATGCGTGGTAAAATCTATTACAAAGGTAGCAGAGGTGGTATTTATATATACACAAAGAATGGAAATAAAAAATATGTTTGACAATCCAAGGAATAATAACATTGACAAATAAAATTAACTATTAAAAATATATTCTTCAAATCTGCGATTAGCCCAATGTATAAGGCTTGAACAATCCAAATATTTATCTAACACCGTTTTATTCTTGCTATAGAGAAAAGGTTCTTCTTGGTTTTCATTAATTTTAGATTCCCCAATTAAAGAAAATACGCTGTCCTGACAAGCTAATCTAGGTTTTTTAGTTAGAAAACCTTTAGGTAGTTCTCGCTGTGGCCAAAATTTCTTCAAAATCTCAATACTAGGCTTACTTCCAATAAAGCAAAAATCTATAACTATGCAATAGAAGAAATACCATTGTGATTCCGATTAATTTCCTAATTAATCATATATTTTATAAGTCAATATAAAATTACTTTCTTGGTTTATTTATTTACGACTTTGAGGTAGGAGTTGTTCCTCACATCTAATAAGGTCAATACAATTAGGATGGTCTTTAATATATTTATTAAATTCCATAGCAAGCATTCTCGCTTCAAATGAATCGCTTGCATAAAAACAGTTCTCAAGTTTTCCGTTATCAAAAGAGCGGTAACGAACTGTATAGGGTCTTAAATTATTCATTGACTCCTAATAGGAGGTCAAACTAACTATCACTCTTATCAGCGTCAAATATCCACAAATATGTTCCAAAGGAGATATAGAAAAAGGATTTAAAAAACCACCAGTTGCAAGAATTCTCTCTATTGTCCTGGCATGGCAGGCTTATAGCCACCTAAATTATCTGAGCATTCCAAGCTATCTCTAGTAGCTATTCCCGTTATGGGGTTAACTCCTTCTGCTATTTCGCAAAGATTCCTTTGATCATCTCTGTCTAAAACTGCATAAGAGAAGTCTGCTCCTTCAATAAGGGCACCAGCAAAACTACTTCCAGAAGCAATCATATTTACAAGAATTGAATTTCTTAAATCTGTTTTTTGAAAATTAACTCGATCAGAGAGAGTATCTGTCAAATTTATTCCATTAAGATTGGAGCCTTTAAGATCAGCCAAAGTAACCACAGTTCCGTGAAGATCTACGTTACTCAAGTTTGAATCTCTTGCTGTGGCTCCAGCAATAGAAGATTTTGACAAGTCTTGGCCATGAAGATCTATACCAGTAATTTGAGATCGCACATAGTTTGGAACTTCGTCACCTTCTTGGAGCACTGCTTCAACTGGTTCCAAGGGAATAATAAAAAATACAGCTCCTATAAAGAAAGCAAGTACTCCAAGGAAGAATCGATAAGAAATCATGGTGAATTTTCCTGCAACTTAAATTGTTTTTAAATTATCTCTCCTTAAGGAAAATTATTTACTTGATTTAAAAATCCATTTACCTTCTTTAAAAAGTCTAAAGAAGCTCAAAGACTTTTCAATGCATATCTATAGAGGTCGACCAGAAATAAATTGATGCACAGAAGGGTTTATCCAGTAAAAGCCAAGGCAAAACATCAGAAGAAGATTAAAAAATACTAAAGCACTTCCAACAAATAAAGACTGGTTATTTGCTGATTCCAAGGGATCCGAACTCCTAACTACCAATGACTGCAATTCGTCCTTCATCAAGACCCACTTATTTAGCTTAGGCAATATAACAAAATTAAATCCACATCGCGAAATTTAAAACTTGTGAAGAGGGGAGAATATCCTTTTTTCTTTAACCTTGCACTTTTGAAAATATCTATAGAAATTCAAAATGGAACGTTTATAGTCAAAATAATTTTCATATTTTAATTTCTGATTATGCCTCTAATAAATTTAAAAACATCTATTACAGATATAAAAGGCGAGAAAGAGGTATTAAAAGCATTGTCTTCTTGTCTAACAAGCCTTACAGGAAAACCAGAGAAATATGTAATGGTGACAATACAAACAGGAGTAAAAATCTTGTTTGGAGGAAACGATCATGCCAGTTGCCATATAGAGGTTAGGTCCATAGGTTCTCTGAATCCTTCATTAATGTCTCAGGAATTATGTGAACTTATACACGATATTTTAGGAATAGAAAAAGATCGAATTTACATAAACTTTGAAGATGTTCCTGCAAAAAACTGGGGGTACAACGGTTCCACTTTTGGATAGTTTAAAGGACTTACTTAAAACCATTTACTGAAATCAGAGTTAAATGTGAATTTGCAATCCTACTCAAAATAGAATTTTTTGATTTATTACTGGGCAGAAATATAGGGTTTTGCAAGATACTACTAAAGTATTAGCCTTTAAAAATTGAAAGTTTTTCTATGTCAACCAGCAAAAGAGAAGAAGTCTGCTCCCATTTGCGGTATATACGCCAAGAGCTTAGGGATTTAGACCAAATGCTTAGTCAAGATGGACTTTTACCTGAGCTTACAGAACTCAAAGAAGTTTACAACTCTCTAAATGCTTTACATGAACTAATTACAGGGAAGGTCAAAAAGAAACCAAAACCTGAATTCGACGATTAAAAGGATTATTAGCTCTGAGATCAGAATGAGTAAATATTAAAGTATTTAAATTCTTTTTCGACCTAAGTTTATTTGATCAATTGAAGAAATTTAATCTTAACTAATTCCAGCAATCTCTCCTTTTAACTGATTAGCCCACTGAGAAATTCTTGTATCGGTCATATCTGACTCACTATCCTCATCCAAAGGTAATCCACAAAACGAATCACCTAAAACACTCTTGGATTCGTCAAAGGTATATTCCTTAGAGCTTACATAGCCAACCATGCTGGCCCCTGCTTGCTTGAAATATCTATGAAGTTCCTCCATAGCATCGCAGTAGTTTTCAGTGTAAGTAGATGAATCTCCCAAGCCAAATATTGCTACTTGCTTTCCTGAAAGGTCTAGTTCAGCAATGTCTTCAAGAATAGCGTCCCATGCAGTTCCAGATCTTTCTGAATCCGCACCAGTATTCCAAGTAGGAATACCGCAGATAATTGCATCATGATTAGCAAATTCACTGAGATCATCGACATCAGACATATCTTTTGGAGCCTCCGCTCCATTTAATAAGCCATGTAGCCTTTCAGCTATATCCTCTGTTTTCCCTGTGGTTGTCGCGAAGTAAATACCTACCGTCATGTGAATAGTAATAACTTAATTGTCATAAATCATTAGTCGAATGCAGGAAGAACAGAAAGCACTATTCAATGTCTTTTCTTATACAAACTCTGGTGCCATGACTTCTATTTTATTTAACGCCAAAAAAGGAAAGCCTTGCTAAAAAGCAAGGCTTTCCTTTTTAGATTTTTCTTTAAAAATTAAAGAAGTTAATTAAAAAAACCTTTGTTCTCAGGATTTGATAGTAAAGGTTGCTGTTTTTTCATTACCTATGGCACTAGTTACACTCTTGAAATCAAATCCCAAGGCTCTAAGTGCATGCCAAAAATGACCCTGCAAGAAAAAGAAACCAAGATAGTAATGAACATTAGATAATGCAGCTCTAGTTGAATGTCCCCAAAAAGCTGTGGCATCAGAAAGATCACCAGTATCTATCCAATAAGGAGAAACTGAAAACTTAAACTGAAGCGGCTCTCCGTACCAAGCTTCTGGATAAACAGTGGTATTAGAAGCACACCAAAATGCTGCAACAATTGCCATCCAGCCAATACCTGCTAATGACCAAGAAAGGACTGCTTCAGCAGAAAGCAATTCAGCACCTTTAAATTTGCTCCATTCACCAAGACGCTTCTCCTGCCATGGAGTAGATCCTGCAACGATATGGAAAGCACCACCAGTAATTTCAGCAAAAGCTAAAAATGCATGTCCCCCCATGACATCCTCAAGACTGTCTATAGAAAGGAAGTCAAATTGCCTTTGCCAAATCATGGATAGGTCAAGGTTGTAATTAACCTGACGAACTGCTCCTAAAGCGGGGTCGTAAATACCATGAATCCTTGCCCATTCGACGAACCAAATACAAGCGACACCAAAGAAAATTAAATGGTGACCAAGAATAAAGGTTTGGTTATCAGGGTTATTCCACTCAAGCTTAAATTTCTTAGCTTGCAAAACCTCACTATCTTCTACATTCTCTTCAAAAAGAACAGCATGAAGAAGGCCTCCTCCTCCATAAACCATAGAGAAAATAAGGTGAAAAATTGCAATAGTTGCAACGCCAGCCCCTGTCCAAGCTCCAGCTTCATCAAAGCCAATGCCAACAGAAGCAAGATGAGCCAAGAACAAAGAGCTTTGATGCCCCATAGGTATTTCTGGGTTGTACCTAGCCAACTCCCAAAGAGTGCTACCACCAGCCGCAAAGCATATCAAGCCTGTATGTCCTACATGAGAGGCAATGAATCGGCCAGAGCGGTTAGTAACCACAGAATTCCCAGCCCACCATCCATAGGTAACGTCTGGATTTCCATAGGTCTGCATAATTTTTAAGCAATACAGGCGAATATCCAATGAAGATTACACTGTGCTCAAAGGATATGCGCAGAATAGTTAAAGGTCTTTATTTAGTTAGTAAGAAATATTTTTTGATCAGTAAAAAAAAACTGGTTTCCAAGGGTGTTCTAAAGCAAGTATTTTAATTGAGTTTGGCTAAAAATTTTAAGCCAAATCACTGCAGTGCAAGGCTTTACAAAGCTAAGAGCGAGCCAAATTCATTGTGCAAAGGAATCAATTACGCAGTAATTATGAATTCAAAATAAAAAAAATAGAAATAATAAAAAAAATCCTTAAGAGTCAAAGATGAAGGAATTGGAGCGAAAAAAAAGCTCTTCAGAAAACAATTTTCTTTTCAGCTCTTAAGCCATTTTTTTAACCCTCAAGTTTTTTTTCACTAGAAACAAACTTTTTCGCCAAACTCAAACGAAAATTTAATTGGGAGCTTTTAACACATATGCAATATTGACTTTCAGCTATTGATTTAATTAATAGTAATGTCAAAAAAGAAATTTCTTGACAATAAGCTTAAGCTCTAGGCTATAACTCACTTGATTTTCACTAACTTGATGATTGATTTCTCGCATTTACTGGATTTCGCAACACAATTACCTCACCCATCAGATATAGGTTTAGTAAAGCCATCAGGTGGATTTCAATTGGCACCAGTATTATTTGGAATACTTGCAATAATTCAAGTATCTCAATTTCATTGGTATGCAAGAGACTGCAATGATCCTGAAAAGTTTGAAGGGACAGAAAGGCAAAAATTGTCACGTTAAATTCTTTTCAGAAAACGTTCCAAACCCATTGCAGTAATTTAATTTGTAAAAAGGCAAAGCTTTTAGCTTTGCTTTTTTATGTCTTTTAAATTCCAATAAAAAAACCCCTATATATAGGGGTTTTTTTATTGGCTCTATAAAGCGGCAATTAATTAAAGGCCTCTAATCAAAGAGTTCTTGGGATACCGAAAGGACCAGTTCTATCAAGCAATCTCTTGAAGTCAAAGCCCATAGCCCGCAATGCGTGCCAAAGATGACCTTGAATAAAGAAGAATCCAAGATAGTAGTGAACGTTAACTAAGGCAGCCCTAGTTGTGTGCCCCGCAAAAGAAGTACCGCCAGGGACAGTATCTATCCAATAAGGAGCAATCCCAAACTTAAATTGAAGGACTTCTCCATACCAGGCCTCTGGATAAACAGTTGTATTTGTTGCAGCCCAGAAAGCGGCTACACATGCCATCCAACCAATACCTGCTAATGACCAGGAAAGAATTGCTTCAGCAGAAAGCAATCCCTTGCCTTTGAACTTTGTGTATGTACCAATTTGCTTAGTTGCAATATGGAAAGCTCCCCCACCAAGTTGGAAGAAAGCTAAAAATGCATGGCCACCCATGACATCCTCGAGACTATCAATAGCTAGAAAATCAAATTGATGATTCCAGATCTGAGTAAGATCAAGGTTGTAATTGACTTGGCGTATTGCATCAATAGCAGGATCGTAGATACCGTGAATCCTTGCCCATTCGACGAACCAAATATTGGCTACACCAAAGAAAAGCAAATGGTGTCCAAGAATAAAGGTTTGATTGTCAGGGTTATCCCACTCTAATTTGAATTTTCTAGCCTGAGGGACTTCTGAGTCCTGCATATCACCAGTGAAATAAACAGAATGCAAAAGGCCGCCACCTCCATAAACCATGGATAGGATCAAATGGAGAATTGCAATTGTTGCAACTCCTGCTCCAGTCCACACTCCAGCATCATCAAAACCAATGCCGATAGAAGCTAAATGAGCCAGAAACAGTGAACTTTGATGCCCCATAGGTAATGAAGGATCAAAGCGTGATAATTCCCAAAGGGTGCTACCACCACAAGCAAATGTTATAAGGCCTGTATGAGCAGCATGAGCTGCTATGAACTTGCCTGAACGGTTAGTAACCCCAGCATTTCCAGCCCACCACCCATAGGTGACATCTGGGTTTCCGTAGGTCTGCATAATCTTTTTTGAGCGAAAAAGGCGCTATACCCCATGAACACTACATCCAGCTCAATTAATATGGACGGAAAAGTTAAGGGTCTTTATTAAAGAGAAAGAAAAAACTTTTTTTCAACGTGCAACGAGATGAATATTTTTGGTCTCTTTGTGTTTATCTATAGGGAAATTTCAAACTACTTAGCAGCTCAAAATGCTTACTTTCCTTCATTCAACCCCTTTGCTAGCAACAATTACTGTTGGTGGATTTAATCCATTAGCAGCCGTTTGTGGGCTAATCGCATTCGTTCAAGTAAGTCAATTCATCTATTACGGACTAAACGACCCATCCTGATTTCTTGAATTTGATCATTAATTCCATTTTTCTTTGTGGATAATTTTTGAGACAAACCTAAATTCAAGTTCTTTACGCAAAGAAACCTCGCTCTCAAAAGCGAGGTTTTTTTAATAAAACCTTCTCCAAGAACTTTTAAAGCATCAATGCATTTAGCAACTCAAGGTCCAAACGTGAATTCATCATTACTAACGAAATACATAACCCAGACTAAATTTTGAAAGAATTATCAAGGAGCTCGCTTAGTAAATTCCAATTATGGTTTTTTTGAGATTTGAGCAGATCTTTATTTGTCTTTATCAATCTTATGCATCGGATCATTTTGCTATATAAAACCTGATGTAAAGTTACTAAGCGCGGGTATGGCAAAGTGGCCACCTGGGTTATTTATAAAACTCCCAATTCAAAATCAATGATTGATCCAAATCACTTCCTAGATTTCGCTACACAACTACCTCATCCTTCTGACATAGGGATAATCAAGCCATCAGGAGGTTTCAACCTAGGAGCTGCATTATGCGGCTTAGGGGCATTTTTTGGCGCTTCTCAATTCTTTTACTATTCTGACGACTCAAAAAGGATTGATCCTTGGGCTAAAAAGGATTAATCGAAATAGCGTTAAAATTCTAATTAAGGAATTTACTTGCTTGAAAAGAAATTGAGGTTCGGTTTTAAGCAAATAAAAAAGCCTCGCTTAAATAGCGAGGCTTTTTTATTTGCAACTGATCTTATGACTTATGAAGCCGTTGATTCAGTCAGGCCTCCTATGGCTTTAGCAATTCGTCTAAAATCAAAGCCAAGAGCTCTCAAAGCATGCCATAAATGCCCTTGGAGGCAGAAGAAAGCAAAATAATATTGAACATTAACTAAAGCAGCACGCGTAGTATGTCCAAGAAAGTATTTGCAATCTGACGTATCACCAGTATCTGCCCAGTAAGGTGAAATACCAAACTTGAGCTCTAAAGGTTCTCCATACCACTCTGTTGGGTAAACAGTTGTGTTGTTAGCTGCCCAAAATGCTGCAACAACTCCCATTAGAAATAAACCTGCCAAAGACCAAGACAAAACAGCTTCTGCAGAAAGAAGGCCATTCCCTTTGAACTTGGTGTATTCACCAATTTGTCTGGTAGCAATGTGCCAGGCCCCACCACTTATCTGTAAGAAAGCAAGGAATGCATGGCCACTCATTACATCTTCAAGACTATCTATTTTGATGAAATCAAATTGATGTCCCCAAACCATTCCGAAATCCCCATAACCAGGGAAAATAGTTCTAACAGCTCCAATAGCTGGATCGTAGATTCCATGAACTCTTGCCCATTCAACGAACCAAATATTGGCGACTCCTAAAAAGATCAAATGATGACCGAGTATAAAGGTCAAATTGTCAGGGCTATCCCAGTCCAATTTGAACTTATCTACTCTGCCTATTGGACCTTCTTTGAGATCAGGGTCAAAAAATAGAGAGTGTGCGAGTCCAGCAGTTCCATAGACAGCTGAAAAAATCAGGTGGAAAATTGCAATTGTTGCTACACCTGCTCCTGTCCATACACCAGCCTCATCAAAACCTATTCCAAGAGATGCCAAATGAGATAGGTAGATAGAGCTTTGATGCCCCATTGGGATGGAAGCATCAAAACGTGCAAGCTCCCATAAACAACTTGCACCTGTTGCGAAGCAAATAATTCCGGTATGTCCAACATGAGAGCCAATAAATCGGCCAGCACGGTTGGTCACAACAGAATTACCAACCCACCACCCATAGGTGACATCTGGGTTTCCGTAAGTCTGCATAATTTTTTTTGAGCGAAAAAGGCGCTATACCCCTGGAACCCTACATCCAGCTCAATTAATATGGACGGAATAGTTAAAGGTCTTTATTTAGTTAACTTATATTTGTTGCTATTAATACGAAAAGCCAGAGTTTTGAGATCAAGCATAAGAAGGCCTCAACTGGCGAAAGAAATTAAAAGACTAGTTTTTATGGAATTTTGAAGCAGGTGCTTAGTTTATGTAACGGACCAAATTATTCCTTGTCAATCAAAGCCCTTTCATAATTTTCAATTTTAAGAATAGAGACGAAAAACCTTTCTATATCCTCATCCTTGCATTTAAGGGTTTCTTTCAGCTCTAGAGAAAATTCCTCTGTTTCCTTCCTTAAGGCTTTTGAAAAAATCATTCTCAAAGCTTAGGCTCTATACCTTGCGATTTAAGATTGTTCTTGTAACCAACAAATCCAATCAAAAGGGTAAGCAAATAAAGCATTGCTGGGAGAACGAAAAAGCCAACAGCTAAATGTAAAAAGCTCATTTTTGACTAAAAACATTCTCAAGACCAGAGTTTAGACAAGTAAAGCGAAGGCCTGAAAGAAAATTACTTCACACTAGTTCACAAAGTATGTTACATTGCTTTACATAGCAATCTTTTTAAACATGACTCCTGAAGCTGAAAAGTTCAATGGCTGGGCAGCAATGCTCGGTTTTGTGGCAGCATTTGGCGCTTACGCAACTACTGGGCAAATCATTCCAGGCATTTTCTAACTTTTATACACATGACATCCTCCACCCAAATAACAACCGAGTCAGGCAATCGTCAAAACGTTTTTCCTGTAGAAGCTAAGCCCGAACTTATTGAAAGCTATACAAATTATGCCGAAGAAGCGGAAAAGGCTAATGGAAGATGGGCAATGATTGGCTTCCTGGCTCTTTTGGGTGCATACATTACTACAGGACAAATTATCCCTGGCATATTCTGATGAACAACAGCTTTTTAAAAACTGCAGAGAGAACCAATGGTAGGCTTGCTATGATTGGTTTATTTGCCGCATTTGTTAATTACACTATCTTTGGATGGATAGCTCCTGGCATCTTCTAGCCAAGAATAAGTGCATGTAAATAATAACTATATAGAACCCGTACCTTGTAAATTTAAAATTCAATCAATTAACATTGATAATTGATCTAAAATGATACTATTGATTAATAAATCATCAATATTACTAAAAAGTATCATTTTCTGAATATTTGTTTAATATCGACCAAGTGGAGTAAGCTCTCGGGAATTAGAAAAGAGAACTTGACGGAAATTGAAACCATTGCTTTTTCTTATGGCTTGGCATTAGTGGCAATAATTTTCATATTTTTTGCTGACAACGAAGATGATGACGATGAGGGCGGTGGCATGATGCAACCTGTTTACTTGGGAGTTGAAAACTAGGTCCTACAAAAAGCCTTCGAGACTATGGGCTAATACTTCTTAAATAATTAAGCTGGAAAAAGCAAAAGAGCCAATCATGACCAAAAAGAGATAGAATATAAAGAAATAGTTAAGCTCATGGAATATTCCCATATTTCCGGTGAGAGCAGCCGCAGGCTCATACTAAGTTTTGTGGTATCCAGGATGCTAGAAATAGAAAAAGGCAATAGGGATTGTCTTTATTCAGAATTTAGAGAATGGATAGAAGATACTAATTTCGATGACGATGAGACATGGAGCATCCCTGATCTAACTGATGAGGGGCTAAGAGATTTCTTCAAACGGGCTATCTCTCAATAAAATTCAGATAGAAATTAGATTTGTGCAATTGGATTTAAGAAAACCTATCTCAACCTAATAATCAAATGAATGCCTAGGATATTCCATAAAGCATAAATCCGCTATGAAGGCCATAAGTTAAAAGAATAAAACTCATGAAGCCAAGGCTTATTAGCATAGTTGTATAAAGCCTATTGACTCCATATCCACTTTCAATTGGATTAAAGTCAGCAATTACAAAAGACTGGATGGAATACTTACCTCTATTAGCCAGGCCTGATTCGCCAATTAGTTCTTGACTTGAATTAAAATCAAAATTATCGTTTTGCTTATAATCCTCTCTAAAAAATCTGGGGAGCATATATGTATGCCACAAAGCTATTACTGCTACCCAAAAGATCATACTTAATCCAGCAATTCCGAAAAGAATGTATTTGAAAGTTTCCATTTAAACAAAAAGCTAATGAATTGTATTTATATTAAATAAGGGTTTAATTAAGAACTGCTCTTAACTTCGTTATGCAGGATTCTCCCTCTAATATACATAAATATGCATAAGGTGCCTATAATAATAGGGGGATGTGCAGAGATCAATGCGCTCACATATTGAATTTGTTCAGCTGACATTTTCATTAATGGTTCATTAATAAATAAACTTACATACAAAAATCTATTAAGCATGTATTATTCTTTATTAATTACATGTACTTAAGTCACTAATAAGACATACAAAGCTCACATAAAAGGATTTGTGCAGCAAAAATTATCTTTAAACTATCTTTGAAAAGAGTTTTTTTTAACACTAAATCCCTGAAAGACTGGAAGTATTAAGATAAACCATATCTAAAAAGTAATGGCTCCTATTAACAGATCTAATAAAATAAATACCTAAAAACCATTCAGTACATATTTCTTACCTGGAGTAGGGTTTATAAATGTTATTTGTTGTGGAATAGACTTCGATGCTTCCTCTAAACTGCCATCAATAGTAATTAACTTATTAATAAAACCCTTAAAAGTAGAATCACCACCTGTAGTACTTGATAATATAGTTTTAGGCTCAAACTTTTCAATTAGTCTTGGAAGTATAGTCTTACCATTAATAAAGTTTCCTGCTAAAGGTAATTTCAAATCTAAAACAGGGGTAATTACTGCATCTAGCTTTCTATATCCTATATTTTTATCCAAAAACCCATGGGGTTCAATATATAATGAGCCATCAGGATGCGTTAATAAATATCCATTCTCAATCTTTGGGACTGAAGCACCTTGAGTAGCTTCAATAGTTAAAGCATTATATTTTATATATTGAGTTGGTTTAAGTATATTAACTTTTTGAAAGCCTATTTTAGTAACTACTTCAGAGCCAGAGGGGGATGCAACAACTTCTATGGATCTATCAAAAAGTGCCAAAGTTGGCAGGTGAGCATGATCAGCTAGACCTTGTGTAAGAAGGATCAGATTTACATTATCTGGGATTGGCAATTGAGTATTTAAATTACCTTCAAAAAGCCATTTGCCAGGAGGGAAAGAAAGGGTGCCTACTAACCATGGGTCGACCAAAATTCGAAAATTAGCAATTTCGAGAAGCCATCCACTAGATCCATAATAAGTTACATTAAAAGTCATATATTATAAAATAATTACTATTATTATATAAATAAAGCATTTAAATAAGAGAAGAATGGTCTCAATAAGTTTATTCTTAAATTATTCATATCAATATATCGCTTTAATATAGTAATATTGTATTAAATATTTCTAAGGATTTGTCTTCTATTGGATTTGGGACTTGGGCTTGGGGGAATAAATTTCTTTGGGGATATTCACCAGAAAAACAAGACCTTATTTTAGAAGAAACCTTTAAAGAAGCCATTAAAAGCGGCCTTAATTTTATTGATACTGCTGATTCATATGGAACTGGAAAACTTGCTGGAAGAAGTGAGCTCCTTCTAGGGAAATTTATAAAAGAACTTCCCAAGGCTAAGATGCAAAATCTTATAATTGCAACCAAATTAGCTCCGTATCCATGGAGAATTGGAAGGAATGGTTTTCTTAAGGCCCTAAATGATAGTAGCAATCGGCTTCAGGGAAAAATTGATAGAGTGCAACTTCATTGGAGTACTTACAATTATGCTCCATGGCAGGAATTGCAATTGATTGATGGACTTGGTGATCTAGTAAAAAATGGTGTCATTCCTGAACTAGGTGTTTCCAATATGGGTGCTAAAAGATTGAGAACTATACATAATCGACTCAAGAACAGAGATGTCACGTTGAAAAGCCTACAAATACAATTCTCCTTACTTTCTCCTGAATCCAATAGTTTTTATGAAATCAAAAATGTATGCGAAGAATTAAATATTGAAATTATTTCTTATTCTCCTTTGGCTTTAGGGGTGCTTACAATACCTCCTGGAACAATTAAAAAAGCTAATACTTTTATAAGGCAACAGATTTACTTAAGGCTTTTAGACTCTAGTGAAGAGTTAAGGCAAGGGCTTCAGAAAATTGCCGCATATAGGAATGTTTCACAAGCGCAAGTGGCTTTAAATTGGTGTCGAGCACATGGAACCAAACCCATTGTTGGAATTAGAACTCCTAAACAAGCTAAAGAAGCAGCCGCAGCCACCAAATGGAATTTAAACAAAAAAGAAGTTCAAGAGTTAACTAGTCTTAAAAATGAATGCAACCGTAGAATGCCTAAAAATCCTTTCCAAAGCATATAGTTAATCATTTGCGCATGAATTAATGAGCCTTATTGAATACAATGTATAAAACCATATTAAGGAATCATCCGATGGGCTCAGAAGAAGGTGGTGGAATGGTCCCAGGTCTACTGGCGATTGGCATTTCAGTGTTATTTGCAGCTGGAATAGGATTTTTAATTCTTCACTTTATTCCAAACACTCCTTTTTAATAACTGAAATAGTTTAGAATAATATTTAGTTTGAGCTAGATAAAGAATTTGCCATATCAACTAATGTCTTATGGGCATCTTTACTATCTATAAGGGTATGATCAAAGTAAATGTCAAGGTTCTCACCATCCACTTCTAATTTCATTAGTTTTGGTGTTATGGATATCATTTTTACATTAATTGGATTAGAAAGATCACCATAAAAACTAGCGAATGATTTTAATGTATCTTTATGATCGTTATTCATATGCAAACAGATTCTTTCTATTACTTGCTTATCCAGTATATTATTTTCCATTGATTTATTATGAATTGATTTTCAAAAGATAGTCGATAATGACTAAAGTTTCTCTAAATTATTAAATTTATAACATGTTTTTAATGCTTTTTGGTTCAAAAAACTTTGAGCTTCTATAGTTCTTGAAGAAAGTACGAAGGTGCTACATTCTCTGAGGGGTGTAAATTCATCTATAAAAGTCCTTTTTGCACTTGAAGGTTTCTTTGTAATTGGATCTAAGTTTTGACTTGTATATACCTGGCTTAAATAACCTTTAGGGGTATAGAAAACTTTTTCGGTAAAAATATTGATTAAACTTCCATGTATGTGTCGGTAAACCATAGTTACCGTATTGTCTTTAATCCTATACTTATCTCCTTTATTCTTACCATCAACCAAAATTTCTAGGCCTGTGGAGTTAATCTCACCTGATTTAAAAGTATTTTGACCATGTGTTTTTTCAAAAGGCCTTCTAATACGATGAATAGACACTTCCCATAATTGAGAATATATGTCCTTTTCTGCTTCCTTATTAGAAAGACCTTTAATTATAGGTTTACAATCTTTAGGCAATACAAATGAGCCTGCATATTTACCATACTCATTATCAACTTCACAAATACCTTTATAACCAGAGAAACCAGGTTCCCATGTATATCGATTCTCATAGGCTTTCCTAAATTGTTTCGTGCAATCATTATCTTTATCGATGTTATTCAATAATTCTTCTGAAGACATAATGATTTCTATGAATTAAAAGTTGAACTAATTAGTTTAGATTAGTCTATTTCATAACATACTTTACTTTTTCCTGGTTTGCTAAAAAATAAAAGTATATAGAGACTTCAAAGAGCCCTCTTTATAAGTTTATTAATTGTATTCCCCTGGAACATCATTTTTTCGCACAGTCACTTTCCCAACTTTTTTACCTGAAAATCTCAATAATTCATCGCCTGAAAATTCATATCCAAGTTTCAACGCAATTTGAGCTACGTCATCAGCAGTTGAAGAAGCTAGAACTTTCTCTTTAAGGTTCAAGTCACTTTGCATAGTTTGCAGAAACGCCTTGAGATCATCCAAAGCCATTGTGATTCACAATTACTAGATCTTGATTTTACTGCTAATAATGGCTTAGAGACTCTAAACAAATGACAAGCTTGCCATATTTGATAGGTATCGCACTAATTGAACAAAATGGCGTTAGAACAATGCCAATAGGTGGAAAATCCTTGCAAGAGTCCATAAATAAAAATGATGGCCCTTCTAATAAAGGTAAGGAGATTGCCTTGGAAATCTTGTTAAGAGTTATGGATAAGAGTCAACAAACAGCAATAAGACAAGCTGCAGGTGGGAAAAGTCTACTTCTTCTAGAAATGCCTTTAAATGAAATACAAGAAAACTTGCCTAAAATAAAAGCTCAATGGATCTCTGAAGGAAATAATGAGCACTTGCTTTCAGATTTGAGTGCCATATGTAAAAGCATTTGGAGCATTACTTTTGAAAAGCATAAAGGAGTCCTTATATCACGTTGCTTTTGATTACCTACTTATGAAGTTCATTGGAATATTTTTTCTATCAAGTGGTAGGTTTAGTGCTTGATAGGGTTTCTTTTTTGACTCAAGTAACTGTTGGAGAGAACGAAGGCATTGAATCAGCGCTTCGTAGATTTAAGCGTCAAGTTTCAAAAGCCGGAATTTTTGGCGAGTTAAAACGTTTGCGTCACCACGAAACACCTGTTGAGAAATACAAAAGAAAACTTCAGCAAAGAAGGAGAAGTAGAAGACACTAATTAATCAGAGAGGAATACACATATAAATCTATAAATGAAGTTAATCATAAGCAGAGATAAAAAAAGGCCCTCGCTTAATACGGGGCCTAGGTGATGGGGATAATTAATTTTTAAACCAAGCGATGAAAAAAACAACCCCCATAAATAGCGGGTTTGTCTAGCTGATGGTCAAAGAACCAACACTTATAGAGTTTACGTACTATTTCCTCAACCAAAAATCAACAAAAGGGGAGATTGGCGGGGTAATGAGGAGCAGTAGGCTCTTTAGCCCTTCTATACTCAAGGGCTTTTTTAATCTGTAGTGGCACATAAAAGATTAGGTAGAGTGTGTACCAATAAAAGAACCTCAAAATCTATTTATAAATAGATTTTGAGGTTCTTTTATAATCCCTATTTTTGATTTAACTATGGGAAAGTAGTTTTCAGATAAAAGCTATAAACTTAAATGATTAACAACTGCTGAGACTAGAAACTAAATCTAATACCAACTTGACCTTTCCAAATATCGAAATTGTCAATATTTGTTCCTTCATTAACATCAATCTCATCTATTCCTTGCCATACAATTTCACCAAAGAAGTCAGCATTGGAAGCAGTGTCATAAGAAACACCTAATTTAAGTTGTCTAGTACCTGCTGTTTCATCTCCATCAAAACTTGCATCAGTATCAACAAGACTTTCGCCAAAACCAAAACCTAAGTAAGGAGTCCAGCTGCTGTCGTTCGCCATGTCATAGTAAGCATTTATAAAATATGAATGCACTGAAACATCCTCTATCACACTAGAACCATCAACTTCAAAAGCGCTAAATGCATAAGAGCCTTCCAGCCTAAAGTTTTTATTAAACCTGTAGCCAAGAGCTGCTTCTCCAGCCCAATTTCCATCAGTAGAATGGTCAAGATTAGAATGGTTAATATCTTGAGTACTTGAAGCACCTGCTCCTACGGATATATATAGGCCGCTTGTGTCAGTAGAAACACTCCCACCAAGATCTTCTGAAAGGTCTCCAGTGTAAGTGTCAGCACTTACAGGGATTGAAAGAGATCCTAAAGCAAGAGCGGATGCAATGAATGATCTTTTAAGAGACACGAATTGGTAGATAAACTTATAAAACATACTAGCTATCTTTTTTATTTAGTCACAGAAATAGGGCAGCAAGTAAAAAGGCACACTGAGTAGTTACTTAAAGTGAAAGATCATCGACATATGAGGACTAATAACATCGTATTGATTTGTTTAAACAAAAACAGTTTTAAGAATGCCTTCTATAGGGCATTTTTTTTTTGCACTCTATAAGTGGATGGATTAATGTTGGCCATGACTTTAAATTATTGCAGCCTTGGCTATTGAACCAGAAATAATTCCAATTAATAGCAATGAAGGCATAGGTGCGAAGCATCTATATCCAAAAATTACAGTGATGGCTTTGATTTTAGCAGGTTTTATATTTTTAATAATACTTTTAAAAACAATTTTTTCCTTAACTTTGATGACTATAGGTTTGATTTTTATTTTTCAGAAAGTACGCAAACAATTCTTTCCAAATAGATAAAGATACGGTTTAATTGTCTATTGATAGATGCGACTATTACTTTAACTGGATACTATTTTCTCTTTTGTCTTTTTCGCTCATCATTATCCAATGTAGTTTTAATAAGATCCTGATAACCACCTTTTGCTGAACTAATCCCAAACATCAGTAGAAATCCAAGGCCAGCAATTATTATCACCGCAATTTCTAATGGGTTCAATCCCAGCGCAACTGAAAAAAGTTTAAACATAAAAAGTTAATCAATATTTTCAGTTTTAGCTGGTATAAGAGAAGTGAACATAAACTTTATCTGGAAAATTGCTATGAACACATTCCCGAAGACCTTAATGCTTTTAGGGAGTGGAGAGCTAGGGAAAGAAGTTAGCATTGCCGCCAAGCGCCTGGGTTGCAATGTTATTGCATGTGATAGATATCCAAATGCACCAGCAATGCAAGTAGCTGATCAGGCTGAGGTTTTGAACATGTCAGACAGTATTGAATTAAAACAAATAATCAGGAAACATAAACCTGACGTAGTAATACCTGAGATAGAGGCCCTGGCGGTAAATGTATTGCATGAAATAGAAAGTGAAGGAATTACCGTGATTCCAAATGCAGAAGCGACTTCGATAACAATGAATAGAGACAAAATCAGAAATCTTGCTTCCACAAAACTTGGTTTGAAGACTGCAAAATTTGCTTACGCAACTAACAGTGAAGAGCTTAAAAGTGTAGTAAAGGCTTTCGAATACCCAATATTAATTAAACCAGTTATGAGTTCATCTGGGAAGGGCCAATCACTCGTCAAAGAAGAAAAAGACCTTCTTAAAGCCTGGCAAATAGCTATTGATGGAGCTAGAGGAGTTTCTAACAAAGTAATAGTAGAAGAATTTATAAGCTTTGATCTTGAGATTACATTGCTAACAATTAGACAAAAAAATGGTAACACTATCTTTTGCCCACCTATTGCTCATCTGCAAAAAGATGGCGATTATCAATCTAGCTGGCAACCAGCAGAAATAAATAAAAATCAGTTAGAAGAAGCTAAATCAATCGCAAAAACTATAACTCAATCACTTGGTGGAGTCGGATTGTTTGGAGTAGAGTTTTTTATCACAAAAGACGGTGTGGTTTTTTCAGAATTATCCCCAAGGCCTCATGACACAGGCTTGGTAACTCTTACAAGTCAGAATATTAATGAATTTGAACTTCATCTTCGTGCAATATTAAATCTTCCAATTCCAATAATCACAACAAATCAACCTTCTGCAAGTACTGTGATCCTAGCTAAAGATACATTCTCGAAAGTGGCATATACTGGCTTAGAGAAAGCGCTAGAGGTAGAAGATACAAAAGTTTTTCTTTTTGGAAAACCAAACTGCAAGAAAGGAAGGAGGATGGGAATAGCTTTAGCGAAAGGGGACACAGTAGAGGAGGCAATAAAAAAAGCCCATATATCTGCAAGCAGTATCAAGGTAATTAAAGGAAAATCAAAATGAGCTAAGCTTCTTTTAAGAAACATTCCTAATGCTCAAATAAGCTATAAGAATGAACAGTCATGAGAGTTATAGTTAATGTCAATCATTCGTTAAGTTTTAGAAATTTACTTTAAAAGGTGTGTTGATCTATCAATTTATCCTTGCCAAAAAAATTATAAGAGTGATTTTTAGAATAAGTTAAAAATTTACTAATGCTTGTTCTTTTTAGTTATTTCATTATTGGATTTTCTCTTTGGACTGCATTTGCTCTAATAACAAAAGGTCAAAAACATTCTGAAATCAAGGAGGTATCCAATGAAATCCTTTCTAATATAAAAAGTCTAATCTACACATTTAGAAAGCTTTTTAGGCTACTAATTCAAGATTTGCTAACAAATAATACATCTCAAACTATAGATGATTTTTCTAAAAAAAATTACCGCAAAGAAACATTTGAAGAGCCACGGGGATTCATTGTTAATGATTTTGATGATGAAGACAAGGCAATAATTGATTTTTCACAAGAAGTAATTGACGTGATCACCGAGGAAGAAAACAAAGCTGCTTAACTTAGAAACAGAAAATTGTTATCTTTACGGAGACCCTTCTCCCCACCTTCTACCAATCTCATACCCCCACTCTCTAGCCAATAAAACAACTTCATTATGAGTTGAGCAAGACTCTAACTCTTTATAACGAAGGGGATTATTCTCTATATTCTCTAAAAGTTGATTTAATTGATCTATTTTTTCAATAAATCTTTGAAGGTCATATTTTGACATTTTTTACAGGGCTTAATCTATTTAGTATAAAGTCTAGGATTTTACAATTAAAATAACAAAGGCGTTGTAAGATTTATTTTGCAAATATTCATCTTAAGTACATTTACTCCTATATTTAGAATATTATGATATTCAATATTTATAAGGGCAGAGATAAGGTTTTAGTAAATAAATTAAAGTGTGTTCATATATAATTAGTTATCTACAAAACATACTTCGAAGTTCCAGCTAAGTAATAAATATATTCTATGAATTGTTTTTGTCATGTGTTATTTCAGACATATTTTCGATATTACATAGTTCTAATTCATGAAACATCTCATCAAGCCTTTGATCTTGAGCCTGATCGAGGCTTTGACGATGCTTATGATCTAAATCCTTATTTTCATTGGAGTTCATGATAATAAATTAGCAATAAGAATGATGAAGGAGATTATTTTGCAATCCTAAGTAAAAAGGTAAGGGCAACTAATGTAAAGAGAAATTGCAATGAAATACTATGAATCATTAAATTGGAACATTTTTATAGTTTTATCTCAGATAAAGGGAAAGTGCCATTGGTAATTATTACTTATTATTTCCCACCATAGAAGAAAGAACTACTGCTAGTTAGGTTCTCGATTTGACTGACTTTATTAGGATTGGCACCCTCTGAAAGAGAAATTTAAACATAAATAGATGTTTTTGTCATTTTTTATGTGCTTGGGGTGGTTGTAAGCACAAAAAACAATCAGATTAGTACTATGCGTTGAGATCAAGCGATGAATGACGAAAAAAATAACTTTGCAAAGGAGATCAAGCCAGTAATAAAAGAAGTAAAAGATTCATTACCATTTATCAAAACTATTTTCCTTGCTCCACTTGCTTTGGGCTTTGCCCTAGGAGAAAGGTATTTACAAGAAATAACTAAACGTCAGCAAGAGGCAAAGAAGCAAGCAGAAATTAGTGCCTTGAAAAAACTAGCTGAAGAGCGTGAAAGAAGAATTGAAGAAAGGAAAGCCCAGGAAGACTCAAAAATAGCTGAAGAAAAACGTGCAGAAGAGAGGGCAATAAGAGCCAGGCTGGAAGAGCGGAAAATAACACCTAAAAAAATTATCCACACTGGATTGTATTTTGTAGGCACATTAGCCTTGATATCAGGGGTCCTAACGCTTATTCCAATTGCTAAAAGGGCAAAATATATAAACGAATGCGTGGAGGATAAAACCCTAACAAGTTTAAATGAGATGACTATTAGCCAAAGAGTTATTCTCTGCTCCAAAGGCGAATAAAACCTATAACCATAAAGGAGATAAGTCTCTTTTGGTATTAAATATCAATAATTAAACATTCAAACAATAAATAATTTTAATTTATAATTATGAAATTCCTATTATAATTTTTTGCCAATCTTCAAAAAAAATTGCTTGAAAGGCTTGTAGGGGTTTAACTCCATGAAAATACTGCTTAAGATCGAGGTGCGGTCATTAAGAACTGTAACATATTATATTGAGAACTGTAAAGGATGTAATGGTCTTAGTCTCCCCCAGGAGAAAGAGAAGGTGCTACTTCGATTTTTATGATTAGCTTATTGGCTACATTTACTTATGTCAGGCTGATTATTTGATTTATTTTGATATATCTAATATATATTATTTAGTGTTTATGTTTATAGCGAAGTAATATTATGGAAGGCTATTTTGTAAATTATTCCTGTAAGGCTTTTTCTATAGCATTAACAAGCTCGTCGCTAGAAGGTAGTGTCCCTGGCACGTAACGAGCAATTACATTACCTTCTTTGCTAATTAAAAATTTTTCAAAATTCCAACTTACATCTCCTGAAGGATCAGCTTTATTTAGGGTTGTATAGGGTTCAGTTGTGCTTCCTTTTGCGTGGACTTTATTAAAAATCTCAAAATTGGCGCCATATTTCACAGAGCAGAATTCTTTTATTTCATCCAAAGTGCCAGGTTCTTGAGCTCCAAAATCATTGCATGGGAATCCAAGAACAGAAAACCCTCTCGCTTTATACTTTTCTTCTAGTTCTTGCAAACCAGCATATTGAGGGGTGTTTCCGCAATAACTAGCAAGGTTTACGATTAAAAGCACTTTGCCTGAATATTCTCCAAGCATCTTTGTTTTTCCAGTTGAGGTCTCAACTTGAGTTTGGGATACGTTTATTGTCATAGTCAGTAGATTAACAACAAAATTCACCTTCCTCCATTACAAAAATAAATTGCATCAGAAGCATCAAGTCCAAAAACGTATTTTTCCTGAACACAGTCGTTAAAAGTTCTTGATTCCCTACTAATAGGCAAAATGCTAAAAGCTATAACCAATAATGCCATCGTAGAAAATACATGACTTATCAAGTGAAGAGATTTGTAGAGAATCATTAGTTTTCCTTTTTGCATGAAGTTTGTTGCTAAGCCAAAGAAATGTTTCCCGGCAGATGAGTTATTTGCTCTTAATTCAACATTTCTTTGTCGTGCAATGTTTCTATTAGAAAAGTTTTCACTAGTCATTACTAAACCAAGTCGCTGCTATTAATTTACCAATTTTCAAAAGGAGGTAAACTGACCTCTCAAGTAATTCCAGTACTTACAACTGAAGAACACGCTAATAGTTGGAAAGATATATTCATAATGTAATTTCAGGAAACATCTATTTTTGTTATTTCTATAAGACAACATGTAGTGAAGTGATCAAGATAAATTCAATTAACTTTGATAAATGAATTTATCCAAGGAGGGTCTTCAAAAAAGTCTCGGCCCTGGCATATTACTTGCTGGTGCATGCATTGGAGGCTCTCATCTGATGTCATCTACTACAGCAGGAGCTAAATATGGATTTGCATTGTTAGCTTTAATCTTGCTCACTAATTTAATTAAATATCCATTCTTACTTGTTGGGACTCGTTTTACAGCCGCAACTGGCTTGTCTCTATTAGAAGGTTTTAAGGCTCGTAACTCTTTATATTTACCAATTTACTTATCTGTAAGCTTGGTAACCGGTACATTTACAATTGCCGCAGTAAGTTTTGTATCTGGCTTACTTCTGACTAATATTCCTATTTTCAGGCCTTTTCCGCCAATGGATCTTTCCATAGGCGTTTTAGTTATCAGTGGTTTAATTTTACTTCTAGGTCATTATCGAGCTCTAGATCGTATTTCAAAATTACTAGTTGCAATACTAGCTTTTTTAACTTGTCTAGCTGTTATTTCAATCGTAAGTCGGGGGGCGGTAGGTGATGTGACAAGCACTTTGTTAAACAGCGAGCCAAGTCCTTGGTCATTATCTAACTTATCTTTTTTAATACCTTTAATGGGATGGATGCCTGGACCAGTTGAATTATGTGTATGGCCTTCTCTTTGGATGTTCTCTAGATCAAAGGAAACAAACTACAAGGCAAATGTTAAAGAAGCAGAATTTGACTTTAACCTTGGATATTTAATTACTGTTGTGACTGCAATATTCTTTGTCACTCTCGGTGCCTTCACTATGTATGGAACAGGTGAGGGGATGATGTCTGGAAGTGGTGTCTCATTTGCTCAAAATCTTATTCGACTATATACAGAATCAATGGGAAACTGGGCTCAATGGATAATTATTCCAGCTTCATTTGCAGCCATGTTTAGTACAACCTTGACATGTCTAGATGCCTACCCTCGCGGAATATCAGCTACTCAAGGACTTCTTCAAGGGATAGACAAGGGTCACTTATCATCGACTTCTGAAAAGAAACGTTTGGATTTTTGGATAGTCGCTCATATATTTGCAGCTTTAGTCGCATTATTAATTGCAAAGACTGGAGGAGTAAGTGTAAAAGATTTTGTATTTGGTGCAATGACAGGAAGTTTTCTAACAGCTCCAATTTTTGCCTGGATGGCAATGGATACAATCAATAGCCCCCTAGTCTCAAAAAAATATCGGTATGGACCATTCATGAAATATTTATGCTGGGTCGGACTAGCTTTCCTGATAATCTTCAGCATCCTTTTCGTAGCTAATTCATTCTTTGGTTTAGGAGTCTAGATCTTCTAGTCCTTAGCATTTTTAACATATTCATTTCTATATTTCTATTTAGAGAGAAGATTATAAATTGGTTTTAGTAGTTATTTGTACATCAAAAAACCACTGAAAAGTGCTTTTTTTATATGTTTCGAGGAATATTGTCCTGAAAGCAAAGAATAAGTCTCAATTTCGAAAAATTCTTGCGAATGTGTAGAGAGTTTTTCTTTTAGTAAATGACCACTCAGAGATTATTAGAGGAATCGCTAGAAGAACCAGCTATTGGTCAGACTGATAAATTCCTATGGCATGCTACCCCTATTGGGATAGCAGCCTTGTGCAAGCAAAAAGAAAAGAATTTCACAAAGCATTCTTATGAGGATGCGCTTAAAGAAGGTTTAGAGGTTGGACTTGATCTTAGTAGGGAAGAAAGAGAGTCTCATTACTCAAAGAAAGGTTTTGTTATTCTCTTTTATTCATAACCTAAGATACTTCTTTAAACTGACACTTAAGACAAGCTAATGATTCATTAGGTAAATCAAGAAAGAGGTTTAGAAGAGTATTATTAGTGACTGGTATGAGAGCAACGCCTACCAAAGTTGCATTTTGTGTATGGTCGAGGGGGGATCCATAAAACTTTTGAAACTTTGAAGTGATTACTCCAGTCTTCAAAAAGGTAGATACGCATAAAGCAGGGAAAGAGATATTAGGCCAAATTTTCAAAAAGAATTTTGCTTCAAAATTTAGAGATATATCCCCACTGTGCTTGTTGAGCATACCTTCTAGCTTATCCATCTGCATATCGATTAACAAACCAGGAGGTAAAGGTAATCCTAAGAATTTTGTTGTACGCCAATTCAATGATGGTATTGAAAACTCGTCTACATCGAAATTTAAATGCTTAAGATTAGTATCCTTGCTAGATGATACAGAAGCCAATCCTCCCCCACCAGTAGCATTATAAATAAAGCAAGGGTAATTTCCAATACAAAGTCTACATCCATCAAGGCTTTCTAAGCTTATATATCGAGAATTTTTTGCCATTTATTTATTCATCTCACTACCGTAGAGGTTCCATAGTTTTATTAATGATTAACCTGAGACATCTCTTCTTTCTGTCCACCTATACCACTCTGGTTTTTTATTAATTTTGTGCTGTATACGTTGCATAATTATCATTAAATCTTTGTTCTTTGGCTTCCATTCATTATACATATCCTGAGGCCATTGATCCTTCTTGAAAATGCGTTTAGGATCAGGCTTCATACCCCTTGCTTTCATTTCATCAACAATAGCTAAATACCTTTTATGAAGATACTTACCTTTATTATAAAAAAATTTAACGTGCCCTTTATTTAAAGTAAATTCCTCAGGGAGAGTCTTCTTCGTTAAACTCCAATTCTTTGATTTCAATGACCTTTGCAAAGCGGATCCAACCATAAAAATCTCTCGATATTCTGCAATCAAATGCTGGTCAGACAATGTACTAGGCTCTACTAAATTGATTCTTGTCATTAATTACAGCTTAAATTAGCAGATCTAAAAGCTCGTCTTAGGACGGATATATCATGATCTCCATAACCAGCTCGTATAAGCTCTTGCTCTATTTCTTTGACTTTTGATGTAATTGAAAGGTTTAAACCTACCTTCTCAGCCGCCTCTAAAGCTATCGATAAATCCTTATTATGAAGAGATAGTTTAAACCCCAAAGGATAATAGTCATTTAGCATTGCATCTGATCTATTAACAAGAGGCCATGAACCCCCTGCGCCTTTTTGTAAAGCTTTAATCACTTCTGTCATTGGTAAATTTAAGTTTTGTCCAAGCGCTATTGCTTCTGCTACTGCTGCATAAGTTCCTGCAACTAATATTTGATTAATAGCTTTAACTTCCTGTCCTTTCCCAACTTCTCCAAAATTATAGAAATTAATTGCAATAGATTTAAGAATAGAATGATATTTTTTAAATACTGCATCCTCACAGCCTAAAAACATAGTCAAAGTTCCATTGATGGCACCTTCTGTACCACCTGTTACAGGAGCATCAAAATATTGAATATCTAGTTTTGCAAGTTTGTTTGCGCATGATCTAGCCATGCGTGGGCTGATCGTCGAGAGGTCTAAAACTATACTTCCTGCTTTAAGACTCTCACACGCTCCATAGTTTCCAAAAATAACGTCTTGGACCGCAGTATCATCACTTACGCAAATAAACAGAACGTCAATCTCTTCTGCAACAACCTTCGGGCTTGCACAACAGACTGCTTTATATGATTTCAAATTTTGTTCTGCATAACGACTACGAGTATGAACCTTAACTTTGTGACCTGCAGTTAGTAAATTTTTGGCTATAGGCAAGCCTAATGAGCCTAAACCGACAAAGCCTAAAGAATAATTCGACATCTGAATGCGGTAAAGTAAGAAATGTTTAGTACCTATGATAAATATTCTAAGAAGAATTGATGATTGATAGTAAAAACATAAATAATTAGCATAAGCTACAAACAATTATATAGATCAAACAGATTTAGCGTACATTTATATCGAAGATCAAAAATCACATAGATAAACAATAAAAAATACATTTTACTGGCAAATAGTATTTAATATATTGTTAAAATTTTAATTGCTTATATCTCGATTATTCGTAATGATATTTTATAGTTTCACTTACAAGTATTGGAATCTACAAACACACATGCTGCTCCCTATCTTCTGATCAGCTTGATATTGTTTTTTCTGTTTGGAGCAGTTGCTTACGGGATGTACAGCTCATTTGGGCCAGGTGCAAACGGTCTTAAAGATACAATTGACGAGCATGCGCGAATGCATGAAATGGGCATTGCTCATACCCATGGTGATAGAGGTTGAGAATGTATAGTTTAAGCGATGCTTATCTTGAACAGATCTATCTGGCTTCTGACTTTCTAAAGGCTGATTTAAGCTTTATAGCTCTAGTCTTTATTATGACTACAATATTTCTATTGGGATTCACTTTTATAATAGGATTTCTTGGTATCAATCAAAGTAGTTTTAAAAACAACTAATAAAGTTTAAGAATAATGGGAAAAGGTTCTAATTGAAGTAACCATTTAGGTTAATTCGATTTAATCAATCACTTCCTCTACAATCTCATAATATGGTCTATCTTCGTAGTCAGCATCAGAGCAACACAAGTCACCGCAAATTTCTTCCAGCAACATATAAGCATCGTCATATTTATCAAACTCTTGATTAGTTACTTCATCATTTATTCCATCTTCTCTTTTAATAAGAAATTTTTTCTTCATTTAAGTTCTTTTGATACTTCCTCAATGGTATTTAATAAGAAAGGCAAATAGAAGGACTATTAAGATTTTACTTAAAGAGTTTAGAATTTCTAGGGAACTTATTGACTACTATAAATATGTATAGATTATACTAAAGAATATTCGAAACAAATCAAACAAAATAAAAATCTCCTTTTTTATCACTGAAATCAGTAAATTACTACTCTTTATTAAATGAACCCTTGGAATCAGGCTAATAAAAGGAAACTCCTATAAAAAAGAATTATTCATGTAAGTACGTTATAAAAGAAAGCCAAAGAAGATATTTTCATCAAAATCAAGGTGTAGCAATAGTGGTCTAGGTGGACAAAAGGCTTTTCTTCCATGCGACACAACGAAATAGATACCCAATTGGGAAGGTTTTAGAAAAGCACATTCCTAAGCATGGCACTGTACTTGAGATTGCAAGTGGGAGTGGAGAACATGCCATATATTTTCAATGTTTGTTTCCAGGATTAATTTGGCAATCTAGTGAGCCAAATCCTTCTTATAGAGAAAGCATTGATGCCTGGATTCATTGGAAAGGACTAAAAATGTTAATGCCTAAACCTATTGACCTTGATGTTAAAGACAATCAATGGACTTTATCAAAAGAGATAATTTCAAAGCTAACTTCCATCGTTTGCATCAATATGCTCCATGTAGCTGAGTGGAGTTGCACAGAATCTTTATTTAAAGGTGCTAGATCCCAGCTTAAGCAAGATTCGCCACTGATACTCTATGGTCCATTCAAAGAGAATGGCGTTCACACTTGCGAAAGTAATGAGTCATTTGACTCTTCCCTAAAGCTAAGTAATAAAGATTGGGGAGTTAGGGATCTTGAAGAGGTAAGTAAAGTTGCATCTTATTATGGCTTTAAGAGAAAAGATATTATAAGAATGCCAGCTAATAACTTAACTGTTATCTTCAATAGAAATTAAGCCTTATAAAGATTTGATTAGGTCGCATGAGATCACCAATCAAAATATGTGATCCATTGAAAATAATTCAGTACAAAAAGTTAGTTGTCAATGTGGTTAAGCATCTCTAGGAAAATTTAAGTGCAACAGTAATGTATTTCAAAGCATTGAGATAATAAAGACAAGGGACCCCATTGGGCAGATTTAGAAGAGAAAGGCTTGTTAGTCAATATTTGAGTATTTCTTCCAGTTGGTTTTTAGCACAATCCATAGCGAGTCTATAGATATGGAAAATCTAATCTTTCTTACCGAGCTCACAGAGGTGTGGAAGCCTTCTGATGGAGTTATCTATTTGTTGCTTGTGATAGGAGCTTTCCTCTTCGCTGGGGTTGCTATTTCTATTTTAACCTTTTATGAAGACTGCTATTGGAATGACAAGTCCTATAGGAAATTTCTTAAAGACGGGAAAAAAACTTCCGCAAAAGTGTAAAGGGGTTAAAAAATTGAAAATCTCTTTAAGAATAAACGCTGTAACTTAATTCAAGGTGTTTATTTAATCGTAGTAAAAACTAATTCTAATTTTGCATGTAACTGCCTGGAGAAATTTATTCTCACAAATTACGGATGATTAAGTAGTATTATTTTTGCTTAACCACCTATAGAGATAGAAACATCCCCCAGCAGCAAGTGCATATGGAAGTAAGTCATGGATAGCTAGAAGAAGTACATAAAGTATCACGCCTGCAAAAAGAGCTTTCTTTAGAAGAAGTTTATTCTCTTCTCCAAGCCGTTCAAATGCTTTAACTAATAGTTCCATAAGTTAAAAACTTGCTTGGTCTTATTATTTACATCTTTAATTATTCAGGCAATACAAAATGATTAAAAGTAAACAGTTTGGTAACTATCAAGAGGATATTAAAGATTAATATGCTATTTGGGTAAGCAAATAGATTCAAGCACATTTAAGAAAGTTTCAGCAACGGTTTCTATTGTTAAGCTGTCAAAATGAATGGGCAAACGTAAATCAAAAACATCTGACAAGTGTTTCTTTGTATTAGGAAGAGAGCACGTGCTCAAATCAAGGAACTTCCAGTTTTCATATAGTCGTGCATTTGTATTATTTACACCGCCAAAATAACTTATAGGTACACCTATATTATTTAATCTTAACTTGAAATCATTTCTTAAACTTTCATCAATCTTTAGTCTCAGTTGAGCAGAGTCTCTAACTGGTCTGATTTGTTGAAAACCTGGAGAAAATGAAATATTTTTATTCGAAGAAAGCACCCTTATAAGTTGATTATAATTATTATTTAACTTCTCAATAGTAAATTCTATATTTTGAAGCTGGGGTATAGCTAAAGCAGCAGTCAAGTTATTCATTCTAACATTAAAAACTGGAAGAAAGTTCTTATACTTCTCAGCAATATTAATAGCTTGATTAGAGTGCAGCATGTAATTATTCTCATAGGATCCAGACATGAAGACTGATTTCCAAAAGATATCCGCATCATCAGTAACTAAA
This sequence comes from Prochlorococcus marinus str. MIT 0919, assembly GCF_027359375.1. Lineage (NCBI taxonomy): Bacteria > Bacillati > Cyanobacteriota > Cyanophyceae > Synechococcales > Prochlorococcaceae > Prochlorococcus > Prochlorococcus marinus. The sequence goes on from NZ_CP114779.1 coordinate 565,560, forward strand.
ACACCTCCTTCTCCAGCATTGATGACCTTATATGACTGTAAAGAATAAACACCTGCTACACCAAATGAGCCGGCACATTTACCATTCCACTTAACTCCTAAAGCATGCGCAGCATCTTCAATTAAACAAATTGAATGTTTCCTACAAATCCTTACCACTTCATCCATGTCACACAAGTGGCCACGCATATGAGAAAGCAAAAGATATTGAGCACCTGAAGAAATAATTTTTAATTCCAAATCACTAAAATCAATTACATAACCCTCATTTATATCTACAAGTATAGGCTCGGCACCACACTGAATAACTGCACTTGGAACAGCAGTAAATGTAAACGCCGGTATTAATACTTTTGAACTGGAAGAAACACCGACGGCTTTTAAAGCTAAGAAAATGGCATTAGTTGCAGAAGAAACACCCAATGCATAGTTGGTTCCAACGTATTCACTAACTAAATTTTCCAACTTGTTAACATAACTCTCTGTGTCTTTGAATTGATACCTAAAAGGCTTCTTAGTTTGAATTGCCTGCTGAAGTAAAGAATCAACCATTTTCAAATCAAGCTCTGCCTCCCAAGAAATATCTTCTATTCTCATAAAAGCTCCCAATGTGATCATTCTAGACTTAGATTCTGGGTATAGGTAAGCTAAGAAATAAAATTAATCAGATAAATTAGTCTCATCCAATCATTTAAAAAAGTTTGATATGCAAGTATTGATTCAAAAGTGAATTTCAAATGAAGCTGATCGCGTCCTATCAAAATAAAGGTTTTGAAACAGTCGCTGATGGAATTATTTCGTTTTTCAATCGTCGGACTGATTTGCACCACCGTGGGATTGCCTTTGACAACGGGGCAAATGATATTTCCGAGGCAGCAAAAATATCTACAGATATAAGTCTTGTAGGGATTGACCGCTCAGATCCGGAAGCATGGGCCCTTTCAGATGTAATAATCCGAGGAGTTAAAGCAGGATTAAATAGATATCTAAAAGAACGCCCTCTCTTCTTAGATTGTTGCCCTGAGCAATCCTTATTTGTAAATCCAATTTTTAATCTTCAACATTATGCACCAGGAGAGGGTTTTAAGAAATGGCACTGTGACTGGGCTACTGACAAGGAAGCCACAGAGCCAATTCATAGAGTGCTCGCTTGGATCCTTTATTGCAATGATGTCCACTCAGCTGGAACAGAGTTCCATTGGCAAAACCATTATGAAGAAGCAGAACGCGGCAAGCTTTTAATTTTCCCAGCAGGACTATCACATATTCATAAAGGTCGAGTAAACGAGTCTTTTGAGAAGATTATCGCTACTGGATGGATAAATGCAGGTAATGAAGATTCCTTTATATCAAGGCTAGCCAACACTTAAGGCTCTATGTCGATGAATATTATTCATCTTCTAACTGAATTAATCCCATGCCTACTAATTGGCTATTTAATTGGGAAATTCAACGAAAACTTATCGTTATTAATTGCAAGTCCCTTGATCCAGTTCGGTATTCCCATAAGCATAATGGGAATACTTCTTAAAAGTGGACTCAATGGGAAGTTAATACAAGGTGCTTTAATGGCATGGCTAGCTATTGCTTCATTAGCAGCAATAATCATCAAATCTCCACTTATTAAAAAGAATATCTATGGACGAACTCTACAGCTAGGAAGCATCTTTGGGAATACAGGTTATTTTGGTATTCCTGTTAGCCTTGCCCTACTACCTAGTCAAGCACTTAGTTACAGTATAGGTTTTGATCTCGGAGCAACTTTAATTATTTGGAGTATAGGTCCACTTCTCCTTACACAAGAGACTTCCATATTACAAGTTCACTCTAGAATAGTAAGTTTTTTTAACGCAATAATTAAGAGCCCTGCAAGTAAAGGACTTTTCGGAGCGATTATAGTTAATCTAACTCCATGGCATGAACAAATAACGTCCAGTTTATGGGCACCATCTAAAATAGTAATTCTTCTAGCACTTGTAATCATTGGCATACGACTAAGCCAGATAGGTGATTTCAACGAATCGACAATACTGCTTCAACTGAAAGTCATTCAAAATAGTCTTATTCTAAAACTAATAGGGTTTCCTTTCGTAATGTTGTTTATGTGTCTAATGCTTAGGCTACCTAGCTTAATGCGAAGTGCATTAGTCCTACAAGCAGCTGCTCCCACAGCAATTTCAGTCCTTTTAATCGCTGAAAAATTTTCATGCGATAAAGACAAAGCCACCTGGCTAGTCGCCTTGAGCACACTTACAGCATTGATAACTATTCCCATTTGGGCATTAATCTTGACATTATAATTGGTGAAAAACCAATCTTCATGAGGCTCTCAGGCACCATCAAATATCCTGTATTAACAACCTAAAACCATTGTTTTTAGCAAATCCTTCCACTTATAAAAGGTCAAAGGCAATTAGCCTTCTTCTATTGGAGTAGGCATTTCAGCAATTAAGCGTGATGCATACGCGTCAAGCCAAAGAGTGTCTTCTCTATACAAATTACAAATTGGGTCATTACCAACAAAGCATTCATCAATAAAGTCATCGAGAGCTTTTGAGGTCATCGAATGTGAAGCAGTTAAATAAAATATGCTTGCGGAAATAGCATTCAACAAGTGCGTCTTAACACCTAATTTCATAGAAATACGCATGAAGGTTTATAACCAGATTTAAATCAGAAATCTCTAAATAATTTGTTATGGCATTGGAATCAATAATAGATAATAGCGATCAAGTTAAATATTTCCGAAGCTTATAAGCTTTTTCACCCTATTCTCAAAAGAGCTGGCATTTGCAAATAGACTAGTCAGAGGATTGATTAAATTGATCAAGTAAGGAGATTTTAATGACTTTGATCAGTCTCGTTAAAGCCTCAAAAGATTATGGCATTAATAATCTCTTTAGCGATTTGGATTTGCATATAAATAAAAAAGAACGCCTTGGATTAATTGGACCTAATGGAGCTGGGAAATCCAGTCTGTTGAAAGTTATAGCTGGTACTGAGCCCTTAGCGAAAGGAGAAAGATTTTGCTCAAAGTCACTCAAAATATCGCTGGTTGGACAAGAGGCTTTACTAACTAAGCAGAAAACAGTTCTAGAAGTAGTGCTTGATGGTTGTGGAGAGAAAAAAGACTTATTGCTTAGATTTAATGAGCTAAGTAAAGCAGTTGCGAAGAGCCCAGAAGCAGAAATGCTTTTAAAAGAGCTTGGCTATGTCTCTGAGCTTATGGATGAGACCAATTCCTGGAACCTTGAGCAGCAATGCAAGGAGATCCTTAGACGGCTAGGTATTTACGATTTGGATAAATCAATCAGCCAATTATCAGGGGGGTATAGGAAAAGAGTAGGACTAGCTTCTGCATTAGTTGCAAATCCTGATGTCTTATTACTAGATGAACCAACTAATCACTTGGATGCATCAGCAATTGAATGGCTACAAAGCTGGCTGAAAAGTTATAAAGGTGCACTTGTACTCGTAACTCATGATCGCTATGTACTTGATAGCGTAACTAATTCGATGATAGAGATTAACCGTGGATCAACTCGTTTCTACTCGGGTAATTATTCAAAATACCTCCAACATAAAGTTGAACAAGAAAACTTGGAACAAGCAAGCAAAAAGAAATTTCAAGGAATCCTAAGAAAAGAATTAGCATGGTTGCGACAAGGAGCAAAGGCAAGAAGCACCAAACAAAAGGCCAGATTACAAAGGATTGCTAAAATGCAAGCGAACTCCTCATTCTCCAAAGAGATCCCATTGGGAATAATCTACAAAAGTCAAAGGATTGGGAAAATAGTAATTGAAGCGGAGTCTATAAGGTTAACAATTGATGGCAAAGAGAGTAGTAAGACGCTTTTAAATGACTTTAGCTATAGCTTCAATCAGCTAGACCGAGTAGGCATTATAGGTCCTAATGGGACTGGTAAGTCAACCATCTTAGATCTTTTAGATGGCCGGAGAAAACCTGATGGGGGAAGCATTAAATTAGGCGAGACAATTCATATTGGCTATCTTGATCAGCATACAGAGGACTTAAATGCAGGTAAAGGCAGTACAAAAAAAGTAATCGAATTCATTGAAGAATCTGCAATAAGTATCGACATTAAAGGGAAGCAAATCTCTGCCTCACAGCTCCTCGAAAGATTTCTTTTCCCACCAGCGAAGCAGTATAGCCCTATAAATAAATTATCAGGAGGTGAAAAAAGAAGGTTGGCATTATGCAAATTACTTATAGAGTCTCCCAATGTTTTACTACTAGATGAACCAACCAATGATTTAGATATAAACACTCTTAGTATCCTTGAAGAGTTTATTGCAGATTTTCCTGGCTGTGTAGTTATTGTTTCACACGATCGCTATTTCCTTGATCGCACGGTAGACAGGATTTTCCATATTGCAGACGGTAACCTTAACAGATATGAAGGTAATTACAGTTTCTTCCTTGAGCAACAAAACAAAACAAATGCTATGAAGCTAAACCATACTATCGATTCCAAACCCCATTTACAGTCCTCTACTAATGCAAGCAAAAAAAAGACCACGTCAAATAAGGTAATTGGTCAGAAGAATGAAGGTACGCGGCGAATTAATTTCAAAGAGAAGATAGAGCTAAAAGAAATTGACGAGACACTACTTCTATTAAGCAGTAAAAAGTTGTCACTTGAACAGAGTATTCAAGAAGGCAAAGGGGATATTACGCAACTAAGTATAGAGCTAGCAAAAATTGTTGAATGCATTCAGAAGTCAGAAGATAGGTGGCTTGAACTAAGTGAGCTTATCCAATAAGAAGAGTTTATATAAAACATGTCTTTATATAGCAAGCTTCATTAGGTAATACAAAACTTTTAAAGCATACTTTTGCTTGGCAATTGCAAAAGCAGTAAATACCTTTACAAGGTCAATAACGTCAACAACAACAAGACATATAGCATGGTTGCGTAAACTACAATTAGACGTAGCCTGGGATACAGGCTATTTGTGTGAGTAATCCAAATGAACCTTTTTCGGAAACTTTTTTTAGCTCCTGCTGCTTTAGGCTTGGTAGCTCCATTAGCTGCACATACTACTGAAGTAAATATTACTGATATTGCAAACTATGGTGAGCACCAACAAGAGACTAAAACTCAAGCTCAATTCTCAGATGTTGCTCCTGGAGACTGGTCCTATGAAGCACTAGCAAGCCTTACTAATAGATTTAATTGTCAAGATAATGAACATGTCCGACATCTACGCAATGGCTCTGCTCTTACTCGTTACGAAGCAGCTTCCCTAGTTAACAACTGTCTTGAAAGCAATTTAATCGCAGAAGGAGAAGAACTTGATTCTGATACAAGTCAACTTGTTGAAGAGTTTCGATCTGAAATGGCAATCCTTAAAGGTCGTATTGACGGACTTGAGTACAAGCTTAAAGAGTTGAGTGCTGGCCAGTTTTCCTCTACAACAAAGCTTTCTGGGGGGGCCACATATACTATAGGTGCTGCTTCGTGGGAGAATGGTGCCACAGACAGTGAAGCGCTTCATAGCATCTATTCATACGAAGTTCTTCTTAAAACAAGTTTTACGGGCAAAGATATACTTCACGCTGGTTTTGAAGCAGGGAATTACAGCACAAGCAGTCCATTGCTTTTAGAGACGAGCTCAAACACGTCCGACGAGTTGAGAATTGATTCTCTTTATTACTCGTTCCCAATGAAAAATTTCACTTTGGCAATAGGACCTAAATACGATTTAGATGAGCTATCTCCAAGTACTATGTCAACCTATAGTAATAGCTTCTTTTTCAAGGGGTATTACATAGGGCCTAATGCATTCTCGAAACCTTCAGGAGTAAATGGAGCAGGTGCTGGCTTCTCCTACTTTGCAAGTAACGGGTTTAATTTTGGTGCGAGTTTTGCCGCAGTTAATTCATCTGATGCCACTCTAGGGATTGGGACAGATGAAGGCATTGATGGGTTATCTATAACTGCCGGGTATGACGCAAGAAATTTTAATTTTGGAGGAGGAGTTGCTTACACTAAGCTTGATAGCCCAAGTGGTGCCGTTTCAGAACTTGTTTTCAGTCTCGCCGGGCTTAGTTTTGACGAGGACCCACAGGCTTTGGGCTTAGGAATGTACTGGTCACCTACTGAAAATTTTGATGTAAGTTTTGGTCTAGACTTCATAGATGTTGGGATAAGTAACTACGAAAATGGAACAACATTTTCTGTAGGGGTGGATTTAGGCATTGGGCCTGGTGTATTAAGTGCTGGCATGGCAAGAGTTCCAGACTGGGACAGCAACAATAATTACGATCCCGCTGGTTCCGCTTATGAGCTTTATTATCAGTTCAAGGTTTCAGAAGCGGTAAGTGTTAAGCCTGGTTTAATGGTTACTGCTTTTGATCGCAATAATGGTTTTGATTCAACGAGATATGCAGTAGAAACAACCTTTAAATTCTGATCTTTTAAGGTGATAGCTTTACCGGCATCAATATTATTCAGCATCTAAATGACTGAAATAATTCAACCCTGGCAACGAATTCTATGGTTAATGGATAGTTGAGTAACGCTGAAAGTCTTCATCACTAGCCGACTATTTGTTGAAACTTAGCTGTTCAAATGATTCTTGATCTTTTATTTGACTATCTAACAAATTTAAGTATTTCTCTATTGATTGCAGCTCACTCCTCAAATGGTTTCTTTTGGACTGCAAAGATCTTTTCCTCCTCTGCATTTCAAATAAACGTCTAACACGGTTTTCATCAGTGGATAAGTATTTTAAGAACTTCTGCTTCTCTGACATGCTGAGTTGATTTCCCATAATGATTCTCCAAATTTGGATTTTTCGGAAAACCTCTCCAGCAGACAAGTCTTCCTAATGAACTTAACTAACGACAATGACAAATTGTCCATAGCCCTACTTTCTGTCTATCGGAATAAAAATTAAAAGTAAATCCGTCTTAACGCTCGAGTTCTTTTACTTCGGTGTAATCACCTAGGCATATAAGCCAGAGAATTATAAATTGATAAAATTAGAACTAATTATTCCACCGTTGCAGCTAGCAAGTTTATTCCTAGGAGGGAAATTGACCCTCTCTAAGAACTAAGCAAAAATCGATTTAATACTTTTGATTTCGAATTTTTATTAAATAGAAAAGCCTTAAAAATCTAAACTATCAAAAGGTTTAAAACACAATTCCTCATAGAAGAGATTTATAAAATTATTCTCATATATAATTTTCTATAGGTATTAACCTCTTAAGATTGATTTTAGCCAAGGTCATCTACAGTTATAAACATCTCATAAAATTCTTCCTTGCCTTAAATAAACAATTTTTAGTAATGAGGTGGTTCTGATTCTTCAGGCGGGAAGTATGGTCGATCTTCCTCGTCAGGATTTATAACTCTTAGACTTTCTTCCACCTCATCGTAAGAGTCGTCATCTAAATTCCTTTCGCGCATCTTAATCACTTCAGAAATCCTCCTTAGAAATTACTTTTACACCTACCACTACCTCAGATTCAACAACATTCTTCTCTTTCATGTCAATCCAGTTATTTAATCTAGCCACCAAAGACATAGAGCCTCGATATATAAGACGAAACAATCTTGAGATTTAATCTCAGATTAAGTTAATTAGCAAGACTTTTAGTAATAACGGCATCTAAAAAAGCTTTGTTTAGTGTTTCCAAGGGTTGTTTTGTCCAATCATTTAGAGCAGATCTCATTCCACAAGAACCATGCCTATAGGCAGTCGTCATCTCTAAACCAGTAAGCTCATGAGTTCCTAATAGGATCTGAAAAATAAGTTCGGGATTGCTGTAGGGATAATTTTTAATATGACTGGCTAGCTGCTGTAATGCTTCAGAAATTGTAAGTCCCCTCTTTTTTGCATGTGACTCGAACTCTGATCTTGCAATTTCGCCATATTCCTTTGCTCCCTGATCAGTAAAAATGGTTCCTATCTTTTTGTCTAGCTTCGGGGAGTCTTCATTTATAAGAAGAATTTTTTCAATTCTCAAAAGTCTTTCTTCAAGTGAAGATTCAGAAGATTTTTCTGGTATGTTTTTTAATTGCTCAACAACAAATTCTGTTAATGTTTTTCCACTTTTAATAGCTTCAGATTTTAATTTAACCAACAATTCAGGGTCAATTTTAATATTGAGTTGAGTCCGTTCCCTTGGCATTTTCAAATCCATCTTATCTTATAAAAATTATACCTTCTTTTATTAATTAACAACCCTGAAGTCAAGACTCTTTCCTTAACTAGTCAAGCTAGATCAAAGTTTTAGAAGAAATGATTTTTGCTATGAATAATAAACGTCTACTCTTTCCAGCACTCCTACTTTAATTGTTCTGAATTTTCAAAGGTTTACAAGCTTTTTCACCGAAAAGATAGCAATGAGATATTCATCCAACTATATCAATCAACTATCACCCACCATGCAAGGGTTATTTTTATTAACTTAAAACATTTTACACTATTAAATAGCCAGCTCTTTACTCGAATCTAAATATAATAAAAATGTGCTCAGATTCATTGCAATGAAATAGATCTGACTATACATTAAATAAGAACTCCATGACATCACCTTCTTCTACAATATACTCCTTGCCTTCACTTCTTAACCAACCCTTATTTTTTGCTTCAACAAAAGAACCAGCCTCTATAAGTTTTTCATATCCAATCGTTTGAGCGCGAATAAAACCTTTCTCAAAATCACTATGGATAACACCTGCTGCCTGAGGAGCAGTCATCCCTGCCTTAATAGTCCAGGCTCTACTTTCTTTCTCACCACTAGTAAAATATGTTCTCAAGCCCAATAAGTCATAAGAAGCCTTGATTAAACTTTTAAGCCCACCCTCCTTTACACCAAGTCCATCAAGATAATCATTTCGCTCAGCTTCACCTAAATCGATCAACTCAGATTCAACTTGAGCTGAAATATATACATGCTGTGATTGCTCCTTAGAAGCAAAGTCAATGATTGCTTGAGAATAGGTATTACCCTTACAAAGATCATCTTCACTTAGATTAATTGCATAAATAATAGGCTTTAAGGTAAGGAGACCTAAAGGCTTAATTATCAACTTTTCTTCAACTGACAATTCAACATTTCGCGCTGCTTTACCGTCTTCAAGTGCAACAAGAACACTTCCCAAAGCATTGTCCTCAAGCTGGGCCTCCTGACTTGCTCTGACTTGCTTCTTTAGTCGATCTCTTCTTTTATTAATTTGACCAATATCCGCTAGGGCTAACTCTAAATTAATGACCTCTACATCTCTAATAGGATCCACTGAGCCAGATACATGTATAACATTCTCATCTTCGAAACATCGAACAACATGCACAATTGCATCCACTTCACGAATGTTGGATAAAAACTTATTGCCTAGTCCTTCTCCCTGACTGGCACCTTTAACAAGTCCAGCTATATCAACAAATTCGATTCTTGTAGGAATTATTTCTTTACTGCAATTAAGTTCTGCAAGCAAATTTAGCCTCTTATCTGGGACAGAGACTGTTCCAACATTTGGTTCAATCGTACAAAAAGGGAAATTAGCAGCTTGAGCTTTTGCATTTGCTACAAGCGCATTAAATAAAGTTGATTTCCCTACGTTAGGAAGTCCAACTATTCCAGCTTTAAGCATAAAAAAACCAGTTTGAACAATCTTCTAAAATTAATCTGTCTAAAATAGTCCCTAATGGCTCCATAAACCAGCAAAATAGACTAAACCTTTCACCAATCAAAAAGTTTTCCCACATTGGCCATAGAAAAACAAAAGGTACTGGGCTTCATCAAAACAAAGTTAGGAGGCTCATTTCAGCGTAAAAAGCTTGTCAGTCTCTTGTCATTCCTTTTAGTAATGACAGGAGGTGGGGTTCTATGGAAATTAGGACTAGGGGAAGAAAATTCTAGAGATATAACAAGCTACACAATGACTGCTGAGCAAGGAATGCTTTCTTCCGTTATTAATGCAAGTGGAGAGTTAGGAGCTATCAAACGTATAAATATTAATCCAGACAGGCAAGGCTTAATTGAAGAGATCTATATTGAAGAAGGAGATTCAGTAAAAATGGGGCAAGTCATTGCAAAGATAGTAGACAAGGGACTCCCATTTCGGCTGAATGAATTAAATGCTGAGTTTGAAAATAAAAAATCTGCCTATGACAGGAGAAAAAAACTTTTTACAGAAGGTGCTATTAGCGCTGAAAAATATAATGAATTTCAAAGAGATTATCTAACAAGCAAAGCTCGTCTTGATCAAATAAAAGTTGAAAAAGAGCAATTATTAATTAAAGCTCCTTTCTCAGGGGTTATTACAGCACGTTATGCAGAACCAGGTTCATACGTTTCGCCAAACTCTCAAGCCTCGACTAATCAAAGCTCAAGCAAAAGGTCCGTCGTGGAGATTTCATACGGTCTTCAAGTAATAGCAAAGGTTCCTGAAAGTGATATAGGCCGTATAAGCAAAGGTCAACAAGCAACTATTCGAGTTGAAGCATTCCCAGATGAAATATTTGACTCTGTTGTAGAAAATATTTCCCCAAGAGCTATTAAGGATAATAATGTGACTTCATTTGAAGTAAAACTCTCTTTAGTGGAGCCGCCCCAGAAACTACTGATTGGTATGACCGCAGATGTTGAATTCCAAGCAGGGAAAAGTGAAATAAAGACACTAGTGCCAACTGTTGCCATCGTGACTAGGCAAGGAGAGCCAGGGCTGTTACTTGTAGGGGAAAAACAGCAACCTCTTTTCCAAAAAGTAGAACTCGGCTATAGCAGTGGAAGTAAAACAGCAATTATTAAAGGAATACTTCCTGGAGAGCAATTTTTTATAGATTTACCGCCATGGGCGAAAAGAAAAAGCAACTAACTTAAGTCTCTATAAAAATGGAGCCAGAAATTAATGCCATGTCCCAAAAACAATCAAGGCCTATTTTACTTCTTGTAGATGGTCACTCGCTAGCTTTTCGAAGCTTTTACGCTTTTAGCAAAGGAGGTGAAGGGGGGTTGACGACAAAAGATGGTCTTCCAACAAGTGTTACATTTGGGTTTCTAAAAAGTCTATTAGATAACTGCAAAAGCCTTAGCCCACAAGGAGTAACGATTGCTTTTGATACAGCTGAGCCAACGTTTCGTCACAAAGCAGATCCAAACTACAAAGCCAATAGAGATGTTGCTCCTCCGACTTTCTTTCAAGACCTAGAGCAGCTACAAACAATCCTTAAAGAAGACCTAAGGATACCAATCTGTACAGCCCCTGGATATGAAGCAGATGACGTGCTTGGAACACTAGCGAACAAAGCTGCCGAAGACGGCTGGAGAGTGCGTATACTTTCTGGAGATAGAGACCTCTTCCAATTAGTAGATGATAATCGTGATATAGCAATCATGTATATGGGGGGTGGGCCTTACTCAAAAAGTGGTAATCCTTCCTTAATCAATGAATTGGCTGTCAAAGAAAAGCTTGGTGTTCTTCCTAACAAAGTTATCGACTTAAAGGCTCTTACTGGAGATAGTTCAGACAATATACCTGGAGTTAAAGGTGTTGGACCAAAAACAGCAATCAACCTTTTAAATGAAAATAATGATCTTGATGGAGTCTTTCAATTATTAGAAGTTCTCGAAGAGAAAGGAGAGAAAGCTTTCCAGGGTTCAATCAAAGGAGCTGTGAAATTAAAACTTAGGCAAGGTAAAGAGAATGCCTACCTTTCTAGAAAGCTCGCCGAAATCTTAATCGAAGTTCCTTTGAAAACATCAGGTTTTGAATTAACCAAAATAAATCAAGAAAGTCTTGCGAACTCCTTACAAGATCTTGAATTATACAGTCTTTATAGGCAAATACCAACTTTTATAGCAACATTTTCATCTGGTGGTTTTTTAGCAAACAAATCAACAGCAAGTGAGAAAAAGAACTCAATAGAGAGTATTAACGAGAAGAACTATACAAAAACAAAAGTCAATGTCGAAAATAAGATGCCAATTTTAAATCCAAGAGTAATTAATAACAAATCCCAGCTTACTGAACTTCTTGAAGTCCTATCAGAATGCACTCAATCATCTAAGCCAGTAGCTATTGATACTGAGACAACTAGTTTAAATCCCTGCCAAGCAGAGCTTGTAGGTGTAGGCATATGTTGGGGAGAAGGTATTGATGAGATAGCCTATATACCTGTGGGACATAATTCTAGCGAGCTTATAACGAACACTGAACATGATAAGCAGCTACCTCTTCTCGAAGTTATCCAAGCTTTATCTCCATGGCTTGGCAGTTCTCAACATCCTAAAGTCCTTCAGAATACAAAATATGACCGATTAGTCTTTCTTCAATATGGCATACCTCTAGAAGGAGTTGTCATGGATACTCTCCTGGCTGATTACATACTTGATGCTAGTAAGAAACATAGTTTAGAAGAAATGGCCAAAAGGGAATTTGGCTTTACGCCACTTAACTTCAAAGACCTTGTTAAGAAAGGGGAAACCTTCAGAGAGGTTGATATTAAGACTGCAAGCCTGTACTGCGGAATGGATGTATATCTAACAAGAAAGCTTTGTTTTGTAATTGAACAACAATTGAAAGGTATTAGTGGAAATCTTATTGATCTTTTAAATCAAGTAGAGCTCCCGCTAGAGCCAATACTTGCAAATATGGAAGCCAGGGGGATAAGAGTGGACATACCTTACCTAGAAAAACTTTCGATTGAGTTAAATAAAACACTGCAAAGTATCGAAAAGAAAGCTTATGAAATTACAAGCAATGAATTCAACCTAAACTCTCCAAAGCAATTGGGTGAAATACTCTTTGAGCAATTAGAACTGGACAAAAAGAAATCTCGCAAAACAAAAACAGGCTGGAGTACTGATGCAAATGTTTTAGAAAAACTAGAGCAAGACCATCCACTTGTACCAATGATCATAGAGCACCGAACCCTAAGCAAACTTCTCAGCACATACGTAGATGCCTTGCCACAATTAGTAGAAAAAGAAACTGGAAGAGTACATACCGATTTCAATCAAGCAGTTACAGCTACTGGTAGATTAAGCAGTAGCAATCCTAATTTACAAAACATTCCTATTCGAACAAACTTTAGTAGACGTATTCGGAAGGCATTTTTACCTAGGGAAGATTGGGTGCTGTTAAGTGCAGATTATTCCCAAATAGAACTTCGTATACTTGCCCATCTCTCAGAAGAGGAGTTCCTTCAACAAGCCTATCGTAATGGAGACGATGTTCATGAATTAACGGCAAAGCGTTTATTGGATAAACAGTCAATAAATGCCGACGAAAGAAGACTAGGTAAAACAATCAATTTTGGGGTTATCTATGGAATGGGCTTTCAACGTTTTGCTCGTTCAACTGGTGTTTCACAAACAGAGGCCAAAGATTTTCTAAATAGATATAAAGATCAGTATCCAAAGGTATTCTCTTTTTTAGAGCTTCAAGAAAGACTTGCGCTCAGTCAAGGTTATGTAGAAACTCTACTTGGTCGTAGAAGGTATTTTCATTTCGACAAAAATGGTTTAGGAAGACTATTAGGAAAAAACCCTATGGATATTGATCTTAAACTTGCCCGACGGGCTGGAATGGAAGCACAACAACTACGAGCAGCAGCAAATGCTCCAATTCAAGGTTCTAGTGCTGACATTATTAAAGTAGCCATGGTCCAATTGGATAAAAAATTAAAAGAAGCATCAGTACCTGCAAATTTGCTATTGCAAGTCCATGATGAATTAGTTTTAGAAGTAGAGCCGTCAGCAATGACAAAAGTTCGAGAGTTAGTTGTAAAAACAATGGAAAATGCTATTCATCTTAGCGTTCCTCTAACTGTAGAATCTGCAGTTGGCAAAAATTGGATGGATGCAAAATAAGAAATCAAGAAAAATGATTTTTTTTACCCAAACATTTTCATCGTTTTAATCAAGTGTCCCTCAAATTAACAAACACACTTAGTGGGCAAGTCGAACTTTTCAAGTCACTGAAGCCTAATGAAGTAAATATCTATTGTTGTGGTGTTACCGTCTACGACCTTTGCCATCTTGGACATGCAAGAAGTTATATTGCATGGGACACTTTGCGTAGATATTTTATTTGGCAAGGTTATAAAGTAACCTTCGTTCAAAACTTTACAGATATTGACGACAAAATATTAAATCGAGCAGCTACAGAAAATTCAACTATGCATGAGGTCAGCGAGCGAAATATTAAAGAGTTCTATAAAGATATGGACTCATTAGGTATTTTACGGCCAGACCGAACTCCAAGAGCCACCCAATGTCTCGATGAGATCCGCTCTATGATTATGAATCTAGAGAAAAAAGGAGCAGCTTACTCAACAGAAGGAGATGTTTATTTTACAGTCAGTAAGCATAGTAGTTATGGGAAACTGAGCGGCAGAGACTTATCGAAGCAACAGATCAATCCAGAAGGACGTGTAACTGATAAAGAAAAAGCACGTAAACATCATCCTTTTGATTTTGCATTATGGAAAGCCGCAAAGGATGAAGAGCCAAGCTATCCTTCACCTTGGGGCAAAGGTCGTCCTGGTTGGCATATTGAATGCTCTGCAATGGTTCTAAAAGAATTAGGTGAAACAATAGATATTCATCTTGGTGGTACTGATCTTATATTCCCTCACCATGAAAATGAGATAGCTCAATCTGAAACGGCCAATGGTAAAAAGTTGGCAAATTTTTGGCTGCACAATGGAATGGTCAATGTGGGAGGAGAAAAAATGAGTAAGTCAATTGGAAACTTCACAACCATAAGAGACTTAACAGACAAAGGGGTTACGCCAATGACAATAAGATTTTTTGTATTGCAAGCACACTATAGAAAGCCTCTTGATTTTACTGATGAAGCAATACAGGCAGCAGCAACAGGGTGGATTGGATTAAACAAAGCACTTGCCTTAGGAGAAAATCACAAAGGAATCTTGAAATGGTCTAAATCAAGAAATTTAAAATCACCTCTTACAGCATCTGAAGTCTCTTGTTTAGAGGGGTTAAATTCATTACGTCAATCTTTCACAGATGCATTAAACAATGATTTGAACACCGCTTCAGCTCTGGCAGTTCTTTTTGAACTTGCTCGTCCATTAAAGACAATCGCAAATCAAATTGAATATGAGCAACTAGAAGTGAGCAGGCTTACTGATGATAATTCTAGAAATCTTAATTCCAGATGGATAACTCTTGTTGAATTAGCGGATGTTCTGGGGTTAAAAAATGAACCAACTAAAAAAGTATTTTCTAAAGACGATTCTGTCCCAAGCATGGCCTATATCCAAGAAGCGATTAAAGAAAGAAGAGCTGCAAAATCAATTCGGGATTATAAGAAAGCAGATCAAATAAGGAATGAACTAAAAGAGCAAGGTATTGAATTAATTGACAAGTCAGAAGGGATAACTGATTGGAAAAGAATTTAGTTTTTTTTCAGTACTTTCCAATAATTTACTTTTTAGACAGTAAGAACCTTGAAATGAGAGACTGTTTATATCTGTAAGGACATTGTGAAAGCCATCAGCGTGCTGGGCTCCACTGGTTCTATTGGCACCCAAACCCTCCAAATTGCTGAAGAGTTCCCAGAACAATTCAAAGTAGTTGGGTTAACTGCTGGGAGAAACCTAAATCTCCTAATAGAACAAATACAACGACATAATCCAGAAGTAGTTGCACTTGCGGATGAATCCCTTGTCCCTCAGCTGCAACAACTGTTAAAAAATCTATCCCTTGATGAAAAACCAGCGAAACTTCCAGAATTATTTGGTGGCCAAGAAGGACTAAGTATTGCTGCTTCATGGGATCACGCCGACCTTGTGGTTACTGGAATTGTCGGATGTGCTGGTCTTCTGCCTACTCTGGCGGCTATAAAAGCCGGGAAAGATATTGCTCTAGCTAATAAAGAAACTCTTATAGCTGCGGGACCTGTTGTACTACCTGAATTAAAGCGGAGTGGCAGCCGCCTACTACCAGCTGATTCAGAACACTCGGCAATATTTCAGTGTCTGCAAGGCACTCCTTGGGCAGAGAATGCACGACTTTCAACTGGAGTACCAACTCCAGGGCTCAGAAGTATTCAATTAACTGCTTCAGGCGGAGCGTTTCGGGACTGGTCCATTGAAGATCTAGAGAAGGCGACTATTAAGGATGCAACTAGTCACCCAAATTGGAGTATGGGCCAGAAAATAACCGTAGATTCAGCCACTCTTATGAACAAAGGGCTTGAGGTGATTGAAGCGCATTATTTATTTGGTCTTGATTACGATCAGATAGGGATAGTTATCCACCCTCAAAGCATTATTCACTCCATGATTGAGTTAACTGACTCCTCTGTTTTAGCTCAGATGGGTTGGCCTGACATGAAACTCCCAATTCTGTATGCCATGAGTTGGCCAAACAGAATTGAAACACCTTGGAAGAGATTAAATCTTCCTGAGATAGGGGAAATAACCTTCAAAGAACCAAACACCGTCAAATATCCTTGCATGGGACTTGCTTACTCAGCAGGCAAATTAGGTGGCACTATGCCAGCGGTTCTTAATGCAGCAAATGAAGAAGCAGTTGCATTGTTCCTAGAAGAAAAAATTCATTTTTTAAACATTCCAAAAGCAATTGAAATCGCATGCGAAAAGCATAAAAATGATTTAAAGCACAACCCACAATTAAATGATGTTATTTATTTTGATACTTGGGCCCGAAAAATAGTGAGGGAGTCTGTAGAAAAAGATGTCCAACAATTCACAAGATAGTGTACTCAAATCAAGATGGAGATTAGTCACCATATTCTTCTTTGTGCATCACCTTCTAAAGCATTGTGCTGCGACCCTGAAACCGGAATAAAAAGTTGGAATAGGCTCAAAAGAGTAATAAGGGATTTAAGACTAGAAGAACCTAATAGAAAAGAAGGTATTGTTTTAAGAAGCAAAGTTGACTGTTTAAGAGTCTGCAAAGAGGGTCCTATAATGTTAATTTGGCCCGATGGGATTTGGTATAGACGAGTAAATCCAGACTTGATAGAATTAATAGTTAAACAACATATAATTGAAGGAAGTCCAGTAAAAGAATTTATATTTAATCAAACCTTGTTTAAAAAATAATTCAAAACAATTTTTACATATCAAAACTTTAGCAGCCAGCGCTTTACAAGTTCATCACCCCAGCATCCACCAATTCCATGAAATCCGTTATGTCCTCCATTAGAAGTAATGCAAACTTCTATCTTGGAGTTGCAACCAAGTTTTTGTGTTTTCTTAAATAGTTCAATAGCTGCATCAGGTGGAACCCAAGGGTCATCGAGTGATTGAATGAAAAGAGTTTCAGGAATACCCGCAGGATTTTGACAAAGAGTGCTTAACGGAGAAGCATTTTTATAGTATTCATCCACATTATTAAATCCCCATCTTGGGGCTGTAATAACAGAGTCGAAGTCCCTAATTGACGTAATCTTTGAAGCAGAAATACTTCTTTCATCTGTCAAAGCTTCTCTCTCAAAAGGCTTAACTCCAAAAGGGTCCGCAAGTGTTTGCTTAACTAAACGCTGCAAAAGCCACTTTTGATAAAACTTATTTCGTGGCTGTTCTATTGCCGCACTGCATGCAACTAAATCTAACGGACTACTGATACAAACCAACCCATCTAAAGGCGGCTGAGGGATGAAGGGATGGTTAATCAACTCAAAGCAAGCATTAAGAAGAATTGTTCCTCCTAAAGAAATACCTACTCCAAATAGAGGTATATAACTTGTTGTAATATCATTTTGTTTCCATAATAGATCGCAAATCTCCCTAGCTTTAACTATTACGGGGATTAAATCACTATTACACTTGGCTGCATATGTTCCAGCAACTAAATCTCTCCCAGGAATAGCACCTCTAAGATTCAATCGCAAAATAACGAAGCCTGCGTTTAAAAGCTTTAAAGCCATACGTCTCAAACCTCTTCTACGGCTAGACCCCCCTAGTCCATGAAGCATAAGAACAACACCACGCATCTCAGAGGACTCACTAGGTCTATTCAAAAGTGCCATTAAGTAGCCGCTGGTATCACCACCATTAGGCAGAGGAGGTATCTTAATTTTCAAGACCTCGCCATTTTGCGAGAGCAACTCATCAGTAACAAATGAATCCCTTAAAGTTTGAAGGTCTCCTCCTATCCAAGGGAATCTCTGCCTAAAGGGATCTATTCCAAGATCATTAATAACCTGACAAGAACCATCAACTTCTACTGCCAATTCCTAACTCCTTAAGCTCAACTAAAAGATCTCCTAAAACCTTCTTTGCATCTCCAAAGACCATTGAAGTATTAGGCAGCTCAAACAAATCATTCTTTATTCCTGAATAACCTGCACTCATTCCTCTTTTAACTACAAAAACTGTACGAGCTTCTTGAACATCCAGTACTGGCATCCCATACAACGGCGAAGTTGAATCATTCTTTGCTTGTGGATTGACTACATCGTTTGCCCCAAGAACAAGAACAACATCTGTTGCAGGAAACTCAGGATTAATAATATCCATTTCCATTAATTGTTCATAAGGAACATCTGCTTCTGCTAAAAGGACATTCATATGTCCTGGCATACGACCGGCTACTGGGTGGATCGCATACTTCACTTCGATTCCATTATTTTCTAATGATCTAGTAACCTCCCTGAGCGTATGTTGAGCCTGGGCAACAGCAAGTCCATAACCGGGAACAATTACAACACGTTCGGCGGCTTCAAGTGTTAAAGCACATTCTTCAACACTACAACTTGTTATGTTCAGATACTCTCCGGAACCATTACTTCCAGAAGTTGAGTTAGCAGCAAGTGCTCCGCCAAACAAAACAGAAATCAAAGACCTATTCATTCCGTTACACATAACTTGAGTAAGTATTAAGCCTGCAGCTCCAACCATTGCTCCTGCCACAATCAAAAGTTGACTTCTAACGACAAAACCTGCTGCTGCTGCTGCTACACCCGAGTAGCTATTCAATAATGAGATAACTACTGGCATATCAGCTCCTCCGATTGAGAGGGTGACACCAATACCAAGCAAGCTTGAACTAACAACCAATAAGGGCAGGCCAGTTGCTCCTCCAAATAAAACTTCAATAATCCCGATACAAGACATTACGGCTAGACCAATATTGATTACATGACGAAATTTGCTTTCCATCCATGAAGGAGTGGAAAGCCATCCTCGCAACTTCGCCATGGCAACGATTGAACCAGAGAAAGTAATCGCTCCAACAAAAACAGAAATAGCAATAGATATTTTGTCAATCAATCCCCCATTCAACTCGGCATTTGTATTAGAGAAAAGTGCCACTCCCAAAGCAACCAATAAGGAAGACATTCCTCCACAACCATTAAATAAAGCAACTGTTTCTGGCATTGCCGTCATAGAAACCCGTTTAGCAGTAATCATTCCCAGGACACCACCTATTAAGGAACCAATAATTATCCACACCCAAGAACTGATTGTTATCCCTGTATCTCCTAAAGCATTAATTAATAGACCTACAACTGCCAGAAGCATTGCAACAGCTGCCAAACGATTGGCCTCCCTAGCAGAACGAACTTTTGAAAGCCCCTTAATGCCTAAAGCCAAAAGGAGTACAGCAATAAGGTCAATAGAGTATTTAAGAATTTCAGTGAAAGTCATTACAAGTTCTCCTATTTGCGTGATGTTTTACGACTAAACATCGCAAGCATTCTGTCTGTGACAAGGAAGCCTCCTACGACATTGAATAAAGCGAACCCAAGAGAAACCGACCCCATAACTAACAAAGCAGTATTATCTCCTGCCTTAATTATTAAAGTAAGCGCAGCAAGAATAGTAATTCCTGAAATAGCATTAGCTCCACTCATAAGTGGTGTGTGCAAAGTAGGAGGGACCTTCCCAATTAATTCCAATCCAAGAAGACTTCCTAGCAAAAGTACCCAAAGTGCTTCACTTAAAAAAGACATTAGATTTTCTCTCCTGAATTAAATACTGCTTCATGCCGAAGGAAGCCATTGTGACTAATTAAAGAACCATTAATAAGTTCATCGTTTGTGTCAAGCAACAAATTTCCATCCTTTAGGAATGGATGAATTAAAGAAAACAAATTCCTTGAATACAAAACACTCGCATGATTAGGCACACTAGATGGCAAATTTGATGCACCTATAAGATTTACCCCTTTCCTGACAATTGTTTCTCCAGGTTTAGTTCCAGCACAATTTCCTCCTTGAGCTACAGCAAGATCAATTACCACTGAACCAGGCCTCATACCATCCAACATCTCCTCATTCAAAAGACGAGGTGCTTTTTTGCCTGGGACTTGAGCAGTACAAATAGCAACATCAGCTTCTGATAATTGCTCTTTTAATTGCTTACGTTGAGCATTTAGAAATGCCTCGGAAGCCTGACGTGCATATCCTGCAGATTCGCTAGGGCTATCTTCAATTTCTGGCGGAGCTATAAATCTTGCCCCCAAAGATTCAACTTGTTCTTTTACTGCAGGACGAATATCACTCACATATACAACTGCCCCAAGTCTTTTTGCTGTAGCAACTGCTTGAAGCCCAGCCACACCTGCACCCAAAACAACAACTTTTGCTGGCTGGACAGTACCAGCAGCTGTCATCAACATTGGGAAATATCTATCTAGAGCACTAGCAGCTAATAAAACTGATTTGTAGCCTGCAATATTGGCCTGAGATGAAAGTGCATCTGATGACTGTGCTCGGCTAATTCTAGGAAGGAGTTCAAGTGCTAAAGCTGAAAGTTCGTTAACTTTTAAAGATTCTCCCAAATCCAAATTGCCATAAGGGGAAAGTAATCCCACTATCAAAGTTTTCGATTTTAATTTTGACAAAAACTCTAATTGCGGGGTATTCACGCAAAGAACCAAATCAATTGTGATGAAAAGATTTGATTCCTCTAAAGAAACCACTTCTGCTCCAGCTTTCATATAGTTTTCATCCGAAAAGCCAGCCAATACTCCAGCCCCTTGCTGAACGCAAACAGTACATCCAAGGTCAAGAAACTTTTTAACCGTTTCAGGCGTTGCAGCAACACGGGTCTCACCCGGAACTGAATCAAGAGGAATTAATAAACTTGGCAAGATAGGCTACCTTTTTCATCTAAAGATTAAGACTGAAAAGGTTCTAAGACCAGGACTTTTTATGAAAAAAGGTTTTCCTTCATAAGGTTTTTAGCTAAGAAGAGAAAGGAAACTAAAAATCCAGCTAAAAAATGGGCCTTACTGCAATCGAATGTCCAGACGGCGTTTGTCATAGTCATCACGGTGGTCATGCTGTACCACGCACTGCAATGCAAAAGAATTTGCAAAGTCATGGCAAAGAATGGTGCGAAAGACTTGCTGAAAGAATCTACGAAATGTCCGTTGATACTTTTTCTCAAACTGTAATGCCAAGTCTTCACTCATCAGGATGGCAAAGAAGGCATCTAGACTGGGAATTCAAATTAACAGATGAAGCTTCAGAACCAGATGAGGCTTTAGTAGAAGGAATTATTAATGCCACAGAAAGCTTTCTGCGCAGCAGCGAAGTTCACCGTTTATTTATTCAAGAATTAGTTCAAGGTACTTTTGCCGAAGCAACTAATGACAGTCTTCGCTCTAAAGCAGTTCATTCATTAATAGAAAATGAAATAATGGCAATGCTCGAAGAAAAGAAAGAAGAGCTTCTAGATCGATTAGCTGAAAATTTATTAGAAGAAGCAAATGGCAACTTTGATCTTGCAAGAAAATCTGCCAATGAAGGCATTACCGAAGTAGAGAAACTACTTTTAAACCACACAGAAGCCGTTTAACGAAGACAAGAATGTTCCTATATTTAAGGAATTAGATTTTATTAAAAAAGTATTAAAAGAAAACACTCATTCACCGAGAAACCTAGTAATTTCATTGACTATATAAAGAATTTATTAAGGCAATAATTCTTTTTGTACACAAAATGCATGTTTGTACAAATCGAAACACTTTTTAGCCCCTTTTCTGTGTAAAGGTACCCCCGTTGGGGAACTAAGCATGAACAACTCTCTTAAAAGGCGGGTAAATATTGCGACTTGCTGGGCATCTAGCAGAATTGCTCTCTTAGATAGCATTGAGAGCTATGAGGATAGCTATGCAATAACTCAAGAGTTTAAAGAGTGGATAGTATGTCTTGAAGCAAAATCAGATCTTATAAACGCTTCCATACTGAAGCTACCCAAGCCTCAAGCAACTCATTTAAACGAAGATTCTAATGAGAAAGACGAATTACTTGAATTATGAAAATAGTTTTACCAACCCTTCTTTGATTTAGCCTAATTTTTGCTATCGAAAGCTTATTTATATTATTAATCTCTTCCACAATGAATAAATTTTTCAATTATCTTTAGGGTTAGTTAGCTGGAATTCGCCTTTTGCTATGGGCGATGAAAATAAAAAAAACAGACCTCAGGTAGAGAATCTGGTCATTATCGGTTCTGGGCCTGCAGGCTATACCGCTGCCATTTATGCGGCAAGAGCAAATTTGCAACCTTTACTAATAACTGGTTTTGAAAGAGGAGGTATTCCTGGAGGACAGTTAATGACTACAACATTTGTTGAAAACTATCCAGGTTTCCCAGATGGGATAAAAGGTCCGGAGTTAATGGATTTAATAAAAGCCCAAGCCATTAGATGGGGCACAAAACTTTTAGAAGAAGATGCAGAAAAAATTGAGTTAAAAACAAGACCTTTCCTAATTAGAACTTCAAGTGAAAATATTCTTACAAATTCTTTAATCATTGCTACAGGAGCAAGTGCAAATAAACTTGGATTAACTAATGAGCCTTTATTCTGGAGTAAAGGAATTAGTGCATGTGCAATATGTGATGGTGCCACTCCGCAATTCCGTAAAGAAGAATTAGTAGTTGTAGGTGGTGGAGATTCAGCCTGTGAAGAAGCTGTTTATTTAACTAAATACGGAAGTCATGTTCATCTACTTGTTCGTTCAACACATCTAAAGGCTACTGCCGCAATGTCGGATAGAGTGATCTCCAATCCTCAAATAAGTATCCATTTCGAGACTGAAATAATTGATATTGAAGGAAATGATTGGTTAAATACTATTCATATAAGAAGCAAATTATCTGGGAAGAAGAATGTAATTAAAGCCAAAGGTCTTTTTTATGCTATTGGTCATACTCCAAATACAGATCTATTTGATTCTGAAATAGAAAAAGATGAAAAAGGTTACATAATAACTAAGCCTGGGAGACCAGAAACTTCCATCTCAGGAGTATTTGCCGCCGGTGACGTTGCTGACCCAGAATGGCGGCAAGGAATAACTGCTGCTGGAAGTGGTTGCCAGGCTGCTTTGGCTGCAGAAAGGTGGCTTAGCCAAAACAATCTTGCTTCAATAATAAAAAGGCATCCCTCTGAACCAGCTCCATCTGAGCTAATTGAATCTGACGCAATAACAACAGCAAATACATTCGATGAAAATCACATCTGGCAAAAAGGTAGTTATCCACTCAGAAAGCTATATCACGAGAGTCAAAAGCCTCTATTAGTTATTTACACTTCAGCGAACTGCGGACCATGTCATGTATTAAAACCTCAATTAAAAAGAGTCCTGAAAGAGTTAGAAGGAAAAGCTCTTGGAGTTGAAATTGATATAGAAGTAGATCAAGAGATTGCTAAGCAAGCTGGCATTAATGGAACTCCAACTATCCAACTCTTTCAATCAAAAAATCTTATTAAAGAATGGAAAGGCGTAAAACAAAGATCAATCTTCAAAGAAGCTATATATGATCTTATAAAGGTTGATTCCTAAAAATTATTTACGCCGTGGTCCTCCGGGTCTATTACCCGAACGAGGACCTCTTGATCCTCCACCTGCATTGCGTTCTCTATAAGTTATTCTTCCTCTAGTTAAGTCGTATGGACTTATCTCAACTAAAACCTTATCTCCAGCAAGCAATTTAATCCTGAATTTAGTTAGTTTTCCAGCGGCTCTACATAAGCACTGATGACCTTCTGGCTGCTCTAGAGTAACTAAATAAAAGCCATTCCCTTGTTCTTTTTCAATCACACCTGATGTTTCAATCATTATGGTTGAATAAAAAGATAATTTAATAATCTAATTCTATTAAAAACTTGATGTCAGTAGCAATATTAAGAGGTTAACCCAACACTTCTTGAAGTTCTCTTACCGTTTGTAATTGGCCATAGTAATAATTAGCCCTTGCTCTACGATCTGTATCATCTAGCCCATCAAAAGCTTCAAAGCCAATTTTTCTCCACAATTCATTCCCGCAAGCCTTATCAAGTTCATCGGTTGCTTCAGAACAAATGTTTTCCAATCTTCGATTGAGGTTTTTAATTTGAGCGACAGACATAAAGGTTGATCATCAAATGAATAGTACAAATAAACTAAAAAATTGCAACCCTTTGCTCCTTCTCTCTGAAAAGTCTTTAAAAAGGAAGTTTTTTTCTCTGCTCTTTATTTAGATCAGCCTCCATTTCTCGTAGGCGCTTAAGTATTACCTCGTAATACTCTTTGAGATAAGACTCCATAGTGGTTGTTTCAGAGGGCTGCAAGTCAAAAGCCTTATATGTTTCATCCATTGAAGAATCCAATGGAACGCCACTGGAGCTGACATCCGCGAAAGTAAGCCTCTCTGCAACATTTAAAGTTGATTCAAAAAAGGAAACCATAGACTTTGCAATATCTATTAAAAAGGGGGATACCCTTAGGACTCTTGCTTTTTTATCGCTATAACCCTCACACAATTGGATCAGTTCTGCTGGAGTCCATGCCTTTGGTCCGACTACTGGGAAGCTCTTCCTAATTGTTTCATTTCGACTTAAAGCAGCCACTGCAAATCGAGCCATATCTTGAGTATTCATATACGCAATTGGGCTGGCAGTTCCGCTAATCCAAACTGGCTGACTATCCAAAATAGGAATTGCAAATTGGCCTATCACGCCTTGCATAAAAGCCACACCTTGCAGAATGGTGTAATCAAAAGAGGATTCAGCCAATAAACATTCTGTGCAATATTTGATATCCATTAGAGGGACATTTCTAAATCTTTCTGCTGCAAATAAAGAAATAAAAACCAATCTTTTAATGGATGCAGATTCACAAGCTCTAAAAAGATTTAACTTCCCTTCCCAGTCGGTCTCGTAAACACTTCTTGGGTCTTCAGGTCTTGTGGTAGATGCATCAATTACAGCCTCTATCCCGCTAAGGGCGTATTCGATGTCTCCCTGCCTCAACAAATCGCCCTGAGTTAGCTCACAACCCCATTCCTGCAAAAAGCCAGCATTCTTGGGCCTGCGAACCATACATCGCACTTGATGCCCGGAATCAATTGCCTTTTTGGCTATTTGACGTCCAAGCGTCCCTGTTCCACCGATAACCAGAACCTGCATGCAAATGTCATTGTGAATGAGCAGCTTAAAGGGAATAGCGGCAAATTGGTGAGATAATTAGTCTCCTTGGAGCTTTAACAAAAGTGCGCCCCCCAATAAGCCCACTGGAATTAATACCCAGAAAACTGCTGCTGTACCGAAAATCTCTGAAGCCATTCAAATATTCTAAATCATTTAACTATTTAAACCCCTAACATTTAAATCCCCAAGCAAATTAACCCTCATAGAAATAAATAGAAGACATTTCCAAATGAAAACCTCTCAAGAAGCTGATAGCGCATGGGGCAAAGCCAATTTTTGGTCTTGGCAAGGACTTTATTGTCACTGGAGGGTGTTAGGAGAAGAAAACAAAAAAGCCATAGTCCTAATTCATGGGTTTGGTGCAAGTAGCTCTCACTGGAGAAACAATGGTCTTTTTTTTGCAAGAAAAGGTTTTAGAGTATATGCACTAGACCTAATAGGGTTTGGGAAATCTGAACAACCAAAAGGGTCGGCAAACAAATATTTAGATAATGAAATTTGGGCAAATCAAGTTACTGATTTCATCAAAGAAATTGTTCAGATAAGCAAAGAAGAAAAGGTTATTCTAGTAGGGAATTCTCTAGGTGGACTTGTTGCAATAACAAGCTTAAAGCTAAAACCAAACCTTGTTGAAGCCGTAATAGCTTCACCTTTACCTGACCCAGCCTTAATGCAATCCAAACAATTAAATATACCTAGTTGGATAAGAACAATAAAGAATAAAATTATCATCCTCTTTTTTACACTCTTGCCACTCGAAGTTTTAATACCTCTTATAATAAGAACTGGGGTAATTAATTCCGGTCTACAACTTGCCTATAACAAACCAATCCTGAAAGACATAGAACTAAAAAGAATAATTAGAAAACCTGCACAAAGGAAAACAGCGGCCAGGGCTCTTAGGTCAATGTGTATTGGAATGTCTATCAGGAAAGCAGAATGCACTGCGCCAAATTTGCTTAATAGTTTAATGAAAAAAGCTTATACTCCTCCAATTCTGCTCTTGTGGGGAAGAGAAGATAAATTAGTCCCTTTAAAAATTGGCCAAAAACTAACAAAGGACTACCCTTGTCTGCAATTGTTAATAATGGAGGGGGCCGGTCATTGCCCTCATGACGAATCTCCTAAAACTTTCAATCAATACGTTTTAAATTGGTTGAAAATTAATTTATAAAGAATTAAAGCCCATGAAGCACACTCTCTCAGTATTAGTAGAAGACCAATCAGGAGCATTAAGCAGAATCTCAGGCCTATTTGCTAGAAGAGGTTTTAATATTGAGAGCTTAGCGGTAGGGCCAGCAGAAGCTCCAGGCATATCAAGATTAACAATGGTTGTTGAAGGAGATGATGAAACTCTTCAACAAATGACTAAACAACTCGACAAATTAGTAAATGTCCTTTATGTAATCGATCTCACTAGCCTACCTGCCGTAGAAAGAGAATTGATGCTATTAAAAGTTTCTGCAAAATCAAACCACCGGAAAGAGATATTGGACCTTGTTCAAGTTTTTAGAGCCAAAGTTGTAGATGTATCTGATCAAGCTCTAATTTTAGAAGTAGTTGGTGATCCAGGCAAACTGGTTGCATTAGAGAAGCTGATGAAACCATATGGCATTCTTGAGATTGCTAGGACGGGGAAAGTTGCCCTTGAAAGAGCTTCAGGTATAAGTACAGAAATGCTAAAATCAACCTCTAAAGGGAAAAATTTACCTGCATAAATTTTGAGAAAACTTTAATTAATCAATTTTCTCCAATACTTTTTACATTAATAATGTAATCCCCTTCTTTTATTTTATTTAGAACATTTATCCCCTTAACTACTTTTCCAAAAACAGCATATCTTCCGTCAAGTTCCGGTAGATCTCTAAGGGAAATATAAAATTGAGCACTTGCCGAGTTCAATGATTCAGACCTTGCCATTGATAAAGAACCTCTTTGATGAGTTAAAATAATTCGGCTAAAGTCATCCTGAGAAGAAATAAGTTGATTATATCTAGGAAGTGTTTCATTCCTAAGTTTAATTTCTAAAGGTATGAATCGAGCATTGCCTTTTTCAGGGTTAATGAAATGACCAGTTCCTATAATATTTTTATTAGTTTTAAGTTTTTTAGACATAGGATCACCACCTTGAATGACAAATGGAATAGGATCATTTATTACTCTATGGAAGGTTGTATGTTTATAAACACCTCTATTTATCAAGTCAAGAAAATTACCAACAGTTAATGGAGCAGATTTGCCATCTATTTCTAAGGTAATCACTCCTTTATTAGTAACCATCTCTATTGTGTGAGTAGTATTAATACATTGGATAGTTTTGTTTATGCAAAAATTATTAGAAGAATTATTATTCTTTTGAATAACACAAGCGCTAAAGAGAGGGCTTAAAGAAAGTACTAAAAATAGAAAGCTACATTTCTTTAAAAAGTTCATATCTCAATTTGCCAAACCTTCTAAATCCACCCCTAGAAATCTTGCCAATTCCGCACCTTCTTGTTCTAACTCCAAAAGGGGTTGAGGGGCTCCAGCGCCATTGATAGGAAGATCTTTTCTACCTTGCACTCTTAAACATATTCTTCTTTTTGCATTAAACCCTTCACGAATTTCCATTTTTACAGCTTTAATATCCTCAAGAGGTATCTCAACTTTTAACTCTTTAAAAAAACCTTTTCTAGAAACCATCAGAGACCCTTTATTTTTGTCAAAGGTGTTTAAGCCTGATCCGAAATCCACTGCTACTAAAGACCATAAATATATTGCTGCCAGAGAGCCTGCTATTCCATAAAGTCCCATAATCAACCCTTGAGGCACAAAAATTAGAGTAGAAGGACTGCCCAAAGGTAAAAAGTCTCTTCCAAAATAACTAGAGGCAGATGCGAGCAAAAAACCAACGCCTCCAATACTAAGCATTGAGGAAACTATGTAATTTGATACTTTTTTGGAACCCTTAATACTTTGTTCAAGATAGGTTTCTGATTGGTTTTCCATTTTGGAGGATTCTTGTAAATCAGCTGACATGGCATGCCATTACTGAAGATATTCTCTAATAGATAGCCTGATTAGAGTATAAAAACCATTTTTCCGAATGATTAGCAATACAACAAGGGGTTTCATCTAATAAAAATATTCCCCGTTGCGTATTCCTAATTGTTAAAGTCACCCAGTATCCAAAAAGCTAAGCAACGTTGCTCTCATGACGATAGCTGTTGGTGGCGCCCAAGAAAGAGGATGGTTCGACGTCCTTGATGACTGGCTTAAGCGCGACCGCTTCGTATTTGTTGGTTGGTCTGGTCTTCTACTTTTCCCTACTGCCTATTTGGCAATAGGAGGGTGGTTTTTAGGCACAACCTTTGTCACTTCCTGGTACACCCATGGTGTAGCCAGCTCTTATCTGGAAGGTTGTAATTTCCTTACAGCTGCTGTTAGTACCCCTGGAGACGCCATGGGGCATAGTCTCCTATTCCTATGGGGACCAGAGGCCCAAGGCAGTCTTGTTCGTTGGCTGCAACTTGGTGGACTATGGAATTTCGTAGCTCTTCATGGAATATTTAGCCTTATTGGCTTCATGCTTCGTCAATTTGAAATTGCAAGACTTGTAGGAATACGTCCATACAATGCACTTGCATTTTCAGCTGTAATAGCTGTTTTTTGCGCTTGTTTCCTTATTTACCCTTTAGGACAGCACAGTTGGTTCTTTGCTCCTTCTTTTGGGGTTGCAGCTATTTTCCGCTTTATCCTTTTTATTCAAGGTTTCCATAACATCACTCTCAACCCTTTCCACATGATGGGAGTTGCTGGGATTCTTGGAGGAGCTTTGCTTTGTGCAATTCACGGAGCTACAGTTCAAAACACTCTTTATGAGGACACAAGCATCTATACAGGTGGCAAGGTTCAAAGTTCAACTTTTAGAGCTTTTGATCCAACTCAAGAAGAAGAGACTTATTCAATGGTTACTGCTAACCGTTTTTGGAGTCAAATCTTTGGAATTGCCTTCTCAAATAAAAGATTCCTTCATTTCTTAATGCTCTTCGTTCCTGTAATGGGAATGTGGTGCGCAGCTATAGGCATTGTTGGGTTAGCTCTTAACCTAAGGGCCTATGACTTTGTAAGCCAAGAGATAAGAGCTGCTGAAGATCCAGAGTTTGAAACGTTTTATACCAAAAACATCCTTTTGAATGAAGGTATGAGAGCCTGGATGTCTTCTGTGGACCAGCCACACGAAAACTTTGTATTCCCTGAGGAGGTACTCCCACGTGGAAACGCCCTTTAATAGTCTTTTAAAAGCTCCAAACCAAAGTATTGAAGAGACTGGTTATGCCTGGTATGTAGGCAACGCACGTCTAATTAATCTTTCGGGAAAACTCTTAGGAGCACATATCGCCCATACAGGTCTAATGGTCTTTTGGGCAGGAGCAATGATGCTTTACGAGGTGAGTCACTTCACCTTTGACAAGCCAATGTGGGAGCAAGGTTTAATCCTTATGCCACATGTAGCCATGTTTGGTTATGGGATTGGTGCTGGAGGCGAAGTTGTAGATGTAATGCCATATTTCCAAGCTGGTGTTGTCCACCTAATTGCCTCGGCAGTACTTGGTTTTGGTGGCATTTACCATTCACTTGCTGGACCAGAGAAATTAGAAGAAGAGTTTCCATTCTTCTCTACTGACTGGAGAGACAAAGATCAAATGACAACCATTCTTGGACGTCATTTGTGTGTACTTGGTCTTGGAGCAATAGCTTTCTCAGTTAACTGGCAGTTCCTGGGTGGTCTTTATGACACTTGGGCACCAGGTGGCGGTGAAGTTCGCTTAATTACTCCTACAACTGATCCAGGGATTATCTTTGGATACCTTTTCCAAACACCCTGGGGTGGTGGTGGAAATATGGTAGGAGTTAATTCAGTTGAAGATATTGTTGGCGGACATTATTACCTAGGAATTATTGAATTAATAGGTGGCCACTTTCATATGCAAACCAAACCATTTGGTTGGGCTCGAAGAGCCTTTATATGGAATGGAGAGGCCCTACTAGCCTATGCCTTAGGTGGAATCTGTGTAGCAAGTTTCTATGCATCTGTTTTTGTTTGGTTTAACAACACTGCATATCCATCTGAGTTCTATGGTCCAACTAATGCAGAAGCATCTCAAGCACAAAGTTTTACTTTCTTAGTAAGAGACCAGCGTATTGGCGCAAATGTTGGCACCACAATGGGACCAACAGGTTTAGGTAAATACTTAATGCGTTCCCCAACTGGTGAAATCATCTTTGGTGGAGAGACAATGCGTTTTTGGGACTTTAGAGGTCCATGGCTAGAGCCTCTCAGAGGAGAGAATGGATTAAGTTTGGATAAAATCCAAAATGATATTCAGCCTTGGCAAGTACGTCGAGCAGCCGAGTATATGACACATGCTCCAAATGCTTCAATCAACTCAGTTGGTGGAATCATTACCGAGCCAAATGCAGTTAACTTCGTTAATTTGCGTCAATGGCTTGCTGCTGCTCAATTCTTCCTAGGATGGTTTACCTTTATTGGTCACCTTTGGCATGCTGGAAGAGCGAGAGCTGCTGCTGGCGGATTTGAAAAAGGTATAGATCGCAAGACTGAGCCTGCTCTATCAATGCCTGATCTAGACTAATTTCTAGAGCTAAATAAATTAAATTGCATTTAAAAGCCCTCAATTAACCATTGAGGGCTTTTTTTATCTCTTAGGGAATTATTAATACATCTCACAACTCAAAACCAACTTTAAAACATGAGTCTCTTAACCAAGGCAGGCTAAGTCCAATCACATTGCTATAACAACCTTCTATTGATTCAATTAACGTAGCTCCTTTACCATCGATAGCAAATCCTCCTGCACAACAAATTGGCTCGTTAGTTTTCACATATTTCTCAATCTCTAAATCTGCAAGTTTTGCGAAATTAATTTTAGTTGTAATAACATTAACAATCATTCCAGAATACTTTGGTGAACTGGTAGATACATTTGGTCGCATAATCAAACAATGGCCTGTATGAATGTATCCACTTTTAGAAGACATCTTGGATAACCTATCCATAGCTACTTTTTCAGTTTTGGGTTTCCCATAGATTTGACCATCAAACTCAAACAATGAATCGCAACAAAGTATTGCTATCTCTTTGCAATCAAAAATACTATTTTGAGTTTTGTTAGAAATTTTTGATAAAACAGCCTTAGCCTTAGCAACTGCAAGAGATTGAACCAACTCCCCAACATCAGATCCAGAAAATTGATCTTCATTAACATCACTTACAATAACCTTATGTTTTATATCAACTTGCTTGAGAAGATTTCTTCTAGCTTTTGAAGCAGAGCCAAGTATCAGCATCATGAAATCAGAATTAAAATCAATCTACTCTTAAATTTTTCAAGCTTAGAAGCTATTTTTTTTAGAAGCAATGGAATTAATTGATAAACACATTTTAAAACGGACAAGTAGAGCAATTAAATGCCTTGCTCTAAATTCCAATTTTTACAAAGACGTCGAATCAAATGGCTTAACTGCAAAGAATGTTTTTGAAATGAGAGCTAGGTATTCCAATAAAAGCTTGCATTGGTTCAAGGATTCTGAATGCATTGAAAGTGCATTTAGATGGTTAATAACAATTGGGGTTCTAAGGCGTGAGGTTGACGGACAAGGCTTAACATCAAAAGTTCGACTAACACCATTAGGAAGGCAATTTCTTCAGATGAACCCCGATCTTCCAAATCAACAAGCCAACTTATACGAAAGGTTTAGAAACTGGTTGTTTAGGAAACTAATTCTTCAATGATAATAAATTCAACCTCAAAACCTTTAATGGTGCTTGGTACGTCAAGTGGTGCTGGCAAATCTTTAATGGTGACAGCTATTTGCAGAGTTTTAAGTAACCAAGGGGAAAGACCTATCCCATTTAAAGGCCAAAATATGAGCAACAATGCATGGGTCGATAATAATGGGGGGGAAATGGCTTACTCCCAAGCATTGCAAGCATGGGCAGCGAGGGTTGATCCGATATGTTCGATGAACCCTATCCTTCTAAAACCTCAAGGTGATTGCATTAGCGAAATAATTCATCTTGGAGAAAGCGTAGGAATTACAAAAGCCAAAGATTACTACCAAAACTGGTTTAATTTAGGATGGGAAGCAATTCAAAAAGGACTGAAAATATTAGACAGTGACTTCCCTAATGGGAGATTGATTATAGAAGGTGCGGGAAGTCCAGTAGAGGTAAATCTTAAACATAGAGACCTTACAAATTTACGTATAGCAAAATATCTAAATGCGAATTGCCTTTTAATAGCGGACATAGAGCGAGGCGGTGTTTTTGCACAATTAATAGGTACTCTTGCACTCCTAAGTCCTGAGGAGAGGGAATTAGTAAAAGGAATAATAATTAATCGTTTCAGAGGAGATAGCTCATTATTTGACTCAGGTCGAGAATGGATTGAAAAAGAAACTAATATTCCTGTTTTAGGTGTAATGCCTTGGTTAAACGAAATTTTCCCTCCAGAAGACTCATTAGACCTACTCGAACGAAAACCTACTAAACCATTTTCAGAGATAGAAATAGCGATAATTCAATTGCCTTCCTTAAGTAATTTCTCAGATTTAGATCCGTTAGAATCAGAAGATAGTGTGAAATTAAAATGGGTCAAACCAGGCAATTCACTAGGGAATCCTGATGCAGTGATTATCCCTGGGAGTAAACAAACAATTAAAGATCTTCAAAAGCTAAATACAAGTAATCTTGCGACAGAAATAAAAGAGTTTGCAAAAAAAGGTGGTGAAGTTTTTGGAATATGTGGTGGTTTACAGATGTTAGGGGAAACACTTGAAGACCCCTATTATATAGAAAATCTAAAAAGTGATAATGCCAAAAATCAATACGAAGGTCTGAAACTACTTCCTATTAAGACAATATTTAAAAAAAGTAAGTCTCTTTTAAAACGTGAAGTATTAGCTCTTTGGCCTCAGAAATGTATAATTTCTGGCTTCGAACTTCATCACGGCTTTACTCAATCAATTGACTCATTTTCTGAAGAGTTACAACCATTTAGCGAGGACTCACTACTGGGTTGGGTAAGTAATAGAGATGGGACAGGAATAGTTAGTGGAACGTATCTTCATGGAATCTTTGAGAATGGCGAATGGAGGCGGTATTGGATTAATCAAATAAGAAGAAAAAAGGGACTTAAACCATTAGCCATTCATCATAAAAACTATATTATTGAGAGAGATGAATTAATAAATCGCCTATCACATTCGTTTCAAAAGCATATTAATCTTCAAAGGATTCTTTAAAAATGAAGGAGAAGATGATTCAAATAAATTGGCCAAATGGTAAAACTTCGATTGCAAAAGAAGGTACAAACTGGCTTGAAGAAGCTTGCAAAGCAGGTTTTGACATACCTACTGGGTGCCTAAAAGGCAGCTGTGGGGCTTGCGAGATAGAAGTGGAAGGAAAGACTTTAAGAGCCTGTATACATTCAATTCCTAAAACAAATTCAAGCAAATTGAATGTGGCTTTATTTTCTGATCCTTACTGGTAAATACATCGCTATATATATAGCAATCTTTAGGAAGCAATTAATTTTAATTTTTACTAAAAACTTCTGATGCAATAATTTCCCAAGAAAATTTATCTGATGAAGACTTCATTTTTACATAATTCTCCAAATAATTATCATAATTAGATTGATCAACCTCAGGGATTTTATAAATCTTTTCTAAGTCCTGCGAATTAAGAGCTGGTACATTTAAGAAAGTAGAAAATTTGACAATAGATTTAAAGTAAATACTTTTTTTACTTAGCTCATTTGGTATCAAAAGTATTATTGGTTTCATAAATAAAACTGCTAGCTGAATAGCAGTTGAGCAATGGGCAATAACAAGACTTGATTGAGCAATCGCCTTAACTGTATCCAAATTAGTTATTGGAATCTTATATAGTGATGATGATTTTGAATAATTAGCCCTAGGGTGTAACTTGATCAATGGATTTAATGCCAACTTCTTTGCAAGAAAATTTAGGTTATTGGAGATTTCTTGAAAGTATTTTGCCTCACTTACAGGCGGCTCCACTTTTAGGTTAAATAAATCGCAGTGGCAGGGGAAATCTTCATCTAAAAACAAAATCGTATTAGAAGTTTCTATCGAATTATTTTTTAATATGAATTTTTTATAATTATCAAAATCTAAATTGTGTACCTTTACTACTGTTTTATTAGATTTAGTAAATTTATTAAAGTCAAAAGATCCCCCAACAGCGATCCTATCTGTTGAGGCAATCTTCCAAGGTAATGACAAGAAATAGGTGACAGCAGACTTGGGTAAATTTAAAGTTTTCCTGCAGAAAGATTGGTTTCTTGGGAGGCTAGGATACGGGTAAGATGTTAGCTTATACTGGATAATTTTTGCTTTCAATTTAATAGATAATCTAATAAGTACTCTCTTTAAATAATTTTCAATTGAAAATCCCCCCAAAATATCAACACACCAATCAGGCGAGAATTCAAAAACTTTTTTTATAAAACTTGATAAGGAGTAACAGCTATAAACCACTGGGGATTTAAATCTTATCTGATTACCATTAATATAATTTTCAAATCTTGCGTTCAAGAAGGGAGTGCAATCTATGACCAATACAGAATAACCAATAGATAATAACTCTCCTATGCCAAAACGAATATAATCCCTTTCTGTAAATGGCGATAGTACACAAAAACAAATTCTTTTCATTAACTTTAATTATTTAATAGTATTTAAGAGTGAAGTCCTGAATCATATTTCAGTGTAGGAGCAATCCTAAAATTTTCAAACAAAGCAGAAGGTAAAGAAAGTTTTAAGTTAAGATTCTTTATAAGGTTTAAATATATATGGAAACATCATCGAACCAGAGACTTATTCACTTAGAAGACAGAATCTTCGTAGCAGGCCATAGAGGAATGGCAGGCAGAGCAATTGTAAAGTCTTTAAAACAAGATAACTACAAATACATTCTTACTGCTGAAAGACATGAGCTAGATCTTTGTGAAAAAAAAGATGTTCAGAATTGGTTCAAAGCCTATAAGCCTTCTGTAGTTATCCTTGCAGCAGGAAGAGTGGGTGGAATAAAAGCTAATTCTAAATACCCATATGAATTCTTAATTGAGAACATATCCATTCAAAACAGTGTGATAAATACTGCATGGAAAGAAGGTGTTAGGCGTTTATTGTTTTTAGGG
The DNA here is from genome assembly GCF_027359375.1 of Prochlorococcus marinus str. MIT 0919. Lineage (NCBI taxonomy): Bacteria > Bacillati > Cyanobacteriota > Cyanophyceae > Synechococcales > Prochlorococcaceae > Prochlorococcus > Prochlorococcus marinus. The sequence goes on from NZ_CP114779.1 coordinate 601,190, forward strand.
AGTAGTTGTATCTATCCAAAATATTCAGAGCAACCCATTCAAGAAGAAGCTTTGCTTAGTGGGATTCTAGAACCTAGTAATGAGTGGTACTCAATAGCTAAAATTACAGGCATAAAATTATGTGAAGCTTTAAGAAGGCAATATAACTTCGATGCCATAACGCTTATACCTCCAAACCTTTATGGCCCAGGCGATAAATTTGACCTTGAAAATGGTCATGTAATGGGAGCAATGATTCGGAAATTTTCAGAGGGCTTTAATAATGATTTAAAAAAAGTTGCATGCTGGGGGAGTGGCTCCCCTAAGAGAGAGTTTTTACATGTCAGTGATCTTGCCTCTGCATGCAAATTTGCCCTTGAATATTGGAACCCTTCCGACAAATCTTCACCCACAACCTCTGACGGATCAAAGCTCTACTATTTAAATGTAGGCTCTGGAGAAGAACTAACCATTCAAGAGCTAGCATGTTTAATAGCAAAATCAACTGGCTATAAAGGAGAAATCGATTGGGATAGAAGCAAACCTGACGGAACTCCACGCAAAATATTGGATTCATCAAGATTTCAAAAGTTAGGCTGGAAACCGACTATATCTTTGGAGGAAGGTATAAAAACTTGTTGTTTAAGCTATGACTGACCTCATAATTGCAATAAACCAAAGATGGACGAATCTTTTAACTGTAAAAGGCTTTAATGGCAACAGAAGGCTATGCACTAAGAAAACTAAATTGAACAATTCTTTTAAAAATCCCACAAACCTTTAATCACTTTCTTGTATCTCCACTTGAAGAAATACAATAAAAATGATGAGCACTAATCCCAAAGTCGCACTTATTACCGGTATTACCGGGCAAGACGGCTCATATCTAGCTGAACTATTGCTAGATAAGGGCTACATAGTTCATGGAATAAAGCGTCGAGCAAGCAACTTTAATACCTCGAGAATTGACCATCTATATCAAGATCCACATGAACCAAACCCAAGAATTGTTTTACATTATGGAGATCTTACTGATAGCACAAATTTAATTAGAATTATCCAACAGATTCAACCGGATGAAATATACAATTTAGGTGCTCAAAGTCATGTTGCAGTAAGTTTTGAGAGTCCAGAATACACTGCAAACGCAGATGCCTTAGGCACCTTGAGAATTTTAGAAGCAGTAAGAATACTAAAATTAACCCAAAAAACTAGAATTTATCAGGCAAGTACATCAGAGCTATATGGCCTGTGTCAAGAATCACCTCAGAAAGAAACCACACCTTTTTACCCACGCTCTCCTTATGCAGTAGCAAAGTTATATTCTTATTGGATAATAGTTAACTATCGAGAAGCATATGGCATGTACGCCTGCAATGGAATTTTGTTCAATCATGAATCTCCGCGAAGAGGAGAAACATTTGTCACAAGAAAGATCACAAGAGGTCTAGCGAGGATAGATGCTGGCTTGGATGAATGTTTGTATATGGGCAATTTAGATGCTCTAAGGGATTGGGGACATGCTCGTGATTATGTTCAAATGAAATGGAAGATGCTTCAACTAGAGACTCCTGAGGATTTTGTGATAGCAACTGGCCGACAAGAGTCAGTTAGAAAGTTTATTCAACTAGTAGCTAAAAAGCTAGGATGGGGAAAAATTGAATGGGAAGGTAAAGGTTTGAATGAAATTGGGAAAAGATCAGATGGGAAAGTAGTGATAAAAATTGACCCAAGATATTTCCGACCTTCAGAAGTTGACAATTTACTAGGAGATGCAAGCAAAGCAAGAGACAAACTAGGTTGGGACCCCAGCTCAAGCTTAGAAAATTTAGTTTCAGAGATGGTTGATCTTGATAAGCAAGAAGCTGCTAAAGAAGTAACACTAAAAAAAGAAGGCTTTAAGGTTATTGGCAGTAAAGAATAAATCTTAGATATATTAAAATGATAATAAAAAATCTACTCAAAACTATAAATTTGCATCTCACAAAGTGACTATTTTCCTTTCTACAGGTGGCTATAATAAAAAGACTGCTTTAGAAGCATCTAAAGATTTTTACAGCAATGGTATAACTGCTGTCGAACTATCTGGCGGTGTTCATTGTCCTAATGCTATAGAGGAAATTGTAAAGTTAAGAGCAAAGATAGATTTCCAAGTCCACAATTACTTCCCCCCTCCAGAAGAGCCTTTTGTCCTAAATCTAGCTTCTAAAAATCCTGATATTTCAGAACTTAGTATTAAACATATATATAAGGCTATGGAGTTATCCTTAAGACTTGATCAGCCTAGATATAGTTTTCATGCAGGTTTCCTAATTGATCCTAAAGTGGATCAACTCGGGAAAAGAATTAAAAAAAAACAACTTCTTTCAAGAGATCAAGGATTAAAATTATTTATTGATAGGCTAAATATAATTTCAGAGAGAGCAAGGGAACTTGGAGTTGATTTACTTGTTGAAAATAATGTCATATCTAAAGCAAACTTCAAAGAGTTCCAATCTGACCCATTTCTAATGAGTACTTGTGAAGAATGCATTTATGTAATGAAAAATACACCTGATAATATAAATTTGTTAGTTGATTTGGCTCACTTAAAAGTTTCAGCCACAACTCTTTCATATAATCCCATAGAATTCCTTAATCTTGTATCTAAATGGATAAAAGGCTATCACTTAAGCGATAACAATGGAATAAGAGATGAAAATAAACCTGTAACTTTAAACTCTTGGTTCTGGCCATATCTTAAAAAAGATCTACAATATTATAGCTTAGAGGTGTATAACACAGCAACTTCTGAACTATTGAACCAACAATTGATAGTTAAGAGTTTTTTAAATAGTTAATATGGAATTTCTAAAGTCATTAGTTGCGCAAAGTGATATGACATTAAAAGAAGTAATGATAATTATTTCTGAAAATAAGCGTGGAATATGTTTCATTTTAGATAATGAAATACTTGTTGGGTTAGTAACTGATGGTGATATCAGAAGGGCAATTGTTAGTGGGTCAATTTTAAAAGAACCTATATCTAAAATAATGGTAAGAGATTTTATATCCCTTCCGGTTGAAAGTGATGAGAGGTTAATTAGGGAAACATTCAAGCCAAACTTAAAACTAATACCTTTAATTGATAACAATGGGTGTCTAGTAGGCGCTGCAGATCAACTTGGCTCTCATAGGATACCCTTGTTAGAGCCTTTCCTTAAAGGCATGGAATCGCAATATGTTCTTGACTGCTTGGAAACCAATTGGATCTCTTCGCAAGGGGAATATGTAAGAAGATTTGAGCAGCAGTTTAAAGTAATGCATTCTGAAATGGAATCCTTAGCTGTATGCAATGGAACCATTGCATTACACCTTGCTCTTTTAGCTCTTGGTATCAAATCAGGGGACGAAGTAATTGTTCCGGATATTACTTTTGCAGCTACTGCAAATTCAGTTATCTATTGTGGAGCGAAGCCTGTATTTTGCGAAATAAATAAGAAAACTTGGTGCATAGAGCCTAACGAAATAAGAAAGCTGATTACAACTAATACTAAAGCCATTATACCTGTCCATTTATACGGTCAAGTTTGTAATATGAACGAGATTATTTCAATTGCAAAGGAAAATAAATTGCTTTTAATCGAAGATTGTGCCGAAGCATTAGGTAGTAAAAGGGATGGCAGGCCTGTTGGTACATTCGGAGATGCTGCAACATTTAGTTTTTATGGGAACAAGACCATTTCAACTGGGGAAGGAGGGATGGTTCTTTTTAAAGATAAAAGTATCGCCAGCGAAGCTAGAATTATTCGTGATCATGGAATGAAACCCGACAAAAGGTATTGGCATGAAGTGGTTGGGTATAATTATAGGTTAACAAATTTACAAGCCGCTTTAGGTGTTGCTCAGTTTGAAAATCTAGATAATATTTTAGCTCGGAAGAAAAAACTGTTAACTGAATACCAAAATAAACTAATGGGAATTAAAGGTATAAAAATGCTACCTTATATAGAAAAGAAAATTTACCATTCAAATTGGTTATATACATTGATACTAGAAGAGAGTATTGATAGAGATAGACTTATTAGAAACTCAAGAGGAAGAGGAGTAGATATACGCCCTACATTCTATCCACTTCACAAAATGCCTCCATATGAAAAATATAGAAAATCATCAGGTTTAGAAATTAGCAATAATATCGCTTCAAATGGTATTTGCCTACCATCCTCGGCAAGCCTAAGAAGTGATGAGTTGATCTATGTTGTAGATATATTGAAAGATTCAATTTTGGAAATGTTTTAATTTTGAATAAAAATTAAAATAATTAATTGCTTAGATTATTAAGTAATTGATACTCTGCAAAGTGAAAATCTTCAATACTATCAATATCGACCGGATATCTATCTTTACTTTTATAAAATTTTGTTGAAGCATGAAAAAATGTTCTTCTGCCTTTTAAAATATTTAATTCAGAAAAATAAAAATTTCCATTAATGAAATAATATCCGCCTGGATAGGATTGCCTGTTTACTCGGCCGTTAGGATCTACGATATAACTCCATGAATCCGTTGTATCATCTAATTTTACACATTCACAAGGGTGCTCCCTCATTTCACTTACGGATACTAATGTTTTATAGTTCTGATTAACAAATAATTCCATTGATTTATTAATCTCATTTAAACTTCTTATAGGGTAAGTTGGCTGTAAAAGCAAAATTGATTTAAGGGAAGGGTTTAAATTATCTATTATCCAATCGCTAGCATGAATGAGTGTATCTATTACAGAAGAATTGTCAGAAGCAAGGTAAGAAGGTCTTTGCAAACATTCAACACCATACTCTTCTCCTCTCTTCAGGATATCTAAAGAGTCACTAGTTAAAACTATATTGCTTACACAACTAAGTTTCTTCGCAAGCTCTATAGAATAATCTACCAAAGGCTTTCCATAGAGTTTCTTGAGATTCTTTCCTGGTAGACCTTTTGAGCCTGATCTTGCAGGAATAATTACTGCTAATTTATGCATGGGAAACGAGTTAGATAATATCTTGTGATCAAGGGTTTGCTTTCAAACGGTTAAGTTTGATCATTTTTTCATACCATAGATCATGACCTTCTTTCTTAACTTCTGAAATACCATGAAGAGTAAGTCTTACAACAAATCCACGCTCAGCTGAAGGAGGGACAGGATCTGCAAAGTGTAAGCTTCTTGAATGATGAATAGTGCAGTCACCTGGCCTATAATTCGGCTCAAATGTATCAAAATTGATAACATTTGGATTTGATATTGTCAATGAAAAGCCTTTGGCTTCGGAAGGCTTATGTGCAAAATCTATATCGGATGAATTAATATAATATTTCAGACCTCCTTTAGAAGCATATTCTTCATTAATAGGTATATAAAAAGTCAAACCAGATCCATTTATTAGACCATAATAAGCGTTGTCTTGATGGGGGGGTATGGCAGAGCCCAATGGACAACGGGAATGTATTTCTAGGCTATTTAAATAAACTTTTTGTCCAAGAAAAAAAGTTGCAATTTCGAAAATATTAGAATTAATGAATTTACCGAACAATTCCCTGGATTCATTCAAAGGGTATTCAAAATATTTAATGTATTTACGACCATCTATCTCATCAACTGAAAGCCCCTTTTTATCAGAAGAATACTTCGCAATAATATCACTTTCATTATCGACCAAATAATTTAGAGCTTTCGAGCAAATACTTTTATCTACAAGCTGGCGAAGCTGTATTGCGCTAGTCTTATTAAAGATAGTTTTTGCGTGTGCTGAAAATATTTCGCCTTGACTGAATATTTGATTAGGTTTCTGATTTACCTGGTTCATAGATTTAATTATAATTGAGCAAAATCAAAGTAATTACCAGGGATAGTCTGGGAAAGGCTTCAATGGAATTCCTAAAAATAATGTCCTAAGCAGGAAGAAATTAAAACTATAATAGATTAGAGGGGCTAGAACTAGAAACAAAAAGTACAACTGTAATATTTTTTACAACTAACTATAATTGCTAATTCGCAATACATTAGTCAAATATTAATGTAATAGGGACGATCAAATATGGAATTGGTTTAGTTAGAAATGGTTAAATTAGTACTATTGACATTAGTAAGATATAGAATAAGTAAGAATAGTTCCTGAAGGATGAGTTCATATTATCCAATTCCGTGTGATTTCTATATAAATCCTGGTTCAAGCAAATCAAAGGTCTCTTCATCAATAACTCTAATTAATATGGCAAGTAATCGCATTGAAATGAATTATGAAATTAAAAGCAGTGATATACACTATTGTATATACTATATAAAAGATTATTGCTGGATAAAATATAGTCAAATTAATTGTGCTTATGGAGATTATATAGAGATAAAGCGTGGTGATCTTAATTTGCCAGAAACAACCATGGCAGTAGTTGTAAGATCTAATAAAAGTGACAACCCCGATAGATGCTTAATTCTCCCGGAGCCATATTCTTCTAGAGTTGACAAAAGTCCAATAGCAGAGAGGGCTTCTTACAACTTCACCTTTGGAAGCTCAACATCCTCTTATCAAGGAGAGTATCCCCACATGCTTGCTAAAGCTATGAAAAGTTCATTTTTAACTTTTGACACTCTAAGGCAAGACAATGTTGAAGGTTGTAGTTCATTTATGCTTCTTATGAATCTAAAGGTAGATGCTAGAGCTAGGGACGAATATGAAGTATCAATATTTAGAAGTTCAGACCGAAAAGAATTAGACAACCTAAAAGTTAAATGTAATTCATTTATTTCTTACAAACTGCCTGATAATCTAAAGGCAACCAGTAATGCTAGCAATGATAATTTGTTTATTATATGCAATAAGGCAACATTTATTCCTATATTTATCACTGCTGGAATAAGCAATTTAAAATATCAAATCACAGTTGAACATACTCATCCTCCTAGTGAACTTTTTTGGCCGTACAAAAATAATTTATCGATCAAAAAGCTAAGAAGCAATTGGGTCAAAGGAATATGAATACAATTATGGAGTTTTTGACTACTAGAAAAAGAAAACTTGTAAATAGATTTCTAGAGAGAGATTATGAGCCATATAACTTAATGTCACGAATATTACCTAGAAAATCTTATAGTGATTTCTTTATATATTCGAGAGGGTGCTATATGAACACTTTTATTGCTGAGAATATCTACGCACTATTCGAAGGGAGACAAGTAGAAGTTTGTCATATGCTTAGATTTTACGACAAATATGGCAAGCAAATAAAATCGCATAAAATAATTGATAGTAATTACTTTTCAAGGATGGAACTGCCTTCTATAAAAGAAAAGAGTGAATATATATCATTTACTCATGAATCATATAAAATTAAAAATAGGAATCTGACTTTTAGGAATGAAAGTAATATTCATAGCCAACATAGAGGATACTCTGTATATACGAAAATTAATGGTAGCTTAGGTAGTGTCGTACATGGCAATTTTGGTGGCATATATCCACCTAATTTATTTCTAAGTGCAGCAAAGCAGAGAAATAAGCTTTATTGCTACACACCAATGTATGTTTTCAATAAGTTTAACCATTACCACCTCGTATTTAATAATCCCACCAAAATAAATTTGAAAGTAGATTTAAAAGAAAATTATAATAGAGATTCAACTATAATATCTAGTAAATCCATACCACCTTTTGGTACAGATTACTTTGATATTATAAACTATGAAGGTACTATTTCATTTTACTCAAAGCTTCCGATATGCAGGTGCTTAATATTTAAGAATCCAAGTCTTGAAGAAAATGACTTCGATGTCTTTCATTCGTAAAAATTCAAATGCTAGAATCCTTATAAAAGAATCAGGCATGATGGCTTTTAAGCTACTAAAATTAATTAAAAATCCTCTAAAAATAATTAATCTGATAAAATTAGAATATCTAGAGTTTAGGTGTAATACAAACAAAAGAATAGATTCCCAAACTAAAATATATAAAGAACTTGGCCTGCAAAGGGATAAGAGTATTAAGCATTTAAATGTAATACTTAAACAATTAGGATTAAATAAATACGATGAGGACTATGGTATGTACTCAGAACATTTAATTATATTCGCAGGAATAGCGCTAGAGAAGAAGAATATAGATTCTGTACTTGAAATTGGAACATATGATGCTATTAGCACAACAATTTTGTCTGCATTATTTGAGAACTCAAAAATATATACAATAGACTTGAAAAATAATGACCCTATTTATAAGCAGACATATAGTAGAGAAGATAGCGAAATAAGAAATAGATTTAATATTGCCAGGGATAAGATTATAGCTTCCAGAAATAATATAGAGTTTATCCAAATGAATTCCTTGGCAATAATGCAAACCACACTTCGCAAGAAAAAGTTTGATCTAATATGGATAGATGGCGCACATGGATACCCTTTTGTCTGTTCAGATATAATGAATTCAATTGCTTTAGCACATCAATCTACCATTATTATGTGTGATGATATTTGGGAGAGTGTTGATAAAAGTGATCAAATATATAAATCTATAGCAAGTTGGGAAACATTGAATTGCTTAAAATATGCTGAACTAATAGATTTATATTTTTTCTTGAAAAGAGTTGGAAAGATTCACCTGAATAATAAAAAGTTTATAGCTTACTTTAAACTTAAAGACCTCTCAACTATATAAATATAGTTTATAGAAATAATTAAAAGATATAAAAATGTAAACCTAACTTAAATTTTCCCATTTAATAAATTTACCTCTAATTATTGATTTAATAACCTTGCGTCCTAATATTTGATTTAGTTGATCTATTGATATGCCATCTATGGCTGGCCGAATAGCATAGATATTTTCATAATTTATATAATCTCCGATCTTTAAATCTTTCTTAGCTACAATTCCTTTTTTAGATATCTTAGACATACCAATTTCACTTTCTCTACATTTTTTACTTTCTGAGCCAAGAATATTTTCTACTCTTCTTAACTCCTCCACATATGATTTCATTTCCTTAATATCAGATGATGCGTAATGATCTGGTCCTTGGTCTGATCGGCATAAAGTAAAGTGTCTTTCAAAGAATCGTACTCCAATTGATGCACAAATAATCGCAGATGTAATTCCTTCGCTATGATCTGAAAAGCCAATCTCATTATTAGGTAAACTATTTTTCATAGTGGTTATACATCTTGCATTAATATCAGAGTCAGGGCATGGGTAAGCTGAAACACAATGAAGGATAGTAGGGTTAATGCTTGAATAATTGACCAAGCAATCTTGGACCTCATTAATAGATGACATTCCAGTTGCTAATATAATTTTTTTTGTATTGAATGAATTCAAGCATTTATGAATAAACTGATCCCCAAGATCTGCTGATGCAGTTTTAAACATTCGAACACCTATTTTATAAGCTTCTTCAGCAGATAGAGGATCATAAGGTGTGGTAATAAAATCTATCTTCTTATGATTTGCATGCTGTAATGCTTTTTCAAGCTTATCATCATTAAATTCCAATCGCTTAATCATTTCATAATGTGATTCCGACTCTGAGCTGGACCTAAGTTGGTAATTAACCTTGGGTGCGTTTAAAGAAACTAACCTATTAGCATAGAAACTTTGAAATTTAACAGCGTTACAACCACATTCAACAGCGGCGTCGATTAATTTTATTGCTTTTTCAAGTGATCCATCATGATTAACTCCAATTTCCGCAACTATATACATGTGGGGATAAGCAATAATTGGATTATCTCGTACATTATAGGCTTCTAATTAAATTATAAAAAATTGTCTCACATGATCATTCTGCTTTCTTGCTGATTACTTCATGTAATACTTCAGCTCTAAGTAAATCCTCCATTGTATCTATATCCTGCACCCGCCATCTTGGAAGAAGTAAAGGGTATCCATTGTTAAAAATATTAGCTGTTTGCTTCCACGCTGTAGGGCTCGCCCAGTAAAACTGACCAGCATCATGAAAAGATTCTGTTAAATCCTGACTTAGTACGTTGTAATTCTCAGGATAAAACATACTAGAGCGTCCATCAGACCCTATCTTTATAGACCTCTGAATAGGGAAAGGGAAAGAGGTGGCTGTAAAAACAAATGAAGTTAAATCTATAGTGTTCAACAATTCAAAAGCTTTATAAAGATCTGATGATTTAACGAATGGTGCTGTAGCTAAAAGACAACACACTGAATTAATACTAAAAGAATTGCTTTCAAGCCATTCAATAGCCTGTCTAATGACAGGCTGAATACCTATTTGATCAGTAGCAAGATGAGACGGTCTTAAAAATGGAACTTCTGCTCCTTGTTGAAGTGCTATTTCTGCAATTTCCTTGTCATCCGTACTCACAATAACTTTTTGGAAGCATTTTGAATCTATAGCGGCCTTTATTGACCATGAGATCATAGGCTTCCCTCGAAAATTAATTACATTTTTCCTGGGGATGCGCTTGCTTCCCCCTCGGGCTGGAATTAAAGCGATATTCATCAAAACCTTGCTTTATAATCTTTTAAAATTAAAAATTACATTTAATTATATATAAATCCAAGGAAATTTCAAATTTTAAAGCATTTACTATAGAAGAAGTTTACAAAGGATTTCCTTTAGGACAATAACAAGAATAAGTTTGATTTTAAAATCAACGATGATTAATGTAGTTTATTGCTCTACTATTGAAATAAGAGTTGATAATATCTGGAGAATAATTAAGGCATTAATGAATTCAAAGCAGTGCATAGGTTGCTATTGCCTAATTACAGTGAGAAGGTTGTCTGTGCATAATGATTTGATTTAGCCTATGATAATTACTGGTTAAAGCTGAAATATAATAGAATATATTCCTATTAGAATAATAGATATAAAATAAGAGTTGCTTTTACAACTTCTTTAATAAATTAGATTAATGCTAGCCCTATAACTGATATAAGTAAAGGGTTTGATATTTTAAAGAATAAAGTGCTAGAATAAGAAAAATATTTGCTTTAATATGATTGCCTTAGTAGAAGTAAATGTAGATGATGCAGACCACATTAAATATTTATATACTCTTTTGCAAAATAAAAAGTTTAATATTAGCCATGAATCAATTCCAACATTTGAAGAACATATAATTTTTGTCAAGTCCTGTAAATATAGAAAATGGTACCTAATTAAAAAGATGAACAAGTATCATGGATCGGTATATTTAACAAATGAAAATACAATTGGTATCAATACAAGTTCAAATAAATATGAGGAGTATGTTGAAATAATTAAACTAGTAATTAATAATCATGTTCCATTAGCACCAATAGCATCAATTAGATCTAAGTATTTTATTATCAATGCCAATCCAGACAACTCTAACTTGATCAAGGCTTTAAAACATCTAAAAATGCATCATATTCAAAGTTCTTATGCCTATAAGACAAATTTATAATCGCTATCTCAGTTGAGAGTTAATTAAAATCTGTACAATTATATTAAGAGGAGATATATTTAATATGAATTAACAGGTCCTGAACATGTTTGAAATTAATGGTAAGGAGATAGGCCTGGAAAAACCTCCTTACATCATTGCCGAGTTATCTGCTAATCATAATGGCTCGATTGTAAAAGCAAAGGAAACGATTCGATATGCAAAGGATTGCGGGGCTGATGCAATAAAATTACAAACATATAATGCCGATTCTATGACAATAAATTGTGACATGGAAGATTTTATAATAAAGGAAGGTTTATGGGATGGGTACAAACTTTTTGATTTATATGAAGAGGCAAGCACTCCTTATGATTGGCATCATGAATTATTTAATTTCGCAAAAGAAATAGGCATAACAATATTTTCAACTCCTTTTGACGAGGAAGCTGCTGATCTTCTAGAGAACTTGGATGTACCAGCATATAAAATTGCATCTTTTGAGTTAACTGACCTTCAATTAATTGAATATGTCGCAAAAAAAGGAAAGCCAATGCTTATTTCTACTGGCATGGCAAGCCTTGAAGAAATTTCTGAAGCTATAGATACGGCTTTTTTGGCAGGCTGTAAAGATATTCTTTTATTTCATTGTATAAGTAGCTATCCTACGCCTACTTCTGAAGCAAATATTAAAACAATTGATTTTTTAAGAGAGAAGTTTAACGTTGAAATAGGTCTTTCTGATCACACCAGATCTAACACTTCTGCTTTGGCAGCTATCTCTTTAGGAGCTGTAGCTATAGAGAAGCATTTTATAATTAGTAGGGAAGATAAGGGGCCAGATAGTGATTTTTCTATAGAGCCTAAGGAACTAAAAGAACTTGTACTTAAAACAAAGTCATGCTGGGAGGCTTTAGGAACTAAAGAATTGAAAAGATCACCTCTTGAAATTAAAAATAAAATCTTTAGAAGGTCATTGTATTTTGTTAAAGATATAAAAGCAGGCGAAGTTATTACTAAAGATCATGTGAGAAGAATTCGACCAGGATATGGTTTGGCTCCAAAATACTTAGATCAAATTATTAATAAAACAGTTTCTGTAGACCTTGTACGTGGTGATCGTGTTTCATGGGATGTTATAAACAAATCAAATTTTAATTGAATTTTACAGATAATATTAGCTACTCTTTATTTTTATAGGATATTTTAATTTTAGCTGATATCTCGTTATTCTTAATTTCAGCATTAGTGAATTCAATCTTATATTGACCAAAACTAATATAAGAACTTTTATAATCTTTTCCATCAACCATTCTTATCCTGTCATAAATCTCATCTAAAGAAAATGCCGAATTTAATTCGTTATCCTTATAGCTAAGTCTTTTAAAAGTATATGGATCTCCTTCTTGATCTATTGGGGTAGGTTTATTAATACAAATATATATAATCATATCCTCTATGAGTGCACCTATCCGCGCAAAAATGCTATCGATATTACCTTTCAAGGAAACTTCTTGTTTGCAATAAATTGGTCCAGCATCCAAAGTCTCATTGATTCTTAAAGCACATACCGGTGATTTTTTAAAGCCCTTTAAAATTAGGTTTTGAACTGGTGAGCCACCTCTCCCGTATGGAAGAGGTGCTGTATGAAATAATATGCATTCATATCTATTATAAATTTCTGAATCTATTTTCCAGCTCCAATGTGGAAAGAAAATATAACGTGGATTAATTTTTTCTAAGTTCTCTATTGAAAGATCTGCTCTGTCAGAAATATAATCTATCGATAATTGCCTATATTCCTCTGATTTAGGAAGATTTAAAAACCAATCTTTTGATGTTGCTACTACATAATTCATCATCTTTCTATTTTCCTAATGATCTCGAAGGCCTCTGCATAAGATAGACCAACTTGATTACCCCTATATTTAGCCAAGTTTTCTATGCCGGCTATGGATCTTGAGTGAGGTGATTTGCGAATTTCGTTAGAATATATTTGTAATGCACATAATTTTTTGTTCCACCATTCGGAAATATTTATATACAAATTTGGAGAAAATGAATTTGTTATGGATTTGTGTCCATAGTCTGTAGAAGATGGAACTTCAAATGTGCGTATTTCTTGCCAGATTTCTTTGTCCTGTGGCCTAAATGCAGTGAATGTAGCTTGGTTTACTACCCTATGATCAATATTCAAATCGGCTGAGCTATGAGTATAAATTAAATATGGCTCTATTTCCTTCTTTGCTTCTTCAATGAATTTAATAATATTGAGAACTGGAACTGAATCCATAGCATTATCAGGGAAATTTCCACCTTTTAACCATTTGAACCCTAGAACATTAGATGCTTCATATGCTGCTTTAGCTCTAATATCGATTTCCTCTTGTTTGACATTTTCTCTTGCTCCTATCCCATTGGTCATAGATAAAGCGTAAACTTTGTCTCCATTAGATACATGCTTAGCTATCGTTGCGCCTAGTCCTAGAGTTTCATCATCTGTATGCGCTACTATGATTAGAACTTTATTATTAGTATCATTGTTCATTTTAATTACTTGAAGCAGTGATGGTTAGATTTACTTGAATAAATCTAGTTTGATATTTTCATAATAAGCCCGAAAGGCATATGTGCAGAGTGAGAGTAACCCGATCTATAAACTACTCAAGGTATGGGTACAATCGTTGAAAAAGTCGCCTACCAATAAATTTGCCCAAAATTGTTGATAAAATGATTTTTGTTCTAATCACTGATAGAAATCAAGTAATTATAGATTTGTGATATAAAATTGGTTTAGCTAAGAGACTTGGTACAAAATGAAAGGATGCTTGATTCTATAATATTTGTTAATCAAAAAAACCTTAAATAGATAATTCAAATATAGTTGTTTGAGAATTTAATACAGAAGAAATAAAGCCACAAGAAGTGAAGATCCTGATACTTGATAAGTTATGATTTTTAATTTCAGCTCTAATCAATCTACAAGATTTTACTTCTTGTGAAAATATTTTTATAGATTTACCAAGTAAAGCTTTACCAATACCTTGGCCCCTATTGCTTGGAGAGATATTAATACTAATATCAAAAGACTTATTAGTCATAAAGCAATTATCAAATCTAACAACTCCTATTGGTAAATCCTTTAGAATCCCAACATATAACTTTCTAGAATTATCCTCTATAAGCTTTTCATACCAAATCATATGTTCTTCCCATGAGATTTCATCCTCACTAATAAACATTCTTCGAGTGAGTGGATCATTACGCCACTGCCATATCACTTTAGAATGTTCATATCCAGCTTTGACTACTTCTATTCCACTCATGTTTCGCTAAATATCTTAAAGTTTTTAGTGGTCATTTTATAATATAATTATATCATAACTCATTTTCGCCTAAGTGTTTAAAATTTCTTATCTACATGTTGCTTTTACTATTACATTAAATAAAGCTCAAAAGTTATCACTCAAGCAAATTTAAGCAGAATAGACTCAATTTATCAACCTGATAGGTTAAATGTATTAGATAAGTATGACAAAGAATTTTGTAAGAAGATTTGGATATTCACTGGCAAAAGGGAAGTAAGGAGTGTGGCAAAATATTTGACAAATTTTGAAAGCTACATAGCTTGTTTGTAAAGTTGGTATAATTAGATTTACTTATTTGCTAACGTAAATTGCTAATTCTTGGCCTAAATGCTTTCGAAATTAATTCCTCAGCAGCTTTTATTAAAGATGGGGAAGTACTTTTTGCTATGTGTGAGGAAAGATTTAGCCGAATTAAGAGAGATAAATCATTTCCATTTAATTCAATAAATGCTGGGTTGTCTCATCTGGAAATTAATTTTTCTGAAATTGATGCAATTGCTGTTGGCTGGAATCCTATTGTAGAAGCTACTAAAATAAATGGTATTTTGCCTAACAGGCCAAGAGAACTGTACTTTTATAAATTAGTTGAAGCTTTTTTATCACAATCAAATAATTTAGATAAAGATTTAGATTGGTCTATGATTAGGACATCAGGAGAAAGCATTCCTGATATCTACTTTGTTAGACATCATTTAGCTCATGCTAGCAATGCAATATATCAATCACCCTTTAAAGAAGGAGACTTTTTAAGTCTTGATTTTATGGGTGAAAGAGAAACTGGAATCTACGGCTTGTTTGATCAAAGTAATATCAACAAGAAATACATATCAAAGCAACCATCTTCAACAGGGGCTTTTTATGCAGCTATTACTGAATTACTAGGATATAAGAGTGATTCTGATGAATGGAAGGTAATGGCATTAAGTGCTTGTGAATCGGATAAAAATAAGGTTGATAAGTATATTCAAGTTTTTAAGGAAAGTACACTTGAAGAAGGCATTGCGCCATTTTTAAAAAATGAATACTTCAATACAGATCAGCCAAGAGAAAAGTACCTAACAACCAAACTGCTAAGAGAAAAGCTAGATTGCCCAGAACTTATTAATAATAGGAATGATCTAGAAATAAGAAGTTGGCAGATTGATGTAGCAACAGCAATGCAAACTTTTATCACTGATTATACATTTAGAGCTCTTAAAAAAGTATCAAAAGAACACAATTCAAACCGAAAAAATATTTGCTTGTCAGGTGGCTTCTTTATGAATTGTGTTTTTAACGGTCAGTTAGAAAGATCATCATTATATAAGAACGTATTTATATCACAATCACCTGCCGATTTAGGTAACTCAATTGGGTCTGCGATGTTTACATACCATAATATACTATATGGGAAAAGAAGGATTAGAGATTCTCAGGTTTTATTTACTGGGAAGTCATTATCAGAAGAACCATCAAGAATAATGGATAAATTCCAAATACCGTATAAATCATATAAAGAACAAAAAAGCTTAGTAGAAGATATTTATAAATACTTAAAAGAGAATAAGGTAATAGCCATTTGTAGTGGCAAATCAGAATTTGGTGAGAGGGCTCTTGGTGCCAGAAGTATTATTTGTATTGCATCAAAATCGGAAAACAAAGCCTTGATCAACGAAAAAATAAAATATAGAGAGGATTACAGACCTTTCGCTCCAGTGTGTTTAAAGAGCCAAGCTTCTAAATATTTTGAAGTTGAAGATGGATACTCTTGTGCAGCAATGGAGAAGGTTGCATACGTAAAGGAAGAGTTTGTAAAAGATTTGCCCGCTATTACTCATTCTGACGGTAGTGCTAGGCTTCAAACTATTGACGATGATACTGAAGGTCTATTGGTGAGTATTTTAAAATTTATGTATGATCAGAAGGAAATACCAGTATTAATAAATACTTCATTCAACCTAAATGGTGAGCCAAATGTTGAAACAGAAATAGATGCTATAAGGACTTTCTTTACTAGTGGTCTAGATGTTCTGGTAATAAGTAATTTAATAATCTTAAAAAACAATCTGATCTAATTAATTTTATATACTCTGCTTGACTTGAGGTTTTATGAAGTTATCAGTTATTTGATACACCTTAAATGGCCTAATAGGTAAAATACAATGCATAGAACTTCTTTGAGAAAGATAATATTAAGGATTGATCAGATAAAAGGTACTCCAGATTAGAAAAATTTAAGGTAAATCTTTTAGAATTTTTCTGAAAGGCTAGTTTTAATACTATTGCTAACTGTGCCCAAATCTATCGACTGATTATTATCTATTTTATACATTATTTGATTTATAAAAAAAGTTATAGGGGAATATACTCTCTTCCTTTGAAGGAGCATGAAATCCACCACCAACTTCTGACTGATAATAGTTTCCAAAAGAAAAGCCTAAGTAAGCTAATAGTAATGCAATGAGAAAACTTAGGATTTTCTTTTTTGGATTTGAATTCACAAGAAAAGGTGCTCTTCTTGATAAAAGAGGAAGAATCTTGGGGTTTAAGTATTTAACAGAGTAAAATACTCCCAAGCCTAACAAAACGAATTCAGTCCATATCAAGGCTGCATAAACAATTAATATCTTCTTCCAATGAATTTTGCAGAATAAAATTATTTGCTTTGAGTATTTTTTAGAAGTTGATGCAATTTTAGTTATTAAGACCTTTATTTTTTTTTGATTCTCTTCTTGCGATAAAAATTCAAATAGCTTAAATATTATGGTCCCTATGCCCGTTATTAGCCCGACAAGGCACCCAAAAGCCAAGGCAAAAGCCTCTTCCCCTTCATCTTTTCTTTTGTCTATTATAATTAGATCTTCATTCTCATATCGTTTGGCCATAGTTTTTAGTTCCCTTCCTTACTTCATCTTACTTTAATTATAGGAAGATATCCCAAAAGGAGAAATTCGCCTATGAAATGGCACAAGTATCTAAAACTCATATTTATCGTAAGAGGAGAAATCGCTATTAGATCCTGATGAGTTGCTGTTTTGATTTGGCCTTATAGATCTCATTCCACTAGTCCCACTCATTTGCCTGCTGCCACTACTTGCTGCTTTTATCGATTCAGGTGTAATTATCAGTGAAAGGTAATACATTCCACCCGACTTACAAGCTCCTCCAAACTTTGCTCCTTTGACAAGGCCACTAGAACTTGTCCGAATTGAGCATGTAACTTTAGTTACTTCAGAGTAATTAATATTCTCAACATCATTTTCAACGGTGATGTTTTGCATCTCTTCACTATCGTCAGAACATATATCTACAAGATCAGTACCTTCCCAAAATCTTACTAGTTCTCGCCTAGCTGCGGTTTCAGCTCTTTTTCTTGCCATTAAAAGCAATGAAGGGTTCTCTCCAGGTGCTCTTACAGCAGCAGTGCCTCGATATTTAAAATTGCCAGAGTTATCTACTAACACCGCTTCAACTCCAACATCTGGAGCACCCTCACATGTTGGAAGTGCGTAAGCAGAGACAGGTAGGCTAAGAGCTATTAGAAGGCTGGGTATTGCATTAGAACTTTTGATCATTTAATTAATCTAATTTTAAGCAAACATCAGATTAGCAAATATTACTTACTTTTCTAAAATCAACTGACAGCCTCAGTAACAAAACAATTCCGCAGATCTAGATCGCTTTATAGCGTTGGGAAAATAGTATGTAAGAAATTAAGTTAATTGAGTTTTCAGTGAAGGGTTAGTCCCCATCAGTTCTGAAAACTTGGACTTAAACCTAAGAAAATGGTAAGTGATTTCTAAAGGCCCCTAATTTGATGGTATGTGTCTCTCACTTAATAAAAGTCATGGTAAGGATAGGGAAGCTGGCTACATAATTAATTTGGAATAATATCTAGTTAGGGAAAAAGGAGGAATGCAGGTACTTAATTTACAAAAGAGAAGCACTAGGCTGTCAAAATGTAGACTTGTAGTATCCATAGGCTATTAAAGTAAAATTTAAAAGCCTTCTTCTATTATTTGTTAATCTCGTGAAAAAGATAATCTGTCTGCTGGGCCTAGCAGCAATTAATATCCCTAACATTTCTGCTAAAGAAATTTTCTATAAAACTAATAAAGAATTTACAACTAATAATATTGAAAGCCCATTAGTAGCTGAATATAAGAAAATTAAAACTATTATAATTGAAGGTTTTGGCTCCTCGGTCCCAGACGCTGCTCAAAATGCTGCAAAAAATGCCTTAATGCAAGTAGTTGGATCTTTTGTTGATACAGAAACAATGCTAAAAATGCAAACCAAACTTAATAGTGGCATTAATTCTGAATCTAAAGTTGATTTTAAATTCCAATCTAATGAAGATTACAAGGAAGTAATAAGAGAATATTCTCAAGGTTCTATAAAGTCCTTCCAGATTCTGGATACTAGAGTTGAGAATGAACTCTATGTTGTAAAAGCTAGAGTTGATATAAGGGTCGAAGATTTTAAAGCATATGTAAAGAAATTAGCTTATGGTTCAAAAGATGTATCTATTAATTTATTTGCCAAAGCTGCTGCAGAGACAGATAATTTAGCATCTAAGTATGATTTACTAATAAACAAAATTTTCAAGCCAGTTAGGAACGGTGAAGTATATAAAATTGAAATCGATCAGCCAATAAATTTAGTTGACTTCTGGTCTTCTGATTATTGTAAAAAAAACCCTAGTTACTCTTACTGTAAAAGTAATGGAGCACTGTCTGGATGGAATACCAAAACAACATTCATATTTCCATTTCAAATTAAGTTGAAAAAGAATTTCCAAGAAAATATCATAAATATACTTGATAATATTAGTGATCAAAAGAAAATAGCCTTTAGTGGAACAAGTCCAAATTTAAAATTAGCTCATAGTAAAAATGATCACTTGCTTACAATATTTGATACGAATTTACCTCAAGCTAAGCAGACAATTTATCGCATTAATGATATTTATGAATACATGAGAGATAAATACAATGAGAAAGAGCTCTATAACTATTGGATATGGAATCTGCATAAAAATAGTGAACAATATAATAATGATGTGTCTTATTTTAATCCTATAAGAATCAAATTACTTGACTCTTATGGGAATGTCTTATATGCAAAGCAATACTCTGTTCATTCCAACTTACTAC
Organism: Prochlorococcus marinus str. MIT 0919; assembly: GCF_027359375.1. Classification (NCBI taxonomy): domain Bacteria; kingdom Bacillati; phylum Cyanobacteriota; class Cyanophyceae; order Synechococcales; family Prochlorococcaceae; genus Prochlorococcus; species Prochlorococcus marinus. Next base: position 621,067 of record NZ_CP114779.1, read on the forward strand.
GCAATGTAGTTGATGAGTATAGGACAGGAACTAATTTAGTTGAAGTCGGTTGGTATGGAGTAAAAACGTGTGATATTTGCTATGGATTGTATCAATATTTACCAAGATTTTCTCTTTGGGCTGGGGGTATAAATCGTGAACAAGTTATTTTTACTAGTCGAAAATATCTTATGGCACTAGATATTAAGTTAGAGATGCTGAGAGAGCTTAAAAAAGTAGAAATTGATTTTGTTGATAACTAATAAAAATTAGCATACTTGTCTTTGTAGTTCTTTCAAAAGAAATTAACTTCTATTTTTTTATACAGTTAGAAAATTTACTGTCCCTCTTTATGCTAGTAGTATTGAATATATGTATTATCTATATATACAAGCTAATGTTATGAAGGCCTTATCTGTCTTACTTACTTCACTATTGATAGCACCGTCTCAGGTACAGGCATATGACGAGTACCAACCTGGCTTCTCCTCAGAGCGAAAATGTTTTAAAACTGAGTACAGAGAAGAATATATTCCTGGTTCAGAATCCTCGCCAGGTTACGTCAGATATTTTAAGGATGAAGTTTCTGTTCCTTGCATCTCCACTAATTGGAGAACTGTTAGAAGATACCAGAATTACAAACCCCATTGGAATAAAAGAACTAAAAGAGGTTATCTAATACATGGGAATCGATATTCTTCTGAGCCTCTTAAGAGAAATTATGGTTACCTAGTACCAAGGCAGGGCTATGCTCCAAGAAAAATTGCCAGTTCTTGTAATAGCCCAAACAAAACTACTGGGGGATTGATTGGTGGGGGTATTGCTGCTGCTCTATCCAAAAAAGATGCTTATGGATGGTCTATCCCCCTAGGTGCAGTTCTTGGAATGGGCTTAACTAGTGCTGATTGTTGAATATCAATTAGCTCAGAATTGAGGAATTAATAAAAGTTGATTTTTAAAAAGGCTTAATTTAACGCCTCTTCTTAATATGAGTCATGTAAAGGTTCGTATAATTAGCTACTACTAACAATAGCAAAAGGAAAGTGTTTAAATTCAATTTATTCAGTGATTTTGTCAGTCAATTATAAAGAGGCATAGCACTATCTCAAGCTTAGAGAAAAAAGGTTTTTGAACTTGCTATAAAAGGAGGTTACTAAACCAAGTCTCAATCTAAATATATACCTATCAATTATTGTTTAGAAACTACAAAACTCATTACACCTCCGTCACCATATAGGATCTTTGCTATTGGGCTGTTATAGTCTTTATAAAAAGGTGCAACAATCTTACGAATATTTGAGAATTTGGGAGACTTGCTAACTCGATACGCTGAAGAGAATCCAGCCTCAGATAACCTTTTAAGGTATTCACTCTCAGTGGATTGTCTATAAGATGGAGCCAAGAGTCTATCCTCTATCGTTAGCAGAAGATCTTGATCTATTAAATCTAATAATGAATCAAGAAATTGTTGGGAGCTAATATAAGACTGAGTTTGATCGTTAGGAATCTTATTTTTCATTTCAGTAATCAATATGCGAATATTTTCTAGATTTAGATTGTTATCTATTAAATCTTTAAAAACCTCATTGTCACGATACACATCTCGCATGGTTTTCATTACGAAATCTCCAATTAATCCACCTGATCCTTCAACAGCAACAAAGAATTTACCTTTTGGAGCGAGCACTCTGTGGATTTCTGAGAGAGCTTTTTTTTCATCTCCAACATGATGGAGTACTCCTTGGCACAAAATGAAGTCAAAACTATTTTCAAGGAAAGGAAGGTCTGTAGCATTTGCAACTCTCGGCTCCCACTTTTCGCTTGAGAATTCATACTTCTTCAATAATTCAGAAGCAGGCTTAATAAAAGAATCATCAACATCAACTAAATTAACAAAAGCTGCGCCAAGATTGAGAAGGTTAACCGTGCCAGCTGCATTTGATCCGCAACCAATGTCTAAGCACTTTTTCCCTTGAAAATAGTTTTTTGGTACTTTTAGATACTCTTCACTAAGCAGACCTTGCATCCTTTGGCGACTTATCTCAGTAATGTTTTGCCTAATATGTATTTTGTGCATGACATTCCTTGTAATACTTGCAAGTTTGTCAGTGAAAGCCAATGTTATAAATAATCTCCTTGAACTTTACTACGCAGAGGTTGTCTGTCGACTTGGGCATACCTCAACGTATATGAGATGTCATGAAACAAGTTATACCAATTAATTTTGAATAATCTAACACTTAGCCTAACATCACAATGACACTATATGAAACGTTCATAAGTAAAGAAAGCAGCGGTAAAACCTTGATTTGATTAGCTTTCTCTTATATCCAATTTTTAATATCTTTTTCCAACACAACCACTAAGTTTGAACCTATAGAAATCTGGCGAGGGAAAGTCTTGTCAACCATTTTTTGATAAACGGTTGCTCTGGATACCCCAGTGGGATGGACCACCTCAGGCCAAAGGATAAAGCCTTGGGAAATTGTCGTGAACATAGTGTTCAAAAGAGAAAGGACTCTCCTATTGCTATTGCAACCACACCCCTTCAAGATTTTCTGTACTCATCCTACTGACCACTAAAAATGTAATTAATTAACCTAAAAATGTGATATTTCAGGGATAGCCTCAACTCTTACGTGCACATATTTCTTACGATTATGACATTTAGAAGTAGTAACCATCATTTTTAATTGTGAATCTAAAGTAGGCGTATCACTTATCTTTTTAGGATGAAAACATTCATCATCACTACATATTGATTCTATATATCTCAAAATTTCAACTCTAGCGATCGACTCTGCTTCAAATAATGATTTAACAAAATCCTCTTTTAAATCAGAATCAACTTTTACCATTTGTGTTGAGACCAATTTATACTTACCATCGACCACTATTAAATCAAGACCAGTTTTTTTCATTGCCGAACTACAAGAGTCTAATGCTAAAACTTTTATTGGAGTTAGGAAGGTCATGATTCCAATTAGTACGAGAGATAAACTTGGATACATGTAAAACTAAAAAAATTAAAAATGCGGAGAGGGTGGGATTCGAACCCACGGACAATTGCTTGTCAAACGATTTCGAGTCGCTCGCTTTCGACCACTCAGCCACCTCTCCCGAATCCCGATTGTAATAGTCTTATATCATTAATGAAAAAGTTAATATATTTTTAAAATAAATTGTATTTAGAAAGAAAGATGAAAATATTATTTCCATCCTGCTTGAGACATATATTTAATTGCTTTTGAATTAAAATCACCTAGTTGGTTAATTGAAACTTTATCAGGTGTAAATCTACCAAATATTTTTACTTCCTTAGACTCATTAAAGCCAATTAATGGATGCTCATATGTTGGCCCTGCTAAGCCTTTGCTTCCTGTCGGGGAAGCAAGAAACTCTAGTAATTGTATACCCTCTGATTTGTTCTGAGCATATTTAGCTAATCCACCAGCGCTAACATTGACATGAGCTGGGTCAGGTGTAATTACTCGAACTTTCTTTGCAAATTCAATATCTTTTTTCCCATTCACCCCTGCAAGCATACGTGCGACATAATAATGATTGACAATTCCTATCCCGCATTTCCCCTGAGCTACGGCTCTAGTTATTCCTATATCGCCAGGGAAATATGGTTGAGAAACATTTGAAATCATTCCTTTTAGCCATTTTTGAGTTTTAGCATCCCCATTGAGAACCAACTGATCTGCAACTAGCGACTGATTATATGGGCTATTCCTTTTACGCAAGCAAACTAAACCTTTTAAAGAGGGGTCAGAAAGATCAGAGTAACTTTTAATCTTATTTATATCAACCAGATTAGGATTAGCAACTAAAACTCTTACTCTTCTAGTAAGAGCAAACCAACGGAATTTAGGGTCACGATATTTAGCGGGAACGCTTTCTTCCAACTTTACTGACCTGTAAGGTTGGAGTAATCCTTGCTTAGCTGCATTGGTAATCCTTGCAGCATCTACCAATAAAATAACATCTGCATTTGAATTCTTCCCTTCTCTCTTAAGCCTTTCAATTAAGGAAATACCTGTAGCCTCTATCAACCTGACTCGAATGCCAGTTTGTTCAGCAAATTTTTTAAATACCAGGCGGTCTGTATTGTAGTGGCGGCCAGAATAAACTCTAACTTCCTTAGATTCTGCATTTAGGCCAATAACAGATCCACTAGCAGCGAAAACAGTTGTAAGTATAAAAGAAGGAAGAAAACGTTCTAAGATTTTCATTAATTGATTAAGAGACAAAAGATAGTTATAAATAGTTTATACAAATCGAAGTTTTTTTCATGTTAATCTTTTTATACATATATATGTATTAATTGATCCTTGGTGCAATTATTTAATACTAAACATTTTCAAGGTTACTTATTGCTCAGATGAATTATTTAATACATCAGCTCTTAAGCGATGAGATTACTGAATCTATTGTTAAAGGGGTTCTTGAAGAAAAAGCTTCCTGGGAAGATGGAAAAACAACCGCAGGTTCTCATGCAAAAGCAGTAAAAAACAACTTGCAACTAAATAAAAGCTCAATCTCAGCAGTACAAAACAGTAAGAAAATTGTCCAAGCAATTACTTCAGATCAACTAGTTAAAAGTTTTTCTCTACCAAGAAAAGTTCATGGAGTGATGTTCACCCAATCATCAGTTGGTCAAGGATATGGTAGTCATGTTGATAATCCTTACATGTCTACAGGTAGAAGTGACTTATCCTTTACTGTTTTTCTAAGTGAACCAGGTTCTTTCGAAGGGGGTGAGCTATGCATACAAACAATTAATGAAACAAAAGAAATTAAATTAAAAAAGGGCGAAATAATAATTTACCCAAGTACAAGTCTTCATTCTGTTAACACAGTAACAAAGGGGAAAAGATTAGTGTGCGTTGGTTGGATCCAAAGTTATGTATCTAATAATGATGACAGAAATTATCTATTTAGCTTAGATGCTGGCTCAAGAGGACTACTAGCAAAGTATGGAAGATCTAATGAACTAGATCTTGTATTTCAATCTTATAGCAATCTTTTAAGAAGACTTGGAGATTAATTTGCAACCTTTTATACATCCATTCGTAACATAGGTGGTAATGTTTTAAGCTAATTAGCGGCAATATAATAAAAGTTTTCAACAAGGATATGGTCAAAAGGTCTCCAGTGGCAATATTTATGGCTGCTACAGCACTTATTGCTTCAGGTTCTTTGCAGGCAAATCTTGTAAATGCCGGTGAAAAAAGTTTAGGTGGATTAAAAGAATGGACTACAGATCAAGGCATTGATGAAGAAAGCAGCCTTGACAAGGAAGCAAAAGCAGCAAAAGAAAAGGCAAAAGAAGAAGACATCTGCATACCAATAGGAGAAGGGGAAAATTGTTGGTAATTTTTTTAACATAAAAAAAGGATGCCAAAATGGCATCCTTTTTTTTTTAAGAAGTGATCTTTTTTTGAAGATCAGAACTTAAAGGTTGTCTGTACTAAAGCACCGATAATGTTGTCATCGGAACCGTCATAAACTTCGCTTCCACCGAAGAGCGCAGGTGTAACTGTAATGCCATCAGAAACTTTGTAGTCGTAATAAACTTCCCAAACAAAGTTGTCTTCTGCATCATCCTCACCTGTTGTTCCTTCATAGCTAGTAGCGTGCTGGCGTGAACCAAATGCCAATCCAGCTCTGTTACCAGAGTTCATGAAGTCTTTCCACATAAGACCTGCCATCCAAGAAGCAGTTCTTTTGATTTCATTATTGTCAGGCTCATTTAAAGTCCTCCAATCAAAACCAAGCTGGAAAGCAGGGATAGCTCCAGTTTCAGCAGGTTTCCAGTAATAACGAAGAGCGTAGGCATCTTCGCCTTCACCAGTTACATCATTACCTGCAGCTGTTGAATAATAATCAGACCAGTTTTTGCAGTTATCTGCTTCATCACAACCGTGATGAGCTACAGCGGCAATAATTTGCCATCTATGGTTACCGTAAGAAACCTGACCTAAAGTCTTACTTTCAGTATCTGTCAAGATACCGGCGTCCGCATCACTTCCACTAGAAGAAGCGTGGTTAAGACTTACAGTCCAACGCTTGTCTGTATAAGAATCTGTTGGCTGGGTCCAAGCAGCACCAAAACCTGGTGAAGTACTTGAGCCATAAGTAGCTCCATTACCACCTAGAGCAAATTGCTTAAGAACTGGCTTGTAAATAGATGGCGCTGTAGCCAACATGTAGTAGTTCTCAATCTTAGGACCAGCCCAGTATTTAACTTCCCCATGGGTCCATTCATACCAAAGCTTATCTACTTCGATAATGTCGGAATTACCATTTGCAACTGCTAAATAAGTACCACCATCCTTATCGCCCCAAGGGTTTGAAGTACCCATGTTGCCGGTCATGAGTCTTGTGTAAAGACGATCAGTACCTGTAAAGCTTGAATTTAATTCAATTCTATAGCTGTATGTTCCGCTGATTTTGTCACCATGATCGACAGCTGCATCAGCATTTGAATCATAGTTAACTCCACCAACAACAAAAGCTGCTCTACCTTTTAACTTTGTAGTAGAGGCGAATTGGCCAGCACTAAGTTCATTAAGCTTGTACTCAAGACCATCTACTCTTCCTTTGAGAATGGCCATTTCAACGCCAAACTCTTCTGCCAAAAGCGAAGCATCAGAAGATACTCCCTCGGCATTTGCCATGAGACCATTTTCAAAGCATGCATTTACTAATGCTGCAGCCTCATAACGAGTTAAAGCCAAACCAGACTTAAGGTTTTGAGTGTAGGAATTGTCTACACAACCATAAGAATCGCTTAGATTTTGAAGTGCTGTATAAGCCCAATCTCCAGGAACAATATCTGAGAATTGTGAACTGGAAGGAGCCTTTAGCTTTTTAGCTGGTTTCGAAGCGTACTTTGATACATCAGTCATATTCACTTCAGCTGCATTAGCAGCCAAAGGAGCAACCAATCCCAAAGCAGCAGGGATCACCAGCAACTGCTGGAATAATTTCATTGAGTTCCTCACACGGATGCCCAGAAAATGGGCACTTATACTATATATATATACAAATCAAAGAAGGTTATCTTTGGAACATCCTCAAGTATCATTAATTACTTTTACTAATCGTGTAATTGCGTGATGTATAAAATTTTACATCTTCTTTCTTTTTACTTCTTCCATCCAGCGATGCCGAAGTGCTTTTAGCATAGTGAATTATCTCAATATTTTGATAGTTTCGATTTTTACTTAGAGATTTTTATTTTTCAGTAAAGGGAAACTTAACCTTTCTCTCTCAACCAACCAAAGTTCTGCTACTTGACGAGAAAGGTTGCGAATTCTTGTTATTGTTGCGGTTCTTTCTGTAACTGAAATAACCCCTCTTGCTTCTAAAAGATTAAAAGTATGGCTACACTTCAGGACATAATCTAAAGCGGGTATAGGAAGATTTTGGGAAACTAATTGCTTAGCCTCTGATTCATAAATATCAAAAAGCTTATTTAATCTTTCAGCATTGGAATATTCAAAATTAAACTTACAGTTTTCTTTCTCTTGATTAAGCCATATATCTCCATAGCTGTAATTTTTATCCCACATTAAATCCCAGATACTCTCCACATTTTGAAGATACATTGCTAGTCGTTCTAACCCATAAGTAATTTCAATCGATACAGGCTTACAATCAATGCCCCCACATTGCTGAAAATAGGTGAATTGGGTAATTTCCATTCCATCAAGCCAAACTTCCCATCCAACTCCCCAGGCCCCCAGTGTAGGAGACTCCCAATTGTCTTCAACAAATCTAATATCGTGCTTACTTTGATCAATACCTAGCGACTCTAGAGAGCAAAGATATTTTTCCTGTATGGAATCTGGGGAAGGTTTAATTAGCACCTGATACTGAAAATAATGCTGGGCTCTATTGGGGTTATCGCCATACCTGCCATCCGTTGGCCTTCTGCAAGGTTCAGGGTAAGCAACTGCCCATGGTTCTGGGCCTATAGCTCGCAAAATCGTATGAGGGCTCATAGTTCCAGCTCCTTTCTCGGTGTCATAAGGCTGGAGAAGCAAGCATCCCTGATTAGACCAGAATAAATTTAATTGAGTAATGATGTCCTGGAAGTACATAAGTCAGTTATTGCAAGGGTTTTTAGCTTTCATATTCATTGATAGGGTACTAATAGGTCTATGAAACCGAAGCAAGCAGGTCTCAAATCGAAAGATCTGCTGATAGGTGGAAAACCTCATAGGCGATTATCTCAAATCATTGGTGTTATAAAAAGAGTGCATAAGTGAATCCATACGACATCAAATGGTTTCGCATAAAGAAAAGCATAAGTTTTATAATTAATTAAACAAGAAAATAAACAAGGGGTGTATAAAAATGATTTCAATTATAATAAAGAAAATTACTTAAAAAATGGAGTTAAATGAATACAAAGTAATGGCCAGGGTCGAGGCAAAACATTGGTGGTTTATTCACAGACTAAAACTTATCAGGGCTTTAATAGGAAAAGAGTTTAAAAAAAAAGAAAGGAAACTAAGCTTATTTGATGCTGGATGCGGTACAGGCGGGATGCTGGTGAAACTAAAAGGAACAGGTTTGATAAGCACAGCATGTGGCTGCGAACCTGAAGAATGGGCTTACAATTACTGTAAAGAACAAGGGTTAAATATAAATAATTGCGCTATAGAAGAATTAAATATACAAGATAAAAGTTTTGACATAGTACTGTCTATGGATGTTTTATATCATAGAAATGTTGATCCCAAACTAGCTATAAAAATCATTTCAAATTTACTAAAGTTGGATGGAATACTGATTTTGAATGTGGCTGCTATCCCTAGTCTTAGAAGGGCTCATGATGAGAGGGACTGGGGAGCTAGGAGGTTCGTAAAATCTGATTTAGAGGAATTACTTCTAGAAACTGATTTAGAGATAGTTAGCATAAATTATTGGAACACATTATTATCTCCAGTAATATGGCTTCAAAGTAGATGGTATGAAGTTTCAAAGAAATTCAAGAAAAAAATAATAGTTAATAAATCATCTCTAGAAATGCCGTCTAAATTAATTAATAAATTAATGATAAAAATACTTGAGATAGAGAATCTTCTTTCAAGATTCATCCCATTCCTAATTGGAAGTTCAATTCTTCTAGTAGCCAGAAAAACTAGGGTAAGAAGTCAGCGTTAGCATAATTTATAAAGTTAATCAACAAGTAAAGGCTAGATATAAATAGGGTTGCGAGAAATAAATATCTTTGCTTAATGGATATAAGCTCGATACGGTTGTTTAAAAATAAACATAAAGAAAGGTAGAAGAATGGCTGGCCAAATACATATCTTCCTAGCGAAGCCATATAAAAGGGCTGTGTTAAAAAACAGATTAATGAATGTGAGAATGCAAAAAATGTAGAGAAATAGAAAAGAAAGTCTTTGTCTGCGGTATATGTTGTTATCAGTGTATTTTTAGGCTGATCTAAATTTTCTGAAGCTGTTCTTTTAGAAATATCATTAGAGAATATGCCTGAGATTATTCCGATTGGAGGATATAGCAAAGTTAAAGCTAATTTTCTAAAAGGTACGGTAGAGATTTTTCTAAAAAAATAGTTAGACAATCCATTAAAGTAACCAATTAATAATATAAAAGGATAATATAAAGCCCAGAAATCTATTAATGGTGATTTTGAAGTAAGAAAGTAAATAGGCCGAAAACCTAAAGATTTATTCCACATCTCCTGAGCGTAAAATGGCTCAAAGAATCTAAATTGATGATCAACTAGAATATTTCCATAGATCACATATCCAGCGAAAGTTCCAAGCAAGATTAAAGAACTTAAGAAGAGGTATTTCTTTAAAAATCTAAATCTAATTTTATTAGCGATAATCAAAAAAGAGATTGAAAGAGCTATAGAGAAAATAGTTTGAATTAAAATTGGCCTTGTTAAAGATAGCAAAATTGAAGATGCAAAGATAACTAAGTAATTTAAAAATAGTGAAAAAGGTCTATAAATTTTAGCAGTTAATATATTATGCATAGAAAGCAGGAGGACAATACTTTGAAAAGCAAAAATAGATTCGGTATATCCCATAAAAAAAACTACTGTCATAGGACTTAGGGTATATAAATAGAATGAACAATTTGCAAAAAGTCTGCTATTAGAAACCCTATAAAACAAAGGCTTGATTAAGGTAATTGAAAGAATGCCAAAAATGCTTGATAGTAATATTGTTGCTTTATAAATTTCCAAGCTTGTAAGCTTAGTAAACGTAGATAGAAGAAAAGGCCAAAGGGGATAATAAGCTGTTCTTTGAAGGTCTATATATTTATTCTGGGCTAGAAATATATAGTGCTCCATATCCAAGTAGCCATATTTTGAAATATGAGATGTTTGACCTAGTAGCCTAGGAATAAGGTTAGGGTTAAGAAGTATTGCTAAAGGTAAAATAACGCCTAAAAGAATAAGCAAAGGTAGATATTCTCGTACATTAAAACTTAATTTGCGTGTAAGCATGAATAGCTATATATAGTAGGCAGAGATATGGTAATACTAACAATTATTGTGAATTAAATCAAAGGGCACGCTTAAAATATACTTTACAAAGTGCATATGAAATAAAAGCCCAGGAAATCATGGTTACAAAACCAATCAAAGAGTCGGATGCATTTAATGCAACAAGTTGAGAACCAATTATGAAAGATGCTAGCATACATATGAATTGAATAACTAAATAAGATAAAAGAAATTGTAAATCAAATCTGGTCTTAAAAGTAATTCTTGCGTGTAAGAATGAAGTCATCAGTATACAAATTGATCCTGCCAAAAGTACTGCTATGTTTCCTTTAAAGCCTGAGTTAGTAAAAATAAAGAAGAGAACCAAATAAATCACTTCAGAGATCATCCCTACTGAGACAAATCTGAATAAAGTTTGGTTTAGTCTAAATAATGGCAAGAGTAATTAATTTCCTATCACTTGTACATTATAGGCTAGCTAAAAAGGTATAATAGTTGCATATTCAATTTTTATAGTGGACACTATAATTGCCGATGCTCAAGACAGTAATAACTATCCAAAGAAGGTGCTCGTAATAGGTACTGGACTAGCTTCTTATGGCACTTGCTTAGGTTTACTAGAAAAAGATTATTTACAAGTAGATGTTATAGATATTGGTCTAACAAAGCCATACCTTAATCAAAAAAATATTTCTGTACCCAATTCTAAAGATATTAATGGTAGCTTCTTCCCATATGGAATAAATGATAAAAGATGGAGTAGCGAGTTACACTCAGAAAGAATGTGCTCTAGCCATGCTTACGGCGGCTACAGCAAAGCTTATAGCGGGTCTATATTACAGCCCAAAAATGAGGATCTTAAAGATTGGCCACTTGAGGCATTACCTAAAGCAAAGCACTATTCCCATATATTATCTACACTTCAGATAGACCAAAAATTTGATGAGCTAAATACTATATTCCCACTTAATCCCAATGAAAAATGCACCAGGTTACCAAAAAAGTCCTATTTAGGTTATTCAAGAATTGCAAAGACTTATAAGAAGGATAAGCAAGGGAGAATTAATATTTATCCCTTTGATTGTTCTGAGATATTTAACGAGTGGATAGATAAAGGTAAAATAAAATATTATAATAATAGAAAGGTTATAAGCTTGAAGGAAAATAAAAATAAAAATATTATTGTTGAGATAGAAAAGGCGAATGGAAATGAATATTTAGAATACGAATACGTATTTTTAGCAGCTGGCTGTATAAATACTACAGCTATTGTAGATATAAGCTTATATGGAGCCGGCAAAAGGAATTACACCATTAAGTCAGCTCCATTCTTGCTTCAATTACATTTTAAATTAGCCAACCCGCTGAGTATTATAAATTGGCGAAAATTAAAGTCATCCCAAAATTCAGACTATGCCTTATGTAAATACTTTCTGGAAATAAATAATAAATATACAGGCGGCTATTGGAGCCATACACAGATAGGAGACTTAAATAGAATTATAATAGATAAACTAAAATCGAAACTTCCCAAATTTTTATGGAATATTACTAATTTAATAAAAATATTCTTTCAATTCTCAATTAGTGTATTTCACTCTTCTCAGGGAATTGACTCGAAATTAATAACTGAAGTTAAACACGTGCATGAAAGCAAATTAATCCAGAGTATTAAAATAATTGAACCAGAGTATACATGCAATTTAGGGCAAGTAATAGCTGTAAAGTGTGGAGTCTTTTCTAATTTCAAAAAACTCCTTATGCTTCCAATACCATTCTCTATGGTGTTGGGAAATATAGCTAGAGGTAACAAACTAGGAGGGTGGCACTATGGTGCTACTTTACCTTTTTCTAAAACAAATAATTCAAAAGGTTTTTGTAAAGTAACTGGACAATTAAATGGAATACAGCATGTTTTTGTTACAGATGCATCTACATTTCCATCAATTCCTGGAAGTAGTGTTGCTTTACTAACGATGACTAATGCTTACCGTATTGCTGCAGAGGCAAACCTAAAATGATCAAAAGAGCTATCGCTAGAGGATCCATTCAGCATGAAATATCCAATGACTTAAATGCATTTGCCAAGTTAATACTTAACCCAAGCTATGCTCGTCAGATTGATAGAAACGAAATCTTAAAAGCAAAGAGATCCATTAGTTCATATTTTGATAATTACAATGTAACTCTTTTTCCTTATGCCAGAACTGCTCTACATGCTGTATTAAAAAGTCTAGATATCCCTAAGGGCTCTAAGGTATTAATGACTCCTATCAATATAGGACCAATGCTTAATATTATAGAAAGCTTGGATTTACATGTAGACTTTGTTGATGTTAACCTTGTAGATTTTGGCCCCAATTATATACATTTAGAAGATAAGTTGGCTGAAAGTCCAAGTTGTTTGTTTTTAACATATCTATTTGGTTATGTGCCAGATGTTGAGGTTATAGTAAATTTGTGTAAAAAATATAATGTAAGATTAATAGAAGATATTTCTCAGAGCATAGGATCAAAATTTGATAAGAAATTACTAGGCACTTTTGGTTCCGCTGCAATATACAGTGCCTCTCTAACGAAATATGTTGATGGGTATAATGGCGCCTTTGCTATAACTAATTCTGCTTCGATTTACAAATCTGTTGAAAATTATCAAAAGAAGCTAAATAATCCTGACAAAAATAGAATAAGAGGAATTGTCTCTAAAACTTTGTTATGGAATATATTACTGAATAAACACATCTTTAATATCTTTACTTATAGATTACTAAGCATAATTTCAATATTCAAACCAAAACTTTTTAAAAAATTACTTGGGCCATCTATAAGCCTTCAGAAGAGCTCAATTCTTCCTGGTTTTTATTTTGAGTCCATTACAAATCTCCAATCTATAACCATTAGAAAATATCTAGGTAAGTTAGATATATTAATTTCTAAGAGGAGATTATACGCTAAAATAGTATTAACAGCAATAAAAGAAATAGGGTTAACTAGAGATATATACAATTCATATCTAGAAAAAGAGAGGTATAATAATTATTGGCAATTTGTTATAGAAGTTAAAGATATAGATTTGGCTAAAGAGTTGTTATTTAAAAATGGTATTGAGACTGGTAACACTAATCTTCCAAATCTTTCCATAAGCTGTAATCAAAACTTGAGGAATGCAAATAGATTAAAAAATAATTTTATATTTATTCCTATGCATGAACATTTAGATATTAATGATTACAAAAATATATTTTTATTACTAGAAACTCACAAATTAATAGTTATTGATGATAATTTTTTAAAAAGGATAAGTATATATAGTTAGACTTTTAATGAGTTATTGCTCTATAACCTCATCTATGAAATAGAGCGGCCTTGCCTTTGACTCAATATAAATCCTACCAATATATTCACCTAAGATACCTATAAATATTAACTGTAGACCACTACTAAAAAGAATTGCGAGTGCTAAGCCAGCCCAACCTTCAACCCAATTATCTGTCATAAGTCTAGAATAAAGGACATAGATGATTCCAATGATAGAAATTAGTGATGCAAATAAACCGGATAGAGTAGCTAACTGAAGAGGCTTCCTTGAAAAGGATGTAATTCCCTCTACAGCAAATCTAATCATTTTTATCAATGGATATTTGCTAGTACCTGCATATCTTTTTTCTCTTGAATAGTCTACATGCGTTTGCTTAAAGCCAGACCAAGTAATAAGACCTCGCAAATATCTACCTCTCTCCGGCATCGCTCTCAAAGCTTGTACTACTTTCTTATCAATCAATCGAAAATCTCCTGCATCTAAAGGTATATTAATGTCTGAAAGTAAATTCAATAACCTGTAAAAGATAGCTGCAGATATTTTCTTAAATCTGGACTCAGATTGCCTTTCTATTCGTCTCCCATATATTACATCAAACCCATTCTCCCATTTAGCTAGCATTGAGGCCGCTAATTCAGGAGGATCCTGTAAGTCAGCATCTATAACAATGACTGCCTCGCCAATGGCATTATTAATTCCGGCTTGAACAGCTATTTGGTGTCCATAATTTCTTGATAGACCTATTAGCTTGATTCGAGAATTATATGTAAATGCTTCCTTAATTAGCTTTCTAGTGTTATCGATGCTTCCATCGTCTATAAAAATTATTTCCCATTTATATTTATCCAGTGATTCACAAACTTTATCAATTCTCTCTACAGCCTGTGTTATGACTTCTTGTTCGTTAAAGCAAGGAACGACCCAAGTGATTGTGTTTTTATCCATAAGATTTAATATACATAAAGAATGAATAAGGATATATAAATTAATATTGATTCATACTTTCGCTAAATCATAAGGTTTCTTTACACTAATATTTTAGGCAAATATAGAAGCTGCTGCAATAAGCAAAGGTGAAGAAGGTTGATAAGGCTGATAATATTAACCTCTCAAAAGGCGGGGGGTAAATATAATAGGACATTTGAAGAGGGGAAATTGTCAAAATGTAGCCTAAAAAATTATCGTCAAAAATCAGAAATTAGTTTAATTTAGTATAAGATGAATAGTTAATCATCGAGATTGATGAACACACTTCTTATTTTATTATAATGACTAGATCTAAAGTTTCTAAAAAATATAAAAAATAAAAATAGCCTTTCTTTTAATAATAGTAGAGAACATTTAACTACGGAGAATGATTTGTCAGTATTAAATTCTGATTTTGCATACCTTCTTTTAATTATTGCTTGATTAAGCCAATGTAATTCTTCCTGCATTGGCAAACATAGCCAAAAAATTGAGAATATTTTTTCTAGCTTAGTAAAGCTCTTATCAGAGTATGAAAAAATAGAGTTAATATTACCATTTAAAGCATAGAATAGATTTTTTTCATATCTTCTTAAAGGTACTTTTCTGCTATGACGTGAAGGATCAAAAACTGAGGTTCTAGCTGAAGGATTAGCTCCCCAATAGATTTTTGAACCAAATGTACTTTTGGTCATAGAAATATTAAAGTCAATATCCAAATATTTAGATATTTTTAAAAGAAGAGGGTCTCTATTCGATCCGAAATCTTCTATTTTGAAAACGCACATATCCATATCGAGTTTACAATAGTCATATAAGTTATTCGCCATACTCGACAATTGGTCTATAGGTGAGTAAGGTTGCTTACGAAGATAAGCCTTCTCTTTAGTAAGTTTTATCCTTGAGCAATACGCGCGCATAGGATCTCTAACAGGGATCAAGTGTTTAGATTCAGGAAAAATCTTAAGAAACTCAAATGTTATCCAGGGTTCATGCGGATGAAGTAAAACAACCTTATCTTTGAGAATGTCTCTACCATGTGAACATGAATATGCATAATAAAGAGATAGGATTACATTCCTTGGCGTAATATTTTCATTAAGAATATGTTGATAGTAATAAAATATAAAATCATTTCTATTAGTCTTGATTCCTTCATTCATATTATCACCTAAATTATGGAGACCAGAACTATTAGGATCTATTAAGCTCATTTTTGAAGTATCATAGAACTTTGGATTATGTAATTCAAAAATATTCAGCGCTTCTTCTGCTGTTTGATATTCATTATGTATTAAAGGTATTAAATTTGGTACGCCAGGGATGGTACATATTTGAGGGTGACCATCGAGCAAACTATGTATAAAAACACTGCCAGTACAAGATTGGTAATGGGTGATTGCAGCAATTTTTAGATTAAACAGGGTATTCATTACTACTTATATAATTCCAAGTAAAATGGTTTTATAATAGTAATAATAGCACATTGAAAACTTAGCGAAAGGATGATCTAGTAGTCAAAAGAATGAGTGAATTCAAATTTCTATATAAACATGGTATAGGAACAGAGGGATATATATTTATTAATAAACTTAGAAGTCACTAATTGAAAAATGATATTATCTATTAGAAGAAGTTAAGAATCATTGTCGAAATTAGTCTATCATTTAGAAAATGTGCCTTATTAAGCACTTCACTTCACTTCAAAACAAAGTATTACTAAGAATAATATGACTTCCATTATTATCACAGTTGGTCCTAGTTCTATTGAACCTTCTAAGCTAAAGAAGTTAAAATTGTGTGGAGCTGACAGATTCAGAATAAATCTTTCGCATGCTACTCATTCTTCTCTTGAAGAGTACATAAACATAATTAAAAGCGTTGGTATTACTCCTTCTATTGATACTCAAGGGGCTCAGCTAAGAATTAAAAGTACTTCATTATTTGAAAGCATTCCAGCGGGAGATATAGTCAACTTGTATTTTACTGATGAATATAAGAAAATAACCCATGACAATGAATATATAGCGCTCAACCATCCTGAGGCTGTAGATCAAATTATTGCAGGAGACATAATGAAAGTGGATTTTAATGGACTTGCTTTAGAAATCCTAGAACAAACTGGCGATAATTGTCTTAAGGCAAAAACCATTTCATCTGGATCGGTGTTAAAAAATAGAGCTGTTGATATTCAATCCAAAAGTCTAAAGTTATCGGTACTAACAGAATTTGATAAGGAGGCAATTAAATACGCTTTATCAAATGGCATTAAGGAAGTATATGCTTCTTTTATATCAACAGAATCTGATGCCAGATATCTAAGAGATATAATTGGTAAAAATATAAAACTGATATCAAAAATAGAAACATCTATGGGTATAGCAAATGTTTCTAAAATAATTGATCTATCTGATGAAATATTAATTGATAGAGGTGACTTAAGTAGAGAAATAAGTATTGCAGCTATTCCAATGGCAGTATTTAATGTTATAAAGATAGCAAGAGAAAAAAGAAAACCCGTAAATATTGCTACCAATGTTCTCGATAGCATGATGAAAGCAAGTTTACCTTCGAGAGCAGAGATTTCTGACATATATAGCCATCTTTCTGCTGGAGTTTCAGGCATAGTTCTTGCTGCTGAAGTTGCTATAGGTGACAACCCTGTAAGTTCAACAGCTCTATTAAAATACTTAATTGATTCCTACAAAAACTACGAAAGGGGTTTTCACGGAATTGGTAAAATTAATAAACCTTGCAAGGAACTTATAGGAGACGAATTGTTTAATTGGTTATAATATATTTTTGATTCTAAAAACATTTATAAAATTAAAGCCTAAATAATATTGATTTGTATTGAACTCGACTTATAGCTTTTATTTGACTGCATAAAATTCTTGTAAGTCATCAATAATAATATAATAATAGATACCTATGAAAAAAGAAATCGTACTATAAGGCATACAATTAAATAGATTTCTTATATCTAGTGATATGCTATATAAATAAATTAGAATTACTTCCATGCCAGGATTTGAATGGATAGATGAGAGCGAAGCAAAAGCCGTACAAGAAGTTTTTGAAGAAGGAGGGGTTCTCTTTGCTCATGGATGGGATAATGCTAGAAAGAAATATCATGTCAGAGAGTTTGAATCAAATATTTCTAAGGCTTTTGACGTAAATTACTCTAGGGCTGTAACTTCAGGTACTGCTGCTCTTAAATGCGCGTTAAAGGCCATTGGAGTTAAAAAAGGATCAAAGGTAGTTACTCAAGCGTTTAATTTCATAGCGGTAATAGAAGCGATTATTGACTGTGGTGCTCATCCAATTATTTGTGGTGTTGATGATAATTTAGACTTAGATATCAATGATCTTAATAAAATATATGATGACAATGAAGATATATCAGCCATTATTTTGGTTCATATGCTTGGTATTGGAGGCCCTATAGAAGAAGTAGTGTCCTTCTGTAAAGAGAATGATATTAAATTAGTAGAGGATAATTGTGAATCAATTGGAGCTACATATAAGGGTAAGAATCTAGGTTCATTTGGAGACTGTGGTGTTATAAGTTTTGATCATGGTAAAATGATAACTTGTGGAGAAGGTGGAATGATATTAACAAATTCTGAAAAGATTCATAAGTACGTTGTAAGCTATTCTGATCATGGGCATGCATATCAAGAAGGTATACCAAGAGGTCTAGACAAGAAATCAATGCCTGGATTTAATTACAGATTGACAGAACTTCAAGCTGCGGTAGGCAAAGCCCAATTAGATAAGTTAAATTTAATTTTAGAAAGTAATAAAAGAAGATTTAATGCTCTTAATAGTATCTTAGAAAAACACTTCCGAGTTCGTAAGTTAAGACAACATCAAACAGGTAGCTACGATACATTTATTTTTTTCGTAAAGACAATTGAAGAAAGGTCCAAATGTGTTCAATTAATGAAAGAACATCAAATACCTACAAAGAATCTTCCAGATGCTATGGAATGGCATTGTACCTATTTCTTTGAACATGCTCTTCCCAAAAATGAAATAGAGTCTAGTAAAGAAACATACAATAAACTAAATTTATCAATAGCAATAGGAATTCTTAGATCTATAGAGGTAGAAAGATATGAGAATCTAGCCTATGACCTCGTAAGAAATATATAAATAGAGAGAATACTTACTAAAAATCTAGGAATACATATTTTGAACCTTAATTAACCTAAACTATGACTCTAATTAAGAAAAGGCTATCATTAAAAAATAATATACCTTTAATTGTAGGTTTAATTCTAAGACTAATAAATATCAATTCCCCTATTTTGGGGATTCATAGCTGGCGGCAAGCAGATACGGCTGCTATAGCAAGAAATTTTTATATTCATAGCACACCTATATGGTTGCCTCAAATAGATTGGATAGGCTCTAGTAATGGTTATGTTGAGTCAGAGTTTCCTATATTTCCATACTTGGTATCCATACTCTACAAATTACTTGGAGTAAATGAATGGATAGGAAGGTCTTTATCAGTAGTATTTAGTCTGATTACAATAGTTTTATTAATAAAGATAGGGACACATTTATTTGGAGAGAAAGAAGGCTGGTGGGCTGGCTTAATATTCGCAATACTGCCCATAAGTGTTTATTATGGTAGGACATTTCAAGCTGAGTCATTAATGCTATGCCTCTCGGCCTTAAGCATAGAAAGACTAATATTTACATTTAAATACTATTCAAATATTAATCTCATAATTAGTTGTCTTGCTTTCACATTAGCCTGTCTAATAAAAGTAATTCCAATGATATGGTTGGGTTTACCAATATTCACAATTTTATTATTCTATAAGCCTAGAAAATTCTCTGGTAAAAGAATAACTTATCATATTAGTAATACGCGTAGATTATCTATATCTATTTTATACTTTCTATTTGCGTTAACTGCATTATTTTTTTGGTACTCACATGCTTATTCATTAGGGCAAGATAGTGGATTAACATTTGGCTTTTGGGATTCTGATAGAAGCAATGTAAAAATGTTATTCGAAATAAATATATGGTTGAATATGCTTGTTAGAGTTATGATAAGAATTTTCGCTCTTGTATTATTTCCTATCTTATTAATTGGCTTGAAAAATACATATAAAGGTGTTGAAGGCAAAATACTAATCTCTGGAATTGTGGGTGTTTTTGTTACTACAATAATGGCAATTAAATCAAGTAGTGTTCATGAATATTACCAACTACCCTTATTAATATTTTGTTGCCCTTTAATAGGTAAAGGCATCACAGATATAAAGAATTCAAATATAGTTAGAACTTGCATTGCTCTCACTACTGCAATAAGTCTAATCATTCTTTCAATTGACTACTATTTAATAGAAAGTAAGCAGAATGATATTTGGATGCCTCTAGCTTTAGACATAAGAGAACGTGTCAATAAAGATGAACTAATAGTAAGTGTTACAAATAGTGATCCGACTTTACTTAATTTAGCCCGACGTCAAGGATGGTTAACATCCTCTAGGAATGTGACTCTATCCAATCTTAATAATTGGTATAATGAAGGTGCAAGATTTTTGGTAGGAAGTCTGAACTGGAATGAAAGTTATTCAAAAACAAAGGACAATGAAAATAAAAAATTATTCAAAGATTTAATTTGCAAGAAAGATATTCCTGAATTCTGTCCTAAACCTCCGCATTTTACTTATCTTATTCCCTTGGAGAAACTTATTAACAAATAGATTGATTATTTTATCCAATACAATTTCAATAAGTAAATTTAAATATGCTTTTTATCTTTGTTAACTTAAGGGCTATTCCAAACAAAGCGAGATGATGCGACATAGTTCCATATAAAAACTATAGAAATGCCAGCTATTTGAGCTAAAACTGTATTATTAGAAATTGTATTGTAAAAAGCGGTTGCAAGTCCAATATTCGCAATCACAGGAAATGAAGCAACAATAAGAAATTTAAAAAGACCTTTTAGCAGAGGAATCCCACTTAAACGTCTAGATCGGAAAGTTAATATATTATTAATTAAATAATTAGAAGTAGCAGCTATAATAACTGATATTGGCAATGATGAACTAAAGCCAAGTGAAAACAAATTCATGGCTATATTTGTAGTAATTAATTGAACCCCAACACCACTAAGTCCTACAATTCCAAAGCTAATTGCTCTTCTTGGCAAAATTCTACATGTCAAAGTATGTAAAAGTGAAATTAAAAAGTCCCATACTATAGATACTTCTAATTTTGATTTTCCATGTAGTCGAGGTTGAAAAGATAAGGGCACTTCTCCCACACAAAAACATCCTCTACTGATTGAAAGAAACTCATACAAGAATTTAAAACCATTAACGTCAACCTTGTAAATTATTGGCAAGCATGGTTCAACCTTAACGACAAAGCATCCACTCATATAGTCTGTTATATGTTGATAGTTTTTTGGCAAGCTTGTTCGAGCTAACAAATTAGCAAAAGACGAACCACCTGTTCTTCTCTGACTTAGGCCCCTAATATTTGCTGATTTTAAGAAACGGCTACCAATCACCAAGTCATAATCTCCTTCATTTAAGAAATTGACAGCATTTATTAAATCCTTAGGCAGGTGCTGGCCATCGGCATCCATTAAAGCAACAATATCTCCCTGCGCATTTAATAAACCTTCCTTTATTGCACTAGCCAAACCTGATCTGCCTACACGACGAATAATTCTTATGCGTGGATCTTGAAATGAAATGCTCTTAACAAGCTCAAAGGTGCCGTCTTTTGAATCATCATCAACAATTAAAATTTCAAGCTCATAGGAATTAGCTAAATCTATTAATTCTTCAATTATTAAAAAGATATTTTCCTTCTCTCTAAAGGTAGGTAAGACAATAGATAGTCGATTTGTTTTAATAATATTTTTATCCATTAAATATATTAATTATCAAAGATCTTGAAGTAAGAAGATTTCTCATCATGAAAACAACCCATACAAAGACTATAGAACACTAACTAGAATTGGACTACCTTAATCAATAGCACTGTGATTAGTTTTATTTTTCGAAGAGTGTTGACTAAAGAGTTTTCTTTTTAAAGCTATTTACAGTGTATACAATGTGAATAATGAAAAATCCGAATTGAGTGACCTCCAAGACCCCATGCAAACTATAGAAAAATGACCAAGCTAAAAAAAGATAAAGAGGCAAGTCCTTTTATTCAAAAAATAGTACTGCTTTTATTTGGCATTGGACCAATAGTGATTATGGGATTGTTTTTAAGCTCAAATGGTTTTTTTAATCCACCTGGCTCATAATTTCGCTCAATCTCACTACACACTCCTAATATTCAATCCTAAGAAGAGCTGACAATGCTCAAGGAATATATTGCGCCAAGGGACCCTCAACAAGGTATAGTTCTTAAGGTTTTCTTCATTTTTGGCATGAGCAGCATTGCTCGAGGCTATAAAAACAAGATTTGTTTTTCAAGGGGAGACAGGAGGCGTCTGGCCCACTACCTTATAAAGGCCATTGCTTGTCTAAGAATCGAACGGGGGGACGACCTCCCACGCCTGAGACAAAACTTCGATTAAATGATCATTTACAATCCTATTTTTAGCTTCCTATGCTATGGAAGCATAATTTACTTTATATCTTTCCTATATCGTGAAGTATCAAGAAGGTAAATATAGATTAATTTTAGAGGGATATTATTTTGAATCTTTGAAAAACAAATAAGAATTTCTTACCAGCCAATCCTCAGAAAAAATATATTTTATCTATATCTTCTCCGGGTTAGGGGCTCTCCAGTCAGGAGACTCTCCACGATAATTCATTAGGTAATTAGCGCGATCCTGAAGCTTTACTCTATCTATTCTCCATACATTATATATTCCAAATTTTCCAAGTTTAATAGGCTGCATAGCCTTCCAGTGAGGATGGCCGCTTGTTTGATTATCAATAACCACCAAAACAGTCTGGGAGGAATTCGCCGATCCAATAGGTTTTCCTGCCCATCCTTGTCTTACTTCAGCATTCAATCTATCTGCCAGATTGACAAGTCCTTCTGCATCATTAGCTTCAAAAATAATAATTTGTTTAGTGTAAAAATGTATTGAGGGCTTATTTATGCCTACCATAGCAATTGCCTCATTATCCTTTTGAGAAGACACCAATAGATTGGACACCTGCCGTAACGGTAATTGCCTTAGGCTATCACTAATATTCCACAAAGGTAGCATAAAAAATAACTGGAAAAGTATTAAAGGTATTTGGGTTAAATAAAATCTTCTATGATTATTTTTAACAACTAAAATCAATCCTGATAACGCTGTAAGTCCAAGAAGTAAAGACCCTTTAAACGGCAAGTTCCTTGAGATAAATTCACTGGAAAAATTAGGTATCTCAGGATCATAAACAGAATATATCCATGTTTTAGAAAGCCAAAGTACTAATGCAAGAGAAA
The DNA here is from genome assembly GCF_027359375.1 of Prochlorococcus marinus str. MIT 0919. Lineage (NCBI taxonomy): Bacteria > Bacillati > Cyanobacteriota > Cyanophyceae > Synechococcales > Prochlorococcaceae > Prochlorococcus > Prochlorococcus marinus. Next base: position 644,280 of record NZ_CP114779.1, read on the forward strand.
AAGATAAAGATATCAAAGCCCATAAAGAAGCTTTATACCTTAGACTCTTATTAATATTCATATTAGAGGAGATCCCTATCAAAATTGCTGCTGCTGGAGTGGCTGGTAACCAATAGCTTGGTAATTTAGTCGCTGCAAAAGTAAATAAAAGAAAAACGGAAATTAACCAGCAAGAAGCAAACTTTAAGATAGATTTATCTGGCTCTATAAAGTCTAGATTCTTACTTTTAATTAAAGCAGAAATTGATTCAAATAAACCTAATAATAGGAAGGGTGTAAATGGCAAAGATGCTACTAACATAATAAATATAAAGAACCACCAAGGCTGAGAATGGCTATTAACAACAGAGGTTAATCTCTGAAAATTATGGTATCCAAAAAAACTATCCCAAAAAGGTTTTCCTTCGACTAGCAACTCCAACAAATACCAAGGGATGCTTACAAGAAGGGCAACGCTCAAACCTTTTAAAGGTTTGAGCCTTGCGATTATATTTATATAATCTTTTTGTATAAAAGCAAAAGCAAACAAGGTCATTAATGCTAATACAATAGCTACCGGACCTTTACTAAGTACTGCAAGTCCTAAAAATATCCACTGCCACAACCAATATTTTTTTATTGGTCTTACATAAGTTCGCCAACTAAGAAGTAAGCTTATACCCAAAGTAGAACAAAGCAAAGCATCACTTACAGCAATTCTGCTCCAAATAAGTACAAGAGGAGAAAGGGCAAAAGCAAGGGAAGTGACTAATGCTGCCCTCCTCGGTGCAGCAATATGAACCCCTGGCCATCTCATTACAGTATCCCCGAGAATCAACATGAGCATCAATGTTGAAAGAGCTGATGGTAAACGCGCCGACCATGTGCCAAGGGGATCCCAAATACTTTGTCCAGGCAAGGAGTAAAAGAAACCCATCAACCAATAAACCAAAGGTGGTTTATCAAATCGAGTAAGGCCATTAACTCTAGGGGTTAACCAGTCACCAGTAATGCTCATCGCCCTTCCTGAAGCAGCGAATAAAGGAGGAGTTTCGTCAACTAATCCTGTGGAACCTAATTGCCAGCAGAAAATCAATGTGCCTAAGAAAAAAATCAAGCAAATGCATCTTTTATATTTATTTCTAGGTATTAGTAGTGCCACTGATTCAGTATTAATTTTGATTTGAATTTATATTTTTGTACGCATTCTCCTCACTTATCCACATGGCAATTTTTTTTGCAAAGCATTGATATGAAGCTGAATTTAATGCCCATTCTCTACATTTATTACGATCAATCTTATCAACTCTTTTTGCAGCCAAAATCAATTCATCAATGTCATCATTTTGAACAAGCCAACCAGTGACACCTGAATTAACTAATTCCCCAGGTCCTCCTCGATTATAAGCAATTACAGGTACTCCACAAGCCATTGCCTCTACTACTACATTCCCATAAGCTTCATTCCATTTTGGAGTATTAATAAAAGCCCTACATTCTCCTAATTGATTTTGGAACTCTTTAGTAGGCAAAAAACCTCGCCAATCAATTGTTCCTGCTGGCAATGACTCCTCAATATTTCTTGCATATTGTTCATTCTCAACAACCCCCCAAACTAATAAAGTTTCTTGAAAATGAGCAGCTACAGCTGCAGCGTCCTCTAAACCCTTTTCAGGAGCAACCCTTCCTGCCCAGCCAAGTGGGCCATCAGACCTGGGGTTGAATTTATATTTATCTAAATCAAATCCATTGCCAACAACTATCGGTTGCTGAACCAAGTCGTAATCTGAAGCTTGTCTATGAGTATGAAAAGCAAGTCTAGAATGATGAGTCTTGGATAAATTATTTATTTGATTTTTCATAGCTTCAGAGACACCGCCCATACTTATTAGATGAAAGATATTTGGTCTTACATAAGGTGTAATCCACAAAGGTAACCAGTCATAACCAAAGTTTAATATTGCATCTACCCCCTTTTCTAAAGCTATTTCAAGTGCCTTGTCCCACATGCTTGGCAAAACACCTTTGACAGGGATTGTTACTGGAGAAATGTAATTTTGGTGCTGCCAACTAGCTTGTGCCAAGCCAGATACATAACAGACTTCAATATCTTTACATTCTTCAGGGAGTTGAGATCCATTAGGAGCAACAAGTATTACTTCATGGCCAATTCTTAATAAACCTTGTATTAAGGAAAGCAATGTCACTTCAACTCCCCCTCCTTTTCCGCTTCCTAAAGAACCTATAGGAGTGCTAACTAGCAAAAGCTTCAAAGCATTAACAGTCATTTATATGCCTCTTTGATTTTCCTCTGAAAGTTCATCAAAAGGTATCCACAAGCGATTCCTCTGACTTACTAAAAAGACTGAAACTAGAACTAAAGCAACACCAATCCATTGCAAACTTTCTAGTCGTTCTCCAAGCCATATTCCACCGGACAAAAGTGCAAATACAGGCGTTAAAAACGCTAGGGTACTAAAGCTAGTCAGCTCCTTTTTATTAGCAAACCAAAAGAATAATCCATAAGCTAATGCACTTCCGAAAAGACTTGCATAAGCCATAAATCCCCATTGAACAACGGTCCAATCTGGCCAAAAAGACCAATTGCTATCGAAATAATGCCAAATTATCAAAGGAAAGCTACCCAGAGTCATATGCCAACCAGTTACGGCTACTGGGTCACTTTCTTTACATGTAAAACGAATTAATACAGTCCCCAAAGCCATTGCTATTGCTGCCGCAAGCATCCACCCCTGCCCATTGCTAAAAAGATTCCCACCTGAAACAGCATCTCCCATCAAAAGCCAATGTCTAAGCAAACCTGGGGACACCCCCAAACATATTATTCCTACCAAACCAAGCATTAATCCTGCCCAGCCGAAAGGGTTAATTGCATCGCCAAAAAGACTTCTTGCTAGCACTGCAACCATTAAAGGTTGGGAATCTATAAAAACCGATCCAAGTCCCGCCCCTGTCTCTAACAACCCTCTTGCCAATAAAAATTGAAAAAATGTCGCATCAACTAAAGTAAAAACAACAAACCATCCCAAGTCACCTTTAGCAATCTTCAAAGTTCTTTTTAAAATTACTAATGTGCACAGAACAGCAACTCCAGCAGGGAAAAGTCTTAAAAAAGCAACAATTTCAGGCCCTCCAGATTGCACAAGAGGTGCCATTGCAGCCATGGCTGTGCCCCATAATGCAAAGGGCAGAATCATTAATAACCAATTGAACATTTCAAACATGACTTAAGCCTGTTGGCTTCTTTTAAGATCCAATTAAATGAGAACTAATCCAATGATCTGGCCTTGGCGTCGTAAATCCAAAAAAAGGATGGCAAGAATCATTATTGATGGAGCCATCAATAGTGAAACAAGAAAGCTTTTCTTGAAAGCTGTAAAACAAATTGAAGAAAGAGAGTTCCCAGCATTGCTGGTAAGGATAGATAGCCCTGGAGGGACTGTTGGGGACAGTCAAGAAATCCATGCTGCGATTCTTAGGCTTAGAGAGAAAGGCTGTCATGTAGTAGCAAGTTTTGGAAACATTTCAGCTTCAGGAGGAGTATATGTTGGTGTGGCAGCCGAAAAAATCGTTGCCAATTCTGGAACAATTACTGGCTCAATTGGAGTGATCCTCCGTGGCAATAACCTATCGAAATTACTTGAAAGAATAGGTATTAAATTTGAAACAATCAAAAGTGGCCTTTATAAGGATATTCTTTCTCCCGATCGAGCTCTTACTCCAGAAGAAAGAAATTTGCTTCAATCTCTTATAGATAGTAGTTATATCCAGTTTGTTAGCGCGGTTGCTAAAGGTAGGGGATTAACCGAGGAATGCGTTAAGGCCTTCGCTGATGGAAGAGTTTTTACCGGTACGCAAGCTTTAGAACTTGGATTGGTAGATGAGCTTGGAGATGAAAACCATGCAAAGCTTTTAGCAGCAAAGCTTGCAGGGCTAGATGAGAAACTACAGCCAATCACTTTAGGCCGTCCTAAGAAAAAGCTATTAGGACTGATTCCTGGAAGTAATACTCTTGCAAAGTTCTTTGAATTATTAAATATTGAACTTTCCAATTCTGGCCAAATTCTTTGGCTATTTCGTCCTTAAATCAAAACCTCAATAAGCAAGATATGAAATTACAGGCTTTGCGAGGAGCTACTACTAGCCCAAAGAACTCAATTGAATCAATTGAAAAAGCTGTTAGCGAACTTGTATCAGAATTAGTAACAAGGAACAGACTTGATGCGAGTCAAATTGTTTCAATAACTTTTTCAGTAACAAGAGATCTAGATGCTTGTTTCCCTGCTTCTATAGCAAGACGACAGCCAGGGTGGGAAAAGATAGCCCTTCTTGATTGCCAACAAATGTTTGTCAAGGGAGATTTAGAGAAGTGTATTCGTATTCTTGCTCATGTATGGATACCTGAGAATCAAGAGCCTCATCACACTTACCTAGGAAGAGCTAGTAAACTGCGTCCAGACATGTGAATTTTTCACCAGCCACATTGCAGTAAGAATCCTTACCCTTGTGCTTTCCTTTACACAGAGAATTAACTAATCAATTTAATCTCATAACCAAATTTGCACTTTCGCCTTATCTGAAAAATGCCCACTATTAAAAAGAACCTTAAATCTATCTTTAAAGGAGTTCTTATCTCAGCATTACTTTTTACTGGAATCATAGGAATTGAAAAAGCGACTCAACAAGCTTCTCTTGCCGGTCCAGGATCATTTGAATTTCAATGGGATCCTGATCCAAACTTTAGGAGACTGAAATCATTCCAAACATCAAATGAAAGGTTAGATAGGGCAACCTATTATTTCTTTCTTCGTTCAAGCGAAAGGAAAACAGGTGTATTAAAACTATCTATAAAGGTCCCTGATTATTTCGAAGCAAAAATTAAGCCTGAAAAGATGAGTTTATGTCAGGTAAAAATAGGCGGATGGCAAGATAGAACAAAGTGCTTAAAAGATATTCCTGCTGCTTTTGAAATCAATGAGGACCAAACGTCAATTGATATTTTCCCTGATCAGCCTATACCTGTCGATTCAAAGCCATATGCTGTTGTCATGAAACTATGGAACCCAAGGAAAGGAGGCATGTTCCAATTTCATGCGTACGCTCAATCTCCTGGAGCGATGCCAATATCTAGTTATGTTGGAACATGGACTTTTGAAGTAGAGTAAACTGATAAATTAACTAAATAATCAAGTAATTAATCCTTTTTAAGGACTATCTCACAATGACTAAAAGAACACTTGGTGGAACCAGCAGAAAAAGGAAAAGAGTGTCAGGATTTCGTGTTAGGATGAGAACTTATACTGGCAGAAGAGTAATCAGAGCAAGAAGGAAAAAAGGCAGAGCCCAAATTGCTGTATAAAAACAAATAATTTCTATCAAAATCAATTATTAAGAAACTTTCTTTAAAGCGAATGGTTCTTCCAAGATCAATGCGAATAAAGGGTTACAAGAGTTTTGAATATATTCATAAAACTGGTATTAAGTACAACAGCACATCAATGCTAATAAAAGTAGCTGTTTCAAATTCTCATTTAATCAGAGAAAAGTCATTTCAAAAAAAAAATATCAATACATGCCGCTGTGCAATTTCAATCAGTAATAAAGTAAGCAAGAAGGCTGTAATAAGAAATCGACTTCGTCGTCTCTTCCATGAGCACTTAAAATTAAGATTGCTAAAGTCAGCAACCTTGCAAAACCATTGGATACTCATAAGTCTAAGACCTAATGCCTTAGACAAAAGGTCTAAGAATTTGCTAGAAGAAGTCGACCAGTTACTTCATAAGGCTGAATTGAAAAATGCTTAGCACCTCTGAAAAAGTTTTTTACGAAGGTCCTCCCGCAAAAGAGGACCTCATATTTAATCTTTTAGCAGGGGTTACTCTAATTGGTCTTCCTTTTACGTTTGGAGCTGTCGTTAGGGCCTTATGGCTCAGGTTTAAAATTACTGATAAGCGAATTTCTGTAACTGGTGGATGGCTTGGAAGAGATAAAACACAAATAGCCTATAACCAAATCGAAGAAGTCAGATCTATCCCCCGAGGTCTTGGCTCATATGGGGATATGGTTCTTGTAACAAAAGATGGTGCAAGGTTAGAAATGAGATCAATGCCAAATTTCAGAGAGGTGTCAAGTTATATTCAAGAAAAAGTGAACCAAAGATCTAGCAACAGTTCCTCAGATAAGGTGGTGGGGTTTTAATACTCTTAAAATACACAAAAAGTCTAAGAGAACTTATTATCTTTTATTGATGCAAGGCAAATTAAGCCTTCCAACTTTTCCATTCCATTCATACTGAACAATCGTGATCGGGTACATCTCTGACAATCTGCTTATCCCGATCCTGGATTTTTTCTACGGATTAGTCCCAAGCTATGGGCTTGCAATTGTCGCGTTAACCATTGTTATTCGTCTCGCACTTTTCCCTTTGAGTGCTGGTTCCATTAGAAGTGCCAGGCGAATGCGAATAGCCCAGCCTGTAATGCAAAAACGTCAAGCAGAGATTAAAACTCGTTATGCAAGTAACCCTCAAAAACAGCAGGAAGAATTAAGCAAACTAATGGGTGAATTTGGGAGTCCCTTAGCAGGCTGCCTTCCCCTATTAGTCCAAATGCCAATTCTCTTTGCTTTGTTTGCAACCCTCAGAGGATCACCTTTTGCTGATGTCCCTTATCTAGTAAATATAAAGGTTCTTCCACCAGAACAAATTGCAACTATTGAACCAAAACCATTTAAAAGTCCTAAACACTCAATATTCATTACTGAGAAAGACCACTTCCCAGTAGTGGCTTCGTTGCCAGGAGGTAATAAAATTGCTGCTGGTGAATCAGTTGATATAAAGCTAGAAACTCCAAGTGGTGAAGTATATACAAATTTACTATCTAGATTTAAAGATGGAGGCAAATTTACTCCTACTTGGAAAGTTACTAAAGGGGATGATCTTGTACAGGTTTCCTCTGAAGGAAAAGTTTCGGCGAGATATCCTGGAGATGCAACAATAGAAGGCAAGATTCCTGGTCTCGCAGCTAAAAGTGGATTCTTATTCATCAAAGCTTTGGGACAGGTAGGTTTTTATGTTGATGGAGCTATTAATTGGGATATAGCAATTCTTGTGGGAGGCTTCGGGTTAACACTTTTAATATCTCAAGCCCTTTCAGGGCAAGGCATGCCAGCAAACCCTCAACAATCAACTGCAAATAAAATCACACCAATAATGATAACTGGTATGTTTCTTTTCTTCCCGCTACCAGCAGGAGTTCTCTTATATATGGTTATTGCAAATATATTCCAGGCAGTGCAAACTTTCTTATTGAGTAAAGAAGCTTTGCCAGCAAACTTACAAAAAATACTTGATGACCAAGTTAATCAACAAGGCAAAGCTGCGATAGCAGGGCCATCTTCAACACTCGGAGAATCAGATCGCTTACCCTTTGAACCAAAAAGCAACAAATAAATCTTTTTATTTCACCTTATAATTTACTTTAATAATTTGAAAGCATAAAAAACATCAATTTTATATTCCCAACATTTTAGAGACCTATGCATAACTGGAATAATCAATTTGATCTTTTAATTAAATCAAGAACTCCACTCATATTTATTAGAAGCGGGGAAGAGCAAAGAATTCTGTCTCTCATAAACGAAGCTTCAAAAAGACTCAATAATAGACGTATTGCAACATGGGATTATATCGAAGGCTTAAAAGGAATTCTTAACTCAGAAGGCTTAGGTGCACGTCAACCAATGGCCATACTCCAATGGTTGCAAACATTAGATGATTCATCTCCAACAATTCTTCTTGCTAAAGATTTTCATCGCTTTTCAGAAGATGCTGGTATTTCCAGAATGCTAAGGAATTTATCTAGTGATTTACGTAAGAAAACACATACTCTTGTTCTTTCTGCTGTGGATTGGAATCCTCCTAATGAACTTGAAGAATCCATAACTATTTTAGATCTACCATTGCCAAAAGAAGATGAAATAAAAATACTACTTAGCAACATTGCTAAAGCAAGTGACTCATTCCTATCGGAAGATGTTTTAGAAGAACTAACACATGCCTGCAGTGGCTTAAGCGAAATAAGAGTTCGCCAAGTAGCTGCTAGGGCTCTAGCCCAGCGGGGTCGCTTAGGGAAAGAAGACCTCGTAGAGGTCTTAGCAGAAAAACGTCAAGCCATAGCAAGAAGTGAAGTTCTTGAATATTGCGAAACCTCAGCCACTCCATCTGATATTGGTGGTTTAGATGCATTGAAAAAATGGCTAGACCAAAGACATGCTGCATTCTCAGATGAAGCACGAAAGTTTGGATTACCCTTACCAAGAGGTGTTCTTCTAATAGGTCCGCAAGGGACGGGAAAATCTTTAACAGCCAAAGCAATTGCTCATAGCTGGTCAATGCCTCTACTGAGACTAGATGTGGGTAGACTTTTTGCAGGCCTGGTAGGTGCTAGTGAAGCTAGAACAAGGGAAACTATTCAACGGGCAGAAGCGATGGCTCCTTGTGTCTTATGGATTGATGAAATTGACAAAGGGTTTGGAGGAGATGCAAGAAGTGATGGAGGCACTAGCCAAAGAGTCTTAGCAAATGTTCTCACTTGGATGGCTGAGAAAGAATCTCCTGTTTTTGTGGTTGCAACAGCAAATGGTGTTGATCGCCTACCTGGAGAGCTTCTTAGGAAAGGACGATTCGACGAAATATTTTTGCTTGACTTGCCAAGCAGTCTTGAAAGGATGAGCATTCTTAAACTGCATATTGCCCAACGAAGACCAAAGTTATCCATTCCGCTCGAATCAGTGGTTGATAGGACAGAAGGTTTTTCAGGGGCAGAATTAGAACAAGCCGTAATTGAAGCTATGCATTTTGCTTTTACTGAAAGAAGAGAAGTTTTAGAAACAGACCTCATCCTTGCATCCTCTCAACTAGTCCCTCTTTCAAGAACAGCAAAAGAGCAACTTGACTTTCTAAAAGAATGGGCAGCTAGTGGTCGAGCCAGACCAGCATCAATTAAGATTATTTAAAAAAATAGTGCTAGATCAGCGTCTTATCAGGGAAAATCCCAACCTCATTGCAGAGGGTTTAAAAAGCCGTGGAATTAATGTTGACTTAATTAATTTGAAGCTAAAAAGCGAAAAGCTTAAAAATCTGGAGCTTCAAAGAAATCAACTTCAAGCCAAAAGCAATGAAATTGGCAAAGAAGTAGGTAGGAAAATAAACAATGGGTGCGAACCTAGTTCCATAGAGATCAAATCCTTGCGGGAGAATGGAAACAAAATAAAAAAAGAAGTAAATGAAATAGAAGAAATAGAAAAGGCCATTTTTGAAGAAATTAAACAAGAAATTCTTACTTTTCCTAATATTCCTGATAAAGAATGTCCAACTGGAAAAGACGAAAATGACAATATTGAAATCAGATCATGGGGAGATCCAAAAAAAGGTAAAAATTATAAACAACATTGGGAAATAGCAGATAAATTAGGCCTATTAGATACTGAAAAATCCGTCAGGATAGCGAAAAGTAGGTTTGTAACCCTTTTCAATGAAGGAGCACGTTTAGAACGATCTTTAATTAACTTCATGCTTGATATGCATACAAAAAAAGGGTACACAGAAGTACTCCCTCCTGTTTTAGTTAACACTGCTAGCTTGACAGCTTCGGGACAACTTCCAAAGTTCTCTGAGGAAAGCTTTCGTTGTATAGATGATGATCTTTGGCTAACACCTACAGCTGAAGTTCCTTTAACTTCACTTCATAGAGGAGAGATAATTCCTGCCAACCAACTTCCTCTTCGATACGTCGCTTACAGTCCATGCTTCAGGCGCGAAGCAGGGAGTTATGGGAAAGATTCTCGAGGACTCATTAGACTTCACCAATTCAACAAAGTTGAGCTTTACTGGTTTGTTCATCCAGCACATTCAAAAAAAGCTCATGAAAAAATAACTGAAGACGCAGAAGCGGTTCTAAAAGCACTTGAACTTCCTTATAGAGTTTTAGATCTGTGCTCTGGGGACCTTGGGTTTTCAGCATCTCGTACTTTTGATTTAGAAGTTTGGCTGCCAGGAGCTAATTCATATAGAGAAATTTCAAGCTCTAGTGTATGTAATGATTTCCAAGCAAGAAGGTCATCTATTCGGACAAAGGAAGGTAAAAAAAGCATGCTTGTACATACCTTAAATGCAAGTGGTCTTGCAATTGGTAGGACCATGGCAGCTCTTCTTGAAAATGGGCAGAATTCAGATGGGACAGTCAATCTCCCAAAAGCTCTAGTTCCTTACTTTGGCAAGAGCCAAATAAAACCTAAAGGCAAGTAGTTAATGTCGTTTTTCAATGTCATAGCATCAATTGGTGTACTAGCTCTGTTGATTTTTTTTCATGAAGCAGGTCACTTTCTTGCTGCCAGATCACAAGGAATACGCGTAAGTGGATTTTCCATTGGTTTTGGACCAGCAATATTAAAAAAAGAGTCCCAAGGTATTGTTTATTCAATCAGGGCTTTCCCTCTTGGTGGTTTTGTTTCATTCCCTGACGATGATGAATCATCAAACATTTCATTAGAAGACCCAAACCTTCTTCGCAATAGACCTATTAATCAAAGATTATTTGTCATTTCTGCTGGTGTTTTAGCGAACCTTTTAATTGCATGGCTTGTATTATTTAGTCAAATAAGTGTATGGGGACTCCCTAATCAACCTGATCCGGGTGTTCTAATAATGGGTGTTCAAGAGAAAGAAGCTGCAGACATTGCTGGGTTAAAAGTGGGAGATCAAGTTTTAAGTGTAAATGGTTATGACCTTGGCTTTGGTAAAGAAGCTGTTCAGAAATTAGTTGAAAAAGTTCAACAATCACCAGGACAGTTAATAAAATTAGAGAGTGTAAGTAATGGTGTTAAGAAAACTTTAACTATTACACCTTCAGAACATCTTGGTAGCGGAAAAATAGGAGCTCAATTACAACAAAATATTAGCGCTACAAGAAGCCCTGCAAAGGGTGTTAATGAGGTCATAAGTCAATCTAATGCTCAGTTTATGGATTTATTAGTAAAAACTGTAAAAGGCTATCAAGGTCTTATAACCGATTTCGCTTCAACCTCTAAACAAATTAGTGGTCCAGTAAAAATTGTTGAAATTGGTGCACAGTTTTCAGAACAAGGTTTACCTGGGATTATGTTTTTCGCTGCATTAATATCAATCAATCTTGCCGTTTTAAATTCTTTACCTTTACCAATTCTTGACGGAGGACAGTTTGCCTTAATTGTCATTGAAGGAATTAGAGGTAAACCTATTCCAGATAAGATACAACTTGCTTTTATGCAGTCTGGTTTCTTTCTTTTGGTGGGCCTGAGTATCATTCTTATTATTCGAGATACTAGTCAATTAGCAATATTTAGAGAGCTAGCTAGTAATCGATAACACATATTTGGTCTCGCTATAAAGAAGATGAAGGAGTAAAGTCTTAAACATATTGATGACTAAGATTTTTCATGGCAAAAAAATCGATGATTGCTCGAGATGTGAAACGCAAAAAACTAGTTGAGCGTTATTCAGCGAAGAGGAAGAGATTACTTGATCAGTTCCATTCAGCGAAGGACCCAATGGAGCGCTTAGAAATTCACAGAAAAATTCAGGCTTTACCAAGAAATAGTGCCCCATCAAGAATGAGGAACCGTTGCTGGGCCACTGGGAAGCCAAGAGGGGTATATCGTGATTTTGGTCTTTGCCGTAACCAATTAAGACAAAGAGCACATAAAGGTGAACTACCTGGAGTCGTTAAATCAAGTTGGTAACCACAAAAAAGCAAAATTTAAATTATCTCTTAAAGGGCATTCTCATAGCATAAAAACAAGTGATCAAGGGCGATCTCACCAATTAAAGGCTTTCTTATTAGCAATCCCAATAGCTAGCATATGAACTTTTCTAATGAATAAGTCCCTATCAAGTGCAACAATGTCAGTAGATAATAAAGACATAAGCAAACGTGCAAGGTCAGACAACAACGGTCTCCTTTGATGGTCGGGAAATACGGCTAACTACAGGAAGATATGCCCCTCAAGCAGGTGGTTCAGTACTAATTGAATGCGGCGATACCGCAGTCTTAGTTACAGCAACTCAGTCCCCAGGCAGGGAAGGAGCAGACTTTTTACCTCTCATTTGTGACTACGAAGAAAGGCTTTACGCCGCAGGAAGGATACCTGGAAGCTTCATGCGAAGAGAAGGACGCCCACCTGAGCGAGCGACCTTAATTTCTCGTTTAATTGACCGACCATTAAGACCTCTTTTCCCAAATTGGATGAGGGATGATATTCAAGTTGTCGCAACCTGTCTTTCTTTAGATGAACGGGTGCCAGCAGATGTTCTTGCTGTAACTGCCTCATCAATGGCAACTCTTCTAGCGGAAATACCATTCTATGGTCCAATGGCAGCAGTAAGAGTTGGCTTGCTAGGAGACGATTTTGTATTAAATCCAAGCTATAGAGAAATTGAGCGTGGCGACCTTGATCTAGTGGTAGCAGGCACACCTGACGGTGTTGTAATGGTCGAAGCAGGAGCAAATCAATTATCCGAACAAGATGTTATAGAAGCAATAGATTTTGGCTATGAGGCTGTGTCTGAACTAATCAAAGCGCAGCAATCGATACTTAAAGAAAGTGGTATTGAACACAAAAAACCTCTTGAACAAGAGATAGATGACACAATTCCTGCTTATTTAGAAAAGAATTGTAGAAAGCCTATTGGAGAGTTGCTTAAAAAATTTGAACTTACAAAAGAAGAAAGAGACACAAAACTTGAAGAAATTAAAACAAACTTGGCCGAAAAAATCGAGTCTTTAAAAGAAGATAATGCAGTTAAAAAAGTTATTTCATCCACTCCAAAATTACTATCCAATAGCTTTAAAAGTTTAACGAAAAAGCTTATGCGCGAGCAAATAATTAAAGATGGAAAAAGAGTAGATGGAAGAGCTTTAGATGAAGTCAGACAAATCGATTGTGCAGCAGGAGTACTGCCAAAAAGAGTTCATGGTTCTGGCTTGTTCCAAAGGGGGCTTACACAAGTTCTGTCAACTGCAACCTTAGGTACTCCAAGCGATGCACAAGAAATGGATGATCTAAATCCTAGTTCTGATAAAACTTATATCCATCACTACAACTTCCCTCCTTATTCTGTAGGCGAGACAAGGCCAATGAGAACACCTGGCCGTAGAGAAGTAGGTCACGGTGCTCTTGCCGAAAGAGCTTTATTCCCTGTATTACCACCCAAAGAATCTTTCCCTTATGTACTTAGAGTTGTAAGCGAAGTCCTAAGTTCTAATGGCTCAACTTCAATGGGCTCAGTATGTGGAAGTACTATTGCCCTCCTAGACGCTGGAGTCCCATTAAAAGCGCCTGTAAGCGGAGCTGCTATGGGCTTAATCAAAGAAGGTAAAGAGGTAAGAATTCTTACAGATATTCAAGGTATAGAAGACTTCCTTGGTGACATGGATTTCAAAGTAGCTGGAACAGAAAAGGGCATCACTGCTCTCCAAATGGATATGAAAATCACTGGTCTAGAAATTAAAACCATAGCTGAAGCAATAAATCAAGCGAAGCCGGCAAGAACCCATATTCTTGAAAAAATGAATGAGACAATCGACAAACCTCGTGATTCGTTATCCCCACATGCTCCTAGGCTTTTAAGCTTCAGGATTGATCCAGAACTAATTGGCACAGTAATTGGACCTGGAGGCAGGACAATTAAAGGAATAACTGAAAGAACAAATACAAAAATAGATATAGAAGATGGAGGAATAGTTACTATTGCCTCTCATGATGGAGTAGCAGCAGAAGAAGCTCAGAAGATCATTGAGGGTCTAACAAGAAAAGTTCATGAAGGTGAGATCTTTACCGGCTCAATAACCCGAATTATTCCTATAGGAGCGTTTGTAGAAATTCTCCCAGGGAAAGAAGGTATGATTCATATTTCTCAACTATCTGAAGCACGTGTTGAGAAAGTTGAAGATGTCGTAAAAGTAGGAGATGAAGTAACAGTAAGAGTTAGAGAAATAGATAATAGAGGTCGCATTAATTTAACTTTAAGGGGAGTATCTCAAGGCAATGAGATGAATTACCCACAACCTACACCTACACCTGTTGCACCATTAAATTAACATCTGATTTTTATTAATTAAATCTCTATCTAACTATCAATCATACTTAGTGCTTGAGTAATAAGATTGCTAAGAAAATCATGCCTAACTCCATGGCTAGCAACTAAACACCCACTTTGATTAAAGCCTTCCTTCCCATATACAAGTGGTTGACCATTTGCTTGGGTGAATTTACCTCCAGCTGCTTTTAAAACTGCCTCTGGAGCTGCCATATCCCAATCCTTAGGAGAGGTTTTACCTGAGAGAGAAATATAGAAATCAGCATCCCCTCTTAGGATAGTTGCAATTTTGCATCCAACACTTCCCACTCCTTTTGTTTCTCCAGGAGAAAGTTTTTCAATCAAGCTTGAGAGCCTTTTATCCCTATGAGTTTTACTTGCTAAAAGAATCATTTGGCAAAGCTCATTGCGATGGCTGAAATTAGCTAGTTTTTTCTCACCTAAACGATTTTCACACCAAGAGCCCTTACCAATTATTCCAAACCAAAGTTCTTCTGATTCAGGTATCAAAACAACTCCTATTTTTGGAGAAAGGTTCTTTAAGAGAGCTATATGTACAGCATATTCTCCTGTCCCATTAAGAAAATCCTTAGTACCATCCAAAGGATCTAATACCCACATCCAGTTATTATTTTCAGAAAAGTTATCTCCAGATTGACCTTTTACATTTTCCTCGCTTAAAACAATCCAATCAGCACCAGGGAAATTAGCCTTCAGTCCTTCTATCAACCAAGAATTAACAGCCAAATCAGCAGAAGAGACTGGTCCATCACCCTTATCATCAACAGACAGATGTTCAGGAAAACCAAATGGAGGCTTTTCGCCTCTACCATAAGCCATCAAAATATCAGCAGCTCCCCAACTTAAATATCTAAGACTTTCTAAAAGGTTTTCAAGTTTTATTCCATTAGGAAGAACAAAATTAGGGGAACTCATGGATTTCTAGAAAAAGACTTTGATTGAAAAAACCGAACCAATAGCAAAAAGTTTGTACGTAATTGGAACACCAATAGGAAATCTTGGTGATCTATCACCAAGAGCACAAGCAATACTTCAGAAAGTCTCTCTGATTGCCTGCGAGGACACTCGTTATAGTGGTCAACTTTTAAAGAAACTAAGTATTAAAAATAATCTTATTAGCTTTCATAAGCACAATACGAAAAGCAGGATCCCAAAACTACTTGGTTTTTTAGAAGAAGGCAGCAGTATTGGTTTAATTAGCGACGCTGGCCTTCCAGGCATAAGCGACCCAGGAGAAGAACTTGTTAATGCAGCCAAAATCGAAGGTTATAAAGTCTTTTGCATTCCAGGCCCATGCGCCGCTACAACAGCTCTCGCCAGCAGCGGCTTACCTTCAAATAGATTTTGCTTTGAAGGTTTTCTCCCACTAAAAAGAAAAGATCGGGAGAAAGCTCTCCTTTCTATTACTAGCGAAGAAAGGACAACTGTTATATATGAGTCTCCGCATAGGTTGCTAAGACTTTTACAAGAGCTCTTAGAACTCTGTGGGAGTGAGCGACCTTTGCAAGTCGCTAGAGAACTAACCAAAAAGCATGAAGAACAGATTGGTTCGAATATTGGAGATGTCCTAAAGCATTTTCAACAGATCAAGCCCAAGGGAGAATTTACAATTATCCTTGGAGGTCTCACCCCCAAAACAGATGACAAAAAAGCTGTCGATAATTCTCAACTGCTCAAGAGAATGAATTCACTTATAAAAAAAGGGGCTAGCGCAAGCTATGCAGCAAAAGAAGTTTCTAAAGAGACTGGGCTTCCTAAGAAATTTCTGTATACAATTTTGCACGAAATGCCTAATACTTCTAGTGATTTAGACAACATGCAGTCACAATAATATTGTTAAGCAATTCAGTAATTAGATGCTAAAAAAATCTCTTCTTCTGATATTCACTTTTACAAATGCTGGTTTAATACTTTTTGCACTTTGTTTAGGAGCACAAAATCTCAAGGAAAGGCATGAACTCAATCTAGGCTTTTCCTCAACTCCTCCTTACCCTACAGGTTTCCTATTAGGTCTATCTGTTCCTATAGGGCTTATAAGTGGAGGGTGCAGTGCAGGGATATTAACTTTCTCAGGAGAAGACAAATCTAAATAGGTTCACCTTCTTCTTGCAAGTCAAGTGCTATTAAACAATCGTCAATTACAAGCCTAGTAATTCCTTTGGAAACTAAAAATGGGCATGAGATCCTAAACACATCACGATTTTGTATCTTTAAAACTCTTTGATTACGAGAACAACTTCTTTTAGCTGATCGCTGATTCGAAAAGAGAAGAATCGCCAAGCGATTTTGATCCTTTTCAGGGAGGAAACTCCATTGTGAGAAATCCTTTAAGGGCTTTGAATCTAATTCAACTTTTTTATCAACGAGCATATAGATCGTTTCTGGCAAAAGATCCACCTTAAAAGGTTTCACAGCCACCTCTTTTTGCTCTTCCCATCCAAGATCAGGTATTAAAGGAACGAATTCTGTAAATGAATCTTGAGTAGAGGCTTCCTCTAAATCAGGGGCATTAGTATCTTCACTGACATTTCCCCATGTTGAATCTTCTAAGAATTCATCATTTTCAGTCAATTCATTCTCAGTATTTTCATGACTAGAGTTCGTAGAATTTTGATGAAGTACCTCAGGGAAAGAAGAGACATCTTGTTTTATTAACTGTCCTCTCGATCTAGCCCGCTTTAGTTGTGCATACTGATCATCTGACAAAACTAATTTTACTGTTCTTGTTATTGTGCTTGGTGTGCAACCATATTCTTTAGCGAGGTCTATAAAAGCCTTACCTAAAAGGGCTCCCTTAACGATCTCCGTTTTTTGATTTTCGGAAAGCTTTCTAGCCAAATTAATTAATTTAAAAATGAACCACACATAGTTTGCCACCTTTCGAACGATTAATATTGAAAACGTGCTCCGTTAGCTCAGCTGGATAGAGCAACTGCCTTCTAAGCAGTGGGTCGCAGGTTCGAATCCTGCACGGAGCGTTCAAGCTTAATCTAGGAAAGTTGATTCAACATACTCTAATAAAATAATAGTTATCTATCCAACAAATGGAATTTGAATCCTCAGCGACTAATTAATTAACTATAAAAACAGTCTGGAGCTTAAGTTATATAAAGTAATTTAAGGTTTGTCAAACTGCTATCTACTATACCCAGAAGGATTTAGCTTTTGCCATTGCCATCCATCTCTACAAATATCTTCCAAAGTCCTTTTTGGCTTCCAATCTAAATATTTAAGAGCCAACTGATTATTTGCAACAGCAAATGGTACATCTCCCAGTCTTCGGTTAGAAAAAACATATGGGATTTGACATTTATTCACAGCTTCAAAAGTCTTAACAAGTTCGAGGACACTGGTACCTTTGCCAGTACCAATATTCAATTTAATTAGGCTACGATTTTCTCCTAACAAGTACTGCAAAGCTGCAGAATGTGCTTCGGCTAAGTCCATTACGTGGATATAATCACGTACACCAGTGCCATCAATAGTAGGCCAATCATTACCAAAAATAGTTAATGAATCGCGTAAGCCAACAGCAACTTGACTTATATAAGGAAATAAATTATTTGGCTTCTCCAAAGGATGCTCTCCTATCTTACCGGAAGGGTGTGCGCCAACTGGATTAAAATAACGAAGACAAGCAATTCGCCAATTATTTAAAACATTTTCATATAAAGAGTTTAATATTTCCTCTACAACAAGTTTGGTTTGGCCATAAGGATTAATAGGTTTTAGTTCAGATTCTTCAGTAAGCAATTCATTTACTGAAGATCCATAAATTGTTGCACTGCTACTAAAAACAATAGTCCTGCAATTAAATTCATCCATTGTTTGAAATAAGTTTATTGCACCAGCAACATTTACATCCCAATAAAGCATAGGTTCATTCACAGATTCAGCTACTGATTTTAAACCAGCAAAATGAATTACTGCTTGAATAGGCTTACCGTTAGATATTGCGCTAAGGAAAATACTTGAAAGTAATTCAGCATCTCTTATATCACCTTGAATTATAGTTATAGAGTCTAAATTATTATTTAAAATAGAAACTCTTTCTAATGCAATTGGTGAACTATTTATATAAGAATCTAATACTATTAATTCATGACCACTATCAAGTAATATCAAGCATGTATGACTACCTATGAAACCCGAGCCTCCTGTAACTAATATTGTAGTCATGATGAATGTGAAAAATAGCTTTTAGAAAAGTAGAAGGAATAGCCCTCAAAGAACATTATTAAATATACATATTCAGATTTTATAAAAGTCTCGATACCATTTTATAAAAAGTGAAACACCTTTTTCTATTGATGTCTTAGGGGAGAATCCGACCCATTCCTCTAGCCTTTGAGTATTAGCAGCTGTTGCGACAACATCTCCAGGCTGAATCGGTCGCAAATTCTTAATTGCTTTTTTTTCTAAAGAATTCTCAAGCAATTCTATAAACCTTAAAAGTTGCACTGGCTTGCTATTGCCAATATTGAAAATACGATGTGGAGCAAAAGATGTTGCAGGGTCTGGATTTATAGAGTCAAAATTTGGATCTGATGTAGCAGGTTTGTATGAGCAAAGCAAAATTGCCTCAGTTATATCATCTATAAAAGTGAAGTCTCGAAGCATTTCGCCAAAATTAAAAATATTAATTGGCTTACCAGCCAAAATAGATTTAGCAAAAATCATGGGAGCCATATCCGGCCTACCCCAAGGGCCATATACCGTGAAAAATCTTAATCCTGTAGCAGGGATCTGATATAAATGGCTATAAGTATTTGCCATTAATTCATTAGCTTTCTTTGTAGCGGCATAAAAACTAATAGGATGATTTACAGCTTGCGTTTCCTCGAATGGAAGATTTCTATTACCTCCATAAACTGAACTGCTGGAAGCATAAATTAAATTCTCTACAGAAAATTCCTTGCAGAGATCAAGAATATTAAAAAAACCTATTAAATTACTTTGGACATAAGCAGAGGGGTTCTCTATTGAATAGCGAACACCTGCCTGAGCGGCGAGGTTGATAACAATATTTGGGGAATGCCTTTCGAAAATTTCTTGCAATGCTGCTCTATCATCAATTGAAGCCTTGTAAAAGGACCAACGAGAATTAGAGTTTATTAAATTTTGCTCGATCTGGCGGAGCCGGGCTTGCTTCAAAGATATGTCATAGTATGAATTTATATTGTCTATACCAATCAGTTGTTCACAAGTTCCCAAAAGTCTCTCTATCAATGCTGCTCCAATAAATCCTGCGGCTCCAGTAACTAAAATAACTCGTTTCTGGTGATGCATTGCAAATTAATTTAAGCTTGAATGATAGTTTAGGTATTTTATGAGATTATCAGCTTATAAAGTTAAAGTTCGCATCTTAGTTAGATTTCATTAGCATGCTAGGTAAAACATTATATAATTGAAGAAAAAATGTTCTAAGTAATCAAATTTAAATTCTTATGTTAAAAGATAGTGTAGCAGTAACAGATTATTTAAGGGAATTTTCAATAGAAAAGGAAATACTAGGGAGTTATTTTTCAAACGTGTTGTCCGAAAATACAACGATTGCTCTGGTTTGGACTAAGGGAATAAATAAAGAGTTTCTCTCTAGGTATTCGAATATTAGAGCGTTGGTAAGATATGGCGTTGGGTACGACAATATAGACATAGAAGAATGCATGAGAAGGAAGATACTTGTTGTAAATACACCAGACTACGGAATAGACGAAGTTTCAGATACTGCCATTTCAATGATACTTAACCTGGTAAGAAAGATAAATTCTTTTCAGGTATTAGCCAAGGAGAGTGAAAGTTTATGGAGGGGTGAAAAAATAGATCTCCCTATAAAGAGACTAAACCAGATGACACTAGGCATAATTGGGCTAGGCAGAATTGGGGCATCTGTAGCAAGGAAGTTTCAGTCATTTTCAAGAAACATACAGTTTTATGACCCTTTACTACCTTCGGGAGTAGAGAAAATATTAGGCATAAATAGATGCTTTGATAAGAATACTCTATTAGAATCATCGGATATTGTATCTATACATACTCCATTAAATAAAGATACCGTAGGAATGGTGAATACTAATTTCATATCTAATATGAAAAAAGGTTCTTACCTTATTAACGTATCAAGAGGTGGGATAATAGAAGATAGTGAAATAATATATAAAGCTTTGAAAAATAGACACTTAGAAGGCTACGGTACAGATGTCTGGACAATGGAGCCTCCAAGGAAAGAGGACTTACTTTATAACTCCTGGCTAGCTGATAGTGATTTTCAAGGACGTATTATTGTAAATCCTCATACTGCATATTATAGCAGCGAATCCCTTATAGAATGTAGGGTTAAAGCGTGTAAAAATTGTTTAAATATTATAAGTGGTAAGAATATTCTAAACAAGATCATCTAGCTTACACCGAAGTTTAATTACATGAATAAATTAACATCAAAGCTATATACTAAACTCAATCATCAACTTAAAAGTGAGTGGTTAGAACTAGAAGAAGAATCCTCTTGTTCTGTTTTTCAGAGTTACAGTTGGTTTGAAAAATGGCTTGAGTTTAATCATAATAGAATTAATTCTCTAAATATAGAAATTTATGTAGTGTACGAAGATGAAAAAGTACCTGTTGCATTATTTGCTTTAGAGCTTAGAAAGCATATGACTAATGTTGTTTATAAATTTGCGGGAGATCGACTATCGGAATATAATATGCCAATTATAACTAATCGATATAATAATTTAAAGAGAAAAGCAGTCTGGGAAAAACTTCTCGAAAGCATATCTAGTCATGATTGTTTTTTAATAGAAAGGTATCCTAAAGCTAATATAAATAGGAAAGAAGAATTAAATCTCATTGAATTACGTGGAATAAAAATTGGTCAGTCTAAAAGTGTTTGCACTAAGACTTATAAAGATATAGATGAACTGATGAAAAATGTCTCAAAAAAGATGATCAAAGATAACCGTAGATTTACTAGAAGATTAAATGAAATAGGTAATATTGAGTATGTTCATTATAGAAATCGAGACGAATACATTAAAATATTCAATGAGATATCGATATGCTTGGAAGAGAAAGTAAGGAAAATGAGAATACCTTTTTCAAGTAAAATTTTCATTAATGATAATTATTATAATTCTTTTTACAATTTAGGAAATGGATCAAATATTGCTTCTGATCTGATTGGAATTAAATTGGATGGGCAATTACTAGCTGCTTGCTGGTCTCTTAGATATAAAGACAAGCTATATTATTTATATCCCGCTTATATGAATACATCCTATATAAAATATTCACCTGGCAGACTTCTGCTTGAGTATTTGATAAGATTCAGTTTTAAGAATAACATAAAGCAAATAGATTTTACACTCGGAAATGAATCTTATAAATATAATTGGAGTGGTGAAAAAAATATTTTAAATGACTATATAAGAATATCTACAATCAAAGGTTACCTTATACTAATCCAAAAAAAGTTTGTAAATTTAATTAAGAGCAATAGTACACTATTAAGAATTATCAGAGAAATACTATTTTCATTAGAGGGTATTCAAATAAATTCTAAAAAACCTAGAGTATATAGATAATGAAAATATTTATACGAAAAATAAAAGACAAATTTAAAAATATAAAGTTAGACATATGGAATATATATATAATCAACACAGATATATTTTGGAGGTTATTTTCTCAGAAGAATATAACCCTATCAAGCATAAAAGGTGCCTCATTAATTCATATCAAGAAGGCTCCCGGCCCATATATTATTGCTGCTGACCCTTATTTTATTTCTGAAAAAATAATACTTTTTGAAAGTATAGCTAGGGGAAATGGCAATGGTTGTATCTTCAAATATGATCTTTCAACAGAAAGATACTTTAAGTTAGATTTAGATAATTCTTTGCATTATTCATTTCCACGTTCATTTAAATATAATGGTAATACGTACTTAACCTTTGAATGCCACAACATTAAAGGAGTTTGTATATACTTAGTTGAGGACTTATTATCACTTAAATTAAAAAAAGTATCTACGGATTTTAGCTCAGAAGATAAGAAGTACAGAATTATAGATCCAATTATAAAAGAAGAGAAAGATGGCTTAGAGCTTAGATGCAGCTGTCTAGAATCTCAAAATAGAGAACAACTTGTATTCTTTGCTGACAATCATAGAGCAGACTTGAAATTTAAATTAAAAAAAAGAATCATATTGTCGGATTGCATTCAAGAAATAAAAGGTAAAACAATGAGATCCGCAGGTGGTGAGTTGGTTTATCAAAATAAAGATTACTTACCCATGCAAATGCACCGAGATAGTTATGGAGATGGAGTATGGCTTTTTCAAGAAAAACGTCGCCATATTGATCAAGAAGAAACTGTGATAAAAGTAATAGATAGGTCCTCAGAAAGATGCTGTTTCGGTCCTCATACGATCAATTATTCCCCTAATAGGGAATATATAGCATTAGACTTATGCTTTAAAGATATTCAACTGTTTTACTTAAAAATATATTGGCTTTTGATAAAATATTTTTCCAGAGTAACAAGGCTAATAATAAATGGTTAAAATTTTTACCAGGAGTTTCTGAGCATCCTTTCCATAGATATTGTACTTACTTTATTTAAAGGTATACATATTAGTTCTTTCCAATTTCTTAATGCATTCTCAGATTTATCTATTTGGATATCTGGAAGGCAAGGCCAACTAAAAGCTGCTAAAGAGTTCTCATAACAATGGAGGATTATTTTATTACGGTGCTCCATACTTAAACATCTTGCAGGAAAAGCCCAAGGGCACAATTTATTAATTTCAATATCATATATAGGTTTTAAATTTAGTTCTGAGCATAAACTTTCAGCCATTTTCCATGCTCTTGCTCTTGATTTAAATATATTATCCCAGTTTATAAACTGAGAGAAGTTATCTTCTAAAGGAGTTATAGAAAAATTTTTTATTTGCTTTTCCCTAAATGAAAATGGACTTTCTTGATCAGAATAACTTAATTTATATATTCTAAATTTGTTACGTAAAAGCCTATAGATAGTATTATCATAATAGTAATTACTAGTTAATGGGATCATCTTATAATCCAATGAAATTAATTCTGATTTATTTCTGTATTTTGATATAAGTTCTAAAGAGTTTATTGTAGCAACTCCTCCTATGGCATTTCCATATAATTTCTTAGGGGAACTAAAACTTATATCTCCAATCTCTCCTAAATGGATATCATTAGATTCTCCTCCAAAGCCATGGCTATTATCCTCTATTAAAATAATATTGTTTTCTTGACAAATAGACTTTAGGAAATCGATTTCTGCCGGAATACCAAAATAGTTTACATACAAAATGCTTTCTATTTTAATAGAGTTATCTAACAATTCTAAAATAGATTTCTGGCAAGGAGAAAATTTATAGTCGACCTTATAATATGCAATCCTTATATTAGCTTTCGTTAAAGCATCTGTTAGAGAATTACAAATAAACTCAGGAACAAGCGTAACTGTATTTTCTTTAAAGCTCTGAAACTGATTTAATAACCATAGTAATCCAAACCTACCTTTTTTAAAATAGAGTGAATTTTGCTTTACGGTCATTTTTCAAGGAAATAATTTAGGCAGTCAAAAAAAACAAGACAGATAATTTATAAAAAAGTTTTGAGGCATTATTCAATCACAATAGTCCTTTAGTTAGAACTATCTATATAATATCCTTATGATATCATTAAAAGATGAATCTACTGGACACATTTAAAGATAAAAAAGTTGTTATTACTGGTCATACTGGCTTTAAGGGTTCATGGCTTTCTATATGGCTTTTATCTCTTGGTGCAGAAGTACATGGTATAGCTCTAGAACCACCTACTAATCCATCTCTATTTAAAGAAGCATTAATTGAAAGTAGGATTAGCGATAATAGGATAAATGTTAAAGACCAAGATAAATTAATTAAATTAATAGATCATGTCAAACCTGATTATTTATTTCACCTTGCTGCCCAGCCATTAGTCAAGCAGTCATACATAGATCCAGTAGAGACTTGGCATACTAATGTTTTGGGTACAGTAAATATTCTAAATACACTTAGGCTTATAAACAATAGATGCATCGCTATCATAATTACTAGTGATAAATGCTATGACAATAGAGAATGGGTTTGGGGCTATAGAGAAACAGACAAGCTAGGTGGTTCTGATCCATATAGTTCTTCAAAAGGCTCAGCAGAAATTGCGTTTAAATCCTTCTATAGTTCATATTTCAACAAAGAAGATAGTAATGTCCTAATTGCATCAGCAAGGGCTGGCAATGTTATAGGAGGGGGAGACTGGGCTAAAGATAGAATTGTCCCAGACTGTATTAGATCTTGGACAAGGAATAACATAGTTTCAATCCGAGCACCACATTCAACAAGACCATGGCAACATGTTCTTGAACCCCTGAGTGGTTACTTGTGCTTAGCACAGGAATTATCTAAACAAAAAGAGCTTAATGGGGAATCTTTTAATTTTGGTCCAAGTTCAAGCAATAACTATTCAGTAATTGAACTAGTAAAGAAGCTTTCTATAGTATGGCCAGAACAAAGATGGGAATTAATCGGTAATAATAATAATTCAAAGGAGCACGAATCAGGACTTTTAAAACTTAATTGCGACAAAGCACATGCACAGTTAGGCTGGATGCCTACTCTTGACTTTAGTTCAACAATAGAATATACAGGTTCTTGGTATTATGATTTTTATTCAAAATCTCAAGAAACAGAACCTTATAACCTCTGTCTTCATCAAATCAATTCATACACAAACTTATCAAGAGAGGTAGGTAATCAATGGATTTAGAAAAGCAGAATGTATCCAGAGTGCAATTGAGGAGAATAGCTGTAGAAGGTGGGGATGTGCTACATATATTAAAGTCAACTGATAAACAATACAAGGGGTTCAAAGAAGCCTATTTCTCAGTAATTGAGCAAGGTAGAACAAAAGCATGGAAAAGACATTTAAATATGACTATGAACATTGTTGCTCCAGTTGGATCTGTACAGTTTATACTTTACGATAAAGATTTGAAATTAATTTTAAATACTGTTATAGGAGAAAAAGAATACTATTTACTTACTGTACCTCCTGGAATATGGTTTGGATTCAGAGGCCTTTCAAAAAAAGATAGCTATATACTTAATATAGCTAACGTTCTTCATGACCCTAATGAAGTAGAACGCCAGCCGTTATCCTTCTTGAATTTCTTAGAGGTGGAAAAATGAAAGTAGTAATTCTTGCTGGTGGATTTGGTACAAGGTTATCGGAATACACATCCATAATACCAAAGCCAATGTTGAGGATAGGTGATAAACCAATAATTGAACATATCATGAATATATATTCAAAATTTGGTTTAAATGATTTTTATCTAGCTTTAGGTTATAAAGCTGAAGTTGTAAAAGATTATTTTTATAAATATCAAATATTAAACTCTGACTTCAAAGTTGACTTAAGAAATGGAAGTATAAAACCATATCAAAGACATTCTCCAAATTGGTCTGTTAGTTTAATTGACACAGGGAAAGATACTATGACAGGAGGAAGACTGCTGCGACTTAAAGAGTATATAAAAGATGAAACATTTCTTCTAACCTATGGTGATGCTGTTACAGATTTAAATATAAATAATGTTTTAAATTATCACAAGAAACATGGTAAATTAATAACTGTAACCGCTGTTAGACCTACAGCTAGATTTGGAGAACTAAAGATTTCCAAAGATAATAGTGTATCAAGCTTTAGGGAGAAACCTCAGCTTATGGAAGGTTGGATTAATGGCGGATACTTTGTAATAGAACCGGAATTTCTAGATTACATATCAAATGACCAAACAATACTAGAGAAAGAACCTCTAGAGAAAGCAGCAAGTGATTCTCAATTAATGGCCTATCTGCATGAAGGTTATTGGCATTGTGTAGATACCAAAAGGGATAAAGATACACTTGATGATCTTGTCAAATCAGGCAGGCAACCATGGTAGCTAAGGCAAAAGTTCTAATTACTGGAGGCTCTGGCTTCATTGGCTCACATCTTGTAAAGGTGCTAATAGATTGTGGGTATGATGTAATAAGTATTTCAAGAACAAAGCCGAATAAAATTCGAGCTGTCAAAAAAGCTCATTATATAGAACATAATATTAGAAAAGAAATTACTAAAGATATAGAAAAGAAGATTGAATCTGTAGAATATATAATCAACTGTTCTGGATACGTAGATCATACAAGTTTTAAAGATGGGGGTAAGTCAGTATTTAAAGATCATTATAATATCCCAATGAAATTGATAGATTTAAGTAGGTTAGTTAATTTAAGAACATTTGTTCACCTTGGCTCAAGTGATGAGTATGGTAACCTCCAATCCCCAATCAGTGAAGATGTTAGAGAATGTCCTATATCACCATATTCGCTAGGCAAGTTGACAGCCACTCATTTCCTACAGCAAATGTTTAGACTATATAAAATCCCTATTATAGTTTTACGTCCTTTTATAGTATTTGGTGAAAACCAAGAAACAAATCGTTTTTTACCTTATTTAATAAGTAATTGTTTAGCGTCAAACACTTTTGGTGTAACAGAAGGGGGTCAATTAAGAGATTATTGCTATGTAGGTGATGTGTGCAATGCAATATTAAAATGCTTTGATAATAATAAGGCCTACGGACAAGTTATAAATATAGGCTCTGGGGAGCCTGTTAGTATTAAAACATTAACTAATAGTGTAGTAAATATAATCGGTTCAGGAAAACCTTGTTTTGGAGAAGTTCCTTATAGGGAGTCTGAAAGCATGGCTTTATATCCAAATATAATAAAAGCCAAAAGTCTACTTAAATGGGAACCAACTAATGAGATGAATAAAAATCTAAACAAAGTTATTAATTGGTATAAGGAATATGCTTAATAAACCATTAGTTAGCATTTTAATGAACTGCCTTAATGGCGAAAAGTATTTAGAGGAAGCGATAGAAAGTGTTCTTAGGCAAAGTTACAAACATTGGGAGGTTATATTCTGGGACAATAATTCAATCGATAATTCTAGGGCAATAATTATGCAATATAAAGACGAAAGGATAAGGTACTTCCATTCATTGAATAAAACAAATTTGGGTAAAGCAAGACAAGACGCATTCAATAAAATAAAAGGCGAATTCCTCTGCGTATTAGATGTAGATGATACTTGGAGGAAGAATAAATTAAGTGAGCAATTACATTTTTTCGAAAATGAAAGGGTTGGGATATGTTATTCTAATAGTGAGTTTTTTAGCTATAAGAATAAGGAAAATCTATATCCCAAAGATATTGTGATGAAAGATAGTTGTTCTAAATTGATAACGAACTATCATATATCGCTTGAGACAGTCATGTTGAGGGTAAAATATATAAGAGAATTAGAAAAATCATTTGATGAAAATTACAGTCATATATCAGATTTCGATCTAATTACAAGATTATCAACAAGGTGTGGAATCGCCTACTGCCCGAAAGTATTAGCTTGTTGGCGGATACATGAAGGAAGTGAAGGGTATACAAAACCTCAATTATTTAATGCCGAGAAGTTATTATGGATAAAGAATAATAAGGAGAGCAAGTATTTTAGTAAAGTGGATCGTGCTATTTATGAATTGGAGAAGCTCGTTCATGCTAGTAAAAGAATGTACATTAAAAAGCAATATAATAATTTTTTCAAAGACATTACTTTTAGTTATAGTAATGCGAGAAATTTGTTTTATGTATTATTCTCTTATATTCCAATTTTAACTATATTAGCAATGAAAATAAAGAATACTATGTATAAAGCAAAGTGGTTCTGATTAATTGTACTAATTAGGTTTATAAAACCTTAAGGTTAACACTATTAATATTAATAGCTTGAATCTGGGGATTGTGTAAATAGGATGTCCTTATAGCAATTACATTTGATCCAAGGGAAATAGCTGAGTTTACATATGAAGAATTTCCAAAAATACAATTTCTACTTAATTTAATTGATTCAAATATTGTCTCTCCTGCTTTATCAATAAAGGTAATTCTTGGTATTTTTATATTGTATTCATGATAAAATCTATAAAATTGATTTATTGCCTCCACTCGATTTACAGTAGGATGCAATCGGACAAAGAGATTGCTTACAGACAAAATTTCTTCGTAAAGATGATAAGTAGAGCGATTTTTATATATCCTTAATAAGATAATATAGATTTCATTATGATCATTGTGAGAAAATATTGTAAAATCTCTACCTGAAGTAATACTATCTAAATAACTTTTTTTATTATAAGTTATATCAGTTCTATTCAAAGAATCACGTACAACACTAATTTTATATTTCTTGCTTGAAAATAGACTTTTCATTTCAGAAGCGGAATTGATATCTTGATGCATAAAATTGTTATTGCACCATAAACCCATGGCTAGTTCAAAGTTAGTAGGTACAAATTGTGGTAATGCGTTCTTGGAAAATATTGATCCATAATATGTATAGACTTTAACGCAAGGATTGATCTTAGTTATGTTCTTATAAAGGCCTAAAGATAAGGATTTATGACTTAGTTGATTCTCATGCCAAAGGAAAATATTTTGTAAGTTTGATACTTTTAAAATATCTGCAGATATTTTATAATTCAATAATGCTATAAATCGCTGGTTAATATATTTATAAGAATTTATTATGCTTACTATTGTTCCATAAGTAAACTTGGGGGAGCAAGTAAGCTCAAATAAGTATAGCCTTGCTAGATCTATTAAAGTAGAAAATATTTGTAATGGAGAAATAAAGTCCAAAGACGTGTGAACATCGTCATAAGTATTGATAGCCAAAAAGCCTAGGATATTAAAGCGGTATTGAAAAAATGAGGTTACTAAAGTGGCCCTGGAAGTTTCCTTGTCATAGTCTGGATAATAGTATTTAATTGATTTATACTTTTTTTTCCTCCAATAAAATATAGTGTAAAGCTCCTCAAAAAGAATAGTTTTATTATTAGCTTTTCGTTTTATATAGTTCCGTAAAATTCCAATGTAAAATAAGGCATATATAAATATAAATACAAAATCTAGAATTGAAATCAATAAATGAATCAAAAACTTTAATATGCTAATAAAAATATACTTAAGATAATAAGCAGATGGCAATTGACCTTGCGAAAAGAAAATACCAATTGAATAAGCTATCTTTTGTTTATTTGAAAGCGAAGATAATAAATCTTTGCCTAATAACTTATTGTAAAATCCTAATAAAAAAATAGTATCTAAATTAGTTGTGTCAAGAAAATAAACATCTCTATCCGTCATAAACGAAAGTAAATATATTGGGGACTTATGATATATATTCTTTCTAGCAAAATTACCTATATCTCTTATTCTTGATAAAATATTAAATAGAGTATTAGCATCATCAAATGAGAATGAGGAAGGGAATTTACTTCTTAATATTTTCATTAAGTAGATTTGTGAGAGAAGTTAATAATTAAAACGTATAAGATTGGTATACATTATTTATTGAATGAGGGTATAAGTCGAGAAGGTCTTAGATTATTTTCAATTAAATTATATGCATTCATAACTGCCTCATTTAAATGCATGTTAGTCTCTCTTAATGTAATTAAATCAAGTTCAGTTTTAACAATTTTCCTTGCATGTGTGCCTATACTTATGCCAGAAAATGATACGCCACATTGTCGAGCTAATTGACCTGTTAAGCTATTGGTTCCTCCTGAGATAAGTAATGGCAAGTCTTTGAATCTTTTATCTTTTAATATTAATTCCTTATTGATTATATCTGCTATTGATACAGCCTGTAATGTCGTATTAAAATCATCCTTATTTCCACCCATAGCAACACCATCGGCTTGGATGATAAGTCTATCATCAGCTATATCCTTGGCTAATTTTATCCTTTCCATTAAATGGTTATTTGTCATATGTGTACGATCTAAACACATCGATAGCATTCCATTAGGCAAACAATTACATACTGTCTTCCATTCTTTAATTGTAGTAATATCATCTGCTATTGATGCATGTAGCTCTATACTTTCTGCACCTGCTTCTATACATAAAGGTAAGACTTGTTCAATCTTTTTAGAATCATATCGATAGTGAACTGCTTCAACAGATGGAGGGCATGCTGATTCACAGTTACCGCAACCAATGCATAAATGGTCATAAACCTCTAAAGATGATGGAATTGCATTAGTCGGGCACGCTGGAATACATGAATTACATCTTATGCAATCATTAGTAATCACTGCTTTGCGAACATGGTGATCGCCTGGCATGCCAACACTCACAGTTATAAAAGGAGGATCATTCTCATCGGAAAAATAAGGGTTCTTAGAAGAAAGAGCTGCGTCAATCCCTTGTCTACAAGCTTTTACAACAAGAGGGTTTGCAGATAAGTCAAATCCCTTACAACCCGCAAGTGTATATACATAAGATAGTTTACTGACTTTATCTAAATCCTCATAACCTGCTCCACAAACCAACTTAAAAAATAAAGAATTAGAAAGAATTTCCTTATACCTAGAGAATCTATCCATAATGTTATTCAACCATTTTTATATTATCGAGCTATATTCAAAGTGGCAAAGAATTTAATAGTTCAGAAACTTGGCCAATTATAGGGATTGAATTATTGATACAGTATGACTTATAATCCTTGAAGTCTGTCCAGTTACTAATAAAGATAAAATCAAGGCCATTTTCTAGCGCAACTTGATGGTCAAGTCTACTATCACCTAGGAAAAGAGCTGGCAAATTAAGAGTCCCTTTTGAGATTTCTCTTGTTAAAATCTTATTTTTAGTATCTGGACTGCCATATATACCTCCATCGAACAATTTAAATAACTTGTTAGCTACAAAAATCTCTCTAAGTTCTTCTTCCGCCCCTCCGGAAACTATAAACCAACTTTTATCCTTAGTGAATTCTCGTAAAAGTCCTAATTTAGATGCAACCTCTGCCTTAAATAGATATTTCTTACATTCTTTACTATAAATATCAACAAGCTCTTCTAAATTTGGACCATTTTTCAAAGATGAGTATTTAGGAGCTATAACAGAGAGAAAGTAATCAAATTTCTTATATCTAGAAACACCTCCATTTAATTGATGGTAATCTATTAACCTATCTATTGATTCCTTACCATAGGGCTGAAGTGCTTTTCTAAAGCAATCAGTTTTAATAAAATTAGAATTTAGTAAAACACCATCGCAGTCAAATACAATTGATCTATATCTATCAAGTAACATTATTTAAAAATTTGTGATAATTGTTGCTCAACAAGTGGAATATCTGAGGGTACATCTACTGCTAAGGATGAGTATTTTGTATGAAACATCTTGATCTTAATTCCTAATTCAAAAAATCTAAGAATTTCTATATCTTCTTTACTTTCTAAATAACTCTTTCTTCCAAAAGAAAGAAATCTATCTAAGTCAACAGGGGAATAAGCATATATACAAACTTGCTTCTTATACTGATCACTTTTTAATATTTGCTTTTTATTAGCCGGTATTAAAGATCTTGACATATATAGCAAAGTATTATCCTCTGAAACAACGACTTTAGGTATATTTATATTCTCAGGTTGTTCATCTTGTCTAATATTATTATAGCAATTGATAACGCTTTCATAATGAGATTTCTTAAAATTTATTGCACGCAATATATCTGTCTCATTAACTAGGGGTTCATCTCCTTGAACATTTACAAAAATATCATAATCTAAATCCTTAGCTGCCTCTGCTACACGGTCTGTACCTGTTAAAAGGTTAGAACTTGTAAAGATAGAATTATATCCTGATTCATTAACTAATTTTGCAATACGGTTATCATCGGTAGCTATATAAACATCTTCTTTTCCTATAGCTCTAGCGGAAAGCTCTGCTACCCAAATAATTAAAGGTTTTCCATTTAATTGGACAAGGGGCTTGCCAGGAAACCTGGTTGAGTTATACCTAGCTGGGATTATTACGCATGCTTTCATAGCTTAAATACCATAGACACTTTGAATCATTAGATTTTTATATTTAGAAGGTGTAATAGCTATAAGTTCTACTTTAGGCTGATATTTTTTATAAACTTCTAATAATTGATTGATTTCATCATTACGAGTATCTCCCGAAGCATAACCATCAAATCCTGCTAAATAGATTTTCTTTGCCCCTCCACTAGTGGCGATTGCCAAAGCATATGAAATAACTAATGAATTGGGTATAAAGCAATATTTATCATGAAACTCAAAACCTTCCTGGGAAATACCTATACCATAATCTAAAACTTCCTTTTTATGTAATAAAGAAGAGAAGTCTAAAGGGAGCATTGAAAGAGGAACAACAAGTGGTTGTGGTAAATGTAAATGAGAGGTGAGATCTGCCAACAACCTTGTAGGGTGACTGGCTACTCTTAAATCTATCAAATCATTATTGATCAATGTCTGAGTATTCATTGCAAGAACAACTGGCTGAAAGCGAGATATAAAAGATTCGACAGCCTTTAGATGTAATTGTAATTTAGACCCAGTACCTAAGAGCAAAACATCTTTACCTTTAAAATATAACGAAGGAGACCAAGAGCCCTTAGGTTTATTGTTATAGAACTTTCTAGTATCATTTAAGCTTGTAAAGTTAAATTTTTTGCCACCCTGATCACGAAGATAATTAATAGAAGCTAAAATATCTTCTTCTTGGTAACGGTAATCTGAAAGCATCGATTGAATATAAGATGGGTGAATAGAGTATTTGCCTGCTAGGTAATAAAAAGGATTGGTACCCCAAGAGTGTTTTGCTTTTAGAGGTAAAAATTCTTTATTAATTAATTTCAACAATGGAACATAATTCGTTTGTCGACCGAATCGAGAATTCAACTCTAATATCAACTCTTCCGTTTTTGCATTACCAGGACCTCTTCCAATACCAGTTATTGTTGAATCTACCCAATCTACCCCTTCTTTAATTGCTTGAAGAGTATTGGAAAGGGCTAGTCCTTGGTTGTCATGAGCATGAATTCCTATTTGTCCTTTCCAATAAAGCTTGAAAGAAGAGATGATGTTCTTAATTTGATCTGGCTTAATAGAACCCAAGCTGTCCGCAAAGTACAAAACATCAACGCAAGAGCTAGATAAATACTTGCCAATTTGTTCTATATCTTGATTAGTTTGATCTGATATCTGAGTGATATTGCAACCTGTTTTATAACCTGCTTCATGTAAATACTCAAAAGCTGGCTTAACACAATGAATGGAGTCAGCTGGACAAGCAATCCTAATCAAATCGACTGGTGAGTCTTTACAAGCTGCTGGAACAAGTTTATTTAACCTTGTGAAACTGAAATTGTTATCTGGGATCAAATCAGCTGCATTAATCATTACAGCTATTCCTATAGAATCGGGAATTGATAAAGAAGACAAGAAGTCGTCTGTCGTGAAAGCACATGCACCCTTGAAGCTATTATTATCAAAATATCTAAACCCTATTTCGCAAAAGTCTATAGATATAGCATCCAAAGCACTCAAGTAGTTGTTTATTAAGTATTCAGAGAAATCCCATTTTGTATAATAACCTCCATCTCTAAATGTACAGTCTAAATGTATTATCTTTTTTTCCATGACAACTGTTTATCCTAATTTATAAAGCAAGTAGAGAATTGAGGGATTAAATTTTGGTAATTTTATCCATTAAAGGATTTGTAAAAGTATTATAGCTTGCAAAGAAAAAATTTCCAACATTAAAAAGCATTTCTGAGGGTTTGAAATTTTAATTCAGCATTATTGTTGATAAATGAAGAGAACCGATCAAAGCTTTAGGAAGTAATATCTATCAATTTTAGGAATAAAATTTATTTTTTGATAATTTACCTATCCCAGAATTAAAAGAATTGGTTGGATCTATCTTTTTATAAAAATTAGAAAGGTCGTATTCAGCAAAATAGAGATGACCTACATTATGCTCTGCTGGGTATTTTGCTCCTAAAGAATCTAATTTTGCAAGAATTACTTTTTTCTGTTCATCAAAGTCCTCTGTATTAGATAAAATTAAATCCCAATGAAAGACCATACAAAGAAAATGTCCCATACGAAAAGACTCTAATATTCCAGTTGAATTATTATCTGTTATTATTCGATCCCAATCAGTACAGTTCCTGGGTAGTGCAACATCTAATGGTAAAAGATTAGCAGGTATATTGTTATTTATAATCATAAAACGTTTTGGCGCAATTCCTGCTACGTATCTATGCAAAAGTAAATCTTGACCTTCCACCTTTAAGCATTCATGATAATCAAATTCTTTATTCTTACTTTCTAAAAAAGAAAGCATCTCTCTAGTTTCTTCTATACATTTATCACCTGCCTTAATTATTAGGATGTGATCAAATAGCCGTCTATATTCTCTTGCAATCTTAGGAAGGTGATCAGGCAATAATTGTGCATGGTCATGAAGAAAATTATCTACAAAGTTAGATGCATCTAAATTTAACGAAGAGAAAAATACCTCTATTTTTTTCTTTATTCCAAATAATTTAGGAATAAAGCCACGGCCAAGGTATTTAATTATTAGAAATGTGTCTTTACCATATTTAGATGCTGCATCAAAAAAGCTTTTATGCATATATTCAACCATTTCAGGCAAGTCTTCAAAACTAGTAAGTACATAGTTCCTGAGCTCACTGAAATTCTTAGAATCATTTGTTCCAATCAAAAACACCTGCTCTTTTCGAGGCTTAACGAAAGTATCTAAACGTGCAGCAAAAACTGCCACTTTACCTGCACAGCCACTAGATTCATACAATCTTCTTCTATCTGAATTATATCTTGCTGGCAAAGAAGATTTAACATCTCTTATTCTTTCACTATATTCAATATCTGATGCTTTCATTTTAGATTCTTGTAGGTCATGTTGGTTGAAATTTATGTTTTCTAGATTAGATAATATTTCCTCAGGGGTATTGCCAAGTTCAATATCTAAATGATTTATTAATTCTAATTTTCCCTTGGAATTAACTCTAGCAAAAAGAGATAATTCAGTATAGGCTGGGCCTCTGTTAACCAAATTACCCCCTGAATTATTACATATTCCTCCCACTATTGATGCCCCAATACATGAAGAGCCTATTAATGAATGGGGCTCACGGTTATAATTTGACAAGGTTTCTTCTAACTCAAATAAAGTTGCGCCAGGAAAGGCTAATACTTGCAAACCGTTATTCAAGATAATGATCCTGTCTAAACGCAAAGTATTTATAATTACAACATCACGGTCATATTTATCACCATCAGGTGTGGAACCACCTGTCAAGCCAGTATTGGCTGCTTGGATAATAATTATCTTGTCCAAAGAAATGCATAACTTGAGCACCTCCCAAAATTCAATAAGATCTTTAGGTAAAACAACACAATTTGCCTTGCCTTCTCCTACTCTAATTCCTTGTCTATAACTTTTTGTTGCCTTTTCACCTATAAGTAAGTTCTTCTTACCAACAATTTTTTTTAGGCCTTGGTTTAATTCAGTCAGTCGGTCATTCCTCATATGTCTAAACCTCTGAGATTTCAATATTAAGCTTTTAATTCTTATTATTACTACAATGCTTTAATACTTATTAATGTAGAAAAGTCAAGTAAACTATCAGCATAAAATTATGGCATGGTTTATATTCTTACAAGTTAATGGTGCCCCGCTATACAATTTATTAGATTGCTAAGTATAGATCTATAGTGTTTTTTCAACGTAGGTAAGTGAACAATACATCAAGCTAAGGTTCTTTTATAAAAGATTAGTTCCAATCAAACAAAATGGAGCCAAGCGGATTCGAACCGCTGACCCCCTGCATGCCATGCAGGTGCTCTACCAGCTGAGCTATGGCCCCAAAAGAGGTCTTTACTTTACACCTCAATCATTTCGTCTTCCTCCAAACTGCTAAAAGTTTTCCTTGGATTTGAATCTGAGTGGCATCTATTTCTATTGGTTCGTAAGCAGGGTTAGCAGCCTCAAGTCTTACTAAAGAACCCTTACGGAAAAAATGTTTAAGCGTAGTGCCTGAGCCTGGGACCATTGCACTAACTACTGTCCCATTCCTTATTCGAGAAGGATCATTAACAGGTTCCATTAGGACCATATCTCCATCTGCAATATAAGAATCAACCATTGAGTCGCCATTAACTGTTAAAGCAAATAAGCCGCGAGTTTGAAGAACACTATTCAAATCAAGAGTTTCTTGAACATCATCAAAAGTCTCAACCAATCCTCCAGCAGCTACTGAACCCAAAACGGGAACACCAGAGAATGCATCTCCAAGTAACTGCAAAGTTCTTGCGTGACCTTCTTTCCATGTGATCCATCCTTTTTCCTGAAGATGGCGAAGCCTGCTCTGAATAGGGGCTGGGGAACGAAGGCCCATGCCTTGCATCATCTGCCTAATAGAAGGGCTGTGGTGATTAGTGCCTATGTATTCAGAAAGCCACTCATAAAGTTCTTGCTGAGCTGGTGTAAGCGAAGCTTCTTCTCCCATAGCAAATTAAGTAAAATCATTCACTCTTCAATACATATGTACCTATAAAATTGCGAATTTGCAAATTTCAAAGCCCCCCTAACAATGAAGCTAAAAGCGCTTGCTGTATATGCAATCGATTCTCAGCTTGCTCAAATATCTTGCTAGCCGTGCTTTCCATGAGTTCATCAGTAATTTCTTCCCCCCTATGTGCGGGTAAGCAATGCAAGATAATTGCTTCAGGATCTGCTTGAGAGAACAGGTTATTGTCAACAGTAAATCCCTTGAAAGCTATTTCCCGTTGACACTGCTCTTCTTCCTGACCCATAGAAGCCCAGACGTCTGTATAAATTGCATTTGCACCTTTTATAGTCGACTCAGGATCATTTGAAATTTGAATAGTTGATCCAAAGGACGAAGCAGAACGAGCTTTCGAAACAATATCTGGATCAGGTTCAAATCCAATAGGGCTAGCAACTCGGACATTTACACCAAGAAGTGCTCCACAAAGAATTAAAGAATTAGCAACATTATTTCCATCTCCAATATATGAAAGTGTAAGGCCCTTCAAGCTGCCAAAAGATTCTTGAATAGTCAGGAAATCAGCCAATGCTTGGCAGGGGTGTTCTAAATCAGTAAGAGCATTAACAACTGGGATAGAAGCCCAATTTGAATAATCAACCAAATCTTGATGAGAGTATGTTCTTATTGCCAATGCATCACAGTATCTACTTAAAACTCTTGCGGTGTCTTTGATTGGTTCTCCTCTACCTATTTGGGTAGCTTGTAATCCCAAATCAACTATCTGCCCCCCTAGTCTAGCCATTGCAACTTGAAAACTTACCCTAGTTCGAGTAGATGCCTTGCTGAAAATCAAGCCTAAAACTCGATTACCAAGGTCTATTCTTCTATTTTCAATCTTAAGCTGGATTGCAAGCGCAAAAAGAGCTTTAATCTGCTCTGAGGTCAAATCAGCAGATGAAATAAAATCCTTTCCTTTTAACTCAGAAAGTTCACAAGCAACACCTTTGGAAGCAGAGTCCATGGAGTTAGCATCAAAAAGCCTTTATCGGAGATAAAGGCCCCTTTCGTCAAGTCCTAATCAAACAAACTTCATGGCAGGGAAGACTCTGCAAGCATATTTTTAAGATCATCTCCTTCTATAACTTCTTTCTGGAGAATCTTTTGAGAGATAGTTTCAAGTAAAGAAAGATTATGCCTAAGAATATTTAGCGCGCTTTCATGAGCTTCATCTACGAGACTTCTTACTTCCTTATCAATAGCTTGAGCAGTTGCATCACTAACAACCCTTCGTGGATTGTTATTACCTCCTAAGAAAGAACCTCCTCCCTGCTTGTCATAAGCCAGAGGTCCCAAAATTTCACTCATTCCATAGGTCCCAACCATCTGTTCAGCAAGATCTGTCGCTCTCTGCAAATCATTAGAAGCCCCTGTTGTGATTTTCCCAAATACAATTTCTTCTGCTGATCTTCCTCCCAAGAGAGTTGCTATTTGACCTTTTAGATCATCTTTTGAATTCAAAAACCTCTCTTCAGTAGGCAATTGCAGGGTATATCCAAGTGCACTCATACCTCTAGGTACTATAGAAATCTTGGCCACCTTTGTTCCGCCAGGCATTAGATGCCCGACAATTGCATGTCCAACTTCGTGATAAGCAACAACTCTCTTTTCATCTTCTTGAAGAACCCTGCTTTTTTTCTCTAAGCCTGCTACAACCCTTTCTATAGCTTCATTTAAATCTTGCTGTTCAACTTTAGTTCTCTTATTTCTTGCTGCTAGCAATGCAGCTTCATTAACCATGTTTGCTAAATCTGCCCCAGCGAATCCGCTAGTGGCTTGAGCAATTAAATCGATATCTATATCTTCCGCTAATTTGACTTTTTTAGTATAGATATCAAGTATTGTCTTCCGTCCTGAGAGATCAGGCCTATCAACTAAAACTTGTCGATCAAACCTTCCTGGACGCAATAGAGCCGCATCAAGAACTTCTGGTTGGTTAGTTGCCGCTAGTACAATTACTGGCTTATCTGCAGATGCAAAACCATCCATTTCAGTAAGCAATTGATTTAAAGTTTGCTCTCTCTCGTCATTACCCCCAACGACACCCATTGATCCTGATCTGCTTTTACCAATTGCATCAAGCTCATCAATAAAGATTATGCAAGGTGCTTTCTTTTTAGCTTGTTCAAACAAATCTCTAACTCTAGCTGCCCCAGCCCCTACAAAAAGTTCTACAAATTCAGATCCTGAGATAATAAAGAAGGGTACTTCTGCTTCTCCAGCGACGGCTTTGGATAGCAAAGTTTTACCTGTTCCAGGAGGACCTACTAATAAAACTCCTTTAGGTATGCGAGCTCCTATATCTGAGTACCTTTGAGGCCTTTTAAGGAAATCAACTATTTCAGTCAATTCATCTTTCGCTTCGTCTACACCTGCTACATCAGCAAAAGTTACTCTTGACTCTTCATCCGGCACATATACTTTTGCTTTGCTTTTAGTAAAGCTCAAAGCACCTTGAGCACCACCTCCACCCATACTTCTTCTGGCAAAAAATTGAAGAACTAAAATAAAAATCAAAGGTGGGACAACCCAACTAAGAATTGTTGTAAATATGTTTGGTTTTTTAGGAGGTGCTGCTGCAAATTCGACCCCCTTATTTTCTAGTCGCTGAGGAAGATCCATATCAAATATTGGCGTTGTTGCCAATACAGATGGTGAGCCTTCAATAGGAGATGAAAGCTCATATCTAATTTGTTCTTGGGTTATATATGCTCGCTTTACTTCTCCATCATTAACTTGATTAATGAACAGGGAGTAAGGGACTCTTGGCACTTGCATATTTTGATTAGGGAAAAAGCTACTAAAAAGCAATAGAGCTCCAAATCCAATCAGTACAAGGTTGATAATTCCAAACCGCCGATTAGGTGGATTTTCGTCTTGTCGAATCGGCATGAAAACAATTTTTTATTGATTACCAAACTAAACAAATATCATGAAATCCGTTAATGATTTTCAGGTGTAAGAACCGAACGAGCTTGACTTCAAAACCTATATGGGCTATTTCAAAAGCATTTTTAATACAAAATCTTTACCTATTTTCTCTAAGGAAACATCTGTCAAAGAGAAAACTTCCTCCATGGAATAAAAACCAAAATTAGAAAGAGGGTTCATAGAAGACAGTCCACCTATAAGTTTTGGTGCCATAAAAACAAATATTTCTTGAACACAATCATTCTCTATAGCTTTGGTAGCCAATGATGGACCACACTCCCATAAGATTCGATTGCATCCTTTCTTTGCTAACTCTTCTAATAATTCCTTAGGGTTGCTTTCATTAAGAGGCAATTTGGATGGTGCCTGAGGTAATTGCTCTAACTGTTCAGATCGAACCTCAGAGCCAAAAGCAATAATTGATTCTGCAGTTTCTGTATCCCAAATTTTTGCTGATTTTGGCAAATCTAAACTACTAGTAAAAACAACCCTCTTAGGTTCAGGATCACTCATCCCTCTACTGGTTAATAAAGGATCATCAGCTCGCAGAGTTCCTCCTCCAATAATAACTGCATCACATTTAGCTCTTAAAGCATGCACTTTACTTCTTGCATCCTCACTAGTTATCCATTTACTAGTTCCATTAGGAAGCCCTATTCGACCGTCAAAACTCATGGCCCATTTAAGAATTCCCCATGGTCTACCTGTTTGTACACGAAAAACAAAAGCTCGGTTTTGATATAAAGCCTCTTCTTCAAGAACGCCAGTAATTACATCAATCCCTGATGATTTCAAAATGGCAATACCCTTCCCTGAGACTCTTGGATCAGGATCTTTTAAACCAATTACAACTCTCTTGATGCCTGAATTTAAAATGAGGTCTGTGCATGGAGGTGTTCTTCCCTGATGGCAACAAGGTTCAAGAGTAACCATTAAAGTCCCTCCTTGCGAGGCATCACCTGCTTGACGCAATGCCTCTACTTCTGCATGAGGCTTGCCCGCAGCAGAGTGAAAACCTTCTCCTATTAAATTGTCATTACTGTCAAGAACGACAGCACCAACAAGTGGATTGGGACTCGTTTCTCCATCTGCCAAATCAGCAAGCTGTAATGCTCGACGCATCCATGGGATCCATTTCTCACTATTGAAGTTATTCATTTATTTTCTTCGCTTTTAATTGAAAAGTCTTTACCAATTAAAGTGCGCCATTCTTTAACAAGATAGGGTGGAATAGGCAATTCATTAAAGGCTCCTGCCAAGGAAAATCTTAATGGCCGATTATTTTTAAGCTCTAACAGCAAAGGCTCTAAATTAAACTCTGCGGCAGCTTCTCTTGAATCATTAGCTAATTGCTCATTTTGCAAAGTTATATCCTCAAGAATCCAAGATTTTATTCCTGATTTAACCTTTAATTTTGCAGGGCGATCTAATCTCAGAGTCCCAGGAAATCCAACAATTCGTAAGATAGTTTTCCCTTCATTTTTCTCATTTATTGGGTATACAACAATTTGCCAAGTTTGATAATCTAAGTCCCTCAAACTTTCCAAACTTCTTTCAGTTTTCTCTCCATTATATCCTTCGGTTATTTGAATTGTTGCATGTCCAATTTTTGGCCCAGAAAAGAATAAGGTTAAAGCTGTAAGAAGAACAAAGAAAAGCCTTTTAAAATTAAACAGATCATTCATTGTGCGTTTGTTCCGAATCGAGCAAGGAATCCAAAGTGATTGCAGATCTAACTAAGGACTGATATTTCTCTAGGATACGTCTGTTCCTGTCAATCCAATGAGCAGGGTCGCCCCTACCTTTAATAGTGCCAAGAAGTCTTGAAGCTTCTATATCTATAAGCTCCAAATCATCCTGACGTCGAATAAGGGCCAATAAGATTTCATGCTGTCTTTGACGCTTTACTGAAGAGTTAGTTTCCTGAAAATTAGGTTTTTCCACTGAAAAAAACAAATAACAAATCTAAGCTTTAGACCAAAGCTGGCCTAATTTATCTAAGAGCCCGTCAATGTGAATAGAAGAATACCGCAATGAAAAAAACTTCTAGTGAAATTCAAGTAATTGGAGTAAGTGCTGGAGGAATTCAAGACCTTCCCTTATCACTTCAGGAAACAATAACTTCTGGACTAAAGATAGCTGGTTCCAAGAGAATTATTGCATCTTTAAAACATTGGTTCAAGATCAAAAGTTTTGAAGATCCTTTACCTGAATTATACGAAAGTGACAAGACAAATGAGCTAATTAACTGGGTAAAGCAATTAAAAGAAAACGCTATTGTACTTGCAAGTGGGGACCCTCTTTGGTTTGGTATTGGGAGAAATTTATTAGAAAACTTTCCAGATAAGAATATTATCTTTCACCCGTCACAAACTTGTTTACAGCTTGCTTTCTCTCGCATTGGCAGATCATGGCAGGATGCTTCATGGATTAGTTTACATGGAAGAGATTCTGCTCTTTTAAAAGAAGCCTTACAAAAGCATCCAAAGGCAATTGCAATTCTTACTGACCCTAATAAAGGTGGGATAAAAGAAATCCGAAATTTCTTAAGGGCTATGGAAATAGAAAGAAATTATCATTTTTGGCTTTTTGAACAACTTGGTCACCCCAAAGAACGCATAACTAAAATCCTCCCTTCTGAATTAATCCCAAAAAATATTGATCCGTTAAACTTAGTAGTATTAATCAAGCAAACCAAACCTATTTTTTTAAAGAGTGAAATACCTCTTTTTGGAATAGAAGATGACATCTTCCTTCAGTACGCGGATCGGCCAGGGTTAATGACTAAAAGAGAAGTTAGGGTGCAGATTCTTTCAGAGTTAGAATTACCAAAACAAGGCGTTCTTTGGGATATTGGAGCAGGTGTAGGGAGTATAGGCTTAGAAGCCTTAAGAATAAGACCTGAGCTTAAATTACTTTCAATTGATAAGCGAGTTGGCAGTAAAAATCTTATAGAAAAGAACTCTTCAAGGCTATCTGTTTGTCCATGTGAGGTTATTGAATCAGATATATTAAATGCACTTGAAAAAGAAAAAATACCTGGTTATTTATCTAAGCCCGACAGAATAATTTTAGGAGGAGGATCATTATATGACAAGCAAATGCTTATTGAAAGTATACTTGAAAGGATAAGTTGTAAAGGAATTATTGTAATTCCCCTGGCAACATTGCAGTCCTTTAATATAATCGAAGAAATTTTAAAAAAGTCAGATTGCTCAATAAAAATTAGCCAGCATCAACATTCTAGAGGAGTGCAAATAGCAGAAGGAACAAGGTTTTCCCCTATGAACCCTGTATTTATTTTAAAAGCCAAGTTAGAAAAATAATTTTAATTTCTATGATTTGTCAGGCTTAGCCTCGTGTGGCAACCCCCAGCCCAGCTTATTCCTAAGGACTTGAAAGAATTCATGGTCAGATAAACGTATAAATTTTACAGGGTGGTTACTTCGTCTAATCAAAACTCGATCCTCAGGCCAGACATAACATCCTGCTGTACCATCAACAACCATCATTAACCTTTCAGGTGTAGCAGGAAAAACAGTAACTGGTTCTAAATCACTAAATACTAGAGCTCGAGACGCCAAAGAATGTGGCGCTATAGGCGTCAACTGGAGAACAGGACAATCGGGGGTAATTACAGGCCCGCCAGCGCTTAGAGAATAGGCAGTCGATCCTGTGGGAGTTGAAAGGATAACTCCATCAGCAGAGATATCAACTGGCGCATGTTTCCCAATAGATATTTCAAAGTGACACATACTTGTAAGAGGTTCCCTATGTAAAGCCATCTCATTCAGGCAAAGCGCTTCCCATCTCCTTTGATCACCTCTCATAACGCTCACTACCAGGCTAGTCCTAAGCTCGATATCCCACTGCCTTGATAAAACTTGATCTAGTGCCTTATCAAGATCCGATAGATAAGTCTCGGCTAAAAAGCCTAAATGGCCCGTATTTATGGTCAATATCGGGACTTGAACTGGAGCAGTCTGCCTAGCTGCTGATAAAACTGTTCCATCTCCACCAAGCACTATGGCCAACTTCATTGAAGAATCAAAACCGTCTGGGACACATGCGCTATAACCAAGCATTCTCATGTGCTGGTCTGGGTTAGCGAAACCAACCATGCCACCTGAGCTACTTGCTCTAACTACTTCATAGCC
Organism: Prochlorococcus marinus str. MIT 0919; assembly: GCF_027359375.1. Taxonomy (NCBI): domain Bacteria; kingdom Bacillati; phylum Cyanobacteriota; class Cyanophyceae; order Synechococcales; family Prochlorococcaceae; genus Prochlorococcus; species Prochlorococcus marinus. The sequence continues at coordinate 688,109 of NZ_CP114779.1, forward strand.
AGATTCCTCACACTTTTTCTGAATCGTGAGAGCAATTTCTACAGCAAGCTCTTTCCCGTCATTGACAATCAGTCCTAACTTTGGCACTGGTCAAGAAAGATAACGATTAAAGCCATTTTGAAGTAGATATGTTTTTAGTTTTGAATTTATTTTAATAAAAAAATTAACCTCACTTTAAACCTAAAACTGCTCAAGAAATCTCAGGTCACTTGTATAAAGACGTCTAATGTCATCTATACCATGTCGCACCATACAGAAACGCTCCACACCAAGGCCTGCTGCAAACCCTGTCCACCTTTCAGAGTCAATTCCTAAACCTTCCAAGACAGCTGGGTCTACCATCCCACATCCCATAACTTCTAACCATTTACCTCGCCATTGAACATCCACCTCAGCTGATGGCTCTGTAAAAGGGAAATAACTAGCTCTAAATCGCACTGGCAAATCCCCAAAGAATGCCTTCAAGAAAGCCATTACAGTCCCCCGTAGATGACTAAAGTCCAGTCCTTCATCTATTGCTAACACCTCTATCTGGTGAAAAACTGGAGAATGTGTTGAATCAACTGCATCGCGACGATATACCCTTCCAGGTGCCACAATTCTTACAGGTGGCGGGTTTTTCTCTAAATATCTAATTTGAACTGGAGAAGTATGAGTTCGCAAAAGTGAGTTTCCACCTAAATAAAATGTATCTTGCATATCCCTTGCAGGATGATTTTCTGGAATATTGAGAGCTTCGAAATTGTAATAATCATTTTCCACCTCAGGCCCCTCTTCGACGACATAACCCAATCCACAAAATAAATCTATAATTTCCTCTTTGGTTGAATTCAAAGGGTGTCTTCGGCCTAATGGTGTACCAACAGCTGGGATAGTGACATCAAGAGTTTCTTTGGTTATTAATTCAGTTAGAGCTTTGGACTGGATCTTCTTAAGACGTTTTGAAATGAGATCTAATAAAAGATTCTTTAACAAATTTGCTCTTTGACCCACTACTGGTCTTTCGCTAGGACTAAGCCCGCTCATAGCACCAAGTATTTTCGAGAGGCTTCCTTTCTTTCCAAGCAAATCAACTCTTAACTTTTCAAGTGATGCCTCTTCTGCTATCTGCCCAATTTCTTTTGCAGCCTTTTGCTCTAAACGATCAAGTTCATCAGTAAGCTGCTTAAGAGATAAAGTTTCACTCACGAGTAAAAAGTATTGAATACAAACTTTAAACAGCAATGGGACAAAACTTCGCCTAAAGGATGCTCACATTAATGAAACCTTTGAAAATTCTAATTAGCAATGATGATGGTGTTTTTGCAGATGGGATAAGAACCTTAGCCTCCAAAGCAGCCATTAGAGGGCATAAAGTAACTGTTGTATGTCCTGATCAAGAGCGCTCTGCTACTGGTCATGGCCTTACATTGCAATCACCAATACGGGCAGAGAGTGCAAACGAATTATTTGAGCAAGGAGTATCTGCATGGGGCTGCAACGGAACTCCTGCTGATTGCATAAAACTTGCTCTAAATGAACTGCTTGACGAACAGCCCGATTTGGTTCTCTCTGGAATCAATCATGGACCCAACCTGGGAACAGATGTTTTCTGTTCTGGGACAGTAGCTGCAGCTCTTGAAGGTACTCTCGCAGGCATTCCATCATTATCAGTAAGTATTGCAAGTTTTCAATGGAGAGATTTTGCATATGCAAGCCAATTAGCCCTAAATATTGCTGAAAAAGCACTTACTCAAGCTTGGCCCAAAAAACTGCTTTTAAACTTAAATGTGCCACCTTGCAACTCATCAGAAATGGGTGACTTAAGTTGGACAAGGCTATCTATAAGGCAATATGAGGAGCAGTTCTGCAAACGAATAGACCCTAGAGGTAATACTTACTACTGGATGGCTGGCAAAGCAGTTAAGGACCTATATTCTGCAGGTGAAGGTCCATCTTCTTGGCCTAGTGATGTTGCACAAATAGAGTCAAATTCTCCTTCAATTACTCCTATTCAACCTGACCTTTTCTGGAGAGGTGATATTAATGAACTTCCTTCATTTAATTGAAATTATTACTTACTTCTATAAATTCTTTGCAAAAGCCAAAGAGAAAATATTAATCCAATCAAATGAGCAAAAAGAACTTGTGTATTGCTTAAAACAGAAAGCATTTCCAATGAGGTGATGGGATAATTATTCATATCAAACTTCCCAACTCCCAAAGATATCCCTGGGGCTTGCATTGAAGCTTGTACGAAAAGAGCACCTGCTAAAGATTGATATCCGATAGAGGAAAAGACCAATCCCAACAGATCAACTATTAAGCCTCTTTTTAACAAGCGACTAGTTTCTCCTCGCGTAGGCCTAGCAGCAGTATTAATGGCCCTACCAGCACGGACTATCAACCATCCATGCCAAAGACTGTATAACAATAAAAGAAATGCAAAAGTAGTTAATGAAAGTCCAGGTCCTAAACCCAATGCTCTTTCAGAATTCCTTGCCAAACTGCTTCCAACATTGTTAAAAAGCAAAACTCCTATCACCACAACTCCGAGGATTGTTTGGATCCAAAAACGAATCCAACCAATCCTTCGCATACCTAGAGATAGCAGTGGAAAATCAGGATGTTCTGGCATCAAGTTGGATTCAGCTATATCTCAAACTTGCCATCTAAACGAAAATTTTGCACGTTAATCCTTGATTCCTCTCTGTTCTCCTTCACAAGCCAAACTTCCTACTGCATTAGCTCTAGGAAGTTTTGATGGCCTCCATGCGGGTCACAAAAAAGTAATCCAAGCAATCACTAAAACAGGAAATGGTGTACCCACTGTCGTAAGTTTCTGGCCCCACCCAAGAGAAGTCCTATATGGCGAATCAAAGCTTCGGCTATATTTACCTTCCGAGAAAGCATCTATTTTAGAAAACTTAGGTATCAAACAATTAGTCTTAGTGCCTTTTGACAAGTCTTTAGCTCAACTTACTGCAAAAGAATTTTTTGATCAGATACTCTTAAAAAAGCTACAAGCCAAAAGAATTGCAATTGGAGCAAACTTTAGATTTGGGCATAATCGAGAAGGGGATGCAAATACTTTGGAAGAACTTTGTGCAAAAAAATCTATAGATCTCTCAGTGATTCCCATTCTTGAAGATATTCAAGGGAGAATGAGTAGTAGCAGAATCAGATCAGAGTTAAAAAAAGGTGACTTAAAGGCCACTCAAAGTCTCTTAGGCAGAGCGTACAATTTTCGAGGATTGGTTATTCCAGGGAAAGGGCTAGGGAGCAAATTAGGTTGGCCAACTGCAAACCTCAGAGTAGATGGCAGAAAATTACTTCCAGATATTGGGGTATACGCCGCATGGGCAAAAGAGTCGGATAAAGATATTACCTTTCCAGCTGTTATGAACTTAGGGCCTCAACCAACTATTGACCCAAATGCACCTTCAGCAGTTGAAGTTCACCTTATAGGCCAAGAAATTAATTTAGAAGGGAAAGAGCTGGTAGTCGAACCAATTGAAAGGATTAGGAAGCAAATAAAATTTAAAGATCTAGAATCACTCAGCAAGCAAATCACTCATGACGCTAAGCAAGCCGAGATGATCTTAAAAAAAATATAAACTAATTAGGGTATGCATTCGTTAACCCCCAAACTATAAAAAATCCAATCCCTCCAAGTAAAAAAACTCCCCAAATGAGCACATTAATTGTGCCGTCAAAATTGTTTTTCTCCATGAACTTGGGGCTATGGAACATAGCCAAGGTTCGCACGAAATAAATGCCTGTCACCCCTAACCCTGACAAACGTGTTGCACAACTCATAGATGCCAACCTTGACAGAGCAAGAGAAGGGCTGCGAGTAATCGAGGATTGGTGCCGCTATGTTCTTCAAAATCAAGCACTTGTAATAACGATCAAAGATTTCAGGCAGCAGCTCGGCCTTGCTCATAAGAATATTTACAAGCGAGCTCGTTCTACAGTGGCAGATCAGGGATTAGGGCTCACTCACTCTGCACAACAAAGTCGGACAAAACCCATTCAAGTAGTCATTGCAAATTGTGCTCGAGTCCAAGAAGCTTTAAGAGTTGTCGAAGAGTTCTCCAGGCATACTGATAGTCAACTTTCAATTATCGCCTCACAAATCCGTTACAAGGTATATGACCTAGAGATCAATATTCTAAAAGTCTCTGCAGTTAGCAAATTACGTCAACAACTTAATTCTTGCAAATTATGCCTCATAACAAGACCACATTCAAAACTTCTTGAAACAGTATCTACTGCTTTGGATGCAGGTGTAAGCATGGTCCAATATCGCTGCAAGGAAGGTGATGATATTGAAAAACTTTCTCTAGGTAAAAGCCTTGCCTTAATCTGCAAGAAATATGAGTCCTTATTTATAGTTAATGATCGTATAGACATTGCACTAGCCTTGAATGCTGATGGTATACACCTAGGCCAAAGAGATCTACCTGTTATTGAAGCAAGACGAATACTAGGTTCAGAAAAATTAATAGGGCTTAGCACGAGTACCTTTGAGGAAGCAAAGCAAGCAGAATTAAGTGGTTGTGACTACATAGGTATTGGACCAGTATATGAAACAAACTCAAAGCAAGGAGCGAAGGCTATTGGACTTAACTATTTATCTGAGATAAAGGATACCATTTCCCTCCCTTTTTTTGCTATTGGCGGTATAAACCAATCAAACGTCTCAGAAGTTTTTTCAAAAGGTGTGTCTCGAATTGCAGTAATAAATGCGATTATGAATGCAAAAGATCCTTATGCTGCAAGTTGCGATCTCTTGAAAAGTTTAATATGAATCTAATTGTCAATGGAGAGTCTAAAAATTTCTCCCATCTTTCAAGCGCTCCATCACTCTTAGAGATAATCCAAGAATTGAAACACCACCCCAAAACAATTGTCGTTGAATTAAATGGCTTAATATTAAGCCCAGGTTTATGGAATGAAAAAGTAGTAAAACATGGTGACCGCATAGAAATTGTAACGATTGTCGGCGGAGGCTCTTAAAGTCCTAGAACCAACTAAAAACAATTTGCTAAATTCCCAAAAGTCTCTTTTAGTTAATTAATTCTCAGTCTTATAAGAAGAGTTCTATTGCCAATAATACTGATTTCATTACTCATATTTTCTATACCTACAATTTCAAATGCTTCACCAGGTGGGCGCATTGGAGGTGGTAGTTTCAGCTCCTCCCCAAGCAATAAAATTTATACTGGCAACCTCAAAACCAAGGAAAACACTGACGTCAGAAGAGCGTATTCTTTCTTATCGGAACTTAAAACATTTGCAAAACCTCTTTATTTAATCTCGAATTTTAAAATCTTCACAATTTCTTCCGCTAAAAACTCGCAATATCTCGCAAATGAGGGCTTCAACACAATTAAATTGTATGTACTTTGTTTTTCCCTAGGTGTCACCTTCCTCTCAACCAGAGCCTCGCTCAATGAAGTGGGAGCGCAATGGAGAATTAGCTCAAAGAGATCTATCTGAACTTGTAAATCGATTACTGGATGTAGAGTCATCGACAAATAGCAATGAACTTTCTTGGCTAGGTGCCAAATGTGACGAAGAAGAATAATTATTAATTTTAGCTATTGCACCTACTTCACTTATATATCAACTTTAAGCAATAAGAAGCCCAATACAGATGATTAGAAGGTCAGTGAGCTGGATTAACACTCCCGTGATAATGGAAGCAATGCATAGATATGAGGAGAACCGACTTCCTCGTTCAATGAGACTTTGGCTTGAGAAGCTGCTTGAAATAAAGCCTAACGAAAACTCAAGTCTTCTTAATTAGCCAGACCATTCCTTTATAAAAGTCCATTAGTAAAGCTTGATTTAATAATCCTCAAAGCTGCCATAGCTGCTCCATAACCATTATCAATATTTACTACCGTCAAACCAGGTGCACAACTTGCAAGCATTCCTTCTAATGCAGCTCTACCCCCTTTGCTAACTCCATAACCAACTGAAACCGGGACTCCTATTACTGGCTGTGGAATAAGCCCTGCCAAAACTGTAGGCAAGGCCCCTTCCATCCCTGCGCAAGCAATCACAACATTAAACTTTTTGAGTTTATCCATATTTTCTAAAACTCTGTGCAAACCTGCTACTCCTATGTCTAGAAACATTTCGGCATTAATTCCATGTAAGCGAAGTGCTAATGCTGCTTCTGCCGATACACAAAGATCACTAGTTCCACCACTGACCACAGCAACCTTGATCTCATCACAAAAAGGAGGTAGAGGCACTCCAAGTGTTAAGCAATGTGCTTTTTCATGGAACTCAGCCTGATCAAAAGTATTTAACAAATGATCAGCTTTTTCTCTAGACACTCTTGTAACAAAAGCCAATTGATCATATTGCTCTAGCTCTCTTAGGATTTCAACTATTTGCTCAGATGTCTTGTGTTCTCCCCAAATAGCTTCAATCATCCCGAGCCTGGTTAAACGAGCAAAATCTATTCTTGCTTCTTTTGTCATAACTGAGGAGAGAGTTCAGCTTCAAATTGAATAGGGAAAGGATTATCTAACTCTTTGCCAGTTTCCTCTCTAGCGAATCCTTCAAACAAAAGCTGAACCTGATTGATTTCAGCTTTTGAAATACTTTTCCAAGATTTTCTACTCGCCCAAGTAATAAGAACTGTTGCTTCTTCTCTTTGCCTATCCCATAAGAGTTGTCTGCTAAGAAAGCCTTCTTTACCTTCAAGCCAAGGTTCCCAACTTTTCTTTTCAGCAATTAACCAAGCATCTCTATCTTCAATAGGAACCTTTAATTTAAGACACTCCACCACAGTTGCAATTGAGTTATTTGAGGGAATTGATGAAGTAGCGAATGTCATGTCACTTTTACCAAAAACAAGCAGTGTTGCCAAGAAAAAAATTGATAAAAAGATCAAAGGATTTCCAATTAGTCCAATTGGTTTTTTCATTGTTATGTTTTTTCTAACAAGACAACGGCATGACTGCTAATTCCCTCTTCACGGCCTTCCGCGCCTAGGGACTCATTAGTTGTTGCCTTAACAGCAACACAGTCACAATTCACTTTTAACCTTTCAGCTATATTTTCCCTCATTAAATCAATATAATTCTTCAGCTTGGGACGTTCAGCAATAACTACTGAATCCACATTTACAATTTTCCAACCTCTATCTCTAACAAGTTTTTCAACATTTTCTAAAAGAACAAGGCTGTCAGCATCCTTCCATAGAGAATCATCTGGGGGGAAAAACTTACCAATATCTCCTAAGGCTAAAGCACCTAACATCGCATCCATGATCGCATGAACAAGAACATCAGCATCACTATGTCCATCAAGGCCTAAGCCATCTGGATGCTTTAATTTTACTCCTCCTAGAATTAATTTTCTTCCTGAAACTAACCTATGGATATCATAGCCGTTGCCTATACGAAACTTTGGGGAAGAGGCAGTCATATCAATAATTCTCAGTGTTAGGGAAAGAGCTGTAGCCTATCTACACTTCAATCAATATATTCTATAGGGTTTTGAAAGATTAAATAACAAACTAAAATCCATTCCAACATTTGAACTAGTCAATTTTTTAAAGATCTATATTGATTAGATTTACGCAACCTCTTCATTTAATTCACATTGAGTTAATTCATTTTCTGAAAGCAAGCTAAGAACTCTTGCTTTATCAATGGAAGAAAGCTCACCGTCATTATTCCATTTAAGAGTTGTTTTACGTTGGGCAGCAACGACTTTTTTTCTACAAGGTTCAATAAACAACTTTGATTCTATATTTCTCAGCTCATATTTCGCAGAATGTAAGTCTCGTGAATAAATACATGTATCTGCAGAGCAAGATTGAAAAATCCTTTTATTGCCTTTATGCAAACAAGTAATAGAGCCACCTTTAGGGCTTATATAAATGGGTGTAATTTCAATCATCTTCTACATCCTCCTTTAAATGAATTGCAACACATTCAGTAATGCATTCAATGCCTTCACCAACTAAAGAACAGTTAGTAATGCATTCAAAATAAGAGTCAATTGTTTCCAAGGACAAGATTGATGAATTCTTTTCCTTTATTTTCTGCATAATAGTTTCCTCTAATAAGAGGTTAGTTTTATAGCATAATTAGTAAACTTAAATAAGATTTAATTTCAAAATATAAACTACCTAGGCACTAATCACTAATGAATTCTTAATGCCTTAAATTCACTAAATCTTAATATTTTCTTAATCAGCAAGAGGTCTCGCCTAAGCTTCCATATCTCGCCAAGTGCAAATTTATTGCAGCACTAGCTACTTTTAAAATAATGTATTATTTCTATTAGCCATTATTAAAACCACCCCTTAAGATGAGTATATGCCTAAAAATATCACAAAAATAATCATTTTAATAATGGTATTTTTACTTCTTGCTTCTACTTTTGGAGGGATGATTTTTACAATTGCTAAAGTTATATAAAGCAATTAAAGTCAAGTGGGGCAACAGTAAAGAAACTTGATCTGTAGAATAATAAGTCAAAAAAGCAGTTTAGGTAACAGTGCTATCTTCTATAAGCAAAAATAATCACTTAAAAATTTACCTAAATTGAATGATTGACAAGCCAATAAAAATAAGGCTATGCACAATAATTTAAATAATCAAATTAATAAGTTATTTCATGGTTTTCAAGGTGACTGATTAGCAAGCCACCTAGAAAAAAGGTCAGGTCGCCTCGTTTTTGTTCTCAGTTCCCGTTGTTCTTGCCTCCATTCAGAAATCAACTGATGATTGCCGCTACGAAGCACTTCTGGCACATCCATCCCACGAAATGTCGCTGGTCGAGTGTAGTGAGGATGTTCTAGTAAATAATCTGAATGGCTTTCCTCAACTAAAGATTCGGGAGCGCCTAAGGTACCAGGTAAAAGTCGAACCACTCCGTTAATAATTGTCATGGCAGGTAACTCACCCCCTGTTAAAACAACATCTCCTATTGAGACTTCTTCATCTGCAAGACTTCTAATCCGTTCATCAAAGCCTTCATATTGCCCGCAAACTAAAACTAGCTGTTTGTAGTTATGAGACCACCTACAAAGATCCTTCTGAGTAAAAGTTCGCCCTTGAGGAGTCATTAATAAAACCCTCCTGGCTAAATCTGAAGGTATTGAATCAAAAGCAGCAAAAAAAGGTTCTGGCTTAAGAACCATCCCCGCTCCTCCTCCATAAGGTTCATCATCAACCTTCCTATACTTGTCAGTAGCAAATTCACGAGGGTTATGGAGATGTAATTCTGCTATGCCTGTTGAAATTGCCCTTCCTATTACTCCAAGTTCGCTCAACCCAGAAAAAGATTCTGGCGCTAAACTTATAACATCGATACGAAAAGGAATCACCATATCTCAATCCCCTTTATAACCTAAATCTGCCAAGCTACTTGGCTTGCTGCGCCAATTAGGAACTACTTTCACAAATAATTCAAGGTATACAGGTCCACTTATCAAAACTTGCATTTGAATCCTTGCTCCTTGTCCAATTTTCTTTAACATTGCGCCCCCTTTACCTATCAAAATTCCCTTTTGACTTTTTCTCTCAACGAAAACAGTTGCAAGTATTAAAGTATGCCTATTTTGTTTGGATTTTTTAAATTCTTTTGAGGGTCTTTCTTCCATTCTTTCAATTTTTACAGCAACGCTATGTGGAACCTCTTCTCTTGTATGGAACAAAATTTGTTCCCGGATTAATTCACCTAATAAGATCTCTTCCGGCTGATCCGAAACCATATCAGCCGGGTAGAGTTTGGGGCTGATAGGCAAAATATTAGAAATCTCATCTATTAAATCTTCACAACCATCTCCATTAATTGCGCTGCAACAAAAAATAGGCCAATCCAATTTTTCAAACAAGTTTTGATATTCTTCCTTTCGCTTTTGCGCTGTTTTAGGTAAAAGTAGATCCCACTTATTCAATACAATTAACACTGGCTTGTCTTGGGCTTTCAATAAGTCAACTACAAAAACATCACCTTTCCCAGGTCGATGACAGCCTTCAAAGATAAGAAGAATACTATCTACTTCGCCAATTGATTTTCTAGAAGACTGAACCAAGCGTTGACCTAGCAAGTGATGGGGCTTATGAATACCAGGAGTATCAACTAAAACTAATTGCGCCTTTGGAGTAGTAAGGATAGCCCGCAATCGATTTCGAGTAGTTTGGGCAACAGGGGAAGTAATGCAAACCTTCTCGCCAACCAATTGATTAACCAAGGTTGATTTGCCCACATTTGGTCTACCAATTAAACCCACAAATCCAGATCGATAACCCTTTAAGGTGGGCTCGAGTGAAGACATGAATAAAAGATGTACTTCCTAATAGCCTGACTCGAAAAGCCTCATAAAGCCATGAAACAACAAAACAACAATTTTCAAGATGCTCTTAAAACTGCATCATTTTGGTGCAGAGCTTGGGATGAAGGCGAACTTAGCGATGAAGTTTTAGCCGACAAGATTGGGAATCTCTTAACAAATAAAGAAAGTGCTAGAGGTTTTTTTGTAATAAGCCTTACAAGCGAGTCCCCTCTTATGGATCGAATACCGGAGCCAATAATTTTTGAATTAATCAAAGGTGGAGAATTTATTGTTGATTTAATTGTTAAAAATTTGGCCATGAGTACAGCAATGGAAATCTTCCATCAAAGAAAAAACGACTCGGATCAAAAAAATACTTCTCATAGAATCAAAGTAAGGTGCATAGATCTTTTGAAAGTATTAGATTCAAAATCGGTAAAAGATAGGCTGGTTAAACTTTTAGAAGGTCTAAAGGGTAATGGAGAGGATGTCTATTTTATAAAAAAATGGGGATATGATTCAGAACAAATTAGTGCGATTTCTGAGAGTATTAATGCTGTTGCAAATAAATAAAAAGTGGGAGTTAGCTATAAAGCTAACTCCCACTTTTCAAATAGTTTATAAAATTAAAACTTTTAAATCAATCTCTGCGTCCTCCACCCTGTAATGCAATAATCAAACGTAAAATGAAAACAAACAAGTTTATATAAGTTAAATACATACCTAAAGCGCCTGCAAGATATTGCTCATCATTATATCTTCGAGGCATTGTATAAAAATCAACAAAAGACATCCCTACAAAAAGAACTGTCCCAAATCCAGCAATCATCAATTCAAATCCACTCCCTCCAAACATTCCTGGTGCGAAAAAGCCTCCTATAAGTTGAACAACCATTGCGACTATTAAACCAATAAGACCCAGTCCAACAACTCCTGACAAGGCTTGGCCAACATTGTCGCTCATGCGACTGCCAACGGAAGATGCGACAACAAAAGTAATACCAGTTGCAAAGGCTGCTGTACCTACCGAACCAATACCTGCGGTGCCAATAGCAATGAAAACAATTCCACTTAAAGTAAAACCAGTTAATACGCTAAAAGCAGTGAGGAGAGGTAAAGCCTTGCTATTGTTTGCGTTATTTGCAGCACTAGTGGCCATAAAAAACAAAACAATTTCAGCAATAAAAGCCACAAGAGCTAATGGCTGAAAAAGTGCAGGATTAGAGACCAAAAGAGAAAGGCCGCTAATTACTCCTAAAGCGGTGAGAACCATCCCCCCGCCTACGTAAGGCAAAGCCTTATTTACAACGTTAGGTCCAACCAAAGCACTAGATTGTGCTTCACGAATTGCCTGTTGGAAATTGCTACTTGCTGGCATAACAAACCAGTTAAACTTATTTACTACTTTGGCAGAAAAAAAAATTATTGTGTGGTTTATGTTGTGCGGATGTCACTATCGTCTTTCTTTCTGGCATATGCATCAACAATACTTTGAACAAGGGGATGGCGAACAATATCTGCTGAAGTAAGTCTGCAAATAGAAATTCCTTTGACTTGCCCCAAAACTTTTACAGCTTCAATTAATCCACTCTGCTGGCTTCCTGGGAGATCTATTTGAGTTATATCTCCAGTAACAACCATTCTTGAATTCTCTCCCAACCGCGTAAGAACCATTCTCATCTGTGCTGATGTTGTATTTTGAGCCTCGTCAAGAATTACGAAAGCATCTTCAAGAGTCCTTCCTCGCATATAGGCCAATGGAGCCACCTCTATTACACCTTTTTCAAGGAAAGAAGTTGTTTTTTCTAGACCTAGCAAAGTGTGCAAAGAATCATAGAGAGGTCTTAAATAGGGATCAACTTTTTGTTGAAGATCTCCAGGCAAGAAGCCTAGCCGCTCCCCCGCTTCTACAGCTGGTCTAGTAAGAACTATCCTTTTTATTTGTCTTTCAGTCAACATTCGAACAGCAAGAACAGCCGCAAGAAAAGTTTTGCCTGTTCCCGCTGGTCCCAACGCAAAAGTCAGATCATGGTTCGTCATTGCCTCTAAATATTCCTTTTGCCTAAGAGTTCTTGGCCTTAAAAGGTGTCCCGTCTGAGTCTTGGCAAGAACATTTTCAGCTAACAATGCGTAATCATCTTTTCTACCTTTATCAAGCGATGTCAGAGCAACCTGCAAATCAACAGATGATACTGATTGGCCTTCTTGCCAAATAGGACGAACCAACTCAACTAAAGCAGCTGCTCTTTCTAGTTGATTTGAAAGTCCACTTATTTCCAGTTGAAGACCTCTAAGAACTATAGAGGCGCCTGTAATAGCTTCTAGTCGATGGAGAGTCCTCTGCCCAGCACCAGCAAGCGCAATTGCAGAATCAGTATCAGGTAAATCAATTGAAAAACGTCCTTTGGACGCTACTTCAGACATAAAAATAGTTAACCTTCGGAATTGTTAGCTCCTGAGTTATCTTCTACAGAAGATTCTGGTTGTTCTTTCTTTTCTTCTACAGATTTTTTGGCGGCTTTTTTTCTTTCTAAAGCCTGATTAGCCTTACCAGCCGTCTCAGCAGGACGAATGGTTTTTTCTATCAGACCCCCTTTTTCCAAAAGCGATCTCACCGCATCTGTTGGTTGAGCTCCTTGGCTAAGCCTAAGCCTAAGTGCCTCAGTATCTAATCTGGTTTCTTTTGTGCGTGGATTGTAAAAACCTAGTTCCTCAAGGGGCCTGCCGTCTCTGCGAGACGTGCTATTACAGGCAACCAGACGGAAGCTTGCTTCCCTTTTTTTACCAAACCGCTTCAGGCGGAGCTTGATCATCTTGTGTTGACTTCTAGGTAGATGTGATTTTAAGGCATGTGATTATCCACGTGCCAAATTTACAGCTTAACCGGTTGAGGGGTCATAAGTCTCCAAAACCTTTCTTTTTTTTATGCGGACGCTGTCTCCTAGGTGAAGAACCAGCCGAACCCTTGCCAGACCTTCCAGGGAATTGATTAGGTGGCATCCCACTACCTGGCCCACCAACGCCAGGGAATCCCCCCATTCCAGGGATCCCTCCACCAGTAGCCATTTGCTTCATTAAACCTCTCATTTTTTGAAAGTCATTCAAAACCTTATCTACATCTCCAGGGCTATGACCACTCCCTAGAGCAACCCTTCTTCTACGTGAAGGCTGCGCAGCTAATAATTCAGGTTTGTTTCTTTCCGCTGGAGTCATTGATCCAACCATTGCTTCAATTCGCTTCAATTGGTCTTCACCACTTTTAATCATCCCATCATCAATTTTGTTCATCCCTGGGATCATTTTCATCAACCCCCCCAAAGAGCCCATTCTCTTAATCAGCCGCATCTGTTTAACAAAATCAGAAAAGTCAAAAGTTGCTTCCTGAAATTTCTTTTGCATTTGCTCTGCATCTGCTATCTCTACTTCTTTCTGTGCCTTCTCTACCAGAGTTAAAACGTCTCCCATTCCTAAGATCCTGCTAGCCATTCTTTCTGGATGAAATGGCTGCAAAGCTTCTACTTTCTCACCGGTACCTATAAATTTGATTGGCTGACCACTTACTTTGCGAATAGAGAGGGCAGCCCCACCTCTTGAATCACCATCTAATTTTGTAAGAACAGCACCGGTTATTCCAACTTTTTCATGAAAAGATCTAGTCAAATCAGCTGCCTCTTGACCGATCATTGAATCGACAACTAATAAAACCTCATCTGGCTCGACAGCAGTTCTGATACGAACCATTTCGTCCATCATGTCCGTATCGATTTGAAGTCTTCCGGCTGTATCTACTATCAAGGTGTCAAAACCTTCTTTGGAAGCTTTTTCTAAGGCTGAAGATGCTATTTCTTCTGGCTTGGAATCTTTTCCCAAACTAAACACGTCGACCTTAATTTGTTTCCCTAAAGCAATCAATTGATCGATTGCTGCTGGCCTGTAAACATCAGCAGCAACCATAAGGGATTTTCTACCTTTGTCCTTTAGGTGCAAGGCAAGTTTTGCAGTTGCCGTTGTCTTTCCAGCTCCTTGCAAACCCGCCATCAAAATAACTGTTGTTTTATCTTGAACATTCGCTAGCGGAGCATTGGCTCCTCCCATAATCTCAACCAACTGCTGATGAACAACATCTATAAATTTTTGTCCTGGCTTGACCCCCCTAACAACTTCTTCTCCCACAGCTTTTTGACGAACTTCTTCTACAAAATCCTTTACAACTGCGAGGCTTACATCTGCCTCAAGCAAGGCTCTCCTAACTTGCTTTAAAGCAATACTTATATTGTCTTCACTTATTTTATTTTCCCCTCTAAGGCTTTTTATTGCATCTTCAAAGCTGGCAGAAAGGTCATCAAACATTTCAAATAAATAAAAAGTATTTTTGAATGTTTTTTAATTTTACTTGATTCAAGTACTACTTGAAAAGTCAAGCAATTGCCATTGATTCTTATCTCTCCCTAAAACATATTTAAGCTTTAATGATGGGATGCTAGTTTCCGAGACTATTTGACCCGAAGAATTAATCCTTTGGTCCCTATAAGAGAGAATTGCTTTTACGGAAATCCTCTTTTCTGTTTGATCTTCTATTTCTAGAGATCTTATAGCTGCATAGATAATCTGACTTTGACCAAGAGAAATATCTTTCTCCCTCTGTTCTCTAACTATTTTAACCAATGAAGGCCTGGCTACTTTATCTAAATTTAGATTTTCCGCTCCAGACAGAATTTGTGCTTTTCCTGAAAGCCATGCCTCAATCAATTGTTGAATATCATCTTTTGAAGGGACTTCTTTAATCAATAAATCGAAATCATTAACAATTATTTCCGATAATTCTTCTTTTGATTTAGAACCTAATTGATCTTCTTTCTTGGTTCTCAAATTCAATTGCTCTGGTTCCTTAGTATCAAAATTTTTGGAGGTTGGATCATCAGAACTATTAACAGTCACCTTTGGGGAGGATTGATTCCTAATGAATTGCCAGCCTATTAATGTTCCTGATGAGAATAAAATCAAAAAGGCAATAATCCCTATAAAAAAATTATTATTACTAGTTTGTTTATAGGTAAATAATTTATAAAGTTGCAACCTACTAATACTGTTTTCAAATAAAAGGATTAATTCTTTAAAAGAATTTCTTTTATAAGTAGACTCTTCTTTATCCAGCTCATCAACAGGGGGTATTTCATTAAAAACAAGGTCACTTGAATTTTGTGATTTGAGAGTAAGAGCATCTTGACTAGTCAACTCTTTAGATGAATCTCTTGATTGATCATTCTTATCAGGGGAAAACCCTGAAAGGAAAGAGAAACCTGCCCTGGCTATACCTAAAGCACCTCTGCGTTCAATTTTCTCCACATACTCCTGCACATCCCGATCTGCAAACCAAGCTTCTAAATCGACAGCATCAATTTCAATATCCCTAAACCCAAGCAAAACATCCGTTTGAAGCCAATTCCTGCAGTAATGACATAAAGCCGCCAATTGCTCACCAGGGTATGCATTTAACCAATCTTTCAAACCTTTATCAGGGCTACTTTTAAAACGTTCTGCTGCTTGATTAACATCCGCCAAAAGAAGCTCTATGCAACCAAGTAAAGGCATTGCATCAAATCCTTGATGATTCAAAGCATTCAATTGTTTCTTAGCTTTTTGTAGAACCTCAGGTTTTCTCCAATAAAAACCAGATGCTACTAGGGCTATTGCTCCAAGAAAACCAGCATCTGCAGACCCTCTTCTTTGCCAATGCAAGAACAAATCAACCTGTTCCTGAGCAGTTAAAAACATTCTTATTTGCTGAAAAAATAGTTCAAACTCGTTTTGGGTTAATTCAACAGAAGAATTAGATATATTTCGACCTTCTATCCCTCCTCTTTTAAGAACAAAATTATCAAGCAATTCAATTCCCTCTTGATGCGCTTTGCCATCAGATAAATCCCTGCTCAACAAATCAAGTATTCGATAAGGAAGAAGTCTCTCTAAATCTCTTTCAAGTATTTTCCTTTGTTCAGGAAGCTTTCCCATCCTTTGAAGTAATTGGATACCTTCTTGCAAAAGTTCTGCAGCGGAGGCGTAATGTCTTTGTTCTTGTTCTTGTAAAGACGCATCTTTACAAGACAAAGCTGCAACCAAGGCTAAATCTGCTTCTCTGCCACTTCCTAATGCAGGGGTTTGAGGAGGATTAAGCGCCTTTTTGGAAAGTTTAAAAGCTTCATATGCAACCCCTCCTTCCCATAAAAGTATTAAACCTGCAACTTCACGATTAAAAGACAGTTCAAGTCCTAAAGCACCATTGAGAAGTGCCTTTTCATATTCCTCACGTTGCTTTTGTTCGCAAAGCAAGTCAGCAGACAATCGCAAAAGCTCAGAGCGTTGAGCCATTACTTCAGGTGTAAATCCTGGATGAGGTATACGGTCCAACCTCAACTGAAAGAACCTAAGAACCTCCTCTGCACTTGCAGATGGGCTAACTCCAAGTATGCGAAAATGATCTATTGGAAGTTCCAAGCTTGAAAGAGCTATTAAAAAGAAACTCTAGGCATATGAAAGATCTCTGCACATTCTTACGCCATAGAGCCTTAAAGTTGTAAAAGGATTGAATGATAGTTACAGATGGAAAATGCTTCCTTGACCAGTCATCAAGAGTCAAAAAGACTTCAGCATGAAGGGGAACACGCTGAGCGCCTTAGCTTGCTAAAGCAAGGCGAGTCAGCAAACCTTGACCGTAGTACCGGTTTAAGGCTTTTTAAAGACATGACATTAGGGAGAAGATTTGAGGATAAATGTGCAGAAATGTATTACCGAGGCAAAATGTTTGGATTTGTACACCTTTATAACGGGCAAGAAGCTGTCAGTTCAGGTGTCATTGGAGCAATGAAGCTTAGGCATGATTGGTTTTGCAGCACATATCGTGATCATGTTCATGCTTTAAGTGCTGGAGTTCCTGCAAAAGAAGTAATGAGTGAGTTGTTTGGTAAAGAAACAGGATGCAGCAAAGGTAGAGGAGGATCAATGCACCTCTTTTCAAAAGAGCATCATTTGCTTGGAGGGTATGCATTCATTGGCGAAGGTATACCAGTTGCTCTAGGAGCAGCTTTTAGCAGTAAATACAAAAAAGAAGTTTTTTCAGATCAAACTAGTGACTCTGTAACTGCTGCCTTCTTTGGAGATGGGACTTGCAATAATGGTCAATTCTTCGAATGCTTGAATATGGCTCAACTATGGAAACTGCCAATAATTTTCGTTGTTGAAAACAACAAATGGGCTATAGGAATGGCGCATGATCGAGCCACAAGCGACCCCGAAATCTGGCGAAAAGCAGATGCTTTTGGGATGGCTGGAGAAGAAGTTGACGGCATGAATGTTCTTGCTGTTAGAGGAGCAGCCATAAGAGCTTTAAAGAGAGCAAGATCAGGAGAAGGGCCTAGCTTGATTGAATGCCTTACATACAGATTTAGAGGTCACTCTCTAGCTGACCCAGATGAACTTAGATCAGAAGAAGAGAAAGATTTCTGGGCCAAAAGAGATCCTATAAAAACCCTTTCACAGGAATTGATATCGAAAGATCTGGTTAAAGAAAATGAGCTAAAAAGTATTGAAAAAGAAATTGATAAAGAAATAAACGATGCTGTTGAATATGCTCTTAGCTCTAAAGACCCCGACCCCAACGAACTCACAAAATATATCTGGGCAGATTAAGCAATTTTTATAAGGTCAAATACCGCTTGGCAACTTTCTAGTGAGATTACGTAGTTTGCGTAATGATTTCAACTCGACTTGCCTTACTCTTTCTCGAGAGACTTGCAGCAGACGTCCAATCTCAGCGAGAGTATGCCTCTCATTACCTTCAAGGCCAAACCTAAGCTTAAGGACATGTTGCTCTTGCTCACTCAAATGAGTTAGCCATCTCCCAAGTTGCTCTTGATGAATTCGCTGTTCAACCTTATCCAAAGGTTCTTCTAGAGATCCATCAGCTATTAGATCACCTAAAAAACTTCTTCCATCATCACCATTTACAGGTGCATCAAGACTGCTAGTTGTTAGAGCCTGTCTCAAAATTGAATCTAGTTCTTCAAGGTCAATATCCATAGCTTCTGCCAACTCAGAACGGTTTGGCATTGCACCCAATTTATGAGCCAGATCTGAACTCACCTTTCTAATAGTGGCTAATCTCTCACTTAAGTGGACTGGCAAGCGAATAGTCCTTGATTGACAAGCAATTGCTCTAGTCATGCTTTGTCTTATCCACCAAAAAGCATATGTAGAAAATTTATAGCCTCTAGTTGGATCAAATTTCTCGACTGCCCTTTCTAAACCAAGGGATCCTTCCTGTACTAGGTCCAACAACTCCAAGCCTTTACCCTGATATTTTTTGGCAACACTTACAACAAGGCGAAGATTAGCCTTCATCATCCTTTCCTTAGCCCTGCGACCTATCCGAATTAATCGTCGCTGATGAGAGGTGAAATCCTTGCTTTTCGCGTCTATGTTTCCATCCTCAGTTAATTTCATCATTACTTGAACTTGATTACCTAGTTCAATCTCCTCAGCTGGCGTAAGCAAAGGAACTCTTCCAATTGTTGATAAATACCAACTTATTGGATCACTATTTCGGCGTTTTTGAGATTCAACAGCCTTGGGTGCAGATGAAACCATCTTTTTCCTAATCCCAATTAATTGATACCGACTTTCCTACAGATATTGCAAAAGTGGCCGAGGCTTCAAAAACCCTTCAGATTCTTGCTTGCAAACCTACACATTTCTCCAAAAAACACTCATTAAAGACGCTTAAATGTATCTTTGGATACATTTCCGCTCTTGGATCCTCCTTGTAATTTTTTCCAAAGACGTACAAATTGATGATGCATTGCTTCCTTCTGTGTAATTACTGGCTACTTCAGCATGAAGGAAAGCTGCGGCAGCGAGCAAGTCACAATTCAAGCATTTTGGTTTTAACGCCACACCTACTGCGCCAATACCTGCAAGAAATCCGGCTAAAACATCACCTAATCCAGTTCTGGCTACCAAACTTGAAGTCTGACCTAATTGCCAAACAGATCCTGAAGGGGAAGCAATTACACTATGTGCCCCTTTAAGCAAAACACCAGCCGAAGTCCTAATAGCGGCCTTAGAAGCGGCTTCTAAAGGCACCAAATTTTTTAAGTCGGGAAATAATCTTGAAAATTCCTGTGGATGCGGGGTTATCCAAGTAGGTCCTTCTCTGCGACGAATCCACTTCCAACCTTCTTCAGAAAGAGAAATACCATTTAAAGCATCAGCATCAACAACTAATAGGCCTGAAAAATCTTCTAATATTTGGCCAAATTCAGTCCAACTATTTTTAGCTGGCAAAAAACCAGGTCCAATTAAAACAGAATCAAACCGATTTAAATTGCTACTTGCAAAAGTTTTTTTTAGATTTGTAAAGCAATCATCTAAATTCCTAAAAGCACAGGAAACTACGACCTCTGGTAAAACTTGCCATAAATCATTAGCAATAGAATTGTCTAAAAAAGCACTGGTACTTCCTACTCCACTTGCCAATGCTCCTTTCAAAGCAAGAGATGCTGCTCCTTTATATTGATCACTACCAGCTAGAACTAAAACGCGTCCACGATGATACTTGTCTAATTCTTTAGAAGGATGAGGCCAGGAAATATGCTTCAAGTCATCAGACATAACCCTTAAATGATTTTTTGAATGCTTCTGATCTAAAACTATTTGAGGTATACCAAAATCAACCCTGACTAATTTCCCAACATAAGGGAGCGCGAGATCTTGAATAAGCCCCTGCTTTACAAGCCCTACCGTTAAAGTAAAAGAAGCTTTTGCTGCTGATTTAGCCAAACTCTTACCAGTGTCAGAGCAAATACCTGCCGGCACATCCAAAGAAATCAATCGTCCTGGCTGACTTTCATCTCTAGCCTTTAAGAGAGTAGATATCTCATCAGGCAAAGAGCGATCTTGTCCAATTCCAAATAAAGCCTCAATCCAAAGAGAATCGCAAGAGGCCTCTGGAGGTCTCTCTAGTATTTGTATCCCTAGCCATTTGCAATATTCAAAATGCTTAATTGTTAGGGGTTTTTTCAATAAGAAAGGACACCATAAAGAGACTTGGAATCCAAGTAAAAACAATTCTCTTGCTAAAACAAGACCATCGCCTCCGTTATGTCCTGGCCCAACTAAAAAAACAACTCCGTTTTTCAGAATATCTGACCTTTTTAATATCCAATTTCTCATTCCCAACCCCACCTTTTCCATTAATGATTCAACGGGCATACCTTGAGAGATGAGTAGTTTTTCGAGACATTCCATCTCAGCAGATGTCACAATTAAATGATCTGAATCTGGTTTAGGCCAATCCAAAATTATTCTCCATACAATTCCACTATGAAGAAAACATTACGATAATGGCTATGGTTTCTAAAGAAGAAAAGGAAATATCTAAGTCAATGGGACTTCATGAATCATTGCCTAAAGATTCAGTCATCTCCCATCTAAAAGAATTAGAAGGTGATCATTCTGTAGCAGTAGGTCTGTCTGGAGGGGTAGATAGCTCCCTAACTGCTGCCCTTCTATTGGAAGCAGAGTGGGAGGTCGAGGGATTAACCCTCTGGTTAATGCAAGGTAAGGGTTCTTGTTGTACGGATGGATTAATTGATGCCGCAAGCGTCTGCGAGCAATTAGGCATCACTCATCATGTAGTAGATACAAGAGCTTCATTTGAAAAAGAGATAATTGAAAATTTAATCACTGGTTATCAAAAAGGGATTACCCCTTTACCTTGTTCCAGGTGCAATCGATTTATAAAATTCTCTCCAATGATTCAATGGGCCCAGGAGAATACCAACCTTAAAAGAATTGCAACTGGTCATTATGCGCGTATTCGTTATGCAAAGCATCACTCACTCGAAAGATCTCTCAACATCAACGAAAAAGGTAGAAATCAACTCTTAAGAGGTAAAGATCATAACAAAGATCAAAGTTATTTTCTTTATGATCTTTCTCAAGAGATTCTTGAAAAAGCTGTTTTCCCTTTAGGGGAACTCACCAAAGAGCAAACAAGAAACCAAGCCAATAGATATGGTCTGAGAACAGCCAATAAAGCTGAAAGCCAAGATCTTTGCTTGGCTGAGCATCATGGCTCTATGAAAGCTTTTTTGGATAATTATTTACCAGAGAGAAAAGGAGAGATTGTTCTTAAAGATGGGTCAGTAATAGGGGAGCATGATGGGATTGAACACTTCACTATTGGACAAAGAAAAGGGCTAGGAGTCGCATGGAAAGAACCTTTACACGTAATCAGTTTGCAAGCATCTTCAAATAGAGTAGTAGTAGCTCCTAGATCAGAGTCTGGACAAATAAAATGTACTGTTGGAGAAATTAATTGGGTATCAATATTTCCACCTAAAAAAGAACAAATTGTAGAAGTACAAGTTAGATATAGAAGCAATCCAGTAATTGCAAAACTAATACCTGAAGAGCCAACTGATCAGGATGTTCAAAGCAATCGACCCTATAGATGCTCCATAGAGTTCCAAAATGAACAATTTTCAATTACACCAGGGCAAGCGGCTGTTTTTTATAAAGGGGAGGTTCTTTTAGGAGGAGGGATAATACAACCCTTTATAAATTGAGGTTAATGAAATTTAGTTTTCAAGCGGATTAACAATGTTAATGCTATAAAAAGAGTTATTATTAAAGGTTTTTCCCCCCATTTTACATAGCCAGTTTTTTTCTCTGAGAAAGGAAGACTTACTTTAACAACCTCTTCTTTATTAGGGGAAATTAATTGTGTAATTACACCAGAACGAGAAACAAATGCTGTGGGTCCTGTATTAGCAACACTAATCAAGTCTCTTCCTATTTCTATACTTCTTAATTGTGCTAATGCAAGAAATTGTTTTTGAAGTTCTATTGGATATGGGTCAAGATTTGCTATAGAGACCAACCACTGGGCTCCTTCTCTAACTGCTTTAGCCAAAGCATTACCATTACTTAGTTCATAACAAATTGCCACGGCAAATGGAGGGCCATCCCAAATAAATAATCGCGAAGGCTCTCCAGATTCAAGACCACCTATCGCAGAAAGACCTTTAAAAGAGTGAGATAAGAGATTAGGTATCCATTCCCCTAGAGGTACTAAGCGATGTTTATCAACAAAGCTTGAATAAGTTTGCTGATTTTCATTGATAAGCAATAGCGAACTTCGTTGCTTTCCATTTACTTCTCTAAATCCACCTGTAAGCAATTTAATCGGTGAAGGTGAAAGAAGTTTTTGGCCAAGAGGCAAGGTACCTTCAGGTGCAATCATTAATTCTGAGCCTATTTCTTTTGATTCATCCAAAGCATGCTGCAAAGAAATAGGTAAACGTTTTAATCGGCTAGAGAGAAATTTTTCCCTAGTTGGGATGTTTGTTTGCCAAACAGAAGCAGAATAACTAGAAGCAGTAGTCTCTTTTTCTAAAAGTATCCAACCCATAGAATGGCTAACTATTATTACCAGCAATCCAATAGGAAAAAGCCTTTCCCAAGTTTTTCTACTATCAAATAAAAGTGATACTTGCCATATCCACCATCCAATAAGAAGTTGAATAACTGTCAATCCCCCTGCACCAAACCAAGCAGCCAAACCTCCAATCAATCTATCCTGAGGGAAAAAGCTACTCGATATCCCTATCCAAAAAAATGGGTATTTAGCGAGGACTACTTCACCAAGTCCCCATATCGCTGCCAAAATAAAAGCAGAAAGAAATTTTGAACGAAGGCAATCACTTTGTAATTCTTTAAAGAAAAGCAACTTAGCCAACCAACTCCACAGGCCCACCAAAAAACCCCCTAATAATCCGCAAAAAGACCAAATCAAAAATGTTATGAGGTAACTAGCAAATGGTGAAATTCCTAGCCATGTAAGTGGATGTAGGTCCAATAGCCAACAATGACTAAGGAGTACTACACATATCCCCCACAGAGCAGCAGCCATTGGATAGCTACTTATAGACCAAAGCAATGCAATCCCAAAGGACATTGCAAAAATCCCACCCCCAAAAGAAGAGGAAAGGCCTAGACCAGCAAGGCCTCCGCCAATCAGTGCTCGACCAGGAATAATATATTTACTCATTCTCATAAGGAATTACTGACAGTCTGAATCTTCTATGAAGACATTCTCTTGTGATAAGAAGCTAAAAACAGTTTTTAGTACTAATCTTCTGAAGATCATCAAATGTTTATAAGACAATTTCGTGAAAGAAGTCTTTATTAGTTTCACCATTTTCTTGGCTTGCGTAGTGGTCGCAGTTACAAGTCAAGTCATTTCCCCCACAAAGGTTGAAGCTACAACTTTCCCATCAAGCATTCAAGCTGTATCACAGGAAGACAATCAATCTTTCGGGAACTCCTTTGAATTAGATCCTGATGATCCAAATCCAACTCTATTTACAATGGCAAAAGATAACTCAACCAAACCCTCTACTCCTTTAGGCGCAGGAATGGAAGTTGAAAAATCAATTCTTACTGCCAGTGGTTTAAGAATTACTGATATAAAAATTGGCGAAGGGCCTGAAGCAACTGCTGGACAAAACGTTTCAGTCAACTATGTAGGAACACTTGAGAACGGAAAAGAATTTGACAGCAGCTATGGAAGAGGTCCTTTTTCATTTCCTCTTGGTGCAGGAAGAGTCATTAAAGGATGGGATGAAGGTGTTGCAGGAATGAAAGTTGGAGGGAAAAGGAAACTTATTATTCCCTCTTCTCTTGGATATGGAAGCAGAGGAGCAGGTGGAGGACTAATACCTCCTGATGCAACATTGATTTTCGAAGTCGAGCTACTAGGAATCAAATGATATTGAACTAAAGAACAATTAAAAATTATCAAATTGGGAGATTGCCAAGTAAAGTAGCATCAGGCTTCATCTTTATGACAGATGTTGTATTCAGTACTTTCGTCGATTCTCAATAGAGTTCCATCTCAATCAGTTCATGCTCATTGTGATGGTCCATGCGGTGTCTACGACCCCGCATCTGCAAGAGTCGCAGCAGAGGCTGTACTTTCTATGACAAAAAAGCTTCTAGCGTTGGCACCTCCAGAAGGCAACGATCCATCTGCATGGGCCGTATATAACAACACCTTTTCAAGATTCGTAGCCGTAAAAGAAGAGCAAGCACAAGAGGCTAAAAAAGAGCTTCTTATCCTTTGGACTGACTACTTCAAACCAGAGCACCTAGAAGCGAACCCAGATCTGCACAATACTTTCTGGAAAGCAGCCAAACTTTGCAGCGCATGCAAGGTAAACATTGATCAAGGGAAAGCAGAAGAACTAATGGAAGCTGTAAAAAAAATCCATCATATTTTCTGGCAATCCAAGGGTCGTTCTGACGGCTGGGTCACAGCAAGCTAAGCCAAAAAGTCTTTTCCCCAATAATTAAGCTACTCAAATCTCTTTTCTTTGTAATTATTGGACTTCGACGATACTGTCGTGTTGTCGGAGACTCTATGCAGCCAACTATTAATCCTGGTGATTTTTTAATTTATAAGCCTTTAAAAAATCAAACTCACCGCCTTGAGGAGGGGAAATTAGTTGTTATCAAGCATCCAATCCAAAATAAACAATTATTGGTAAAGAGAATTTTTAAATTAGCCTTACCCTTAATTGAAGTCAGAGGCGATAATAAAGATAGAAGTATTGATAGTCGTCAATTCGGATTGATCAGGAAAGAACAAATAATGGGAATTGTTGAAGAGATAATCCCAAGAAAAGTATAGTTTTTTGCTAATTTAAAGAATATAAGATGAGGTTTTTTGAACCCAGAAAAATCCGGTCAAAATAGATATTCCGCCTATAAATCCAACCATTAAAGGCAAAGCTTTCCTTCCTGCCTTGAAAGTTGCCAAAGATATGGCAAGTACAACACCTTGCATTGCAGCGATAGAACCAAAAAGGTAGGAAATAATATAAGTAAAGGCTCCTATTGGTGGCAGCGCCAAAGCAGGAATAACAGCAAGCAAATGACTAGCTCCTGCAAGTCCATGCAAAACCCCTAGGCTCGTCACAGCATGTGTATGAACTCCATGTTGCTTATTACCTCGTAAATGAAAATGTACATGCTGATGTTGATAGCCTTTGCCATGGTTGTGATCGTGAGTATGTATATGGAGGCCAAAAGCTCTCTTCAGAGCAAATACACCTGCCACTAGAAGGACTATCCCTACACTAAATTCAGCCAAAGTAGACATTTTTTGTATCTGAACTAAATCTTTAACGCATATTGCTATTGCGGATAAACCGACAACACCTGCAGAATGACCCAGGCCCCAAGCCAGTCCATTCTTGAAAGCCAATCGAGGGTGTTTTAGTGCAGTTGGAGCGATAGCAACCAAATGGTCTGCTCCGCCTACAACGTGAACAGCCCCAGCTGCAAATCCAGTGAATATACTTACTAGCATTTTCCCAAGAAGTTACTTTCAGTCTGCCTTATCAATAAGCTTGGTGTTGCAATTTTTCGCACATACAAAGATATTGAATTTGTCATTAGCAAATACATTCAACCTGAGATTAATTTTTTCAAAGCAGTTTGAACATCAGATTGGCTAACTAAAAACTCTCCAACTAATACTGCGTTTGCTCCATAGGAAGCAACACTATCTAAATCTTTCCGCGAAGATATCCCAGATTCACTTACTAAAACGACTTCTTGATTATGTAATCTATCTCTATTGGAATTAATAACTTTTTCAGTAGTTTTCAAATCAATTTCAAAATTTTTAAGATCGCGATTATTAATTCCGATAAGGTCAAAACTTTGGATATCTAATACTCTTGAAAGTTCTTTCGAATCATGAACCTCTACCAATACATCCATACCTAGATTAGATGCAACTTTCTTTAAATAAACAAGGTCTTGATCTGAAAGTATTGCTGCAATTAACAAAACCGCATCTGCACCTGAGACTCTAGCTTGATACAACTGATATGGTTGAATAATAAATTCCTTACAAAGCAAAGGCAAATCAACTGTTTTTCTTACTTGCTTGAGCACATCAAAGCCCCCTTGAAAGAATTTTTTATCGGTAAGTACTGACAAGCATGTTGCACCTCCTTCTTTATAAGAAAGCGCTATATCAATAGGGTTAAAATCTTCACGAATAACACCTTTACTAGGACTTGCTTTTTTTATCTCTGCTATGACTGCGGGACATTTCTTAGATGTTCTGAGTGCTTCTAAAAAATTTTTTGTTTCAGGCAAACCTACAATCTTTGATTTAAGTTTTTCTAATGGCACTCGATTTTTGGAAAGAGAAATTTCGTGATCTTTCTCCCATAAGATCTTTTCAAGAATATTTCTTGGCTCACTATCTTCATGAGGTATTGCATACTCCAAATTAGCCACCTTGACTTTTGGATTTGGAGGACGTCGTCGAAGATCCATGTTTAAAAAGCTAACTCGAAACTAAGTCTGTGAAACCTGAATTAATTGACTAGCAGCTTGCTTATAAGCGACTTCAACTACCTCACTAAGAGTTGGATGAGTATGAACTTCCTTTGCCAATTCAACAACACTTTGCCGTCTAGATATTGCATTGGCAACTTCCTGTATCAAGTCTGCAGCATGCATTCCAAAGATATGTGCACCTAAAACCTCTCCCGTATCTCTCCTGAAAAGTAATTTCATTAACCCATCACTCTCTAGTTCTGCTAATGCCTTTGAATTTGCCTTGAAGTAACTTCTAACAACTCCTAGATCAAACTTATCACTTTGAGCAAGTTTATTTGCTTCTAAATCACTTAATCCCACTGAACTTATCTCAGGATGAGTAAATGTTGCTGCGGGGATACTTCGATAATCTATTTCCCTAGATTCACCGAGAATGTTATCAACCGCTACTGTGCCTTGGGCTGCGGCTGTATGAGCAAGCATCAATTTCCCTGTAACATCACCTACTGCCCACAAATTAGATAGAGGTTTACCTTCTACAAGAACTCTCATTGAATCATCTATAGGTATATAGCCCCTATTTGTTTTCACTCCTAATGATTCCAAATTCAATTCTGAACTAGTTGGGACTCTACCGGTAGCGACCAATACTGCATCAACTTCCAAATCTTCAACAAACTCTCTGGTATTAACATCAGACAATTCAATTTTTACTGGACATCCTGGAGAAATTTTACTTGCCAAGACTCCTGAACGAGCATCTATATCCCTAGCTTGAATCAAATTACGAGAAGCAATTTTTGCAATATCTGTATCAAAAGTAGGCATAACCCTCTCTAGAGCTTCGATCATAGTCACTTCGCAACCTAAAGCTGTATAAACATCTGCGAATTCCAGACCTATATAACCGCTTCCAATAATCGCTATCCAACGAGGTAACCATTCAAGGTTAATAGCTTCGTCACTAGTGAAAACAGTCCTGCCATCAATCTCAATACCAGGCGGAACAAAAGGGTCTGACCCAGTAGCAATAATTACATCATGTGCAGTAACTAGCCTGTCTATGCCATTAATTTCTCTTATACCTACCTTTTGGGGTCCTTCTAATCTTGCCTTTCCTCTTAAAATCTTCACCCCAGAGCGTTCAAGAGTCTTCGTTAAATTTTTTCGAATGTTAAGTACCAAATTATTGGCATGGTCAGCTATTTTTTGCCTTTCGAACCTAACTGGTGCTGAATGAATTCCAAAGGTTGCAAGATGCTCCGAATCTGCAAGTTCCCTTACCTTCCCACTTGCTGCAAGTAATGCTTTTGAAGGTACACAGCCTCTGTTCACACATGTACCTCCCATTTCCCTGGATTCAACAATCGCAACACTTAGCCCTTTCTCAGCGGCATGCTTTGCAGCATCAAAGCCACCGTAGCCTGCGCCTATGACAATTATGTCAAAGTCAAAATTTGCTTTGCTCACCGTTCTTGTTCATATAAGTGGTCATTTTGGCCCTTCGCCTTTCCAACAGTAGAGGAACGGCTGAAGATGCAACATTTAAAGATTCAACTGCCTGACTATGAGGCAAAGTCACATAGTGTGTGCAGCAATCTTTTATTCTTGGATGAAGGCCATCACCTTCATTGCCTAAAACCAAAACAGTTGGCTTAAGCCAATCAATATTCCAATAGGGCAGAACCTCATTTCCATCAGAACCTCTATAAGGATAAGTTCCCACAACTTGATAATCATCTTTTGCAGATATTCGTAAATTATCGGCTAGTTGTTCAACAGATTTTTCTACCGAATCACTCCACCGCAAAAAAGGTAATTGGAACACTGCGCCAGCGGAAGATCTTAAAACCTTTTGATTACATGGGTCTGCTCCCAAGGCAAGCCACAAAATATCTATATCAGCTGCAAGAGCTGTTCTAAATAATGTCCCAACATTCCCTGGGTCCTGCAACCTATCCAAAGCCAAAACAAAGTGAGGTTTATGCTTTAATTTTGGGAGGCAAGCCTTATCAAGTAAACATGCAACACCATCTGGAGTGCTAGTAGTTAAAGCAGCTTCAAGAACTGGAAAAGTTACCAAATTCAACCGAATACTCTTTGGTAGGTTTTTTAATAGTTTTGGATGCTTTGCTACCCATTCAGGTGTTGCAATAACTTCTTTCGGGAATAATTTGTTATTTATAGTTTCTTGCAACAAATGGGTTCCCTCTAAAAGCAATAAACTTTCTTTCGAACGTCCTTTGGCATTAGAGAAAGATCTAAAACGACGTACTAAAGGGTTACGCCGACTGGATATAACTGGCAAGTCAAAAGAAATGGCTACTGCTCCTCAAAAGAGTGACAGCTGATTTACAGCAAAACTATTTTTTAAAACTAACTTTTCATTTTCAACTTCAAGTCCATTTACTAAAGATATTTCGCCTTTCACCCCTTCCTCTGAAAGTGTCTTGATCATTTGTTTTATTATTGCTTCTTCTACAAGAGTTTCATCAATACCATCCGGTGTAAATCGTTCGATCAGTTGCCCCACCTTGGTAGCAATTAATTCAGATGAATTAGTTATTTTGATCAAAATCATGGCTATAAGATACTAACAATAATGCGGATGGGGAGACTTGAACTCCCACAGCACAAGGCTACATGTACCTGAAACATGCGCGTCTACCAATTCCGCCACATCCGCATAGTTTCACTTATTTTAAAGCATTTAAAACATATTGTCCTATAAGGAATTTAAGCATCTAAATTCAAGCTCTAATTGCCATATTGCAGACAGCTAAAAATAAAATTGAATATTCTTAAACTAGACAAATAAAAATTGACTTGTTAAATATTAAATAATTCCCAAGTTTTAGTATTTGTTATTCATATAGCTAGACTTCTCAAAAAGAACTTGTCAATATAGGTCTCTAATGATTAGATATATGCATGCCTCGCATTGCAGCTAGCCAAAGAAGCCTATATACAGAGTGTTTAGAAGTTTCTGGCACTAATTTTCTGTCAGGAGAAATACATATAAATGGTGCTAAAAACTCTGCTCTAGCCTTGATGGCAGCATCGTTGCTTACTGATGACACTATTTTTCTAGAAAACGTTCCTGATCTTACAGATATAAAGGTGATGTCTAAACTCCTTAACTATATAGGTATCAGCACCCAACAAAATTCTCATACATTCCAATTAAACGCCAAGCAAATTGCAAATAAAGAGCTCCCGTCAAGTCTTGTCAATGCTTTAAGGGCAAGTTTTTTCTGCATTGGTCCTCTACTTGCAAGATTAGGCGAAGTCAGAATCCCTTTGCCAGGGGGATGCAAAATAGGTCATAGGCCAATTGACGAGCATATTCGAGGTCTTAAAGCATTGGGAGCATTTGTATCCATTAACGATGGAACAGTAATTGCCAAATTGCCACCATCTGAAAAAACTTTAAAAGGGACTTGTATCAAATTTAATTGCCAAAGCGTAGGAGCTACAGAGACTACTCTCATGGCTGCAACCCTTGCTGAAGGAAGAACTATTTTAGAAAACGCTGCGCAAGAGCCTGAGATACAAGATCTTGCAAAAATGCTTAATTCAATGGGTGCCAAGGTCAAAGGAGCAGGTACTAAAACAATAATTATTGATGGGGTCACAAAGCTAAATGGCTGTCATCACAAAGTTATTCCAGATAGAATTGAGGCAGGAACTTTTTTAATTGCCGCAGCAATAACCAGATCTACGCTCACTATCAAACCTGTAACACCCGAACATTTGGAAGCCGTAATTCAAAAACTTCGTGATTGTGGTTGTGAAATAGAAGTAAATAATGACAATTTGACCATTATTCCAAAATTGATAACAGCTGTTGATATAACAACTGAGCCCTATCCTGGCTTCCCAACTGATTTACAAGCTCCTTTCATGGCGCTAATGGCTACTGCTAAAGGTAATAGCATTATCAAAGAAACCATCTTTGAAAGAAGGATGCAGCATGTAGGGGAATTGCAAAAGATGGGCGCTTTAATTGACCTGCAGGGCAATACAGCTTTTATCAAAGGTGTTTCTAAATTAGTTGGAAAATCTATTTCAGCTGGCGATTTACGTTCATCAGCTGCCCTTGTTCTTGCAAGTCTCTCTGCAAAAGGAAAGAGTAATATTCAAGGCGTTAACTATCTTGATAGAGGTTATGAAAAGATGGAGAATAAACTAAACAATGTTGGCGCAAACATAATTAGAGCGCATAGAAAAATAGACTCCTTTGCTAGTAAAAGCTATAAGAATAAATCACACTTTTTAAACGAAAGCTTTTCAGAGAAGGAGAAGGAGGTTGCCTAAGTTTCCTTAGAGATTTTAAACAACTTCATTTCACGACCTTCCTAATATATTTAAACTAAGTAAAAAGAAGTAGATTTGAATATAATAAAGTTGAATCCTTGAAATTTCAAATACAAATTATTAATTTCCTTCTATATATGTCACTCATGAAAATTAATTCGTCTAGTTCATTTTGTTCGTCCATTCAAAAGCAACAACATTCTATTCATCCATAAGAAGCCAAAAACAGGCATTTTCTCGCCTATAGTTCTACAATGTCCAGTGAGAAATCGCTGGGATCCATTGGGAGCGTGGTGGAATTGGTAGACGCACCGCACTCAAAATGCGGCACCTTCGGGTTTGTCGGTTCGAGTCCGACCGCTCCCACTCCTTTAATGCAAACATATCAAAGACTTCCTATTCATATCGCTAAAGGGAAAGGAGTATGGGTTTGGGATCAGAAAGGCAACAAATATCTTGATGCAGTCGCTGGAATTGCAACTTGCACGCTTGGGCATAGCGACAGGAAAATACGGAAAGCACTTACAAGGCAATTAAAAAAGATCCAACATGTCTCAAACCTTTATCACATTCCAGAACAAGAAGAACTAGCACAATGGTTGATAGCTAAGAGTTGCGCAAGCAGTGTTTTTTTCTGCAACAGTGGTGCAGAAGCCAATGAAGCCGCTATTAAATTAGCGCGCAAATATAGCAAGAAAAGAGGGATTGATAATCCTATTATCCTTTCTGCTAAAAGAAGTTTTCATGGAAGAACTCTCGCTACATTAAGTGCCACAGGTCAAGAAAAGTACCAAGAAGGTTTTTCTCCACTAGTTCAAGGATTTAATTTCTTTACATATAATGATTCCAATTCCTTTCAAGAATTACACTCTAAAATAATTGGAAGTGGGTCAGAGATTGCTGCAGTTTTAATCGAGCCAATCCAAGGGGAAGGGGGATTGCATCCAGGTGAAAAACAATTTTTTAAATTAATCAGAGACATTTGTACTAAACACAAAATACTTTTAATTTTTGATGAAGTGCAAACAGGCATGGGAAGGACAGGGAAACTATGGGGATATGAAAATCTTGATATAGAACCAGATGCCTTCACTATTGCAAAAGGCCTAGGCAGTGGTCATGCGATTGGTGCCTTATTGGCTAAAGAAAATGCAAATATTTTTGATATAGGTGATCATGCAAGCACTTTTGGCGGCAACCCTTTTGCATGTAGAGCAGCATTGACAGTTGCTCAAGAGATCGAATGCAGAGATTTACTCGAGAATGTTGTTCATAGAGGCAATCAGTTAAAAGAAGGGCTTTTAAAAATTATTGATAAGAATCCAATACATCTGCAAGAAACTAGAGGCATAGGTTTAATGCAAGGTCTTGTTATCAGAGAAGACTCCCATTTAAAAGCGAAAGGCATTATAGATGAAGCAATTCAGCAAGGTCTTTTAATCATCTCTGCTGGAGAAAATGTCATTAGATTTGTGCCTCCCCTTATAATTACTAAAAAGGAAATAAATATTCTGCTAAATAAATTAAATAGAACATTTTCTAGTTTACTTTAATTGGGAATTATTAAGCAAAAAAGCTCTAATAAGATAAAAACATTATTAGATTCAGCCAATCCCAAAAGTATGACTCTTGGCCTAGAGCGAATCAAAGTTGCTTTGCTAGAAACAAAAAAATGCTATAAAGATATTCCTGCTATCCAAATTGCTGGCACTAATGGCAAAGGATCTATTACTTGCTTCCTTGAGAGTTGTTTAACCGAAGCTGGTATCAAAACTGGTTGCACTACATCACCTCATCTTGAGAGTTGGTGTGAAAGAATTAGAATAAACTGTCAAGAAATTCAATCTGAAGAATTCGAAGCAAGGCTGAATAAACTTAAACCCATAATAAAGAGAAATAATTTAACTTCTTTTGAAATAATAATTCTTACAGCATTAGATCATTTTTACTCTAATAAAGTTGATTTAATAATTCTTGAAGTTGGTCTTGGAGGAAGACTAGATGCAACTACAGCCTATCCTTATAGACCTTTAATAGGGTTCGGTGGCATTGGGTTAGATCATTGCGAACACCTTGGGAAAGATTTATCTAGTATTGCCAAAGAAAAAGCTGCTGTTATTTCCAATGGAAGCAATATCTTTAGTTGTAGCCAAGACAATGAAGTAAGAAATATTATAGAAAGAGTTGCATCTAACAAAAATGCAAAAGTTCATTGGTTAAAGCCTTTATCTAAGCAATGGCAACTAGGGATACCTGGAGAAATACAAAGGGAGAATGCAGCTGTTGCAAAAGGGATTTTGGAATCTTTATCAGGTCTTGGATGGAATATTAACAATAAAGCAATTAAAAAAGGTCTCGCAAATGCACAATGGCCAGGAAGACTACAAAACATTTCCTGGAAAAATATTCCTTTAATTCTTGATGGTGCACATAATGTACATGGAGCGAAAGCTTTAGCTAAAGAACGCTTATTATGGAAGAATCAAGAAAAAGGTATTTATTGGATTATTGGTATACAAGCTCATAAGCAAGCTCCTGAAATAATTAACACTTTGCTGGGTAATAATGATATTGTTTCTATAGTCCCGGTACCAGGCTCAGCTAGTTGGAAAGTACAAGAAATTGAGGAAATTTTTCCCAAAATCTCCAAAAGGATATTTCCCGCTAATAGTATTAGTGAAATCTTAGAAAGTTTATTATTAAAAGGAAACTATAAAGAGAAATTACCCATAGTAATAACTGGCTCTCTGTATTTAATCGGGAATTTCTTATCGAATGAAATATATTCTCAATGAGCTATAACCAACCTTTTAACTTTCCAGGGTTAAGTATTCCTTTTGGGTCAAAAGATTTCTTGGCGTTAACTTGATCTGCATCCACAACACCCAAGCCACCATCTTCTACAGTTACAACATGTGGGTTGAATACAATTGCTCCAACATTCTTACAATCATCAATTAATTCTTTTAATTCAGTTTCACCTTGCCACCTAACCAAAGGCAGTGCAGCAATCCGTTGTCCTCCTTGCTGACGAACTGACTCAAGATGCCAAAGTATATTTTTTTTCCATTTTTTACTAATAATTTTTATCGCTTCGATCTCATTTAAAGGTAAAAGCATTTGCAAATAAGTCCAATTTGAATCTATAGATCTCATATGTAAGGTGGTGTGATTCCATGTCATTTCCCTTAAACCATTACTATTCCCTTCTTTCCCTAAATGATTAAAAGAGGCACCTCTTTCTATAGCCAGTCTTTTAAGTGTTTTTATCCCATCGGGGTCTACTAAAAACAATAATCGATGTTGCCCGGTAGATTCTCCACTCCAGTTTGGAATATTTTCTACGATCTCTTTTTGCAACAAACTGCCCAGAAAAAGATTTACAGCGACTTCACTACAACGTTTTAAAAGGTGAACGGCATCAGTCCAGCTAGCACAATCAATAGTAATTTCATGCCATTGAACTAAAGGCGCGGTAGAGAGCGTTAGAGCTGTAATAATTCCGTTTGTACCATAAGCATGATTCAACGCCTCTGAGGAAGAAGCGTCAAGGTTTATCTGCTGTGGGTAGTCTCCTATTGTAATTACTTCAAGCCCATGCAAATGGCCGGGGTCACGCAAAAATCCCCATCTAATAGATCCAACACCGCCTGAACCTCCTGAAACAAACCCACCTATAGATGCCGTCTTCCAAGTACTTGGTAATAGCCTTAACTGCCTACCCTTATCAGAAAGATATTTATCCAGATCGCCCATTAAGCATCCCGGTTCCACAGTTACCTGACCTGTAAAAGAATCAAACTCCCTTATAGAATTCAAAGCACTCATAATGATCACAACTCCTCCTTTTAAAGGAACACATTGTCCATAATTTCCAGTTCCTGCTCCTCTTAAAGTTATGGGAATTTCATATTGACTACATATGCTAACTACAGAAATAACTGCCTTAATAGAATATGGCTTTACTGCAATATCAGCACAACAATCACTTAATTTTTTTGCAAGTACTGGAGAGTAATCATAAAAATCTCTTGAAAATCTTCTTCTTTCATTTAGGTTTTGAAAACAATCCAATTCATCTAATTCAAGAAGTTCTTTTAAGAAGTCATTTGGCAATGCATTAGTCATTTCATTAAGTATTCGCTATTTAGATGAAACGCAATCAAAAAGCTGGTCTTCGAGAATACTGCCTCTGATTATGACTTTTCTCTGAGCAGAACAAGAAAGAACTTCTGACCAATTTTCTGCTTCTAAAACAATAAAGTCTGCCGAACCTCCTACTTCAAAAGTACAATCCCATTCAAGATTCATTAATCTAGCGGCAGCAGTAGTAAAAGGGGCTAAACCAAGCCTAGTCCAAGGTCGAAGTTGTGTAATTGGCATTGAAGAAGCAATTAAAGATAAAGGATCAAAGTTTCCTCCGGGGAACCATGGATCTTGAACATTGTCTCCCCCTATAGCAACATTTACGCCTGCCCTTTGCAGCTGCGCGATAGGAGCCATTGGTCTTTTCAAAGGGGTCTTAGCCTCAACTCGACCCAATAACCAAGCATTAGTCAAAGGCAGGGCTACAACATTTACTTGATGATGAGCTAAACGATCTGAAAAAAAATTCATACTTCTATCTGAAAGCAAACTCATATTGCTTAAATGACTACAAGTTATAGGCACTTCTAAATGAATATGATCGAGAGCATTAATTAATTGATTCAAACCAGCAGCAGGATAACTTTGCGATTCATCTATATGCAAATCAATTCCGCACCCAAGGGAGTTTGCAAGATTAAATAATGTTCGTAAACAATTTTTTGCATGGACGGAGTTAAAAGGAGGGGCTAACACACCTCCCAAAAGCCCACCTTTATTGGCAACTTTTTTAGCCATCTTTTTACCTTCCTCAGTCATCCAATAATCCAAAGGCACCATGGCAACAAGCTGTAAGTGAATAAATTGAGCCCATTTTTTTTGAAGTTCAGCAATAACTTCCCAAGTAAAGTCTGCAAAGGGTCCGAAACTATCAATATGTGTTCGAATTGCTCGAAAACCATTCCTTATTGAGAGTTTCAAAGAAGTTTCTGCATTAAAGAAAACGCTCTGCTCAGTCCGACACTGATGCTCTTTTATATTTGCTTCAAAAGCCCCAATATAAGTTCCATCTAAATTTGGATAATTTTTCCAAGTAAATGCTTTGTCAATATGAGCATGGGTTTCAACAAACCTAGGCAAAATAAAGTTCAAAGAAGAATTAGATGGAGTTTCAATTGGTTGCAAGCTGCTAATACCTTTTTCACTCCATGAAATGCGAAGTGGGCAAAGGCCTCCTGCTGTAATTTCTGCATCTGCCAGGTCAATTCCTTGGCCTATTAAGCCTAAAGGGACCAAAGCCTCAAGAGAAGAAATATCTAAATCTGACGTTTTTTTGTCAATCATTTCACTGACGGTAAAGGCGAATTGGTAAATTTATATATACACGGCGGGCGTCGCCAAGTGGTTAAGGCAGCGGCTTGTGGCGCCGCTATTCGGGGGTTCGAATCCCCTCGCTCGCCCTTGTAAAACAATTTTATGGAGTTTAAGTTTTTATCAAAGCTAAAAAGTCCTTCACAACCGGAATATTAAGAGCTCTATGAACTTTTAGTAACGGATCCTTTCCAACTGTGTTATCAACCAAGCCAAATTCTATAAACGAACCACCTCAAAGGAATAAGCCCAGCAGAGGTAGTTATTGGATAACCACTTTTGGGTGCCAAATGAATAAAGCAGACTCAGAACGAATGGCTGGGATTCTTGAAAGTATGGGTTACCAAATAGCAGAAGCTGAACTCAAAGCAGACTTAGTTGTTTATAACACTTGCACTATTAGAGATAATGCTGAACAAAAGGTTTATAGCTATCTAGGACGTCAAGCTCTAAGAAAAAAATCATCTCCTAATCTCAAATTAGTTGTAGCAGGCTGTGTAGCTCAACAAGAAGGTGAATCCCTTCTTCGTAGAGTTCCCGAGCTGGATCTCGTTATGGGACCCCAACATGCAAATAGGTTGGAAACTCTTTTAAATAAAGTTGACACTGGTCAACAAGTAATCGCAACCGAAGAAAGTCAAATATTAGAAGATTTGACGACTGCTAGAAGAGATAGCAACGTATGTGGATGGGTAAATGTTATTTATGGATGTAATGAAAGATGTACATATTGTGTAGTTCCAGCAGTGAGAGGGAAAGAACAATCAAGAGTTCCTGAAGCAATCAAAGAAGAAATAGAAATACTTGCCGACAAAGGCTATAAAGAAATAACACTGCTTGGACAAAATATTGATGCGTATGGGAGAGATTTACCAGGCATAACTTCTCAAGGGAGAAGAAAAAATACATTAACTGATTTACTTTATTTTATTCATGATATCGAAGGGATCAAACGCATTAGATTCGCAACGAGTCATCCAAGATATTTCAGTTCTAGATTGATACACGCTTGTTCGCAATTACCAAAAGTTTGCGAGCATTTTCACATCCCTTTTCAGAGCGGTGATAACGAGATTCTTCAAGAGATGGGTAGGGGATACAAAATAGAAAAATACAAAAGAATAATCTCTCAAATAAGAGAATTGATGCCGGATGCTTCTATCAGTGCAGATGTAATCGTTGCTTTCCCAGGAGAAACCAATCATCAATTCCAAAAATCCCTTGAACTTGTTGAAGAAATTGGTTTTGATCAATTAAATACAGCAGCTTATTCACCTAGGCCCAATACACCTGCTGCATTAAGACCCGATCAAATTTCCGAAGAAGTAAAAATAGACCGCTTAAGAAAACTAAATGCTTTAGTAGAGAAAACAGCCAAAGAAAGAAATAAACGCTATCAAGGACAACTAGAAGAAATCTTAGTCGAAAGTATTAATCCAAAGGACAGTAGACAATTAATGGGAAGGACAAGGACAAATCGACTAGTTTTCTTCCCAGGAGAAGATTCTAAAAGCAAATCGTATAAACCAGGAGATTTAGTTAACGTAAGGATCAAAGAAGTTCGATCCTTCTCGTTAAGCGGGGTAATTGCGATATAAAAAAGACCTTTTACCGAACACTTAATTTCGATTTTATATGTCTAATCCCCTAATAAAAGTAGGTATTATTTTTGGAGGTGCTTCTAGGGAACACAATGTCTCCATTAAATCGGCAATAGCAATAGCAAACTCCTTACAAACAAGAACTAATTCAAACCGTTTCAAAGTGATTAACAATTATATTGATCACAAAGGTAGATGGTGGGGTGATCCGGTAGCAGCTAAAGCATTAGGGAAAGGGTATGAATTGAAGGAAGAAGATCTTCCAGACCCATTACCAAAGGAAGGGTTTAGAGCTCTACCGAAATGCACAGAAGAAGTAGACGTATGGTATCCAATACTACATGGACCTAATGGAGAAGATGGGGTAATTCAAGGGCTTTTACAATTAACAAGCAAACCTTTTGTTGGGTCTGGAGTCTTAGGCTCTGCGTTAGGCATGGATAAAATTGCGATGAAAATCGCTTTCACAGCAGCAGGTCTACCTCAAGTCCCATACTGTGCTTGTGAAGCAAATGAACTATTACAGCCAGATAGTCTTTTGTCGTTAATTAAAAGAATTGAGAACCAATTGGGATACCCCTGTTTTATAAAACCTGCCAACCTGGGGTCTTCAGTTGGTATTAGCAAGGCATACAAAAGAGAACAACTTGTAAAAGGCCTAGGAATTGC
This sequence comes from Prochlorococcus marinus str. MIT 0919, assembly GCF_027359375.1. NCBI lineage: Bacteria > Bacillati > Cyanobacteriota > Cyanophyceae > Synechococcales > Prochlorococcaceae > Prochlorococcus > Prochlorococcus marinus. Next base: position 726,866 of record NZ_CP114779.1, read on the forward strand.
ATCATCTCTTGATAAAAGAATTGTTGTCGAGAAAAGTGTTATTGCTAGAGAACTTGAATGTGGTGTTCTAGGCAAAAAAGACATTCGAACTTCATGTGTTGGTGAAGTTCGACATCATTCAGATTGGTATGACTATGAAACTAAATACACGGAAGGTTTGAGCAAAACCTTGATTCCGGCACCTATCTGTGAAGAAACAACGAAGCAAATTCAAAACTTAGCTTTAAAAGCATGCAAAGCTATTTGTGCCGAAGGTCTTGCAAGAGTTGATTTTTTCTATAGAGAAGAAAGCAACCAAATCTGGATCAATGAAATAAATACTTTGCCTGGGTTTACCAAACAAAGCATGTATCCAATGCTATGGAGAGAATCTGGGTTAGAGATGCATGAATTAGTCTCAATATTAGTTGAAACAGCTAGAGAATGAATTAGTTTGATTTCACTGGTGCCTAGAGAAACACTTTTACTAAAACTATGACTCATGGCTTGCTCTGGTTCCCTCTATTAATAGTTTTTTTACTTTTAGCCTCGCTTGGGTGGATAGAAAGAAGAAGGCAAAATCTTTTTAGAAATTGGGCTAAAGATTCAGAACTGGCAAAGCTAGATAGTTCTGGTGCAGCACGATTAAAAGATGGAATACTTTGCTGGAGCAGTTTCGAAGCAGGAAAATTCAGCGACCAAGACTCTTTTGAAATTAAACAATTAGAACTTGTTGAACTCATGGCGCTTAGCTCAGGCGAAGCACCTCTTACTAGTGAATCCCAAGGCCAATGTCGATTAAGATTAATCGGCTGCGGAAAAGAAATAGATGTCCCATTTTCAGATGCTGAAAGAGCTCGGCAATGGATGGGGCAACTTATGGGAAAAGCCCGTTGTGATCTATGAAGAAATTAAAACCGAAGAATTCATATGATCCAAATCTTCCCTCTACATTGATTTATCTTTGGAGAGTTTTCTTTTTTATTTTCGCATCCTCATTTTTAAGTTTGTGCTTAATCAACAATGGCTGGGAAGAAATTAATGCAGAGAATATTCAAATTAAAGGCAACAACTATATACATAAGAAAAGAATTGTCAGACATTTAGGAATCAAACTACCCGTCCCATTATTAGAAATAAACCCTAAGCAAGTTGAAGAAAGTCTGCTGAAAAAACTTCCCATAAAAGTAGTTAGGTCTAGCCGGAGGATCTATCCTCCAGGGATCTACCTTGAAATTCAAGAGAGAGAGCCAGTAGCAAAAGCAACTCGCATTGGCCCACAAGGGATTGAGCAAGGGTTGATAGATAAAGATGCCCATTGGATAGAGCTTGGTGATCCTCTTCAGTCAAGGTACAAAATCAACGACCTGAGTCTTTCTATTGATGGCTGGATGAAAAGTCATCAAAAATGGATTGCATACATTTATCAAAACCAAGACAAGCTAAGAAATCCTCTGCAAAAAATAATTTTGTCCCCAAATGGAGAAATCAGTCTTAAAACTAAAGACTTTGAACTAATTGAATTGGGCTACAACCCTTCTATCCTTAGAGAGCAAGTTTCAACAATTGTTTATCTGACAAAGAACTTACCTAAAAGGTTTACAGACGATTTACAAACGACTATTGATTTAAAAGATCCTTCTAGGCCTAAATTACTTTTCAAATAAGATAAATTAGGCTCCCTAGCCTTAATTAGGATTTTATTTTCAAAACTAAGGTTAAAGAAAAGTCAGTGATCACTGATTTTACGCCCACTTATATCTAGACTTTATTGAAAAAGCCAACAGAACTCTCTCACTAGTTCATAATGCACAAAAAATTAGTATTTAAATCCTTCATATGGTCATGGGCATGGGCAACAATTTAGGGCTTTCCAACGTTGAAGGCATTCAACCAAGTCAAAACGCCCGGATAGAAGTAATTGGTGTTGGAGGTGGAGGCAGCAATGCTGTTAACCGAATGATTCTCAGCGACCTAAAAGGGGTCTCATATCGTGTCCTTAATACAGACGCTCAAGCGTTGCTTCAATCCTCTGCTCAGAACAGAGTTCAACTTGGTCAAACTTTGACTAGAGGCCTAGGTGCTGGAGGGAATCCAAGCATTGGCCAAAAAGCCGCAGAAGAATCTCGTGCTGATCTTCAACAGGCACTAGAAGGGGCAGATTTAGTATTTATTGCAGCGGGCATGGGAGGGGGCACTGGCACTGGAGCCGCGCCGGTGGTAGCTGAAGTTGCCAAAGAGACTGGAGCCCTTACCGTTGCCATTGTTACCAAGCCCTTTAGTTTTGAAGGGCGGCGAAGAATGCGTCAAGCCGACGAAGGGATAGAAAGACTTGCAGAAAATGTTGACACATTAATTGTCATACCAAATGATCGATTAAAAGATGTCAATGCAGCTGCTCCTCTCCAAGAAGCCTTTCGCAATGCAGACGATATACTAAGAATGGGCGTCAAAGGCATTAGTGACATAATCACTTGTCCTGGGTTGGTAAATGTTGACTTTGCAGATGTTCGATCTGTCATGACTGAAGCTGGAACGTCTTTACTTGGCATTGGTTTTGGCTCAGGACGATCTAGGGCTGTAGAAGCCGCTCAAGCTGCAATAAATAGTCCTTTACTTGAAGCCAGTCGCATTGATGGTGCTAAAGGATGTGTTTTAAATATTACTGGAGGCAAAGATATGACCTTGGAAGATATGACATCAGCATCTGAAGTGATTTCAGATGTAGTGGACCCAGAGGCAAATATTATTGTAGGTGCAGTTATTGACCCGGAACTTGAAGGCGAAGTCCAAGTAACTGTCATAGCAACTGGATTTAATGGCAGCCAGCCTTATAAAAATCAAAGGTCAAGCTCTAAACTGACACCTCAATCTCTTTATAGGCAAAATACAAACAAAGAACCTGGAGCAAGTATTCCTGAATTCCTTAGACTCAGACAAATTCGAAGAGAGTCTGATACTTAAGTGTTGAATTTTAGGTGACCCGGATTCCACGCCTGCTTTAAGCATCCCGTTTGGCTGCTACCTTCCGGTCCTGACCAGATATAGGCGTTAAAGCCGCATGGGCCGAGTCTCCTAAATTTTAGCAATTACTCCCCCTTTAGCAGAAAAGCTAAATGATCCCAAAGGAATTAGTTCGATTCAAAGAACTTAGAAAACCAATCACAATACTTACTGCCTGGGATAGTATTTCATCCTCAATAGTCGAAGATGCTGGGGCAGATGTAGTTCTAGTAGGGGATTCGTTGGCAATGTTTGTCCATGGACATACAACAACATTGCCCATAACACTTGAACAAATGCTTCATCATGCTCAAGCCGTTGGAAGAGGGTTTAAAAATCCAGTTGATAAGCAACCTTTAGTAGTTTGTGATTTACCATTTCTCAGCTATCAATGCGGAGAAGATAAAGCAGTTTCAGCTGCTGGCACTTTACTTAAAAACTCATGTGCATCTGCAGTAAAACTTGAAGGCGCTGAAAGAGAGGTGCTTACAGTTATAAATCGATTAATTCGTATGGGTATTCCAGTAATGGGGCATCTTGGATTAACTCCTCAATCAGTAAATAATCTTGGGTACAAAAGACAAGCTGAAGATCCTATTAGCCAAAACAAACTCATTGATCAAGCAATTCAATTGGAAAATGCCGGATGCTTTGCAATCGTTCTAGAGCATGTCCCAGATAACATTGCAAAGAATCTAAGAGAAAAATTGATTATTCCCGTTATTGGAATAGGAGCTGGAGATCATTGTGATGGGCAAGTAAGAGTAACGGCTGATTTACTAGGGCTCACAGACAAGCAGCCCCCCTTTACAAAGCCCCTAATAGAAGGAAAAGAATTATTTAGTCATACTCTTAAGCAATGGGTAAAGCAACAGCATCTTTAGGAAGGGAATCCCACCACAAAAGCATTTCCACAAGCACATGATTACTAACATCCATTCCTTCAGGATCGTGAAGAGCAAATCTTGAGCCTTTACGCTGTATCCATCCCCTTTTCAAAGAATCCTTCCAATACTTTTCTAATTCTTCTAAGAATGCTTTTCTTTGAATTGGATTCCAACCCCAATCTTCAGCTAATTCTTCAAAATCAATTCCTTCTCTACGACGAAGTCCAACAATGAAAAGCTCATCCAAATCGATTGGCTGTTGATATAAATGCTGCAAAGATTTATCAAGACCATAAGTTTCTTGAGTTAATAACCAAGCTTCATATTCAGAGCGTTTCTTTGGTCTATGCAATCTTTTACCCCAGGGGCAACTAGCAGCACCTAAACCTACCCCCCACCAACCTGCTCCACTCCAATAAACTCTGTTATGCCTGGAAGCATGTCCAGGCAGAGCATAATTTGAAATTTCATATCTGGCATAGCCAGCATTCTTCAACTTAGAGCTAGTTAATTGAGCTACATCCGCTGCAAGATCATCATTGGGTAAGTTCAATTCTCCACGAAGTTTTCTCCAAGCGAAGACTGTTCCTTTCTCAATAGAAAGATCATAAATAGAAAGGTGTGGTGGACAAATTTCTAAAATCATTTCCAACTGTTTTTCCCAAAAAGCAAGATTATGTCCTGGAAGGTTTTGAATAAGATCTAAGCTCCAGCTATACATTTCACCTTGCTCAAAAAAAGCAGAAATCCATTCGCAAGAGTCCAATAATTGATTGGAATCATGGCGTCTACCAAGCGAAGCTAAAACTTCATTATCAAAACTTTGCGCCCCAAGGCTTACTCGATTAATTCCAACACCCAGATATTCTTGAAGTTTTTGCTTATTAAAACTTGCAGGGTCTATCTCTAGAGTAATTTCAGCACCATCTTGAAAGCCAAAATGTCTTTCAAGGCGACCCAACAATGCAGATATTTGCTTTGGACTCAAAATAGAAGGAGTTCCACCGCCTATATAAACTGTTGACAAAGGATAAGCTTTGGGAATCAAGGCAACTTCTCTAAAAAGAAGTTCTAAGTAAGCTTTAACTGATGCACTGCCTGAACCAAATTCTCCATCTGCAAAATCTCCTAAAGGGACTATAGGAAAGTCACAATAGAAACAGCGTCTATGACAAAAAGGAATATGCACATAAATACTTCTGGGACACTTCACAGATATACCTATAAATCATTCCGCAAAGGTATTCGTATCTTTATTGGCGAATGCCTGGTATATGAATCATGCTGCATGTACAAAAGAACAGGTCCCTAATCTTAATTTCATGGTGGGATTGCTAGTCCTCATTCTATTCTTGATTGCTGGGATAGCCAGTGCTTGGTTTGGTCGTGATTTTATACCAGAAACTTTATTTGATAATTTCCAAAATCCCGAGATTCTGATCTCAAGCATTGGAGGATTAATAGGTCTTATCACAGGAATATTGTTTCAGCAGTTAAATAAAAATCTTACCAAGCAAACAAAAGATACTCCTACAGATCTACTTGTAAGTCGCGCATTAGGTCTAATACTTGGTCTTCTTGTAGCAAATTTAATTTTAGCTCCAATACTTTTATTGCCTCTTCCAAAAGAAGTTTCTTTCATAAAGCCCTTAATAGCAGTTCTAAGTAATATTTTCTTTGGAGTTCTAGGCTATAACCTTGGCGAGATTCACGGAAGAACATTTCTTAGGCTATTGAATCCAAATAGCACAGAAGCCCTTTTAATTGCAGAAGGGATTCTTACTCCTGCAAGGGGTAAGATTCTAGATACAAGTGTAATTATTGATGGCAGGATTAAAGGCCTACTTGATTGTGGACTAATTGAAGGGCAAATAATTGTTGCTCAAACTGTCATTGAAGAATTGCAAAAACTTGCCGATTCAAGCAATACAGAGAAGAGGTCAAAAGGTAGGCGGGGACTTAAGTTACTAAATAATTTGAGGGAAAGTTTTGGAAGAAGACTAGTTATTAATTATACGAAATATCAAGGCAATGGTACCGATGATCGACTTTTAAAACTAACAGAAGAAACCGGGGGGACATTAATTACTGCTGATTTCAATCTTGCTCAAGTTGCACAAGTTAGAGAACTCAAAATCTTAAATCTTAGTGATTTAGTTATAGCACTGAGGCCAGAAGTACAACCTGGTGAAAAATTAAACTTAAAAATCGTTCGAGAAGGGAAAGAAGATACACAAGGAGTCGCTTATCTTGACGATGGGACAATGGTAGTAATTGAAGGTGCTAAGAAATTAATAGGAGAAAGATTAGAAGTTATCATTACTGGAGCTCTCCAGACACCATCGGGAAGAATGATTTTCGGGAAACTGGAAAGAGATCTTCCTGCTAACAAATCTGATAAAAAAAAGCCCTCTTCTGGTCAGTAATAGCTAGGCTCAAATCCTGGACAATTTGTTTCATATGACAGTCTCTGCTCCTTACTACGGTGATTCTTCAGTTCTAAGAACACCGCCACCTGATTTACCTTCATTACTTCTTAAAGAACGAATTGTTTACTTGGGGCTGCCTTTGTTTTCTGATGATGATGCAAAAAGGCAACTTGGAATGGACGTAACCGAATTGATTATTGCTCAACTTCTATATCTTGAATTCGACAATCCGGACAAGCCAATTTATTTCTATATCAACTCCACAGGAACGAGTTGGTACACAGGAGACGCAATTGGATTTGAAACAGAAGCTTTTGCCATCTGTGACACTATTAGCTATATAAAGCCACCAATTCATACTATTTGTATAGGTCAAGCGATGGGCACCGCAGCCGTAATCCTTTCTGCAGGGACAAAAGGACAAAGAGCTGCCTTACCTCATTCATCAATTGTTCTTCACCAACCAAGAAGTGGCGCACAAGGACAAGCAACAGATATACAAATTCGTGCAAAAGAAGTTATTCACAATAAGCATGCGATGCTTGAAATCCTTTCAAAAAATACAGGGCGGAGCATAGAGCAACTATCTAAAGATTCGGACAGAATGAGTTATTTAAACCCTCATCAAGCTGTTGAATATGGATTAATTGACAGAGTTTTAAAAAGTAGAAAAGATTTACCGACTTCCCTACCAGCCAAAGGATCAACCTCTTGAGAATGATGCCTCCATAAAAACTTACTTGGTCAATCTCTTTAATTCCATTACCTAAATCATCATCATGCCAATTGGTACTCCAAGTGTTCCGTATAGACTTCCTGGAAGTCAATTTGAACGATGGGTAGATATTTACACAAGACTTGGCGCAGAAAGAATCTTATTTCTCGGTCAAGAAGTTAACGATGGTGTTGCGAACAGTCTCGTAGCTCAGATGCTTTATCTTGACTCTGAAGATAGTACAAAACCTATTTATTTGTACATAAATAGTCCTGGAGGTTCTGTCACTGCAGGTCTAGCCATATACGACACTATGAAATATGTAAAAAGTGATGTAGTTACAATATGCGTTGGGCTTGCGGCTTCGATGGGTGCATTCCTTTTGTCAGCTGGTACTAAAGGGAAAAGACTCGCGTTACCCCATAGCCGAATAATGATTCATCAACCTCTAGGAGGGACCTCACAAAGGCAAGCAAGCGATATAGAGATTGAAGCCAAAGAAATACTGCGCATCAAAGAAATGCTAAATATTTCGCTGGCTGAGATGACAGGTCAAAGCTTTGAAAAGATTGAGAAGGATACTGACAGGGACTACTTTCTAAGTGCTTCAGAAGCCAAAGAGTATGGATTAATTGACAAAGTTATCTGTCATCCAAATGAGGCTTAGTAATCTAATAATCACAATATTTCTTAGAATTATCAAAAGTTTTTTTAGAAGCGTTTAAAACTTATACGCTATCTTTCTAAAGCTCTGCACTAATAGAACACTAAACCTGCAACCGAATGGCTCAACTCTTTTACGATTCAGATGCTGATCTAAGCCTCCTCAATGGGAAAACTGTTGCAATCATTGGCTATGGATCGCAAGGACATGCACATGCTTTAAACCTTAAGGATAGTGGTGTCAACGTTGTTGTAGGCCTCTACGACGGAAGCAGGTCTGCCAACAAAGCAATCGCAGATGGGCTGGAAGTATTAAGTGTTTCAGATGCCTCGGAAAGAGCTGACTGGATAATGATTCTTTTACCCGATGAGTTCCAAAAAGATGTTTACAAGAATGAAATAGAAAAACATCTAAAGCCTGGCAAAGTTTTAAGTTTTGCCCATGGCTTCAACATTCGTTTTGAATTAATCAAACCGCCATCCTTTGTTGACGTGGTAATGATTGCTCCTAAAGGCCCCGGACATACGGTGCGTTGGGAGTTCCAAAATGGTCAAGGGGTACCAGCTTTATTTGCTATTGAACAAGACTCTTCAGGTAAAGCAAGAGATCTTGCTATGGCTTATGCAAAGGGTATAGGTGGTACCAGAGCAGGTATCTTGGAAACCAACTTCAAAGAAGAAACTGAGACGGATTTGTTTGGGGAACAGGCTGTTCTATGTGGAGGACTATCTGCATTAGTCAAAGCTGGTTTCGAAACTCTTGTAGATGCTGGTTATCAACCAGAACTGGCCTATTTCGAATGCTTACATGAAGTTAAATTGATTGTCGATCTAATGGTCAAAGGCGGTCTTACTGCTATGCGCGATTCCATCTCAAATACAGCTGAATATGGCGATTATGTTTCCGGACCTAGGCTCATTACTTCAGAGACTAAAAAAGAAATGAAAAAAATCCTTCAAGATATTCAAGACGGAACATTTGCAAAAAATTTCGTGAAGGAATGCGATGCAGGTAAACCAGAAATGAAAAGGATACGAAATGAAGATGCCTCTTTACCTATTGAACAAGTAGGCAAAGGTTTGCGTTCTATGTTCAGCTGGCTAAAAACAGACTGACACATCCTATTTCGTTAATTTTTGGCGCCATATTGCTTGATTTAGCAATAGGAGATCCTCGGCCACTTCCCCACCCTGTAGAGGTTATGGGGTTAATTATCAATAATTTAAGAAGAGTAGTTGAGAATTTAGCTAGAAATAATCATTTAGGACTAAGGATAGGAGGTTCATTTATAACTTTCGTTATATTCTCTATTACAATTCTCATTGGATGGATTACTGAACAATATTTGCTTTACAGACTTTCACTGCCACCTTTTATTAGTTCAACAATACTTATATTTTTTTTAGCAAGTTCATTGGCAGCAAAAAGTTTATCTAAAAGTATTTTAAAGGTAATTGATAACTTAAACAATCAATCATCCGAACAAAGAATCGAGAAAGCACGTAAAGAGCTAAGCCAAATTGTCGGAAGAGACGTCTCGCTATTAAACGAGAAAGAAATCTTGAGAGCAACTGCAGAAACTGCAAGCGAAAATGGTGTAGACGGAGTTTTTGCACCTCTTTTTTGGATGGGAATAGGAGTATTTTCTTGGCAAGTACTATCTCCTTCTTTACCTGGTCCTTTAGCTTTAGCTTTAGGGTTTAAAGCCAGTAGCACGATGGATTCTATGCTTGGCTACAAGAAAGGAACCCTTAAGTGGCTTGGGACTGCAAGTGCAAGACTTGATGACCTATTAACTTTTATACCTTGCAGATTAGTCGTTATAACATTGCCATTAGTCACGAAGAAATGGAAAGACACACCTTATCTAATAAGGCATGCAATCAAAGATGGTTCTAAAGATCTATCTCCAAACTCAGGTCTTTCAGAAGCAATTTTTGCTTACTGCACAGAAATAAAAATGGGCGGGGAGAATATATACAAGGGCGAAACCATAACCAAGCCAATTCTTGCGGGAAATTGCAGCGAAGCAGATCAAAAAGGTATTTTAAAAATTTTAAACCTGATTATTAGACTTGAAATATTATGGCTATTTTTAATAGGTTTTATATCCCTTATTCTTAAATAGATTTAATTCAATAAGCTCCTCTATCTCTTGGAAACAATAAAACAAAAATGGTTCTTATAATTATTCTAAAGTCCATCAAAAGACTCCTTTTGCGTACATAAGCAATATCTAGATCTACTCTTCTTTTATAACTTAAATTATTTCTACCACTAATTTGCCATAAGCCAGTTATACCAGGCTTTATAGCATTGACTTCATTCATACATTCTCCATAACGAATTACCTCTTCCTGGATAATAGGCCTAGGACCAACAACACTCATATCACCTTTTAATACATTTATAAATTGAGGCAACTCATCAAGACTTGAACGTCTAAGGAATTTACCAACAGGTGTCACACGTGGATCATTTCGAATTTTAAAATCTCTCTCAAACTCTTCCCTAAAATTAGGATGATTTTCAAGAAGATTATTTAAAATATCTTCTGCCTCAGGGTACATAGTACGAAATTTTATACATCCAAATTTAGATAAATTACGGCCAACCCTTTCTTGTTTATAAAAGACTGGTCCAGAAGAGCTTATTTTCACAAGTAAACCTATTAAAATATATACTGGAGAGCCTATTAACAGGACTGTCAGGGAGAAAACAATGTCTCCTGCCCTTTTAAGGCTTCTATCATACGAATGCTTTGTTTTTACCATTTTAAAAATTTAATACCAAATAGAATTGACAACAGAAGTTTATTTTATGCTTACATTCATTAGATGTTTCACCTTAACGTCAAACATAGCAATTATATGTTCTTAAGGCACTCTCATTATTCTTCAGTTTGAGAGTAAAATCCCAAATGGTCTTTATATGACTTCATCAAGAAGGAAGAAAGGCGATTGGAAAACACTTCTGGTCGAAAGTTTTGCGCCCAATTATTAATTCTTTCAGAACTTAATTTTGTGTATAGTTTTTGTTCCTCAAACCAAGAAACTGCATCAAACAAAGATTTTTCAGTTTGCTCTGGGAATAGCACTCCAGTGGAGGCAGTTAGATCCTTTTCAAAATATCTAACTGTATCTAAAAGCCCTCCTTTCGCCAATCCGATCACAGGCGCTCCTGCCGCCATAGCTTCAACCGGAGCTATGCCAAAGTCTTCTATACCTGCATATACATAAGCTCTACATCGTTCCATCAACCTTTCCACCTTCTCCTTTGATTGGAACCCAAGAAGCTCGACAGTAGGGCCAGCAAGTTGTTTTAAATACCCATAATCAGGACCATCCCCTACAACAATTAAAGGTAAGTTCAGCAAATTAAAAGCTCGTATTACAACATCAACTTTCTTATTTGGAACAAGTCTACAAAGACATAAATAGTAATCATCCCTATCTCTCTGATATATAAACCGCTCAACGTCAACTGGGGGATGGATAACAATGGCTTTACGGTGCCAATACTTCATCACCCTTCTCGCCGTAAACCGCGAATTGGCTATAAAGCAATCAACCCTTTGAGCACTAAGCTGATCCCATTGTCTAAATTTATGCAATTGGAACCTAATCAAAGGTTCCAAACCAGCTTGACTTAACGAAGATCGTTCCAAGTAAAGATTCATCTGATCCCAGGCATACCTTGCTGGCGTGTGTACGTAACTAATGTGCAACTGGTCAGGCGACGTAATAACTCCTTTGCCTACGAGGTGACTACTACTAATCACAAGGGGGAATTCAGAAACATTTATTTGCTCAATTGCATATGGCAAAATTGGCAGGAATTTCTGTACGTTATTTGCTCCAAAAGGCAATTGTTGAATCAAACTGGTTTGAATCGACCTTCCAAAAAGCCAACTTTCTTTCCTTTTACTTTCACTCTCTGTTAAAGAGAATAGTTGAGCTTGACTACCTAGAGAAGAAATTAATTTATCAATAGAACAAACAACCTGCTCGGCACCTCCAACCGATCGAGATAAGAACCATTCATGCACAAGTGCAATGTTCTTTGGTAACACATTAGATTCTTTTGAGATCAAACTCTAGGGCTCCTGTAAAACCTTCTCAAAATAGTTAGGTACAGTTTATTCATAACAAGAAAGAATTTTAAGATATAAAAAGTGCAGAAATGAAATTGACAACAAGGCTATTGCAAAGAGAAGCCACCAATCAAGCTCTGAGGTATATCGCTACTTATAAGAGAAAGGAATATTAAGCCACTAGCGAAGGATACTAAAGTGACATATCTCACATAACCTGTTTTTCTTGGCAGGCGAAAGTACGAGGTTGTTAACAGTAAAATAACAATTAGGCCAACAGTGATCAAAGCAACCTCAGAGGATTTATCTACAGCTAAGTGTAGTTTTAGGCTTTGATTTAAAACATCAGCCTGCCAATCAAGAACTATTCCAGATTCATGGCTCAATAATAAAAATAGGCTGATTAATGTTGATGTTAATATACTAATAATAGATAAAAAAGTAACAGGTTTAGAAAGCCTGTTCATTGTTCTATTAAATAGCAGAAGCAATAATGCTATAAAAACAGAAATAGCCAAAGGGGATGCTGGGATCAACCAAGAAGCTTCAAATAAAGAATGCATTAGCGTGCTTTACTTCTAACTGCAAACCCAAGCTCCTTAAACAGTTCAACAGATCCTATTAACGCAAGTACTGCAAACGAAACACCGCATACAATTGGAACAATAGCTTCCATGACTAACCTCATTTAATTAAGTCCTAGCAAGAAACGATGTAAATGACCATATAATTTAAGAGAAGTCAAAAGTTATTCAAATACCAGTCTAAGGTTATCTATAGAATGACATTAGAATACAACCAAAATACTTCTTTCAAAAGTGACTTACTACATTTGTCTTTTTCTAATTATCCTTCTTGTTTCTTATACAGGGTATAGATTAAATGCACATGAGAAGAATTATTTAACTAGCAAGTCGGTTCGAATGATAAAGAAACTCAGAAAAAAAAGAAAAAGACGTAGGAAGAGCAAATAGAATTGATTGGTAATTTAAAAATCCTTTTTGGCAATGACTAAACCAAGCAAAGAGCAAGAAGAACAAATAATCAAACAAACTATTCAAAAGAATAATGAAACAGCATTAGAGAGCAGAGAGAATGCAAGATGGCTAGATAATTCAGGACAATCTGTAGACCAAGTTTTTGGCTTTAATGAAAATGCAGAGTTAGTAAATGGAAGAGCAGCTATGTTTGGCTTCTTGATGCTTATAGTAACTGAAATAGTCTTTGGCGGACAAGCCGCAACTCATAGTATATTTGGTCTAGGTTAACTCACCATCTTTATAAGAGTTTCTAAACTATTTAATTAATCTAAATCATTCTAAATAACCATGAAAAAAGAAGATTGGCTTGGGATTAGCTATGTATCTATTTGGGTAATAATATGGGGAACTCTTGGTTCTTTAATTGATTACCCTTTGCTTCAAAAGAATATCTACGCTGCCGGATCAACAGGGCAGTATTCAACATTTACAATAACAGCTTTAATATCGATTGTTATAGGGGCCCAACTCTTCTCTAATTTCATGAATAAGTTTGGGAAATAAAATTAGTCAAACTCATACAAGTTAATCAATACGAAAAAAACGTTTTTTTTAATATCTATATCTTTTCAACACTTTTGCAGGCTTCTCATCTAAATGATCCTCAAAAAGCAACCATTGCCTTGTTTCAAGATCATGGTCGCAGCCAAATTTCTCATCCTGAGCAAAGCTGATTTTGAGGTCAGAGTGACACCGTTGGTCAGCCTCAAATGCCGATAAAAATTTAGGAGAAAAATATAAGACCCCCACGAGAACAGCAGTGAAAAATAAAGTTGCTATTGAAACTATGGCAGCAACTTTCATTCTTACTATTAAAACTTAAGAAAGCCTAGCTAAAAGCTTACAAATTAACTTTTCAAATATCAATTGTCCAAATTACACGTCAAATCACATCCTAATAGCTCACTCTTCTCAAGCTTTTCAAGAATTCTTGCCATATCTACGGCTGATAATTCTCCATCATTTCCCCACTTCAGAGTTGTTTTCCTCTGAATCGACGATTTACCACTCTCAGGACTTTTCTTCTCTTGAGGAACCATACCCCCCCGGTAGCAATCGATACATTTAACGCCAAAACACCACTTTCTGGCTTAAATCTTTAGCATTCTTCATCTTTGTCTCAAGTGGAACGCCTCCCCCAACTGTCACTGTGACAGTTGAGCTAGTTGCAACAAGGGAAGTTGTAACTTCGAAGGCATTCGCAATAATGGTCTTGTGAGGAGTTGAGCTTCTCTAAGGAGTCGAAACTAGGAAAGACTTCCTTATTGAATCTCAAAGAAACCCTGCCTTCGGCAGGGTTTCTTTTTGTCTATATGTAAATTGAGCAATTAAATCGCAATAATAGCTTAAATAGTTGATTTTTATTAGTCCTTAAAATTAGCTTTCAAGTCATCACACTTATAACTTTTAATCAGAATCATTGCAAATTATAACTACACTTGAAAACCTCTCAGAGAGAGTAGATGGCGCGATATGAAAATTGAAACTCAAAAACAATTACCGGCCGACGTTATAAATGAATTCTTTAAATTGAGGAACGTAAAAATAGAGAGCCACTGCTATTAAAAGAAGCATATTCAAACCCACTACAAGAGAAGCAACAACAATTCTCTGTCTTTTACCAGGCATTTTATATTCAAAACCTCCTGGGAGCTTCAAAAGGACCTCTTGTTTTGATGATTCTTCCTGAGGACTGGACTTTTTAAAAGAATTCTTTGCCTTCTTCGATTTACTATTAGGAGCTATGGATTTAGGACTTTTTGACATCGCATCTCCAGAAGACGCTGATTTGGTTTCATCCATAAATACATTGACCAAGGTGACCTCTTAAGAGAATTAGCAGTAAATTGCCCTTATTTATAAATTAAATAGTAAAACTCAATAAATATATGCCTACTCAATTTGATTAAAACCTTTTTCAAAGGTATTTGCATGTTTTTTGAAGATCACTAAGCATAGTTAGACTTAATGCCTTACTCCGAGGCGAGTTTAATATGATCATAATTAAATCAGCTTGTAAGCCTAACAATCTTGTCTGGCAAGAATACCTTCCTTTTGAAGATGCATATAACTGAAAAGACTCTGCTTTCCTCAAAGCATCCTTACAAGAACTTACCCTTCTAGAGTGGATGCATTTAGCAGACAAGCTACTAACTTGGTTCAAGTAGCTGCCCTGGGCTTTTAATGGATGCTTTAAAATCTCTACCCCTGTAAAGAGTAAAGCGAATAGCATAAATCCTTTCAATGTATTTTTTAAAGTTAGTAGTTTCAAGAAATAAATTGACTTTCACATAAATTATCTAGTTGATAACTTCTTTGCTTTATATCGCTTAAAAGCTCGTCACATGATAACTCAGAGTACTTTGGCACTAAGTTAAGAGTCGAAGCAAGCAGTCCTATTACTTTTGAAGATTTCATCCCTTTTTCTTTGAAATAATCTAAAGTAATTCCACCATAACGTTTTGATAACTTTGTTCCATCTGAGTTCAACATAACAGGTAAATGACTGTAAATAATTTTTTCATAATGTAAATCATCCTTAATGGCAAGTTGTGAAGGCAAAGATGAGGCCAAGTCACTACCTCTTACAACTTCAGTAATACCAAGAGAAAGGTCATCTATTACTGTTGCCAAATGGTACGCGATAATGCCATCTGAACGTCTCACAATTACATCACCCGATGATTGTAAATAATATTTATCAACTTTTAATCGCAAACTATTAGGTATTGAATTTGAAGAGTCTAAAGGCAAGCCCAAATCCCTACATCTTCCAGGGTAAATATTCAACCCAGCAACAGATTTACTAATAGCCGCTAAAGTTTTCCTAGTGCATTTACAAGCGTATATGTTCCCTTTTTCTATAAGAAATTTTATTGCTGATTCATATAAATCCTTCCTATTACTTTGAAAAACTATTGGGTCATCCCAAGACAAACCTAACCATAAAAGGTCTTCCTTAATTTTTTCTATTGAGCCAGGAAAAATCCTTGGTGTGTCGAGATCATCAATTCTAAGAATCCATTTCCCTGAGGAACTACGAGCTTTTAGCCATGAAATTAAAGCCGTACGAAAATTACCCAGATGAAGTGGGCCTGTTGGGGAAGGGGCAAAACGGCCAGAATAGCCAACCTCCCTAAGGCTAGAGCCAGTTTGAAATGCCTTAGCAAGAGAAACAGACAACAATTTATCCATTTCTATAAAAAGTCTTAGAGACCAAGAAAGCTGGGTCTCTAAGAAACTTAAAGAAATTTACTAAACCAAATTGTGTACTAAAAAATCAGCCTTGAACCCGATCTTTAAATAGCTTTCCGGCAGTAAAGGCAGGAACCCGCTTGGCAGGAATTTTGATTTTCTCGCCTGTTTTAGGGTTAAGGCCCTGACGAGCCGAGCGATCACGAGGTTCAAAAGAACCAAAACCAAGAATTGAGACTTTCTTGCCTTCCACTACTGAATCAATAATGGTTTCTATGGCTGCATCAATAACTAGTGCAACGTCTGTTTTAGTGAGCTCTGTACGAGCTGCAACCAGGTTGACCAGGTCTGCTTTGTTCATTGGAAAAGATAGTTGTTGCAGAGAGTGAATGGCAAATGACCCTTAATAGGGATCAATTCACCAAATACTCGAACGTGCTAATGGTATGGAGCTAACGCGCGAGAAGCAATAGAAAGATTGAGGAAGGCAAAGCTTTATACAAAGCAGTTACACACATTTCAACTTTTTGCTAGTGGCTCCCAGGCATCCCATTGGAGCAACTTATCTTTTCCTAGGGAATAGAAACCTAATCCAGAAGCAAGTAATGGCAATGCATCTGAAGGAAGCCATTCTCTAAGCTTAAACAAACTACGCTCTTGAGTTGTCCAATGAAATGTCTTTGATTTGCCCAAAGGTGCAAGTTTTGAAGTTGACACGGGTATTAACAAACGTCCGCAGAACAGCACATTAAGGGGTGCAGGAGCATACACAACACAGCTCCCAGGAGTCGGTCCTGGGGTCCATAGCAATTCCAATCCAGAGTTTGTGCGATATTCCTCTCCAAAGCTCTTCAAGCCTTTTAAGCCTGGCAGCAGGTAAGCCTCTTGCTCTTGAACTAATAAAGGCCATCCCAAAGCCTCATGCAATTTTCTTGCATTTTCATGTGAATATTTGCTTGTGAGAAGAATGCTCGCTTTGCGTCCCTTTGAAAGAACTTTTAATTGCGCTAAGAATTCTGTTGTTATTTCAGGACAATCAATCAATACTGGCCCCGTTCCCAAGTCAAGCCACCATGATGTGAGATCGTCAGCACCTCTTTTGGGAGGGAAAGCCCAAATAAGTTCTCTTACTTGCATAGACTTAAATCAATTAAATGAAACTAATTAGAAAAATGATGTTGCCAAAAATAGTTAATCAACTAATTTGTCTTTGATGCTTACTATTAGCAATGGAAAACTAGTGAGCAAAATCTATAAAGGGTCTCCATGGCCGCTAGGCACTAGCATAACCAAAAGAGGAGTCAATTTCTCAGTAGCTTGTCCGAAAGCTAATTATCTAGAACTTATTATATTTAAAAGTGAAGATGACTCTTTACCAAAAGAAGTAATTTCCCTGGATGAAACTCATAAATCTGGAGATTATTGGCATGTTGAAGTGGAAGGTTTGACTATAGGTTGCCATTACTGCTATAGGATTCCTACGCAAAAAGAAGTTTTTAAGGAAACAAGATTTTCAAACAAAATATTATTAGACCCTTGCTCCAGAGAAATTAGTGGATGGAATGTTTACGATCGTAATAAAGCGATTTGCTCGAATGAGAATGTTGGTAATTGCCTAAAGGGTGTTGTATCTGAAAGAAAAAAGTTTGACTTTGCAGCCCATCCACGTCCAAAACATCCCTGGAATAAAACTATTATTTATGAATTACATGTAGGCGGGTTTACAAATAATATTGAATCAGGAGTCCCCTCAAGCATCAAAGGAACTTTCCTTGGCTTAATTGAAAAAATTCCTTATATAAAGGATCTAGGCATTACTGCTATTGAGCTATTACCAGTTTTTGCATTTGATGATTCTGATTCACCTGCTGGACTTAATAATTATTGGGGGTATAGTCCTATAAGTTGGTTTGCACCTCATAAAGGATTCATTGATACAAATTGCTCCTTAAATGCAAGGGAGCAATTTCGCAAACTTGTAGAAATATGCCATGATAATAATATAGAAATAATATTAGATGTTGTATATAACCATACTACGGAAGGAGGTGATAGAGGTCCGGTAATTAGCTGGAAGGGATTTGGAGATTCAACTTATTACCATAAAGGAGAAAAAGGAGAGTATTTAGATGTTACTGGTTGTGGGAATACCATTGCTGCAAATAAACCTCTTACAACACAATTAATACTTGAATCAATGAGATGTTGGGCTAATGAATTAGGCGTAGATGGGTTTAGGTTTGATCTAGGAATATCTCTAAGTAGAGGAGAATACCTTCACCCTTTAGAGAATCCACCCCTTTTTGAAGCAATTGAAAGTGATCCATTTTTAAGTGATTTAAAACTAATTAGTGAACCGTGGGACTGTGGAGGACTTTATAAAATTTCTGATTTTCCAGCCAAACGAGTAATGACTTGGAATGGTCATTTTAGAGATGATATTCGCAAGTTTTGGAAAGGGGATAAAAATACTACTTGGCCTCTAAAAGATCGCCTAATGGGAAGTCCAGCTATTTACAAAGACAAAAGTAAAAGCTCTAGTAAGTCAATAAATTTTATAACTTCCCACGATGGTTTTACGCTTAAAGATTTAGTTAGTTATAACCATAAGCATAATCTCTCCAATGGAGAGTGTAATCGTGATGGAGAGAATCACAACAATAGTTGGAATTATGGAATAGAAGGGCCAACTACGAATAAGGAAATCATTGCAATTAGGAATCGGCAGCAAAGAAATCTTTTTGCAACTCTTATTTTTTCTCCAGGGATTCCAATGATCTTAATGGGAGATGAAGTGGGTAGAAGTCAAGGAGGGAATAATAATTCCTGGTGTCAAAATAACCCTCTTGGTTGGATGGTCTGGAATCAAGCAGATGAAGATGAAGAGTTGAAAGAATTTGTCAAAAAAACTATTTATCTACGTATGCAATTTTCAAAAATCTTCAATCCTTTAATAAATCTAACATCAGAGAAACCAGCTTCAGAAAAAACTGAAGAGATATGGCTGCAATGGCATGGGGTAAAGCTGTCGTCACCAGATTGGGGTAGCTGGTCCAACACAATTGGCTATAGCATTAATGAAAGTGATAGTGGCTCAATAATTTGGATTGGGTTAAACGCCTATAACCAAAAAATGACCTTTCAATTGCCTCGCCCTATTACACCTTGGGTCAAAGTTATTGATACCGGCTCAAGGAATGACATTCTTCAGAAAGACAAGCATCTTTCTAATCAAGATCAACTTGAACTTGAAAGCAAAAGCTTCGTGTTATTAGTTTCCGAACGACATTCCAGGAAGCTCAGAAAATGAAGACTGTTTTACAAAAGCGGGCGGCGGGAATCGAACCCGCATCATCAGCTTGGAAGGCTGAGGTTTTACCACTAAACTACGCCCGCATTAAATAGCAAGTACTCAGATCAGATAATATCTGAGATTCGTCTAGCACTTCTTACATTATTACCTTGTGCCTTCCCTTTCGAAAAGCGTGACAAATTCAAGATTACTTAACAAAGGGTCGCGCAGAAGACTAATGGTTTCATATGGCCTTGGGGATGCTGGGACAGGCTTAGCTGCAACTCAACTTGGCTTCTACCTTTTCCCATTCTTCACAGGAGTAGCTGGTTTACCTGCATTTATAGCAGGTTCCTTGTTAATGGTTATTAAAATTTGGGATGCTGTTAATGATCCACTTATTGGTTGGCTAAGTGATCATACAAATTCCAGATGGGGGCCTAGGCTACCTTGGATGATTGGCGCAGCTGTTCCCTTAGGCTTAAGTCTTTCAGCTATTTGGTGGGTTCCACCAGGCGACACAAGTGAAAAAACAATCTATTACATAGCAATAACTATCCTTTTGATGACTGCTTACACAAGTGTCAATTTACCTTTTGCTGCCTTATCAACAGAATTAACTCAAAATACTGCTATTAGAACTCGACTTAACGCAGCTAGATTTACTGGATCAATTCTAGCCGGTTTAAGTGGTCTAATTATCGCTGCAAAATTATTAACTAATGGTGGCGACGGTTATATTTTAATGGGTAGGATTACAGGCTCACTTGCTGCAGTTTTTACGTTAATTTCTTGCTGGGGGCTTGCCCCATTTGCAAAGAAAGCAAGAAAACCAATGCAAAAGCGAGAACCTTTGCATTTTCAAATAAAAAGAATACTTAAAAACAAACGTTTTATTCAAATAATATGCTTGTATCTCCTACTATGGTGCGGACTCCAATTAATGCAAACAGTTTCGTTAATATACCTTGAACAAGTTATGAAAGTACCAATAGAAATTTCAAAATGGATCCCCATACCCTTTCAAGTAAGTGCTCTTTTTGGGCTACAATTTTGGAGCATTCACTCCATTAAATACTCAAGGATTAATTCACTAAAGAAAGGTGGCTTGATATGGATTGGAGCATGCTTAATTGCAATGATTTTACCTCCAATCTCATCTGGTTTATATATAGAAAATATTTTCGCTATAAATAGTTTAGAAATATATAAAATGCTCCTACTAGTTATAACAATCTTATTTGTAGGTTTTGGAGCCTCAACAGCATATTTAATACCATGGTCTCTACTCCCAGATGCAATAGATGCTGACCCGGAAAAGCCTGCAGGTATTTACACAGCGTGGATGGTTTTAATACAAAAACTTGGAATCGGGTTAAGTGTTCAACTGCTCGGCTTGCTTTTGTCATTTTCAGGCTATATCTCAACCAACAATTGTTTAAATAACAACAACTGTCTAACACAGCCTGATAGCGCTATAGCAACAATAAGAATGAGCATGGGGTTAATTCCTTCAATATTAGTAGGTATAGGACTATTCATAATGAAGGACTGGGTTGACAACAAATCACTTCTTGAGACTACTAATTAATGAAATTTCCTCGCTGGCTAAAAAGACTTGGTTCAAGCCTTCTTATAGGTGGACAAGCAATTGCTTCTACTACTAAGGGCAGTATCAACAAATCTGATCTAATAGATCAATTAATGGAGGCAGGCCCTGCAAGCTTCATTATTGTTTTAATAACTGGAGTTTCAGCAGGTACTGTCTTTAACATTCAAGTTGCTGCTGAGCTAAGCAGACAAGGGGTGGGATCAGAAGTCGGAGGTTTGCTTGCTATTGGATTGTCTAGAGAAATAGCACCACTACTTACAGCCACCCTGTTAACGGGGAAGGTGGCGACTGCATATGCTGCACAACTTGGAACAATGAAAGTTACTGAGCAAATTGACGCTATAACTATGTTGCAAACAGACCCAGTTGACTATCTTGTAGTCCCTCGAGTTATTGCGATGGTAATAATGGCTCCTTTGCAGTGTTTACTATTTTTTACTGTTGCTTTATGGAGTGGTCAAATAAGCAGCACTGCTTTCTACAACATCCCATCAAATGTGTTCTGGAATTCTGTTAAAGAATGGTTAGCTTCGAGCGACATTCCATTCATGCTGGTAAAAGCAGTTGTATTCGGCCTATTAATCGCCGTCATCGCCTGCGGTTGGGGACTTACCACTCGTGGTGGCGCCAAAGAAGTTGGCACCAGTACAACCGGTGCCGTAGTAATGACTTTGCTAAGTGTCTCCTTAGTTGATGTTTTATTAACCAAAATCCTTTTCGGCTGATGTTTTCCAATTCTTCCTCTCTAGAAAAACCCAAAGGAGAAGTTATCTTATCTCCTTACCATCGACTACCTATATTAATTATAATTCTAGGTCTAATCTTATTAGTGTTTCCTATTGGGCTATGGCCTCCTCTAACTATTAGTGGTTTCGGTACCTTTTTATTACTTCAATCTTTCACACTTAGATTAAAATTCACCTCAGAAGAGCTGGTAGTTTTACAATTAGGAAGAGAAATACGCCGGTTTCCTTTTAAAAATTGGATAGCCTGGAGAATTTTACTTCCAGCACTACCAGGACTACTTTATTTTCGCGAAGAAGCTAGTCCTCATTTATTACCAATCCTTTTTGATACAACAATGCTTAAAGAACAACTAAAATTACATGTAGGTAATCTTGAAATACATGCTGAAAAGGTAGAAAGCTCTAGCCAATAACATATACACGAACACTTAAACAATATTTAATGACTGACTCTGACCTCCCAAACAGAAATAGCACCGAAACAGATCACACTATTGATACAAAGGTTCCTATTGATCAAGAGATCTCTTTAGCAAAATCTAAAACGGAAGTACAACCTTCCAATAGTGAACAGGTAGAGAGAACCTCTCAAGAGAAGTCGACTAGTCAAATTGATCCGTTGTTAGATCTCGCACTCAAGGATATAAAGAACACAAGAGTCGAGCTAGAGCAAGATATATCTAGATTATCTGAAAGAAAGTCTCAGATTGAGCAAGAGGTTAAAAGTTCTTTTACAGGTCAATCCGACGATATCGCTAGAAAAGTAAAAGGGTTTCAAGAGTATCTATCAGGCGCCCTTCAAGATTTGGTCCAATCAGTTGAACAACTTGAGTTAGTAGTTAGCCCAGTGGTGGTAGCACCTTCTCCTTTAGATAAAAACAATGAAACAGTTGAAGAGTCCGTCGAGACAATATCTGCTGTAGCAGATACTTTCAAACCAGATGAAGAACTCATCAGACATTGTCTCAGCCAATTCCTAGGAGAGCCAGATTTTTATGCAGAACCATGGAAACTGCGCAGAAGTCTTGAGAACAAAGATATATCACTTCTTGAAGATTGGTTTTTCGGCATGGGTGGCCGGGGTGCACAACCAAGCAGAGGAAATAGGTCAAAAAATATTTTAGTAGCAGCTGCATTAATCTCTGTTCTTGGAGAGTTGTATGGAGATAGGTTCCAAGTACTTGTGCTAGCAAGTCAGCCAGAACGTCTAGGGGAATGGAGACGAGGCCTACAAGATGCGTTAGGTCTAAGCAGAGAAGACTTTGGTCCAAACAGTGGAATAGTTCTATTTGAAAGAGCTGATGGAGTAATTGAAAAGGCGGATAGGTTAGAAGAAAGAAATGAAGTTCCATTAATTATTATTGATGCAGCGGAAAGAAGTGTTGAGATACCTATCCTTCAATTTCCTATTTGGCTTGCTTTTGCAGCTACAGCAGATGAAATCTATTTAGAAGAAGAACTTATCTAATGGAACCATCCGAACTCTTTTTTGGTTTAATTTGCCTTGGCGTCAGCTATTTTCTTGGCTCAATTCCTACTGGCTTCATTTTTAGTAAATATCTAAAAGGTATAGACATTAGAGATGTTGGTTCTGGTTCAACAGGTGCAACAAATGTTTTAAGGCATGTAGGAAAGAAAGCAGCTTTAACAGTTTTCTTAATCGATGTTGGCAAAGGGATTCTCTCAGTTCTAATGGCAAAATTGTTAACACTAAGTCCTACATGGCAGGTTTTTGCAGGTCTTGCATCTTTGTCAGGCCATATATGGCCAATATGGTTGAGGTGGCAAGGAGGCAAGGCAGTAGCAACAGGTCTTGGTGTATTTCTAGGGTTATCATGGCAAGTAGGTTTTGCTTCTTTATGCGTTTTTCTTGCAATTTTTAGTTCAACTAAAATCGTCTCGATCTCTAGCCTATCTGCAGCTTCTAGTCTACCTATTTTTATGCTGTTTATCCTGAGAGGAGATGAAGGTTCACTTGCATACGTATTGGCAAGCTTTGCTGCAATGTTGTTGGTTTTTTGGAGACATAGAACAAATATAAGTCGTCTAATGAAAGGAGAAGAAACAAAAGTCAAATAAAGGAATTAGCCATATTCACTTATTTCATTGCATATCCTTTTAAAAATCTCAGTTGGATTTGAAGCCTTAGTTATTGATCTCCCAATAACTAATCTCGATGCTCCAGAAGTTAATGCCTCTCGAGGAGTCATCACCCTTGCTTGATCATCTACTCCTTGATTATACAAACGAATCCCAGGGGTTACTAATTCAAAAGGATAAGGGTAAGTTTTTCTCAAAGCCTTAACCTCCAAAGGAGAACATACACATCCTTTGATGCCCGCTTTATGAGCTAATGAAGCTAAGTGCTCAACCCTTTTCCCTAAAGGCTGTTCTATATTCAGATCTCTAGCAAATTCATTTGTAGACCAACTTGTTAAGACAGTAACTGCTAAAAGGATCGGTTCAGGCAAAGAAGCTTCTGCTGCACCTTTTAGAGCAGCTTCATTTGCATACAACAGCGCCTTCTCGCCTGCACAAGCATGTACTGTTATTAACTGTGCTCCGCTCTTCGCAGCTCTATAACAAGTTCTCGCCATTGTATTGGGAATATCATGAAGCTTAAGATCTAGAAAAATTTTTTTTCCCTCGTTCCTTAATTCATCAAGCACTTGGGGACCATTAGCGACAAATAATTCCAAGCCAACCTTCACCCAAATCAAATCAGGTATTTTTCTTACAAATTCAAGGCTTTCTAACGCATCCATCTCGTCTAAAGCAAGGATTATTTTGTCTTGTGGGTTAGCTAAATACATCTATATTTAAAAAATAGAATTAATTAGCAAAACGTCTAAACTTCTTCTTGCCCAATTGAAGAACTTTTCCTATAAGTTGATCTTTATTTTTAAACTCAACATTTGGATCTAAGATCTTATTGCCATCAAGACGAACTGCTCCTCCTTGTATTTGACGTCTGGCATCACTACTGCTCACGCATAAGCCAATAGAGCTTAGTAAATAGAAAGCCTTTACTGGCAATGTGATATTTGAAAGAGAGATTTCAGGAACATCATGTAAGGATTCTTGCACACCTGAGACAAGCTTTGAAGCATCTTCCTGTGCAGCCTTGGCAGCAGATACTCCATGAATGTTTGATGTGACAGTTAATGCCATCAATTTCTGTTTCTCTCTAGGGTCCATTGATATTTCACTAGGTTCTAAATTAGTTAACAAAGTAAAGTAGCTATCAACTAATTCATCTGGTACCTTTTCTAACTTTGAATACATAGAAAGAGCATCTTCGTTCAGGCCAACAGTATTACCAAGGCTCTTACTCATTTTCTGAACACCATCCAATCCTATAAGAATAGGTAACAACATGCCAAACTGAGGTTGCTGCCCAAATAAACGCTGCATATCTCGTCCTATAGCTACATTAAATTTCTGATCTGTACCCCCAAGTTCTATATCGGCATTAACTGCTACAGAGTCATAACCTTGCAAGAGAGGGTAAAGGAACTCATGCAAGCAAATTGGAGTGCCTGAACTATACCTCTTTGAGAAATCTTCCTTCGCAAGCATTTGACCAACAGTGGCATTACTTAGAAGATCAATGGTCTTTACCATGTCAAAGTTATTTAACCATTCACTATTTCTACGTATCTCTAAACGTCCAGGAGTTTGAAAATCTAATAATGATGTCTCATTGCATTCGCCGTGTCCAAGTTGCTCCAAATATGTTTTTGCATTCCTATCAACTTCATTAGCCGACAATTGGGTCCTTGTTTTACTTTTACCAGTTGGATCTCCAATACGAGCAGTAAAGTCTCCGATGATTAAAACTGCTGTGTGTCCTGCATCTTGAAAAGCTCTTAGCTTACGAAATAAAATACTATGTCCCAAATGAATATCTGAAGCTGTGGGGTCAATACCTAACTTAACTCTCAGAGGGATCTTGTTTTTAGAAGACTCCCTAAGCCTTTGCGATAAGTTTTGGCCTAGATCATCAACTTGAGTCAACGGGAATAAATCAACAACTCCACGATTCAACCAACTTGGTAATTTAATTAGCTCCTCCAGCATTAGAAAATCTTTATTTAATCAAATACTAGTGAGACAATTAGCTGTTAGGTAGAAGATTGATCAAGTTGTGATTTCATCTTATTTAGAGTCAGATTCATTTGATCAAACATTTGCTCTGGTGTAATACCAAATTGACTTAGTTGGGTTCTTAATTGCTCAACTGTCATCTTTGCCTGAAAATCCTCTGATAGTTCAAACCTTTTCATAAAAACCTTATATCTATCCATTAACTCCTCCATATTTCCGATGAACATTTTTTTTCCTTCTCGATCAAACTTTCCGTAATCCGAGCCCAACTTCATTAGATTTTGATAATCAGTAAAAAGCTTCTTCGCTTCTTCCTGAACAATTTCGGATTCAAAAAAAGCCATACTGCCAAACTTGATGACGTTGCTACTGCGGAGTAATTTTAAAAATTGAACAGTTGCAAAATTAAAATGACTCTAGGGAAAGCCAAAAGAAAAATTCAAAAATCTTTGGGCTTGGTTTGTTATAAGTTTGAACTATGTTTCAAATTTAGGCATGTAGGGATTGCCGGTGGAAAAATTCTCTCAAGTCTATTTCTCTAAAAAACGAATGCTGTAAAAATTTAGTTTGCATGCCTAAATCATTCTCTCAAGAATATTAAAGATCCCATGCCTGTGCTCTAAAAATACACTCATGCAGCAATTTAAAAGACAAGGTGAGTTGTTTGATGATTTTGATTCCTTCTATCAATCACCTGCCAAGTCATCTAATGAACTATTTCTTAGCAAGGAAGTACTCGAAAACTGGCAAAGGACAGTTTGTGCGCATCAATCAGACTTATTTCAAGGAAAGTTAAATACTCGATTACAAGGGTCCCTTTTCTCTCAGAACTCAGAGACTCCTAGAAATAATTTGAATCCATTAAAATTAACTCCATTGCCGATAAATTTCTGGAAATGGCCAAGAAGTGATCACACAGGTCCTGCTATATATCTAGTAATGGATAAGCTAAGCAATAGTTCAAATTTACTGCTTTATATCGGAGAAACTCTAGCTGCCGAAAAGCGTTGGAAAGGAGAGCATGATTGCAAAAAGTATGTTGAAGCCTACTTACAGTCACTCCAGAAAGCCGGCCTGGAGGCACAACTAAGCATTCGCTTTTGGAGTGATGTGCCACAAGAAACAAAAGCCAGAAGGCTATTAGAGCAGAAATTGATTCAAGCTTGGCTGCCTCCGTTCAACAAAGAAACTAGAAATCGCTGGGGCACCCCTTTCACCTCTGACATCACTCCTTAGCATCTAATAGCTAATATCAAAAGGTCTCGTTAAAGGAAAATGCAAGTTTCAATTTTTCAGCAGAATCTTAATAGCTGGAAGGAATCAATTTTAGTCCTAGGTCTACTAGAAGGGGATATTGACAGTCAGCTAAATGTTTTAAATCATATTTGTGACACAAAAGTTTTAAGTCATTCTCTAAAGGAAAAAGATTTTAGTGCCAAAAAGGGAGAGATAGAAGTTTTTCAACTAATAGATAAACAGCCTAAAAAAATCATTTTCATAGGTCTTGGGCAAGCAGAAAAGCTTCTTCTCAATGATTTACGCAATGCCACTGCTCTAAGCATGAAAAAGAGTATTGGTACTGTTGGAAATATAGGAATTTTATTGCCTTGGGATTCTTTTGATGCAGGAATAGTTGCTAAAGCTGTTGGAGAAGCTGCAAGGCTTTCGATTTTTAAAGATTGCCGATTTCGCAATGAGAAAAAAGAAAGGCAAATTCCTGCAAGAGTTGATCTGTTAGGCCTCCCAAATTCTGCAAATAAATCTTTAACTGAAATCGGACCTATATGCTCAGGTGTTGAACTGGCAAGAGAACTTGTTGGAGCCCCACCAAACAGCCTAACTCCTGAAGAATTAGCTAATCAAGCCATTGCAATAGCTAAAAAATTTGGATTGAAAGTGCAAATTCTTAATCGCGAACAATGTCAAGAAAAAGGGATGGGAGCCTTTCTCGCTGTAGCCCAAGGATCTGACCTAGAGCCTAAATTTATTCATCTAACTTATACACCTAAAGGCGAAATAACGCGCCGAATAGCAATGGTTGGGAAAGGTCTCACATTTGATTCAGGTGGATACAATCTAAAAGTAGGTGCATCTCAGATAGAAATGATGAAATATGACATGGGTGGAAGTGCTGCAGTGATAGGTGCTGCAAGAGCTATTGCGGAACTAAAGCCTGAGCGAACTGAAGTCCATTTCTTAGTTGCCACTTGTGAAAACATGGTCAATGGATCTGCTGTTCATCCAGGGGATATTGTCAAAGCTTCTAATGGAACAACAATTGAGATTAATAACACAGATGCCGAAGGCAGACTCACTCTTGCTGATGCACTGACTTATGCATGTGAATTAAATCCAGATGCAATTGTTGACCTAGCTACTCTTACGGGAGCCTGCGTGATTGCTCTTGGAGAAGAATTGGCTGGTCTTTGGAGTAACAACAAAGAACTATCTGAAGAACTCCTTAATTCATCAGAGGCTGCAGGAGAAGGCCTTTGGGAAATGCCTTTAAAAGAATCATATAAGGAAGGTTTAAAATCAATGCTCGCAGATTTAAAAAACACTGGTCCTAGAGCTGGTGGATCGATTACTGCGGCTTTATTTCTTAATGAATTTATTGATAAAGAAATTCCATGGGCACATATTGATATTGCTGGCACTTGCTGGGCAGATAAAGATAGGGGGATAGATCCAGCAGGAGCAACAGGATTTGGAGTCAGAACACTAGTCAACTGGGCGACACAGAAAAACAAACAAAACTAAACCACAAACGATAATTAAACTAAGAGGCTTTCAACTCATATTCATCTTCTAAGAGGTCTTGTTGAGAATTAAATGATTTAGGAGCTGACGACTCTAAAGCATGTATTTGCCAAGTAGCCCTATTAGAACAAGAAATTAAAACTCTCTGAAGGTCATCTGATGCAGTCTTAGTGGTTGGATAAGGTCCTATATATCTAGTAACCAAACCATCTTTTACAATCAATAAATACATAAGCATTCTCTACTTACATCACGCTTGAAGTTTATAGCTATAAAACAGTACGAGAAATGTTCATATCTACAATCTTTACTAAAGATTTAATACATAGCGCTAAATTCTTAATATTCTCATAATATTTACTTGCGCTTATTGCTGAGCCAAATTCAAACCTTAGCTCTAGCCCCAAAGATCTTCCAGGCGCTTATCTCTTCCACAACTATAACGATAAAAATTATATTTAAGCTTATTTTTTCTTGCAAAGTCCTGATGGTAATCCTCTGCCAACCAAAATTGTGTTGCATCTCTAATCTCAACTTTAATTTCATTTGGCTGAATAGATAACTCCTTTGATGCATTTTTTAAGCTCAGCCTTGCTTCCTCTAATTGAGACGAATTAGCAACAAAAATAACTGGGCGATAAGAGTTTCCTCTATCGCAAAACTGACCGCCAGAATCAAAGGGATCAATATTCTTCCAATACTTTTTTAAAAGATTGGAATAAGTAAGAATATTTGAATCAAACGTTACAATTACTGCTTCTTGATGCCCATCATGGTTTTTATAAGTAGGTGAATGCAACGCCCCACCAGTGTAACCACTAACTACAGAAATAACTCCCGGTATTTCTTCTAAATCATGTTCTAAACACCAAAAACAACCTCCTGCTAAAATTGCATTTTCATCAACTGCTATTGAAAATAATGGGAATGAAAAAAGAATGCATACAAAACAAAGTAAAGAAATTAGGTTTCTTTTTAGATGAGATATCTTCATTTATCTAACAAATCTAAGATTTGAATTGCAGCTCTATTTGTAACACCTTCTTCACCCAAAGTATCTCTAAGTTTTTTGTATCCATTAATTATATCAGAACAAGCCTTGTTATCATATAATAAACTAATAGATGATTCATAAATTGAATTTGCAGTAAACAGGTCTTGAACTAATTCAGGAACTAATCTATCTTTCAATAACAAGTTGACTGGGGAAATATGATCCACTTGAAATTTCAGCAAATATTTAGCAATGAATGCCGTTACTCTACTTACTTTATATCCAACAATTTGCGGAACATTATGCAAAGCTAGTTCCATATTAATGGTTCCTGATTTACACAGAGCAATGTTGGCGACAGAAAAAAGGCTTGGCTTCAAAGCATCTACTTCACTTGATGGTATCACTTTTCCATTTACACCATGATCGGTAAGTATCCTCTGTATTTCTTTCTCGAAGCTTGCCATACCAGCAGGAACAAGTACAAAAATAGAGGGATCAAGTTTTTGTAATAAGGCTGCTGCTTCAGCGAGTGTTGGCAAAATATATTTCAACTCTTGAGATCTAGAAGCAGGAAGAACTAGAAGTACCTTGTTAGAACTATCTATTCCTAACTTTGCACAAGCTTCCTCTCTTGGGGGTAATTTCTTTAAATTATCAAGCATTGGATGGCCTACCCATGAGACATTACCCCCTTTACTTGAATAAAACTCAGCTTCTTCCTGAAATATGGCCAGAATTTTATCAGTAAAACCAATCAAGTCTGTAGTGCCTCCATCTCCTATCCTCCAAGCCCATTCCTGCGGAGCTAT
Organism: Prochlorococcus marinus str. MIT 0919; assembly: GCF_027359375.1. NCBI lineage: Bacteria > Bacillati > Cyanobacteriota > Cyanophyceae > Synechococcales > Prochlorococcaceae > Prochlorococcus > Prochlorococcus marinus. The sequence goes on from NZ_CP114779.1 coordinate 757,194, forward strand.
GTAATAAGTAATAGGAATATTTGGCAAAGCCTTTTTAACCTTGTTCCCAAGTCGAATATTAGGCCCCATGTAATCAATTAAAACTAATGCGTCTGGAGGATCTTTAACTAGGAGTTCATTGACTGCAGCTTGTGCACGCAAGGTGGGCATAACAAAAGGCAAAGCTTCCCAAAAGCCAATAGCTCCAATAGAAGAAGTATTAGCGAGCAATTTCGCTCCAGCAGCTTGCATTCTCTCACCACCTAAAGCTATTAAATCCAATGTGATAGAGCGTTTTGCTGCTTCTTCTTTCAAGGCTTTTACAAGAAAGCTGCCTTGCAAATCTCCAGACACTTCCCCGGTGCTTATAAGCAACCGCATAATCACTGAGCAGAATTCAGAAATGGCATAGGGCCTCTACGTCCTTTAGTAATAGATGCTTCGAGGAAAGTACATAGTTTCTCAGCAGCAGGCATAAGTTTTTTTTCTCTAGCTAATTCCAAGCCTTTTGCATAAACATGCTTAGACCTAAAAATCAAATTCCAAATCTCTAATAACTCCTTAAATTCCTTTGGATTTTGACTTTCAAGTCCTCTACGACGAATTCCCACACGATTCAAGCCACGCATTCGTCCAGGGTGACCTTCCACTAGGCAATAAGGAGGGACATCTCTATCTACCCTTGTCATTCCACCAACCATTGCAAGACAACCAATATGAACAAACTGATGAATTCCCAAACAACCGCCTATTACTGCTTGATCTTCAATTACCACCTCTCCTGCTACCTGAACACTATTTGATATAACTACTTGATTCCCGATATCACAACCATGGGCAATATGCGTATATGCCATTAAGAGTGTATCGTCTCCTATCTTTGTCTGTTCCCCATCATTAGTGGCTCGGTTAACAGTTACACATTCTCTAATAGTATTTCTATTTCCAATTACAACCTCAGTAGGTGCTCCCTTGTATTTCAGATCTTGAGGTTCAAGTCCTATACAAGCTCCAGGGAAGACCTTGTTAAAAGACCCTATTTTCAAACGGCCATCCAATACTACATTTGGACCAATTACAGTATTGTCTCCAATTTGCACTTCTGGACCTACTACAGCTCCAGAGCCAATGGTCACTCCATTACCAAGTTCTGCACGTGAATCGACTACAGCCAATGGATGAACCTCCACTGGCCTTTGAATAGTCAAATTTTGAGAATTGCTTGACTGGCTCATATACTCAATCAACCAAAGAGAACATCAATTCTCCAGAACAAACAAGCTGTCCATCAACTTTTGCTTCTCCTTTGACCTTTCCAAAGCGTTGCCTTTTAATACTAATTAATTCACACCTGATCATAAGTTGATCTCCTGGAACTACGGGTCTTCTAAATCTCACTCCATCTATACCAGCAAAAACAAATAACCCTTTAGGTAAATCAGACATCTGAGTAACAATTAAACCTCCGACTTGAGCCATTGCCTCAACTATTAAAACTCCTGGCATTAATGGTCTGTCTGGGAAATGCCCTTGAAATTGGGGCTCATTTAACGTGACATTCTTAATCGCAAGAGCACTTTTACCTGGCTCATATTCAATTACACGATCCACCAAAGCGAAAGGATACCTATGGGGTAGTAAGCCCATTATTCCTTCGGTGGTTAAAACAGCAGATTGAGATGGAGGTTTAGTCAAAAGAAGATTAAGTTGAGAGGTTTTCTTCTAAGAAGGCAGCTGCTAATTCAGCATGAAGGGCATGAGATCCTCTGTAAACCAAGACCTGTGCTTTTGGCAAGCCGACCAAGGCCAAGTCGCCTATCAAGTCAAGTATTTTATGCCTTACTGGCTCATCTTCAAATCTCAATGGAGGATTCAACCAAAAGCTACCATCACACACAAGGGAATTTTCAAGATTACCTCCTTTGATTAAACCTTTTGCCATCAAATCGTCCACTTGATCCTTAAAGCCAAATGTCCTAGCTGGAGCAATCTCTCCAACAAATTTTCTAGGAGTGAGATCTATTGAAAAAATTTGTTTCCCTATCGCTGGGTATGGAAAGTCAATTATTCCTATCAATTTGAGACTGTCAGAAGGAACAGCCGTTACCACACTTTGACCTTTATAAATTGTCAAAGGGTTCTTCAGAGGCCGCATTGTATTGCGTTCACTGCCTGCAGACTTTATACCAGCTTCTTTAATTGCTTCTACCCAGCCAAGAGAAGAGCCATCCAACAAAGGAACTTCCGTACCAGAGACTTGAATATTCACATGAGTAAGACCACACCCAACCAAAGCAGCCAATAGATGCTCAACAGTCCCAAGGGTCCTATTGCCGAGTTTCAGTGTTGTACAAAGTTGTGTGCTAACTACTTGGCTTGGATGAAGTGTTTGGGGGGAAGCGTCTTGATCGAGGAATTCAACATGAAAGCCTAATGAATCAGAAGGAGAAAGAACTACATATGAGTTAAGTCCACTGTGCAAACACACACCTTCTCTGGACACTGATTCACTCAGAGTCCAGGCTTCTTCATAATTCTCAGGGAGCCAATCCACTAGAACTTCCAACCAAACCCAAGGTTATAACGCCAATCATCTCCGAAATCCTTGCTTGCAATTTCTACTCTTAAAGGTCCAACAGGGGTATTAAAAGATAGTCCAGCTCCTGTTGAGAATCCAGAGCCTTGCTTATCTAAAAGCACACCTGGCTTACCAGGAACATTATCTTGAGTATCAAAATCTGTTCCAGCATCCAAAAATAAGTTGCCTGAGACCATTCGCCAAATAGGAAATCTATATTCAGCTGAAGCCTCGCCATAACTTCTACTCACACCCAAATCACATGAGCTCCATCCTCTAATAGACTTAGACCCGCCCAAACAAAAAGCCTCATATGGTGGCAAATCTCCCAATATTGAACCTCCCTTCAATTGGAATCCAAGAGCCTGAGGGCAGTTATATTCTTCACCAGATTTAGGTCTACAACCTTTATGTAATTTTACCCAATTAATTGGGATGAAGTATGAATAACTAGCTTTAGCTCTATTAAAGGTTGGAGAGTTTTCACCAACAGAAACAAATTGTTCAGAGGAAACACTTAAAAAGTCACCATCAGTAGGGTTCCTAGCATTATTTAATTTATTTCTATTAACAGCAGTTCTTACACTAACGAGTGTATTTTCTTGAGCACAATTATAAGCTACGCAAATCACATCATCATTAGTAGCAGTCCCCTCTGAATATTTTTTACTTGCTACACCATAAGGTCTTTCTTGAGATGAATAATCTATTGGCTGAACTTTTTGAAAGTTCATCCCGATCAAAGCACTCCATTCTGCTTTTTTAAAAGGATCACCTCCATTAAAAGGCCTTGTAAAAGAGAATCCTCCACCTGTTTTTTGAAGGATTATCGAATCGCCTGCATAATCAAACCAACTTAAATTTGCGTTGCTTGCTTCTGCAGCAGATATTGAGGCGAAAGGCCCTCCAACGCCTCCCCCATGTGCCGTGCCAATGTCATAAACTGTTGCCGAACCAGCAGAGCCTGATGCTTGTGAATAATCTGTCACCCCTTCAAATTTGCCGCCTTCATCACTTCTAAATTCCTGAGGAACTTCTCTACTAATAAAAACCGAAGTTCTAAAAGAAGTTTTATATTTATCGCCTTTTATCCAAGGATCTGTTAAAGATAATTTTATTAAAGCTCCATACTCTCCATAAGTAAAATTCCAATCACTTTTCCAAGCCCTTCCTAGTAAATTCGATTCTTGAAGGCCTATAGAACCAAAAAATCCCTGAGCACCACTGTAACCCAAACCACCAGTCAAAGAACCTGTTCTCTGTTCACTTATCCCCAAAACCACTATTACTTTTCCTGGCTCACCAGCAACTGGATTTAAAGTAACTTTTAGATCACTAAATAATGAAGTTGCATATAATCTTTTAATATCAGATTCCAAAACTTTTCTATTAAAAATAGAACCTCTCCTAGTAGCAAGCTCCCTTTCTATTACCCATTTTCTTGTTTTGCCTTTTACGGGTTTACCATTCTCTCTAACTGTATTACCCTCCTGATCAATAAATTGTATTTTTACTCCCTCAACTGTGCCTTCAATAACATTCAATTGAACCACACCTTCAGAGGTTACTCTGTTTGGACCTGTAACCCTTGCAAGTGAATATCCTTCTTCCAAATACCAATCCTTTAGTTTCTTCATTCGCAATTGAAGAACATTGTAATTTAAGGTTTTTCCATAATCAAATTTAAAAATACTATCAATTACTTCCTGATTAAGTCTTGTATTCTTGGGTTTTATTTCTACTTGTTTTAAAGATGGATTAGGCTGTACCTTCACCAGAATTTGAACTCCTAATGGAGAATTAATTGGGTCTATCCCAACTCCTGAGAACCAACCAGTTGCATAAATTGCATTTAAATCATTTTTTACTTCCGCTCTCGTAACTTTGCTACCAGGCCTTATGCTCATTGCATCGTAAGCTGCGTATTCCAAGCGTTTTTGCTCTGGGTGGCCCTCAAGACCTTCAATCACAATCTCTGAAATTAATACCAAAGGATCTGAGGAAGTCTCTGCTTCTGTTTCAAAAACTTTTTTTGATTCAGCAATCTCAAGTTTTTTCAGATCAAGATTCGAATTTTTTGGATTAGCTAGATTTCTTAAAGAATCTGAACGTACATACGAGGCAAAAAGAGGAACAGTCAATGCCAGAAAATAGGTACTTTTCCTAAATGAACTGATCAATTTGGCTTTATTTTTCTTGGGCATAGATTCTGATGTCAAATCTAAAAGATTTTTATACTGCAGAGATTATCTAGGAAAGCAACTTTTACACGCTGCCTTGTATACGTTTGAGAATCTCCCCGTAGGCCTCGACAACGCCACCTAGGTCCTCACGGAACCGATCCTTATCCAATATCTTGCCTTTAGGGTCAGTGCATCGTTTGTCCCAAAGCCTGCAGCTATCAGGGCTAATCTCATCAGCGACTAATAATTTACCTTCTCTATTAAGACCCATTTCCAATTTGAAATCTACTAATAAAAGATCCAATCTGTTGAAAAATTTCCGCAAAATGCTATTTACATTTAAGGCTATTTTCTCTAGCTCTAACCTTTTTTCAAGAGTTAATAAACCCATTAAATTCAATCTTGCATCCGTAAGCAGTGGATCACCTAGTTGATCATCCTTGTAATACAAGTCCAACAAGCAAGGATTGAGTTCTAAGCCTATGGGTATAGGTGTTTGTTTGCATAAAGAGCCATAAGCGACATTCCTTATGACAATTTCAATAGGAATAACATCTACTTTCTGAACTAACATCCAAGTTTCTTCCTGGATGCCTAGAAAATGAGTAGAGACACCTTGTTCCTCTAAAAACTTAAAAATATGCGCGGAAATTTGGCAATTTAATCTCCCTTTACCCTGTAACTGAGACCTCTTCAAAGCATTAAAAGCAGTTGTGTCATTTTTAAAATGAACTAACAATTGATCTTCTTGATCAGTTGAAAAAATTTTTTTAGCCTTGCCCTCAAGTAGCAGGCTTCTTTTTTGTAAATTCATTCAATAATTAAACTGACAGGAGGTAATCGATTCTTATGGTTGAGGGGAAAACTAACAGAAGGTTTGTAAAACCCAAGAAAAGTGGTTACCCAAAGAGATTGATGCCACATTGCTTTAAAAGATGCATCAGAATTAATAGGAACACAAGGTCAAAAGTCCTATCTTCCATTTTTCTTTAACCAGTTACTAGAAATGTGCAATTCTTAATCGATGGAATCTTCAAAAAAAACTATCCACAGTCTTCCTTCTTTAAAAAAAATCCTCATCATTGGGAATGGCGGTAGAGAAAATGCACTCGCATGGTCGCTAATTAGAAGCGAAGGTATAGAAGAAGTATTCGTAGCACCTGGCAATGGTGGCACAGAAGATCATCTGGGATGCAAACGCATTCCCCTTGAAGCCACAGATTGCTCATCTTTAATCTCCGAATGCAAGTTGCGCGAAATTGAGTTAATCGTAATAGGACCAGAAGCACCTTTAGCAGCCGGTCTTGCAGACAAAATGCGGCAGGCTAATTTAAATGTTTTTGGACCAAGTTCTTTTGGAGCAAAACTAGAAGCTAGCAAGGATTGGGCAAAAAAATTAATGATCGAAGCTGAAATACCTACTGCTCATTATTTGAGTGCTAGTTCGAAAAAAGAAGCCTTAGAAATTCTCAAAAATTTTGGGGAAGAATGCGTTATAAAAGCAGATGGGCTAGCTTCTGGGAAAGGGGTTACTGTCTGCAAGAGTAAAAATCAAGCAATAAATGCAATCAACGAAGCTTTCGAAGGAAAGTTTGGTCATGCCGGAGAAAAACTTTTAATAGAAGAGCTACTTCAAGGACCTGAAGTCTCAGTTTTTGCTCTGACGGATGGTAAAGAAATTTTGGTCTTACCCCCTGCTCAAGACCATAAAAGACTTCTTGAGAATGACGAGGGTCCCAACACTGGGGGAATGGGAGCTTATGCACCTGCACAAATTATTAACCAAGAAGAAATACATACCATCAAACAAACAATCTTGTTACCAACTTTGGAAGCCCTTATTAGTCGTGGGATTGACTATCGAGGAGTTATCTATGCAGGGCTAATGATTACACCTGACGGTCCAAAGGTAATTGAATTTAATTGTCGTTTCGGCGATCCAGAGTGCCAAGCCTTAATGCCAATAATGGGTCCGGAATTTGCTTATATCCTTCATGCCTGTGCGCTTGGGCACCTCAAAAAAGCCCCTGCATTAACAACAAGAGATGTATTTACAGCTTGCGTTGTAGCTGCAGCAAATGGATACCCAGAGTCACCTAAAAAAGGTGATGAAATATTTATTGAAGCCACATCAAATGAATCTTTGCAAATCTTTCATGCAGGAACTAAAAAAGATATATCTGGCAAATTATTAACATCTGGCGGACGTGTTCTGTCAGTTGTTGGCAAAGGTGAAAATTTTGATCAAGCTTTTGAAATTGCTTATAAAGGACTGAGTAAAATTAAATTTGATGGGATGAATTACAGAAAAGACATTGGTAACCAAGTTAGAAACCAAAAGTGTGACTAGCTAAAAGTCAATCAATTGAAAACTCGAAAGACTCATAACTTGTCTATAATTGATACATGATTAATGAAAATGAAACCCAGGGTAAAGTAGAAGGTTTCTCAACCAATATAAAAATATGGTGGTCTGAATTTAGTCTTCGTTCTAAATTATTAGCCATTGCAACTTTAGTTGTCAGCCTATTAATGTCAGGCATCACATTTTTTGCTTTAAGCAGTATACAACGTGATGCTGGAATGAATGATACAAGATATGCAAGAGACCTAGGTTTACTTCTCTCAGGGAATGTAACTGAATTAGTAGCAAACCATCAAGATAGGGAACTGTTTAATGTTGCTGAGAAATTTTGGAGATCAAGTAGAAATATTAGATATATATTCTTTACAGATCCAGATGGAATTGTCAATCTTGGCATACCTATAAGTGCTACACCAAGAGAGGTAAATAGTGAATTGCAATTAACTAGAAGTCTTCAACTTCCTAACGAATTAAAGAAAAGGCCTCAATTCCCTTTAGTAAGGCAACATCTAACTCCTCAAGGACAGGTAACTGATGTTTTTGTGGCATTACTTTTCAAAGGCAAGTATGTAGGTAACCTTGCACTTGGTGTAACACCTAACAAAATTGCACTTGAAAGTGCTGCTTTAACTAGAGAAATAACTATTGCAGTGTTTATATCTATTTGGGTACTTGTCATTATAGGAGCAGTATTTAATGCATTAACAATTACCCGCCCAGTAAGGGAACTTTTAAGTGGTGTAAAAGAAATTGCTCAAGGGAACTTCAAATCAAGAATTTCTCTCCCAGTAAGAGGAGAGTTAGGCGAACTTCTTAATGGTTTCAATGCTATGGCTTCACAACTAGAAGATTATGATGCCGCAAATATTGAGGAACTAAAAGCTGCTCAAGTTAAACAACAATCTCTTATTGCGACAATGGCTGATGGGGCTATATTGCTTGACGAAGAAGGGAAAATTGTATTAGTTAATTCTACTGCTAGAAGGTTATTTCGTTGGGAAGGTCGAAATCTTGAAGGACAAGAATTATTAAATGAATTACCGGAAATGATATCTAATGATTTAGATAGTTACATCACATCAATTAGGAAGAATGATCTTGAGAATTATGATCTTAGATGCAGTCTTGAAGAGCCTGCTAGAACACTTAGAATTGTATTACAATCTGTAAGAGATTCGAGTGGTTCAAACCTAAAAGGAATAGCAGTTACTGTACAAGATCTTACTAGGGAAGTAGAGCTTAATGCCGCACAGAGTCGCTTTATTAGCAATGTTTCTCATGAATTGAGGACACCATTATTTAATATAAAAAGTTATGTCGAAACCTTACATGATCTTAATGACAAGCTTAGTGAGAAGGAAAAAATCGAGTTCCTAGGTGTGGCAAATTCAGAAACCGATAGGCTTACCAGGCTTGTAAATGATGTATTAGATTTATCACGACTAGAAACAGGTTCCAAGCCCATATTCGAAAAAATAGATATAGCCCCTGGGATACAGCAAACTCTAAAGAACTACAAGCTTAATGCTGATGAAAAAGAAGTTCAACTTATGAATGAATTTGAATCTAATTTGCCCTCTATACTAGGCAACTGGGATATGATTTTACAAGTACTTGATAACCTAGTGGGCAATGCATTGAAGTTTAGTAATACAGGTAGTAAATTAATAATTAGAGCATATACTTGGCCAGATATATGTACAAACTCTATTCAAAAAGTGTCTGATAATGCACCTTGCTGTGATGTTATTTCTCCTCTACCAAAACTTCGTATTGAAGTATCAGATACGGGGTGTGGCATTTCTAGAGAAGACCAATTAAAAATCTTCGAGAGATTTTATAGAGTAGAAAATGCAGTTCATACTGAGACAGGAACAGGCCTTGGCTTATCAATTGTCCGAGGAATTCTAGAAAAGCATGGAAGTACAATTCGCATGGCCAGCGAAAAGGATATAGGGACAACTTTTTGGTTCGAGCTACCTCTATCACAAAGTGATGCTGATGAGTTATTAGTTGAGTCCGAGAGAAAAAGTCGTGAGCGAGAAAAAGATTTAGAGGTTGAACTAACTTGATTTGTAGAATTTATTCTTTATTTGTCTCTTACATCAATACCTTTAAATACTCCAGGGATGGTCTCGTCAGAATTTATACGATGAGGCGCACCACTAAAGATTTGTTCAAAGTTAGAAAATGAGTCTTTTATCTCAGGGCCTGTACTTGTTATATTAAATTCTCTAATCCTCTTATCATGCCAGGATCCACGCATTTTAAATACATTAACTGCTCTAGCCATTTCTCCCCTTATTTCAACATATTGAAGAAGTAATATAGTGTCAGTTATTGTTGAAATATGAGAATCGGTAATAGAGTGACTCCCCATAAATTCCTCAGCTGTGTTAGTAAAAAAACCTGCAATTTCTTCTTGCTTAGCATAACCAGTAACACCTATCACAAATTGCCTAAAGGCATTGAGGCTGACACCCCTAGCTAATGCAGAAAGTGAGTCTATAGCCATTCTAGATGGCTTAAATTGAGCGATCTCTGTCTTGATTATCTGTAGATGATCCTCCAAGCCTGTCGATTCAGGGTATGCACATATAATTTTCAACAAACCATCTCTCTCCATATTTTCAAAATCAATACCCCAACTTGTAGCATTCCTTAGAAGTTGAGCTCTGGACTCTTCATATGCAAACAAAATTGCTCTCTCTTTATTGTTATATGCATCCTCAACAAATTTAGAAACCAACATTGTCTTGCCTGTACCAGTTGCTCCTGTTGCCAGAATGATTGAGTCCTGGAAATAACCTCCCCCGCACATTTCATCAAGATCAGGGACACCCGAACTAATTCGTACATTAGAGGATCTTTGAGTAAGCCTCATTGCCCCTAAGGGGAATACACTTATACCTTCACTGCTCATAGTAAAAGGGAATTCACCTTTCATATGTGTAGTGCCTCTTAATTTAAGTATCTCAACAGTTCTTCGTCTACGTTCAGACTCCAATACATTTCTAAGAATAACAACGTTATCTGAAACAAATTCTTCTACTCCATACCTTGCTATTGGGCCATATTCATCAATTCTTTCAGTTGTCATAACAGTTGTTACACCTATTTCTTTAAGTCTTGCTATTAATCTAAAGATCTCTCTTCTGACAACATATATAGCATCATATTGCTGAAAAACAGCCGTTATTGAATCTATAGCGACTCTCTTTGCTTTATATTTTCTAATGGCATATATTATCCTTTCTATTAATCCAGACAAATCAAAATTCCCTGCAACATCTTGCCCATCAGGGTCTGGAGATGCATCTAAAATAAACAATTTATTTTGATCTATTAATTCTGGAAGATCCCAACCGAAACTAGCTGCATTACGCGAAATATCTAATGGAGACTCTTCAAAAGTGACAAAAATACCAGGCTCATCATAATTACAAATACCATGATGCAAATATTGCAAAGAGAAAACTGTCTTCCCAGTACCAGAGGTACCACTTACCAAAGTACTTCTTGCTGAAGGCAAACCTCCTTGACAAACATCGTCAAATCCTTCGATACCCGTTGGCAACTTTTGCAAATGCATTATGAGAAACGATTAATCGCTAGAAAATGGGATAAAAACATCGGTTTAATTAAACGCTGATAAGAATTCTTCCAATTAAGGTTAATAGCCTCCAAGTTAAAAAGCTTGATTTTAATGATCTTGTTCTACAAAGGCTTTGCTTTCAAAGAAAAAAAATCTTTTTCCGATAGTTCTTCATAAAGCAAATCTAGACCTATAAGAACTCTCTCCCTATCGGAAAGATCTCCGATAATTCGTCTAACAGGAGGAGGAAGAATCTTGGCCAATGTTGGCGTGGCAAGAATTTTGTCCTCTTCTGCCAACTGTGGATTTTTTAAAACATCAATAACCTTCAATGCATATACCCCTTTAAATTCAGTTTCCAAAATTTCATGAAGCGTTTTCAATGCCCTCATAGAATTAGGGGTATTCCCAGCTACATAAAGCTTGAGAATGTAAGTTTTCCTTAGACTCATGCAGATAACCCTCTCAATCCTTGATTAATTTTGTGTCTATCAAATCTTGACTAAATAGGCCTCTAGAAGAGAAAATGTTAGTTCCTTTCGACTATGCAGCAGGCCTAATCGGGGAAAGCCAAGGTGAGATTAAATTCACACTAACGCAAATAAATTTCCGAGCCTGCTCATGTCCTTAAAATAATGGCACCTAATAAGACAAACACCCCGTCAGACTCAGTTCGCAACTACGCAATAGTTGAAGCTTCTGGTTCACAGTTCTGGTTAGAAGAAAACCGCTATTACGATTTTGATCGTATCCATGCTGATGTAGATAAAACCGTAACTCTCAAAAAGGTCCTCTTGTTAAATGATGGAGGCAATTTAAATATTGGGAAACCCTACGTAGAGGGTGCAACTGTTGAAGTCAAAATAATGGCTCATAGGAGGGGGTCAAAAATAATTGTTTATAAAATGCGTCCCAAGAAAAAAACACGCAGAAAAAATGGACATAGACAAGAATTAACTAGAGTAATGGTTCAGTCAATTTCTCTAGGGAATAAAAAGCCCTCCGCAGCCAAAGCAAAAACAGCAACTAAAGCAACTAAAGCAACTAAAGCAACTACAGAAAAAGTTTCAAAAACCAGCACTAAAAGCAAGTCACCTAGTAAAGTAAAGGTTGACAAAGAAAAAACAACTTAAAAAACCACTAATTCTAAATAAACATGGCCCACAAAAAAGGAACTGGTTCTACTAGAAACGGAAGAGATTCAAACTCTAAAAGACTTGGAGTAAAAGCCTATGGTGGAACATCAGTTACTGCTGGTTCAATTCTTATACGTCAAAGAGGTACATCCGTACTTCCAGGAATTAATGTAGGCAAAGGGAAAGATGATACTCTCTTCGCACTAGTTGATGGTGTAGTTAATTTCGAAACAATCAGAAGAGGGCTTAAGAATAGGAAGAGAATAAATGTAGGGATTGCAGTCTAATTTGATTTCATAGGTCTATAAGCTCTAGTAGTTATCAAGAAAGGGTGAAATTGCTCTATGAAATTTTTTTGTAACGTCAAGAAAAAGTTTTTGACGATTTTTTTATCATCTATGTGAAATGGATATTCGCCATTATTACCTTTATAGAAATACCAGTTCATTAAAGCAATTGAATTAGCTGATAATCTATTTAAAAATAATAAAAGCTGCTCAGCTGGATCAGGGAGATGTTCCAACACATCCAAGCAGGTAATAGTGTCAAATAAAACTTCCCCAGTGCTACTTAAATCCCTATGCACGGAAATCCTTTCATTTAAGCCAAGATGATTTGCTCTATAAGAAACAAATTCTCTATTATGAGGATTTAAATCTACAAAATACACATGCTCAACCGAGGGTAATGCTGATGCCGCTATGGCATGTGTCCCTATACCACCTCCAAAATCTAAAACTTTTCCATGAGCAAACATTTGTTGAAGCCTGATTGTATCAGCAATGTAATCCGCGCTTCCCAAATGCCAAGCAGCCAATTCCAAAAGGTGAGCCGTACCAACTTTAGATTCGTAGAAACTTGTCACTTCTTCTGTCTGAAAACTAACTGGATGAAAAGAAGCCATATTTTTCAAACCATCTTTTAGTTCGGAATCTAAATTCGCTCTAGAGAGATCCAAGTAATCCGACAAATGGTCTTTAAGATAAAAACCGGTGTTTAAAAATTCATTCAGATTAATATTGAATTTATCCATGAGCAAAAATAATTAAATTGGACTCGATTCTTAACCTATATCTTTATGTTTAACTATGTACATTCTCAACTACAAAAAACTTTCTTGAAGCCTGATATTTTGGAAAATCCATTTGGTTTTGTGGTCATAGACAAACCTGCTGGGATAACCTCTCATGACTGTGTTAGTAGACTTCGCAAAGTGTATGGCATAAAAAAAGTTGGACATGGCGGGACTCTTGATCCTAGAGTCACAGGAGTACTTCCTATCGCAATAGGTAATGCAACAAGACTTTTACCATATCTCAAAACATCTAAAAGATACCAGGGTAAAATACAATTTGGTCAACAATCAAATACCGATGACCTGGATGGCGAAATTATCAGTAATCAAAGCTGGCCCCAATTAAGTGAGCAATCTATCAATTGCTTCCTTGATAACTTCAGAGGAGATATCAAGCAATCACCACCTCTATTTTCAAGTATTCATATAAATGGAGAACGCGCTTACAAGAAAGCTCGTAGAGGTGAATTTTTCTCTATTCCCAAAAAAGATATTACTATTTACGAGCTTAGTCTTATATCTTGGGACCAAGAGAGTGGCCTCCTAGAGTTAAATATTCACTGTTCTTCTGGAACATATATTCGCTCTCTTGCTAGGGATATAGGTGACCTTATTGGGTGTGGCGGATTATTAGCAGAACTAAGAAGAATCGAAGCCTTAGGATTTAAAGAGAGTGAAGCAATAGCCTTGCCAAGCCTTGAAAAGCATAATGTTAAAAAGCCAATTTTAATAAATCCTTCGGAACCACTTGATCACTTGGGTTCTTACCATTTAACTGCAGAAGAAGAGCTTTTTTGGAGGACAGGTCGAGAAATAATTACATCAAAGAATCGTCTAAAAACTGGTAATGATATTAATTCAACTGATAAAGAATTTCTCAACAATCACCTATTAACTATTGATCATTCAGGCAAAATTGCTGGAATTGGTATAATAACTGTTGATAATATTATCAGGCCAAAAATAGTATTTAATTCTTACTAATTAGATAAATTAGTTATACAAATAAGAGTAATTCTTTATCCTAACCCCTTTATAATAATGCTGAAGTATCCTTTGATAACTTGCTCCTTCTATTGCCATTCCATAAGCACCCCATTGGCTCATACCTACTCCATGGCCTGAACCAAACCCACTAATTAATAATGAGTATCGACTAGGCAAGAATGGGAGTTTAGGATATCCATAAGCACTATTATTCGTCAATGGCGGCAAAGGCAATGGGAATTTATCCCTTTTTGACTTATTGGCCTTTTCAGACGATAGAAGTAAACTGCTATTGTCTTTAATTATATTTTCAGGCATATAAGGAACCATATCAAATTTAAGCATAGTGCTTTTCAGGTTTAACTTTTTTCTTAGTTCCTTGCCTGTCAAATAAGCCTTGCCTTTTGGTCCATATACCAGTACCTCTAGTATTCTATTTGTAGATGTTAATTTAGTTACCCGAATTGCATTTACTCCACCAATTTTATAAAAAATAGAATAAAGTTCTTCAGGTTTAATACTTTTCTTCCATTCAAAGTTTGGAGAATTTTGATCATAATCTTTGACACTAACCAAATAAGGCTTCTGATGCTTCCAAACTGATCCACTATTTTCGGTTTTACCGCCTGAGCTACTATGAAATACAGCTTGAATCAAATTTCCATTATGAACAAGTACTAATGAATTAGTTGCATCTACAGCTTTAGCTATTGAAGGTGTCTCAGATTCAAGTCCCAAATAAACCTGATTACTAATAGAAGATCCAATATCAAACTTATTTTGACTTTTTATTTGATTAACAGCATATGTTCTTGCGGCAATAGCTTGTGCTTTAAGAGCTTCCGAAGGCCAAGATTTAGGCACTTCTGCACCAACAACACTTTTTAAATATTTTTCAATCGGCAAATGATTTACGACTTTGAATTTATTGCCATCTTGAAAAACCCTTAATTCGCCTGCATATCTTCTTGTCCCAAGCCATATCCCCCTAGGATCTCTGCTCCTAATTCTAAGATCACTTTTGATAGGTTTTTTTGCACTTCTACCATATGAACCATTGGTAATAGATCTAACTTGACCGTTTTCAATCTTTAGCTTCAGAGAGGTTAAACTCTTTTCTTTATATTTTAAGTCAAGTCCTCTTACAAGAATTGGCTGGGCTCCATCAGACCTAAAAGATAAATCTTTTGCTTCTAGTATTAAAACTCTTATAAATTTGCTATAACCAGCCTTTACTCCTTGCAAAGGAATAAGAGACACTAAGGAAAGCGATGCTATTAAAATCGGAATTTTTTTTCCCAAAGGGATTGATAAATAGCTCTAGGAATACGAATCTAATTTTTAAAGGGAGACAGTTCCACAAAAAAAGGTCAGACTCAGAAATGTCAAACAGTGAATCAAGCTAAGTAAGCAGTTGCAAGTTACTTTCCTAGGAACAAGTTCTGGAGTGCCCACTAGAGGCAGAAATGTCTCAGCAATGGCTTTGCGTCTGCCACAAAGATCAGAGTTATGGCTATTTGACTGCGGAGAAGGGACTCAACACCAATTTCTTCGTAGTGAACTGAAAACTTCACAACTTCGCAGAATATTTATCACTCATATGCATGGCGATCATACTTATGGCTTGCCTGGTCTACTGGCAAGTTTAGGCCTTGCAGGAAATAGTTCCGGGATAGACCTATATGGACCAAATGAATTAAAAAGTTATGTATCAGGCGTTTTAAAAACCAGCTCAAGCAGAATTTCCTACCCTTTTCAAATTCATTCAATAGAAAAATCAAATAATGAAAACTATATAGTCTTTGAAGATAAAGATTTTATTGTTCGGTGCACTCAGTTAATACATAGAGTCCCTGCATTTGCATACAGAGTCGACCAAAAACCAAGGCCAGGTCGTTTCAATATTAAGAAAGCAAAAGCTTTGGATATCCCCTCAGGCCCTATCTATTCCAAATTGCAACTAGGGGAAAAAGTACAACTAGAGGATGGTCGAGTCTTTCATGGGAAAGACTTCTGCGGCCCACAAAGGCCTGGCTCTAGCATTGTTTATTGCACTGACACGATTTTCTCAAAAGCAGCAATAAAACTAGCTAAAGGAGCAGATCTATTAATACATGAATCAACTTTTGCGCATAAAGACATTGATATGGCTTATCAAAGGAAGCATTCGACATCAACCATGGCTGCCCAAACTGCAGTAGAAGCATCAGTCAAACAGCTTGTTCTTACACATTTGAGCCCAAGATATGCACCAGGCAATGAATTATCTCCTAATGACTTACTTAACGAAGCTAAAGAAATTTTCCCTAATACCCTGCTAGCAAAGGATTTCCTCCAAATTGATACAGAAAAGCCTGAAACAGTTCGTGATACCTAGTCGATCTTATCCAACATCATGAAAGAATGTCTATGTGCGGTTGCTCCGTAAGTCTTTGGTGTCTTCAATGGCCTCTCTATTTTCTTCCTTGAAACGGTCTCTATCAAGATTACTAATCTTGGTCCCAGTAATACTTGGGTTGACTATCAGTCCAATATCCGTAGGTGCTTTATATCCAAGCGACCCATCATCAGTTGATTCGCTTGACACTAGTCTCCATGGCCAGAACCTTCAGAACACTGAATATGTCAAATACGACCTTTCAGGAAGGGATCTAGGCGATGCAGATCTAAGCGGTTCATATTTCAGCGTCTCCAACCTTAAAAATGCAAATCTAAGCGGTGCAAATATGCAAAATGTTATTGCATATGCCTCTAGATTTGATAATGCTGATTTAACAAATGCAAATTTCACTGGTGCTGAGCTGTTGAAAAGTTATTTCAACGGTGCAGTTATTGATGGCACAGATTTTACAGATGCTGTGCTTGATCTATCTCAAGTGAAAGCTTTGTGTGAAAGAGCATCAGGTAAGACTGCAGAAAGCCTGCAATGTGGTGGACTTAATCAGAGTTACGTTCCTGCTTCAAAAGAACAAAACAAATTCAACCCTGGCATTAGCTGAATTTCAATTTTCATTAACCTAGGAAATAAAAAAGGGCCTTATTATTAGGCCCTTTTTTATTTAGCCTTGTCTATTTTTTTTATTAGACAAGAACCGTTTGTTTTAGTCTCTTAAATTATGGGGCTGTTATGTAGTAAAAAGCTGCTGCTGCTGCACCTACAGCAAACATTGGTATCCCTACAAGCAAATGAGAGGAACCAAAACCAAGACCTTTAGAACGCATAATGTAATAACCTACACCAGCAGCTCCTGCAGCTAGAGGGATTGCTGCATGCAAAAGTGCTGCGACAGCATGATAATCAAAGTTCATTCGTTAATTAAGCCTTTGAGAAGAGTATCTCAGCAAATCGTTAATAGAAGAGAATATTGAAGTGAAAAGTCAAATTAACAAAATTCCTTACCAATAAAATTTACGATTTCTAAAATAATCAACCGCATGCAGGTGAAATATTTGCCTTGTCTCTAGAGCGATGATGCCTGCTATACCACCACTCCTGCATAGCTGGGGTGAAACGATCAGTAAACAAAGTAATTGTTGTAGCCATAGGCTTTGAACCAGGCTGCAGAATCTCAACTGCATAGGAAGGACAACGTCGAGAGGCAAAGTCAGGAACCAACCTTGAACCAATGCGCCTCCAGCTGGGCTCTTTACTCTTCCAAGCCAAACGAGAACAAGGCCATGGGAGCTCTTCCCGATCAAATAATCTGCAACAAGGCCCTACTACGCGAAAGCTAAAAAACCCTCCAACACTTGGATAAACACTGCCGTGCTCCAAGATGCAATCAATCTTCTTATCAGGGATGGATTGAAAACTCACAAAATCAACTGAGGTAAATTATTACCTATAAAAAAAGCCACCTTTAAAGGGTGGCCGATTAGAGCTTTAAAAGCAAGCATAAAGCTAATTATTTTAGATAGAAGTAAAGACTTAACTAATAAAGCTCTTCTTCTGCATGAGTTGTGATAGTTACATCAGAAGTTGGATATGCAACACAAGTCAAGACAAATCCAGCCTCAAGCTGATCATCATCTAAAAAGCTTTGATCAGATTGGTCAACACTGCCTGAAGTGATTTTGCCTGCACAAGTAGAACAAGCTCCTGCTCTGCAAGAATAAGGGAGGTCAATACCCTGCTCTTCTGCTGCATCGAGTATGTACTGATCATCAGGCACCTCAATGGTCGAATTTAAACCCTCGCTAGCGCTAACAAGGGTGACTTTGTAAGAAGCCATGGGATATAAAAGGGGGACTTAGGGGTTTGAGGTAAAAATTTTTACCTCGAGACGAATCCTTTTTACACTGTATTGGGTAAAAAGAGACTTAAAAATGTAAGAAAAAACATGCAAGCCAATCAAAAAGCATTAATCCATAAGCTGAGCTTATGGATTAATGCTTTAAGTATCCGACCTACAGAGATGGATAAGTGCCCAGTTTTTCTGATAATTCGAAGCAATAAATTGCCACCCAAGACTAGCAAAAAAACTAGTTATATCTTCAATTTGATCAATTAAAATTCCGCTCACAATTACATGACCACTAGAGCTAAGCACTTGTTCAAAGTCTGCTGCCAAACTTTTAATCACAGGAGCAAGAATATTGCAAACTAGCAAATCACCCTTAACTCCTTGTAACTCATTTGCTAGAGCATCTATTGAACCAAGAGAAAGCCGGAAATTTTTTAAATTTACTTGATTTATAACAGCATTCCTTCGTGCTGAGCTTATAGCCATAGGGTCTGTATCGACTGCAATAATCTCTTTTGCACCTAATCCAAGGGCAGCCAATCCCAAAATCCCACTACCACAACCTATATCCAGCACTCTTAAATCTTTGACAGAATATCTCTGGAGTGCCTCTAGGCACAGCCTGGTAGTAGGATGGTCTCCAGTGCCAAAAGCAGCTCCTGGATCAAGTTTTACAATAATTCTTTCGGAAAAGACTACGGGCAAGTCCATCCACGCAGGCAAAACTAAAAGTTCTTTTCCTATAGGACACGGCTCCCAATATTTTTGCCAAGATAAACTCCAATCTTCATGGGAGATTTTTTCCCAACAAGGGGCATCCAATTTAAAACCAAAAGACTTCGCAAGTGGTTTAAGAGATTCCACTAAACCATCTCTCTTTTTCTTTGACCATTTATTAGAAGGCAGCCATACAAATAAGACTAATTTATTATTTTGTTCGTTAGAACTTTCAATTGAATAAGCCTGAATAGAGAGATTTTGAAATTTCCAAATCAATGTCTCTTCAAGATCTTGAGGTATGACTAATTTCAACCTCCACAAATAATTCTGTAGAAACTCAAACACGTTTCAAATTAACTTAAAAAGTTACTGGATGAGCTTGATTAATACCTTTAATCTGCAAAATCGAAGCGAGCAAATCTGAGGGTATTGGGTCGTCAATGCTTAGAACCATTACAGCCTCTCCCCTAACTATGCGCCTTCCTACTTGCATAGAAGCAATATTTACATTATGAACACCTAGCAAAGAACCAATATTCCCAATAATGCCAGGCATATCGCGATGCCTAGTAAATAACATGTGCCTACTAGGGGCTACATTTACTGGGAATTCATCAATACTCGTAATCCTTAATTCTCCATCGGCAAAAACTGTACCAGTCAAACTATGACTGCCATCATCAGCAGTAGTAGTTAGCTGAAGTGAACCTCCAGAAAAATCGGGAGTGGTTTCATCTTTCACTTCTAAAACATCAATCCCTCGTCCTTTTGCCTCTAAAGAAGCGTTAACATAATTGATTCTGTCTCCTAAAGCACTGGTTAACAATCCTTTCAAAGTAGCAACTACTAGAGGCTGGGAAGGATGTTGAGCAAATTCACCTTGCAAACGAACCTCTAACTTTTGAATATGTCCCCCTGAAAGCTGACTAGCCAATATCCCTAGAGTTTCTGCAAGCTGTAAATGAGGTTTTAAACTATCCATTATTTCTGCACTAAGGCCAGGAATATTGACAGCATTTCTTGCAGGCAGACCTAACAAAACATCTCTGATTTGCTCGGCAACATCAATAGCAACATTCTTTTGGGCCTCAGATGTTGAAGCACCCAAATGAGGTGTAAGAATCAGCCCTTTTTTCACTTTCAATAGAGGGGAATCTTTATCTAAAGGCTCATTTGCATAGACATCTAAGGCTGCACCAGTAATCACTCCCTTTTCCAATGCTTCTGCCAGAGCATCTTCATCAATAATCCCTCCTCGAGCACAATTCACAATCCTTGAAGTACTTTTCATTGTTTCAAGCAATTCAGCATTGACTAAATTTTCTGTTTCAGGAGTCCTAGGCAGATGCAGAGTGATGTAATCCGATTGCTTGAACAGTTCTTTAATTGAGCTAAGAGTAACTTGCATTTGCTGGGCTCGATCTGAAGACACGAAAGGGTCAAAAGCGATAACACTCATTCCCATTGCATTGGCAACTTTCGCCACATGGGAACCTATCTTCCCTAATCCAACCACACCTAAAACTTTTTTATAAAGTTCATTACCTACGAATTTCTTTCGATCCCAAGAACCAGCGATGGTGCTCGCATGAGCTTGTGGAACATTGCGAGAGAGTGCAAGCAGTAACGCAAGTGCGTGTTCTGCAGCCGCAATAGTGTTTCCTCCTGGTGAATTAACAACCAAGACTCCCTGCTTAGTTGCAGAGGGAACATCAACATTATCCACTCCTACTCCTGCTCTGCCTATAATTTTCAACTTCTGACTAGCTTGAATAACATCAGCATTGACCTGAGTCCCTGAACGAATCATAAGAGCTTCATATTCACCAATGATTTTTTTCAAGTCTTCACATGAAATACCTAGGCGCTGATCAACTTGAGCAACCTGACTAAGGATTTCAATACCTGCCTGATCTATGGGATCAGAAACCAAAACTTTCGTCATTTAAGGCGAGAATATGCCTAAGTAGACTTTAATAAGCAAAATGTTCTTGATCACTTTTCTACCCTTTAGGGTCAGAATTTACACAATTAAGGGGATGGGAAAATGACCATTTCAATACTTGTCCTTAAGGATGAGCAATCTGCGCATGAATTCAATCAACTGGTCTGGGGAAAATCTCTAGAGATACTGAAGCTAGAACTTATAGAGCCTTCACAAAAGAAGCAGGCTGAAATAAAAGACACCTTAAAAGAGGAAGAATCCTTTGCTAATAAAAGCTCAGTCACCCCGTTGCGAAAACTAAATATTAATGATGTCAAGCTTCTGAACCCAAAACTTGCTCGCAAAGAGAGACAAAGCAATATGAACCGTTGGTTAATGCCATTTGGATTATTAGCAGGAATCACTTTCTCTGGAATGACAAACTTGAATACATTTGCAGAAATGGGCTTTGGTCCAATTGGGGAAATCTTTTTTGGAGGCTTGCTAGGAATGGCTTCAGGGTGGATAGGAAGCTTTTTTGCAGCATTAAGTGTAAATACATATGAGGAAGACATAGATAGTCTTAGAAAAAAGCACGACCAAGGATATTGGCTATTACTTTTACAAACACCCTTTGAAACAGAACCGCCATGGCAATTAATCCAAGAAATTAACCCAATAGAAATAGTGAGCCTTGGTCAACTTTGAAATTCTCTAACAAAGAAATATTAAAAAAGTCTAAAAACCCAGAGACCTTAAAAGAACTTTTAAAGCTTGGAGAAGAAGCTTTCAGAACTTGGCAAGGTTTATGGTCCCCTTTTATTGATCCTGAACTAATAGAAGAGGCCACTAAAATATTTACCTCTTTAGCTGAAATTAGCTATTACACCAATGGAGGGTACGAAGGGGCTGAAAGAAAAAAAATCTTTTTCCAAAGGACTCAAGTTCCGCAAGAGAATCTACAAGCTTTGCCTCCTATTGCTGGGATCCACATTTCAGGGAACTTCTTATTTGACAAAGCTGAACCAAGTGATTTTCTGACAGTACTTAAAGCAATAGGAATTTCACACAAAGAAATTGGAGACATATGGGTCATAGGTGATTATGGCGCACAATTAATTTGCGAGAAAGAAACAGCTTTGTTTTTAGATAAGAAAAAAGGCATCCTTAGAGACGTTCCCATAGAACATAAAATGCTCGACTTAAGCAAGTTGAAATTGCCACACAAAAAAGCTCCTAAAAAAATAACAACAGTAGAGGCTTCGAAACGCTTGGATGCTATTGCTTCAGCTGGCTTTGGTCTGTCAAGATCAAAAATAGTGGCACAAATTAAAACTGGGAAAGTAAGCATCAATTGGGTCAAAACTGATCAAGCAAATCGTGTAGTTAATAAAGGCGATCGGATTCAATTAACCGCCAAAGGTAGTTTATTAATTGAGGATATAGAAGAAACGAAAAAAGAACGCTGGCGCATAGTGTTACAACGTGAATAAGAAATCTGAAACCTTAACTGCTAGCTTATTTGTCTTAGGACCATCTGAAGATGGAATCTGATGGGCGATTAGCTCAGAGGTAGAGCACTACCTTGACACGGTAGGAGTCACTGGTTCGATTCCAGTATCGCCCATTAAATGTGGATCAAATTAATTCCTCAAAAGAAATCACTATTGTTGTAGGACTTGGACGGTCTGGTTTGGCTGCAGCAAAACTGCTACATGCTCAAGGGGCAAAAGTTGTAGTTATAGAAGAAGCAAATACTTCCTATTTTGAAAAATTATCGAAAGAGCTCCTTGCCCTAGGCATAGTTGTGAAACTAGGAATATCTCTAGAGCTTGAAAGTTTTATGCCATGGCTAAGTCAACTTAAATCAGTTCTAATTAGTCCAGCAATACCTTGGGATCATTACACTATTAATCAATTAAGAGAAAGGGGGATCAAGATTGAAAGCGAAATTTCTCTAGCCTGGAAATCAATGAAACATATCCCATGGATAGGCATTACTGGGACAAATGGCAAAACCACAGTGACTCAGATGCTCAATCATGTGTTAAAGCAAAATGAAATCGACTCAGAGATGGCAGGGAATATAGGGATTCCGGTAGCTCAACTTGCTTTAAATCACCTGAAAGATGCGAAAAAAGATCCTCAATTTTTAGTAGTGGAATTAAGCAGTTATCAATTAGAAACTACTCATGAGATAGCTCCATTAATAGGTATTTGGACAACTCTTACCCCTGATCACCTAGAGCGCCATGAATCATTAAAAAAATATTCAGACATAAAAAAGAGACTTCTAGATAATGCACATAAAGCTATCTACAACTTAGATGATGAGTTTTTATTAAAAAACAAAGCAACTCTAAGAAGTGGGGTTTGGATTAGTGCTAATGGCTCAGGAACTAAAGAGAACCAAGCAGATTATTGGATTCACAAAAATGGGAAAATATATGAGCACACAAAAGAATTGCTAGATTCTTCTGTCTTAAAAATTAGAGGAGTCCACAATCTTCAAAACCTTTTGTTAGTAATTGCAGCGGCGAGAGAGATAGGACTATCTCCCAATGAAATTCAAAAAGGGATTGCTTCGTTTCAAGGAGTTGAACATCGCTTAGAAAAAATAGGATCTCTGCATGGAATAGAAATTTTCAATGACAGCAAAGCAACCAACTATGAATCAGCCAAAATGGGGCTTGCTGCAATGCAGCCTCCTACAATTGTCATAGCAGGTGGGCAAAGCAAAAAAGGGGACTCTCATGGCTGGATTCAAGAACTGAAGAAGAAGGCATCGGCCATAATGCTTTTTGGTGAAAGCGCTAAGCAAATAGAAGGTTTAATCAAAACTTCTAATTTTCTTGGCAAGGTAAGCTGTTTTAAAGATTTAGAAGAAGCTGCAGAAGCTTCGTTTGAGCTTGCTATCGAGAGAAAAGTAAATAGTATTTTATTTTCTCCAGCATGTGCAAGTTTTGATCAATACAAAAACTATGAAGAGAGGGGGGATCACTTCAAAAAGTTAACTAGACAATGGCTAAGTATATTGATGAATTAATTGACTTCTTCAAAGTCTATTAGGGTGCAAATTCTCTTTCAAAGGTTCTTTTGAATTATTAACTCCAAGGAAGGTATTTGTTACTTTTGGTCGGTCATTTCGACATAGATTGCCTAGCCAAAGAATTTTTATGGTTATATCTTTAAACAAAGCTAAGTTCTATAACATGAATGAAATTCCACAAGTTCCCTCTTCAGTAAGTCACAAGAAACTAAACAAATTTATGGTTAATGCAAGAAAAGAAAATACTTCAAGTATAGATATCGAATTAGGGACTATAGAAGACGAGAGTAAGTCATTAAAAAATCTCCTTGACCAGTGGGAAAATATTAGTAAAGAAGTTCTGATAAGCATGAGCAATCAAAATTCTTTAATAAGTGAAAGAGAAAATCCTAAGTCTATTTTAGCTCTAGGGGCAATGGAAGCTCATATAAGAATGGCATTACAAGCGTTGAAAGCTTCAGAAGAAAGTAAATAAGGAATTTATAAAATTCCTGGGATCACTTTTATGCAAAAAGCTTTTAAGCAATAATTGATTTATAACTTTAAACCGTATTGCATACATACCCCTAATTAAAAGAATTCACTCGTTTTCAAAGCAGCAAATTTGACAAAATCTTGAAAACTAGGTAAAAAGTGTTATGACGAATCCAAAGAAAAAGTTAAGCAAAAGGCTTTCTGACCAGAATAGCTTTGACGAAAAAGACCATAGACTGGCGTGCGGCTGGCATGTTGAAGTAGAAGGAAGTGGACAGAGGAAAAGATATCTCAAGCAAGCAAAAATAGTTCAGAATTTTGATCCTGCCTCAATCGCAAACAACTAGAGCAAGTCGTTAGGCAACTTATCTGCTTATTAAGCTAAAGAAAATAATTAGTGGTTTCTTATAAAAACTTTGCTCTATGAATCTTCCATATTGCTTTCTCCTATTTAAAAACGCTGTCTACTTTAAAGAATGACATCAGAAAAGAAAGAATCGCTCGCCTTATCGTAAGAATTTAGAGATCAAGCAATAGTTTCAACTCTCACTTTGAAACCCTTAAAATGGACCCTTTCGACCCAGCAATTCACTATGGCCCCAACGATGCGGGGGTATCGGCCTTTTCAATAGCTCTGGTGGTAATAGCAATTCTAATTGGTTCCTGGGCTTTTGGCGCGGCCTCTGCTCTTATTAGCAATTACTTGAAAGGAAGGAAGGAAGATGTGAGTAATAAAAAAGATTAGATCAATCAAACTCATTGATATCTCTTATAACTAGAAATATATCGCTTATATGACTTCCCAAACTGGATTCCTTAAAGTTCAATCGACTTCAGATTTAAGATGGACTTCTAGACACTGAGTTACACATTCAACACCTTCATCACCGAGACTACAGGCAGTAATGCACTCAAAATAAGAATCTATTGAGTCCATATCGTCTATTAGAGTTACATGTTCTCGATTGGCAGACATAAAATGATA
Organism: Prochlorococcus marinus str. MIT 0919; assembly: GCF_027359375.1. Classification (NCBI taxonomy): domain Bacteria; kingdom Bacillati; phylum Cyanobacteriota; class Cyanophyceae; order Synechococcales; family Prochlorococcaceae; genus Prochlorococcus; species Prochlorococcus marinus. The sequence goes on from NZ_CP114779.1 coordinate 782,488, forward strand.
CTTTCTCAGGAAGTTCATTTTTAGCATAGATCTTCTCAGTTCAGCATTTTTAGTTACCAGATATAAAGTACCTAAGTAATAATTACTATAGCCTATTTTAATAATCTATTTACATTCTGGAGCAGTCTCTTCGCTCTCGAGCTGGAAAAAATGTTATCAAGAAAGAATTAAACTATAATTATCATTAGCACTTCAATACAAGCTTAATGGGTAAAATAAATTTTAAAAGTAAGGTCAATACTTATAAAGATTTTCCTGAGAAGGGGATATTATTTAGGGATATCTCACCAATTCTAGAGGATTATTTAGCATTCTCCAGTCTGATAGATAATATGGCTAGATCAAAAACTTTTAAAATGGCTGATGCAATAATAATAGTAGATGCAAGAGGTTTTATATTAGGATCGAGTATATCAATAAAAACGGGCAAACCCATTGTTATGGCAAGGAAGTACGGGAAATTGCCTGGTGAAATAATTTGCAAGTCTTATAAGCTTGAATATGGTGAGAATAAGCTTTGTATCCAAAGGGAATCAATTAAACATTTCCAAAATTTTGTAATTGTAGACGATATACTTGCTACGGGAGGTACAGTTGATTGTATTGCAAAGATATTGGATTCTGAGAGAAAAAAAATATTAGGTTTATCAGTTGCCATAGAATTAAAAGATTTAAATGGGAGAGCAAAGTTTAGCTTCCCAGTCACATCTGAAATGGTTTACTAATAAAGCTTTTAGCAATATTCAAGTACTCAAATAACCAAAAGTAAAATGCTATTTAGTTAGTAATAAAGTAAAAATAGTTTAGAGATAAGGCAACTAATTTTTCTAATTAGGCCGATTTGAAGAAAGCCTGTACTCTAAAAGGCTTCTATGAAATTAATCCAAGTCACTCAAAAAAAAATACATCAAGCCAAATGGCTTGATATTACTAGGAGCTGAAGTAGTAAAGAGTGAAAATCTGCCAAATCAGTGGATCGTATTTCATGGGCTCATCATGTTACTTTATATTGGCAACAAGGCATTTTTATAGGAGACCTAGGTTGTTCTTATGCAGATACCAAGCTCTATTGACATTCTAGGGTTGATCGCAGGATCCCTCACAACAGCTGCATTTGTTCCCCAATTGCTAAAGGTATGGAATTCAAAGTCTGCCAAAGATATTTCTTACCTAATGTTTATACTATTTATAATTGGAATAGTTCTTTGGGAGATATATGGATGGGAAATACATTCTATGCCAGTAATTCTATTTAATCTAATAACTTTCTGTTTAGGTTTAACTATTTTAATTCTAAAGTTTATTTTTGACAAAGACAACGATGTCGGAATCAATAATTGAAAGTGTGATTAACTCACCGGCAAGGTTAGTTCTTAAATTATGCTGAAAACTCTTTTTCATCGAATAGATCTTTTTTGTTTCCAAGTGATGACCACTGAATTTCTTGCGATTGTATTTTAACCAAGTCTGCTATGGACATAGCTGCTCCTCCTAGCAGATTTTCATTTGCCAAATTGAAAAGGTCTGAATTACGTATTTTCATACTAAATATGCTCTAAATAAAAATCTTCCTTGTCCTTGATAACTCCTGTGACTAAGAGATCTAATTCAAGAGTACTTATCGTTCTATTACTTAAAAGTAAATCATCGATGAAATAATCAAAGGTTTCTAAAGTCTGGTTCATTGTTCTACAAAGTTAATCTGAATAAAACAAATAAATCTCCAGAGTGCAAGACATTTTGATATTCTTTTCAGAAGTGTAATATTCGCTTCTGAATGTAAGTGTTTGCATGTAGCACCTAAGGTTCAGCAGATCAAGTCTCGATCTCTATCGAGACAAACAAAACTATTAAATTAAAGCAAAGCTCAATTAATAGCTAAAACTGAAAAGAAGGGATCGCCCTCCAAAGATTTGAAAGGTAAAAAAGACTTTTTAGAAGTTCTTTCAGATATAGTTTCAAAGCTATGCCAACCTTGTCTTTCTAATACCTGACGAACATAATTAATACGCTCAGAATCAGAGGATGTGACCCATACTTGTGGAGATTTAACCCAGAAAGCTCTATTACTAAAAGAGACTATTAATTGTCCACCTTCTTTAATCACCCTCCTCAATTCAAAGGATAATTCTTCAGGGTATTGAAGGTACTGCCAAGCTGCAACCATTAAACAAGTATCTATAGAATTGTCTTCTAAGGGAAGTATTTGATTAACATTAAAATTTTGCGTCCAAAAACTATCTAATCTATTATTTCTTTGAAGTTCTTGTAAGTTAAGTCCATGCCCTACAACTCTTTGATAAATTATTTCCTCTGGCAAATGAGAAGTCCAACTACTCATCAAATCTAATACGACATTGTCAACGTTAATCTTATCTCTATATAATTGTGTGAGTCTCTTTCTAAAGCTATCATCTAAATGATTAACAAAGCGAGGGTAAGTATAAAATAATTCATCATCGTCATTATCCTCTTTATACCTTTGATAATCTTCTAAATATTGTACAGACATTATGCAGATTTCACCTCGGAATCAAAAAGTAATGCTTGAAATAACTTTTCCTTTGGCACTTGTTTGACTATTTGAGAACCTGAATATGTTAAAACAAAGATGGGGCTTCCTTCCTCATCTAGATCTTTAATATCTGCATTGCCAATCTGCCACATTCTCATTATTGCAATATCTGCATTAATATCTACACCTTCCTTACATTTTTCAGCCACATTCCTAAACCAAGTTGCCAATTGATCAGCCTTTTTTTGATCTCCATGAACTAATAAAAGAACTGTTTGAGCAACAGTATTAGAATCGTATTGCTGTAAAGCATTCCTAATCCTTTGGTTGGTTAGACTTAATTGATGAATGTACAAATTTATAGCTTAGCTAACTTAAAATTAAACCTAATAGAGAAATTCGCAAGCTAATCAAAACAAATATCACAAATATGGATTCGAGTAAGTTTTGGAAGTAATTTCTTTAAATGAAAAAGTAATAATAAAGGAAGTTAGGGAATTATAATCCAATACCTCTAGACATTAAAGTGGCAAATAAAGGTATTATACAAAAACCAATAAGTTCAATATTGATAATCAGCCGAAGTCTAGAAACTAAATCATAATTAACTTCAGGTAATTTATTTTTACTTAGAGGGATCGCCCAAAGGACATAAGTGATTGTTGGATAAAGGGATAGCAAGCCAACTCCAATATACAAACTAACCTTTATCCAAAATATTGGGTTATGAGTATAGAATTCAGAGCCTTGCCCAAAATACATAACTCTTAGAATACCTGTAACTAATAATGCTATCCCTGCTAAACCATAAATAACATCTGCGACAACCATTGATATAGCAAGTGACCTATCAGGAGATTCTTTTAATTTAAGACGTTCAAATAACAAAGCTCCCGTACACAAAATAATACTTAAATAATGCAAGTAAGCGACAAAAGAACTAGTAAACATTTTAAGTTTTGCAAGGCAAGCAGTGGATTACAATATAAGTATAAATGATAAGCAACAACTATTCGATTATTCGGATGCTATCTAATTAATTTAAGTGTTTTTCGTTTTTTATCAAGTTTCCTATTTTTATGCCTAGCAATTGCACTACTCCAACAGTGAAGCAGTAACCCTAAAGACATTAAAAATTCAAAGATTTCTTGATCATTTCTTATTTGCTTAATAGTAGATGAGTATGAAATGTCAAAATAGAAAAAGAATAATGCTACGAAAAGAAAATACAAACTATATCTTTTCTTTGGTAGAAAGTCTAATTTTGGCCAAAAGTGCCAGCCAATCCATCCAAATAATATACATGAGATTTCAAATGAAGGGTCAAGTAGAATATGATGGAAGAATGGTAAATTATGAATATTTGATTCCCCTTGACTATTAATATCGCGTAATGCCTGAGAACCAAAACCTGTAATTCTTTCACCCCAACTTATTTCTTCCCCAGCAATAAAAAGACACAAAAGTGCCAATAGAAGCCACATTACAGAGTTCAAGTTGATACCATCCCGTAACTTTTTTCTTGCAGTTAAGAAAGCAAAAATAGAAGCAAGTAAATAAAATAAGAACTGCATATTCTCTAACGGACCATCCTCGCTACGCAACCAATCAAACCAACTCATGCCAACGACATATTTACCGTAAGGCAAAATATAAATGAAACCATAAATAATAATCAAATAAATTACAGGGAAGAGGTCAACCTTAGGTTTTAGATTGCCCCACGGAGTTCTTATCTTTTTTTTCTCAAGAGCTGCAAAGGGGTTTAAATTAGCTAATACTGAGCCCAAGGGATAATGACTTAACTGTACTAACTTTGGCATAGAGTTAGAGTTTTGACTAATGGAATTATTATTGGTTACAAAGATAAAGCAGTGAAGGTCTACAAAGAATATACTTAAGAAGGGATAAGTACCACTATAATGATAAAATTGAACCTATACAATTTAAAATGATCAGACAAGCATACTTACAGGAATTCAAATATCATATAAAGATAACAAGATTTTTGGAATCAAGAATTGCTTTAATGGTCAAGTAGGTATATAAAAATAGTTAAAAAGCAATAGCTCTATGATTCATAAAAGTTTATCTTTTAAAAAGTCTCCATTAATAGGTTTAATAATTTTATGGATTTTTTCCTTTATTCTTTTTTATCACGGTTTAGGCGATGTAGCACTTCGAGATTTTGATGAAGCTACAGTCGCAAGAGTAGCCTATGAAATTAGCCAAAAAGATGGGTTAGATCAATTACTACCTAGTCTTTGGGGTAATAATTATCTTAACAAGCCACCAGGACTTCACTGGTTAATTGCGTGGATGATCAAAATAAATGCCTTTTCAGAAACAAATATTTTACCTTCCGAATTAATAATCAGAATCGTTCCTGCTTTTATATCATCTATTGTGATCCCAATTGGTGGGCTAATTCAGTGGAAATTAAGACCCAATGAAAAGTCATCAGCATTAATTACAAGCTCTATTTTATTAACTCTTCTTCCTATAATTAGGCATGGACGATTGGCTATGCTTGATGGCACACAATTAACAGCAATATCAGTATTTTGGCTTTTACTGATATCAATTGACAATTCTAAAAAAGATCTTTTTAAAATTTTAAGTGCTGGCCTCATCAGTAGTTTTATGCTGCTTTTAAAAGCACCCTTACTCATCCCAACAGCTATAGCAGCACTTATAGCTATGTTTAGAGACAACAAAAGAGTGAAATTTATATGGATTAAATGGTATTTAATAGGATTAATTCCAGGTATAGCTTGGCATATATGGAACGGTATAAATACAGGTGAAGGTGCCTTAATTCTTTGGTTTCATAATGGGGCAAAAAGAGTTTTATTTGAGGAAGGTATTGGAAGTGACCTTGGCTTTCTAGTCCCTTTAATAGAAATAGCAGAAGGGGGTTGGCCATGGATATTGCTATTACCTTTTGGGCTAGTCATGGCGTGGAAGGAGAGAGATACCAAGTGGGGAAAGTGGGTATTAAGCTTGTCTTTTATTATGGGAATTTCCATATTCTCTCTAAGAACGCAGCTGCCATGGTACGTTCATCCGATGTGGCTTCCCTTCGCATTAATTTGCGCTCCGGCACTGACAAGACTGACAGAAAATAAATTCAAAGGGTTTGGATTAGATAAATGGCTTAAATTTGTTCCTAATGCATGGATATTGATTGGATCGATATTATTTTGCTTGGGCCTACTAAGTAGCTTTGGATATATAAAAGGATACGATGATTATAGAATAATTAGTCTATTTGTTGGTTCTGGATGGATTAGTGGTGGATTCTTCATAAAGAAAGAAACATTTAAGTTAAGGATATTGGGTATTAGCTGTTTGATAATAGGTAATTTTATAAGTTTATTCATTTTAATGGGCTCACCAAATTGGATTTGGGAATTAAATGAGAATTGGTCAGTAAAGCCAATAGCAGAAATGGTTATAAAAAATGATCCCACTAATATAATAATTAAAGGAAGTTTTGAGAGGCCAAGTCTAAATTGGTATTCAAATCGAAAAATCAGAAGTTACGTATCATCTGAAGGGAATAATTGGTATCTAGTAAAAACTATGGCTAACACATATGAAATAAAAGACAAAAGTTGCTCAAAAAAGGATTCTAAAGATGAGTGGGCTATATTTTATTGTACTAAGGACGATAGCTTTACAAAAGAATCTAAGTAAAGTTCATTAGTATACTATGGCATATGAAGCTAAGATTAATTCAGTTTCTTAATATTCTAACAAACGAAAAATCAAGGTAGCTTGCTATTTTTTCCACTCTCCATTTATTAGATTGCTTAATACCTGGCAAGAATCTATTTTGAATCATTAAATAAGAATTATCTCTCAATTGATGAACAGCTGGGTCGTAATGAAAATAATTAGGAAGATAAAACTCGAGCAAAGTTCGTGCTTTAGTATTACTATCAGCGCCTAAAATATACACCACTTCAGTTTGTAATATTTTTTCAACTTGTGGAATTTTTGTGAACTTTTTTATTGCTTGATTAGGGTTTCCAATAAAACCAAATGAATATAAAATACTTAATGATAAGGTTTGCAGTGATAGAATAAAAGCAATAGATAACAAGAAATACTTTTTGAAATCTCTATCGAGGATAATAACTATTGAAGAAATAATATTAGCGACACCTAAAATAATTACTGCCATGTATATTTGCTTTGGATAGTATAATTCATAAGGTATTATTGAAAAAATAGTTAATAAGCATATAGATAGCACTATTAGTCCAAAGGAGAACAAGACAAAAGCTGTCAAAAGTCTAAAGCGCTTGCTTTCTATAGGATTATTAGAAGAGATTAAAGAATTAATTGAAAAGCCTGCTAGTAGAGAAATTAAGGGAGCCATGATTATGGCATAGTGACTCAAGGCCGTAGAAAAAGACATTAGAAATATCAATATTATTAAAGGGAATAAAATAAGTATTGCCTTTAACTTTTTATGCGAAGAGATATTGATTTTCTTAAAGCCATATAAAGCTAAAAAGCTTGAGGGATATAATAAAAAAAATAGGATTAAGGGATAATATATAATGCCCTTAAACAATCCACCACCCAAAGACTTTCTTCTTGCGAAATCAAAAATCTCTAGAATAGCTTCAATCCCATACTGTTGGTATGCATAAAAAAGACTGATTAAAACAGGAATTAATCCTATTAAGATGCCTAAACTAAAATAATAGAATATCTTTTTTCTATGCTCAATTAGTGATAAGTATATATAAGGACTAAGCGCAACGATTGGCAATATAGTCATAAAACTTCTGACGCCAAAAGCAAAGGAAAATGAAGCTCCTGCTAAAAACCAGCTAAGGGAATGATTATATAAGTTTTTACTATCTACATATCTATTACTACGCACTATCATATATATGGAAAATAAATTAAAGAAAACAAAAGAAATATCTGGGCTTGCATAATGGCTATATTGAAACCATAATGGCATTGATTGCAATATTATTGCTGAGTAAAATGCTGATCGTTTGTCGAACAGTAAATAACCTATTTTATATATAATTATTGAGCAAAATATTGAAAATATAGCACTTGGGAGCCTAGCGGCAAACTCTCCTACCCCAAATATTTTCATGCTCAAAGCAATTAACCAATAACTTCCAATAGTCTTATGATGAGCAGTTTCAAAGGGAGCGAACCAGTTCCCTGTATCTAGAATCAATTTAGCCCTTCTTGCATACAAGCCTTCATCATGAGCAAAAAAACTTTGTGTGTTTTCATTTAAAAGGCAACCAAAAGTAAATATAATACAAATAAAAATTATAATTAGTAAATAATTATCTAATTTAAATGAATTTACTTTTAAATATTTATTGATTGCATTCTGGTATGGTTTATGTTCTTGATTTGTAAGTTTATTAATCATTTAAAGTCACAGATTAATTGAGAAGAGATAAGAGGGTTTATCATTTAACCCTCTCTGCCCAATAAAGGTAATACTTTTCAGGGTGAGTCCAAGATCTTTCAAAACTCTTATCAGCCACAACCCTAATAGATCCATCAAGCATTTCTTCCCCTTCTTGTAATTCTCTAAAGGATGATCTTCTACTCAATACTAATAATACTCTATTTATAGAAGAATTTTTTTCGAAATATAGTTTTAGTTGATCTAAAGTTTCTTCTCTGCTAAGGGACTTACGTTTATCCCATTGTGTATAACTACCTAAACCTTGTATCTCTGGATAAAATAAATCTCGATCTAAATACCCAGCAATAGTTGACACTTCTACATCTCTGCTAGCAAATATTTCAGCTTGATCCCAACCTTTCTGCTCGATATATTGCGCAGTAGCCTTACCAGCCGAATATGGTAGGTATAGGTCATATAAGGTTCTATGAATGCCCGCGACAAAATGAATTGACAAAGAGAAAGTAAGCAAGAGAGAAAAGAAATGATTTGTTTTGTCAACTGATTGATTCAAATCAATAATGTTTGATGTATTAATCTGATTTTCTTCTAAATCATGAAATACAAGCCAAATAGCTGAAATCAGGATCAAAAAATAGTAGCCGTAATGACGCGATCCTGCTCCAATAAAGATAAAGTAATTAAATAAAAATAAAGATGAAATGCCACATAAAAAGAAAGATAGTGCGACCTTTGATCTTCTTAAAAAGGAAAGAGTTATATTTAGAACAAAAGTAGTTATTAAGCCACAAATAATTAAATCTATCCATCTATTATGATTAGGTATAACTAAAAAATAACTTCCAAAAATTCGTCCAAAAACCCGAAATAAATGCCTCAAATCCAGCACACTATTTAATGTATTCACAGAGTCACTAACTTGTAACAAGCTAAATGCAGCAAAACCTACTAAAAACAAAATAACAATAATGCTAATCAGTAAATCTACTTTCCATAATTTATTTCTTCTGTAAGAAGATCTTTGATAAGGGGAAAGACACCATTCTAAAAATAAAGCCATACCTATTGCAAAAGCAATTGCCCAGGAGAAAGCATGGGTATTTGTTAAAAGGCCTATACAAATTGCAGCAGGTAAATAAGTTCTTCGTCTTAAAGGGAAGGAACTACAAAAAATAAAGGTTAGGAGCTCCGCAAGCACATATTGCCTAGATACAAGGAAGTATTCCCAAAATGGGAAGTAGCCAAAAGTAAATAGAGTCTTATGCAGTGTTGGCATAGGATTCCATCGCCAAAATACCAATATTGCTGAACTGCCTAAAACCCAGTGCAAAAGTTGCATACTTAAAGGAGTTCCAGTTAAATCTTTAATGGAATAAATCAAAGCAGACCAAAGGATTGGGTGACCAGAAGGAGCATTGTTTCTCCAAAGGTCAACCCATGTGTCACTTCGCCAAGCAACAAGCCAACCCTGCATTTCATCACGCCATAAAGCATGATTGGCAGCGCCTATTAAACCTATAAAAATAAATAAAAAAGGGACTAATTGATTGGGTCTTATGCGGCTAATAAATTTGAAATTACTCAAGGTTTTCATAATGGCAAGCAAACATTAACCAGAACTACTAATGTTTAAATTTAATAGCCTTATGCTAAAAATAAATAAGTTTAAATTTTAGCACTCAAGGTAAGAAGCTTTTAAAGCAACCAAGCAATTCTTATAAACAAGGTTCCGTTATTATCAAGGAATTATAAATTACTATCATTTCCATTACTCAAAGATATTTATTGATAAAGCAAGTGGAAGGTTTTTCTTATAAAGCCAAGCCTCGATTGATGACTAATTGCTCCATATATTTTTTGAGAATTATATAATATCTCTTGCCCTTGAACACCTAAGGCTACTTCAATAAAATTTCTATCCTGCTCTATCCATGTATTAACCATTTCCTCGGTAATCTCAAAGTGACATTGAAAGCCATAATTATTCTGCGAGATTGAAAATACTTGCTCAGTACATATAGCACTACTAGCCAATAATGTGGCTGAAGGTGGCAAAATAATTCTGTCCCCATGCCAATGAAGTGCATATAAAGGTTTATCTAAAAAATCATTAAAAGCTTTATTCTCTTGTGATTCTCTGAGGGAAATAGGACCCCATCCCAACTCATGAAAAGGCTTTGATCCAGTTTCTTTTGATAGCAGAGGAACAACATCACCACCTGCTGCAAAAGCTAATAATTGAGCACCTAAACATACTCCAAGGATGCGAATATCATTATTATTTAAATACTGCTTAATTAGATTTAATTCTTTTCGAAGCCATGGATAAGAAGGGTTATTTAAATCTTTAATCCCCATAGGTCCACCTAAGAGCAAAAGTAAATCTCCTTTTTCTGGTGATGGTAGTTCATGACCTAAATCAACTCTTGAGATACAAATATCCATTCCACGTTCTCGAGCAACTTCAAGAAATAATCCAGCGTTTTCTCTTTCCAAATGTTGAATAATTAGCAAGCGAGACATATTGGTCCAATAATAAAAAAGAGCCCCGCCAAAATGGCGGGGCTCTTTTTACCTTAGCAACGGCAAATTAATTCACCCTTTAAGGGTAATTTTAGCGTTATCTAAGTTGCCAACTGCATCAGTAACTCTCTTAAAGTCAAAGCCTAAGGCACGGATTGCATGCCACAAGTGACCCTGAATAAAGAAGAATCCTAGATAGTAGTGAACATTTGTTAGCCAGGCTCTAGAAGTATGGCCACTAATAACTCCATCCATATTTCCAGTATCTACCCAATAAGGAGAGATTCCAAATTTGATAGCTAATGGTTCGCCATACCAAGCTTCGGGATAGACAGTTGTGTTTGTTGCGCACCAGAATGCTGCAATAATTGCCATCCAACCTATACCTGCCAAAGACCAGGAGAGAACAGCCTCTGCTGATAAAACATTTTTACCCTTGAATTCTGTATATTCTCCAAGAATTCCAGAACCCATTTTTGTTGCTATATGGTGAGCGCCGCCAAGAATCTCAGCAAATGCCAAGAATGCATGCCCTCCCATAACGTCTTCAAGACTATCAATGGTCAAGAAGTCAAATTGATGACTCCAGATAGCATTCAAGTTCAAGTTGTACTCAACCTGCCTGACTGCTCCTAAAGCCGGATCGTAAATTCCATGCCATTTGGCCCATTCAACAAACCATATGCATGCAACACCAAAGAAAATTAAATGGTGCCCAAGTATAAAAGTTTGGTTATCTGGGTTATCCCATTCAAGCTTGTATCTAGCAGCTTGACGGTGTTCTGGGCGACCTTCAGCGAAAAGCCCTGAAGAGTTTTGAGTATCTTCACTGAAAACTATTGAGTGCAATAGTCCAGCAAGTCCATAAACAAAAGAGCAAATCAAGTGGAAGATGCCAATAAAAGCAACGTCTTGACCTGTCCAAGCACCTGCTTGGTCAAAACCAATTCCAATTGATGCTAAATGAGGGATGCTTACCATTCCTTGATGTCCCATAGGGATATCAGGGTTGTAACGAGCAAGTTCCCAAAGAGTATTTGCGCCAGCGGCAAATGCAATTAATCCTGTATGCGCAACATGTGAGCCTATAAATCGACTTGACTTGTTGGTTACTACAGAATTACCAACCCACCACCCGTAAGTGGGGTCTGGATTCCCATAGGTTTGCATAAGTTAAAAAGGCTTTTTTTGTGTAAACGTATAGAGATTACAGTCATTTTGCGATTTGGACTGCCAGTGTTCAACATCCGTAAATATAGTGTTTTTTTTCTTTGCTCTTAAATTGGGATTTATTTCGCTTTTCAGGCTAAAAACCTCCTTATAGAAACGCATAAAACTCATTTGGCTGAAAGGTGTCAAAACAGATCTGTCTAAAGTTAATTTTCGAAACCATGAAAATTAATAAAAAAGACTCTAAAAAAAGACGAAAAAAAATAAGTTCTTATAAACTTCTAAAGTATAGAGATTAATTATTTCACTCCTTCAGGAGCAAATTAGAAAGAAATTTAATGTATTTTAGTATACATTTTTAGTTCCTTGGCATATAGCAAATAAGCTATAACTGCAATACTTTTAATAATTATACGAAATTAAGCTTTCAACAAGTCATATATAGATAAGATATTTTTTCATAATTATTTAGACTTACGAAAAGCATGCATTTATGAACTTGCTAGTAACATGCAAAATAAGCCAAGATCAGTTCTTCTCACTGTTATTTTAGCTCCTTTTTTTGTTATAAATCTCTTTTCAGTTACTACTCCATTAACAACAATTATTGATACCACCTTCCCAGAGAATCTCCTCCTAGTCCAATCTATTCTATAGTTAAAGTCCTTAAATAAATGCTTGAACAAAGTACTATAGAAACCATGAAATTTAAATTTAGGTACGTAATCCTTATTCGTTACATCAGAAAGTTTAGAGTTAACCAAAAACTTTACTTTTTTCTCTTGAAAAGTGGATGCAGGATCTATTTTATTCCGATGAAATTTTGAAGTAAATTTACTATTTAATTCATTATAAGCTGATGCAAAACCATGCCTTATAACATGATATTTACTTCTTGGCTCTATTCTATTATTAGAAGACTCCAGCAATAAATTCATCAGAAATTACATATATATAATCAAACTACCTAACCCTAATGGTTTATCAAGTTTATATTTATTTAAGTAACGGGAGTGGGCTGTCCATCCCTATGCAAAGTGAATTCTAGTTTTTTCATTGGTCGTATTCGATAGAAAGAAGCTTTTCAACCAATTGGCTCTTTTTCAATCTAGATATATTATTAACGCCTTTTAAAAGCTTTCGAAGCTCGGCATTTTTCATGCTCAATAACTCTATTTTTCTCTCTTCAATAGAAGCTTTTTTAAAGGCTTTAGGGTTAGATAAGATTAATTCAGTTAACTGCTTATTATCACAATTAGAAAGCACCTCTACACCTTCCAAGATATCTCTTAATTCGTTATCACTTTTAGCAGCGAGAGCCTCTTTAACCTTTGCCTTGCCAAGGAGTTTGGGATCTTTCCTATTAAGTGATCTCAAAGATGGTGAGGCAAGTTTCAAGGCTTTTACTATAGATTCGGAAGTGAGCAATGTAGCTAAAAGTATATGCTCAGCCAATTTATTTGTATCTATAGATGTATCCTTAAACTGATCTGTGAAATAACTTATAAAGGGCTTTTTGTTTTCCTGGTTGCTTATAATAGGATCAATCGTTCTATCTATTGCACTCGCTGTAGAAGTAATTACATTTGCAGTTGATTTAAGAAAAGTTATTTCAGGTACATTCTTTTTGCCAACATTTGTAATTTCTATGGATTCTTGAATATCTATAGGCTCTTGAAACAATAGTACAGGCTTTTCACTTTTTTGATTGGGTATATAATAATAGTTTCTAACATAAACAGCTACGCAAAAAAATATTATAAATAATGCTACTAGGGCAAAAACAATATCTATTTCTGAAAAAGCCTCCTTAATTTGACTTTGATCTAGTAAATCAGAATAACGCTTTGCACCATCATCGGTCCATCCAAGCGATCGAAGTTCTTCTGCTCTTTGAGTTAATGCCTTTGACACGCTATTAGCGTCTTTTCAATATCTATTATCTTAAAAAAAGAATAAGTGTCTGATTAATTTTATCCATTGAAAAGAAAATACCTGCATATCTCTTGAAATTCTCATTGAAATATCAGTAAAAGCTGAAAAGCTTTGAAAGCAACTCGAAGGCTCAACCAATCTAAGAGATTAGGGTTACCAAAAGCCTCTTCTCATGGAGGCAATGCAGGAGTCATACCAACCATTCTAAGAAGCTTGAGGCCTAATTTTACAGAAGCGAATCAAGCATTTATTGAGAGGCCTATGAAATGCTGCCAAGGTCAAAAGCAAATATTATTGAATCAATGAAATCTTTTTCTCGCTAAATGCGAAGAAATGGTTTTATTATTTGGAAAATTTTCTTAAGAGCCATGGCAGAGCAAAAAGGTAAAGAATTAGCGACTGTATCGGTTTTTCTCAATACAGGGATAGTTGCTGTACTGGTGGGCATAGGTTTCATTTCAGCAGCTTTAGTTTTTGGGGTACTCACTTTGGTAATTCGATAGTTCCTTGAAAAGCTCAATAGATTTTGAAAGTAATTACTTCCTACTGTCTGAAGGTTGATCTATTTCAAAGTCTAAAAAGAAAGAAATTACCCACTAAAATAAATCTTTCACAAGGATATTAGATTTTATTTTCAAAATCCTTACTAGGAAGGCTTCTATTATAGTGACGACAAGTCTGATCTATTGCTATGCAAATTTCAACCAAAGTTTAGCTAGCCAAATAAAGAAAGAAAACGATATATGTAAAAGCCAGTTCTCTCATAAAGATGATTTCTTGGACGCTTTTGCTGTATCCGATAAGGGTTCAAAAAGATTGTAGCTAATATCCGCAAAAATCTAAGCATATTTTTTTTTGTTTTTTCAGAATTAGCTATATCTATGGTTCTTAACTTTTTCACAGATATATCATTGAGGATTTTTTGATTTTCCAATAAAGTAATAAGTTTCTCTCTCTCGACTTGAGATATTGTATTAATCAATACCCTCAAACCCCTTATTGAATCTAGATCCCCCCTAACAATCTCTCTTAAAATCGCTTGATATAGATTTTCCCACTTATAAGGTTCTTTCTCAAACAAATATTTAGCAGGGTCTCCTGGATTTACCATTAATAATCTGTTTGCTTCATCAGAATCATTTTGATCAGAATGCCAATAATTATATAAAGGCGACGATTTTTCTATAGCTTTTTTATCCATATACAAAAATAAATCTTAAGTGAAGCCTAATGTTTAGGGTCTTAAACTAACTGTTTAGCTTAGGTTTTAAATGCAAAAAAAACCATACAAAGCTACTTATTTCATGCCGTCCAATTTTTAACCAAATCAATAACACTAACAATCAAACCAAAGGCTATAACTGGGGGAGATACCCAACGAAGCATAAATTTTAAGTACCTACGAACACTAATACTGGAATTGCATCCAGCAAGATCTTCATCAAATTTAGAAGGTACTACCCATCCAAGGAAAATAGACAACAAGAAACCCCCTAAAATGAGTAAAACACCGCCAAAAATGCTATCCATCTTACCAAGAATGTCTAGGTTTAAAGCAGCAGGTATTCCTAAAATAAATAACAGCGCAGTTGAGAAAAAGACAGCCTTATAACGAGTCCAACCAAGTCGATCCATTAATGATGAAACAGGTACTTCAAGTAAAGAAATTGATGAAGTGATAGCTGCAATATAAGCAAGTGCAAAGAAAAGTATCGCTACAACTCTTCCTGTGACTCCTAGTGAACCCAAACCAGTAGGTAAGGATATAAATAAAGCTCCGACAGTGGACTCACTTACTACTTCCTTCAATCCAAAACTCATAACTATGGGGAAGGTAATCATCCCTGCCAAAAGGCCAACTGCAGTATCTAAAGACGCTACACTTACTGCTTCCTTAGGCAATTGACTTCGACGATCTAAATATGATGCATACGCAATCATTATTCCTATACCAAGACTTAAGGAAAAGAATGCCTGAGTGAAAGCATTTCGAATAGTTGTTGGGTTCAAAAATTGAGATGCATCCCACTTAAATAGAAAAGTTCTATAGCCTTCCCATGTTCCAGACAAAGTTGCTGCCCAAACAGCAAGAATCAATAACAAAACAAATAAAATTGGTATGCACCAACGTGTAAGTCGCTCAATTCCTCCTCTAACTCCAGCCGCTACAACTACTGCCGTAAGAACCAAGCTCACCAATTGACCTAATAACACGCTGCTGCCGCTACTAATAGAACCAAAAAAAGCTTCTGCTTCTGTCATATCAGAAGGAAGTCCAAAGAAAAGAGAATGCAACAAAGTATCTGCCGTCCAACCCATCAAAACCGCGTAATAGGCTCCTATGCCCACAGGAGCTATTACAAAAAGCCAGCCCATTGGAGTCCATTGTGATCCAGCAGCCTTTAATGGAGCTAATAGGGGACTAGTAGCTGTACTTCTTCCAAGAACCATTTCTGCAACAAGAACAGGCAAGCAAACAACAAGGACAATCAATACATATAAAAGTAAGAAAGCTATGCCGCCTCCTTCAGAAGCTCTATAAGCAAAGCCCCAAAGATTTCCTAAACCAACAGCACTACCCGCGGCTGCGAGTACAAAACCGAGGCCTGAACGCCATTTCTCCCTAGATTGCATAAATAACCCCTTAGGTACCTACGAATTTGTTTTGATTATGGTTACATAAGAGAATTAAGACAGAAATATTTAAATGTTGTAGGAATATCACCTGGAACTTCTCACGCATGGATGTGCTCTTGGCTAGATTTGAAATAGATTTAATATCTATGAAATAATAAGTGCTTATATAGCTATATAAGTAAAAGGGACAAGAATCTGAACAACACTAAAGATAATTATCAATAAAATAAATATCATTAAAGAAGTTATCAAAGCGGCTTGCAAGGGAGAAGTTTCCTTCCAAATTGAGAAAATAAGTTTTTTAATAAATTTAAATAAAACCATGATTTACTTTTTTTTTAAGATACCCAAGTCAGTCAAAAGATAATTTAACGGAGTAAGGGAAGAAACCATAATTCCATCAATCAAATCAAAGCAAGTAGGATCTCCACTTATGTTTAAAGATGAATTTGCAAGTATATCAATTCCTATTGGCTCCAGTTCTTGCAACAAGTCTGATAAGAGTGTGTTTGGTTGGACAATTTGAATTCTTGCAGAGCCATCTACATGAGTTACTGGGAAATTCAATGCATTGCTTTCTGGTTTACAGAAACAAGTTGCAGACATAGAGAAATAACTTTCTATAAGAGCATCATCTATTAGATAATATTTTTTTGCAGTTTGCAATGTCATTGCTGGCGCAGTTGGTCTAAAGGGACTTCTATTTTTAATAACAGTATTTAATGTATTTACGACTTCTCTATTTTTACCATTGCAAAGTATGGATCTGTTACCCAATGATCTAGGTCCGGTTTCATTATTAGATACAATTGTGCCTACAATCTGCCCATTTGAAATTAATTCTGCCGCTATTAATAAAGATTCTTCAGGCTGCCGAGAAAGAAATTCAAATTTCTCATTTAGTATTTTGCTTAATTGTACTTCTTGATCCACAACTGAATAATTAGAAGGGTATAAAGATGGTTTAATTATTGTCTTCGCAGATAGGTTTGATTGAAGGTATGCAAAGTAAGCAGCTCCTATCGCTGCTCCTGCATCACCAGGACTTGGGGGAATAATTATCTTGTCTATAAATGATAGTCTTGCAATATAAGGAAGAGCAGCTGTATTGAGCGCTACCCCCCCTGAAAAAAGAAAGTTTCGTGATTGTGTAACTTGATGAGCATGCTTGAAAATTTTTATTAGTAAATTAACAACTAAATCTTGTGTAGCTCTAGCTATGTCAGCATATTTTTGAAAACCACAATCTCCGGGCATAAGCTTAGAAAAAGGGTCCCTAGCCTCACCTAATAAGCAAACTAATTTGTCACTATAAGACCTTCTAACCGACTTATAAAAATCAAAATATTCCAATTTAAGTTTTATTTGTTTCTCCATTTCATCCCAATATATGAGATCGTCCATCAGCTTTGCATAGGGATTATTTGTAGATCCAAAGGCTGCCAAGCCCATAACTTTATATTCACCCTCATTAACCGTAAAACCTAAATAATCAGTTATGGCTGAATAAAATAATCCAAGTGATGAGGGATATTCACATGACCATAGTTCTTTTATATTAAAACAATCTTCAACGTAACTTATTGACGATGTACTTCTATCACCAAACCCATCAATAACAACAGAGCATATGTTTTGATGTATATCAGAATAGGCTAAAGCTGTGAGCGTATGCGCTAAATGATGGTCTAGGTAAATCAACTTGTTTTCTATACCTGGCAATACTTTCGAGATGTCCAAATAGCAAGCTATGGAGCTTTTATTGAAATTACGAAATTGATGAACTAAGAAATCTATACTACTTGGTACATAATTAGAGGCGACTTTAATAGGATGCAAAAATGCACTTAAAGGTTTTTCATAAAAAGCAACTGAATTTATTGTATTTAGCTTTAAATCATGGCGAAATATAATTCTTTTCATTGCTCGCAAAGGGAATGATTTATCTCCTTTAATTCTACTTAATGACTCTTCCCTATAATAATCAACAAGTGTGCCCTTACTATCTACTAGAGCAACAGCAGATTCATGATTATATGCGGAGATTCCAATGAACATATAAGGAGATTCTCTAGAGTAGTCCTTTAGATGAAATGGACATTAAGTTAACATTAGTTCGATTGAATTCAGCAATACTTATTAGTCTTAAAAGAGGCACAGCCCCATATGCGATTAAGCGATATAGAGGGTAGAAGATTTTTTCTAAAAATAAAAGATTTTGATGATACAACTTTCTACTCTTATTCTTAATAATTTCTCTGATACGATAAAGCAACAAATGGAATGGTTGAAGATTAGGATAATACTTTAGAAAATGATTTTTTGCCATCTCATGGTGCCTAAGCTCATCTAACATAATTAAAGATATTAGCTTTTGCTCGTCTATATTTGATGCTAATAATTGAGATATTTTTGAAAAAGATTCCTTAGCTAATAACTCATTTGTATAAACAAATGCGATGAAATCCTTTAAATTTAATCTCTCTATAAGAAAACCACTTTTTGAAATATAGCCTTTTGATAATAGCCCCAAAGGAGTAAAGCGATATTGCTTTGAAAATTCTACTGGAAAGTTTCTGGTCTTTTTTGCGAGGATTTCAAGAAAGATTTTTGCATGCTTATACTCATCCTTAGCATGCTCAAAATAACCAAATGCAAATGTATTTTTAGAAGCATGCTTACAAGCAGCTAACATTTCCAAGGCAGAACCTTGCTCTGCATATGCTGTCTCATGCAAAACCTCTAAAATATTTACTTCATTCATGTTTTAAGACAGCATCTGATGATGCAAAGATTCTATTAGCATTAACCACAATTTTCTCCAAATCCAATTCCATTATAATAAAACTATTAATTACTAGTATAACAATATAACTTAAATGGCTAGCTCCAAAGATCTAAAAAAAATTCTTTCATACACTGCTCTTTTAACTCCTCTGGGGATTCTTATGCTTGAATTTACTATAGGGCTGTATATGAAAATACCTAGCATTGTGGAGCGAAATAAAAGCTTATTAAATAGAACAAGCTATTCAAGTACTACAATTTATGATCCGATTTCAGGATGGAGGAAAAATTGCAATGATAAACAAAATTTGGTTAATAGTTTAAATGATTTAAGCTGTAACAAGCATGGATTAGTTGAAACTCCTTATAAGTCAACATCCAGCAAGGCTAAAGGAGTATTACTTGTTGGGAATAGTGTTGCTATGGGAGAAGGGCTATACGCTGCAAAAAACAAAAAAACTTTTGCAAGTCAATTAGAAAGAAATTTAAGGATCCAAGACAAATCGCTGGATCTTATCAATGCCGCATACTCTGGCTACAACACATGGCAAGAGCATGTAGAGATAATGAGATACCTAAATGCTGAGCCGCTCCACGATGATCTCCCAAAGCCAAGTTTAATAATAAGTTTTGGAGGGATACAAGATTTCTGGAATTTTATAAGGCTTCTAACAAATAAAAAAGACATCAAAATCAACAAATATAAATATGCAAATGGAATGATGATTGCCAAAGAGAACATTAACTACATAGAAGATATTACTAGCAGCTATAATGGGAATATTAGGAGTGGTATCAATGCATTAATGGCTTCTATATCTAAAAATAGTAATATATATTATATGATGAACATAGTCCGCAGCAATCTAGATGTTAATGATACTAAACTTAAAGATAAAAGTCAGATAATAATAGAATTATCTCCAAAAGTCTCATATGCTTCGTTAGAGGAAATAGTTTCTAAAAGATTTAATCTTTCCATTGCAGAATATAATGATATCAGAGATTATTTGATCAATTCAGTCGTAAGGAATATAAATTCAAATGCAAAATTAATTGAGAGTGGTAAATATGTATATGCTTATGCTCCAACTTACTTTACCTCCTTAAAACCCAAAGTAAATAGAAATATTCCTATTAATGGGATAGGCCATCTTATTAATAGGACAGAAGCTCCCTTGGAAATTTATGAAAAAGAGATGCAATTAATAGAAAGAGATTACCGAG
Source organism: Prochlorococcus marinus str. MIT 0919 (assembly GCF_027359375.1). Taxonomy (NCBI): domain Bacteria; kingdom Bacillati; phylum Cyanobacteriota; class Cyanophyceae; order Synechococcales; family Prochlorococcaceae; genus Prochlorococcus; species Prochlorococcus marinus. The sequence continues at coordinate 802,704 of NZ_CP114779.1, forward strand.
AAGAGCTTATTAAAAACTTGCGTCTAAATCCAGATATTCAAGTATTGGATTATGCCAATGCAGCAGAAAGCACAGCTTGGTTCATAGACTATAGCCATTTAACTGAATATGGAGCTTCTCGATTAAGTAGTGCTTTAGCAAACGATTTAATCCCTTTTATTAAATGACTTGTAAAATTTATTGCATTTTCTGTAACAATTAGTTTTTTTATACAAGTTTAATCACTCAATTCATTAAAGTCGGTACGTTGTATTTTCAATGAAAGCCACATGAAAGTGAAGAAGTTATTACCTGTAATGGTTTCCTCTTTATTGGTATCAGCACTAATCGGAATAAGTACTGAAGTATCTTCCAAGTCAAACAACTCAAACCATTCAAAGGGTGAGTCACCTGAATGGATAGCGTGTGGCGGCGGCGGCGGCGGCGGCGGCGGCGGCAATGCCAAAAAGAAAAGAGCTGAAAGAGAAGCAAAGCTAAAACTTCTTATGGAAATGGAAGAGGCTCAAGATCAAGACTGAAGAAACTAACTTCTAAACTCTTAATTTCTTTTCAGAAAGAAATAACCTTTTAGAGAAAAGCAAAAAGCAATAGCAATTAGAAAATCTAATTGCTATTGCTTTTTTTTATGGCACAAATTTTGTTTATATCACTAGTCAAAACTTCATAGCCATAAGAAATTGCTTTTTGCAAATCTTGGCAGGCCTGATTGTCGAGTCCTAAGCGATTCAGTGTACCTGATCTATTGAAGTAATTAATAGGATTTTTAGGGTTAATATTAATTGAATTACTGTAGTCAATCAAAGCTCCCTGGTAGTCACCAGAATTAAATTTAGCACTTCCTCGATTGCTAAAATTTAAATAATTATTTGAATTAATATTAATTGCCTTTGTGTAGTCATTTATTGCTCCTTGATAATCTCCTAAATGATATTTACATCCAGCTCGATTAAAATAAGCCAATTCATCATTTGGGTTAATCTTTATTGCCTCCGAATAATCATCCCTGGCACCTATATAATCTCCTAACTGATACTTTGTATTTGCTCTATTGTAAAAACTGTATTCATCTAAGGGGTTTAATTTCAATGCCTTAGTATATTCAATCATAGCACCTTTATAATCACCAAATTGATCTTTGGCTTTAGCTAAATTAAATAAATAGTCAGAATCTTTTGAATTAATAGTGATTGCCTTAGTATAATCTAAGATTGCATCTTCATATTCACCTAGCTGAAGCTTAGCAGTAGCTCTGTTATTCAAGCTAGGGTCATGATTATTATCAAGCTCAATAGCTTTTGTAAAGTCATTTATAGCTCCTTGATAGTCTCCGTATTTATATTTGATAACAGCCCGATTATAATAATTAGTTAATTCTAAAGGCTTTAATTCAATCCTTTTCGTATATAAAGATATTAAATTAAAGTTATTAGAAGAATTATCATCAATTAAAGTTTTCCTAGCGTGAATAGAAATTGCTGCAAGTAATAAAAAACCTAAGGTTACATAAAAAACATTTAATCTATCAAATTTCTTTATTTTTTTGTATATGCCTAATGGGCTCATTCTGGAGATATTGACCTAGTAATTATTATCAAAAGCCCCCCTATCAAGCCAAGATTCATAAGCACCTGCTTTAGCTGTAAAGGATCCAAATGAAACAAAAGTGTTGTGGGAACAAGAAAGGTCAAAAGTAAAGCAGCACCAACTGTATGGTTTTTATAAAACACAAGTGCAAGTGACCCTATGGCTAAACAAAAAATAGAAGCGACTAATAAAACAGGAGCAAGAAGCTCTGGTACACCTCTGTCAACGATGAGCTCAGACACATAAGCAAATCTTGTTATTTTTATTGGAACTGCATTAACAAATACTGCTGACAATAAGACTCTTCCAAGAAAATCAAAGTTTTTACGTGAAATTAGTTTGTTCATTTTCTTAATGGATTTCTTAATTAAAAAGCTAAAAAGTTAGTTAATTCATTTAAAAAAGTAGTTGACTTCTTTTTCTGTTAAGCCATTCCAGCCTGCATCTATAAGCCTTTTGTTCAGACTCTTTTGGTCTATATGCTTTGCACCAGAACGAACAATTCTATTTCGCATCGACTTTTTAACTCCACTTCTTTGCCTGTTTTCTTCTTTTTCCATAACTTCCTTATACAACTCAAGCATTGCGAGAGGTATTGGACTGCCATCAAGATCAATCCCTAACTGTATAGCTTTATCGACTGCTTCTGGGCCTGAAAAATCCATTGATAATTGAGGTCTATATAAAAGGTTGGCTTATTTAAGCTAACAAATTCATTTTAGTATTAATAACTAAATAATTTAGTATCTAACCCACAATTGAGAGAGTCAGGTTGGAAGCTAACCCATTTATTTCTATATATTCCTGGAAAACAGCTGAGTAAAATGCTTTTTGGGCTGCTGCCTTTGATTCAAACTCCACAATTACTCCTAACTGACCACCATCCCACTCATTCAGATCTGATTTTTGACTTATATCCTTTGCAATTATCACTCCGCCAACTGAAAGCAGCCATGGTATAACCGTTTGAATATATTCAATAAACAGATCGCTGCTTGCAATGCTTGCTTGCTTAATCCAATAACCCTTTGACACGGAATAATTAAGAAAATATGAAGGAGTATCGCATATGGTCTGCTTCTCGCGGCAGAACCCGCGATATTTTCTTAAAAAAGCGATATTTTCCAGTTAGGTTTACGAAAAGGGCTGCAGGGATTAAGCACTCTGCTTAGGTGAGTCTTCGTCCAAATTTCTTGTAAAGTTCATTGTCTCGACATTAAGAAGAGTATTGCCAAGCAAGTGACGCAATCTTAAAAGCTCTTCTTTACTTCCCATTGCAATTAAAAGTTGACCAGGGCCTATTTGAATATCACCACTAGGGTTTGTAATCAATCTATTTCCGTCACGTATAGCTAAAACCATTGCCCCACTCTGCCTGCCTAATTCCAATCCAGATAATGTTCGATTATCTATATTCTTAAATTTAGCTGAGTCATGACTCAACAAGAATTCTTCGATTTCACATTGCGACCCAGCTAATAAATCCAAAAAATCTACCGCAATAGGTCTTAATGCCGTAGAGGCCATGGTTCTGCCAGCTGCAACATAGGGGCTTACAACTACACTCGCTCCAGCTAATTTAAGCTTATTTGCAGCTTCTTCGCTTTCAGCTCTGGCTATTAATCTACATTTAGGACTTAACCCTCTTGCACTTAAAACAACATAAAGATTTGCAGCATCACTGGGCAAAGTAACAACAAGACTTCGACATTGTTTTATACCCGCCAATAGAAGAGTTTCATCCAAAGTCGCATCTGCCAAGAGGACATTCAAGCCTTTCTCTTCAGCGGCAATTTTTCGAACTGAGTCAACTTCTACAATCAGAACTTGTACTCCTTCAAATTGAAGTTGTTGAGCAATTTCTTTACCGATCCGGCCAAACCCACAAATAATTACGTGATCTTGCATGCTACGTAGTAATCTTCGAAACCTTAGTTGGCTCATTCTACGAAAATATCCCGCTTCAAATAAGCGAATAAACCTTTGCAGAGTTAACTGCACTACTACTAAGCCTCCTCCAATTATTAATATTGTCACCACCCTTCCAGCAGCACTAAGAGGTTCAACTTCTCCAAACCCAATAGTGCTAACGGTTATAAGCACCATCCACAGAGAGTCGCCCCAATCCCAACCTTCCGTATACCGATAACCTAGTGCTCCAAAAACAAATAATGCTCCCAAGGAAATAGCTGAGCCTAGCCATGGTTTGACAAGATCTTTAAGCAAAGTCCATTGAAAGCTTGACCGCCTCATAAGTATGAATATTAAATCAATTAAAGATCACTAATTTCATCATATTACTAATATATATTCAAAAAATTTCCAGGGGTTTTAATCATGAAATACTTCAAGGATTCAAATCAATGAATAAATAGTCGAGATTTATTCTTATGTGGAAAAAATTACAATAAAGTATTCTTATATCCTACAGCCTAGCTGAATTAAACCTCTATCCAATAAACGCCCAAGTTTAATAGCTGTTGCCTCTTCTACTCTTGTAAAATCTTCCTGGTGACTAGCCACCCAAATCAACTCTTCTTGCGTGATTACACCTGTAGACACAGACTCAAGAAAAAGCAATCCTAGATTCATGATTCCAGTCAAGTAAATGATAATGGGTACAACCCATAATTAATGACCGAATAATCCCCATCACCCGGCCTTGAATGAAGGGTAATCATTGTGCCTAGATTTGTCAGCTTAGCCTACACACTATTTATAGTGCTATATGTACAGCGCAAAAGAAAATCCGCTACCTATGGAGTCTATTAGTAGCACTTTCATAGAAAACTCTCAGGCTTAGGAAATAAGACATTTACCAGCATTCGAGAAGTGTAGCTCTCCTAAGAAAAATACATCATTTACACCATTCAAAGAAGCTAAGCGATCCTAAGGGAAAGTATTTCTTTCTCAGCAAACACCCTTAAATCTATTCGTAAATTAAAGTTTCACAAAATAATTCGAACCATTGTCTTAACTACTCATCTTGAAAGCTCAATAGGAATAATCTTTAGGAATGAGCTGGCTCTTGCAATAATTTAAAAGAAAATAAAAGTTTTACAAAACAAATTCCTTAATAGAACCTTAGACTGATTGAAACCATTGCGGGTGTAGTTCAGTGGTAGAACGTCAGCTTCCCAAGCTGAATGTCGCCAGTTCAAATCTGGTCATCCGCTTTTCAATCAAAAACTCTTACCATTTCGAATTTAAAATTAAAACAAATTATCCCCTTTAAAAAAATAGTTTCATTCTTCTAACAGGCATTTTATAAATATCAATCGTCTAAAAAAATAACTTCTCTCCGATTCTTTTTGATAGATCCTCTATGTTTCTTTAAATTTAGACGACGTACTTTCGAAGCAAAAGTTCTCTTGGTTTCACGCCTTCGATTGTTAAAAGAGTTTAATGCTTCTTCAAGCAATCTAGTTAGTCTCATTAACGCTAATTTCCTGTTTTGATATTGTGTACGCTTCTCCTGCGCAACAATACGAAGGCTATTACCAGTCAAAAATCCTTTTAATTTACTCTTTATCAAGTTCTTCTGAGACAAGTCAAAACAAGAAGAAGATTCAATGTCAAACAAAACTTCTACTTTAGTCTCAACTTTATTAATATTTTGGCCTCCTGGCCCAGAAGAGCGAGAAAATCTCCAACAAAGTTCATTGGAAGGGATAATCAATTTTGAGCTAACCATTTATTCCAAAACGTTTTCTGTAATTAATGTTTATTCCCATGGTTGTTTAATATTATCGCCTGTTCTACTTTCACGAATAAAACCACTGAACCATAACCAAATATAATAGAGGCCTGAAAGGGTCAAGAAAAGCAAGGCCCCTATCATCAACTTGTCTTGGTAGTCCAAAAGGATCTTAAATGAATTGCTAAAGATATTGGCATATAGGAATAGATAAAAGTATAAAAATCATTTTATAGAATAAAATCTTCACTCAGAGAAAACATACAATATAATTAGAAGGTTTAAGCTGACATTCCATTTTTTAGTACGATGAACTACAAAATGATTTTTATTTATGATGGGGAATGTCCATTCTGCAATCACTTTGCTGAATTATTAGAACTAAAAAGTGGTCTGAGCAACCTGGAAATGATTAATGGTAGAGGTAATACAGCTCAAGTATCTTCTTTGTTAGGCAAAGATCATGATCTGGATAAAGGGGCAATATTAATTAAAAATAATGAAGTTTTACAAGGTCCTATGGCAATTACATGGATATGCTCTCAAATGAAAAATCCATCAGATTCATTACTGGAAATCCTTAGAGTTATATTTCTTTCGGACCAAAGGTCAAATTTCTTATTCCCATTACTTATTTGGTCAAGAAGGGTATCTCTTATATTTAAAGGAGTTAGCACTAGCCTAATTATCAAAAATTAAATTAATGCCCAAATAGAATATACTTTTATATTTAATGTCTGCAACTAAGGGAAGAGATTGTTAATCTTGACTTCTACAATTATGCTCAACAATCGTTCCATTAGGTAAGCGCTGTTGAAAAGTTGGAGTTTTTTCATGTAAGCCAGTCTTGTTATCCTTATAACTCCAAAGCCATTTCCTATCTGTAAAGCTTATCTCGCCAACCTGAAATGAAACCGGGAGCATAAGGTTGATTTTTTTCCATTTAAGTACAACAAATGCTCCTTCATCAATTTTTTCGAGATCGGTTTGAATAGCAAAATCACCATTCAAATTATTTCTAATAGTAGCTTGAAGCAAACCACCATCACAATCAAATGTTGTTGGAGCCATTATTGATATGAATAAGGAGAGTAATATTCCTATTAAATACATGACTAATTTGAGAACGTTCAGGTCAGTATAAAAATATATGCTCCAAAACAAATGATTTGAAAATTTGCGACTCTAATTAATGCTTGTTTGCTTGAAACAAATCAACTGCAGTAATAGTGTTTACTCTCCGCTGATCACTTTCTGGTCTTACCTCTTGTTTTGAAGAGATGCCAACTTTAGATTCCATTTCTATAGCTGTCTCCACTAAAGGTTCTTCTGGGCTTGGTTTCGTTTTGTTCATATTTGAGTTGTCTACTTGCAATTGATTATCTGCTGAAACAAAGTTGAAACTTACGCTTAACAATTCATTCATTGGCTTAAATTTACCTTGAGAGAGTGTTAAAGGCATAAAAGCAAAAAGACTGGCGAAAAAGATTACACTTATAAGTGTTAAAGCCGCCTTAATTATCGGTTGCCAAAAAAAAGATACCTTTACTAATTGATCAAATTTCTCTGAGGATTTATCTTTCGTTGCTCCCCATTGCAGATAGACATCATCTGTTAACCATCCTTTATTGGCAGAACGGTAAGGAGATTCTCCCCTTGCGAAATCTGCAATTTCTTGGATTCTGTCTCCTAACACTGATTTACCCTTTAAATTAGGATCCTATTCAAGCATTGAAAAGAACTTATTTTTTAAAGTTGAAACTACTAGCCTAAAAAAAGAAGATATATGAAATTTTTTTCAGGGTCACTTCACAATAAAAGCCAATATGCCCATGAGAATTGCAGAGGCTGCAACACCAAGAGAAACAAGTCCAAGAATCTTGCCTGTATCAATATAAACAGACACTTTTAAGAATTCATTGCGCTGTTCTCTTTTCTTTTCAGAGGCAGTTTTCAGATTTTTTTGTTGAATTCTACTAGCACCTGCTGCTGCCTTCTTCTCTGCTAAGGCCTTCTTCTCGGCTGCTGCCTTTTTCTCTGCTAAGGCCTTCTTCTCGGCTGCTGCCTTCTTCTCTGCTAAGGCCTTCTTCTCGGCTGCTGCCTTTTTCTCTGCTGCTGCCTTCTTCTCTGCTAAGGCCTTCTTCTCGGCTGCTGCCTTTTTCTCTGCTGCTGCCTTTTTCTCTGCTGCTGCCTTCTTCTCTGCTAAGGCCTTCTTCTCGGCTGCTGCCTTATTCTCGGCTGCTGCCTTTTTCTCTGCTGCTGCCTTTTTCTCTGCTGCTGCCTTTTTCTCTGCTGCTGCCTTTTTCTCTGCTGCTGCCTTTTTCTCTGCTAAGGCCTTCTTCTCGGCTGCTGCCTTTTTCTCTGCTGCTGCCTTTTTCTCTGCTGCTGCCTTTTTCTCTGCTGCTGCCTTTTTCTCTGCTAAGGCCTTTTTCTCTGCTAAGGCCTTATTCTCGGCTGCTGCCTTTTTCTCTGCTGCTGCCTTTTTCTCTGCTGCTGCCTTTTTCTCTGCTGCTGCCTTTTTCTCTGCTGCTGCCTTTTTCTCTGCTGCTGCCTTTTTCTCTGCTGCTGCCTTCTTCTCTGCTAAGGCCTTCTTCTCGGCTGCTGCCTTTTTCTCTGCTGCTGCCTTTTTCTCTGCTGCTGCCTTCTTCTCTGCTAAGGCCTTCTTCTCGGCTGCTGCCTTTTTCTCTGCTGCTGCCTTTTTCTCTGCTGCTGCCTTTTTCTCTGCTAAGGCCTTCTTCTCGGCTGCTGCCTTTTTCTCTGCTGCTGCCTTCTTCTCTGCTAAGGCCTTCTTCTCGGCTGCTGCCTTTTTCTCTGCTGCTGCCTTTTTCTCTGCTGCTGCCTTCTTCTCTGCTAAGGCCTTCTTCTCGGCTGCTGCCTTTTTCTCTGCCACGTGATTATGTCCAAAAATATCAATTTATTCAAGCACTCTTCTAACTTTTCAGACGCTTATACCTTTAAAGATCCATCAAATGAATTGATAAAAAACTCATTCAATGAAGAAAAATGAACACATCCTAGTTGCGCGAAAAGAAGAACCATTTAATCAAACCCGAATATACCGATTGAAAATTACTGTTTTCTAGGCAGTTTTTTAACTAAAAGCCTCTCAACAAATTTATTCCAAGTCTCAGGGAACTTCCAACGGATAAACAAACCTATATAAACCAGATAGGCACAACCTTCTAAAGGGTGGCTAATTGAATGAAGGATTTGATTCATTAATTATTTATAGAAAAAACCTTGATCATTTGCATTAATCCTTAACGCATAGACAAGCGGAATAGGCAAGAAGATTCAAAAGGATTCCATATATCTTGGATGCTTTTCTAATCCTTAACTAAGAAAAGGCTTAAACCTTCTTTTACCTGCCTTGCAAATTGGACACACCCATGATTCAGGCAAGTCTTCGAAAGCAGTCCCAGGAGGAATACCTTGAGAAGGGTCGCCTAGTTCAGGGTTATAAGCATATATGCAATCTTTGCATTGATATTTTTTTTTAATCAGTGATGATGCCATAAACTTTCAAGTCTTCTAGTTCAAAACTGGCAAAAAAATTTGAATTTGACAAATAAACATTCAGCATGAACATCTGAGTTAAGAGCCATATGATTAAGCACTGTGAAAAACTCCTCGAAAAATTCAGAAGATGCGAATCTTTGTGCCTTAGGCTAATATATAATTGTCTCAGCCTTAAATATAAGTTAGGCTGAAAGTATCTCTAATTATTTATCATGCTCACTGGTAAGGATTTATTAGCCAAAGTAAAAGACTTGGGTGATGTCTCAAAGTCTGATCTTGTTAAGGCATGTGGATATGTATCCACTAAAAAAGGAGGCGGAGAACGCCTTAACTTCACAGCCTTCTATGAAGCTCTGCTTGAAGCTAAAGGGGTAAATCTTGCTTCTGAAAGCGCTGGTGGTATCGGCAAAGGAGGCAGGAAACTTAGCTATGTCGCCACTGTTCAAGGAAACGGAAATCTACTGATTGGCAAGGCTTACACAGCTCTTTTAGACCTCAAGCCTGGAGACAACTTTGAAATTAAGATGGGCAGGAAAGGATTCCGTTTAGTACCAGAAGGCGAAAGTTAAACTTTCAGACATTATCAACGTCTAATCAATTTTTGCTGGCAAGCTTTTCAACTTGCCAGCATTTTTTATGGCTAAAAACTCGCTTCTAGCAAACTTTAAGGACTCTTTCCCATAATGAGATAGCTGATAGATCTTTTTACTCACCAATTAGTCTGCTGCTATTTCAGAGTATCAAGTGAAAATTTGTTAATCGAAATTGCTTAAGAAGCTTACTTACTCCATCTATGCAAATTTATTGACATATCTTGCATCACCCATTAACACGAAATCTTTTTCCATTTGGTTGTATAAATATCTTTTCTGTGATGCGACCATTCTTCACTATCAAAACTGTTTCTTGAGATGAACTCTTAACCTTTTTCAGCAAACGTTCTTCCTCCGCCAAACGTTTTTCCTCTGCTATAGGTTTTTCTTCTAATACAGGTTTTTCCTCTGCTATAGGTTTTTCTTCTAATACAGGTTTTTCCTCTGCTATAGGTTTTTCTTCTAATACAGGTTTTTCCTCTGCTATACATTTTTCCTCAAACAATCTTTGTTCATCTGCTATACGTTTTACCTCTTTTTGAAAATCCAATTCAACTTTTCGAGTTTTTTCAGTTAAAAGGACTCCTTGATTCGGCTCTTGAGATTGTGATTTACTCTTGCTAAAAATTCCAAAATACTTACTTAGCCAAGTTTTATTAGGTTTAGCTATATCCTTATTGTTAGAAGCAATTGCCTCAATATTTATTTTATTAATAATGACTGTGGAGTCTATAGAAAGTTTTTCAGAGATTCTTCTTATCATTCCTTTGATAAAAACATCCTCAGTCAAGAGGTCGAATCGAGCATTTTCAAGTGCTATAATGTACTCTTTCGCAATACGTAAACTCTTTGATAAAGATGAAATGGAGATGGATTTATTTTTTCTTGCTTGACTCATTAAAAGTCCAACTTCCTTCATAGACTTAAGATTGGGTATATTTTGATTCATAAAGAAAGGAAAAATTATTTAATGCATTAAAATGAATACAGCTTAGCTTAAGAAAGATAAAAACAATAAAATCCTTTATTATCTTAGCCTTAAAGCGAACCAGATGTCATGTTTCCTATATAGGTTTTTTTTATTAGCATTACATTTGTTATAAACAATTGAAATCTTTGCAAATTAAATAATCTCTTTTTTTTCTCTTAATCATCTTATGAATCAAGAAAATCAGCCTTTTTAGGCTTGGATATACTCAGCCAGGAATATCTTATTTCGATAACAAGGCTTCTTTTAAAAGGCTTAAGACTTGTTTGGTTTATTTAGTATGGTTTTGGTTCTTCTAATCACGAAGCCATATGAAATCTTTTAAGCTGAGAAATGCCTGCTGAAACTGAGATAGTCCATAGTGTAAATATTATGGTAGCAATACTTCTAGGTGGGGTTTGCTATTATTTATATTACATTTTCAAATTAGCTTCAGAAGAAGGTCAAGGCGAATAGCTGAAAAAAAAGCGAAGTTATGTTTAAGGAGTAATATTAATCCTAAAGCTAATCAGGGAAAGCATTTTGGCGCCTGGATAAACTCTCTTAAGCAAACAACTATTCTTTATATCGGTATTAATTTTCATCAAAAAGAGATTGTTCTTCAATTGAGAATCCCTCTCTATTTATATTTGACTTTTCTTTTGGGGGACCATCTTCTAATTGAAATTGGTCTATAATTATATTTTCTCTTTTTTCATTAGGCTCCTCAGAAGCTTTAGATTCTAATTTAAATTTCTCTTGCTCCCAAGCTTTCTTAGCCTCCTCGGTTTTCAACTGCCTTTCCAAAACTTTCTTTTTGTGCGTTTCCCAAGAAGTCATTGCTTTGTCTGACTTCGTGCTAGCAGCGATATTTGAATAGATATTTTTTACCTTTTTTTTGAAAAGATTAATTGTTTTAAGAAAATCAAAAGGAGATAAAGCCATAACGAAAGTACTCTAAAAACTTAGGTAAAAGAAAAAGTGAGTGTTCACCTCATCTTTTTGCCTAGGAATGCTTATATTCTGACTCTTTTAAAGTGTCTTGCTCCTTAATTCCAAAAGACTTATAGAATCTCTGTGTTTCAGATTTCTTAATTACAAATCTTTTTATCGCCTTAGGTTCCGCTAGTGACCTTCTGAAGTGGCAAGCAAAATTACTAACTTAAAGTTATTGCAAAACCTCACGCAAAAAAATGAAAACCTAATTACTATATATTCAATTAATTAAGCACATGCTTCGCAAACAAGAAAAAAACGCAGTTCTTAGACTCGCATTCCTTGTCTTTGGCTGGGGTTTAGGCCTAGACCGCTTTTATGAAGGCGATAAAAAAGGAGGTATTCTCTCTATTGTTGGATGGTCATTAGTCCTTACTTCTTTTGGTTTTCTTAGTTGCTCAGGTCATGAATATGTAGATGGCGTGAAAAATTATTCTGATTATTCTCCTAACCCTTTAATCATTATTCCAGCTCTTGCCGGGGTTTATGGGGTAATACTTATTCTGAAAAAAGCATTCAAACTTGCCAGGCAATTTGAGAATGCCGAATAATTTTCAGTTAATCACAACGATTTGATAGAAATTTTTAGTACTCAACTTAATATAAATAGGTCTAAATATTGAAATTGACTTTTTCAAAGTTTTCTCGAACAATTCTATCTGTTCTAGGTCCCTTGTCTGTTGCATTAGTGAGCGGCTCCTTTTCTGACGCAACTGAAAAAGGGATCCCTTCGATTTTTAATACAGAAGAAGAAGCTGTAAAAGCTGCGAAGGATTTCAATTGTATTGGTGCTCACAAAATGGGAGATGTGTGGATGCCGTGCAAAGATCATCACAGTCATGAACATCATCATCACTAAATAAATGAAAAAAGTGAATGATCCTAGCCAAGAGAACTTTGAAGTTTCGGGCCATTGTGGAAGTAAACCAAAAAAAATTGCGATTGGGATAGCTCCACTTGGTTTTATATCAATTGGAGTAGTCCCAATGGGGATAGTAAGCATTGGGATTGTGCCAATGGGAGTCGTTTCCCTCGGGGTAGTAGCAATGGGAGTGGTTAACGCCTCAATAGTTGGTATGGGAATATTTTCTGCAGGTATAACAACCATGGGGCTCAAGGTGTGGAGTCCAGAGAACGCAACTCTCCAAAGGCAAATAAGCAATAGTGGAAATTCATCCTTCAGAAACATCTACTCCTATCCAACAAGGTCTCAAGCAGAAGAAGAAGCTAAAAAGCTCGGTTGCTTAGGCGTACATAAGATGGGTCAATTGTGGATGCCTTGTGCGACTCATGGAGTTAATGAATAATTAATCAAAGATCCATCGCCTAAAAACACTAAGAGCCTATGCCTTCTAGTGCTTGGACTATTTATTACTTTAAAGCTTAGTAAATTCAAAATTATTAAAATTCCTATAGTGGCTGATAGGTTTATTTCTAAAGGCTTTTTAAAGGGTATTTCTATTATTATAATTGCATCAGCAAAGTGAGAATTAATTAGATTGTAATTAACTATAAATTTATTATTAGTTTAATAAATTTATAGTTAATTCTACATCACTAAAGATAATCTCCAAGTCTTTTACCAAGGTAGAACTTCTCCATTAGAGTGCCAAAAAGTACCAGAATTTTGAAGTGTTAAAGAGTCAAGTCTTGCAATAAGACCATTCACAGATTTTTTTGTAGTGATTCCATTACGTGTAAACCCAGTCATGCGAGTGCTAACCAAGCCAGGGTGCAATATTGCCACAGCAATCCCTCGTGATTTTAAGTCAATCGATAAAGACTTCCCTGCCATACAAAGAGCCACTTTAGACATTCTGTAGCCATAGGATCCTCCAGAAGTATTGTCATCAATAGAACCCATGCGGCTAGTCATGAGGGCGACTTTGGATCCTAACCCCATATTTTCAAGAAATGCTTGGGTAAAGCACAAAGGACTCAAAGCATTTACTTCAAACTGTCGAGTAACACTTTCCGGGTCAAGATTTGATAAAGAATTAAATTCAGCTATGCCCGCATTGTGAATCAATACATCTATATTCAATCCTTTTAGCTTGTTTCTAAGGCTTAAAACTGATGTCCCAGAAGTCACGTCGACCCCTGATTCAACTCTTACGCCCAAATCATCCAGCTCTTGAGAAGACGATCTGCATGTTGCGATGACATCATCTCCTCTATCTTTTAACTGTCGACAATATTCAAGACCTATGCCCCTGTTGGATCCTGTTATCAAGTAAATAGCCAAAACAACTATGCAACTTAATTAATTGTAGTTCAGTAATTTTATATAGAGCTTCTACCTGCTGAAATACACTATTTTTATCAAATTTATGAAAAATCTATTACCACAATTGATTTGGCTGAATAACCAGTCTCGTAAAACAGTGAATACTTCATATCATCAATTTTAAGATTAGTTATATTATTGATGGAAGAATAATGGGTGGAGATCCTCTTATGAAGAGTTAAAGCTGTTTTCAAGAAATAATCTACATAAATTGTACCTCTGGTTAATGTAAAACTTACTAAAGCATCGTTGTTTAATTATGTGTGGGAGATATGAACTAAAAACTACGTTCGATCAACTACCCTCCATTCTAAAAAAAGATGCCCCACAAGGGTTGAAAGACAAATACATCTCACAGGGTTTAATCAAGCCTAGTGATCCAGTCATTGTGCTTAAGAACGAAGGGAAAATATCCACTGTTTTTATGTTATGGGGGTTTGTTGCTGAATGGGTACAGGACCCCTTCGATCCTTCAAGAGCAAGGCCTTTCAATGCAAGGGCTGAAACTATTAGAGAAAAACAATTTTTCAAAAATAGTTGGAGACATAAAAGATGCTTACTACCGGCAAGTGGATTCTTTGAAAGAGGCTATCGAATAAGAAGGAAAGATTGTAAACCTTTTTGGCTCGCAGGTATATGGAATAGATGGATGGGACCTGAGGGAAGTGAGCTAGAAACCTGCTGTGTGATTACAACTCAGTCCAATCAACTAATGAAGCCCCTCCATAATCGAATGCCAGCCATTATTCCTCATGGTCTAGAAGAAACTTGGATCGCTCCACAAAAAACCGAGCAAGAGCTCAAAACCCTTCAACCTCTATTAAACGAATGGAGTGCTGAAAATTGGGTGGCAGAATCAACAAAAGTATCTACAACTAACCAAATGAGTTTGTTTTAAAGGAACAAGCATAGAAATTCTTAAGGGCATTCTTTGGTTATTCAAAACAAAAGTGACCATATTGCCTACACTATAAGTAGCACTTCAAGCTGAACATCTCATAAACTCATTTAATTTATCAACATGTCTCTAGATATTGGCGAAAAAATTCCGTATTTTTCTTTAGCTGACCAAGAAGGCAAGCAAAGATCCAATAAAGATATCAAAGGTAAGCCATTGGTTCTATTTTTTTATCCAAAAGATGATACTCCAGGCTGCACCGCGGAAGCCTGTGGCTTTCGTGATAAATATGATCTGTTTCAAATCTTTGGAGCCGTTGTTTGGGGTGTGAGCAATGACAGTCAAGATAGTCACCGGAAGTTTGCTGATAAAAATAAACTTCCATTCCCGCTGCTATGTGACGAAGATAATTCCTTAAGAAAACAATTTGGCGTTCCTAAAGTCTTAGGATTGATTGACGGTAGAGTTACTTTTATAATGGATTCAGAAGGGATTATTCGCTATGTTTTCAATGACCTTCTAAATGGACCTCAACATGTTACGGAAGCCTTAAGGGTTTTAGAAAATATTCGATAAGTTTGGCTATTTAAATAGTTTTTGATTTTTAACTAGTTTCTCCCTTAGTAAAAGTTTCTTGATTTAAAAATTAGTCGTATTAAAGTCTTAGACTCTTATAAATTGCTCTTAATTAATGGAAAAAAGAAATTTAAAAAGAATTATCCAAGACTTGGAAACCTTATTAAATGAACTAAAAAGTGAAGTCTACTCAGATAAAGAGGCATACGTTCATCCATGGTATGAGCAGACTGGAAACTCACCACAACGTGTGCATTCACAAGATGATGATGGCTATGCTGATTAAGGGTGTATAGAAAATCTTTTTAAAGGATTGAAGGATCTAGAAGTGATGGACGATAATAAAGCAGAAAAGGCCTTACTTCACTCTTGACTGCAGTAATAACGTCTTCTCCGGCATGCCATACCCATTGCTGCTGAGGATACGACCTATTGACTTCAATGGTGGCACCAACAGGTGTGCCAAAACGATGCCTTAAGCCCGCCAATACTTCGGTCATGTTTTCAGAATTCAACTCGTAAGCAAGTTCCTGTAATCCATATCCATCTTCAATATGAACTCGGAGGGTATCAACAGGTAATCCACTTATTTTCAAATCTCTTACTTCAAAAATATCTAGGCTTGGTTGATTTTTTTACAGGTGTCAAAGGAACGCCAAGAGTCTCTCAACACTTGAGCGATCCATGCCCCACGCCAAGCCTTCTACGCATGCATTTACAGCGTTTGGTGCCAAGAAGTAGGTTACAAGTGAGACAGCGATGGCAGCATATCTAGCCAACATTGATATGCGAGGAGTTGAACTTGTTTGCATTCTTGTATTATAGATAAATTGATGAACAGAATGCATATTATATGCGTTAATTAACTCAATCTATTATGAAGTTAAGCTTCAACTTGGTAGCCAGATTAGCTACATTTATAACACCTCCAAATAAAATAAAAAGTTCTCTAGGTAAATAGTTGTTTAAACAAAAACAAAAAAGTTCTTCTAGAGCTAAAGTTATCACATGGATTTCTTGGGATCAGATAATTTAAATCATTGGCAACTTTGGTCACCCTTAATAGGATGGATAATTATATATGTTGGATTGAGCATTCGAATCACTGAAACAAAAAAAGAAGACTAATTATTATTTCTCAACAAAAGCCTTTAAAAGCTAAAGCAAATAGTCCATTTTTTATATTAATTATTTTAATAATTTGGAGTATTAGAGTAACAGCCTTATTCCAGAACATCAATAATACCTTCTGTTATATAAGCTGACAATTGTCTTATATGTTTTCTAACTTCTCGCTCTGGAGTTTGCCACTTTGATGCCAGTTGTTCTATAACTTGATTATCTTTAACATGATTTATCATGGCATTAGCTAGAAAAACTGGAAGGTCACAATTATTTTTATTAGCAAGCTCATCCCAGTCTTCTTTAGTGTATTTCCCAATCAGCTTTAAATCCATAGAGCTTGTATAATTAAATAACTCTTGTATTGCTATATATAAATATAGTTGTCCCAGTTCATCTAAAAAACTGCTTGCATCATTACCTTCTTTGTATTGGATTAAGATTGAACTTAACTCTTCTTTCTTGCTTAAATCCCCTTCCTTTATTGCATTAAGGAGTACAAAAAAGCTACTGAATTCAAGTGGTTTTGTCATATGGAGATGGCTGAAAATAATAACTAATCTAGGCTAGATTTGAGGTAGTAGACCAAAGTGAATAGAAATCTTTCTTAAGCAGTAACTAAAACAAGCCTATAAAGAATAGCAAATAGAAGCCGGTTGCCTTTTTACTAGAGAGAGACCCAGTTTACTTCGCAAGATTGCCCCTGCTCACCTTATCAGCTTAGCTAATTTTAAAAGTTAGAGTAAGTTGCAAGAAAGCGACCAAGGAATTAACAATTTCTATTAACATTTAAGATGTTCAAGCAATCTTTTCATACTTATTCAAGCTTGTGCATGTTTAATATCAAAACACAGCTTACTACTCTTTAATCTGAGTCAATATTCCCTTGCAGAAATCCTAGAGTAATCTCTGACAGTTCAGAGCCTTCAAGAAAACAGGTCACCTATCTCTTATTACATTACATCCTTAATGCTGGCAATATTGAACCAATCAATTAACCTTACTTTAAAATAATTATGGTAATGAAAGAAAGTAGTTATCAAAAACCCAGCGCTCTTGTTCAAGCAACTTTACTAGCAAAAAAATTGAGAGCCTTTTTAAAGTTGAATAGACCATACGATAATTCCAAAGTCCCAGAGCAATCAACAGAGTCAATAGTTGACTCTGTTGATCTAGGAACAAATGATTGGGACCAAAAAGTACTTACACGCAAATTAAAAACTCAAGCAGCTAAACAAAAGTGGGAGGAAAAAGTAAGGAAGGAGCCCTCCAAGGAGGTTATCGATCAAAGAGAACCTAATGCAGATAAGCCTACCCTTGATTACACCGAACCTAATGCAGATAAGCCTACCCTTGATTACACCGAACCTAATGCAGATAAGCCTACCCTTGATTACACCGAACCTAATGCAGATAAGCCTACCCTTGATTACACCGAATCTAATGCAGATAAGCCTACTCTTGATTACACCGAACCTAATGCAGATGAGCCTACCCTTGATTACACCGAACCTAGTGAGAAAAATGCTACAAGTTCATCCTTAGGGATTTTGAAGACATCTGGAGAAAACATCTTTGGGAAAATCTACAAAATGCAATTGTTGTCCAAGTCGGGCAATGCAATGGGTGCATCTATAGAAACGTTGAAAGCTTCGGGGAGTCAAATCTTTGAAAAAATTCCAACCATGGCTAAATCAAGTAATCCCATGGGAACAACCTTAGAAGCATTAAGAGCTTCAGGCAGTAAGATTTTCAGCAAAATCCCTAACATGCCAAAATCAAGTAATGCAACTGGATCATCTATTAAAATCTTAAAAGCTTCTGGAAGTAACATCTTTAAAAAGTTATCAAGAATACCTACTTCAAATAACGCCATCGGTTCTCCCCTAGGCGAATTGAAAACTTCTATTAGTCAATCTGAGGAAAGCAACGTCAAAAAAAAACAATCCTAGTCCAAAGAATCAGCTTGAAGTAATAGTTGAAAACTATACGGTCTAAACGCTATTGGCATCGATAGCTTTTTATCATCTACATATTTGAGATATTTTTACAAATCACATTTTTATCTCTATCTCTATAGAGTTTAGCTTTCAGGTTTTGCATTTTTCAGATCAGCTTTAGCTTGCTGGGTTGACCCATTTTCTTCCCATTTAAATTCATACACAAAGTCTTTAGGATTAGCACCTTCAGGGAGTGCGATTGTATTCAATGTTCCAATAATGCAGTTCTTAGCTTCACTCCACTCATCTTTAGTAAAAGGACAAGCTCTTGAGGCAATAACAGGGTGGTCCCACCATTTGCCTAATCCAGTCAGCATATTCGAAACTAATGTCGACTGAAATAATTGGACTATATTTCCTTGCCTTGTTTCAATCCTCACATAACTATTAGCGGCCCCTGTCCAATAAGCATTACCACCTCCAGATAGGCGAATTTTATAAATTTCTGCACTAGCAGGAAGAGCAAAAACTGTAAAAGCTATCGCGAATAAAAATTTTTTCATGTATTGAAGGAGGAAACCGCTCTTAAACCATTTAATTATTTCAGACTTTGCTTAAAACCAAACAATGACTAAGAAGATTAATCATTAGTCACCTCTGCCTATATGCAATAGTCATGCAGTTTGGGTCTTGATAGTTTTTTGCACAATCCAAGTAAATAATCCTTAAAAAGGTTTCCTATTAATTCAGTCCTAATAATTCAACAAAAGAAAAGTACACGAGTTAGATACTATTTAAGATTATGGCTAGGATTAAAAATCGCGTAAGCAGCAATTCGGACGGTCTATTTTTTGTAGACTCTAGCTGCATTGATTGTGGTAGTTGCTGGTATATAGACCCTGAGCATTTTGCCTCAAACGGAAGCAGTTCCTATGTTCATGCTCAGCCAACTGGACAACAAGAAATTAAAAAGGCTCTTTTAGCTCTTATCGATTGTCCTGTGGCCGCAATTGGAGCACCAAAATCTATAACTTCCAATTTATCTCCTGATCTTTTCCCGATCCTAGTTACAAAACATTCGGCAGGGGATGTTTATTACTGTGGCTGGAGTTCCAAGCGTAGCTTTGGTGCTAGCAGTTGGCTAATTATGAAATCAGATGGCAATGTACTTATCGATTCACCTCGTTGGAGTGCTCCACTGGCTAGACGAATAAAAAAGATGGGTGGTATTAAACAAATAGTTCTAACTCATCGAGATGATGTAGCAGACCATGCGCATTGGAATAAATATTTTCAATGTGAAAGATGGATTCATCAAAATGATGCAGATGCAGCACCTAAAGCTGAGAAAACAGTAAAAGGGCTCGCAAGCCTTTCTTTAGGGATCAATCTGAGGCTGGTTCCCACACCAGGTCATACTCAAGGGTCAATGGTTGCAATACTTGGCGAGCAACAACAAATACTTTTTAGTGGAGATCACCTTTGGTGGAATCTAGAAAAACAAGCTGTTGTTGCATCAAAAGATTTTTGCTGGTGGAGTTGGGAAGAACAATTGAAATCAATCAAATTACTCCAAGATCTTGATATAAGTTGGTTGCTACCCGGCCATGGACATGCTCATCAATTCACCTCGGGGGAATGGAGAAATGCTATAAGGCAAACATTAAATTATGCCGTCAAACTGCCTTAACAAAAATCAGTTTTTATGAATAGGTTCTCATTAAATCCCAAACCAAGAAAATTCCAAATACAAGCCCGATCCATAAAGGTAAGCGAGGGTATTTAACCAACAGGTTGCTTGATTTAGGTTTTGATTCTTTCTTTGGAATCCTTGGAGGCAAACCCTGTTCTTTTCTCCTCTTAGCTTCTCCCATAGATCTAAAAATTATTGGTTACTTAGAACTTAGATCTTAGCCATTCATAATGGAGTATATCTTTACTAATCAATCCCATTTAAGATTATTGATAACTTTTGAATTGGAGTTATTCATATGAGAATAGTTAAGTGGTGATGGCTATAATTCTTAGTTTAGAACTATTGCAAATAAAAACTAATTGATTCTAAAAGGATAGAAAGTGCAAAAGTAAGATTATCAATTTTCACCAATCAGGGTAATTATAATCTTCTCCTATAGGTTCTTTATAGAAATTACCCCCTTTCATTGCTAGATAGTAATCAACTAATAGTTTGAGCCATAGACTTTTCATGACTTATCATGATTGAAAATTTCTTGTTTCATTTGTAGATTTCATTTAGCGTAAATAAGGAATAGCTTATTCCTCAATCTTCTCATAAACGCATTTAACCAAGCAAAAGTTGCCATCAAAAGCTCTTCATTTAGTTTGCTTTATAGTTATCAAGACTTTGAAGACTCATCCATGAATCTTTTTATCGCTCATTAGCTTTAATCATCCGACTCTTTAACTTGCTCAGTTTTCTCTTGGTTAGACTGATCTTTTGAATAAGGGCATTCACCACCTTCGCCACCCCACCCCCAAGAAAGAGCTGGTCCAGCACTTAGAGCAAGTGCAAAAAATATTAGGAGAATTTTGTTCACTATGGGTTTAGCTAGTAAGGATATATTAGACAATATTTTACTGGGTGATCAAAAGCTTTAGTACATACAGCATAGATGAAACGTACTTTCTAAAAGAAGAAACGGGGCAAAGAAGAAAGCAACGATCAGAAAACGAAGATGCTGTGTACCATAATGCTACTAGGGCAGAAAGCGCGATTTCATTTTAAAATCACCTGTTTTGAAAAGCGTTTAGCCATCTAGTTTTATAAGGTACATCGTAATCCTCTTTGTTCATAGGTATCCAACTCCAATTAATGCAGATAGTAAGTTGATAACCAATCACATATAAGGCAATGATCGCATTAAAGAAATTGATATGAGTCAAGGGAGCATTCATTGTCAATGACCAATTGTTCCATGATGATAACTAATTTATAAAACAACAGCGTTGGAGAGCCCACGTCTAAAACCGCACAAAAAAAACATTTCGATAGGGGGCTAACCGAACATCCACGCTTCACACTCCTTAACAATTTTGGTTATATTTCGTTACATCCATTCTTTCTTTCACGTGGATCAATCCAACACCTCAGTCCTAGACATTGCTTTAGGCAGGCCAGCAATGATTGGGTTCATGCTTCTTTTAAGCACATACCTTTTAACTGGTCAAATCATTCCTGGAGCCTTCTAATGAACAAATCCAATCCTTCGGGCAGACTCGAAAATAGCAAAGTCATAGCCGAAAAGATTAATGGAAGAGCTGCACTAATTGGCGTAATTGCTCTTTTAGGAGCCTATACGTCTACAGGGCAAATCATTCCTGGTTTTCTTTAAGTAAGTTCTTATTCAATTACAACTATTTTTTTTATCATGACTCCTGAAGCCGAAAAATTTAATGGCTGGGCAGCAATGCTTGGCTTCGTTGCCGCTTTTGGCGCTTATGCAACTACTGGGCAAATCATTCCTGGAATCTTTTAAATACATGGAATGCAATCCTTTCAAGCCTTTACAACAACTTGTAAGTACTGCCTATAGAAAAATCTCTTCATATTTATTTTTGGAGAGATTTTAAATGGGGTTAGGTCAATTATTTCTAACATCTATTTCATCTGGAATTATTACTCAAGATGAATTGGGATGGGTAGCTAGAAACCAATTAACTTTTTCCAGGTGCGAAGAATCTATGGCTTTAAAGCTTGGCCGCCTACTCGATAGGGGTCAGATTCACCTTGGATGCAGAATTTGAATCGCTTGAACAAATGCTAATCAGCACCATTTCTTATTAGACAGTTTGATCACTAAAAGGCGAACCGTACTTTAAAACTTTAAAACCTCAATTTAAAAATGACATCTTCTTCTTACATCACGACTGAATCAGGCAATCGTCAAAATGCATTTCCTGTTGAAGCTCAACCAGAACTGGTAGCAAACTATTCAGGTTATATAGAGGAAGCTGAAAAGGCTAATGGCCGATGGGCAATGATTGGATTCATAGCACTATTGGGTTCATACATCTCAACAGGTCAAGTAATCCCAGGTATTTTTTAATTCGCAGACACTACTTATCATTTACTCAAAAAAAATAATTAACCATTTTGAACTAGCTCATTCCAGTTTTCTCCTAATTCGAGATCATCGAATGTCTCTAAAAAAAATAGAAAAATAGTAATGAAAAATATACAGCTACTTCTCACAACCTTCTTTACAGGCGGGGTAGTAATTAGTTTAGGGATAACAATCCTTGAAAGGTTTTATTGGAGCTCCTCATGAAATCCGCAATAAAGCCAGCATTTGTCTACTTTTAATTATTTGGTCGCTTGCTTCCAAATAATTAAAAGTAGTAATGACATTAAAATCAAAGGGAACATAGTTTTTAATACTCCTACAAAAATCAATACTCCCAACCCCAACAAGGAGTAGATCATCCAAAGTGGGGTAAAGCGGACTGCATTAGAACCTGCTGAACTTGCAGGAGGAATAACTTCAGGGTCAATTGCCATGACAAGTAAGCATTTAGAGTCAAAATAACTTGCTTTTGTTTCTAAGCAAAGTAAATACCTGCCTAATACTAATAGGACAGTTTGTTAATCTAATGGTTTCAACCTTGATGAGCACGATGCTGCTTTAGCACCATTATGCAAACAATAGTTTTCTAATATTAGTATTTATAGATGAAAGAAGTCATCTTGTTGGGCTTAGCTTTATTGAGATGAACCACGAAACTTCCCAGTCAAGCTGGCTATATTCTCCTGATGCACCTTGACCTCATTGTCAAACTGTTTTCTATAAGATTCAACTAAATCATAGCTAGTAGGTATTGTGACGGAGTCAACAAAATCCTGAACATAGTCAGAGGTAAAAAGTCTCCAGAATTGATTCATGTTTTATTAAAAGGTATTTTCACTTCTAAAGTTCACACTCAAAATCTTATTAATCAATATCTATGCCGTGTAATTGTCTTACCTAGTAATAATTTATAGCTATATACAAAAGAGAAGATGCTAATAGAAATAGTCAAGCACTTTTAGCCTAAAGGAATCTAACAGTTTTTATCATTCTATCCAACAAGGGAATGCTAGTCTCCTATCTGCCTCCATTGCAAAAATGAACTGCTTGGGAAGAACTCTTACCATTTTCTCTAACTTCTTCTACGCATGTAGTAAACACCTTGGACTCTTGCTTGACAGCACAGAAACCAATTGCAATTGCAGCCAGAGATAATGCAGAGATAATGCTAGTGCCTAATTGGATGACACCGTAGGCAAGCATTGCACCTTTCTTATTTCCGCAATTTTTCTTTTGGCTTGAGTCTTGTTCAGTCATTGAAATAAACAGTTAACATGAATATTATATGAAATTTTTTTGCAACATTGCGAGCCAACAAAGAAAGCTGCATGGCTAATTAAAATTGAAATCTCTTCAAAGCGATAACTTGGCACTTAATATTTTTCAATTATTCTCCAATATCCATTTGACCAATTAAAAGGATAAACCGTGCCTAAGACAATTTCTTCAATAAGTAACTAACCCTTCTCTGATTAACCCCTAAATCACTAGCACCAAATCTGGAAGCAGATTTTATTTGAATAATTCCTTGACTTAGTTTCAATATCTCAAGGTCATCTGGGAATCTAAAGATTAAACTTCTACAAATAGTTTTCAAATAATTCTTAGTATCGGTGACAACTGTTGTTCTAGGAATATTTTTTGCAATTTCTTTTAGCTGATTGAAAGTTTTGTCAGCATCTTTAAATTCTTTCTGAACAAAGATGCAATTTCCTTGACTAACACAAGCAGTAAGGCCAGATCGAGATGATGTCATTCCAAAAGTCTCAAAGTAGTAGATGTGCCACAAACACATCATGCCAACTTCTGTCTAAATTAGCTAAAAGGAATTGAACCAGCGGAACTATCCTTTTCAAGAAACCCCCTAGATTCTTAAATCGTGGCATAAGGAGTAGTTATTATTTTCTACTCAAAAGCTTCTTCCCTTGTGTGATATCAACAAAACTTTCAATCAATTTTTCACTTACCGACCAAAGTTGAGCTCTTGCATCACTATTTAAAGCAAGAGGAGCTATCCGACAAATTTTAGGGTGACCTCTAAAGTTAAATCTAGGTCCATATTGCTCACCATTTTTTGCATTATGGTTAGTTGCGGCAAGCAACTGAGGGAGAGATCCCATACGTGAGCTTTGAAAAATCGGATTGATTAATTTGTAGGCTATAGCCTCTTGCCAAGATCCATTAGATTTAATCGATGTTGACTGTAAATTAGTCCGAGCCAAACCAGGATGAGCAGCTAACGATGCAAGGTCTAAGCATGCAGCCTTTATCCTTTCACTTAATTCCAGAGCAAACATAACATTTGCAAGTTTGCTTTGAGAGTATGCCTTCCATCGATCATACTTTTTCTCGCCTTGAAGGTCTTCCCAATTAATTTTGCCCATATATTGGGCTCCAGAAGAAACAGTTACAACTCGTCCACCTGGTTTTTTTGCAAGCAATGGCAATAAATTTAAAGTTAATGCCATATGACTTATATGATTTACTGCAAATTGAAGTTCCAAGCGTTGTTTGCTGAATGTTTGCGGAGGTGCCATGACTCCGGCATTATTAATTAACAGATCTAATTTCGTATATTTTAAAGCAATTTTTTCTAAAGCTCTATTTACGTTTTCTAAATCAGAAAGATCTATCTGCAGAACTTCTACCGTTTGAGAACCTGTTCCATCAACAAGTTTCTCTCTTGCTTGTTCAGCCTTTTCTATATTTCTACAGCCAAGAATCACAGTTGCACCCTTGCTCAATAAAGCGTATGCAGTATCTAGCCCTAGACCACTATTTGCGCCTGTGATAAAAGCTATACGACCTTCCTGGCAAGGGATTGAATTAAAAGACCAAGTCATTTAGTTTGCATTGAAAATATCAATGTTAAAATTATCAGTTATATTAAATATTAAGGCCATGATCATAAACATGAATAATCCAGGCAATACCATTAGTGAGCCTAACAGCTTCTTAAAAAGTATTAAATATTAAAATAGAAAAATCTTTTGATTAGTTTAATGCCATAACAATGCACAAATTAATACTTCAAAAAAATTAAACTCCAAATGAATTACCAAATGTTACTGGAATGCCATGCTCATGGAACAACAATAACAAAGCAGGAGGCCAAGCTGCTAGAGCTAGAACTTGACTCTCAAATCGCAAGCATAAAGATTTCAAGAAGTCAGGGTTGTGTTAAAACTGCTCCAGACCATATTTGCCAAGCCGCCTCTGTTTGCAAAGGAAGTTTATGGATCACTTGTTTTGCAGCTGTGCTTGATCAAGTAAGTCCAGTACCTATAGGGGGTAAAGCAAGAGGTGCAAAAGTTTTTGATGAACTGGTAAGTAATGGTTATAAAATCTCTTAAAATGGCTCAAAACTTCAATTCAAATTATGAGTGGCGGAAATGGCTTCTTAAGATATTTGATAATACAAGGTATTATAAAGAAAGAGAAATGAAAAGAGTATTTCAATGGAGACGATATTTAGGATGGAAAGATTTAACAGATCAAGAGAAATTAGTAACCAAGAGAGTTCTAATAATTCCATTAATAGCTTTTCCGATTCTATCGATGATTAGAGCTTATACACCTCTAATCATTACCGGGTTAACCATTTTGTTCCTATATAGATTCTTCGAGAAAGGAAAGCTATTTAAATGAGAGTTTAATTCAGATATATTTAAAATGAACTAATTAGAAAGGCATCATTGTTATAAATAAATAGACCTATTCTTTACAAAATCACAAACAGTGAAAAGAATTATTTAAAGGCCAATCAATGAAGATATAAAAGCTGGAATTGGAATCTTTGAAGTAACCGTTGCCAATAAAGCCATATCAAATTGATGAACTGCTGGGATGGTTCTATCAAGAACAAAAATAGCAAGATAGGGGACATTCATTGCTAGCTGCCATCGCCATTTATAAGTAATGATTCCCCATGCCTTTTTGGCATACGTCTTCTGACGATCAGTAAGTCTTTCCCAGTTATTAAAAGCAAACTGTTTAATACGTTCCTGAGCTCCAACCTCAGACAAACCGCTTTGTGATTGCATTATGAAATTCTCAGAGGCCAATAGTTATAGCTCATAAGGCTTTGAACTACTGACCATCGAAGTACAGTTTCAAGATTGTTGTATCTCAGCATGCTGCAAATAATGATGAGATTTAAAAAAATTGCAAACATGAAGCACATCCACAAATCATTGCAGCTCGATATTGCAAGGAGTTCATTTGGCACAAATCAAATACAGTAGTTTCTAACCACTTGTGAACTTTGAGCAATAAGCTGATGCTTAAGTGAATCCAAAAAATTTACTCAAACTTTCTTATGTCAAGCGAAAAAGACCAGTCTTCTCAAAATAAAGAAGAGAGCAATGAGAAACCTAGGGATTCTCTACTGAGCTATGAATGCGAAGAAGATGATGATGGCAATGACTGGGAAACTTAATGGATAAATCTCAGTGCTGCGAGCCAAGAGGAACCTTGATGGATAAGAACTAGCTATTCCTAAAGTCAAATTGCTTTAGAATATCTAAATCAATAATAGAGAGGGTACTTTCTTCTGTTGCTCGAAGATTAACTAAAGGAGCCATACCATCTTGATATGCCTCTTTCCATCTTGGAGCGCAAAGGCACCAATGATCTCCGGCCTTTAGACCAGGGAAGCCAATCTGAGGAGTTGAAAGATCATTCCCTTGGGCCTTGCTATAAGAAAGAAATTGTTCTGTCATTACTGCACAAAGAGTATGCATACCCATATCAGTTGCATCAGTTCTACATGAACCATCTCGATACCAACCAGTCATGGGACTACAACTACAAGCTTCAAGTGCAGTACCGAGAACATTTTTTGTTTCCATGTTTTGATGTTACTCCTTACTGATTAGTTTGATCTGAAAGATTTTGGGATCTGAGAGCCTTGGTTGATAAGAGCAAAACTTTTGCTCTCTCCCTTTTGCAAACGAACAACTGCTAATTGATGTGGTTGTCATAATGTATGCAGATAACTCTCACTTCTATTAATTATGAGCGCCTTCGTGTCCAGTGATCAATTAAGGCATTCATTCTAAATGAATTTATGGGAACAGAATTCTAGCCAACATTCCCCGTAAAACGAATGGAACCTAACCTAAGTTGGAAAAGATTTATTGACCAAGTAAAGCAATGAAGATAATCAGCTGGGATGAATTCAATTCCTGTGTAAAGAGTATTACCTCTTCATCTAAAGGGGAAAATTTTTCTGGTGTTTATGGTATTCCTAGAGGAGGGCTCTGTTTATCAGTTGCCTTAAGTCATTCTTTAGGTATCCCCCTGCTAACACAAATAAAAAAAGGTTGTCTTGTTGTTGATGATGTCTATGAAACTGGAAGAAGCCTGAGTCAAGTACTTAATACTCCTGAAGTCACTGCTTTTGTTTGGTTTAGCAAAGTGAAACCTAAATGGTGGCATGCTGTTGAACTTGCAAAACCTGATGAATGGCTTATTTTTCCATGGGAGAATAAGGATAATGCAGCAAAAGATATGAAAGATTATCAATTGTCGAGGATTAAAAATTAATGGCAAAAAAAACTATTTATCTTGCTTCTCCTTACGGTTTCTCTACGCAATGGAGTAAAAAGCTTCTACCAGAATTCGTTTCTGTCTTAGAGGCAATGGGTGCTGAAGTTTGGGAACCTTTCGAACGTAACGCCCAACAAGATTTTTCACATCCAGGTTGGGCATACAAAGTAGCGGTGGCTGATCTTCAAGACTTAAAGGACTCAGATGGTATCTTTGCAATTGTGAACGGCACTCCTCCTGATGAAGGAGTAATGGTTGAGCTAGGGGCAGCGATAGCGTTAGGTAAACCAACTTTTTTATTTCGTGATGACTTTAGAAGATGTACTGATTCAGAAGACTACCCTCTTAACCTGATGCTTTTTGCTGGCTTGCCAGCCGATAACTGGCAAGATTATTTCTACACTTCAGTTGAAGAAGTTAATTCTCCAGAGAAAGCCTTATTTGAATGGTTACTGAACTAAATCAGTTCTTATTTTTAAAAATAGATGTTACAA
This sequence comes from Prochlorococcus marinus str. MIT 0919, assembly GCF_027359375.1. Lineage (NCBI taxonomy): Bacteria > Bacillati > Cyanobacteriota > Cyanophyceae > Synechococcales > Prochlorococcaceae > Prochlorococcus > Prochlorococcus marinus. The sequence goes on from NZ_CP114779.1 coordinate 831,012, forward strand.
AGGTAACCAGTTGTGACAAAAGATAGCCAAGTAAATGCTGTTATTGAGAGTACAAAAAATACCACTTGGTCAAGAGCTTTCATTTGGTTCATAAATTTTACTAGGCTTGAAAAAGACCCCTTCTAATAAACTGCATAGCAAATATTGCTCCTAAAAAGAAAACTGTAGGTATGCCTAATGCATTAACAGCTAATGTTCTTACTGTGAAAACTGGATAACCACCATTAGGTCTATTATCAGGCACTACACCACTATCTTCCCAGTCTTGAATATTTTCAATTGTTGGAAAGCCTGGGATAGTGTTATTGTCCCATTTCAAAACACCCCACACAGAGAGCCATAGTATTGTTGAAATGATTGATATTAGTATCGGTGAAACTACTAACAAAATTTTCAAAATCATTTTGGTTATATTGATAGGTAATATATATTTATCACTAATTTATTTTCTTCAGAAACTAAATGATCTTTCTAGTGTTCGATTTTCTACTTTTTAATGTTAGTAAATTAAATCTATTTAGCCAAAAGGACTAGTGCCTTTTAAGGGGCCAACAAAGAGTATTTCCATTGCAGTACCTGTCAGCGCAAGCGGTAATACCCATATAGATAAGAAAAGTGGGCCGAAGAACCTAATTGAATTAGATCCTTTGAAAACTTTCTGTGTTGCTGTAAAGATTGTTTCAGCTTTAGTAAGCTTATTATGCGTGTCTTGGTATGGCTTAACGGGATTTGAAGATGTTAGGAAAAATCTTGTTTTATTGATTGCAATAATTGGTAGAGTCCAGACTGCCATAAAACGAGGTCCCAACCAATTACGAGGGTGAGGAAAAGCTGTTTGCTCTAGAGGCCTATTAATAGGAAAAGCAGATTCTATTGAGTTAGCAACATCTTCGAAATAAATAGAGGGCTTGCTTAAACTCTTTTTATTTGTAGTAGCTTGATACTCTTCGACGATTAACTGTTGATCCTTAAGAGGATTTTTTTTATAGACTTGTAAATCTTCATCACCAGGCAAAGAGCTTGTATTAAATGCTACTTCTGCGGTTGATATATTTTCTTTCCCAGAATCATTGTTTTGGATAATACTTTCATTAATTTCGAGGTCTTCCTTGTTTGCCATATCCTTAATTAGTTTTACATTGAACCCTATGATATTTAAGCTGAAGGGATATATAAAATAATCCCTTTAAGTGTATCAATCTGATCAAAGCTAGGTAACTTTTTAACAGAAGCTTCATAACAATTGTCTTAATATAAATATTAATTCTAAGTGGGAAGATGCTATTAAATGTTCTTGGGCTAATGAGATCTGAGCTAGGAGTAAATAATTCCACAATCAATTTTATTCTTATTTTCGCCACTTTAATGGTCGTAATATTACCATTATTATTTGTACTTAGATCTAAAAAAGACAGGAGGGAGATTACTCTTTAAATTTAAATTTCCATACCTCTAACAATAATCTAAAGATTCAATTACTGGTTTTTCTGGGTAAGAATACCAGTGAAGCCATGCAGATCACAGAGATAAGAGGTCCTGGAGATAAATTAAAGCCAATACTAAATACAAAACCTAAGATTGATATAACAAGTCCAAACATTGAAGATCTCGCCATGGCTACCCGCAAAGAGGGAGCTTGGTGCAACCCCCATAAAGTTGGCATGGAAAGCAAAGCAATTACAAGGATTACACCCATTGCAGCCATTGAACTGACTATGACAAGAGCAGTTGTGATCCCAAGAGCTATGTTTAAAAAAGGAACTCTTATACCACTTGCGGCAGCACCTTCTGGATCTAATCCAATATGAACAAGTTTGGAGTAACCGTACAACATCAAACAAATAAATGATGCGAAGGCGATAATGTTTCTTACTAAATCTCCGACATTAGCTGTTAATAAATCCCCGAAAAGAATCGATTCAAGGTCAATTCTTATTCCAAGTATGGGGATCAGAAGAACCCCTAGTCCTAGCGATCCAGCAAGTATTGTGTTCATTACTGCTTCATAACTTTCATTTTTTTTATTTGTCAAACTTTCTGCTATAAGCGCTCCTGACAACCCACTGAGAATTCCCCCAATAGACGGGTCAACTCCAAGTGCTACTGCCAAAGCCAAGTCTGGCAATGAGAGAAATTCTTGATCTTTATGAGCTGGAAATATCAGAGTTGGATACATCCAGAATTGAGCACCTTAAAAATAAATCAAACGCACCAAGATGCGACCCGATGACAGAATAAAAGAAGTTTTTTTCAGGATTAATTCTAAAAATCACTAAGAACAGTAATCCAGAAAAAAGCGAAGCCCTTTTAAGTGCTCTGCTGAGTTAACACTTTTCAAAACAGAAGTAAAAAAAAAACCAAGCTTTATAGATAGCTTGGGGTATGAGTGTGAACCTTATGCTTCAAAGAAAACTGATCACAAATTCTTGAAGTGTAAGCCTAATAAGTCTTAGCAACATTTGATTGCTGCCTAACAAGCTCAAAGAACTCTTGCTTCAAACTTGAATCATGACGAAAATCACCTCTAACAACTGAATTAATCATGCTTGTATCTGGCTCTTTAACACCTCGCCATTTCATACAGTAATGCTGAGCCTTTACAATAATGCCCAAGCCTTTAGGTTCACATAAACGTTCAATTTCATCTGCGAGTATCATCACAGCTTCTTCTTGAATATGAGGTCGAGAAAAAACCCAATCAGCTACTCTTGCAAACTTTGAAAGACCTATCACTTTCTCACCTGGTTTAATTCCAATCCAACAATCACCTAAAATTGGCACTAAATGATGAGAGCACGCAGATCGAACAGTAATTGGTCCAACAGTATATATTTCATCTAAGTTCTTATCATTTGGGAAACTAGTAACTTTTGGCTGTTGATAAAATCTGCCTTTAAAAACTTCATTGATATACATTCTTGATACTCTTTCTGCTGTTTCTTGCGTATTATGGTCATTATCAATATCAATCAATAAAGTTTTCAGTAAATCTCTCACTCGAGTAGCGACCTCTTTCTCAAGAGTTTCTAACTCACCGGGTAAAATATAATCAGAAATATTATCATTTGCATGAAATCTGGCTCCATTAGCCTTTATACGTTCGCGAATTATTTCTGATACTAACTTGCATGAGATCTTTTCTTGTAGATCATCTTTAATATTCTCATTAGGTGCTGTAGAAGTCATAAATTCTGTGTTAAATAAACAAAAACCAGATAACCTTTAATTTAAGAGCTTTGACCCTATCATACTGGATTAGCATTCCATATAGGGAAAACACTCACTTGATAGGTCTAACAAAGATTTGAATGATCAAGGTAAAAAATTTAACTTATCTAGGTCTCAAGAGCAATGTGGTCATTCAAAAGCTTTTGCAGCATCTTTCATGATTTGATCTTGTTCAGGGAACTGCCTTATGGTTGGTTTGATGAAAGAGCGCAGAGAGACCTATCATTTCATTGGAGCATGAGATTCTTAAATAATCGCTTTAAGAGAAGCGATTTTATTAAACCCTTGCTATCGGAAGAGCCTAGGAACTTTTTAATCAAAAGTGAAATGTCGCTATGCGGATAGATTAGAGGGAGTAGGCCGTTTATCCCTCCACTGCATTCCAATTCTGTGAGGTTCTCGCAAGTTCAAATTTCTTAGCGTTTCATTTTCGATTCCTTAACTCTTCAACGATGGAGTCCCATTTTTTACCAGCTTTTCTATGCTCTGCTTCTTTCCCTCTCGCAACAAGAGTCAAAATAAGGCTCTTAATCCTCTTTAGAAGATGGTTCATCAGAAGTGAGTATTAGTTGTTTCTTTTGGCATCTTAAGAGTATGTTCATCTTGTGTTTTTCTTTACTCATTTTAGTTACTTGCATTCAGATTTGCCTGTCCTCAAAACAGCTCAAGTCATCCCACTTATTCTTCGACAGCTTTCCATTTAAACTTTGCTATCGATGGAAATAATAAATTGCATAGAGTAATTCCAAATGAAGGGCTATTCATGAACAACAATAAATATGAATATCCATTAGAATCAGTAAGGTCAAATGCGCTTGTCCACTAAATCAAAAAGTATCCTCCTTTAAAGCAAGTTTTTTTTAAAGGAATTGCAGATTCTCAATCGGGCTTAGTTACATCAAGAAAGTTTCGGTAACTCTATCGCTTCAAAGGAAGCCAAACGCTGCTAAATCTATAATGTAGTTTATACTAATAAAGATACGTTACCTAAAAAATGGATCCTAATAAAAAAAAATTGGTCAAAAGATACAATAAATACTTAAGTGGAATTACCTGGTTAAATAATAATTGCCTATGTGGCAATTCAACAGGAATTAACCTTTTTAAAAAAGATAGGTATGGTATTAAAAATCCAGTTTGTCTTTGCTTGGAATGTGGAATTATAAGGGCAAACCCTATACCGCCATCTGCTGAAATGGATAATTTTTATAGCAGTGATTTATATCGACAAATATATGATGATGAAGATCTAGAGAACTATTTTGATAGAAAAGTCGAGTTAGCCCTTTCTAAACCATCTATCATTTTTGATGCATTGAACCCATTAGTTAAATTTAAAGATAAGAAGTCTATATTAGAAATAGGCTGTGCTGGAGGATGGAATCTTTTACAATTCAAGAATAATGGTTATACTGACATAGTTGGGTTTGAGCCAGGGAAATATTACAGGGAAATGGGTGCAAAAAAACTAGGTCTAGACATCCGTTATGGTTTTCTAGAGGAAGCACTAAAGGAAGGGAAAAAATATGATATAATTATTCTTAATCATGTGATTGAGCATATTCTAAACCCATTAGAAGTTTTAAATAAGATTTCTAGACTCCTAGAAGAGAAAGGAATACTTTACCTTGGGGTTCCAAACATACAAAGGTATGATATTGGCCAAATACAAAATGCTCACTATTGGTATTTTTCTCCATTGAACTTTGCTAAATTAATTACTACAGCACAATATAAAATAATAGATTTTGGAGATGATTCGATTCATATGTACTTTGTAGTTGAAAAAAATAATTTACTAGAAAATAGTATTAAAGAATGGATTAAACCAGATTTTATTTTAAAGCAAGAAAGGAACCAACTAATTTTCAAAGCTATGATTCAACCAATCAAAAAATACCTAATTGCTCTTAAAAAATTACTTTCTATAGAATTCAAAATCTAAAAGGTTAGATCTAGATTTATCTGAACTAGCTAGTTTGTTTTAAATCATTTTTAGATTTTCAGGTATAGCTAGTACCTGCTTTTAACCTTATAATTTTCACATTATTACAAATCAAAAAAACAGGCTAAGCTGCTTACGCTTTTCGCAAGTCAGCTGTATATCGCAAACTGAGCCGCAAAGAATTCTACTTACACTTCATAGACCTTACAAGTAGATTTACTAGGATGAAGTTCGCATTCCTTTTCCCAGGAAAAATCTTGCTTTACTTCAGTCAAGTTACGAGAGGGATTGTTAATATAATCGATATCTCTAAGTGGATCTTTAACGATAGTGAATGGAGTCCTTAGCTTCATAATTACCCCTATTCGATTACTTGAATTTTAGCATATCTTTTCATATTAAAATTACAGTTATTACTAAAGTATTTAAACTTAGTGATTCTTACTAACCAAAGTTTTACTAACCGAAATGGGTGATATGTACCAAATACATTCCTTTGGTTTACATCATTAGTTATTTCTAAAACCAAGAACAAAGTAATCTTTCTACTGCAAGAAATATCATGCATAAAACCTTTTTTAAAGATGTCTTTCCCGACTCATTCTTTTGTCCAATGATAACTATTTATGTTGTCTTTGATAGTCAAATAGAGGAGCTCAAGCGTAAACAGCATCAAGACGAGTTCGCCAATCTTGACATTTCCCGCAACAGACTTAAGGAGAGCTATCAGTCACGTATCAAAGTCATCGATGAACGTGAGCATGAGCTTCAAGAAAAGCTAAAGGGGCCCGCACCAGCAGCAGAAAAAACCAACTTGCTTGTGAAAAATCTGAAAAAGGCTTGCCTAATGCTTAGCCTTTTCCAATGGCCAAGCGATAAGGGTCATCAACGAACTACGAGGGGGTAAGCAAGATGCTTTTTATTGGAATTTCTATAGAGAGTCTTGAGAGAAGAAATCCATTCAAAGCCTTAAAACGACATTAACTGAGCATTATGCAAACGCCTAGCTTTCCTTTTCCTTGCAGCACTGTTGGCATTTAATATCGACTGATCGTGGTACTTACTTCCATTAGCAGTCGAAATCAACTGTGCTCTATGCAAACGTTGAGCTCTTTTCAGGTGAGAGCGGATTAAGGGAAGAGAGTTCATTACATTGCTCCAAAATGGCAACCCCGTTCCCTGTTGCCAATACATGCATCCCAACAGAGGGGGGAGGGACGAACGTTCTAAAAGTGTAGCAACAGATACCAAAAATAAGCCTTAGGGGGAAATGCTTAATTCAAAATGCCTTAAGTATTCATTTGTTGTTTTGATCCCGGTAAGCAGCTTTAAGAACCACCTATCAAGACTCGCTGCTGATTAGATAAAAGCTTGCTGAGATAGCAATACTTTCTCAATGGACCTGGCCACAGATTATAAATTCCAAGTAGAAAGATCAGTAGTGCCGGATGACCTTTGCATCCAAGCAATTTTCCATGTTTGATCTATTTTCTTGAAAATCATTGAATAACTTGATAAATCATTATTTTGCTGACCTTTAAAACTAAATGCTTCTTTCAAAGTAAAAGCTGCAAAGCCCCAGTCTGAATTCACTTCTAATCGGTGAATCTTTACTAATTCAGAAAGCTCAACAAGCAAATCTGCGTTGCTATACATTCCAACAAGAGCTTCTGCAGTAATAGGGTTCCCACTTGGCCTAATAGCCAAGAAGTCATCTGTAACATTAGAGATCAAAAAAGACTTATTTTCGGCTCGATTTGCAAAACCTTTTATAAGAGCTTCTATGTGCTGAGAACCTGAAGGCAATGTTTTAAGCGTTGTCTTTAAAGAATCTCATACCGCGAGAAATCAGTCTGTATATTTTGACAAAGAGGATCACGTAATGACATTTTAGGCATGAAGAAGGGGGACGTATTTCGATGTCCCCCTTTGAGTCCAGCTCTTATTTTCACTCAGCAAGCTTGGACTCCTTTTTCAGTAATAGCGAAAACAACCACAACACGCCAAGAGTAAAAACACCTCTTTTGAAATTGCCTCCAATAGTGATAAGCAACTAATCAACAATCCAAGTTGACTGCTCAAGGCTGGTCATCTCAACATCATGAGTAGAGATCCATTCACCATTAGCTGCAAGAAACTTATCTAACCCCCCTTCATGATGCTGATGAATGACAATTACCTTCTGAGGGTCTTCCTTGTTCACTCCTCTATATAGAGGCTTAATCCCGTACTCAGCATGTCTTCGATTAGCTTCATCACTATCAAAAATGGCTGACCACTCCCTAAAAGTTCCATTAAGTTTGAAAGTAACAACAGTCGTTTCCAGTGTCATCAAAAAATAGCAATTACATTAGGATTGCACTTTTCAAATCAAATTTCTTCATCAGCGGCATTTCTTCAGGCTCCACTGACAAAAGCAAACAATAGATATGGCAATTAAAGAGAGCAATGAAGAAAGGAGAGCACGCTTCAAGGCAATGTCTAGCGATGAGAGAAAAGCTTTGATTAGGGAAAAAATGAAAGCCGAGAAATTACAAGAAGGAAGTGGGATACCAGGGAAAGATTTGACTTCTTATGACCAAGATGAGATCTGGGAACTAATCCAAGTGACTAGTTTCTTACCTGAGATGCTAACCAAGCCGACAACAACGAAGCCAAAGGCTCCGAATAGAAGAAAATTAGTAATTACTTGGATACTGGTTGCAATAGCTGTAACTGGTGGGATGGTCTTGTATTACAAGCAATATCCATCACCAGAAGTAAGAAAAGAACTCTCAGTAGGTGGAATGTTTGATGATTAAATAGCGAAAACTCACGATCTAGTCTTCAAACTGTTTGTGAAAACATTTATTGACTGAATATATAAGCTATATATCTCCACTAACTTCCTTGAATTCATAAAGATCTTCTTTTTGTTTCCGACAAATCTCATCTTTTATTTGAGGTGAATTCTCTCTATCCAAACAATGGTTTACAAGAGGTCAATCTTTTGTGTTCAAAGGAAAGGCTATGTCCAGTTCACAGCATGCCAAATAAAAAACATCCCTAACTCAAAATGGCTAAATCTAGTTCAGTCTTTCGAACTTTTTACCGAACTCACACATCATGACTAGCCGTAGGGATTGGATAAGTTGCTGAAATATTTGCTCCAACTGCATTGAGTTTTTCTGCCAAGTCTTCATAGCCTCTATCAAGGTGTGCCAAGCCCTGCACAATACTTGTTCCATTTGCAGCAAGGCTTGCTAACACCATTGCAGCGCAAGATCTTAAATCACCTCCTGTAATTGAAGTTGCTGTTAAATTGTTATCCCCTATAACAAAGGCAGTATTTCCGTCCAACAAAATCTTTGCTCCCATTCTCTGCAATTCGCCTACATGCTGCATTCTGTTTTCAAAGACAGTTTCTTCAATTTTTGAAGTCCCCTTCGCCGTAGTCATCACTGCCATAAAAGGGGCTTGGAGATCCGTCGGAAATCCTGGATAAGGACTTGTTGTTATATCAACTGCTTTAAGATTTTTCCTTGGGATGATGCTAAGAGTTTTACCCGAGAATTCGATTAAACAGCCACATTCTTGCAACTTTAAAATCACTGTCTCTAAGTGTTGCGGAATAACAGGAGAGATCGTCAAGGGAGAACGTGTAATTGCTGCTGCCATGAGAAATGTTCCAGCCTCTATACGGTCTGGCATTACTGAATGACTGCATCCACTGAGTCGCTCAACACCTTCAATAGTTATCCGCGAAGTTCCTGCACCTTTAATGATGGCACCCATCGCGTTCAGCATCCGTGCTAAATCTTGAATTTCAGGTTCGTGTGCTGCGTTCTCAAGAATTGTCATTCCCGAAGCAAGAGTAGCTGCCATCAATAGGGTTTCGGTAGCTCCAACACTCTTACATCGGAATTTAATGCGTGCACCTATTAATCTCTTTTGAGGTGTCATCACCTTTGCAACAACATAATCATTCTCAATTTCAACTCGTGCTCCTAAAGACCTCAAACCTTGAATATGCTCATCAATAGGTCTTGCCCCTATTTGACAACCACCAGGTAATGGGATTTGGACTTCCCCAAGCCTCGTAAGAAGAGGCCCTATGCAAAAAAAACTAGCTCTAAGGGAATGAAAAATATCGCGAGGTAAGCTCTTTGAGATAAGATTCATGCCACTGGTTCTTATCTCTAATTTACTTTGGTTACGTCTCATCATTATGCCAATCGAAACGAACAGCTGAGACATAGCATCAACATCAGCTAGACGAGGTACATTAGACAGGCATACACATCTATCTGTTAGCAAAGCTGCAGCCATGAGAACCAAGGCAGAGTTCTTAGCTCCACTAACTCTAATATGACCAGATAATTTTTGTCTGCCTAGAATTTGCCAATATCTAGGTAAATGATTATCGTTAAAAGTCACTGTATTAGCGATATTAAAAATGAGGGGCAAGCTGTAAGGTTGAACAGTTCCTTGCCCAGATATTCAGGTTCAATAGATAATTTTTATATATCACACCTATGATGTAGTGATTAATTGATTTGACGTGTCTTTAGGTGGCAAAAGCTTGCGCAATTGACCAGTAATATTTTCACAACGGGTACCTCTTTTTAAGTAAGGCTCATCACTTCTAACCTCAACAGAACATTCTCTTTTTCTCTTATCACTCCAGGAAATCAAAACGTTTACTTTTGATTTATAACCTAAACTGCCAACACTTTCTTGAGCGAATATCTGCGCATGCGTACTGAATTCTGTAGAAATACGTAAGCCAACTTCTTCAAGAACATTTTGCAAACTGCCCATCAAGCAATCGCTCGCCACCTCACTGAAATACTGGAAATAAGCCATTCTGCCTACAAGAGCTAGTAGATAACGTATTTTTAAATACCCATTCCTGGGTAGTCCCCATACCCAAACTCTACCACTTAAATATAAACTTATTGCGAAGTTTTAGTTTTCTCTTAAGGTTTTTTGGGAAAAACGTCTTATGAAGTGCATGGAATTATTATTTTGTTGGACGTATTAATTGTCGAAGATGATCTTATCCTCTTGGATTTCTCAAGCCAAGAGCTTGGGTGAGCAAAAATAAAGATGTGGCTAAAGCCATCTTAAGTCTAGAGTTTCTTATTCTGAATAAAGATATTCCTATCAGAAGAGAGCTGTTGGTTATGAATAACAAAAACTTTATTCATAACTAGGAATAAACCCTCTTTTTGATACTTACAAATAATGAGTCAAGTTAAACCAATCTCCCGTAAAATGAATTGATGTTTCCCACTCGTCATAAAAAGAAAGATCTCTTGGCCCGTTGCAATTCATTCATAAGTAATAACGACTAGCCATTTCTTCAAGCATCTTGCGGACGTGCTCGTCTCCAGCGTTGGTCTCTTCTTTTAACTTCTCACATGCTCCTTTAACTTGCATCCACACCACCTCCATCACTTCTCTCTCTTTTTCTGAAGGCTTCCATTTAGATGTTTCCATATAAAAAATAATAGAAGCAATCAGTAGTAAATTAGATCGCTAGGCTCATTAATTGTACATTCAAGGGAAAAAGTCATTTCGCTAAAAAAGTATGGCATCAAAAGATCCCTAACTACTGGTTAATAAAACCCAAGCCTAAATTCAGATCCTTTTTTATGGTAGGGACCTAAGGGATTTCCCTTGAAAGCACTTGAACTTTATGGACCGTGGGTCCATCAGATCCAATGTCCAATGATTGATGACTATGCCTAAATTGCGCCCTCTACCAACTACGGGTGCCCTAACTGGGATTCTTGAGGCTCTGGAATTTTTTCGCGACCCTAACTTCGCTCGAAGACGATTTGATCAGCTTGGGAATGTCTTTGCGACATCAATGCTTCTACAGCCCATGGTGTTCATTCAGGGGGACAAAGCCATTGCTGATTTGTTATCTCAGCCAGAGGCAATTGAAGTTTGGTGGCCGAAGAGTGTTCAGCAACTTTTAGGTAGACATTCACTCGCAAACCGGAACGGAGCAGCTCATAAAGCAAGAAGAAGGATGGTAGCCCAATTATTCTCATCTTCAGCACTTGAACGCTATAGCCCAGGTATTATCAACTTAATTGATGAGCTCGGCGAAGAACTAAACACTGCAACAGTCCCTCTCCCTTTAGCCAAGAAAATGCGACGTTTCGCTTTTTCCGTTATCGCTACAACTGTTCTTGGTCTGGAGGGTAATGATCGTGACAAGTTATTTTCTGATTTCGAGATATGGACCAAGGCTCTCTTCTCAATCCCCATAGATCTTCCAGGCAGTCCCTTTGCTAAAGCTCTCAAGGCAAGAAAACGTTTACTGGAACAACTTCAAGAAATACTTAGGAAGCCTATCAAAGGCAAAGGTGGCTTGGATTTACTAGCAGGAGGTCTTGATGAAACAGGCATTCCTTTCGCGGATGAAGATTTGGGGGAACAACTACTACTACTGTTATTTGCTGGATATGAAACCACAGCTTCTGCACTAAGTTGCCTAATGCGTGAATTACTTCTTAACCCCCAAATAGAAACATGGCTTCGTGAAGAGATAGATACTCTGGTCTGGCCTCCTACTCCTGAGCAGGCAGCTATAGTCTACGGTCCTGCAAATGCTCCAAGACTCGATGCCCTCGTAAAAGAAGTGATGCGCTTCACTCCACCAGTAGGTGGTTTTTTCCGCCGCACCAAGCAATCCTTAGTCTTAGATAACATTATTGTGCCTAGTAATCGTGTAGTGCAAGTAGCTTTAATTGCTTCTAACCGTCATGGGATTGATGACCTAGACGTCTTTCGACCACAACGTCACCTAGAGAATGAATGTTCTTTACACTTGATGCCTTTCGGCGGAGGCGAACGTGTATGCCTTGGAAAATCATTAGCTGAACTTGAGATTCGACTGATGGTGGTTGGGTTGTTTCGCAAATTACAACTTGAGGTTGTCCAGGATCAAGACCTCAGCTTGAGGCAGATTCCCAGCCCATCTCCTCGTGATGGGTTATTAGTAAAGGTAAAAGTGTGATCAATAAGCATGCCCAATAAATGGTAAAAAGGATTGGGAAAAGTAAAAATGGATTAGAAAACATCAACAAGTTCTGTTCACACTTTTGAGGTTCTAAATGACTAAAGAAAAGAGACCAAATCCTATGAAGGACTTTCTAGACAAGTTTTTTGATTTATGTAAGAACTATCAGCAGGAAATTCCACCACACAAAATGGCAGAGGTTTTAAGAGACTATGCAGAAAGGTTGGATGGGTAATGACAGACCTGTACCACTTCTCCTGTCTTACTATTCAATAAAAAATAATGCCTAATAAGCCTTCAAAATGGATTACCTCCCTGCGCGAAGAAATTCGACAGAAATGTGGCGAAGGGTGGATGGTGCGCGGCATAGGGAAAGGTCTTGTTCAAAAGGTTCAGCTGACAGTTCGTTTGGAGAGTGGCAATCGAACCAGCATTGTTCTTGGCCCAAAGGCTAAGAGCGATCCAGATTTTGTTCCATGGGTAGGAACAAGTGCAGGATGGATATTGAAAATCTCCACAGACATTTCGGCAATAATGAAATCTCAAGGGAAAGGTTTGGCTGAAGCATATGAACTAGTGAAACAAAAGAACAAATCTGGATTAAGTGGTGCTCTCGACTGGGAACAACTAGCTAGAAAATTCAAATCACATAAAACAAGTAATGGGAAAAAAGGATCACGAGTGTGGAACCGAAACTACCGAACTCCTATTGCCCGCACATTGATTATCATCACTGACGACATTTCTGTATCAGGTGGCTACTCGGTTTTAAAAACCCTTGTTGAACGTCATGGAGGGGAGCCTGGCTCAGCAAGCCGGCGACTACGGATACAATACGCAGCGGAATTCCTACGCTTTGCCTTTAAGAATGGGGCTAATAGAAGTTGGCTACCACCAGATAATCTGAATACATTCATTGGAGAGAAAACAACAATGGATCAACTAACTTAGTGAGGATGCGCACAAGAGCGAGCCTTGACAAACAGCTTCTGTTAACTCTCCCATTTCCACCTAAACCTCTTGATATAAATTCAATGATATTGGCTAATGAAGTGTGAGCTTAATGTTTTCAGAACCCTTTAGGGGAAGATTTAGTACGCATTTTAAAATTCCAAACGTTAATGCCTCCTTTTGAATTTACTGCTGCCAAAGCACAGTCATCAGGTCGCCAGGCAATTGCGGAGACAAGCTCTCCTGCGAATGCTCCACCAAGTGGGTCACCATCACCATTACTCTTGAGAAACCAAACAAGAACTGAACCATCTCTAGCTCCTGAAGCAAGAAGCATTCCCTGATTTGAAAAAGCAAGACTAGAAATCGATTCAGCATGAAGAGATAATTGTCCAGGGACAGTGCCTTCAGGGCCCTTGCCTTCAAAGCTCCAAACTGTTATGACATCACTTCCTCCAGTAGCAAGGAGTCTACCGGTTTGGTCAAAAGATAATTGACTTGGCTTGCCTGGATAACCAGTCATCTCTGAGTCTTCGTTCGTTGAGCGACGCCAGAAATGAACAGAATTATCTTGACTGCCACAGGCTACAACATCACCGTCAGGGCTAAGAGCCATAGAAACAAGTGAGCCTTTCCATTCAAACTTTTGATTAACCTCATCACGAACTACATCAAAAAAAGTTACTTGGCCATAGCATGTTGTTGCTAATTCATTCGACTTTGACCAAGCGATCGAGCTAACAGTGCTTGGGTGTTCTCTTGATTGCCAATGCTCGTGGCCATCAATCCCATATACATGCACTCTGCGAGAAAAGACTACAGCCAAGAAACGTCCATCTGATGACCATCTCAGGTGTTCGATCCAACCGTCTCCAAGCTCTATTACGTTAGTTGGCTCACCTTCCTCGCTATTCCAAATAAGAACACGTCCATCCTGTCCTGAAGTTGCAAAAGCATCTCCATCTGGGTGTATAGACAATGCGAGTAGGCCTCCTTTATGGACCTCTTTTTTCTGCCAAAGGAGGGTTCCAGATTTACCCTCAAATAAATAAAGTCCACCTGCAACATCACCTGCTAAGAGTGCTTTGCCACCTAAGATCCACCCACAAACCATGACATAGTCTTCAACTTCAGCACTCCAGCCCTCGTGAAGCATCCCCTGGGGGGGGAATCCTTCTACACCAGGCACTTGTCGAACTCCCGACACATTTCTTCTTCATCAAGATTTCGACCGATAAACACTAATTGATTATGGCGAGGTTCATTCCCCCATTCTTTATCGGGCTGAGCAGTGAAGAGCATATGAACCCCTTGAAAAACCATTCGCCTGGATTCACCCGCATAACTTATAAACCCTTTTGTCCTAAATATATCTACACCTTTTTCTGACAGGAGTCGACTCAACCAGTTATTGAGTTTTTCTGGATCGACATCACCTATTCGCTCAATAGCAATTGAGCCAACTTCATCATCATGTTCATGCTCTGCTACCCAAGTCCGCTCAGTTTCAGGTTGGACCAAAGCATCATTTTTGCCATCACTTTCAGTTTTAGCAATTAAAGTATCAATCCGGGATACTTTGATATCAAATTCCTCTGCTGTGTGCTGGGTGAACAGCCCAATATGAGTAGGGTTATCAAGTTCTAAAAAGAAAGATTTACGCCCATTAGACTGAAGCTGAAGACTGACATGTTTTTCAATTGGGACTGTGCTTCCCGGATGAAGAAGTTCTGCAGAGTTAGAATAAAGTCTTACGCAAGATTCAGCACCAGCATTAAGAGCTGCTTCGTCAATCCCCTGATCTTCCAGGACTACAAGTGACATAGTGGGATCAGGGCCTTCTTCGAGACTAAGTTCATGACGACCTTTCTCAAGAGAAAAGACACCTGTCCACTCGAATGGATATTCTGGCTCAAGGAAAGTGGGGCGACGCTTTAACACCTGATCTAGATCAAAAGCACTCAGGTTTAGAACAGTATCAATAGACACCTCCGCTTGCTTGCTACGCACAACACGCGCCATACGGTTCATATCTCGTAGTCGTGATTCAATAATATCGAGAGATTCATCAGAGACTAAGTCCGTTTTATTTAAGACCAGGACATCTGCGAATGCAACCTGCTCAGAACTTTCATCACTGCGACCGAGTTGCTGATCAATATGAGCCGCATCAACGAGAGTAACAATGCCATCAAGAGAAAATTCATTACGGATTTCATCATCCATAAAAAATGTCTGAGCAACAGGGCCAGGATCAGCAAGTCCTGTTGTCTCAACCAACACATAGTCGAATTTATCTCGTCGCTTCATGAGGTTGCCCAATACGCGAATCAGATCTCCACGAACGGTGCAACAAATGCACCCATTGGACATTTCAAAGACTTCTTCATCAGCATTAATGACCAGACCCTGATCAATACCGACTTCACCATATTCATTTTCGATTACAGCGATTCGTTTACCGTGTTCTTCACTCAGAATCCGATTAAGGAGAGTGGTTTTCCCAGAGCCTAGGAAGCCCGTCAGGATGGTGACAGGTACTTTTTGTTCGACGGTCATTTTGCTTTGGTTAAGTCTTTAGTACAATTAGAATTGGTCAAGCTCATATCGATTAAGTAATTTTTATCGATGTCCAATAGTTCGATAGCCTTTTCCTTAAAATCATCAAGCTCAGAGTAGTTGTAGGGAACCTTTAAGCGTAAAGTTAATTTTCCACCTTCTCTTGCAAGAGAGTGATTAGAAAATCCAAGTTCTTGAATATTTTTCTCAAAATCATTTGTTAGAGTTAACTTTAAGATTTTTTGCTGGTTCCATGGTGATTGATCCATGAAACTTGCTTGACCTTCCCAGTATTTTTTGTAAGTTTCTAAACCTTTAGCTTTAGACATTTTAGTTAAAGTTGAATGTGAGCTTCAACAGAAGGTTAAGATGTTTACATTAACGTTTAGTTAATGAATCCCACCTATTTTCTAGTTGATTACCTGCTTTCTTATTGCAGGAACCACCCAAAGAATCAACGATTGTACATGTGTTATGAACAGCGACAGAAATAGTATTTCCTGTAGGCATTAAACCATCAACAAAAATCTGTTGTTTTGCTATAGGGGTAGAAATTTGTCTACTTAAGTTTTTCAATAGCTTTGCAGGAGGGTTTTGCTCAGCAAAGATCACTTGTACATTTGATTCTTTTAGCTCTGTGATTACTTTAGAAATGGTCTGAGGCCTAAGGCTAGATGAATGACCAAGAAAATCTAATAAGCTAATAGTTTTCAAACCAAAAGCATCCCCGTAGTATTCCATAGCTTTATGCTTAGAAACTAGCGTCCTTTGATTAGAAGGGATTGTCGCTACTTGTCTTTGAGTCCATTGATCTAAATCTTCTAAAAGAGAATTAACAGATTGAGTTCTTTCTTTTAAAACTTTTTTAGTTTCTCTATCAAAGAATGAAATTTTCGTGTTGAGATTTTTAGAAATGACATTCCCCATCTTGATGATGTTATGAGGATCGTGCCAAATATGGGGATCTAGTCCACCATGATCATGGTGATGATGATCACCGCCTTCATCTGGAACTTGAGCTATCGGTTCAATATCATCGCCTGAAACATCTTTAAAGAAATGTTCATCGGCTTCAAACTCAAAAGGCATATGCTCAGTAAAGAATGCATATTTACCAGCTTTTTTAATTTCTACATTGAATGTTGTGCTGTCTTTTCTCTCATTAAATGTAAGAAGATAGGCTTTTTCCTGTGCAACAAGTTTGTCATTATTGCGTTTAACTTCTGAATTTTTGGACTCTAATAATTCTTCAGCAAGTTCTTCTGATGCTTCAATATCCCCAGATTTAAGAATGACCATTTTCATTGCAGGATCAGCATAGTCTCCATCGACTTTTGCAAAAGACCATTTGTATGTTCCTCGTGAAAGTTCAAAGACACCAGCCCATTCAAAGGCTTCATCTCCATGATCATCATGTTTAGCAGATGAATGATCGTCGTGATCATCGTGATCGTCGTGATCGTCGTGGTCGTCATGTTTAGCAGATGAATGATCGTCGTGGTCGTCCTGTTTAGCCGATGAGTGATCATCATGATCATCATGATCGTCGTGGTCATCATGATCGTCGTGGTCATCATGGTCGTCAATTTCTATTGCACTTACACCGACAACAACCGTTATTGGATTACTCAGCCATTTTTTCATTGCGGGAGTCATCTCTTGCCCAAGAGTAAAGACTTGACTTGCATTATTTAAAGTTTGGGCCTGCCTCGGAGAAATTTTCACATCATGTACATCTTGTTTTCTATCAATCAAACAAGTGACGGGGGATGAAGGTAACGCAATTGCTGAAACTAAATCACAAACCAATGGTTCAACAGCAACTATTGGCTTTGTTTCAGCTTGAACAACCTGATTGATTCCTGTGAAAAATACAGCCCCTGCTAAAAGAGAGTTCTTTAAAAATTTTGGGTTAATCGATGCTTTTACTTCACCAGACTTCCTCAAAAAACACAACATGATCCAGGGATTTAATATGGTAATGAAAACGATAATGGTTTTCATTCCTTATGGCAAGTATATTAGTATTTTATGTATGAGGGAATCCTCTAGTTGATGACCTGTTTAATTGCTAAAAATGTGACATATTCTTATTCAAGGGAAAGCAATCCTGTTTTAGAAGAGGTCTCAGTTTCTTTGCGACCAGGGACTTTGACGGCTCTTGTTGGTCCCAATGGTGCAGGAAAGTCCACGTTATTAAATTTACTTCAAGGATATAACAAGCCTGATAAAGGAAAAATAACTATTGATGGTAATGAGTTAGTTAACAATCGAGCCCAAGTTGCCCTAATGCCCCAAAGGGGAAAATTGAACTGGAATTTCCCCATTACTATTGAAGGATTGGTATCTTTAGGCCGTGTAAACCATTCAAAATTATCTTGTTGTGAGCTAGAGGCCGCACTTCAACGAGTTGGAATATCTCATTTAGCCAAAAGAAGGCTTGATTCATTATCTGGCGGTCAGCAACAAAGAGCATTGCTGGCCAAAACATTGATGTCACCAGCCAAAATATTGCTTCTTGATGAGCCCTGTTCTGCATTAGATCCTCCTGCAAGAGAGGACTTTTTATTAATCATTCGTCAGCTGGCTGATACGGGATTATCACTTTTTGTTAGCAGCCACGATTGGGGTTCATCTTTAAATGCTTATGACAAGGTTGTTGCTCTTGATAAAACCGTCTTAGCTAATGGCTCACCCCTGGAAGTACAGCAAAAACTTGATTCAATTAATTGCATGAGAGGAAACTACTGCTGTGGCTGATCTCCTTAAAATTTCATCAAGCATTCATCGATTTAGAGCAAATCTGGCAAAGTCCAAAATATTCAAGCGTATGAAACAAGAGCTCAAACTCGTTAGATGTTTTCTTGGGCAGATTCATTGTTTTAACTGGACAACCTTCAAGACGTGTCGTCTCTCCACAACTAACACAAGTTAAATGATGAATGTCTCGTTCAACGGGAGCATAAAGGACTTCACCTGTTGGCAGATGTCTAGAGCGAACTAAGCCCTGTTTTACAAGTACTTGCAAATTCCTATAAACCGTTGTCAGCCCCATAGAGAAATCACCTTCATGCAAAGATCTATACAATTCTTGACCACTCAATTCATCCGCACATTTGTTGAGCTCATGAAGCAATTGCTTTTGACGTTTGGTAATTTCAGGCTTGCTCCTATTCATCAGCAAGATCTTGATGTCATTGATCTCTACTGACCATAACGAATCATTTGATTCATGTCTTTAATCAATACAATTTGGTGGTTCACTCCTCTCTGTATAACAATCTTTACAGGATTACTGTGCCCTGCAATGGGTACCGTATTAATTACCCACAAAAGACTTTTACAAGTTAATTTAATTTCTCATTGTGTATTACCAGGATTAGCTTTGGCGATGGCTCTTGGTGTAGATCCTTCTATTGGTGGAGTTATCAGTGGTTTAGTGGGGGCTTTAGCTGCAGACAGTTTGGCCAATAATAAAAAGGAAAACTATGCAGCAGTGATGAATACAATTCTTGCTGGTTCAATTGGTCTTGGTGTTCTCCTTATCCCTCTACTTGGTATCAGAATTGATTTAGAAGCTGTGTTGTTTGGAGATTTGCTAACAGCAAATGCTGGAGACCTTCTAAGAACTTTCATTGCTTTTTCTACGTTTATTTTTCTAATAATTTTTAGTTACAACCAGATTGTTCATACTGGATTAGACCCTGAGGGTGCTGTTGCAAGTGGCATAAAAGTAAATTATTTAAATTTAGCCCTTGGTTTTACAACTGCGCTGGTCATAGTTAGCTCAATGTCAGCAGTAGGAGTAATCCTTGTCATTGCTTTGCTTTCTACTCCAACTTTATTGGGATTACAAAAAGCCCCATCCTTATTGATAGCCATGGCTAGATCATCAATATTTGGACTTGTAATATCAGTCCTAGGTTTTTTGTTTGCAATTATTTTTAATTTGTCACCTGGACCTCTTATCAGCGTCCTCTGTGTTGCTTCATTGGTATTTCTACCAAGTAAAAAATAGTATTAAACAATTATTCTCAACTAAATACAAAATTTCTTTTAACTGTCTAAAAAACAAATGAAGCAAGAAATCACTGTTAAACATGCCAAAAAAGCTCAACAAGATGCTGAATGGGCTTACAACAATGCAATGGAAAAGTTCTACTACTCAATGTTGGAAGTTATTTTCTTAAGAATCAAAAGTCATCTCAGTCCCCAGGGGTTAAAGAAAGTTTTAGAGATGGACGAGAAAAGAAACGACAATGAAAACTTGGGAGTTGAGTTTAGCCAGAAAACTTGGGCAGTTTTAGCAGAATCTTGGGCAGGAGCAGAAGGTCTAGCTATGACAAAAATCGCTGATCTGTATGGACTAGAGGTGGCTGATTTGGATATATCTAAAGTTGAGAGACTTAATAAAAAAACTGATACTCCAAGATGTGACCCAACTAATAGATAAGAGAAGAAAGAAGACTCTAAGGAGAACGCTGTAGAATCTCTATTGAACTATGAGTGCGAAGATGATGATGGCTCAGATTGAGAAACATACAGGTTAACGGTCATAGTCACCAAACAAATGAAATTAGACAAGAAAAAATATTAAAGGTCTCAGTTAGTAATCAAAACTGGATTGAAATAGAATAAAGAAATGAGGGTGAGAATATTAATCCATCCACACACCATCCACACATTGCAATATCGCTGAGACCCCATGGCATCACAGGAACCTAACTGCTGGCTAATGAAAAGTGTACCTCTAGTAGTGGATAGTTTATAACATCTCCGTTTTGAGGTATTCCTCTTAAGGTCAAATTAATTCGACCTCTATTATCAATTTCTTCTAATAGGGCTTAAGGAAAACATTTACTTTTGCCCCACCCAATTCTTTAGATGCAGAGAATTCAATGTCGCCGCCATTATCATCTATTACTCTCCTAACAATCATTAAACCAAGTCCCATTCCACCTGTTTTAGATTTAATTCTTTTCCTTCCATCAGGCATGAATAAAGGGTCAAACCCCGATCCAGTATCTTCTATCTCGCAAACAACATGACCCAACATCAATCCAACCTTTATTCGAATAACTCCATGCTCTCCTGCAGCTTTACTAGCATTAGAAAGTAAATTCCTTATAGCTGCCTGTAACTGGATTTGCCCAGAACTAACTTTAGGTAATTCTTTTTTGATTAAGACCGAAAGATCTTGATCAAGTCGATCAAAATCTGATCGAAGTTGAGCAGATGCCATTGCAATCGCATCTGCTAAATCAGCCGCATTAGTATCGCGGATTCCAGCCAAGGTTAGGTCTTGAATTGATCTAGTATTAACTACTACAGCATTTAATTCTGTAAGACTTTTTTCTGCCTCATTCATTATATCTTTATTAAAGGGAAAGTCTTTATTTTCAATATTTGAGTTTTTTTTATGCCATTTAACAATATTTTCAAGCCTTAATCTTAATCGAATTAATGGCTGTCCAATTTCATGGATCACTGCTCCTGCTGCATCTCCCGCTAATCGAGAGCGACTCAAAAGTTTTTCTTGCTCTAGATATTTGCCAGAGATTTGTAAAATCAATCCCAAAACACCAAGAGCAACAACAATCCAAGCAAAGGTAAATAAAAGTCTTAAGGCTTGAATGGGCTCTAACATTTGAGATGTTATATCAATGCGCTCTAATAGGATTCTTTCTATGAATGACCCCGTAAGCAGCAATGCAATCATTGCTAAAAGTGGTCTAAGCAAATAAGCTCGTCGCTCTAGCCATATGGGTCTTTTGAATGGCAATAGCAAAAAAAGCAAAGGTAATAACAGCAAGGAGCCAAGAGAGTCTCCAAGCCACCAGAAGAACGCGCCATTAAGGTAACTTCGATCAAGTAATTCGACATTAGTAATGTTCAAATTGCCTGCATTAGCAATTCGATAGAAGAAAAATGTTGCTGCTGCTGGCCAATTCCCTACAGGCCCAATAATTAAGAGAAAGGTTATTAGTCTAGAAATTCGCGTTAAAGGGTCATTTAAAAGATTCTTACGGATTAGCATCCATCGAACAAACCCTGCTTGAGCTGAAGCCGCAATAGCCACCGGGAGCATAAATGGTTGAAAAGAAAAACCTGCATTGGGATCAAAAGCTGTTCCAAGAAAATTGCCAATTGCTAAACCAGGCAGAGCTATCCAACCATGAGATATCAATAATGCATTAGCTAATCCAGATGCTGGCCATAAGGTTATAGCTGTCGATTGCCAAGCAAAAGCTTCTTTAGCCAATAATGCAAGTAAAAAATATGCTGATATTGCAACTAAATTAATAGAAATTAAATCAACAAATTTTTTCAATTTATAATTGATCAGCATTTTATGAAACCTTAGGTAGGTTCCTTGCAAGAGTTACCAAGGCAGAACCTTTAATTCCTAATTTTCGTGTAATTTGCCGCCTATGTGTCTGAGCTGTAGCAAAACTAACATCTAACCTTTTGGAAATTTGCGCCGTATCCAGCCCTTCTCCAATCAAATGAAGGAACTCTAATTGTCTTGGTGTAAGGTTGCTTAAGTCAGGGAGAGTGCTATCAAATTCTCTACAAATCTCCCATACTGCTTCCCGCAAAGGAGCCAAGCCATCTGCCTTATTAAGTAATGCATAGACATTTTTTAATAGGTCTGCAGGCACAGCGAATTGATCAGCTTGAGCTGTAAGTATTATTATTTTTGCGTTTAAATTATCTCTAGCAAACTCCTGGGCTAATTCAACACCTGATCCATCTGGAAGGCAAAGATCAAGCAAAAGCCAATCGGGTGTTTTCTGCGAAATTAAATATCGAGCTCTCTTAAGAGAAGATGCCTTCCTTACTTCTCTCTCAGAAACATTGATCTGATTAGAAACCTCTTGAGTTAAAAAATCCAAAAGGATCAGATCATCTTCAACTATCAAGACATCAAGCAATGGCAAAACAACTGTCTAAATAAAAGAATAATTGAAAACATAAAAGCATTCAAGCTAATCCTTAACGTCGCAGAGAACAGAAACTTGATTGAAATAGCATAAAGAAATAGGGGTGAGAATGTTAAGCCATCCACACACCATCCACACATCACAATATCGCTGAAATCCCATGGCATCACAGGAACCTAACTACTGGCTAATGAAGTGTGAGCTTCTCGTGGTGGAAAGGGATTAAAAGGAATCAATAAATTCATACCAGCCGAACTCAGCTTTTAATCAAATAAATTTGTTAATTCTTTAGAGGTATTGACATCATTTTCCCAGTCACTTGATCTTCTTCTTCGAATGAGAAAAAGATAACCACTATTCCTAAAATTGCTATGAAAAATGAATAAAAAATAAGTACAAATCCACTCTTTTCTTTTTGCTTTGGATTTCGAAAGAAAATATCAGAACCAGGGGGGAAGGAGTGTGTCTATTTTTACAACCGAAAGTTTTCGAGAGAGCTTCCAGTAGCGATACGCTTGCTCCTATATAATTCATGCATACCTTCTAACTGATTATGAATAGCAAGCAATTGAGAGCTAATATGATCAATATTTTCAATACCATTTAAGTCAAAAAGAATCCTTTCAATTCGATTCTTTGATTCAATTAAAATGTGGCATTCCCTAGTCCCTGATTCAATCATAATTAGTTTTAATTGATCATTTTAGACAAGTATTTACGAAGTTAAAAACTCTAAGAAAGAAGCAAATACCAGGATAATGATACCAGCCATAGCTACTCTACCGTTGATGATTTCGGCTTTCTTAAGATTGGAGTAAGTCATACCTCGGAAATCAAAAGTATTTATTGATTAAGAACATAACAATAAAAAAATAAACTCTCTGTATCTATTTATGCTTTTCTTTAAAAACATCAAGGAAAAGCAGAGTAATATGAATTTGGTATTCCTCAATACATAATTAAGATAAAAATGATCTTATTCACCCTAGATAAATTAGGATTTTAGAATATATACTGTCAAAAATATTTTTTGTTAAATTAGATACATCTATAAATCAATAGAGCTTTATCTTAATTTCAACCAAAGCTAATACTATGGGAACCAGGAATTTGAAAGAGCATTACGCAATAAGAAAAGCGATTATTAAAGAGTTTCAAAAATGTCAACCATCAGCAATTACTTGTCAAAGGAATTCTTATAAGCCTTATGCAAAAGTCAATCAATCAAACCTTAAGGAATCTCTTTAAACAATGAATGATAATCAAGACTTTCATGGAAAGAATCATGACCTTTACGAAGAGATCTTAGCTTCCGAATTCTTAGACCCATACGAAGGTCTTTTGAAACACTCAAAGAAAACTAAAAACCCAATAGACATTAAGAAGAAAAATTCACCTCATCCCTTTGATGACTTGTAAAAATAGACATGAAATGAAGCTTCTTCTTGTCAGTCAATCACAAAGCATTCCTTAGAAGCTTCTATCCACACACCATCCACACATCGCAATATCGCTGAGATCCCATGGCATCAAAGGAACCTAACTACTGGCTAATGAAGAGTGTACCTCTAGCATTTGAGATGAATTAGAAGAAATTAGAGAACTCCATTGGCAGAATATTCACACATTGTGTTCGTTCCTAAAAAGTCAGAGAAGGATTCATTCAACATTTAGGAAGGTTTGATTTCTCTTCATCCCTTTTCACAGAAGGGTTCTGATAACAACATCGTTCAATAATGGGAGAGATTCCTTCCTCTAATTCCTGTAGAAGCTCATTCTTAAACGCCTCTCTATTCTCAAGCGTTGGGGGTTCATACCCTGATTCCTGGACGTCCATTAATAAAGCTTTGATTGTTCTATGGAATAAAGGGTGGTGAAGAGAAGACATGTCAGACAACCCCTAACTTCATTGCAACTTTAACTCGTTTAACGATTGCATCATCAATATCATTGTCTGTTTGCAGTGCTAACCATTCCAAAGCTGAAATAATCCATGCTTTCATTTGTTTCTTAAAAAACCTTTTCAGAGTTAAAAACAAAAGTGGCTTGAATATAAAAAAAAGGATTCCAGACATTAAATATCGGTGGGTCGAATACCTACATCGATATTATCGACATTAAAGCATTTTTAAAACCTGAAGAATAGACACTAGTAGTTCATGAGCTTTCTATAATCATCACATGACTTATGTGGTGTTATACATTGCCTCCATAGCTTGTATTTGGTGGGCCTATCGTGTCGGCTGGCAGCAGGCTCTTAAGAAAATGCTCACTATATTAATTCCATCAGCATTGATCATTATATTCAATGTTAAAGCTGGTCGATTACTTTTCAGAAGTCCCGTAGTTGGAATTATCAGTATTCTCCCAACTGCCATTTTTATATACCGAGGGTCTCTACCTTTGGTAGCTGTAATCAATAGCTGGATTGACCGCAAAGCAAATGAATTTGTTGAATCACAAGATACAGTTGATGCAGAAGTTATCTCCAAAGAGGATGCTTGATGGAAGCAAATTACAAAGAGAGTGCTTCAATAAACCCATCAACACATCGCAAAATTGCTGAGGACCTAACTACTAGATAATGAAAAGTGTCCCATCAGTGATATCAAGAGATTTTAAGGACTAGAGTCGCTGGCAAGTGACTAGTAAAAAGTTTTCCTCCATCTAAGAGAGCATCAACAACTTGAGCAAGTTTTTCATGCGGAGTCGTCCCACTCATCTAAGTTTGCTTCGGTCCAAAAATGATGAGCCCTTTGATCATCAACATCTGCCATTAAATCAACATCATCATTTTTATTTTCAACCCTGTCTGAAATAGATCTGAGCATGTCAGCAATTTGCGATCGTAAACGTTTTATATACCAATCATTCAGCTTTAAATATAAAGTTTCTTTTTGCACAATTCAGTTACCCATTATCGTTTTGAATTGCCTCTCTAGGAATCGCCCAAATTTCATCATTAATATCTTCACCTAACCACTCCTTATATTCAAGGAATATGCAACGCCGGTCAAGAGGGTCTTTTAATGTTTCCATTCTTGAAACAGCATTCTTTACAGCCATGTGCAAGATTTCTTTTAGACGTAAATCAGGATCCATTACTCAAGGAAGATATCTTCTCCTAAACCCATAGCTAAGAATTTCAATCTTGAAATTGTATAAAATACTCTTTATGTATAGATGCTGACTTAGTAATCGCAAGTTCGTAAAAATACTCACATGTCAAGGTGGCCAGCTAAAAGCTGCACTGACTCATGCTAAAGATAATTTTAATAGGTTGAACTTCTAAATATTATGACGCGGTGATTGGTTTGCTTTTAGTTGTACTTGCTTTCCAAAGAAGATGCAAAAAAAGAGTTTGAGAGACTTGCCAAAGAAGAAACTGAAGTCCCAACCCTCATAGGAACCTTACTAAAAGGAAAGCGAAGGGTGCCTAATGCCATGCTTTCTAGCCTTAATTATCCCTCTACTACTTTTTGGAGCCGATTATCTTCTAATCATCGAAAACAAAGGAGGGCAACAAGACTTTTGAGTGGAATTGAAATTTATTCAAGATTAATTACACATTCATTAATTCTCTATCTAATGAATAACAAAGCTTCAAAACAGAATCTCCTGTTATCATAGAAATGATTTTGAAAACCTTCTTGATTAGATATGCTCAATGATATAAGGCCACATCATCATAAGTTTGTTCAAGCATCGCTTCTTCTTCAAGATATTGTAGATTTACATAAAAGGTCATTTGAAGATACTCCTAATTGCCCAGCTTGTGAAATCAACGAAAAGAAATTTAAGTTTTCTAAATATGATTTAAGATTTGAACAATGTACAAATTGTAAAACTATCTATATGAATCCTCGACCTAGTAAGGAATCTATGGATATTTACTATAGAACTTCTCGAAATTATCAGTATTGGGTTGATAATATCTTTCCTCAATCAGCAAGAGCAAGAGTTGATAAGATTTGCAAGCCTTCTATAAAAAGAATTCAAAAAGTTCTTGATCCATATCTTAACTTTCAAGAAACAGAAGCTTTAGAGATAGGACCAGGCTTTGGTCTTTTTGCAAAGCAATGTTGTGACGAAAATATTTTTAAATCATTTGAAGTTATAGAGCCTACTCCCCCATTGGCAAAACATTGCAAAGAATTAGGCTTATCTGTACATCAAATAGATATTGAATCTTTTATTTCGAATGCCAAAGCTTACAATTTTATTTGTGCATTTGAAGTTATAGAACATATTTACAATCCTTTTGATTTTCTACAAAGATGCAATCAATTACTGAAGCCACAAGGAATATTATGCATTAGCTGTCCTAATGGTATTGGGTTTGATACAAAAATGCTTGGTTCTTTTTCACCTAGCGTAGACAATGAACATGTAAATTTGTTTTCTCCTGCAGGAATCGAAATAATATTAAAGAGATCAGGTTTTAAGGTTATTAATTTACAGACTCCAGGGAAGATGGACGTAGAGATTGTATTAGATCAAATTAATGAAAGCCCAGACACCTTTAAATGTGAGAAAGATTTGAGAACTTTACTCGGATTACAGAATAATTCAATAAATCAATTGCAAGAAAAGATCTCATCAGAGAATAATTCAGGCCATATGTGGGTTTTCGCTCAGAAATATAAGACTAGCTAAATTAATCCTAATATCTCTTTAATATATTCTCTGTATTATCTTCAATCAATTTTATATAAAAAAAACAGTCAAGATTTATTCAGCAAAAGTTGTCGCCATTAATAATTATTCTGCTAGAGAAGATACAACTCTTCGTGGCAATCAACTCCAGTCATTAACAGACCATATGCCATCCCTGCAATGCAAAATAACAACAGCAATAACAAAACAACTACTATATGTGATGGCAAGTAAAAGTGTCTAATGCCGTATTTTCTAGCCTTACTTATCCCTCTACTACTTTCAGGAGTCATCTACCTTCTAATCATCGGAAACAAAGGTCTTCATTTATGGATGGAAAGGCTTGCTAACAATAGCGGTACTATTTGGACTTATGGAGTAATCACAATCACGTTTTTGTCTATCCTTAAATATCTAAGGAATAACGAAGAATCCAAACTGAAGTTTCATTCCAACTTCATTCCAACTACTCATTTTTACTGAGCTCCCACGGCACAACAGTAGCCTAGTTACTGGCCAATGAAAGCATCAACTTTAGCCCTGGTCTATGTTCTCAGCGAACCAAAAAGATTTACGCAAAGTTTACTCAAGCTCTTATTAATTCAACTAAGAGGAATATGTACTGATCTGATGCTGACAATGAAGATCACCCTTAAGATGAAATTGGTTGAAGAAGTAATCATGGGACATTTTTTCTTTATTGTCTTTCTTGCTGGGATCACCTTCCCAGCTTTGGCTCACGATCTTGAAGGGAAGTCTAAAAAGATTGATTTTTCTGAAATGAAGAAATCAAGACTTGAGAAATTAGACAAAATGAGAACTTGTATTTCCAAAGCAGAAGACTTTAAACAACTTCGCGCCTGTAAGCCAAAGAAAAAATGAGGGTAAGAATATTAATCCATTTACACATCGCAATATCGCTGTGAGCCCATGGCAGAACAGGGACCTAACTACTGGTTAATGAAAAGTTCCTTTTGAGCAATATCAAGCGATCTCAGAGAATCAGAAATTTCTATTCAAACTTTATTCAAACTTGCAAATCAATACGCTTCGACTAACCAAAGAAAAGTAGATAACATGTCACTAACTCACCAAAAATCTATGCTCAAAAATATTTTCATCACTATAGCCTGTGCCTTAATGCTTTGTGTGCCAAATATTGCCCTCGCAGCTGAATCTCCTGTTGACGTTCAGGAAGTTTTTACAAGCACCAAAACAATTGAAGGTGATGCATTCACCTATCCAAAAGGCAACGCTGAGATGCGCCTTTATAGAGTTGAAGTTCAAGTAGGCGCAGAGATTCCTCTTCACTCCCACCCAGCTCCATTAACTGGCCACATCGAAACAGGACAATTAACACTGAAAAAGGAGAGAGGTAAGAGTCAAACTTTTCGTGAAGGCGACTCTTTTGTCTTAGGAGTGAACACACCTCCTCACACAATGGGTAACACCGGGAACAAATCAGCAGTGATGTGGGTAAGTGTTGCTTCTGCTGAAGGCGTACCCACTTTGATACCGGTCGAATAAGACTTCATTGAACACTTGACAGGTGATCTAATCAAAAGGGACTTACTTGTATGAGTCCTTTTATTTCTCCTGCTCCAACAAGTCTTCATTCAAGCCCTTGTTAGTTCCATATAGAAACGACTAGAACCCTAAGATCAAGGGGTTAGAAGGAATCCCTAAATCCTGTTCAAACTCTGTTCACACTTTTCAAGCAAGACAAGAAATGCGTACAAAAATGTCCCCTAGAAGAGCTTTACTGACTGCGGCAACAATGTCCGTCGTACCAACTCTTCTCTTTGCTACTTGCTCTGAAAAGTTTTCAGCTTTCGGAGTCCTAATTGCCTCCGCACTCATTAATTGGCCAGTCATCCGATGGCTTGATGATCGTCAGTGGTATAGAGAATGGATCAAAGAGGAATCTAAATAGTCAAATCATTCCAATCACCCCTCAAGAACTACTGCCATGACTGAAATTAACTACTGGCTAATGAACAAGTGCATTTGAGTGAGGGAAAGCGATTACAAGGAATTTGCAAAATCCGTTCGCACTCTGTTTACGCTTTTGAGGCTCTAAATTAATGGATGCAAATCCTTGAAAGCAGAAGTCATAACATCTCCTTTTCATCTCTCTCTAAGGCTTAAAATCTTACAAAACTGAATCCACAAAATTTAAATCAATCAGTTCGACTTAGGATCATATTTATAAGTTGAAAGTTGGGTCATGACTCAATTTCAAAAGCAGAAGAATAAAGGGTTTACTGGG
The DNA here is from genome assembly GCF_027359375.1 of Prochlorococcus marinus str. MIT 0919. NCBI lineage: Bacteria > Bacillati > Cyanobacteriota > Cyanophyceae > Synechococcales > Prochlorococcaceae > Prochlorococcus > Prochlorococcus marinus. The sequence continues at coordinate 860,579 of NZ_CP114779.1, forward strand.
GTTGAGGTGGCTGTTGTGATGGCGATAGTTTCTATCGCGACTGGAGTGAGTTACCCCGTCTACAGGAATGTACAAACTCGAGCAGTGAAAGAATCTGCTCAAAAGGCTTTCTTAAGCATGAAGTCTCAGTGTGAAGCAAGTTATGCCCTGGGTTATGTAGAAGGAGTCCCAAACGTCAAAGTCAAGAACTTCAGGATTCAAAGTACATCCAATACCTGTGAAACAATTCAAGCGATCCCCAATGATCCCAAACGTTGGCCGACTTATACCTATGACTTACGTGCAGAGACATTGAAATGTGAGTTTGCAGGATACGCAACAACTCCATTCCCTGAATGCAAAAAGATTGACCCAGAAGCTGAACGAGCTGCTGAAGAAGCTAAACGTGCTGCTGAAGAGAGGGCCGCTTTAGTGGCTCAGATTCAAGCTGAAGAAGAAGCCAAAGCAAAGGCTGAGGCAAAAGCTAAAGCTGAAGCAGAAGCAGAAGCAAAAGCAAAAGCTAAAGCAAAAGCTAAAGCAGAAGCGGAAGCACTTGCTAAAGCAGAGGCAAAAGCTAAAGCAGAGGCAAAAGCTAAAGCAGAAGCGGAAGAAAAAGCCGAAGCCGAAGCACTTGCTAAAGCAGAGGCAAAAGCTAAAGCAGAAGCGGAAGAAAAAGCCGAAGCCGAAGCTGAAGCGAAAGCACTTGCACTCGCCGAAGCTGAAGCGAAAGCACTTGCACTCGCCGAAGCTGAAGCGAAAGCACTCGCCGAAGCTGAAGCGAAAGCACTTGCACTCGCCGAAGCTGAAGCGAAAGCACTCGCCGAAGCTGAAGCGAAAGCACTTGCACTCGCCGAAGCTGAAGCGAAAGCATTAGCTAATGAAAAAGCAGAAACTAAACCACTAGCTCAAACACTTCTTGAAGGAATAAAAATTCTCGGTCAAACACTTGTTGAAGGAATTCAAACAATAGGCCAAACAATTAATGCAAGAGTTGAAACGCTAGGCCAAACACTTGTTGCAGGCATTGACGCACTAGGCAAAACACTTGTTGCAGGCATTGACGTACTACGACAAGAGCCTCTTGAAGAAATTAAACCCGAAGCAGTAGCAGAAGCAAAAGCTGAAGCGGTAGCTAAAGCAAAAGCAGAAGCTGAAGCTGAAGCGGTAGCTAAAGCAAAAGCTGAAGCGGTAGCTAAAGCAAAAGCAGAAGCTGAAGCGGTAGCTAAAGCAAAAGCAGAAGCTGAAGCGGTAGCTAAAGCAAAAGCAAAAGCTGAAGCGGTAGCTAAAGCAAAAGCAGAAGCTGAAGCGGTAGCTAAAGCAAAAGCAAAAGCTGAAGCGGTAGCTAAAGCAAAAACAAAAGCTGAAGCGGTAGCTAAAGCAGAAGCAGAAGCGTTAGCCAAAGCGAAAGCCGAAGCAGAACAATTGACTAAAATTAAAAAAGAAGCAATTGCCCAAGCTAAAGAAGAAGTTAAAAATTGCGTTGGTCTCGACAGATGGCCTACTAGCTCAAAGGAAATCTCCCCATGTGAATTAAAGCGCGCTGAAGTTTATGCGAAAAAAGTAGCAGCCGCTATGGGCGTCCCTCTTGATCAACAATTAAGAAATAGCTTATTATCCCCACTTGAAAGATACGCTATTGAAGAGAGAAATGCCGCAAAAGCTGATGATGTATGGGTTTTTGGCTTGGGTTGGGTATCCCCAAGTGAATTAGACAAAGCTAAAGCTGAAGAAGAAAGTGCCAGATAAGGTGCAAAGAAAACTTGCTCTCAATTAGGAAAAGAAAGTCACTCCATTAAGGGGCGATGTGTGGATAGGGTTTGAATATTGTGTGGATAGAAAAAATACAAAAAACTCAGATCTGTTTGCTTCACTAGCTTTCCTAATAAAAGAGTCTTATAAGGAATCAATAAATCCTGTTCAAACTCTGTTCAAACTATTTTCGGAACTTTATGATTTTTAGCTATAGGGTTTCCAAAGATGATTGGCAGTATCTCTTACCTTTCTTAGCTTGCTCAATTTGTTTTGTAGCAACAGATCTCTTTGGAATTATCGAGAAGACAAAATTTGCCTATTGGTCTGGAGGTTTACTAGTTGAGCCATACAGAATCATTACGACGCACTTCATTCACGGAGATGCAAAACATTTACTAGCAAATACTTTTGGGATTGTTGTTGCCAGATATTGTCTAAAAGGCTTAAGACTAAAAGGGAACTCCTTCTTCCTTTTAATTGTCGGCTTATTAATACCTCTCCAAACACTAATCTTTTGGTTCCTTGATATTTTCTTTTTTAGAAACCCGATGTCTTTAGCTATTGGATTCAGTGGAATCTTATACGGAGTTAACGCATTTATTCTCCTCGCCTCAATTTATGAGAAACAACGTTTTATCGGGTTGAAGATTGATCTCAAAAAAAATCAACAGATACGCCAAACAATGATCGTTCTAACAGGTATAGGCATTGCTTGGTCTCTTCTACCTGGCATCAGTCTGCTTGGACATTTAGCAGGCTTTATCGCAGGAGTCCTTTTGTTCCTGCTTTAGGAGAAGCTGCATTTGAAGGAATGGATTATTTCTATATACGTTAGAGAATTTCAGGATGTGCGACAGATAGAACAAACCAGCTAGCACCACACAGTGCAATCATTCGGGCCCAACTCCATGGGTTGGTGCTCCTACTAAATCCAATAAGAGGGAAGCCAAAAGTTCCGGCAAGCCCACCGCATAAAACGGCAAGGAGGATGAGCCCCCAATTCATAGAACTAGCAATAGCTTTATCTCTCCATTCTTGAACTTCTTCGTCACAACAAAATGTATACCCCGACTTTTTTAGGTTCTCTACTTGTAAGCCGTAAAACCAACCTCCAACAACTGGCCCTAAAGATTGAGCAACTATTTGCCAGACAAATGTCGCTAGAAGTAGTCCTAAAAAGAAATAACCGGAATTCATTTTGGTGATCTTGAGTGACAATTCCTACTTGTTCTTGGTTTGAAAATTGATTCCAAATCCTTATTTTTGTTCTGCATCCCAGTTCAACAAAAATTTGAGAGGATTAGATAGTGAATGTGGAATCACCCTAAAGGGTCAGAACAAGGAGAGGGTGTCATGGGGAATGACCCCACAATCCACTCTCAAAACAATGGACTTCAAGCCGCACCAGCTTTCAGCATCAAACCTTTCAAGCCTTTTCAATGCTGCCTACATCGATGCAGAGGCCCTAGAAGACTGCGATGTCTGCGTGGTCAAAGGGGAAATTACCCAGTTCATTTGCGTCGCAGAAGAACAAAACATGATTCATTTCCTCAATAAAACAAAAGCTCCAAAAGATCTCAAAGAAGAAGAAGTCAACAAATTAATCAATGCCATCAATGCTCAACTTACTCTTATAAAAGCATCTTTAAGGAAGGATGATCATGGCGATTTGATCATTGACTTTGAATATGACTATTTCATTCCTAAGCAAGACACCATAAGTGCCAAAACTCTGATTCAATTAAGCCGAGTGTTTGAGAATTGGGTTCAAAGTTCTGGCTCAATTTATAATCAATTTCATCCGGTACAGGCTCAGAAATAAGACTTAGTCGGGGATCCTGATTCCAAATGGATGAAAGTTATACAAGACTCGAATGAGAAAAACAGGGCGCCTGATTGTGGCGATCCAACCCCCGACCTCCTCACACAAAAGCCTCGCATCATGCGGGGCTTCCCTTCAATCAGTACGCTATCTATCTACCGACTTCAAACAATTCAACACTCATCTATCTCACTGGAATCAATCAGGACCTAGGGAGTACTAGACGTCTCGTAATTTTAGCTATTCACTCTTCTGGCAACTTCCCTTACTTAAAATAGATGACCTTGCTTGCTCTAAAACTTTAGAGTCAGGGGCCTTTGGAGAGAACAATAATGTCAAAGCAATGGTTTTATCTTTTTTCAGTTGTTGATTAATAGCTCTAATCCATTTTGATTTTTTATTGCCTAGAGAGTTCACCAAGTCATTAACTTGCTGAAAAGACTCTTGGGAGTTTCCTTCTAAAAGGATTGTTGCTTCTTCTCCAGGGGAACTCCCCCTTGGCCGAATGATTAAACTTAACTTTTCATTTGCTCTTATTGGTGTAACTTCAGAAGGCCATGAAATTGGTCCTATCAGTTTTTCCCCTGTATTTCTCAGTTTTCTCCAAAGAATTACACCATTCCTAGAAACTTTGATTTCATTTAATGGTTCTAAAGAGAAAATAAGGGGGCGATCAATTGAAATTGTTGCAACAAGATTTCCCTTAGTATTCAAGATGTTTGGTGATAGTAGACAAAATTTTCTTGTAAAGCTTGATTCGAAAGAAAGAAGGCTACGGTTGCTATAAGAAGTTACTTCAACAGGATCCCCTGAAAGCATGGCTATATTCCCAATTAATCTCGGCCTAAAAATCTCTGAACCAAAGATTACCGAACCTGCAGCTACAACAGTAATTGAAATCCCTGATTGAAGTGTCTTTTTAATTGATTCAACTGACCATTGAGATTGAGTTTGTTCGTCGAGAGCAACTCTTGGAATTGTTGATTTTTCAAGGATTCGTACAAATCTCAATAAGCGATCCACGCCTCCTTGAAACTCGTTGCTAGAAATAGTGATCTCATTTTTATTCCTTATCTGATTAGAAATAACTTCTTTAAATTCAGGTCCTGTCAACACACCTGAAAACCACACTAAATTATTTTCGTCATCTACATGACAGGCCAATAAAAGTTGAGGTGCTGCACCATGCTGATACCAATGATTTAAAGGAATCGTTATTTCATCTGCATTAATTCCAGCAGTAACAATTTGAACTGCGAAGCTATTAAAGCTAACAAGTCTGTTTGGATTTTCTAGATCTGACTCTGATCCTAGAGGTAAATCTAAATTGCGCTCTTTAACAATTTTTACAAGGCCAGCTATCGCAAAACTTCTTTGGTCGACAATATCGTCATCGTCTAATAAAACTGACCCTTCTGGAATCGTAAAAGCTTCAATAGGTTCAGGAGGAAAAGTGTTTTCAGGCATATTTCAAAGCTGTTTGAATCATTTGCCTTAGAGGTGGTATATCACCCTCTTGTTCTGATGAGACCAAGTGATTCCTTAATTGTTCAATCATCCTATCGAGTCCCTCAGGATCTTTTTTAATCTGATGAAACTCAGGACGTCTAACAAGTGCAATGGCCGCTTCTTGTGCGATTGATTCAGACAAGAACTTTTCTTCCAAAAGTTTACTTACCCATCCCTGCTTGTGGTTACAGCGTGCAGCAATATCTCTTTGCCCTAAGCCTTGACCATAGAGCTCCCATGCAAGTTTTCGGCTAGGATCTTTCTCCCATTTAGAGCAATCTGCTTCTATTGCTTCTTTGGCTAGAGGTAGGCCAAATTGTTCTAGTGATTCTTCTATTTGCTTTAGGAGATCCTCGCTGGGTAAATAATCATTAGAAGGCTGAGCTTCATAAATTAGTTCTTCATTTAATTGAGTCCGATTGGTCCTTATATCTACACCGCCCAAATATCGACGAATAGCAGTCGCCATAGCAATTAACTGTTCTACATTATTTTGCGTAGGCTCCAGAGATGCGAGGAAATCTTTATCAGGTTCCCATCCAGATTGCCTACCAGTGACTTTTCGGTAGTTTGCTTTTGCCTGCTTGTAATTCATCAGATAAGACTGATGAAGTTTTTCTACATCATTAATTGAAAGGTTTGTGGAACCAGAACAATACAATTGCCACGATTCTTTTATTCTCCTAGATGAACTGTCTGCGAGCAATGCCCAATCACTAATTAAAAGGCAACCTTTGTGTCGTAAATAAGATTTCAGCTCTGAATTACTATTAACTTTTCTTTTGGTCCATGAAGAGAGATTTGATAGGCCAGGCTTAAAGTGAAAAATTATATCTGCTCCATAAGGTTTAATTTGTTTAAAAGATAAAGAAGATATTGTTGACCAGTTAAATCGTTGTCTTTGATATTGAATACTTCCTTTCTCATCATTTTGAGGGACCCTTAGGAACAGATCACCAACATCATCTAAAACACAAATAAGCATATCGTTTATCTCTAAGTCATAGAAGGCTCTCTTTTCCGAAAACATCAAGACTACTTTTTCAGCAATTGTATGACTGACTCTGCATCTAAGAGCAAGCAAAGGTTCTGTTTGTTCCACTTGGGACTGACTTAATTCTAAAAGAGCCTTATCTAATGAACAAGATTCTTCTTTTATTGGAAAATTATTTTTTGTTAGGAATTCTTTAACTGAATCTAGAAACTTCAATGAGAACCCTTCTTTTGAAGGATCCAGTAAGCATAAATTGTTGTATGGACTGTCCAAGAAATATTACTAGTCTCAAGCTATGTTCTAGCTGAAAAAATCGATTTTGGAATCACCTTAAAAGGTTCAGAACAAGAAGAAGGCGTCTTAATGCAACCCTTCACTATCAATCCAAGCTAATGATCACCTCATCTCTCGCGCTCAACTCATCTTCTCAAGCAAAGAAGAAAAGAGCCATGCGAACAAAAGCGATGCTCGCCACAGCTGTTATTTCACTAGCAGGCCTGACCTTCATTCCTCCTCAACCTGCAGCTGCTTCATGCTATGGGACTGGTTATAGTCGACGCTGTGATGGGCGTGGAGGGCCAAATGCAACCTATTCCTCTCGAGGCGCCAATGGAAGGACTACTTATTACAGGAGTGGCAATCCATACAAAACATATACATACAAAACCTATTACAGATAAATCATTTCAATAATCATGTTGAAGACAAAATCGGGATATTCCTGGGCTTTGTCTTCAACATAAACTCTTTTGCAGTTTTTCAAGAATCCCTCTGAAGTATGTGAATTTAACTTAACTAGATACTATGATTTAGAAATCAGAAATAATTCCCCAAGCAAATAGCAATGAAAAGGTATCTTGGATTATTTTCTATGGTTATCACCATGGTTTTCTTTGGCGGGCAAGCACTAAAAGCAAAAAGTGATCTCACCCCATATCAATCAATAGTTTTGGCAAGTGCTATTAATTATTGCAGCATGGAATATGGATTAATTACTGAGAAGCAAGCCTATAGATATATAGTCGCTTGGGTTCAAGATGATCATGATCTTGAACCATATCAAATTTATAATCTTATGCAGAAGAAAGGTTTTGGAAAAGATACTGATGATTTTATAGATAAGGTTGGTGGATGCCAAAAGATTGCAAGCACAGTAAAAGAAAGCTTGGCTAGGAAACCAACTGGTTTTAGTTCTCTAACAAGTGGCAAAAAAGACTATGAGTATTTTTATAAAGTGGGCTACTAGTTAAGCTTTGAAAATAATTTATAAACCCAAAGAACTTATTATTGTTTGTGGATAGGGAGTAATTTTTAAATTAACATTTTTAGAAGCTGATCTTGTATTCGAAAAATTTGAGGTGTCAAGCTTTCCTTCTGCTAGCAATTTAATTTGTTCAGCCTTGCACGAACCATCAATAACGCCCATTCCAGTCGTTAATGCATAAGCTCTTTGCTCCCCAGTCCCATGAGTATCATCTCCAATTGAATATGCCACTTTTGCCATTGCAATTGTATCTTCTCTAGTAATACCAAGCTCCTCACTTCCTTCTTTAATAAACACACCTGCTAAACAATCAGCCTGTAATTCATGGTTAGGTACTGGCAGTCTAATGCCATAAGCATTTTGAACTGCATGAGCAAATTCATGAGCAACTACATATGCAACAGCAGAAGGGCCAAACTCTTCTTCAAAACCTTTAAGTTGGGATGGAACTAAAAATATCGTATTTGTACTCCCGCAATAGGAGCTCCCTCCTACTTCTTCGCCACTGAGATACGAACCACATCCACCATAAACTATTCTATTTGCTGAAATTGAGATTACTTGAGGAGGGTTGCTTGTAATCCCCTCATTTGCTTCCCAAGCTTGTATAAGAAATGATGTGGTCTTTTCTATTTGCTCATATACCTTTGCGTTTTTTATTTTGTCAAAAGTGTTTGCAGAGATCTCCAGAGGGAAAGAACATATTAAAAATATTGAGATCATTAATGGCTTAATCATAAAACAAATCTAGATTTCTCCAATAATAATATTTTTCCTACCATTTAATTGGTCTCCAGTCTCCACTTAATTGAAACGCTGCCCAAACATAAGGATGCCTATAACCAGGAATGGAGTGATTTCTAAATTCTTTTTGAGTTGCCGCCAAAGCATCTGCTCGTCCCTCTCCTGCTTTGAGCTTTTGATAAAACTTTTTCATAAAGGATGCTGTTGCTCGATCATCTACTTTCCATAGAGACAACAAACTAGACCTTGCACCTGCTACAGCAATGGCACGTTTGAGACCATAAACACCTTCTCCAGATTGGATATCACCTTGACCTGATTCACATCCTGAGATGACTACTAATTCAGTCCCTTGCCAATCAAGCTTGGTAACTTCTAACGCTGTTAAATACCCATCGTCTTTAGGGTTGGCTTCTGGTTCATTGGCACCAGCTAAAACAACGCCACTTCTTAGTAATGGATTTTCATTTTCCGGAATTCTTCTAACTTCACTAGCGCCCAATAAAACAGATGCGATTTCATTTTCTCCTTTTTCTTGATCAGCTCGGAAATAAGCATGACTAGCAATATGTAAGATCTTGGGTGCTTGTTGTTGTTCTTGTACTGCTAAAGCTGTTGCTTTGTTCTTGGTTAATAGTTGAGCCTTGGTGAGCTTGGCAATTGTTTTGCCTTCTTTAGCAGTTCCAGGCAATGGAGACCAAATTAAAGAACCTAAATCACCAGAGCGTTGTTGAGATGGACCACTAGCAATCAGCTCAGACTCTTGTTTACGTGGAAAGTCTTTACTTAAATTGAATGCTGGATTAGCCACAACCAGTGGTTTTTGTTTTGTTGGTTTTGAGGCTTTCGCTAGATCTAGTAGTTCACGGCCAGTCGTGAGTAGACGTATATCAATAGCCTCGCCGAGGAGTTGATCATTTTTATGAGAACTCAGTGCAGCAAAAGGAATACGGTTGAGTTCTGCATCAGGTGAAAGAAATAACGTCTCTGCATCGCCCATCGCTTTGGTCAAAGGTTTGACAACTAAAGCACCAACTTCGTTCCATAACTCTTGTGCATCTGCTAGACCTTGTTCTGATCCAACCAAAGCTTGTTGAATTTTTTGTTCTATTGGAGTAGCCAGGCCTAAATCAACACTTTCAATCTCTCCATTTGGTTTAAGAAGAAATGCCTGATAACGTGCCTCGCCCCAATTCTTAACCTCTATGGCGTCATCATGATTATCAAATTTAAAAGGTCTAAACTTTTGATATTCAATTAACACTGAATTAGAAGGCATTACCTTTGCAACCTCTGATGTTTCTATGATTCGCGCTTTCATTTCTGGCAATAAGTTATAAAGCTTGAGTTCAATCCTCTCTTTTTCATTGTTAAGTTCCTTGATCATCTGAGCATCCTTCACCCTTTTAGAAGCAAGTATATTTGTTACCCTTTTTATTCTTTCTGCAAGTGGGAGATGTGGTCCATCTAAAGAAGCGAACCGACTTTGTCTTCTTTCTATTTCTTCAAGTAATCCATGCCTATTAATCCGTGCAAAAAATGCCAAGTCCTTTCCATTTGGATGAATATTCGAGGCTGAAAAAATAGCCGCATAAGATATTCCTAAAGTATCTACAAAACTATTCCTTTTCGACAATGGAATATATGGCGCTTGTTCTTGTATTTGGATAAATTGCATTCTTAAACTTCTACGTAAATAATGATCAGCTTGCTCATAATCTTTATTATTAAAATGAGCCATTGCAAGATTTATTATTGGTTGAATCAAGATTGAGGCTGATTTTCCGTATAATTTTTCATAACGCTTAACTGACTCTCTAAGCAGTGGGAGTGCTTTTTCGTTCTTACCTTGCCACCAATATGCTGAACCCAAGCCTCCAATCAAATATGGATCAGTATTTTGAGCCCCAGATTGATTTTTTTGTCTATTATATAGACGTTTTAGTATTTTCTCTGCCTTAAGAAAATCATTCTGCTTAAAAGCAATAGATGCCAATGAAATTTGACCATTTAAGGTCATGGGCTTGATAAGTTCCTTTGCCTTTTTAAATTCTTTTAAATCTATATATGTATTAATTAATAGGTTTATGGCGTTTGCATAATAGTAATCATTATCTTTTTTTATTGCAGACAAAATTCTTATTGATTCCTGAAGTCCTTCAACTGCTTTCAAGTCATTCCCATAAAATAAATTCAATCTAGCCTGACTATAAAGAATAATCGCTGCAGCATATGTATGCTTTTTTTCATTGTAATTTGCTTGAAGCTTTAATTGATTTATTAAATTTGGTATTTCTACATAATTATCATTATAAAAGTATAAATATAGAATAGCTCCTGTCGTATGTACTATTTCGTCTGAATTACCTATTTCCAGAACTTTTTTATAATCAATAATAGCTCCATCAAAATCTCCCAATGCTTGCTTACAATAGGCTCGATTCTGAAAAGAATTGGTGAATGTGGGGTCAATCAAAATAGCATTAGATTGATCCTCAATGCAACCTACGAAGTCTTCTAAACTTATTTTTGAATGTCCACGATTGTTGTAGAGGAAAGGATTATTTGGATTTAATTCAATCGCTTTAGAAAAATCATCTATTGCTCCTTCAAAATCTTCGATAATATTCTTTGTATGCCCACGATTCCAGTATGAGTTAGGATCATTTGGATTTAATTTAATCGCTTTAGAATAGTCTTCTATTGCTCCTTTAAAGTTTCCTAAAATACCTTTTTCATGTCCTCTAAATTGATACAATTGATCTTCATTAGGGTCCAAATCGATTGCTTTAGAGTAATCACTTATTGCCCCTTGATGATCTCCTAGGCTTGCTTTATTACTTGCACGACTAGAATAGTAAGAAGTTTCTTCAGGTTTTAATTCAATCGCTTCAGAATAGTCTTCTATTGCTCCTTGATGATCTCCTAGTTGCTGCTTGTTGTATCCACGAACTGAGTAGTAATAAGCTTCTTTAGGTTTTAATTTAATAGCTTTAGAGTAATCCTCTATTGATCCATGGTGATATCCCAAACTCAACTTGCTATAGCCACGAGCTGAATAATAATTAGCTTCTTCAGGTTTTAATTCAATCGCTTTCGAATAGTCGTCTATAGCATCTTTATCATCCTTTAGCTCTGCCTTGTTCGTTCCTCGAGCATAATAAGAATAAGATTGATTTGGGTTAATTTCAATTGCTTTAGAATGATCATCAATAGCACCTTGATGATCATTTAGAAGTGATTTGATATATCCACGATTATTGTAGGGTGCATAATTTTTGGGATTTATTTCTATAGCTTTTGAGTAATCATCTATTGCACCTTTCGAGTCTCCAAGTTTTTGCCTAGTTTTTCCACGATTAAAGAAACTCCAATAGAAAGAATCAGCATTAAGTTCAATTGACTTAGTGTAATCAGCTAAAGCGCCTAAAAAGTTTTTCTGATCAAACTTGATGATTGCACGGTTATGATATGCCTGCCAAACGCTAGGATCAAGCTCAATTGTTTTGTTGAAATTCTCTAGGGCGCCAGGATAATCCCCTGAATTTAATTGTTCTAGTCCTTGATGCAGGTAATAATCTGCACTTTCTTTCGGGCTTTCTGAAGAAATAAACACTTCAGGGATTACCTCTGCTACAAAGGCGCCATCCATTGCCACTGGAACTAGCAAAGCTGCAATCAGTACTAAGCGACGCATACCGGAAAATGTCTTATTGAAGTGTGGCATCGATACTTGGAATCAGTTCAAAAAACTGGAACTACAAGAAGGTATTCAAATAAAAATTTGCATTTTTGATTTTGAAATTACTCAAATCATTTCTCTCTTCCAGTCTTTCAGTTGCTTGTCTAATAGGCCTAGCAACACCTTCTTATGCAGGTACTTGCATTGAAACTTCTCCTGGAATAACGAAGTGCTGGTCCAGCAACGGTGGCTCTTCTACTACTATTGAAACAAGTCCAGGTGTCTATAACTATTATGGGACCGATTCCAAAGGCAATTCAACTAGAGAAACATATATTCAGTGGTGATTAGAGACCAATTAAGTGGTGATTGTGGAATCACCTTTCCTCTTCCAATACTGATTAGATAGATTAAAGAAAAGAGATGGAAGAATGAGGTTTCATTCCAACTCCATTCCAACCATCGAGTATCGCTAAGATTACAGACTATGACTGAACCTAACTACTGGCTAATGAACAAATGCATTTGAGTGAGGGAAAACGATTGCAAGGAATTTGCAAAATCCATTCACACACTATTCACACATTTTCAAAGGAAAGAAGGGTCTAAAAGTGATGGTCTATAAGAAAGTAAGAAAGGTCTTTGTTCACTCTTAACTGCAGTAATTACATCTTCTCCTGTGTGCCAAATCCATTGTTGTTGAGGCGATCTTCCGTCAACATCAACGCTTGTTCCAACAGGAGGACCAAAACGATGTCTTAAGCCCGCCAATACTTCCGTCATGTTTTCATAGTCCATTTCATAAGCAAGCTGTTTTAACCCATCCTTGTCTTCAACACGAACACGAAGACTATTCACAGGTAACCCGCTCATCTGAAAATCTCTAACTTCAAAAAGACCCCTATTTAAATCTTCTTGAACAGGAGTCAAGGAAACTCCAAGATGGCTCTCTACACTTGAGAGATCCATCCCCCACGACAAACCTTCAACACAAGCCATCACAGATTTAGGCGTTAATTGAATAAACAAAAGCAGAACTGCTATAGCAACGTAACTAAAAACCTTCATCATCTAAATGCGATTGCGTCTTTCTCCAAAAGAAACTAGTCGGATTTAGAGGAGAAGCCTATGTTTTATGAGCTATCAAACTTAAAATGGTCAAAACCTCCTAATGGGGAAAAGCCCTCGCTAACTGATCTCTTTAAAAGCCAGTAGCGATCTCATTCACACATTATTCACACACCGCAATTCCTGTAGATCCCTTGATATGAATGAACCTAACTACTGGCTAATGAAGTGTGAACCTTGATTAATAGCAAGGTATTAGAAGAAATCTCAAAAATCTATTCACACATTTTCTCTAACCCAAAATTGCACTGATGCATTCAATAAAACGTCCAAGGCAAAAATCACTAAATTAAAGAAATAACTGCAAAGATCTCAATACCTGATGCGCCCTTTTGCCCTAGCTCTAGCTTTGCTAATGCCAGTGGCAATCGATGGTGCATTATTAGCTGATGTTGTTCCTGAAGTACTGATTGCTGAGAAGAAAGAAGAGTTAGGTCTTGATGACCTTGATCGACTTACAAAAGAAGCTGAGGAAGCAGAAGAAGCTGGTAACTATCAAAAAGCCTTAGATATTTTGGAGAAGATTCTTGCCATAGAGAAAAAGGAGTTGGGGGTTGAACATGCAGATGTAGGTGGAACACTTACTTGGCAAGGGTGGATCTACCTTGAGCAAGGTAAATACGACAAGGCCAAGCCTCTTTTATTGCGAGGTTTAGAGATTACCGAAAAAACCCTCGGTCCAGAACATCCATATACAGCAACTACACTAATTAACTTGGCTTTGCTTTATAACAACCAAGGCCTGTATAGCAAAGCAGAACCGCTTTATTTGAGAGCTTTAGCGATTGCTGAGAAAACCCTCGGTCCAGAACATCCAGATACAGCAAGGAGCCTCAATAACTTAGCTTCGCTTTATAAGAGTCAAGGTTTGTATAGCAAAGCAGAACCGCTTTATCTCCGAGCTTTAGCGATCTATGAAAAAGTACTCGGTCCAGAACATCCATATACAGCAACGAGCCTCAATAACTTGGCTGCGCTTTATCAGGAGCAAGGCCTGTATAACAAAGCAGAACCGCTGTACCTAAGAGCTTTAGCGATTAGAGAGAAAACCCTCGGTCCAGAACATCCATCTACAGCAAGGAGCCTCAATAACTTAGCTTCGCTTTATAAGAGTCAAGGTTTGTATAGCAAAGCAGAACCGCTTTTCTTGAGAGCTTTAGCGATCGATGAAAAAACCCTCGGCCCAGATCATCCAGATACAGCAAGGAGCCTCAGTAGCTTGGCTTTGCTTTATGAGAATCAAGGTTTGTATAGCAAAGCAGAACCGCTGTATTTGAGAGCTTTAGCGATCTATGAAAAAGTACTCGGTCCAGAACATCCATATACAACAACGAGCCTCAATAACTTGGCTTCTCTTTATGGCAACCAAGGTTTGTATAGCAAAGCAGAACCGCTTTTCTTGAGAGCTTTAGCGATCAAAGAAAAAGCACTCGGTCCAGAACATCCAGATACAGCAACCAGCCTCAATAACTTGGCTTTGCTTTATAAGAGACAAGGCCTGTATAGCAAAGCAGAACCGCTGTACCTAAGAGCTTTAGCGATTAGAGAGAAAACCCTCGGTCCAGAACATCCATCTACAGCAAGGAGCCTCAATAACTTAGCTTCGCTTTATAAGAGTCAAGGTTTGTATAGCAAAGCAGAACCGCTTTTCTTGAGAGCTTTAGCGATCGATGAAAAAACCCTCGGCCCAGATCATCCATCTACAGCAACGAGCCTCAGTAACTTGGCGAATCTTTATGTGAGTCAAGGTCTATATAGCAAAGCAGAACCGCTTTTCTTGAGAGCTTTAGCGACTAGAGAGAAAACCCTCGGTCCAGAACATCCAGATACAGCAAGGAGCCTCAATAACTTGGCTTCTCTTTATGGCAACCAAGGTTTGTATAGCAAAGCAGAACCGCTTTATTTGAGAGCTTTAGCGATCAAAGAAAAAGCACTCGGTCCAGAACATCCAGATACAGCAACCAGCCTCAATAACTTGGCTGTGCTTTATGTGAGTCAAGGCCTGTATAACAAAGCAGAATCACTTCTTAAAAGGAGCCTAAAAGCAAGTCTCACATTGATTCAACGAGAAGCTCCTTATTTGATTCTTTCCGAACGACAAGCTTTTCTTGAGTCTAATCACAATCCCTTTAAACTCTCGCCTTCATTAGCTAAGAAGACAAAAGCTGGCTTAAAGCTGGCCTTATTCTCAAGGCTCAACCGACAAGGTTTATTAGAAGAACTCGAAAGACGTCAATCTCAATTAGCTAGTTTGCCAGGACCTCAACAAGCCATTGCTCAAGAATTACGGCTCGTCACACAACAACTTGCATCGAGGAATTTAAATGATGAGTTACGTCAAACTCTCAGCAAAAGGAAAGAGGATTTAGAACGCAAACTTTATCGTTTACTGCCAGAGCTAAAACCCCGTATTGTTGGAGTTAACCAGATCGCTAAAGCGATTCCTCGCAATAATTTGTTAGTCGAATATCAACGATATGAGCCATTTGATGGCACAAAACCTGATGGTGAGGAATGGGAAGAAGCTCGCTATCTAGGTTTAATCCTGAATCGTAAAGGGGAGATAGAAGCTATTGATTTAGGCCTTGCCGAACCTATAGAAGAAAAGACCCAACAAGCATTAACAGCTTCAGAACAAGCTTTAGCAAATGCTCAGGAGTTATGGAAGGAAGTTGGAGAATTAGTTATCAAGCCTTTAGCAGAAGCAATCGGTGATGCTGAGACATTATTTATTTCTCCAGATGCAGAACTCAACCGTGTTCCTTTTGCAGCACTCAGTTCTCATAAAGATGATCAATTACTCGCTGATGCTGTCAACATACGTCTACTAACAACTGGCCGTGAACTACTAGATCTCGCTAAAGCATCAAAAGCAACAAAACAAAAACCACTGGTTGTGGCTAATCCGGCATTCAATTTAATTAAAGACTTTCCACGCAAACAAGAATCTGAACTGATTGCTAATAGTTCATCCCAACAACGTTCCGGTGACCTTGGTTCGTTGACTTGGTCTCCATTGCCTGGAACTTCTAAAGAAGGAAAAGCCATTGCCAAACTCACCAAAGCCCAACTATTAACTAAGAACAAAGCAACAGCTTTAGCCGTGCAAGAACAAGAAGCACCTAAGGTCTTACATATTGCTAGTCATGCTTACTTCTTACCAGATCAAGAGAAAGGAGAAAACCCATTGCTAAGAAGCGGCATTGTTTTAGCTGGTGCAAACGAACCAGAATCGAACCCTGATGATGATGGTTATCTCACTGCCTTAGAAGTCACCAAGCTTGATTGGCAAGGTACTGAATTAGCAGTGATCTCTGGTTGTGAATCAGGTAAAGGTGATATCCAATCTGGGGAAGGTGTTTATGGTCTTAAACGTGCAATCGCTGTAGCAGGTGCAAGATCAAGTCTTCTCTCGTTATGGAAAGTAGATGATCGAGCGACAGCATCCTTTATGAAAAAGTTCTATCAAAAACTCAAAGCAGGAGAAGGCAGAGCAGATGCTTTAGCTGCAACCCAACAAGAATTTAGGAATCACCCCATCCCTGGTTATAGACATCCTTATGTCTGGGCAGCATTCCAGCTCAGTGGTGACTGGAGGCCAATTAAATGGTGATTGTGGAATCACCTTTCCTCTTCTAATCCTGATTAGATAGATTAAAGAAAAGAGATGGAAGAATGAGGTTTCATTCCAACTCCATTCCAACCATCGAGTATCGCTAAGATTACAGACTATGACTGAACCTAGCTACTGGCTAATGAAAAGCGAGCCTGATGCTTACAGCATCCAAAACTTGAAAGAAGAACGCGAAACATTGTGGGATGGGATTAGGAACTACCAGGCAAGAAACTTTATGAGAAAGATGAAAGCTGGAGATATTGCTTTCTTCTATCACTCAAACTGCAAGCCACCTGGGATTGTTGGGTTAATGGAAGTTACAAAAATAAAATTAATTGACCCCACACAATTTGATAAAAGTTCAAAATACTTTGACCCAAAGTCTTCGCCTGAAAACCCTCGATGGGATTGCGTAAAGTTGAAATATTCTTGTACATTTAACGAAAAGTTAACACTTAAAGAAATTGGCGAAAGGTTTAGTTCAGAAGAAATACTTCTTGTTAGGAAAGGGAATAGATTGTCAATTATGCCAGTAGAGAAACAAATCGCTAAAAAGCTATTAAAATTATTGACTTGATCAAGTATTTCTTCGGATACTTAATGAGCACTTCCTTCTGAAGAGAAAGAATTTACAGCAAACATATTATCAATATATAAACGAGTTACTGGTCTTGAATTAATACCATTTTGCACAAGAAATCCAGCAAGGGCAGCTTGAATTAATCGATATTGATCCCAATTAGGATATTTTTCAATGAATTTGTTCATGGCATTTTTCAAAGGCAAAGGTATTTCTGACTGAAAACTAATGATCGAGTCATCTATTGCGCAAGGCTCGTCCATACAATTTTGGGGTGGGCAGGTGTTGAAGCGATCGTTTTGCATTTCACAGTTTTGACTAATGCAACTAGTTCCTCACAAAGTTACTAAAACGTCAATAGGTGGCTTCACAGGAAAGTCTCCCTCTGTCTCAATACAAGACTTTATTCTAGGACAGGAGTTTAAGCTCAACTTAAGATCCAATGGGTCGATTCGTTAGCCGGTAGCTATATGGAATCAAGAAAAACTACTAATAATTCTTTTTTCCACAGTTTTGAGCTGTATCAATAAAGTTTGCTATTAATCTGTGGAAATAATGTGTAATTAACCAATTGCCCTGTGGCAAGGGGAGATAAAAATTAATCATTTACTAATGTAATTTTTACTGGGAGTCCCACATTTTTCTCATGGCCGATGTAACAACTTCCGCTATTGGATTAGGCCAGCCACCTTCAAGAGATCTGAAAGTTGGGTGATCCTGCTGGAGAATGAATTTCAAGCTCCAAGCCTCTTTTGTTCCATTAAGGCAGACCCACCAATGACAACGTTCTAACTCCAATGAAATAAACTCTTCAGCCATCAACTGAATTTCTAACGCCTTAAATTGATCAAGCAAGTCAGTAATTATTGATTGCAGAGAATCCCACTCTTCTTGGGAAAGTTCAAAAGCCCAATTTTCACCAGCTATTAAAAAAGAATAAATTTCCCTAGAAGTATCCCAAGCCAATCTCCAGCCAAATCCTTCCCGACGAATCATCCTGGCAATAAATCGGGCTGATCTTGTTCATCACTTAATTCAACAATTGCTCTTTGGACAGGCTTTACAGCTGATTCCTCAAGAAGGCCGTCAAAATCATCAAAACGACGCTGCTTAGCCCTAAAAGCTATACGAACGGTAGTTAAATATCTATTGCTAGCCTGACGGATCAAGCTCTCTCCTCGCTTGGCAAGATCTTTCGAATCGATTCCTGATCTAATCACAAATGTTTTTAATACTAAATTTAGTTTAAGCGAGAACGAACCTCCTAATCAAAAATTAATTATTTCAATGGCATTAGAAAACAATCAATCTCTTTCATCAATTGAAAGTACATCCCGAGAGAGAGGAACCCTTGCCATAGATCTTGGAAGCTCTACAACTGTTGTAGCTTTTCAAGGGAAAAACGACCAAGCCATAAAGCTAGTTGATCTCAACCCTATAAGTCGAATCCCTGGGGAAGTGCCAACCCTGATTTGGATGTCACCAAAAATAGAAAAACAAGTTTTATTTGGTCATCAGCTTCAACAAGTAAGTATCCATGAAAAAATAAACCCTTACTTTATTTGTGACTTTAAGCGTTGGATTGGAGCCCCAATCAAACCAAATAATTGGAATTGTCATTTATTACCAGAAGAAGCCGGTGAATTATTTTTAAAAGAAATATGGTCGAGGATACCTAATCAATTTGATATTGAAAGGCTTGTTTTAACAGCACCTATAGAGACCTACAAAAATTATAGGAAATGGCTTTACAAAGTTTGCAGGCAATTAAAAGTTAAGGAAATCGCATTAGTTGATGAACCAACTGCAGCAGCTATTGGAGCTGGGCAAACTGGAGGTGCAAAGTTGTTAGTAATGGATATTGGAGGAAGTACTATTGATATATCAATGGTTTTGCTAGAAGGGGGCGAAGGCTATTCTGAACCAATTGCCCAACTTCTTCGTTTTGATGGCAAAGATTTAGGAGAAGAAAGTAAACAAGTCCTTCGCTGTGCAAAAGTTATTGGTAAAGCTGGAGTTCGATTAGGAGGAAGAGACTTAGACAGATGGATTACAAATCATCTTCACCCTGACTGTCAAAACAATGAAATTTTTCTAAATGCTGCAGAAATATTAAAATGCAAATTAAGCGATGAAAGCTTATCAGATACAAAAACTATTACTGAAAAAGTTATGCTAAGTGAACAGGATGATTGTAAGGAAATGAGTCTGAGCAGGGTTGAATTAGAAGATCTAATTATCAGTAAAGGACTTCTAAAAGTTCTAGACAATGTTTTAGAAAAGACCCTCGCTAAAGGACGTTCAAATGGTTGTGAACTTGAAGATTTATCAGGAGTAATTATTGTAGGTGGAGGTGCAAAGATGCCACTTATTAAACGTTGGTTTCAAAAAAAAATACTCCCAGCTCAATTACTAACGCCACCGCCTATAGAAGCTGTTGCAATAGGCGCATTAAGCCTTACTCCTGGTGTAAGCATTAAGGATATCCTAACTAAAGGTGTTTGTTTAAGATGCTGGGAACAGAAGTCCAAGAAACATATCTGGCACCCTCTTTTTCTTCCAGGGCAACCCTGGCCCACATCCAAACCACTAGAAATTATTCTTGCATCAAGTAAAGAGAATCAAGAGGAAATAGAGTTGAGAATTGCGGACTATGATTCGGATGGCAGCAATGAGATTGTTTATATAAATGGAATGCCCACGATAAAGGAAACGTCTAGTGAAGTAAGCCAGGTGCCCTGGGAATCAACTCCTTTGTTAATTCAATTACGTTCTCCAATTAATAGTGGTGAAGACTGTATAAAATTAAATTTTAGTATTGATTATAATTGCAATTTATTGGTTGAAGTCATTGATATCAAAGATGGAGAGCTAATAGTAAAAGAAAATCTTGGAGTATTAAGATAAAAGAATTGGCCAAAAATCACTATTTAGAGATTTCCTTAGTCAAAAAGACACCTTCTTCTCCATCAACTTCCATTAATTTCAATTCAATAGATTCCTTTCGACGAGTTGGCACCTTTCTCCCACAAAAATCTGGCTGAATAGGGAGTTCTCTATGCCCTCTATCAACCATAACTAAAAGCATGACTTTTTGAGGCCTTCCCCAGGCCTGAAGAGCCTCCAGAGAAGCCCTGACAGTCCTGCCTGTAAAAATCACGTCGTCTATTAAAACAACCTGACGATCTTGCAAGCTGGAAGATATGTCAGTTGATCGTGCCATTCTTGTACCTATACGAACCAAATCATCACGATGAAAAGTTGGGTCAATAACCCCTTGCTCTATTGAATGCCCAACTTTTGCTTTCAATTCCTTGCCAAGAACTTTTGCCAACTGAACACCCCTAGTGGGAATTCCCAGAAGCACAAGGTCTTTAGTATCTGAAATATTTTCAATAATTTCAGATGCAAGCCTGGATAGTGTTCTTGCCAACTCTTCTTGAGAAAGAATTGCAATCTTCTCTTGTTTTGCTGAATCAGCCATTGAGACTAGGTCGTAAGTATAATTTTATGCCCAAAAAATTGAAAAGTGCATTTAATTGAATTCGCAAAAGCTGACGGAAGTTAATAGAAATAGAGCCTCTGGCCAACAAACAAGTAATTTGATACTAAGGCTCACCCTGACAGGCACTAAGCCCTAGCCAATGCCGAAGATTAGTTCCTCCTCAAATATCAGGTCAGGACCAGTTGCACCTGTTGTTCTGGCAATTCTTGATGGATGGGGATATAGCAAAGAAAACAAGCATAATGCAATTCAAAATGCTGCTACTCCAGTCATGGATGCCTTATGGCATGCATATCCTCATACATTAATAGAAGCAAGTGGTGCAGATGTAGGCCTTCCAAATTCGCAAATGGGCAACTCAGAGGTAGGTCATCTCACAATTGGTGCTGGACGAATTATCCAGCAAGAACTTGTCAGAATTAGCAATATTGTTCGAGCGAAAAAGCTTTCTCAAATAAAGACTCTTCAAAAACTTGCAAGTGTTTTACGAGAAAACAACAAAACACTTCATGTAATAGGCCTTTGTTCTGATGGAGGTGTTCATAGTCATATCAATCACCTGTGCGGCCTTTTAGATTGGGCAAATGATGAAAAAATCCCCAAAATTTCAGTGCATGCTTTTACAGATGGAAGAGATACTCCCGCTAAAAGTGCCCAAAAATATTTAAAAGCTATTAATCAAAAAATAGAATCCTCTGAGGTCGGTGAATTAACAAGCCTATGTGGTCGTTATTGGGCAATGGATCGAGATAATCGCTGGGAGAGGACACAGAAAGCTTATGAATTGCTAACAAACCCAAATCTTCCAGTCAGTGATTTATCAACTGATGAATTAATTGCTCAAAGCTATTCAAATGGCATTACCGATGAATTTCTTGAGCCAATACGTTTAAAACCCTCTTACATCCAAGATGGGGACGGAGTAATAATGTTCAATTTTCGTCCTGACAGAGCAAGGCAATTAATCAAGGCAATTAGCACTCCGGATTTCGATTTGTTCGAGCGAAATGACAAGCCCAAAGCAAACGTTCTTACTTTCACTCAATATGAAGCCGAACTACCAGTATCAGTAGCTTTCCCACCTGAATCTCTTGATGACCTTCTTGGGCAGGTAGTTTCAAATCATGGATTGCGACAATTTAGAACTGCTGAGACCGAGAAATACCCTCATGTCACATATTTTTTAAATGGAGGAATTGAGAAACCCTTGCCTGGTGAAGATCGACATTTAGTACCTTCTCCGCGAGTGGCAACATATGATTTATCTCCTGCAATGTCTGCAGACCAATTAACTGATAGCTGTACAAAAGCTATCGAAAGCGGCCTTTACTCTCTGATAGTAATTAATTACGCAAATCCAGATATGGTTGGTCATACTGGGGTAATGAAAGCAGCCCAGGAAGCAATTAGCAAAGTTGATAGCTGTGTGGGACGTATTCTTGATTCAACAGGAAAAATGAGTGGAACGCTTCTAGTAACTGCAGATCATGGTAATGCTGAAGT
Organism: Prochlorococcus marinus str. MIT 0919; assembly: GCF_027359375.1. Lineage (NCBI taxonomy): Bacteria > Bacillati > Cyanobacteriota > Cyanophyceae > Synechococcales > Prochlorococcaceae > Prochlorococcus > Prochlorococcus marinus. The sequence goes on from NZ_CP114779.1 coordinate 882,657, forward strand.
CATGCAAGGGGCCGATGGTCAACCTTGGACTGCCCATACTACTAATCCAGTACCGGTAATTATTGTCGAAGGAGAAAAACGGAAAGTAGCTGATGCAGGGAACCAAATTAGATTAAGGAAAGGAGGTGGGTTGGCAGATATTGCTCCAACTATCTTGCAATTATTGTCTCTACCTAAACCAAAGGCTATGACAGGATCATCGTTAATTGAGACAATAGAAACCCCTAAGTTTTCCTCTCGTATACCTCAACATGCTTAAAATCTGAATCATGCTTATTTCAATTGTTACTTGGATGTGGGTTGCCAGTGGTCTTCTATTAGTTTTCCTTGTTTTATTACATAGTCCGAAAGGTGATGGAATGGGTGGCCTTGCTGCAAGCGGGAGCTCAATGTTTTCAAGTGCTAGCAGTGCAGAAGCAACTCTAAACAAAGCTACTTGGACATGTTTGATTATATTCTTAGGTCTTGCAGTTACATTAAGTGCAGGTTGGCTTAAATAAAAAACATATTTGTGATTAAATATCAATAATAAATGCGATTTTACACGTCAAGGGTATTCATCATATTTCTCATAATAGGAGTAACAAATCACAGCCAATTATATGCAAGTTTAAGGAAATGTGAAATCAAATATGGTGAAGAAGATAGTTTAAAAAGCTTAAATGAAAAATTTCTCGAAAAGAATATAAATAACTTAGTCAAAGAGAAAGGAATCCCAGAATGCTATCAGATAGGCGTAGAGCATACAAAAGAAAGGGAGCCTATTTTAAATAAGCCTATTTATGCTTGCTGTTTAAATTTTTAATTAAAGAATATATAACACTATTTATTAAAGAGGACTGGGGGAAACCCAGTCCTAAAAGCCAGAAAGTCTTGATTATTGATGTTGAGGCAATAAATAATAAAAATATCTCTGTATACGCAGAAAGCTTGCTATTACTAAAGAATTGATATCCAAACGTAAGAAAATGGAATGTTTCAAATATCTTATGGGTAAGCAATGAAAAAGGGACAGAGTGAAAACCCTGTCCCTCATTGAAATTGATGTTTTGATTAAACGATTTTGCAATCAGTAATCAAAGTCTCCTCCCATTCCTGCACCTGCACCTGCAGCATCTTTCTTCTCTGGCAAATCTGCAACAATACATTCAGTCGTAAGAACCATGCCAGCTATTGAAGATGCATTTTGCAAGCCAGAACGTGTCACTTTTGCGGGGTCAACAATTCCAGCGGACAACATATCTACGTAATCACCTGAAGCCGCATTGTACCCATCATTTACAGGCTTACTTTTAACATGCTCAGCAATAACTGCGCCATTTGCACCTGCATTCTCTGCAATACGCATTAATGGGGCTGTTAAAGCCGCTTCAACAATGTTTGCTCCGATTAGCTCTTCTCCTGAAAGACTTTTATCAGCCCAAGACTGCAATTCAGGAGCAAGATGAGCGAGAGTTGTACCTCCTCCAGGCACAATACCTTCTTCTACAGCAGCTTTTGTTGCATTAATAGCATCTTCCAAGCGAAGCTTCTTATCTTTCATTTCAGTTTCAGTTGCAGCTCCTACTTTCACGACAGCAACCCCACCAGCAAGCTTAGCTAAACGTTCCTGAAGCTTCTCTTTGTCATAAGTAGAGTCAGTTTCCTCCATTTGTTTTTTTATCTGCTCACAACGCGCCTTCACTGCGACCTCATTCCCCTCTGCAACAATTGTTGTAGTGTCCTTGTTAATAGTTACTCTTCTGGAAGTGCCAAGCATTTCCAAAGTCGCATTTTCTAGCTTCAATCCAGCGTCTTCGGTAATTAGCTGTCCATTGGTTAAAACAGCCATATCCTCTAGCATTGCTTTTCTTCGATCTCCAAATCCTGGTGCCTTAACTGCCGCAACGTTTAGCACTCCGCGCAAACGATTAACAACCAAAGTTGCCAATGCTTCTTTCTCAATATCCTCAGCAACAATTAAAAGAGGTTTTCCAGTCTTAGCAATCTGTTCTAAGACAGGCACAAGATCCTGAACCAAACCTATTTTTTTGTCAGTCAGCAGGATATAAGGTTCATCTAATACTGCCTCCATTCGCTCAGTATCTGTAGCGAAATAAGGAGAAATATACCCTTTATCAAAACGCATACCTTCCGTGACTTCCAACTCGGTAGTCATGGACTTGCCCTCTTCAAGGGAAATAACCCCTTCTTTCCCAACCTTATCCATAGCATTAGCAATCATCTCTCCAACTTCTTCGTCGTTCCCAGCAGCGATAGTTCCACACTGTGCGATGGCATTACTATCACTAATTGGCTTAGCCTGTTCTTGAATCTTCTTAACAAGAAAATCTGTTGCTTTATCAATACCTTTTTTCAAAGTGATTGCATTAGCACCAGCAGCAACATTCCTTAAACCTGCTTTAACCATTGCATGTGCAAGAACTGTGGCTGTAGTAGTGCCATCGCCTGCAGCATCATTAGTTTTAGATGCAGCCTGTCGAATTAGTGCAACACCAGTGTTTTCAATGTGGTCTTCTAACTCAATTTCTTTAGCAATGGTTACACCATCGTTAATAATTTGAGGAGCCCCAAACTTCTTTTCCAGGACTACATTGCGTCCTTTAGGACCAAGAGTAACGGCCACTGATTCGGCCAGTATGTCAATACCACGCTCGAGTGCTCGGCGGGCTTGCTCGTTGTAAATAATTCGCTTAGCCATGGGAGGCGTTTTTCCTAGAAAAGATTGGGAGTGAAAATTAAATGGTTAGCTTTTAGAAGCTGTGAATGTTAGTTGACGACTGCAAGAATGTCTTTCTCAGACAAAAGTACATATTCATCACCACCGATTTTTATATCAGTGCCAGCATATTTGCTATAAAGAACTTTGTCCCCAACACCAACCTCAGGGGCCTGTCGAGAACCGTCTTCATTACGTTTACCTGGTCCAACTTGGGCAACTTCCCCAACTTGTGGTTTTTCTTTTGCCGTATCGGGAAGCAAAATTCCACCAGCAGTTTTCTCTTCTGATTCAGAGACTTTTACAAAAACACGATCTCCAAGGGGCTTAACAGTGGAGACGCTGAGAGATACAGCGGCCATTAATTAATTAATTCAGGATCAAGAACAGTGCACAAAGCACACATACTGGAACGAGTTTTTCTCGAAACGGTATGGTCAACAACATATTCACTGAAGCGGCCAGTCGACTACTACTGTTCTGTGCGGTTGACCGAACCGCACAACATATAGCCCCTGCGAAGTGGTAGTCTTGCGCCGCTTAGGAAGATTTGCTTAAAGCGAATCTTTGCTCAGATTATTTTTAATTCTTATGGCCCCTGCCGCAACCGCCTCAACCGGAACCAAGGGAATAGTCCGACAGGTTATTGGACCAGTTTTAGATGTTGAATTCCCCGCTGGAAAATTACCAAAAATATTGAATGCTCTTCGAATAGAAGGGAAAAATCCAGCTGGACAAAGCATTGGGCTGACAGCAGAGGTCCAACAACTTTTAGGGGACCATCGTGTTCGAGCAGTTGCTATGAGCGGAACAGACGGTCTAGTTAGAGGCATGGAAGCTCTTGATACAGGAGCTCCTATTTCCGTCCCAGTGGGAGAAGCAACACTTGGAAGAATTTTTAATGTATTAGGTGAGCCCGTTGATGAGCAAGGTCCAGTAAAAAGTTCAGCCAGTGCTCCAATCCATAGGCCGGCTCCTAAACTGACTGACTTAGAAACAAAGCCAAAAGTTTTCGAAACTGGAATTAAGGTTATTGACCTTCTTGCCCCTTATAGACAGGGAGGCAAAGTGGGCCTTTTTGGGGGTGCTGGAGTTGGAAAGACAGTTTTAATTCAAGAGTTGATTAACAATATCGCCAAAGAACATGGCGGAGTTTCAGTTTTTGGTGGAGTAGGAGAACGTACAAGAGAAGGCAATGATCTATACGAAGAATTTAAAGAGTCTGGGGTTATAAATGCTGAGAACCTAACTGAATCAAAAGTTGCTCTTTGTTTTGGACAAATGAATGAGCCACCTGGCGCCAGGATGAGAGTCGGTCTTTCAGCTTTAACAATGGCGGAACATTTTAGAGATGTTAATAAGCAAGATGTTCTTTTATTTATTGATAATATTTTTAGATTTGTTCAGGCAGGTTCTGAAGTTTCTGCTCTATTAGGCAGAATGCCATCAGCTGTTGGATATCAGCCAACTTTAGGAACAGACGTTGGAGAACTGCAAGAACGTATAACTTCAACTCTTGAAGGTTCAATTACATCTATCCAAGCCGTTTATGTGCCTGCAGACGACTTGACAGACCCAGCACCAGCTACAACGTTTGCTCACCTTGATGCGACTACAGTGCTAGCTAGGGCTTTAGCAGCAAAGGGGATTTATCCAGCTGTTGACCCTCTAGATTCAACAAGTACTATGCTTCAACCTTCTGTTGTTGGTGAAGAGCATTACAGAACAGCAAGAGCAGTTCAATCCACTCTTCAGAGATATAAAGAACTTCAAGATATTATTGCAATCCTTGGTTTAGATGAACTATCTGAAGAAGATAGAAGAACTGTTGATAGAGCTCGTAAAATTGAAAAGTTCTTATCTCAGCCTTTCTTCGTAGCTGAAATCTTTACAGGTATGTCAGGTAAATATGTAAAGCTCGAAGAAACAATTGCAGGTTTCAATATGATCCTCGCAGGAGAACTAGATCATCTCCCAGAACAAGCGTTTTATCTTGTTGGGAATATTGAAGAAGTTAAAGCAAAAGCTGAAAAGCTCAGCTCGGAAAGTAAGGGTTGATAAATAAAGCCCAAACAGGCCAAGGTTAAAGGCTACTTATTTTTAGTAGCCCCTCTCTAAGGTCCAAAACCACTGAAACTTCTCCCCCAATTGCTATCCAGATGTCTTTAAATGTTCGAGTGCTTGCCCCAGATAAAAGCGTCTTTGACGATACTGCAGAAGAAGTCATTCTTCCTAGCACTACAGGGTTATTAGGCATATTGCCTGGTCACATATCTATGGTTACAGCCATAGATATTGGAGTGCTGAGAGTTCGAAAAGATGGTGGTTGGGACTCTATTGCTCTAATGGGTGGTTTTGCAGAAGTGGAAGCTGATGAAGTAACTGTTTTAGTTAATGCTGCAGAACTTGGAGATGAAATCAATTCCAGCATCGCTGAAAAAGAATTTGAACAAGCTCAAAGCAAAGTTAATCAATTAGAAGGACAAGACAATTCAACTGAAAAAGTAAAGGCCAAGGAAAGTCTAAATCGAGCTAGAGCAAGAGTTCAGGCATCTAAATCAATCTAAAAAAATATAATTCTTCTTTCCTTTGTTGCCAGAAGCAGTAATAGATCAAAATAATTTAAGCAGTTCCGCAGAAGGTAACTTCTGGAAATTTAACTTTTGCTTCTTCAAGTGTTTTGCCTTTGCCTTCTTCTTGCCAATAATTAATTACTTCAGTTGCTTTATTTAAAATTTCTACCCTCTCATTATCAGTAATCCAAGCTTTTTCTTCAAGATCTGTTTTTAATGTTTCCCATGCGTCTTCTCTAGGCCAGAAGAAGTAAGCCGTAAGAGGGCTAGGACCACCTCCAACAATTTGATCTACTGCTAATGCAACATTATCTGGCAACCAAAGAATCTTTAATAAAAATCTTCCTTCATCTGCTTTAGGTGTTTGGCCCGAAGGGACGCCATCAGCATCAAAAGTTGCTGAAGCAAGAGCTTCAGCAGCCCCTAGCATCCCTGGCCTACCAGCTTTGGGTTGTTGATCACTTCCCCCAGTTGCAGAAGCTGTCTGACCATCTTGATCAGAAGTAATTCCATCAGAAACCGTCATTTCAAAAGTTTATACGTCTAACAATCAACTAACCTACCAGCATTAGATCCTATAAATCATTTTGTTTGGACTTAAAAGGACTCATTCTCTTTGACATTGATGGTGTAATCCGTGATGTTTCTTCCAGCTATCACCTTGCTTTAAAGAAAACTGTAAATAGTTTTTGCGGCTGGGAACCATCCCATAAAGATATTGATTCTTTAAAGTCAGAAGGCTGCTGGAATAATGATTGGGACGCTAGTTTAGAACTTATTAAACGATATGTTCAAAAGAAAAAGCTCTCCACAAAACTGCCAGAAAGACAAAGCATTATAAAAATATTCAGTGATTTTTATTTTGGGAAAAATCAAGGTGATGACCCGTTCTTGTGGGAAGGATTTATTAAAGATGAACCACTCTTAGTGGAACCAAGTCTTTTTAAGGGGCTAACAAAAAACAATATAGGGTGGGGATTTTTCAGTGGAGCGGAGCCTCCATCTGCAAAATACGTATTAGAAAGTAGGCTTGGCCTCAAAAATGCACCACTGCGAGCTATGGGAGATGTCCCTGACAAGCCTGATCCAACTGGATTAATTGAACTGTCGCAAGAGATTTATGGCATGAATTTAGGATCTAACGCACCTGTGATTGGCTATCTTGGTGACACAGTTGCAGATGTTTTAACTGTTAAAAGAGCACGTAAGGAAATTCCCACTCAATCATTTCTGAGCATTGCTATAGCACCACCACACCTTCATCAACCTGAAAACCTTTCTTTTAGATTGCAATATGAAAGCCAATTAAAGCAAGCCGGGGCAGATATCATCCTTAAATCATCACAAGAAATTTTAAAATGTCTTTTAAAGCAATGGCAGGAATAAAAAAGAATTTATTGCTCCATTGCATCAACTGATTTCAAAGCACCGGAGCTTAAAACCTCTGGCTCTGTATTAGTTACCAACACATCATCTTCAATACGAATACCTATTCCCTTCCAACGATCATCAATAATTGGTTGATTCTCAGAGACAGGGATTCGATCACTTATATACAATCCAGGTTCCACAGTTAATACCATGCCTTGCTCTAGGACTACTTCATAATCACCAAGCCGATATGCACCAACATCATGTACATCAAGACCAAGCCAATGCCCTGTTCGATGCATATATAGATGCCTATATGAACCTTGTTCAATAATAGAATCTACATTTCCTCTTAATAAACCAATTTCAATTAGTCCTTCAACCAAAACTCTTACTGCAGTCAAATGAACTTTATCGGTATCATTGCCGACAAGAACAGCATCAATAGCAGTTTGTTGAGCAGCTAAAACTATTTCATATAAAGCTCTTTGTTCACCATTAAATTTTTTCCCAACCGGGAAAGTCCTCGTTATATCACCATTGTAGTAGTCAACCAAAGAACATCCTGCATCTATTAAAAGAAGGTCTCCTTCTCTAAGTGGTGAATTGTTGGAGGTGTAATGCAAAATACATGCATTTTCACCTCCAGCAACTATTGATCCATACGCTGGTCCTCGCGCTCCTAGCTTTAAAAAATATTGTTCAATGAGGGCTTGTATTTCTCGTTCATTCATTCCAGGCTTAGTAAATTGACGTGCTAATTCATGGGCATCACTTGATATTTGTGCTGCTTCGCGCATCCTTGTCAGTTCCCAAGGGTCTTTACGAAGCCTTAATCTGTGAAGTATGGCGCAAGGGGGTGCAATTGACTGCGGGGCAAAACCACTTCTAGGTGCTTTATCTAAAAGCGCAGACCAGGCCTTAAGCACAACAGGTTCAGTTTTGTGATGCCTACCTATACGAAAAGCAAGCGATTTAGCCCCTTGAAGGTATTGCTCCAAAAGGCTATGGAACTCTTCTAATGAGTGAGCAACATCAACACCAAAATGTTGCAGCACCCCTTCCACTCCCCATCGCATGCCATTCCAAACTTCAATAGAAGGGTCTTTGGGCTCAACAAATAAAACATATCTTTCTCCTAAAGGTCTATTTGGTAAAAATAATGCGACAGCATTAGGCTCATCAAAACCGGTTAAATACCAAAAATCACTATCTTGCCTGAATGGATATTCACAATCCGCATGATGAATAACTGTGGAAGCGGCTGGGATAATTGCCGCTCTGTCACCCAATTCTGCAAGAAAGCGATCCCGTCTTTCCTTGAAAACCAACTGATTAGTCACGAGAAAGTATTCATTATTAGTTATCTAGGATGGCAGGACATAGAACTTAGTGGAAAAATAAAGTTCAAAAGATTCTTCACCTTTTTGAAGGTCACCACAAGGCATGAGTCCTGACATCCTATTACTAGCAATTCTTGTTGTAGTTATAATAATTGGCTCAGCATTGTGCTCAGGAGTAGAAGCTGCTTTTTTAGCTGTCAACCCTTTGCGAGTTCATGAGCTTGCAGCGAGAGCCAAGCCAGTGAGAGGTGCCAAAAGATTAGCTAAGCTTCGTTATCGACTTGGAAGGACACTGACTGTTCTAACAATTACTAACAATGGTTTTAATATTTTTGGAAGCTTAATGCTAGGCAGTTATGCAACATTTGTATTTAAGGGTGGTCTAGCTCTACCATTATTTTCATTTAGTTTAACTATTCTAGTATTGCTATTAGGTGAAATACTACCAAAATCAATAGGAACAAAACTTGCCCTGCAAGTGTCTCTAGCAAGTGCACCTTTCCTTAATTTTCTAAGCGTATTAATGCGCCCTGTGCTCATTCCACTAGAGCAATTATTGCCAGTCATCACAACCGAGAGCGAAATCAGTACTGACGAAGAAGAAATTAGACAAATGGCCAGGATCGGCTCTCAAAAAGGATATATAGAAGCCGACGAAGCTGCAATGATATCCAAAGTATTCCAATTAAATGATTTAACTGCAAGAGATCTAATGACTCCCAGGGTGGCTGCTCCAACACTCGATGCCTCAGTGAACTTAGGAGAGTTAAGATCTACTTTAATAACAAATCATGCTGAGTGGTGGGTAGTGCTTGGGAAAGAAGTGGATAAAGTAGTTGGTGTTGCAAGTCGCGAACGTCTACTAACTGCATTATTAGAAGGAAATAGCCAACTCACACCAAAAGACATCTCTGAAAAAGTAGAGTTTGTCCCTGAAATGATACGCGTGGATAGATTACTTACTAATTTCACGAAAGATAAAAATGGAGTAAGAGTTGTCGTGGATGAATTCGGTGGTTTTGTTGGCTTAATTGGAGCAGAGGCTGTCTTGGCTGTTTTGGCTGGTTGGTGGAGAGAGTCAAGTTCATGAGACCTTCCCCATCCACTGTCCAACTTTGCGAATTACTCCTTAAGAAATGGAGAGATCAAATTAATTTGAACAATTTTGAAAAAACACACTTAGCAGGAGAATTAAAAGCTCTCGATCGTCAGCTGATTCGCTTATCAAATAAACACCTTAGAATCTCAGCATTTGGGAGAGTCGGTGTTGGCAAGTCAAGCTTATTAAATGCATTACTGGAAAATAATATTTTTCCCACAGATGTAGGGCATGGATGTACTAGAACAATGAAGAGTGCTCTATGGCCTCAAAATATTAAAAGCCTAAAAACGATTGAATTAGTAGATACCCCTGGTATTGACGAAATAGCTGCCAACGGGAGAGCGCGCTTGGCTTCCCGAGTTGCCTTAAATAGTGACTTGGTTGTTTTAGTGCTAGATAGTGACCTGAGTATTATTGAGTTGGATGCGATAGAGACTCTCCTCCTAAGTGGTAAGCCACTTTTAATAGTTTTAAACAGGTGTGATCAATGGAAGTCGGATGAAGCAAAGCAAGTTGTTCATAGCATTAAAAGTCGACTACCTAAGAATGCAAAAGAACTAATTATTGAAGTTGTTGCAGCAGCACCTCGCAAAGCTCAAATCCAGTCTGACGGTCATATCAGGAGCAAACAATGTCCTCCCAAAGTTGCACCATTAAAAGATACGTTACTTCGCATTCTAGAAAAGCAAGGTGACTTGCTATTAGCCCTTAATGCACTTAGACAGGCTGAAAGCTTCTATCATTCACTAAAAAGTGGAAGGCTACAAAGGAGAAAAGAAGCCGCACAAACTTTGATTGGAAAATTTGCAACAATTAAGGCATCTGGAGTAGCAGCAAACCCGCTATTAATGGCTGATCTAGCGACTGGTGTCGCATTAGATACTGCCCTTATCATCCAACTCAGCAAATTATATGGATTGCAATTAAAAGGTCCTTCAGCAAGAAAATTATTACAGCATCTGTCTATACAAAATACATTCTTAGGAGGGGCTCAGATAGGAATTCAAGTCACGCTAAGCATCATACGCCATCTCCTTGTAATAGGAGCACCTCTTACTGGTGGACTAAGCTTAATATCAACAGCACCAGTAGCCTTAGCCCAAGCTGTAATTGCCGTTCACACAACTCAATTAACAGGACGTCTCGCAGCAAAAGAGTTCCTAAGAGGAAGTCAATCTAAAGAAGCTCAGCCCAGCTCAATCATAAGATGTCTAATAAGAAAAGACCCACAAGTAAGGAACTGGATCAGTAATTGGCCCGGTATTCAAAACAAAGACCAGATGGTTATAAGAACTCTCCTACCGTGAATCTGTGCATTAGTCCGATTGCATTACTTGGCACAAGTGCTGATCCACCGACATATGGACACGAAGTCCTTTTAAAAAGTCTTTGCTGTTTATTCCCTAAAGTTGTGACTTGGGCTAGTGATAATCCAATGAAGGAACATTATGCATCGCTAAATACAAGACATCATCTACTAGAAATACTAGTCCAAGAGCTAAAGTTACCACAAGTAGAAATTAGACAAGAATTAAGTAGCCCTCAAACAATCAAAACTTTGGAAATCGCAAGTGAGTCTTGGCCAAAATCTGACCTCGTTTTCATTATCGGCAGTGACCTGGTTGGCCAGATTCCAAAATGGTTTAAGGCTAAAGAGTTACTTGTCAAAGCTCGTCTTGGGATTGCACCACGAGAAGGTTGGCCTGTTAATCAGGATGACTTGAAGGTACTTAGAAGCATGGGAGCTGAAATTGATATATTACCTCTAAAAATTCCAGCAACAGCTAGTTCGGACATCAGGGTCAAACCAGATGTTTCACAAATTCCACAAGCAATATTACCTATTATTCTTCAAGAAAAACTTTATGGCTTATAAGGTCAGGATATGAGACTTGCTATAGCACAACTCAACCCGGTCATAGGTGACTTAAAAGGTAATAGCGAAATGATATTGGATGCATGCCTAAAGACATCTCAATCAAACATTAACCTTTTAGCCACACCAGAACTTTCATTATGGGGTTACCCACCTAGAGATCTACTCCTCAACCCTCAGCTTTTGGACGATCAATGGTGCATACTGGATAAAATCGTTGACGTTATATCAAAAGAAGTTCCTACTTTATCTTTACTCGTTGGGATTGCTGAGCCAACACCCGACATGCAACTTCCAAAACTTTTTAATTCAGTCGCACTTCTACAAAGGACAGGTTGGGAAATTGTTGCAAGGAAGCAACTACTTCCTTCATATGATGTATTTGATGAAAGAAGATACTTCCGATCATCAACAACACCTGGGACCTTCAAGCTCTCAGTCAAAAATAAGATTTGGCATATAGGACTAACCATATGTGAGGATCTTTGGGTTGAAGAAAGTCTTCAAAACGAGCGAATTAAAGGACCGGACCCAATTACTAAATTAATAAGCTCCAATGTAGACATGCTATTAAATCTTTCTGCATCGCCATTTAGTCACAAGAAAGAGTTTCTGCGTCATAAATTAGCGGCCAAAGCAGCTGAAAGACTTCATTGTCCAGTTGTTTATGTCAACCAAGTTGGTGGTAATGATGAACTTGTTTTTGATGGAGCAAGTTTTGTAATGAGCCCTCAAGGGGAAGTAATCTTCTCATTACCCAGATGTAAGGAGGGTACAGAGGTTTGGGAACCTAGTTTAAATCAAAAAAGTGTATATGAAGACCCAATACATGCCCAGGAAATGCTCTTAAAGATGCTTGTCCTAGGAGTAAAAGATTATGCACAAAAATGTGATTTCAACAGTGTCTTAATTGGACTAAGTGGAGGTATAGACTCAGCATTGGTAGCAGTAATTGCCACAGCGGCATTAGGGAGCAAGAACGTTTACGGAGTCTTGATGCCTTCACCCTTCAGTTCAGATAATTCTATCAAAGATGCTCTTGATCTCGCAGAAAGACTAGGGGTAAAAACAACAACAATTCCTATAACACCTATTATGAAAAGATACGACTATTCACTAGAGGAATCATTAGGAGAAAAGCCAACTGGTTTAACAGCAGAGAATCTACAAGCTCGTATTAGAGGAACAATCCTTATGGCGATTGCTAATGAGCAAAAACACCTTCTTCTTGCAACAGGAAACAAGTCAGAGCTTGCAGTAGGTTACTGCACACTTTATGGAGATATGAATGGTGGACTTGCAGTCATAGGTGATCTTTATAAAACAAGTGTATTTAATTTGTGCAGGTGGATTGATAGTGAAGCTGCATCTGCTTGCAAAGAAAATTTGGGCCTTCCTAACAGCAAGGAACTAATTGGCAAGGCAATTCGTTTAAAACCCCCCAGCGCCGAGCTAAGACCAGATCAACTAGACAGTGATTCATTACCCGACTATACAATTCTTGATCAAATTCTCAAAGCTTTAATCGAAGATCGTTGCAGTCTTAAAGAGCTTTTAAAGCAAGGCTTTAAAAAAGATTTATTAATAAAAATACAAAAGTTGTTAAAACAATCTGAATTCAAAAGACGTCAAGCGCCTCCAATGTTAAAAGTCAGCCGTCAAGCTTTTGGCAGTGGTTGGAGAGTGCCAATAGCCGCGACATATTCAAAAAAGGATCTGTAATCGTAGATGTAGCTATAGACCAAGGCGGTTGTGTAGAGACAAGTATAGAAACTACGCATACAAACCCTACAAACAGTATTCATGGAGTTGAACATTATGCGGTTGGGAATATGCCTGGCGCAGTATCTTTCACTTCCACTAAAGCTCTTGAAAGCGTTACCCTTCCTTATATCCTAGGGATTGCAGGTCGAGAGCTAGAGAGTGCACTGACAGAGCATACTGAACTACTCTCAGGCTTAAACACCATAAATGGTTCAGTGAGTCACCCTGGGGTGGCAAAAGCTCTAAATATCCCCGTTAGGCATCCGATGTCATGTTTAAAATGAAAATCAAGTCCTATTTAATTGGCCTTCTTAACGATTGAATAGCTATACCTTCACGTAAACCACTTATCAACCCAGCTGCTTCCAAATAATTATTTGCTGTATAAATTATCGGATTATTCGCAACTTGATTTAAGGTATCCAAGCCTAAAGAGCTTGCAGTCACATTCAGGACTCCTCGATTAGAAACAACTATCAGCGGAATATTTCTTTCAATACATGCCAAAACTGCAGCTCCACCAAGGGCACCGTCAGGAGCAATAACAGCACCTACATGATCAATACTAATTAAATCTCTACCAAGGCAACTATCTATCCCTTGCGTTCTATCAATCTCTACCAGGCTAGGTGCACGACTTAGACCAACTAAAACACAAGGCAAAAATGTATGGCCCAACTCTTCAGCAGCAGATCTAGGGTCTACAAAGTTTTCCAACGGCAATGCATTTAAAGCAGGTGCATGAGCACATGGGAGATTTAAATGTTTAACCAACAAGTGACTAATAATTGCCTCCGCCCCCGCAAGTGGGTCTACTCCTTTACCTTTTCGATATGCCTCTAAATCTTCACTGTCTAAATCATCAGGGAATCGAGTTACGACTGCTATTGCAGTTGCGCCTTGACTCTTTAACTTGTCTCCTGCTCTTAACAAGGAGTCAGGATTCTCTATCCCCCCCCAGCTTGAACCACTAGTCCCTTGAGTTAAAGAGATCCCTAAAGGATTATCAGTAATTAATATAGGTCCTATATCTATCCCCAAACTAGTTTTGCATGCATCGACAACTTGCAAATGACGTTCCCTCAAATCCTTTTCAATCCCTTTGTCTAATATCAAACCAAGCTTTTGTTTTCGCACAGGGTTTAGAAGTACCTCTCCTGTAGCAAAACGATCTATTGCATATCCCTCTACATACTGGATCCGTCTATCAGACCAATACAGAGTAGCCCCATTCATAACGTTCGGATGCGTTATTAGACAGCCACTCGCAGATGCTAATAACCGAGCGTAAGGGATTGCATCACCAGCGTAGCCACCAATCGAGCACCCTATCCCAGTTGGGATGAGTAACAATGAAGGCATTGAAGCTGTAACCGATGAGATGTGAAATTCAGAATGTCTCTGCATTACCTTTAGATACCAAGAAATCAAATAATGATAACTACTGCTTCAATATCTAATTCACAACCCTCCTTGGTATTACGTGTATGTTTAACGTTAGTGATTGCCCAGCGTAATGGCTCACCTTCTTTATTGATTAAATTTATTAGATACTCTCTCAAATCAGAGATTGGCAAATTATTTGGCCATTTAACTGAGAATTCTAAAGTTTGAAGTCTCACCTTCTGATGTTTATGAAAGTTACAAATGTAGCCTTAAGAACTTGCACCACCAACAACCTCAAGGATTTCCTGAGTAATAGCAGCCTGTCTTGCCTTGTTATAAGTAAGGTTTAGGGTTTTTGCTAACTCTTTAGCATTGTCACTTGCATTATTCATAGCAGTCATCCTGCTAGCCAACTCTGAAGCTGCAGATTCCTGAAGTGCACGTAGTAATTGATTTTGCAAATAAAGCGGTAACAAAGAATTTAAGAGTTGATCTGGACTTTGCTCGAAAAGCACATCGGAAGGAAGCTTTGGCTGTTCATTAGAAGGGGCTGCATCCTTCTCAATAACCAAGCGACTATCTTTGGTAGTCAATCTAAAAATCTCATCGTCTTCCTCAGCTATACCTTGAGGATCTAATGGTAAAAGAGTTTGAACTACAGGGTTACAACTAACTAAACTTACAAACTTGGTATAAATAACCTCGACTCTGTCTGTACTTGCGGAGAGGAATTCAGCCAAAACTTCACTTGTAACAGATTCAGCATCTGTAGATGTAGGTACTTGTTCTAGATCCTGAAATGAAGCGCGTACTTTATACTGAGAACTACGGTTTTGAAAGTAAGTAATTGCCTTTCTACCAATGAGAACCAAATCAGGTAGATAACCCTGATTTTTTAATTCGTTATAACGTTGTTCTGTCCGTTTAATTATATTTGTATTATAGCCTCCACATAACCCTCGATCACCAGTAACTGCAAGTAAAGTGATTTTTTTCACCTCACGAGTTTGAAGGAGAGGGGAATCAGCTGTTTCAAACTGCATCCGAGATTGAATGTTTTCAAGGACCCTCGCCAAGCGATCAGCGAAAGGACGACTTTTCAAGACCTGATCCTGGGCCCTTCTAACCTTGGCAGCTGCAACCAAGCGCATTGCCTCTGTAATCTTCCTTGTGTTTTTGACAGAAACAATTCTGTCTCTAATCTCCTTAAGGTTTGCCATGAATAGGAATCTCCTTGATTACCGAAAGGATTAAACAGTTGCCAACATCGAGGACTTAACCTCGTTGATGGATTCTTTAAGAACAGCCTCGATTTCTTCATTCAGCTTTTTCTCTTTAAGCACTTGGGTTATAAAATCTGGCTTACTGGTTTTTAGGTATTCACGGAGCTCACTTGCAAACTGTGTTACCTGTTCAACAGGCACTTCATCAATCAAGCCTTTAACACCTGCATATACAACTGCAACCTGTTCTGCAAGGTTAAGAGGTGCAAACTGAGCTTGTTTCAAAAGCTCTCTTAAACGCTTACCTCTTCCTAATTGTTTTTGTGTGGCTTCATCAAGATCAGAAGCAAACTGAGAGAAAGCTGCCAATTCATCAAATTGAGCCAACTCAAGCTTCAGAGTACCTGCAATCTTTTTGATAGCTTTTGTCTGAGCTGCACCGCCTACCCTACTAACAGAAATGCCAACATTAATTGCTGGTCTTAAACCCGAGTTAAACAAATCTGCACTGAGGAAAATCTGACCATCAGTAATTGATATCACATTGGTTGGAATATAAGCCGAAACGTCCCCTGCTTGTGTTTCGATTATAGGAAGCGCAGTCATCGACCCACTCCCCATGTCATCAGAAAGCTTGGCAGCTCTCTCAAGCAAACGACTATGACAATAGAAAACATCTCCTGGATATGCCTCACGACCTGGTGGGCGACGCAAAAGCAAGGACATTTGACGATAAGCTTGTGCCTGTTTAGTTAAGTCGTCATAGATTACTAATGTTGCTTTCCCTTGATACATAAAATGTTCAGCAATAGCAGCTCCTGTATAAGGGGCTAAGTACTGCAATGCTGCAGCTTCCGAAGCACTAGCATTAACAACAATTGTGTAGTCAAGTGCGCCCCTCTCACGCAAAACTTCAACTACTTGAGCTACAGAAGCGGATTTCTGCCCAACAGCTACATACACACAAACAACATCTTGTCCTTTTTGGTTGATAATAGTGTCTATAGCGATTGCTGTTTTACCTGTTTGACGATCTCCAATTATTAATTCACGCTGACCTCTACCAATAGGAATCATTGCATCAATAGAAGTTATTCCAGTTTGCATTGGCTCATGAACAGACTTTCTTTTAATGATCCCAGGAGCCAAAGACTCAATTAGCCGAGAGTCACTTGTTGCTATATCACCATTGCCATCAACTGGTTGTCCAAGAGGGTTGACTACTCTGCCCAGCATCGCTTGTCCAACTGGAACTGATGCAATCTTGCCAGTAGATTTGACGGTACTTCCTTCTTGAACACCTAAAGCCTCACCCATGAGGACCGCTCCAACATTGTCATCTTCTAGATTCAGAGCAATACCTTCAGTCCCATCTTCAAATTCAACTAATTCACCAGCCATTACCTGTTCAAGGCCATAAATTCTTGCTATACCGTCTCCAATTTGCAGAACTGTTCCTACATTACTAACAGAAACAGACTTATCGTAATCAGCAATCTGTTTCTTCAGGATTGAGCTGATCTCGTCGGGGCGTATTGAAACCATGGTTGGAAGATGAAGAAGGGGGAATAAGGAATGGGAAAAGAATTGAAAGCTGGTACAGAGAGTTAGTTCACTAGCTTACCCGTGCTAGTGAAAGGCCCATTCGACGGACCTGACCAGAAAGGCTGGCATCAATAACCTTTGAACCAACTCTTACTACAAAGCCACCAATCAACGCCGGATCGATTTTTAAATTGAGTTCCAAGTTATCAGTACCAGCAATAGCTTGAACCTTTTTAAGAATTGCAGCCTCTTGCTCTTCATCCAGAGCAGTTGCAGAAGTAACTGTCGCAAGAGCTATGTTGCGTTGTTCACGATAGAGCTCTAACAATCTTTCAAGAACAGCATCCAAAAAACCAATACGTTGACGTTCAGCTAATAATTTTAAGAAATTCAAGAAAGACGATGTGACTTTGCCAGAGAAAATCTTCTCCAAAGCTACTTTTTTAGACTCAATTTCAAGTACTGGGGAAGCCATTGCCTCCCTTAACTCGGGAGAATCATTCCATATTTGCAAGATAGCTTTAGCTTGAGAAATGACCTTTTTAACTTCTTTGCTGCTCTCTGCAACTTGAAGAAAGGCCTCAGCATATGGAGTAGTGATCGTATTTAGAAGAGGCATCAACCCTTACCTATATTTTGAATGGATTGGCTAATGAATTTTGCCTGTGCATCTTCATCAAGCTTTTGAGGAAGAGATGCTAATGCCTTTTCAATAGCAAGTTTTGCGGCTTCTTTTCTCAATTGAGCACTAACCCTTGTTGCCTCAGAATTAAGGTCAGAAGCTGCGCCTTGTTTGATTCGAGCCATTTCTTCAACAGTTCGCTTTTCACTGTCCAAACGAATGGCTTCTGCACGCAATTGACAATCACTGCGAATCTTTGAAGCTTTTTGCTCAGCTGATTGAAGTTCTTCCTTAGCTTTAAGAAGCGCTTTTGATGCTTTTGTTAAACGCTCTTCGGCATCTTTTATATCTGCCAAAATTCCTGCTCGTCGTCTTTCTAGAATCCCTCCTAAAAAACCCGGAAGGAATTTATAAAGTCCAAAAATAACAACTGCCAAATTAAGGATATTTGTCTCAAACAAATTAAGATTGAGACCAAATCCTTCAGTTGCGAGAAGTAGAGAAGAAGTCATTTTGATGCCAATAATCGTTCAACTATCAAATCTCCAAGCTTTTCTGAATCAGATTGAAGTTGATTTAATGCAGATTCTCTTTGAGAATCTATTGCTCGTCTTGCTTCTTCCCTTGAAGCATTGGCTTCTGCTGTAGCCAAAGCAAGTGCTTCTTTATAAAGATTTTCCGAATCAGTTTCAGCCTCATTAATTACTGCCTGGGCAGCTTGACGAGCTTCTTTAAGTTGACTCTTCAAATCTGACTCAAGCTTTTCTACTTGAGAGAGTTTGTTTTTAGCCTCTGCCAAACTAGAAAGCACATAATCCTCCCTCTCTTCAACAACCTGTCCTACAGGCTTAAAGAAAAGTGCATTGAGAATGAATGTGAGGAGAACAACCTGAACAGCCATCAGAGGGAGGGTTGCATCGAAGTCAAATAGACCTCCCTCACTAGCACCAAACAGAAGCAAACTTGTCATATAGCAGGGGGCTAGCTAGCTATTACAGCGAGCCAGAAAACGTAGTTAAACTTTTTAAAAAGGGAAGAAAGTCAAATTAGATTTTCTTCAACCTGCGAATGGATTAGCAAAAAGAAGTACCAATGCAACCACAAGGCCATAAATAGTTAGTGACTCCATGAAAGCGAAAGAAAGAAGCAAAGTACCTCTAATTTTGCCTTCAGCTTCAGGTTGGCGGGCAATGCCTTCTACTGCACCTTGAGCAGCACTACCCTGACCGATACCAGGGCCGATAGCGCCAAGTCCTACAGCTAAACCAGCGGCAACAACTGAAGCGGCGGTGGTAATGGAATCCATAATTGAACTAAGGGAAAAAAACGCTTACTAAGCGCATAAAGAATTGAACCGAGAGTTTATACCTGCGAGGGTAAATCTCATAGTTCATATTGATAGGTCAGAAAGAATTCAGACCTGCTTGCAAGGGGTTTGCCAGAATTTTCATGAAGTTCTGGCAATAAAAATTAATGGTGTTCTTCTACTGCTTCACCAATGTAGTAAGCAGCAAGAGTTGCGAAGATCAGGGCTTGTATAGCACTTGTAAACAAGCCAAGGAACATCACAGGAACTGGTAGAACAAGTGGTACTAGAAAAACTAGTACTGCAACAACTAATTCATCTGCCAAAATATTCCCAAATAAACGGAAAGAAAGCGAAAGGGGCTTAGTAAAGTCTTCCACAATCTTAAATGGCAGCATTATTGGAGTTGGATGAACGTAATACTCGAAGTAACGCAGTCCTTTGTTGCTCAATCCCGCATAGAAATAGGAAAGAGAAACTAAAAGAGCCAATGCAACAGTGGTATTTATATCAGCAGTTGGGGCTCCTAGTTCTCCGCTTGGAAGACGAATAAGTCTCCAAGGGACTAAAGCTCCTCCCCAATTGCTCACAAAAATGAACAAAAATAGGGTGCCAATAAAAGGCATCCAGTCTCGATAAACTTTTTCTCCTATCTGAGTTCTTGCTAAATCACGTATGTAATCCCATAGAAACTCAAGAAGATTCTGAACACCTTTAGGATCACGTTCCATTTTCTTGGTGCCAATAACTACAAGAGTAAGTAATGCACCAATAAGGAGCCAAGAAGTCATGAAAACTTGGCCGTGAATTCTGAGATTTCCCAGTTGCCAATAGAGGTGTTGACCCACCTCTAATTCAGCAAAAGGTAGAAAGAATATCGAGGAACCCATTGCGATTGGAATTAAAAGCCGCTACAGCGGAATTTGTGCTCTTGATCAAGCCTTCAAGCCAACAAAAATAAAGAATCAGAAACCTCTCAAGCTCTAGGCTCGAGAAGAAATTGAATTATTAAAGACGGCTTATAAAGCAAAAAACCTAACAAGGATGGTAATAACTCTAGCTGAGGCAATCTGGTGACTGCCAAGAAAAGTATTACTGGGACAAGTAACTGAAAGTTGCTAACTGAAGTTGAACCCACACCGAGACGGCCAATACTGCGAGCAAGCAATCGCAAGTAAAGCAATCCAGACAATGCACCTATCAAAAGGCTGATAGAGCTATGAAATCCAACAAAAATGGTCGTCAAGCAAACCGAAATGGCTGTGGCGACAAGAGTTAACTTGAATACGCGGCGTTGAAGCTGAACATACTCATTAGTTGCACCTTTTAAAGAGTTCTTCGAAGGTGCAGAACTAGTTACTGTCTCATTTGTTTCGCTGACTTCCATATGCTTTTGCACTTCAGATGCCCCTCCTGATGGAGGTTTATTTAAAGTCTTAAGCAGTGGAGATACCAGCAAAGGTTCTTATGCTTCAAAGGCCCGCGGAATCTACCATGCAGCAGGTATAAATACGCCTTTTGAGGTACCAGATCATCCAAAAATTTTATTTCAATGAGATGGTTTTTACCGAATGGGAGGCTTTTAACCAGTTGCAAAGAGCATTTAGATAGTGGATAAATTGCTAAAATTCAATCCCTGAAAAAATTCCTATAAGCAAAATATAAACTTGACCGTTACAATTGAAAGCTAGGCATTCCAAGCTAAAAGTTAACGAAAATAATTTCCCAAAATTAGTTTTTACATTTTTTGAATCCAGAGTAAAGCCACATTTCCTTATAAAAAGACTTGGCAGATTGGCTATTAAACGGCTCAATAGGTAAAACTATTTTTCTCAACCTTTGAGAAGTCAGTCTATAAAAACTGTCAATCCTAAACAAGTCGTATATAGGACTTCAAATGGAGCAATATTGCCAAAAAGAAATAAAGTTTCCCTATTGCAAAGACTGCTACCTATCCCTTGGGATATTTGGCCAGCTGAAGCAAGATTATTATTAGCATTAGTTGGGTTTTGGAGTGTTGCAGGTCTTTTAATTCTTGGTTCAGCAAGTTGGTGGGTAGCAAATAAAGAAATGGGAGATGGAACTTATTTTGTAAAACGCCAAATTATATGGCTCTTTACAAGTTGGGGTATTGCTTGGGTAGCAATTTCAATAAATCTAAGGAGATGGCTCAAACTTTCAAGAACCTGTTTGTTAATTTGCTTGTTTTTAGTAGTTGCAACACTTTTCTTTGGAAGTACGG
The DNA here is from genome assembly GCF_027359375.1 of Prochlorococcus marinus str. MIT 0919. Lineage (NCBI taxonomy): Bacteria > Bacillati > Cyanobacteriota > Cyanophyceae > Synechococcales > Prochlorococcaceae > Prochlorococcus > Prochlorococcus marinus. The sequence continues at coordinate 903,729 of NZ_CP114779.1, forward strand.
TAAATGGTTCCTCTAGGTGGCTAATACTTGGACCAATCCGATTACAACCGTCTGAATTAGTTAAACCTTTTGTAATCCTTCAGGCTGCAAATATTTTTGCGCAATGGAAAAGAATTCACACAGATCAAAAAATCTTCAGTTTTGGAATATTTGGAGGATTGATTTTATTAATACTTAAACAGCCAAATCTCAGTACAGCGGCACTTATAGGAATTTTGATTTGGCTCATGGCTCTTTCAGCAGGGGTAAAATTCAGGTCCTTATTTACAACAGCCTTACTAGGTGGGGCAATGGGTTCATTAAGTATTTTTATAAATGAATATCAAAAACTAAGAGTCATTTCCTTCTTAAATCCATGGCAAGACGCTGAGGGGAATGGATATCAACTCATACAAAGTCTTTTAGCAATTGGCTCAGGTGGATTCTTTGGAGAAGGGTATGGACTGTCAACACAAAAGCTTCTTTATCTTCCATTCCTAAGTACAGATTTCATCTTTGCAGTTTTTGCTGAAGAGTTTGGTTTTATTGGCTCAGTGATGATGATTTTGTTCTTCTTATTAATTGCATTTATAGGGTTACGAATATCGCTCCGTTGCCGAAACAATTATTCAAAGCTGATTGCAAGTGGATGCAGCACACTGCTTATAGGTCAAGCAATTATGCATTTAGCAGTAGCTTCTGGTTCCATGCCTACAACTGGTCTTCCTCTCCCACTGATTAGCTATGGTGGCAATTCGTTAATTTCAAGTCTATTAATTAGCAGCTTATTAATTAGATGCGCCCTAGAATCCACAGGGCTCATAGGTGGGTTGGAAATCAAGAAGAAACTTAGCTAATGGGCATTCAAAATCTATTAATGTAAAAAAAAACCTCAAAAAAGAATTATTAATTTCCTAAACCTTGCCATCTCTGACCTTGCTCAGAACAGTGAGCTAATCATTCGAAATGGCTTAAATGAGTCAACACCTCTAATTTTAGTAATAATATTTTTCAGTGGTCTTTTAACTAGCTTAGGGCCTTGCTCGTTATCGCTATTACCAATAACAGTTGCATATTTAGCTGGTTTTAAAGGTAAGCAAAAACCATATCAACGAAGTTTAATTTTTTCTAGCGGAATTGTTTTCTCTTTAGTAATCCTTGGAAGTCTTAGTGGTCTTTTTGGGAAAATTTACGGGCAACTACCTGAGGGGTTCAATGTTTTAGTTGCTCTAGTGGCAATTTTTATGGGCTTAAATCTTCTAGGAGTTGTCAAATTAAGACTTCCAAATGGGCCAAATCCAGATAAATGGGCGAAGCATATACCTCCACCTCTTGCTCCCATGGCTGCTGGTATTGCCTTTGGATTAGCTGCCTCGCCATGCACTACTCCAGTATTAGCTGTTTTATTAACTTGGATAGCTCAAAATGGAACACCTCTAAAAGGAATTATTTTCCTTGCATGTTTTGGTTCAGGCCAAGTGATGCCACTTCTTTTGGCAGGTACTGTTGCTGGGAGTATTCCAAAATTATTAGCACTACGTCCTATAAGCCAATGGATCCCTGCAATCAGTGGAGTGATTTTTCTAACTACTGGGTGTTTGACTCTGGCAAGTAGGTTGATCTAAATAGATGAAAGGACTAATAAGAACTCTTAATTGGTTATCGAGCCTCAAAGTTGCCATTTTACTTTTATTTGCAATTGCATTAACAAGCACTATTGGAACGGCAATCCCTCAAGGGGAGTCAACACAAAGCTATATAGAAAATTATAATAAAACTCCCTGGCTAGGATTGATCAAAGGGGAGCTTTTACTATCACTTCAATTAAATCATGTCTACTCAAGCTATTGGTTCTTAGTATTACTTGCTTGGCTTGGAATTGCTTTAATCATATGCAGCTTAAGAAGACAATTACCAGCACTCAAGGCAGCCTTGAATTGGGTTGACTACAAAAAGCCTAACCAAATAGAAAGATTAGCAATCTCAAGAAAAATAACTCTTAATCAGAATTCTTCTTCACTTAAAAATCTAAAAGAGTATTTAACTAGTCAAGGGTGGAATATTCAAGACAACAATAATAGAATTGCTGCTAGAAAAGGAGTTTTAGGAAGGTTTGGCCCTCCTTTAGTTCATTTAGGATTAATATTTCTAATGATTGGAGCTAGTTATGGAGCCATTCAAGGTAAACGCATAGAAAACTTTGTAATACCTGGGAGATCAATAGATTTGATAAGCCCTGATGGAGAAAGCAAATTAAAGATTCAATTAAAGAAGTTTGAAATTGAAAGATCACCAAATGGGCAACCAGAGCAATTTCTATCTTCGCTTGAGTTAAATGATAAATTTGAAAATAATGTTCTTAGCAAGCAAATAAGTGTTAATCATCCCTTGAGATACAAAGGTTTGACAATATATCAAGCTGATTGGTCGCTAGCAGCTGTATATACACAATTTGGGAATAGCCCCAAGATACAACTTCCCTTACAATCAATTCCAGAAATTGGAGAGCAAGTATGGGGTTTATCTTTGCCAGATAATGACAATGCAAACAAGCAAATACTTCTGACAGTTTCAAATGAAAAAGGGCCCGTAAGCTTTTTTGACCAAGAGGGAAATCTTATAAAGCAAATGACGCCAGGTGGCAAGCCTGAAATGGTTAATGGGCTAGATATAAATATAATAGATATTTTGCCAACTAGTGGGTTACTTATAAAATATGATCCTGGAATACCATTGGTATATTTAGGTTTTGCAATAACAATGATTGGCTCAATAATGAGCATAATATCAACAAAATTACTTTGGATAATAGTTGAGGAAAGTAATAGGTATTTATATATTGGAGGTCTCAGTAACCGTAATATTTCTGGATTAGAAAATGAATTTATTACACTTATAGAAGCAATACAAAGGCAATAAATTATTGCCCTTGCTTCACACCATGACCAATTCTAATAGTTGTATGAACGTTACCCCTAGGGCTGAAATCTGCTTCTAAATGCATCCAAGTTGGCTCACATGAAGAGACTAAATCATCCAAAATTTTATTAGCAACTTCTTCATGAGAGATTTTCTTGTCACGATAGCTATTAATATAGAGTTTAATTGATTTAAGTTCTATAACCTTGCTATCTGGTTGATAGTCAAGTCTTAAAATTGCAAAGTCTGGGTAGCCAGAGAAAGGACATTTGCAGGTGAATTCGGGTAATTCAATGGAGATATTGTAAGTTCGTCCTTTCCTAGGGTTCGGAAAAGTTATTAGATTTGCATTATTGATTGCCCTTTCACCGTAAAAAAGGTTGTCTATATCTGATTGTTGATTGGGCAATTTTCGTTTGGTCAAGCTAATAAATCAAATATAGATTCATATTAAAAAAGAAATCGGTAACATCAATAACAAAAACAAATCCTATTAGCCCCCCTAATAGAGATATAAATTTTTTTCTGCATGGACATCTGCCTTTCACGCACACAAGAATTAACTCATATTCGACCAACTACCATTCATGGGATGCTTTGGCTACAAACTCATTTTGAAAATTCGCACTGGGAAGCACTTGCATCAGACCTTGTTCAAATACCTCAAGAACAGGCGGAATTGCTAGCAAATGATGCATCAGATGCAGGCCTTTCAATTAATTTCATTCCATCAATCTTAGTTTCCAAGAACTTCTAACAAAAAATAAGTATTATCTAAAAAGCAACTTAAGCGATCTCATGAAAAAAATAGAAGCTATTATTCGACCATTCAAGCTGGAAGATGTCAAAGTCGCTTTAGTCAATTCTGGAATAGTAGGAATGACAGTAAGTGAAGTAAGGGGTTTTGGCAGGCAAAAAGGGCAAGTTGAAAGATATAGGGGATCCGAATTTACAGTCGAATTTTTACAAAAACTAAAAATTGAAATAGTTGTTTCCGATGAAAGCGTAGAAACAGTTTTAAAAGCTATTTCTGAGGCAGCTAAAACTGGGGAGATTGGAGATGGGAAAATTTTTATTTCCCCTGTGGAATCTGTAGTAAGAATTAGAACAGGCGAGAAAGATAGTTCTGCTCTTTAAGCAAGAGTTTGCTTAACAAGTTCTTCTAAGTCGAAAACTTCTTCCTCTCCATCGATACCTAACCAAAGTAAATACTCATTGTTCCCTGCAGGTCCAGTAATTGGAGAAGCCAAAATTCCTTTTCGTTTCCAACCTTCTTCACATGAAAAATTAATTACTTCTTTTAATGCATCCAAATGAGCTTTGGCATCTCTAACAACTCCACCTTTCCCTACTCTGCTTCTTCCAACCTCAAATTGCGGTTTAATCAAAAGTAGTGCCTCTGCTCCTTCCTGCATTAGCAAAGCTTTAATAGATGGAAGAACAAGTTTTAAAGAAATAAAGGATAAGTCTGCTACTACAAAATTAGCCCATGCATCATTTTCTTTATATAAATCCTCGGGTCTTAAATAACGCAAATTTGTTCGTTCTTTTAAAACAACTCTTGGATCTTCCCTAAGACTCCAGGCTGTTTGACCATATCCAACATCTATCCCATACACCAAAGAAGCTCCATGCTTCAACAAACAATCCGTAAAACCGCCTGTCGAGATACCTCCATCAAGACATATTCTCCCAGAAATATTTATTGGGAATCGATCTAAAGCAGCCAGAAGTTTATCACCACCTCGAGAGACAAATCGTCTTGACTCTTTAATTATTAATTTCAGATCTTTAGAGACCTCAAAGCCAGGCTTATCTAATATCTTGCCAGACACATCACGAACTTTGCCAGCCCTAATTAACCTTTGAGCTTGCTGACGTGAATCAACATATCCTTGAGTTAGCATGTGAAGATCTAGTCTGATTTTTGAAGCCATATCTTCATAAAAGCAAACATGAAACGGAATAAAAACTGTAGAAGTAAGGGAATTTTCAAAATTGCCTAGAAGATCTACTTATGCAATAGAGAAAAATGTGTCTAAAGATCGCACCAAGCCATCAAATTTGAGGAGTTGTACCAAATACAACCATCTCAGATTGCTGCCTGGAAAGCAAAGTACCAAGATACTTGACTTGCTTCCACCTGGTAGTTTTGTAAAACTAAAAAATCAGCCACATGATTTGCCTCCTTTTGAAATTATCAATTGCAAAGGAGGCAGGTGCTTAGTGAGACAACAATCATGGGGGAAATATGTTCATTGGGAAGTTGATCATCACAGACTGAAGTCAGCTTGATCAAAAAGGTCTAAATTCAGTACTTATTAAAACTCTATAAAGCTTTGATTGATCGCTACACACTGCCGGAAATGGGAAATATTTGGACAGATGATGCCAAATATCAAACATGGCTAGATGTTGAGCTTGCCGCTTGCGAAGCAAATTGGAAGCTTGGGGAAATTCCTGATATTGCAATAAAAGAAATACGTGAGAAAGCAAGCTTTGATAGCAGAAGAATTCTTGAGATAGAATCAGAAGTTCGTCATGATGTAATTGCTTTCCTAACGAACGTAAATGAATTTGTTGGAGACTCAGGGCGATTTATTCATGTTGGAATGACAAGTAGTGATGTTTTAGATACTGGCTTAGCATTGCAATTAAAAAGCTCAACAAAGTTATTGATCCAAGAAATAAAGAGTCTAAAAAATGCAATTCAATTAAAACTAAAAAGTCACAAGCAAACTCCAATGATTGGTCGCTCCCATGCCATCCATGGCGAACCAATTACTTTTGGATTTAAACTGGCTGGTTGGTTAGCAGAAACCAACCGCAATTTAATACGGCTGGAAAGACTGGAAAACGATATTTCTGTAGGACAAATCAGTGGGGCGATGGGTACTTATGCAAATACAAATCCTCAAATAGAAAAGCTTACATGCGAGACACTAGGTCTAAAAGCTGATACAGCAAGTACACAAGTTATCTCAAGAGATAGGCATGCAGATTACGTTCAAACTATTGCCCTAGTAGGATCTTCATTAGATAGATTTGCAACTGAAATAAGAAATTTACAGCGGACTGATTTACTCGAAGTAGAAGAAAGTTTTGCAAAAGGCCAAAAAGGAAGCTCTGCTATGCCACATAAAAGGAATCCCATACGTAGCGAACGTATTAGTGGTTTAGCTAGAGTACTTAGGAGTTATGTTTTAGCAGCATTAGAAAATGTTGTTCTTTGGCATGAAAGAGATATTACTCATAGCTCTACTGAAAGAATGATGCTTCCAGATGTTTCAATAACACTTCATTTTATGTTGAGGGAAATGACTGAAGTAATTGATGGACTTGGCGTTTACCCTGCAAACATGCGTATGAATATGAATATTTACGGAGGTGTGGTATTTAGTCAACGGGTTCTGTTAGCACTTATAAATAGTGGTCTCACTAGAGAAAAAGCCTATCAACTAGTTCAAAAGCACGCCCATTCTGCCTGGAATACTGAGTCAGGTGACTTTCGCGCTAATCTTGAAAATGATGATGCAATTACAAAAATGCTTACTACAGAAGAATTAGATAAGTGTTTTAGCACTAAATTGCACCAGGCTAATCTTGATACTATTTGGAATAGACTAGACGTTTAAAAACATCAATGCTATTCAGCAATTATGTACCTTTTTGAAAAGACTATCTACTACTCAAAAAATATATGTCCATGCCATCCCGAGTAGAACATGACAGCATTGGGGCAATTGAAGTCCCAACGAATGCATTGTGGGGAGCTCAAACTCAAAGGTGTCTACTAAATTTTGCTATTGGACAAGAGAAAATCCCTTTAAATCTTATATTTGCCTTAGCAAAGATCAAGCTGTCATCGTCAATAGTAAATAATCGTCTCGGTCTTATAAGTGATAAGAAAAAAACATTAATTATCCAAGCATGTACTGAAATACTAAAAGGGAAGCATAATTCTCAATTCCCTTTAAAGGTTTGGCAAACAGGTAGCGGCACACAAACTAATATGAACATAAATGAGGTTATTAGCAATATTGGTGCAAGGGCTACCGGCAACCCCTTAGGGAGCCATATACCCCTGCATCCGAATGATGATGTTAATTGTTCACAATCAACTAATGATGTATTCCCATCAGCTATTCATATAGCTACTATTGAGGAGATTAAAGCCAGCTTAATACCTGAACTAGAGAGCCTAATCAAAGTACTAATCCAAAAAAGTATTGCTTGGAGTGACATCATCAAAATTGGTCGTACTCACCTTCAAGATGCTGTCCCTCTATCCCTGGGACAAGAGGTATCAGCCTGGCAAAATCAATTAGATACTGCAAAGAATCGAATAGAAACAAGCCTAAGTGAACTCTATTCCCTTCCATTGGGTGGTACGGCAATAGGGACTGGATTAAATGCTCCTAAGTATTTTGATAAAGAAGTTGTATCTGAAGTTTCACTATTAACTAATTTACCCTTCAAGCCCGCAAAAAATAAGTTCTCAATTATGGCTAGTCACGATGGCTTAGTCAATACAATGAGTCAACTAAAACTGCTAGCAGTATCACTCTTAAAGATTGTTAATGACATTCGTTTGCTTTCTTGTGGTCCTCGAGCGGGCTTGGCTGAGCTAAAGCTCCCTGAGAATGAACCAGGAAGTTCTATCATGCCTGGGAAAATCAATCCAACCCAATGCGAAGCGATGTCAATGGTATGCATGCAAGTCATGGGTTTGGATTCTGCCGTAACTATGGGTGGTAGTGGTGGTCAGCTACAGATGAATGTCTACAAACCATTGCTGGGCTTCAATCTTCTAACAAGCATTCGATTACTAAACGATGCTTGCCAAAGTTGCAGGAAATTCATGCTTGAAGGCCTTCAAGCAAACGAATCAAGAATAGACAATGATCTAAATCAATCACTAATGTTAGTAACAGCTTTGTCCCCCAAGATTGGATATGAAAAAGCTTGCAAGATTGCACAATTCGCACACAAGGAAAACGTAAGTTTAAGGGAAGCAGCTATCGAACTTAAATATGTCAGTGCAGATGAATTTGACGAGTTAGTTAATCCAAAATTAATGGCAAATCCACATTCTGATTAAAAGCACTATTTTGATGAGCTAATTCTTTCAGTAGCAGGGTTGTACGCATCCTTGTTCCCACCATCTATTAGAAGATCTTCTGCATCACACACAGGAAAACGATTTACTGCTTTTAACGCTTGTCTTGCATTATTTCTTAGTTGCTTGCTAATAGCCTCACAATGAGGCACTTGTGACAATAAATCAATAGTACGTCGAATAATTCGTACGATATCTCCTTCATCCAGAGAAGTATTAGCAATTAAGTCTGTCCAATGTACTCCATTCGCCCAAGCTTCAATCAAGCCCATTAATGTTGACTCCCACCAAAGCGGTATATCAATGTGCTTTTGTTTCTGTTGAAGAGTTAATTCCCGACGTATTCCCGCCAGATCATTTAAAGCCTCTATAGATTGACTCGAAGCAGAGTAACCACTCCACAAATCAGGGCGATTAACATCTGTACTAATTGCTTCTAAAACAGCTGCAAGAGCTGATGGTTTCAACTCATCTAAATGCCCACTCATTAAAGATAGACCTAGCCATAGTTCATTATCCCCTCTTAAAGAGGCAACTGTTCTGCCTATTTCAGTAGAGTCATATTCATCTAAACATCCAAAATGCTGAAGAATCTCCATTAAAGCAAGAAAAGTATTCCAATGCCTACTAGCACGATGTGCTATTAATTGTTGTCGATTGTTTATCTCCAATTCCAACTCATTCATACGTTTGCGATGTTTTTTTAATTTTTTACGATCTCCCCATTTATGTGCTGGGAGCAATTCCAATTCTTCTTCTAATGTTTTAACAAGCTTTGCTTGGGAAAGAACCTCACCAGCTAAATCATACTGAGGGGTTCTCATATCATGAGACTTGGAAACCGTTTTGATTGCGAATGCCAATTGAGAACTCTCTTGATTCCCATGAGTGATTTCATTTAACTTCCAAAGACTAGGGCAATCACAGGTACTCACTTCTAGACAAGTTAATTCTGCATGCAGGCTCACTACAGATTTACAGGAGATTAAAGTCCAAACATTTTCATCTGTGAGGCATAAAAGCAATGGAAATTGACCAGGTCCATTTTGTTTTTTAACGATCACAGCAGGTGTAATACGTCCATGAAAAGGAGGTGCTTTCAAAGTTACAAGTGAGCCTATACTTGCAAATTGCAAAGCCAACGTAAGCTCATTAGCTAGAATTTCTGCTGCTTGCTTCTGAAGAATGCGCAGGAGTCGCCTTTCTTCCTTAAGGTGACCTTTTCTTTTCTCATAAGTTTCGAAGTCATTCCAAGGAATCTCTCCAGCAATTTCTTGTAATTTTTCTAACTGCTTTTTCAACTCCTCCACTATCGCTTCATCCTCAACCAAATCTAAGCCCGCCAAATAATGTCCAAAGCTTCTTTGAACTAACTCCTTTGATTTGTCGAGATCGTATCTTTGCAAAAGGTTAAGAACCATTCCATAACTAGGCGTAAATTGACTGACCAAAGGATCAGCACGACTAGTAGCTAATTGACCTGCTTCTCGAACTCCTTCAAAACGGCTTTGTACTGTTACAACATCTCCACGCGAGTCAAGGCCTCTCCTCCCTGCCCGGCCGGCCATCTGCAGGAATTCACTCCCCATTAGTTGACGATGCCCATTCTCTGTTCGTTTAGAAAGCACAGAGATAACTGTGCTGCGTGCTGGCATGTTAATCCCTGCAGCTAAAGTCTCAGTTGCAAACACAACCTTAATTAATCCTTGCTGAAAAAGCTCTTCTATCAACTCCTTCCAAGCTGGCAAAACACCTGCATGGTGTGAAGCAATCCCCCGAAGTAAAGCCTCTGAATGAATACCTTCACGGACAGCCTCTGAATTAGTCCTTACATATAAATTAAGACGTTCTTGAATCGCTTGCTTCTCCTGAACATTTACCAAGGAGGTGGATCCCAATTCTTGAACAGCTTTATCGCATCCACGTCTACTAAATATGAAATAAATTGCTGGAAGCATTTGTCTTTCAGCAATTTTTTTAATTACGAATTTTAAAGGTGGTGATTCAGGTTGAGGTGGCTTTGAAAAACGACTCTTCCTTTTGTGAGCTTTTGAAGGGCGCCACACCTTGCAATTTGGATGCAAACCAGTGCCATTATTATTTAGCAGTGGATGTAAACCTTTCGCACTACAGAAACTGAACTCCAATGGTACAGGTCGAAAATCACTAAAAATTAATTCTGTTGGGCCATGAACTTCTTCTATCCAATCTGTAAGTTGACCAGCATTCTCGACAGTGGCAGAGAGCGCAACAAGCTGAATAGTAGAGGGGCAATGAATAATTGACTCTTCCCATACAGTACCTCGTTGAGAATCATTCATATAATGACACTCATCCAACACCACTGTTTCAACATCCAGGAGAGGGTCAACATCGTCATTAATTTCTGCATAAAGCATGTTGCGAAAAATCTCAGTAGTCATCACAACAACCGATGCTTCTCTATTCATGCTTAGATCACCTGTCATCAGCCCAACATTCTCTGGGCCAAATTGATTTCTAAAGTCTCGAAGCTTCTGATTTGAAAGTGCTTTTAAGGGGGTTGTATAAAAAACTTTTTGACGATGAGCAATAGCCCGATGAATAGCATATTCACCAATCAATGTTTTTCCAGAACCAGTAGGAGCACTCACCACTACTGAATGACCTTGATTTAAAGCATCGATAGCCTCTAACTGGAAATCATCCAATTCAAATGGGAAGATTTCTTGAGGATCAAGAATCTTATTAACGACGTCGCCTGAAGTCGTAACACTCCCCCTGAACTCATTAATCTAATCTTAGTGAGCTAAGAGCAATTATTCTAATTGAATTATTCCAAGAAGATTAAGGTATCCAAATACTAAATTTGAATTCATCCATTGAAACGGGTAATGCCTTTGACATCAAACTAAAAAAATGTACAAAATCCCTCCATCAAGAATTCGAAAGCTAAGGACCCTTGCTCTAGGAAAGAACTCAACAGAATTAACCACCATCTATCCTGACAAAGAAAAAACTACTCTTATTGACCTTGCAAGTAATGACTACCTGGGCTTAAGTCGGCACCCAAATGTCATTGAAGCAGCCAACAAGATCATGAAATCTGAAGGGGTTGGTTCTGGTGGTTCGCGTCTTTTAACTGGAAGTAGACCAATACATTTAGAGCTTGAAAATGCATTAAGCGAATGGTTACAGCGAGAATCGGTTCTCCTTTTCCCAAGTGGATTCCAAGCAAATATTGCAGCTGTTACTGCATTGACAGATCGGAACAAAATAGTAATAGCAGATCGTTTGATACATCATTCTTTATTAGTTGGTGTACAAGCAAGTGGGGCAAGACTGAAACGATTTATCCATAATGATATGAATCATCTAGAAAGAATTCTTAAAGAGCATATTGATCAGAATCCTTTAGTACTCACGGAAAGTCTTTTCAGCATGGAAGGGACTACTGCTCCAATAAAGAAAATTTCTAACTTATGCAATCAATACAATGCGAATCTGATAGTTGATGAAGCTCATGCTCTTGGGGTTATGGGATCTAAAGGACGGGGTTTATGCTTCGAGATTTCAGAACCAGTAAAGATCATTAGTGGAACATTTGGGAAAGCCTTTGGCAGTGGTGGAGCATTTTTAGCAAGTAACAAGTCAATTAGAGATATTCTTATTCAAACTAGTGGGGCGTTTCGATATACAACAGCACTTGCTCCTCCATTAGCAGCGGCGGCATTGGAAGCTTTGAATTTAATTAAAAAGAATCCACATTGGGGACACCTTCTCCAAAAAGAATCTCAAAATTGGCGAAAGGCTTTAGCAAAACAAGGGTGGAACACACCCCCTGGCAGTGGACCAATACTCTCGTTAATTATTGGAGAAGATAAACTTACTCTTGAATATCAAGATAAATTAGAAACAAGAGGTCTACTAAGCTTTGCGATAAGACCCCCTACTGTTCCAGAAGAGACATCACGCTTAAGACTTGTACTAAGAAAAGATCTCCCGTCAGACACTCTTGAAAAGCTATTGTCTTCACTAGGCTCAAAATGAAACAAGTAATAGCTATGCATGGCTGGTGCAGTGATAGCAATAAATGGGCAAAGTGGAAACCTTATTTCATTGCAAATAAATGGTTTTGGCAAAGTGGAGAAAGAGGCTACGGGCAAAGGAAGCCTTTAAATCCATCATGGGTTAACGACACTTGCAAAGGCATGGATACAAAGAGAGTCCTAATTTGCCACTCTCTAGGTACACATCTCATCTCAAAGGAAATATATAGTAAAGCTACAGATATTGTTTTATTAAATAGTTTTAGTCGCTTCCTCCCCACCGGTAAAGAGAACCGGGCCTTGAAAATAGGCTTGCTTGGCATGCAAAAGCATTTGGAGCAGTCCTCAATGAACACAATGCTTTTATCTTTTTTAGAAAAAGCTAATAGTCCTCATTCAATAAACCAAATACCTGAAGGACCAATCCAACAGGGAATCACAGATGAAGGGAAAGCAAGACTTCAATCAGACTTAAACTTACTAATTAATACGAGTTCTTTACCAAAAGGATTATCAAAGAATGTAAAGGTTCTTGTGATTAATGGAGATCAAGATCGCATTTTGCTGCCCATAACTATAAATAATCTGTTAAAAGATCTCAATAAATACCTCAACAAAGAACCTGAAAATTGGACTATAGAGGGGCAAGGACATTCAATCATTTCATCAGACTTAATAATAAAAGTAAGAGCTTGGTTGGAGTCTTAAAAATGGGGAAAGACTTGCATAGCAATATTATTAGAAACTTTGAGGAGGCATCCGATAATTACAACCAATCTGCTGTTATTCAAAAAATATTTGCACACAAGCTAGCGAAGCAATGTTTACATCAAAATATCAATCCAGGAATTTGGCTTGATCTGGGTTCCGGGACAGGTTTATTAGCAGATATCTTAGAGGATTTACACCCTAGCCAATTAGTTATTAGAGTAGATGGAGCAAAGGAAATGCTTGAACAACATTCTCCTCAAAAGCAACTAAAGCTGTGGGATCTTGAATTAGGCCTACCAACAAACTTATCAAGATCTCCAAATCTAATTGCCTCTAACTTTGCACTCCATTGGCTAACCGAACCCAGAGTAAAAATTCAGCAATGGTTCTCTGCTTTAGCACCTGGCGGTTGGCTAGCGATTGCTCTTCCAGTCAAAGGGTGCTTCCCAGAATGGCATGCTGCGGCAAAGTCAGCGAAAGTAATCTGTACCGCAATGAACTTCCCTTCAAGCATTTCACTAGCCAATGCTATCCCAACCGAAAATATTCGATTTAACGAATTAGAAAGGTATACTCAAACAGAGGTTGAAATTGCTTCATTATTAAAACCAATAATAAAAGTAGGAGCTCACACAACCCCAAAGAAGTCTCTTAAAATTAGTCATTGGCGAAGGCTATATAATAATTGGCCAAAATCTACCCACTCTAATAAGCCACAGCTCACATGGTTAGTACAAATACTTTTGGCTCAAAAATGAATTCAAAGCCTCCTCATCTCATCATTTGTGGCACTGGAACTGATGTGGGGAAGACAATAGTTAGCAGTCTCTTTGTACAGGGTTTAGAAGGTATTTATTGGAAACCAATTCAAAGTGGACTAGAAGGTGGTGGGGACACTAAAAGAATATGCGATCTGTTAAACCTCCCTAAAGAAAGATATTTGCCAGAGGCCTATAAATTTAAAGCTCCCGTTTCGCCTCATTGGGCTGCAGAAAAAGAAAATCAATTAATCCACCAAAGCAAATTAACACTACCTTTGAGTAACAAACCCCTAATTATTGAAACTGCAGGAGGCTTGATGGTCCCTCTCAATCGTCAATTACTTCAAATTGATCAAATTAAAAAATGGGATTTACCAATAGTACTGGTTGCAAAGAGCGGGCTTGGGACTCTGAATCACACATTGCTTAGTATTGAGGCATTAAATAAGCGCAGCATTCCAATCTTAGGTCTTGTTCTCAATGGGCCTTCACATGAAGACAACCCAAAAACTTTAAAGCAACTAGGCAATATCCCTGTTCTCGCTGAATTACCTCAATTCAAAACCGTCTCTCCAGAAGTACTTCAAAAAGAATGGCTCAGACAAGATATTGGAACTTGCCTTAGAAATCTGCTAGAGAAATAATTTTAGCTAATAATTAAGAGGTAAAAACATTTGAAGAACTACTAGTATCAATAGAGAGCTCTTCACATAACTCTAAAAAGGTTAGGAACATACTGCTCTGCCCCTTGAAATCAACTTAAGAATCTAATTAACTCAACAATGACTAGCTGGGATGAAAACATCTGGCCACCATTTACACAAATTGCATCTTCGACACCCCAGAGGCGAGTACTAAGTGGTAAAAATGCGCTCCTAGAACTAGAGGGGCAGCCATCAGTTATTGATGCGATAAGTAGTTGGTGGGTAACACTTCACGGACATTCAAACAAATATGTCGCAAATGCAATTGCCGAGCAAGCCAAGCAACTAGAACAAGTCATTTTTGCTGATTTCAAGCATCCTCAAGCTGAAAGACTGGCTAAAAGATTGGGAAATTTAACCGGCCTCCAAAGATTGTTTTTTTCTGATAACGGTTCAACTGCTGTTGAAGTAGCTCTTAAGATCGCTTGCCAATATTGGCAAAACAAAAATGAGCCAAGGCATCAAATCATTGCTTTTGAAGGCGCATACCATGGCGACACTTTTGGAGCCATGGCAGTTGGAGAGCGTAACTTATTTAATGAATCATTCGAAGATAAGCTATTCCCCGTTAGCAGAGTCCCATGGCCAGCGACATGGTGGGGAGATGCAGATGTTGAAAAAAAAGAAAATAATGTCATTGAATCTCTAGAACGACTATTACAAAAACCTACTGCTGCCGTAATTCTTGAACCCTTAGTACAAGGTGCTGGAGGTATGGCAATGGTGAGAGCAGAGTTTCTAAAAAAAGTTGAAAAAGTTGTCAAAGAATCAAAAGCACTTCTTATAGCTGATGAAGTAATGACGGGGTTTGGTAGATGTGGCAGTTTATTTGCATCCCATCGTGCAAATATATCACCTGATCTCATGAGCCTTTCAAAAGGATTGACTAGTGGTTTCTTGCCAATGGGGGTCACGATGGCGAAGGAGGAAATTTTTCAAACATTTATAGGCGAAGACCCACGTCTAACATTTTGGCATGGCCATAGTTTTACAGCTAACCCTTTAGGGTGTGCTGCTGCTAATGCAAGTTTAGATCTTCTGGAAAAAACTCCCTTGGCCTACACCAGCTTTGAATCACGCCACTTACCTCATTTACAGAAATTAGTCTCTACTCCAAAAGTAACAAAACCCAGACTTACCGGGACTATTGCTGCTTTTGACATCAAAGCCAACGGGAGAGGAGGCTATTTAAATGCTGCGGGGAAAGCCTTAAAAAAATACGCACTAGATCATGATGTATTTATTAGACCTCTTGGTAATGTTGTATACCTCCTCCCACCGCTTTGTATTAGTGATTCACAATTAGAAAAGTGTTATACAACTATCGAGAAAGGTCTTGAGGAGCTCTAAGTTAAATCTTATGGTCCTTGCTTCAAGGCATCTTCCACATCTTGCCTTGAAAGACCATAAGGAAATCCAAATTGACTTTTTTGCTCACCTTTAATCCAAATTACACGTAATTCATCTTGCCCAACCTCTATCTCTGCTGACCATTGCGCGAAGACCCAAAACCAAATGCAAGGGTCTTCCTCACTTTTTGTAGCACCAAGCTCAGAGAGCCAAAATTCTAAAGCTCCTAAAGAATGTTGATTCAAAGGGGTTTTAGCTGGGGGAAGTGAGAGCATATCTAGGTCTCAAAGGAGTAATAACAATCAAAGATTCTTGAGTACTAAGCCAGCTGGGATGAACTTGTAATTCCCGGCCATTAACTAAAGCAAACCCTACACCTAAGAACAAACTAATTAAAAGAGCTGCACACAAAAGAAATAAGGAAAGCAACTCACCACCAGATAAGCTCCTCCGAGGGGAAGTTTCGAATTTCTTCGTAGTAGAAAGCTTAGATAACAATCCTGGGAAATTAGTAGAACTGACTTGTGCCAAGTTTTCATGACGAAGGATTCGGTCATAATTTTCCCTTCGTTTAGGATCTGACAACAATTCATAAGCCTTATATACCTCTTGGAATTTTCGCGCTGCTTCTTCGACTGGTAACAAAGTAGTATCAGGATGCAACTCTTTACTTAATCGATAAAAAGCCTTCCTCAAAGTTTGAGGATCAGCTGATGGAGAAACACCCAACAATTCGTAATAGCTACCAGAGTGAATCAAAGCCTTATGTATGACATATTTAATTTACAAGCATGAAATGAAATCGCATTTTATTTATGCCCATTAAGGACAATTACTCAAATAAAGCCTGCTTCATCTGGGATACAATCAACTGGGTACCATCCTCAAAGCAATTTCAACAGTTTCTTCAACTGCAATCTCATTTACAAGAATGGAATAATTCTATCAATCTAACCCGTCTTCTTTATGGAAGTGACTATTGGGTCTCACAAGTTATTGATAGTCTATGGCCTATAAAAAATGAATTGCAAACAACATCATCTAAAAAAATTGTTGACATCGGAACAGGTTGCGGTTTCCCCGGGCTGGCAATTGCAATAGCTTTGCCATATGCGGATTTGACTTTGGTAGATTCAACTAGTCGAAAAACAAAAGTACTTCAATCCATTGTAGATTCACTTGGATTAAGAGAAAGAGTACGTATTAGAACGGAAAGAGCAGAAATCACAGGGCAAAATGCTTGCTGTAGAGAATTTTATGATATAGCGGTTGCCAGAGCCGTATCGTCCGCTCCTATCGTAGCCGAATATCTAGTTCCACTTTTAACATCAACTGGTGAAGCAATCCTATATAAAGGGCAGTGGAGCCAAAGTGATCACAACGACCTAAACAGCGCTCTCAAGCATTTAAAGGCAAAGATAACAAATATAGAAAGCATTTATCTTCCTGAAGAGAAAGGAGTTAGACATGCAATCACACTCATGAGTGTAGAAAAATGTCCTTTAAATTACCCTAGATCAATTGGAATACCAGCAAAAAGGCCGTTAGGTACCTGATAATCTTTTTATAGAATCACCTCCCAAATGATATTTTAATTTGCGTAGCAAATTAGGAATTTCATCTTGCCAAGGACTTCTATATAAAGCCTCTTTTAAATCATTTTCACAAACCTCTTGGTCTAAATGGTCAGCATTAGCTCCTGGAAACCAATGATTAGCTTGACCTAACAACCTGTAACGGGTTTTAGCATAATTTTCCATCCCCCATGATTCCATAAGGTTATAAAGCCAAAGCAGCACAGGTATATTAATTTCCCCTGGGGTTTCATTCCAGCTTGGCAAGCCTACTTTCCATGTGGAAAGCCATTTGCTACCCAATGCCACTCTAGAAGCATAAAGTAGACGTTTTTGAATTATTGGGATCAATTCCATAGATGTATTTAGCAAATCAACTGCTTCTAAATGCTTTTTAAAATTTGCAGGGCTATCTACTCCTATGCTAATCGTATGAATTCGTTTATCTTGCAAACAAAAAAGGTCATTAAAGACAATTGGATGCAATGGGGAACATAATTTTAAAAGGTCTGGAGATGGTGAATGTAGGTGACCACCCTTATCAGTAGGACTAATAATAAATACTCCTAAATCCAATTTATTAGCAGCTTTAATTGCAGGTTCATTATCTTGAAAAATAAAATACCAATGCAGGTTTACGTAATCAAATTCGTTAGTCTCAATAGCTTTAATAATTAAGTCCGTCGCAGCATGCGTCGAAAATCCAACATGACCTATTAACCCTCTAGATTGCCATTTTCGAACAACCTCTAGGCATCCACCAGGCCTGATTGTCTGATCTAAATGTTCATCAAGGTTTAGACCATGTATAGCAAGTAAATCAATCCTCTTACAGTTTAATTTCTGAAAACTCAACTCTAGTTCTCGCTCAAATTCACTAGCATCATCTCTCGGTGGGATTTTTGTTTGAATGATACGTTCTGAGTCGTCAACTTTCTGCATTGCCAAACCCAATTGAAGCTCAGAACTTCCATAGTGCCTAGCTGTTTCTATATGGTGCAAGCCATGTGCCTTAGCATGTTCTAATACAGCCTCCAATTCCCATTGATTTTTATTTTCTATTGCATTAATCGATAAATCCGTCCAGCTCTGCTGAAAACGCATCCCACCTACAGAAAGGATTGGCATATTTATCTGAGTACGTCCAAAACGTCTTGTTGGTACTTTGATCTGCATTAATCAAAATCTATCAATTGCTCGAAGGCTGCACCCGCCTTGAAATTTTTGGAAGCATTCCTAAGGGATGTACACCATTTTCTTCCAACTTTGCTCGTAAATCATCTAGTTCTTCAAATTTAACCCAATGAATACAATTTACGGGGCAAGTATCTATCGCCTCTTGAATAACCTCTGTAGTATCTCCATCCTGACGAAAAGCCCTTGCTCTCCCCATAATGCTTTCCATTGCAAATGTATTAGTCGCAACTGAATTGCAATAAGTACAACCTATACAAGTTGATTCATCAACCCATACAGCTTTTGTGCGAAGCTTCCCTCCCAGGATGGGTTCTCTACCATTTATAGAGGGATCCTCGAAAACCTTTACCTCAAAAGCTATCGAAGAATTATTAGTCAAGAGTTAAGCTTAAGAGTCCCAGCGTGTAACAACTATTTCAATTGAACCATCAACATTATTCTTTGTTTCTGCTACTTCAAATCCTTCTTCAGCTGTTGCGGTGAGTACTGTTGTTAAAGCATATTGTTGAGTTAATTTTGCTAAAAACCTATCTACGGGAATTTGCTGTTTCCAAAGATCTAAATCTGTTACTAGTTCATAAGCTTTTGAAGTTTCATTCCAACGAAAACCTATATCACCGCCATGAGGCATTTGAATTGACATTTGAGCCTTCACTGTTTGGCCTCTATAGCCTCTAACAAGCTGTTCTCCCTCTTGCGGGACATATCCAAGATTATGGAGTGCTTGAAGCAAGGGCTCTCTTTTACGTAGCTGAGTTTTGACAGTACTGAAGTGGGACATCAGGAGATCTCTAGTGAAATTGACTGAGATTGAACTTCTTCTTCAAGATAAGCCTCTGCTTTCAGAGCTCGATTTTCAACGCTGCCAATTGCAGCCTCGATCCTCTCTGTCAACTGATTACATGACTTTCCAACCACTCCATCAACCGATTCTTCAACAACGCCATCTTGACGAATTCGAAATCGCAAAATGCGCTGAGGCATGCATCAGAAAATGAAGGTACTAAATGCTATATAAAATGGGTCAAAGTAGTGAGTTCATTTGTAACATCGAAATATTAAAAATCACAAATCAAAACAAACTCCTTTCCTCAAGGGCCAATTTTACTCGAGCCTGAACCTCAGGTGTATCTATTTGCTCCAATACAACTCGAGCCTCATCTCTAACAGAAGCTTCCGAATCATTAAGCAAAGAGAAAATTAAAGCATCCATGAATTCAACCTTGAAGTTTTCAGAAATTAGTTCATATAATCTCCCAAGTGACCAAATACAATTACTTCGCACAACTGGTTCATCATCAATCTTCAAGCTTATTAATAACTCAGTCACAACTTCAGTGGCATTAGCAGTAGAACTTAAGCCAACTTCAGCTAAAGAGCTAGCCGCCCATAAACGTACAGCTGCTATATCTGTTTTTAAAGAATTAATAAGAGGCTTCATGACTGGTGCATTTGAATAATTACCCAAACTCCATGCAGCAGCCTTCCTTACATATGCATTCTCGTCTTTCTCTAAGAGTTCAAGAAGAATATTCACTGCACGAGCTGAAGGGTTCCTACCAAGGGCATAAACAGCGCTCATCCTCTCCACTGGACAAGGTTCTGACAATAAAGGTACTAACAAAGGCAAAGACCTGGGATCTCTGTGCTCGCAAAACACTCTTAATCCCTGTAAACGTTCTTCATGACCTTGTTGCAACCATTTAAGACCTGCTTCACAATCATTTGCAACTTTTGCTTGATCTGAATCTAGAGCATCTAAATCAATATCATCCAAAGGATCCCCTTGAAGTTCAGCTGCTAATTCTTTAGCAAGGACTTCCGGATCAATGGTCATTTTCAAAAGACCATCATCATTCAAGTTGAAATTCTCTTGAGTCATAAATTCATTCTAAAAGTCTTAGCAACTCAACCAACTGGTGCGGGAGCAAGCATGTCACCAGGAAGCCAAATCCGAGCACTTACGGCCAAGAAGGCCACTGCAAATAGACCTACAATTAGTATTGGCAAGATTGTTGAACGAAGAAAACTCACAATTGAAATACATTTTCAACCATTTTGCTTCAATCTTAGAAATATCCAAACTTATAATTTAAAAAAAGTTCTTCTAAATAGATTTCTATTGGTAGAAACAAGACAAAAACCACACACTATTAACCCAATCCAACCTCCCCTTTCCTGATGTAGCAAGAAAGACCCTGACGCAAAAAGAGCACCAAAAAGTATTCCAATACTCATAAGAAAGCTTATAAATAAATCTTTTAGAGAATCAACTGGTTCAACATTTAACTTCCTTCGTAAGACCTTCCATCCAGGTCCTGGTGGTTTAACTTGGATTACAAATTTTTCTAAAACCTCATCTGATTCTGGGGGGGTTAACATCATCGTCATTAACCAAATAATTGCTGTAAATCCAGTTGTAAAAAGCAGTTTGACGCCATAGTCTTCTATCCTGAAAATTGGGACTATGGATGTTGTAAGTCCTACAACAAAACCAGATATCATTGCTGCCAATTCGGCTATCGCATTAACCCGCCACCACAACCACCTCAGGACAAGCACAACTCCTGGACCAGTTCCAATAGCTATTACTAAACGAAAAATAGTTCCGATACTGTCACTTATTAAAGCGGTAAGAATGCCTAAAGCAAGCAACATGCAACTAGTTATTTGGCCTAAAAAAAGCAATTCTTTTGGCCGAGCTGATGGTCTTAAAAACCGTTGATAAAGATCATGCGTTAAGTAACTTGCTCCCCAATTAATTGAAGTGCTCACAGTACTCATAAACGCTGCCACCAGTGACACAACTACTATCCCCAATATGGCTGGAGGCAGATATTGAACTGCAAGCGTGGGATAACTCATCTCCCAGTCCTGTTGCGCTGGAAGAAGCACAATCGCACCAAGAGCAACGATAATCCACAACCAACTTCTCACTAGATAATTGACAACTAGAAATACCCATCCTGCAAACTTTGCTTGTTTCTCATCTTTAGTGGCAAGCAATCTTTGAACAAACTCTCCTCCCCCATCACTGCGTCTAAAACTCCACCATTGCAAAGCAATAAATGCTGAAAACGTTGAGACACTCATACCAGCTCCACCAATCCATTCAAAACGGTTTTCTGTCCATCTCCAAGGGAAAATCGAGAGTAGTTCGGGCCTTTCTAAATCTTTAAGTTGAGATAGCATTTGTCCCATCCCTCCTGAAGCATGAATCACTACAAAAGCAAGTGCAAATGCACCTATGAGAGCTAAAATCAATTGAATAAAGTCATTAACAACAACAGCCCATAACCCTCCAACAACTGTATAAACAAGCAATAGTGTTGCTACAGCAATAAGGAAAAGCAGAGTGTCACTGATGGGTCCAAATACAAGATGACCATCTACTATTCCTAATGCTTCTGCAACCTTACGTATAGCCAAGAATGCATAGCCAATGCCTATACAATTAATTGGTATAGCAAGTAAAAAAGCCTTGACAGCTCGCAAACATGCTGCAGAGGAGCCCCCATACCGCAGCTCTGTAAAAGCCGCATCAGTCATTACACCAGTACGCCTCCACAAAGGAGCAAAGACAATAGTCATGGCGATATGAGCAAAGCCAAAACTCCACCATTCCCAATTACCAGGGAGTCCTCGAGTCCCAACAACTCCAGCCACATAAAGAGGAGTATCAATTGAAAAAGTAGTCGCTGCCATCGAAGCACCCGCTAGCCACCCTGTCAAACTGCGGCCTGCAACGAAATAATCAGTATCAGAACGATTTTTATGGGAAAGCCCTACACCCAATATTAAAGTGATTACTAAATAGCCAAAAAGAATTAACCAATCAATGAATGCCATAAATTTGTTTAATTACCCATGAGGTAAAGCTTGATTAAGAAAAGCTAAATCAAAGACGCATGTTGTCGCCGTAGTTGACCACAGGCTGCATTCTTATCCAGCCCTCGACTAGATCTAAGGCTTACTGCAATTCCCCTATTTCTTAAAGCTTCCATAAATTTCCTTATTCTTGCAAGTGAAGGTCGTTGAAAATCTTCCTCATCTATTGGGTTATAGGCAATTAAGTTCACATGACTCTGAAAGCCACCTATGAGATCAGATAATTCTTCTGCATGTTGAATCTGGTCATTAATTTCTCCTAATAAAATGTATTCAAAACTTACTCTCCTCCCAGTAACAGAGAAATAATGCTTGCAATCATCAAGTAAGTCTCTAATCGGGTACGACTTAGCAGAAGGTATTAACATTTCACGCAGTTTTTGGTTTGGCGCATGAAGGCTGACCGCGAGCGTAAATTGCACACGACCTAAACGTTCTAAAGCTAATTCAGCTAACTGAGAAAGAGTGCCTTGCACACCAACCGTGCTGAGAGTAATACGACGTTGGCCAATACCCAAATCAGTATTCATACAACTAATTGAATCCAAAACAGATTCAATATTCAATAAAGGTTCCCCCATCCCCATAAAAACAACATGGGAAGCTCGTCGCTGAAATGCTTCTCTAGTACTCAGAACTTGATCAACAATTTCATTGACTTCCAAAGAACGTTGTAAACCTCCTTTCCCAGTAGCACAAAATTTACATCCCATAGGACAACCAACTTGACTGGAAACACAAATAGTCAAACGATTCTTTGTAGGAATACCAACAGTTTCAATAATTTCTCCATCAGTAGTTCCAAGTAATAATTTTATTGTTTGATCATTTGCTTCCAACCGTTTAATTTCTCTAAGACGTCCTATTTGAAAACCTTGATTGTTTAGAGAATTACGCCATGACTTTGGTAAAACAAAAATATCTTCTATACTTTTTACACCCTTTCCATACACAAATTCATGCAATTGACGTCCTCTATAAGTTGACTCTCCATGATCCTTTGCAAGCTTCTCAAGCTGACTAATATTTCTGCCTAGTAAAACAATCTTTTCTGCTTTTGATACTGAAGCAATCACCTTACTAATAAACCATGTCCCAATTTAACTTCTAATATAATCAAAGCAATGAATCCTATCATTGCCAACCGACCATTTAATTTCTCGGTATGTCCATGAAAACCATATTTAGGCAAAGTCCTTTTTGGAATTAGTTTTGGTTTAAGCATTTAATTTGTGATAGCTACAATTAAGTTAAGGTTAAAACATAGTTTTAATGCCTATTCAATTTTCTTACTCATCTGAAAGTAAGCCCTCTTCTTGAAGTCCCTCTAATGCTGCTGGATCTGGCATCTGATCTTCCTGTGTTTGATCTTCTCCATCAGGTCTTACAAATGCAGCAAAATTACTCGCAGTAGGATCTATACCATGCCTACTTCTTGTGGCTTCTAGATCTTCATCACTAGGGTCATCTAGTACTGACGTAGAACTTACAGCAGCTGATGCAGGCATATCAACCGTATAATCAGGTCTTAAATTTTGAATCCTTCTATAGCCTGCAGGATCTTCGGCCAGAATATCTGGATGAGGTCCTGCCTCTGCTTTTAATTCTTCGACAAATCCACTAAAACCTGTACCTGCTGGAATAAGTCGGCCAATAATCACATTCTCTTTTAAGCCTCTTAACCAATCAGACTTACCTTCAATCGCAGCTTCTGTAAGTACCCTAGTCGTCTCTTGGAATGAAGCAGCAGAAATAAAGCTATCCGTATTCAATGAGGCCTTAGTAATACCTAAAAGAACTGGTGTGAATTCTGCAGGCGCACCACCAGTGACGGATATAGCCTGATTAGTATCTTCAACTTGTCTAATCTCAATTAGTTCCCCAGGTAAAAGAGTAGTGTCGCCAGCATCTTCTATTCGTACCTTACTGGTCATTTGGCGTACTATTACCTCGATATGTTTATCATCAATAGAAACCCCTTGAGATTTGTAGACGTTCTGAACTTCATTAACTAATCGGTGCTGAAGTTTTGCAATTGCTTCTTGAGCTGCTTCCATAAGTGGCTTTCTATCTCTAAAATCTCCGAAATAACACTCAAGAAGTTCGTGAGGATTAATTGGTCCATCTGTCAAAGATTCGCCTGCATTAACTGACTGTCCATTACTTACCATTACATTCTTTCCAAGCAGTATTGGATATTCAGACAAGGAGTCATCACTCTCTATAACTTTCAAAACTATTGATTCGTCATCTTCTTGCTTGATCTCGACAACGCCTTGCTTCTTACATAACACAGCTGAATCTCTTGGCCTTCTAGCTTCTAATAGCTCTTCAATTCGAGGTAAACCTTGAACAATATCTCCAGTCTTTTGCCTTTCAAAAACTAACAATGCCAATCCATCACCACGCTGTACTAAATCTCCGTCACGAACATGCAACACTGAATCTGGGGAGACCATATAAGGCCTTCCTAATCGGAGAGTAACCTTATTCCCTTTGACATTTTCGACTTCTCCACAGCATTGGATTGGTTCTCCCTCTGAAAGGAGCTCCCCATCAACGACTCTTTGACCAACTTTAAGAAGAGGTGAATTTTTAGCAGTTAAGACTGTAGTGTCTTCTACTCGTTCAACAATAAGTCGACGAATAGGGTCCCCTTCCGCAGTCTGAGGCAATTGTACAACTCCCTCTTCTTTGCACAAAATCTGAGTTGTTGCTACTACATCCCTTGCATTGACAATCTGATTATCCTTCACTTGAAGTTCAGTGTGAGTCGAACCGTGACTTGAATCAGACATTGTGTCTCGTCTAACCAAAATACTTTCTAAAATAACCAACTTCAATCGATCAATTGTCTTCGCTTTTTTGTCTGGTAAGACTTCAACGTCAACCGTCATCTGAGGAGTTGTTTCGAATGTCTCAAGGATCAATTGTGTTTTCAACAACTCAACTCCTTCTACAGACTTAATTAATTCCCCATCTTTAAAAGCAAGTCTCTGTGTAGCTTTAAGACCTAAGTGAGGTCCTTTCTCTTGCTTGACATGGGAAAGTTCAGGCAATTGAGCCTCATCAGGAATTGTATATTCCTCGACGGGTCGTAATAAAAGTCCTTTACCCTCTTTAGATTCAACAGTTTGAACAAGACACATAAACTCTGCTTTAAGTCCTTTGGCAATGGTTTCTCCAGGATTAACCATCTGCCCTTCATCTTCAAATCGCTCTAAAGCTTTAGATTCATTGCAAAGGTGAAATTCTCCACTACGAACAATAATTTCCCGAAGGATATCATTTTTCTGAGTAACAGTGACTATGCCAGCAGTTTGGCTAAAAATATCTTTAACAACTTCTGTACCTGCTTCAATCCATTGACGGTCCTTAATCATCAACAACGAAATATCCTTGTTAATTTCATGTGTTTCTTGAGGGATCCAAATTAGGGTTCCACCATTACTAACTTCAAAGCCATTTTTGGCTGATCTTGCCTTTTTAATTGCCAGCCCAGGTGCATATTTGACCAATCCACCAGTTTTTGTGCGGAACCGATCATCTGCCAGCTCAGCGATCACTTCACCACTACTAATTTTGCTGCCAGGGGCCGTGTTTAAACGATATTTTGTGCCATCTTGAGCTTCAAGATTCCATATCTCTCCTGAGTGAGTCGACTCTTCTAATAATTTAAAATCATCGAGTGTCATAGATGTAGTGACAATTTGCACTTCCCGCGAATCACCTATTGAATCTCGTAAACGTATCTGACCACCAAATTCACTTGCCTGACTTGCTTCAGCCAAGACTTGTCCACATTTAACCTCGACATTTCTTTCGACAACTGGACGTGCATTTGGAGGCAGGTTATACACATCTCCAGCTAATACCCAAAGACGACCAAGCCGTTGAGCTTTAAGAGTGATATTCCCTTGTCTATCGGTGACTTCTTTTGGTTGGATAACACTCTCGTAACGAACCTGGCCAGCTAGGTCACAAATAACATCTTTTGTTGCTTTCTCAACACTCTTTTTAACTGCTCCAGCAGCAATTTGAGCAACCGTTACATCAGAAGCTATCTCTTGGCCATTATCAACAAAAATCAGTGAGCCATTTGAAATTTCTATTGTTTGAGTCTTACCACTACCTGATGGTTTTACTTTCAAAGTGAAGTCTACTTCGGCTTGCTGTGCTTCTACCCCATGAGGTGTTCTATAACCACGGACACGCGCCTTTGATCCAAATTCAACTTTTCCTGCAACAGTAGATCGAACAACGCCAGTTTCTGCAGTGGAAACACCTCCTGTATGGAATGTTCTCATTGTTAATTGTGTACCAGGCTCACCAATTGACTGAGCTGCAATAATGCCTACCGCTTCTCCTAAATCAACCAGATGGTTATGAGCAAGAGCCCATCCATAGCACTTTCTACAAACTGAACGAGTAGCCTCACAAGTCAAAGGTGATCTAACCATCACTCCTTCTATACGCGCATCCTCAATTCGTTTAGATAGTTCTGGGTCAATAGCTGTATTTTTCTTAGCTATAACAACTCCATCTGCAGAATCAATCTGCTCTGCAGTCAAACGTCCAACTAATCTATTCCCAAAACGCCCATCTTCAGCTTTCACTAATTTTGACCTACTTGTTCCACAATCCTCTTCACGAACTATTACATCCTGAGCAACATCAACTAATCGCCTGGTCAAGTAGCCTGAATCTGCAGTCCTTAAAGCAGTATCAACAAGACCTTTTCGAGCCCCATAAGATGAGATCACATATTCTGTAACTGTTAGACCTTCTCTAAAATTTGTACGAATAGGCAAGTCAATAATCTCTCCCTGTGGGTTTGCCATTAGTCCCCTCATCCCAACCAACTGTCTAACCTGAGACATATTTCCTCTAGCTCCAGAGTTCGCCATCATCCAGACGGAATTCAAAGGGTCGTTTTGATTGAAATTCTTTTTAACAGCATCTACAAGCCTCTCATTGGTTTCAGTCCAAGTATCTATGACCTTTGTATGGCGCTCAACCTCTGTAATCTCTCCAAGTCGATAACATTCCTCAGTAGCCGTTATTTGTTGTTCTGCCTCTCCAAGTAAGTCTTGCTTAGCCTCTGGAACTTTTAAATCATCTACGGAAATAGAAACGGCTGCTTGAGTTGCATATTTGAAGCCTAAATCTTTTAAATTATCTGCCATTGCTGCGGTTACAGCAGTTCCATGATTTTTATAGGCCCAGGCTACTAAGTGTTTTAAAACTTTCTTATCAACTACACGATTCCTAAATGAAGGAGGCGTTTTGGAAAGAGGTGGTATCTCATTTGCACGTTTGTTCTTTTTCTTACTGCCCTTTCTACCCTTACCTGTAGTTTTACGGGATTTTGGAGAGGTTGGTGTCATGGTGATAACTAAGTTAAATGATTAATTGAGAAGATGGATTAAAAAGAATTCAAGCTGTTGCTATAGCATCAAAAATCGTATGATTCATGACCACACGGCCAACAGTAGTTAGGACAAATCTACTGATTAGAACCCCTTTCTCATCTAAACGGTCACGCTTTAAAGGCCATTGTTGGATTGAAGTTCCATCTTGCAGTTTTTCAGAATGAGTAGGCTCTATATTCTCATCGTCATCCTCAACTTCACCATTAAATCTGACCCATACCCAATCATGCAAATGAATTCTTCTATCTTCAAAAGCATTGATGACATCTTCTAGTGCTGCAAAAGTTTTTGATTGATTACCAAACTCAGGCTTCGGTGCATCAGGCTGAATAGCTGTCAAGTAATAAGAACCTAAAACCATATCCTGAGAAGGGGTCACAATCGGTTCTCCGGTTGCTGGTGAAAGAATGTTATTACTAGCAAGCATTAACATCCGAGCCTCAGTTTGCGACTCAATTGCTAAAGGGACATGAACAGCCATTTGGTCACCATCAAAGTCAGCATTAAAAGCAGGACAAACTAATGGGTGAAGCTGAATAGCTCTGCCATCAACTAATTTAGGTTCAAAAGCTTGAATTCCAAGTCTGTGCAAAGTTGGTGCTCTGTTTAACAAAATTGGATGCCCATCTATCACTTCTTGCAAAACTTGCATAACCTCATCATCAGCTCTCTGGATAAGTTTTTTAGCAGCCTTAATGTTATTGACAATATTCTGGCGAATGAGTCGATGAATAACAAAAGGCTGAAAGAGCTCTATTGCCATTTCTTTTGGCAAACCACATTGATGCATTTTTAACTTTGGTCCAACAACTATTACTGACCTTCCTGAGTAATCAACACGCTTACCTAATAAATTTTGCCTGAAACGTCCCTGCTTACCCTCGATTATATCGCTTAAAGACTTTAAAGCACGGTTATTGGCTCCAACAACAGTCCTACCTCTTCTTCCATTGTCAACAAGAGCGTCAACGGCTTCTTGAAGCATTCTTTTCTCATTCCTGACTATGATTTCAGGCGCTAATATTTCCTGCAAACGCGCTAATCGATTATTCCTGTTGATGACTCGTCTATATAAATCATTTAAATCAGAAGTAGCAAAACGTCCTCCATCTAATTGAACCATTGGTCGCAAATCAGGTGGAATAACGGGAATTGCATCTAAAACCATCCATTCAGGGCGAGCATTGGTAGCAATAAAATTATCTATAACTCTGAGCCTTTTAATTAATTTAGCCCTTTTTTGCCCTTTACTACCAGTGATTTCTTCTCTAAGGGTTTCCGCTATCTCATTAAGATCAAGATCTTCGAGAAGTTGCTGTAAAGCTTCTGCTCCTATTCCAACAACTGGTTCATTCTCTATTGTTGAATCTTCTGCATAGATTTCATCCTCAATTTCCAACCATTCATCTTCCGTTAACAGTTGCTTATACTTAAGATCCTTATGATCCCCTATATCCAAAACAACATAACAATTAAAATAAACAATCTGCTCAACATCTCTGAGAGGCATATCAAGCAAAATCGCAACATAACTTGGAATTCCTTTTAAATACCAAACATGAGATACAGGGGTGGCCAGTTTAATAAACCCCATCCTATGACGCCGCACTCTGCTCTCGGTAACTTCAACACCACATCTTTCACATACAATTCCACGGTGTCTAACTCTCTTATATTTACCGCAATGACATTCCCAATCTTTTGAAGGACCAAATATTTTTTCACAAAAAAGCCCATCCATTTCTGGCTTTAAAGTTCGGTAATTAATAGTTTCTGGTTTAGTTACTTCACCAACAACTTGACCATTAGGCAAAGTCCTTTGCCCCCAAGACATTACTCTTTCAGGCGAAGCCAAGGTGATTTTGACATAATCAAAATGATTTTCTGTTCGAAGGTTGCTGTTAGTCATGAGAGTATAAAAATGTTAATTAATAAGTAGAAGAAAATTTTTAAAACAATTATTCTTCTTGATAATCTGATCCCAATGATTCATAAGTAGGCCTGCTAGGAGTACTTCGGCGTGGGTTAACATCTTGCATCAAATCAACTTCTTTCCCTTCATCTGTATAAACCCCAATATCAAGACCTAGAGATTGCAATTCACGCATTAATACCTTGAAAGATTCCGGTGTACCTGGTCTAGGTATTGGCTTGCCTTTAACAATGGCATTTAAGGCTTCATTCCTACCTTGCATGTCATCGGATTTTACTGTCAACAATTCTTGCAATGTATAAGCTGCGCCGTAAGCCTCTAAAGCCCATACTTCCATCTCTCCAAGACGCTGCCCACCTTGCTGAGCCTTTCCACCCAAAGGTTGCTGAGTAACCAATGAGTAAGGACCAGTAGAACGAGCATGTATTTTGTCATCTACTAAGTGAACTAATTTAAGAAAATGAGAATACCCAACAGCAACTGGCTGATCAAAAGGCTCACCTGTTCTTCCATCTCTTAATAGTAGTTTTCCTGGATCTTCAGGGTTATATACCCAATCTTTCCCTGGCTGACTAGCAGCTTCTTTTAAATAAGCGGTAACAGTCTGATAAGACTTTTCAGCACCATACATTTCATCGAAGGGAACTACTTTGACTCTGCAATCCAAATTAGACGCTGCCCAACCCATTAAAAGCTCAAAGACCTGACCAACATTCATACGACTAGGGACGCCTAAAGGATTCAAAACAATGTCTACAGGAGTCCCATCGGGTAAATAAGGCATATCTTCTCTAGGAAGTATCCGGCTAATAATTCCTTTGTTCCCATGCCTGCCAGCCATTTTATCGCCTACTTGTATTTTCCTTCGCTGAGCAACATAAACACGTACAACCATATTTGCACCAGGAGGCAGTTCATCACCTTGTTCTCTTGTATAGATTCTTACGTCAACCACGCGTCCTCTCTCGGTACTAGGAACACGCAAAGAGTTATCTCTTACATCCCTAGCTTTTTCACCAAAAATAGCTCTTAAAAGCTTTTCCTCAGGAGGCTGATCAGACTCACCCTTAGGAGTTACTTTGCCTACAAGAATATCTCCACTCTCTACAAATGCACCGATTCTAATAATACCCATTTCATCAAGATTACCCAGGCTTTCTTCAGCAATATTAGGGATCTCTCTTGTGATTTCCTCAGGTCCTAACTTCGTTTGCCTAGCTTCAATCTCATACTTTTCTATATGAACAGAGGTGTAAAGATCATCTTTGACTAATCTTTCACTAACCAAAATTGCATCTTCGTAGTTATATCCTTCCCAAGGCATATAAGCAATCAAAACATTTTGTCCTAAAGCTATTTCACCCCCCTCACATGCCGAACCGTCAGCCAATACCTGCCCAATGATAACCTGATCACCATTATTAACTATTGGTCTTTGGTTTAAGCAAGTATCTTGGTTAGAACGCTGGTATTTCTGCAAATAATGGACGTGCTCAATCCCTTCCTCATCCGTTACGACTATAGAATTAGCATCAACATAAGTAACTTTTCCGTTTACTTGAGATATAGGAACCATCCCAGAATCTCTTGCAACTTGCGTTTCTAATCCAGTCCCCACCAAAGGACGTTCTGGACGTAAAAGAGGAACAGCTTGGCGCTGCATATTTGATCCCATTAACGCCCTATTAGCATCATCATGCTCTAGGAATGGAATTAAAGATGTGGCAACAGAAATAACTTGAACAGGTGAAAGTTGAACATAATCCACTTGCTCTGGTGGTACTTTTTCAAAATCCTGTCTATATCTCACTGGAATTAAATCTGCAAGAATCATTCCTTCCTTATCAGTAGCAACATCCCCAGGCGCAACTCTGCACTCATCTTCTAAGTCAGCAGATAAATAGATTGGCTTACCTTCTTTAATTACTCTTCCTTGTTCTACCTTCCAAAAAGGTGTTTCAATAAAACCATAATCATTAACTCTTGCATGGGTAGCGAGGGAATTTATCAAACCAGCATTGGGACCCTCTGGAGTCTCAATTGGGCAAAGTCTTCCGTAATGGGAAGGATGAATATCTCTAACTGCAAATCCTGCTCTTTCTCGAGTTAGTCCCCCTGGCCCTAATGCCGAAATACGCCTTTTATGTGTCAACTCAGCCAAAGGATTAGTTTGGTCCATGAACTGACTCAATTGACTTGAACCAAAAAATTCTTTAACAGCCGCTACCAAAGGCTTAGGGTTTACTAATTGTGCTGGAGTTAAAGAATCAGTCTCTCCAACAGTCATTCTTTCCTTAATTATTCTTTCTAAACGATTTAATCCAACCCGAACTTGATTCTGTAATAACTCTCCTACAGATCTAACTCTACGATTACCAAGATGATCTATATCATCTAATGTAGCACCGCCTACATCAAGCTCAAGATTAATTAAATAATCAATTGTTGATAGAACATCTTCATGAGTAAGTGTTCTAACTGAGTTTGGAATAGTTAGTCTTAATTTCTTATTAATTTTATATCTTCCTACTCTACCTAAATCATAACGCTTAGCATCAAAGAATCTGCTTTGCAAAAGTTGTTGTCCCCCACTTACCGAAGGCGGCTCGCCTGGTCTTAACTTTTTATAAAGTTCAAGCAAAGCTTGATCTTCTGAACTAATACCTTCTTCATCAGCTGCCTCTATAGATTTCTTATAATATTCAGGATGTCGTAATTTATCTATAACATCATTATCTGAAAGACCCATTGCCCTCATTAAGACATGAGCATTTATCTTTCTAGTTTTATCAACTCTTACATGTAGTAGATCATTCTTGTCTGTTTCAAATTTCAACCATGCACCACGGTTTGGAATAACACTTGCATTGTAAGTTCTTCGACCATTCTTATCCTGCTCATCTTTAAAATAAACTCCTGGGCTTCTAACTATTTGATTAACAATTACTCGCTCTGCTCCATTAATAATAAAAGTTCCTCTTTCAGTCATCAATGGCAATTCACCTATAAAAACTTCTTGCTCTTTTATTTCGCCTGTTTCCTTATTAATTAGACGACAAGTGACATACATCTGAGAAGCAAAAGTTGCATCTCTTTTCTTAGCTTCTTCTACATCATGACGAGGTCGCTTTAAGCGATATTCACTGCCTATGAAATGAAGCTCTAGCTTGCCAGTGTAATCAGTTATCGGGGAGAAGTTCTCCAACTCCTCAATTAAGCCTTTTTCCAAAAACCACTTAAAACTTGCTCGCTGCACCTCAACCAGATCAGGCAGGTGTGTAGCGGTCTTAGCGACCTGAATCGCGCTTCTACTCATGCGAGAACCTGCGGTTAATAGGGTGAATTGATAGCTGGACTGAAAAGTTTGGTCTTCAAGCCGGTTAATCAAAGAGCAAAAGTACCCATGTACTCCTTCACAAAATGAGGGAGCTAATTGACATCAATGACTCAGTAAACGCGGTTGAAAATTGCGAAATTCGACAAACCTCTGAAAAGGAGGACCATTCTTTTCTAAAAAAGGCACAGTAAACCTGCACCAAGACCAGGACAATTCTAGATATTACACTTGGATGATTTTTTTATCCACTAAAAATCTGTATTAGAGCAAATTAAACAATTTCTTAGCATTAGCAGTACTTTGATTTGCGATCGATATCAGGGTTTCCTCTCTTAGTTCAGCGAGCTTTTTAGCCACCTCTGCAACATAGGCCGGTTCATTGCGTTTCCCTCTCCAAGGAACAGGTGCTAAGAAAGGGCAATCTGTTTCAATTAAAAATCGATCTTGAGGTACTCTTCGAGCACAATCATGAGTTTCTTGGGCTTTAGGGAAAGTTACCAATCCACTAAAACTAATGTAAAAACCTAGATCTACAAAACTTGCCATCTCTGTGGAGCTCCCAGCCCAACAATGCATTACTCCTCTTGGGCACTTATCAGAATCTTTTAATTCAGAAAGCAAGGTGATCATTGGGTCAGCAGAGTCTCTACAGTGAATGATTACGGGCAAATCTAATTCATTAGCTAAAAGCAATTGAGGTCGCAGTATATTTAACTGTTCCTGAAGATTTTTATCTCTAAAAAGATCTAATCCCAGTTCTCCAATAGCTACGACTCTAGGGTCATCAATTGCAGCTTTGCGCAGAACATTGATGCTTTTATCACTCCAAGATTTCGTGTCAAGCGGATGAACACCTACTGAGTAATTTAACTCTGGGAAACGATCAGCCAATGCACGAATTGCTGGGATCTCAGCAGTTTCTACACAAGCATGAATAAGGTTCGTAACTCCGGCATTTCTCCACCTTTCTGAAACCTCATCCAAGTCTTTCTCAAAATTCTTAAATATAAGGTGACAATGGCTATCTATAAAAGAGTAATTAGTCATTTACTGAAAGCTTTATTTTCATTTTTCTCTATCCAAACAAGGATAAAGGGTGGAGATCCCTGTAATTCAATTATTTACTACTGGTTCAATTGCTTTTTTTACCGCAGCACTTAAACGAGACTTTTGATTTGCACCTGCATTGCTATGTAAGACCCCTCTCTTAACAGCTTTGTCAATTTTACTGAATGCATCATTCATGCTTTTTTGGACATCTACTTTGGCTTGTTCCCCTGGCTTGTTCATATAAGTACCACATGATGCAAAGCATTTCTTCATCAAAGTCCTTATTGCAGACCTATAGGATCTGTTTTGTAAACGATTGCGCTCTGCAACCTGTATTCGCTTTTTAGCTGAATTGGTATTTGCCACTGCGGCCAAATAGTTTTGATTTAGCTTTCTACATTACCTCAACAAGCTAATAAAAAAAAATCTTACAGAGATACAAGACAATTAAAGCCTCTAGGCTTTAGTTTGATAATAGAGTTCAGGTTAGAAAACTTGGCTGAGTCAAGCCAAATACTATCCTTCGCCACTGATTTCCAGGCAGCAATGACTGCTCTGGAAAGAATATCCAATAGAACAAGAGGAGATAAGCAAAAGCAAGCTGCACGAACTGTAGAAAAAATTCTTGAAGATATTAAAGATCACGGAGACAAATCTTTGTCTCATTACACATTGCAATTTGATGGATTTGATCCTGATCCTCTAGCAGTTACAAATGAGGAAATTGACCAAGCGTGGAAACTAACTCCACAGCCATTACAAGAAGCACTATCAATTGCCAAAAGTCGTATAGAAAGCTTCCATAAAAGCCAAGTTCCAAAAAATATTCTTCTTAAAGGAAAGTTTGGAGAGAAGCTTGGCAGAAGATGGAAACCAGTTCAAAGAGCTGGGATTTATGTGCCTGGTGGCAGAGCTTCATATCCAAGCACAGTATTAATGAATGCTATTCCTGCTTACGTGGCAGGGGTTGACGAGATAATTATGTGTTCTCCAGCACACTCGGATGGGATTATCAATAAAACCGTTTTAGCAGCTGCTTCTTTGGTGGGTATCAAAAAAGTTTTTCGTGTTGGAGGATCGCAAGCAATTGGAGCTATGGCTTATGGCACTGAAACCATTCCGAAAGTTAATGTAATAAGTGGTCCTGGTAATTTGTATGTAACTTTGGCCAAAAAATATGTTTATGGAGAAGTTGGAATTGATGCACTTGCAGGCCCTAGTGAAGTATTAATCATTGCAGATGGTAGCGCTGATATTGACTTTATAGCCGCAGATTTACTAGCTCAAGCAGAGCATGATCCATTAGCTGCAACTATTTTATTAACAACAGATAAACGTTTATCTGACAATATCGATCAGGCCATACTGGATCAGCTTAATCAACACCCAAGAGCAGAAATATGTCTTACCGCACTGAAGGAATGGGGTCTAAAAGTTCTTTGCAATGATATTGAAACTTGTATTAATTTAAGCAATTATTTTGCTCCTGAGCATCTTGAATTATTAATAGAAAAGCCTTATCAATATGAAAATAAAATAATTAATGCTGGAGCAATTTTCTTAGGTCCTTTAAGCCCAGAAGCTGTTGGAGACTATATTGCAGGACCCAATCACACCTTACCAACTTCAGGGACTGCAAAGTTTAGCGGTGCTCTAAGTGTGGAAACTTTCATGAAAAATACATCAATAATTGAATTTAATCAAAGTGCTTTCGAAAATAACAG
The DNA here is from genome assembly GCF_027359375.1 of Prochlorococcus marinus str. MIT 0919. Classification (NCBI taxonomy): domain Bacteria; kingdom Bacillati; phylum Cyanobacteriota; class Cyanophyceae; order Synechococcales; family Prochlorococcaceae; genus Prochlorococcus; species Prochlorococcus marinus. Next base: position 939,435 of record NZ_CP114779.1, read on the forward strand.
ACAAGCCATTATTGAGCTTGCAAACAGCGAAGGTCTTTATAGTCACGCAAATTCAATAAGGATTAGAAGCTCTAAGTCTTTCGAAGAGAAGTAACAGTAGACTTCCCATTCTGGATTTCCCCTACAAGAACTTCATCTACAAGGTTAACGAATAAGCCATTCTCAAGTACGCCAGGAATATTATTAATTAAAGGCTCTAATGTCTCAGGGCTATGAATGCCATTTTCAAAAGTAACATCTAGCACTAAATTCCCCTGATCAGTAACTATTGGTCCTGCTTTTTTTGTTGCCATTCGCAGATCTGAAGTACCTCCCAATTGTTTTAATTGTTGATCAACCAATTGCCACGCTGAAGGTAAAACTTCAACTGGAAGTTTAAATTCAAGATTTAACTGTTTCACAATCTTGGTTGAGTCAACAACCACAACAAAACGATCTGCTAGCGACGCAACAAGCTTTTCCTGAACATGACAGGCTCCACCCCCTTTGATCAATTGAAATTTAGAATCAACCTCATCTGCTCCATCGATAGCTAAATCAATATGAGATACCGCAGATAAATTTTTCAACGGTATTTGCAATTTAGTTGCTAGAACTTCCCCTTGAAAGGACGTCGTTACTCCAACAATATTTTTCAATTGGCCTGATGAAATTTTTTGTCCTAAAGCCTCAATCATTAATGCCGCAGTTGATCCAGAACCCAGCCCAAGAACCATCCCATCGTTGATTTGATCCACTGCAGCCTCAGCTACAGCCTGTTTCATTTGTGTTTGTAAATCTGCCATCAAAAAAAAAACCTTGGAAGACAGTAGCAAGATTTCTAGCTAATTCCTGGCAAAGCCTCAGGCTTTATAGAAAGTCTTATCTCATGGTTATTTCTTAAGACACTTACAGAAAAAGGAACCCCTATTTCTGATTGCTCAACTTTTTGCAGCAAAGACTCAGGATTAGTTATAGCTTTTTCCTCAGCTGAAATAACCAAATCACCTCTTCGAATGCCTGCACGCTCAGCTGGACTATCAGAAATTACTGATTGAACTAAGGCTCCTTCTCTTTCTGGCAATTGAATCAATGCATTTGGATCTTGATTATGCTCTTTTGCAATTCTTTCATTTAAAGGCACAAGCTGAACTCCTAAATATGGATGCAAGACTTTTCCAGTAGTCAAAAGTTTCTGAGATATTGTTCTTGCCAGGTTGATTGGAATAGCAAATCCAAGGCCAGCTCCTGGTCCAGATCGCACCAAAGTATTAATACCAATAACTTCACCATATTCATTGACTAAAGGGCCTCCAGAATTGCCAGGATTAATTGCAGCATCAGTCTGTATTAAGTCCAATCTCTTATCCGAAAAGCCGAGACTATTAATATTTCTATGCAAGCTGCTGACAATACCAAGTGTAACCGTGCTCTCAAGCCCGTAAGGAGTGCCTAATGCTATGGCCCAATCACCAACTTCAAGAGCTTCTGAATCTCCAAGAGGTGCAGACGTTAATCCAGAAGTATTTTCCAAGCGAACAAGTGCTAAATCTGTAACAGAATCAGTCCCCACCACTTCACCTGCTAAAACATCTCCATAAGGAAGCGTGACGGTTACATTGTCTACTCTTTCAACAACATGAGCATTAGTCAGTATCAAGCCATTGTCATCTATTAAAACTCCTGAGCCTTGACCTCTCTCATGCTCTGGACCAAAGGTTGGCTCACCCAATAAATCTTTTAATAGTGGGTCTAATAACGATGGATCAAATTGCTCACGTTCCACAACCCTTTCCGTATCGATACGAACTACAGCGTGCGCAACGTTTTTAACTGCCTCAGAAACAAAGCTATGTCGATCTTTATCAAAGGATGGTACCTCTCCTAAAACAGGTTGTTGCCATAAGCAAAAAATTAAAACAAGCCATAAAGGCCACTTTCTGATGATCTCCATGATGCTCTCCTACTTACTAACGATCCTGAGTAATGAGTATGGGTATTACTAGGAAATAATGACGAACCTTAATTCTAAATAAAATCAAATCCTATTAAATATAGAAAAAGAAAAGATAATCTATTAGAATTCTTATGCCTGACGGTTTCCTCTGAAATGGAGGCAGGTAATATCTGAAAGCTGTCGGGCTTAAAGGTCCGATCCAAGCTTTACCTTGTCTAACCAAATCGTCACAAATTTAGAATCCCTAGCCTGCGATACAGCTGCTAATAATGGTTTAGAAGTTTATGGTTTTACAATAAATACTGATAAAAAACCTATGAATATTCAAGTTCAAATCAAAAAGATGAGCTGTGAAGAAGAAATATCTCTTGAAGACTGTGTTCATTTTAGCGAGCCCATGAATGAGGCTATTGAACAGTCAAAATTGCTCGACAATGGTTATGTGCTGGAAATAAGCAGCCCTGGGCTTAGCGATTTGCTGGAAACTGATAGAGACTTTAAAACTTTTAAAGGGTTCCCTATTGAAGTACGCTTGAAAGACAAAGACAACTCAGAGCTTTTAAAAAGTGGTTTGCTACATGAAAGATCAAAGGAATACTTGCTAGTAAACATAAAAGGGAGGATTAGCAAAATTCCTAGGAAAAATATTATCTCCGTCCAATTGACTAGCCCCACTGGCTAATCAATCTAAGGTTAACTCCCCCCCACTCAACTGAAAACTCTCTTACCCCATCCTCGATGGCACTAGTTCTTCTCCCTGGACTCAATAACTTAATAGATGACATTAGTGAGGAGAAAAAACTCCCCGCTCAGGTCGTTGAAACCGCACTAAGAGAAGCTTTGCTGAAAGGGTATGAAAGGTACAGAAGGACACTATATCTTGGAATTAATGAGAACCCATTTGAAGAGGAGTACTTCAGTAATTTTGATGTTGGTCTAGACCTGGATGAGGAAGGATATAGAGTTTTAGCTAGTAAAATTATTGTTGACGAAGTAGAAAGTGAAGATCACCAAATCGCTTTAAATGAAGTCATGGAAGTTGCCGAAGATGCACAAATCGGTGACACAGTAGTTCTAGATGTAACCCCAGAAAAAGAAGATTTTGGGCGAATGGCAGCAGCTACTACAAAGCAAGTCCTCGCTCAAAAATTGAGAGATCAACAACGAAGAATGATCCAAGAGGAATTTGCCGATTTAGAAGACCCTGTTCTCACTGCAAGAGTGATTCGTTTCGAAAGACAATCCGTAATAATGGCTGTCAGCTCAGGGTTAGGCAGACCTGAAGTGGAAGCAGAGCTGCCCCGTAGAGATCAGCTTCCTAACGACAATTATCGCGCAAATGCAACATTTAAGGTATTTCTAAAAGAAGTTAGCGAGGTACCCAGAAGAGGGCCACAATTATTTGTAAGCAGATCTAACGCTGGTTTAGTTGTTTATTTATTTGAAAACGAAGTCCCAGAGATACAAGAAGGTTCAGTAAGAATTGTTGCTGTTGCGCGCGAAGCTAATCCCCCCACCAGATCTGTAGGGCCAAGGACGAAGGTTGCAGTAGATAGCATTGAAAGAGAAGTAGACCCTGTTGGGGCTTGCATTGGTGCAAGAGGCTCAAGAATTCAACAGGTAGTAAATGAATTACGAGGTGAAAAAATTGATGTTATTCGCTGGTCTTCAGACCCTATTCAATACATCTGCAATTCACTTAGTCCTGCAAGGGTTGAAGTGGTAAGACTTGTTGATCCTGAAGGCCAGCATGCGCATGTACTAGTACCTCCAGATCAGCTAAGCCTTGCAATTGGCCGAGAAGGTCAAAATGTCCGTCTCGCTGCAAGATTAACTGGTTGGAAGATAGATATTAAAAACTCACAAGAATATGATCAAGCTTCGGAGGATGCAGAAGTAGCGGAACTAATTGCTCAGCGAGAAGAAGAAGAAAGCCTACAAAGACAAGCCGAAGAAAGATTAGAAGCTGAACAAGCCGCTCGAGCTGAAGAAGATGCAAGGTTAAGAGAACTCTATCCTTTACCTGAAGATGATGAACTAACTGAAGGATCCGAGAAGGAAGAAGAAGTGGATATAAATGAAGAAAATTATGTAAATACGGATAGTAACTTACCTGAAGGAGAAGAAGAAGAAGAAGTAGTAGTAGAAGCAATAGAAGAAGTTAATTCTTCAGAGGATGGGGTCCGGTGAACCAACGTACCGTCCTGCGTCGATGTGTTGCATGTCGAACTCTCTTCGACCGCCAAAAACTTTGGAAAGTGACAAGAGACTTCCAGGACGGCATAGTCCTTGATAAGGGTATGGGTCGCTCAGCCTATATATGCCCTAAGAAGGAGTGTTTCGAAGAAGCTTTACGGCGCAAACGTCTTCAAAAAGCCCTGAGATGTCAAGTGCCATTAACTGTTTTCGATCTGCTGCAAAATCGTTTGAATGAAAACAAACATTCAAACTCTGAGGAAAGATGAATAATTGGCCTACCTTAATAAAAGGGCTTAAGCAAAACTCGCCAGGATTAACTGGAGAACTTAATGACCAGCAGCGGCAAAATCCGAATCTATGAACTGTCTAGAGATTTAACTCTGGACAATAAAGACGTGCTGAATGCCGCGAAAAAACTCTCAATTGCTGTAAAAAGTCATAGCAGTTCAATTAGTGATGAAGAAGCAAACCAAATAAAAGCTTTTCTAAGTAAACAAAAAAAAGGAACTATCTCAGGGAAAAATAAACCACAACAGCAAGGCAAAGAAATTCTTTCGGTTAAGAAGGCACTGCCAACACCTCGGCAACAAAACGACCAAAAAATTAATTTAGCCAAAAAACCTTCTGCTGACTCAAAACCGCCAAAGACTAATCGAATAATTGCCAAACCTTCTACTGCAAACCCAGCGCTAAAAACTTCAACTGCTAAAACAAATCCTGCAATTACATCAAAACCAAAACCACCAGTTCAAAATTTAATCCAACCTCAAAAACCTACTTCACCTTCTCTGAAGAGCACTAACAAACAAGTGCAAGAAGATCGACCATCGAAAACGAACAACATACCTGTCCAATCCAAATCAAAACCTCCAGTTACAGCCAATCAGCCAAGAAATCTTCCTAAGCAAAAACCAAATATCCTTGGGAAACCAAAATCTCCAACTAATAAAGTCAATACACCTTTAGCTCAAAAGCCTCCTCTACCAAATAAAGCTAGCACTCCTCCGAAGCGAATAGCAAACCAACCTAATCGTCCTATCGCACCAGCCCCAAGACAGAAACAACAACTTCAAAAAGATTTTCCCCGTCATTCAAAACCTCTTTCTGGCAACGCTCCTCAAAAGAATGATCTAGGTCGAAGACCCTTCAATCAAGCCAATAATCAAAATGGTCAACGTTTTCCTAAAAAACCTGGTCAGCCTCTTCAAAAAAACAACCCTGTTGAACTTGTAGGAGCACCAATTAGACGAAACAATAAGCCAGGGAATCCCAAAGGGTATCGGGATGGAGGATATAGATCTGGTCCTCCAAATAGAAATAACTCCAGTAATAATCAATCAGGGCAACAAAGGAGAGACTTAAAAGGCCCTATGCGTCAACAGCGTCCAGGGCCAGGGATGCCTTCAGGGATGAGAAAACCTGTGGCACCTGGTGAATTAATGCAGCTTCAAAAACCTACTGGAAGATCACCTCAAAATCCATCGCCAAGGAGACCAGGAGCACCTCCTTCCCAAAGGCAAGATGCTACCAAAAACAAACCCACTGGGCCCAAGCAACCGGTTAATCGTCCTTCAACAGCCACTGCTCCTAAAAAGCCTTCACATAGGCCAACTGGCTCTGGTGCACCTAGAAGAAGATCTGACTGGGATGATGCTGCAAAACTAGAAGCTCTACGAAATAAAACTCCTCAAAAGCAACGACAGAAAGTACATATTATCGGTGAGAATGATGACGCCTTAACTACTGAAACAAGTGGTTTTGCAGCTGGGCAAGATGCAGTTTTATTGTCCGCCAGTCTTGCAAGACCTTCCAAGCCAAAAACCTCTCAAAAATCTGACTCAAAGAGAACTGTAGTTACAAGAAAGCGTAAAAAAGAATCTACTAGGCAAAGACAACGTAGGAGAGCTATGGAGCTACGACAAGCCCGAGAAGCGAAGCAAGTAAGACCGGAAATGATAATTATTCCAGAAGATAATCTTACAGTTCAGGAGCTCGCTGACAAATTGAGCGTTGAAAGTTCAGAGATTATTAAATCTTTATTTTTCAAAGGTATTACAGCAACAGTTACCCAATCATTAGATCTACAGACAATCGAAACAGTTGCTGAAGAGTTTGGAGTTCCAGTGTTGCAAGATGACGTAGAAGAAGCAGCAACAAAAACCTCTGGCATGCTAGATGAAGCAGATAAAGATCACCTCATCAAACGTCCGCCGGTTGTAACTGTTATGGGACATGTAGACCACGGGAAAACCAGTCTTTTAGATGCTATTCGCGAAGCGAGAGTAGCTAGTGGAGAAGCTGGAGGCATTACTCAACATATAGGTGCATATCAAGTTGACATAAATCACGAGAACAAAAAACGAAAACTAACCTTCTTAGATACTCCAGGGCATGAAGCCTTCACTGCAATGCGTGCAAGAGGTACAAAAGTAACCGATGTTGCAGTTCTAGTGGTTGCTGCAGATGATGGGGTAAGACCTCAAACCTTGGAAGCTATCAGCCATGCTCGTGCTGCCAAAGTTCCAATAGTTGTAGCAATAAATAAGATTGACAAGGAAGGAGCATCTCCTGACCGTGTTAAACAAGAATTGTCTGAACAAGAACTAGTCGCAGAAGAATGGGGTGGTGACGTTGTAATGGTTCCTGTGAGCGCAATTAAAGGAGAAAATATCAACAAGCTATTAGAAATGATTTTACTGGTAAGCGAAGTAGAAGACTTACAGGCAAATCCTGACCGCTTAGCTAAGGGTACTGTGATAGAAGCTCATCTTGATAAAGCAAAAGGACCCGTTGCAACATTACTAGTTCAAAATGGAACTCTAAAATCAGGAGATGTTGTTGCTGCTGGACCTGTTCTTGGGAAAGTACGGGCAATGGTTAATGAGAATGGTGACAGAATCAAGGCCGCAGGTCCGTCATATCCAGTCGAAGCACTTGGTTTTAATGAGGTCCCTTCAGCAGGTGATGAGTTCGAAGTGTATCCAGACGAGAAGTCTGCACGAACTGTTGTCGGTGATAGAGCATCTGATGCACGAGCCACACGACTTGCCCAACAAATGGCTTCAAGACGCGTATCACTTTCTTCCATGTCAGGCCAAGCTAATGAAGGCGATTTGAAGGAGCTGAATCTCATTCTCAAAGCTGATGTACAAGGTACGATTGAAGCGATTTTGGGCTCACTTGAACAACTACCAAAAGATGAGGTGCAAGTTCGAGTTCTCCTCTCTGCACCTGGTGAAGTTACTGAAACAGATGTAGATCTTGCTGCCGCATCCGGTGCAGTAATTGTAAGTTTCAACACTTCAATGGCCTCTGGTGCCAAAAAAGCAGCCGATGCCAATGGTGTAGATGTAAGAGATTACGATGTGATCTATAAGCTCCTGGAAGATATTCAACTTGCTATGGAAGGACTACTAGAACCAGACATGGTTGAAGAAAATCTAGGCGAAGCAGAGGTGCGAGCAATCTTTACCATTGGCAAAAGTGCTGTTGCAGGCTGTTATATCACAAATGGAAAGTTACAACGCAATTGCAGAGTCCGTGTTAAACGAGATTCACAAATAGTATTTGAAGGGGATCTAGATTCTTTACGACGCAACAAAGATGTAGTCAAAGAGGTTGGGAATGGTTTCGAATGTGGTGTAGGTTGTGATCGATTTGCCAATTGGAAGGAAGGGGACATTATTGAAGGCTATAAACTAGTAACTCAAAGACGCAAGTTAAACACTTAAAAGAAACAGGACAACTCATTGCCTTTAGTTAATTCACTAGTTTACAAAACAATTACCTGGATACGACTACTAGAAAGAGATGATTCTTGATAATCCGCACTCTATAATTGGCTTAAACGCTGTCTATATTTCTTGAATATACTCAACACTAAGTATTTATTTACTTCTTCGCCTATCAAAAAAAACAAGGGCTCCAAATAAAATCAAAGCAGATATCTGAACCCCTAAATCACCAATCAAAACATTTTCTCTTGCAATTAAACGAAAGATCATAATTAGGAAACCAATCCCAGCAGAAGCAAATAAAGAAAACCATATTATCCGGCGAATACCGTAAAAAGGATTCTTGGATTCTCTAATCAGCTTTTTTCGCACTTTCGGATCTAAATTCACTGTAAGTCCCTCTAAAAGATGGTCCAACGAAAAAAAACCATAAAATGGGTTAGAAGGATTCTATTTTAGCCGGTGTAGCTCAGGGGTAGAGCAACTGATTCGTAACCAGTAGGTCGATGGTTCAATTCCATTCACCGGCACTTTCGAATCCTTCTTGAATCATTAATGCAAATTTTTCACTTTCTAACTTTTAAATCTAGTAAGATTGTCTAAATGAGCCAATCGAAGCAAAAGAAATCAAGATTAACTGAGCAAAAGGCTTGTAATGTTAACTTTGGGAAAGTCCTAATCATTAGACTGCCTTGTAATCCTATTTTCCCTATTGGTCCAGTATATCTAGCAGATCATTTACATAAAACCTTCCCTAGTCTCTCTCAGAAAATCCTCGATCTTGCCGCGCTCCCAGTTCTAGATGTTGAAAGAATCTTATTGGATGTAATCCAAAATTTCAAACCTTCATTACTTGTCTTCTCATGGAGAGACATTCAAATATACGCACCCGTTGATGGCCGAGGTGGAAACCCACTTCAATATTCATTTGAAGCTTTTTATGCATTAAATCCTCTTAAAAGAATAAGAGGTGCTTTAGGAGGCATTCGTTTAATGAAAAGTCACTATGGTGAGTTATGGCGTAATACAAAATTAATCAAGCAAGGGCTAAAAGAATCTAGAAAATATAATAAAAATGCAAAAGTACTTATAGGGGGTGGAGCAGTAAGTGTTTTTTATGAGCAACTAGCAAGATCTCTCCCAAAAGGGACAATTATTTCTATAGGTGAAGGGGAACCACTCCTGGAAAAAATACTGAAAGGAGAAAGTATTAAGACAGAAAGATGTTTCATTGCTGGAGAAAATCCTAGATCAGGAATTATTCATGAACAACCAAATAGTTCTCCAAAAACTGCATGTAACTATTCATACATTGCTTCCATTTGGCCTCAATTAAACTGGTATCTAGAGGGGGGGGATTTCTATGTAGGAGTCCAAACCAAGCGAGGCTGTCCACATAATTGTTGTTATTGCGTTTATACCGTTGTTGAAGGTAAACAAGTACGTGTAAACCCTATAAAGGAAGTTGTGCAAGAAATGCGGCAATTGTATAATTTAGGTGTTAGAAATTTTTGGTTTACAGACGCTCAATTTATTCCAGCAAGGAAATATATAGAAGATGCCAAACAACTGCTAAAAGAAATCTTGCAAGAAAGGCTAACTGGTATTAATTGGGCTGCATACATAAGAGCAGACAATATAGATAATGAATTGGCCAACCTAATGGTTAAGACAGGAATGACTTATTTTGAAATTGGCATAACGTCAGGTTCACAAGAGTTAGTTAGAAAAATGCGAATGGGTTATAACCTAAAAACAGTATTGGATAACTGCAAATTATTAGCAAAAGCTGGTTTTAATGACCAAGTTTCAGTTAACTACTCATTTAATGTTATTGACGAAAGGCCGGAGACTATTAGACAAACTATTGCTTATCATAGAGAACTTGAACGAATTTTCGGAGTAGGCAAAGTTGAACCTGCTATTTTCTTCATCGGGCTTCAACCTCATACACATTTAGAACAATATGGGTTTGATCAAGGTCTTTTAAAACCCGGCTATAACCCGATGAGCATGATGCCTTGGACTGCAAGAAAACTCCTATGGAATCCTGAGCCAATGGGGAAAATTTTTGGAAGGATCTGTCTAGAAGCTTTTGACAACTCTCCAGAAAACTTTGGAAGAAAAGTTTTTGAATTATTAGAAAGAGACTATGGAATTGCGCCTCTCGAAGAAGCATTGCGGGCACCACTTGAAGGCTCACGAGCAATGGCAACAGCAGTTCGATAACAACAAATTATCCCCAAGAAGGCAATGATAGCTATCCCTCCACCTATGGGATTAGGAGTTGAATTTCCTGGTCCCAAAAGCAAAGAGGGATAGTCTTTATCAAGCCTAATTAAGCCATTATTTAATAAAAACCAAATACCTACTAAGCCTCCGTGAAATCCAATACAACCAATTAATGAGCCTCGATCTAATGTTCTTCTTATCGAAAGTACTATCCCAAGTAAAAAAAGGCCAATTGAAAGAAATATGACTGGAATGGCACCTAGATTAAAAGGGATATGAGCAATACTAAAAATGACAGCTTGAATAAAAAGACCCCATTTAGAACCAAAAATTAAATTCATTTCACCCCAAAGCCAGCCTCTGAAAATCAACTCTTCTGCTAGTCCAACTCCGATACCAAGTGAAATTGCATTAATTAACACTCCTAAATTGAAATTACCTTGCCAATTTCCCCATCCCCCTACGAAAATTGTTGTCAAAATAACTAAAATCAACATTAATGACCAAGTCATACCTTTGGTCAAAGTTGTGAAAAATAAATTTATGTCTATCTTTGAAAAGCCAAATTCAAGCCATGGTTTTTCCACTTTCCACCGAGTCTTTACCCAAATTGGCAGAATAAGCAAGAAGCAAATAAACGTAATTATTGTGCCTATTAAAGCAACATCATCTTTTTCCAGATCTTTAGCAATGAACCCCAAAGGTTGAACAATAATCCAGCCTAAAAGGTATAAAAAAGGTAATAAAACTATAGTTGGCAGCCAAAAAAGTCGTTGTTTTAGCCACCTTTGTAGAAAATAATTCAATGAATTAGTCAGGTTTCTGGTTCGATTGTGCTAGTAAGACCTTTTGCCTTTAAAGATTCAGAATAAAATTCTGCAGGTTCTAAATCACAAACAATTACAAGTCCCACGCCTGTATTGTGAGCCTCAAGCATGACTGCCATCGCATCTTGCTCACTTAATTGAGGAACAACTTCACGCAAAGTATTTACTACATATTCCATTGAGTTGACAGGGTCGTTATGCAATAAGACCTTATATCGAGGAGATTTATTCCTCACAGTCTCTTGCTGCTTTTCAATGACTGCCGCCCCGCCAGGGTTACGTCCTGGAGTTTCCACCATCATCAAAGTGGTTTAGTTATTACTAATTTACGAGCCTTCATACCACTTAGACAAAATATCTTTCAAATACTAGTGATCCGATGCATAGCTTCGTTAACATTTTTCCTACTATTAAATGCTGAAAGACGCAAGTAACCTTCTCCTGCTGCTCCAAAACCACTCCCAGGTGTCCCTACAACATTTGCCTTATTTAACAAATGATCAAAAAACTTCCATGAATCCATTCCGTCTGGAGTTTTTATCCATACATAAGGTGCGTTCTCTCCTCCATAAACATTTAAACCAATTGTTTCTAGGTGTTTCTTAATTAATCCAGCATTTTCCATATAAAATTTGACAAGTTTCGATACCTGCAATTGGCCCTCTGGGGAGTAAACGGCCTCTGCCCCTCTTTGAACGATATAACTAACTCCGTTGAACTTTGTACTTTGCCTTCGATTCCATAAAGACCACAAATCTACAAGTTCTCCATTCGAATCTGTGCCCCGTAAAGATTTTGGGATTACTGTGAAAGCACATCTTGTACCAGTAAAGCCAGCATTTTTAGAAAATGATCTAAATTCAATTGCACAATCTTTTGCGCCTTCAATTTCATAGATTGAGTGAGGCAATTCAGGGTTTTGAATAAAAGCCTCATAAGCTGCATCAAAAAGAATTAGAGCATCATTTTGCTTTGCATAATCAACCCAAAGACTCAATTGTTCTTTGGTTGCTATCGCACCAGTTGGATTATTAGGAAAGCAAAGGTAAATCAAGTCCACAGGCTCGAAAGGAACTTGGGCTTCAAAGCCATTCGATGCATTAATAGGTATATAAGTCAGCCCTTGATATTGCCCAGATGATTCAACAGAACCTGAGCGACCTGCCATTACATTACTATCTACATACACAGGGTAAACAGGGTCTGTTACTGCAACTCGATTGCTCTCACCAAGTATATCCAAAATATTGCTGCTATCACATTTAGAGCCATCAGAAACGAAAATTTCTTCGGCATTGATATCACAATCTCTAGCTTGATAATCAAATTTAGAGATTGCTTCTCTTAGCCATAAATATCCCTGCTCAGGACCATAGCCATGAAAACCAGACTCAGTGCCCATTTCTTCTATGGCTAATTTCATTGCAGAGCAACAAGCTTCAGGAAGAGGTTGTGTTACATCACCAATCCCAAGCTTAATAAGATCTACCTTTGGATTAGTAATCGTAAATTCATTAACTCTTCTAGAAATCTCAGGAAAAAGGTAGCCTGCCTTTAGTTTTTGATAATTGCTGTTGATCTTAAACACTAGATAAATTTAAGTAACCCTTTGCATCCTGCTATGAAATAGGTACCTATGTAGATAAGAAATACATACCATGTAGATATAAAAACGCTTTTTTACCTTGACGACTGTCTCTACAAGTAAGTGCGAAAAATCATCTCGACTTGAACCAATTGACTTTCAGAGACTTTTGGATCCAAATATTCATAAGCCTGCACAATATATGGGACATGAGCTTGGGGTGAAAACAAAAGATTGGAAGTCAAACAATATTCGTTGGGTATTAAGTTATCCCGAGCTTTATGAAGTAGGCGCCAGCAATTTAGGTCATATCATCCTTTATTCAATATTAAACAATATTCCAGGGCAACTTTGTGATAGAGCATATTTACCCGAAGTTGATTTCGCTCAAAGACTGAGAGAAAGAGAAGTTCCTTTATTTGCAGTCGAATCTCGCATCCCCATTAAGGAATTTAATGTGCTTGGTTTTAGTCTTAGTTATGAACTAGGAGCAACCAATATTTTAGAGATGCTTGATCTTGCTGGTATACCTATTTATGCAAAGAATCGATCTAACCTTGCCTTTAGTGAAATTAATTCCCACCCATTAGTTTTCGCAGGAGGTCCTACAGCAACAAGCAATCCTGAACCTTATGCAGAATTTTTTGATTTTTTTGCACTAGGTGATGGAGAAGAGCTTTTACCTGAGATTGGATTGGTTTTATCAGAATGCAAGAAATCAAATCTTCAGCGTTCAGAATCACTAATTTTACTCTCTGAGTTAAAAGGAGTCTATGTACCCGCTTTATACAAACTCAAAGAAAATTCCAATTTAGTTGAACCAATACATTCATCTACGCCGCAAAAAATAAAGCGACGTGTATCAAAACCAATTCCTCATTATGGGATGGGATTGGTGCCAAATATTGAAACAGTGCATGACAGACTAACAATCGAAATTAGAAGAGGCTGTACGCGTGGATGCCGTTTCTGTCAACCTGGAATGCTAACAAGGCCTGCAAGAGATGTTGAACCGACTGAAGTAATAAATGCTGTAGAAGAAGGGATGAAAAAAACTGGCTACAGCGACTTTTCTCTTTTATCTCTTAGCTGCAGCGACTATCTATCATTACCTGCAGTGGGTGTTGAACTGAAAAATCGTCTTGCTGATAGAAATGTCACCTTGCAATTGCCTAGTCAAAGAGTAGATAGATTTGATGACAACATCGCCCATATTCTCGGAGGAAACCGTAAAGCAGGACTTACTTTTGCGCCAGAAGCAGGGACTCAAAGACTCAGGGATATAGTCAACAAAGGGCTAACAGATGAGGAGTTGCTTAATGGAATTCGTGAAGCAATGCGAAATGGTTACAAGAAGATCAAGCTTTATTTCATGATTGGGTTGCCAGGGGAAACGGATTTTGATGTTATTGGCATTGCAAAAACTTGCGAATCTCTTCAAAACAAATGCAAAGACCTTGGACATTTGAATTTGAAAATAACAATTAGCAATTTCACTCCTAAACCGCATACTCCTTTCCAATGGCATAGTGTTTCAACAGTTGAGTTCCATAGAAGACAAAAACTTTTAAAAGAAGCATTTTTCTCACTTCGAGGTATAAAAATAAATTTCACTGATATAAGAATTTCTTCTATTGAAGATTTTCTTGGCCGGGGAAATAGAAGATTAGCGCCTGTTATAGAGGAAGCCTGGAAAGCCGGAGCTGGAATGGATGCATGGTTTGAATCGCAAGAGCGCGCATATCAAGCATGGTCACATGCAATTAAGAATGCAGGACTTGATAAGCATTTTAGAAATCTTGAAATGGGTAATTGGAATGAAGCAAAAACATTTAAGAAGGAAGAATTAATCGATTTCTGCTCACAATCTCTACCTTGGGACCACATTGATACTGGAGTAGAGAAAACATGGCTTATGCAAGATTTACAATTAGCATTAAAAGAAATTGTAGTAGATGATTGCTCATTTAATGCATGCAGCAGTTGCGGAGTATGTGGTTCTGAGTTAGGCCATAATCAAATCGCAAAGCCCCCTGAAATTCCCTTACAGAAAAAAAGTCAAGAAACTAAATCAGAAAAGAATTGTCGGATAAGACTAAAATTTACAAAAACGAACCCTATGCATCTTATAAGCCATTTAGATCTATTGAGATTATTAGAAAGAGCATTAAGAAGAAGTCAACTCCCTGTTAGCTATTCCCAAGGTTTTCATCAACTTCCTAGATTGCAAGTTGCACTCGCACTTCCACTAGGGATAGAAGCTGAAGGTGAGTGGATGGATATTGATTTCCATGAAGATATTGAACCAAAAGTGATAAAGCAAGTAATGCAAAAGTTTCTGCCTATAGGAATCAATTTACTTAATGCAAATAAAATAACAATAAACAAAACTAGTCTTTCTCAGGAACTATCTGAAGCTATTTGGTCTTTTAATTTAAATTTAACTTCAGGAAGACAAATACCAATAGATAAATACCAAGAAGCTATAAATTATATTTCAAATAAGAATAGACTTGAATGGTGTGATCTTGATAAAAAAGGTAGAAAGCGTGCAAGGAATTTTAAGCCTGAATTAAAAGACCTTTTTATAAAGCAAAGTATCAATGAAAAAAATACATCTAATTCTCTAAACAAAATAAAACTGCAATTAAATACATTTATCAGTCCTCAAGGTACAAGCATCAAACCAAGCTATATAAAGCACTGGATAGAAGAATATTTAGAAGAGCCTTTAGAGATAACAGAACTGAAAAGGGATCAATTGGTCTTAAAAAGATGCTAAAATAATAAAAGGGTTAGTAAAAGGCTCCTCCTGAGCTTACAACCTTAGTTTTTAGGAAGGAAGTTGTAGTTCTCTCCTTATTGAGCCTGGTTACTTTAACCAGGCAGACTCTCGAGCAAAGTCTCAGTTAAGAGGTTCTTTCTATTTCTTCCAAAGATCTTTGGTCATTATTTTTATCTAGCTCATCGCTGCAATACTGCAAGTTTTGAAAGAACTTAGCTAAGCAGAATTATCACTTTTGATTAAATGCCGCAGAAAGTTGTCATCGCAGAGCAACTGCGCATAGCAGCCTTGCTTACCGATGAGCGAGTAGACGAGTTAATCGTCGCCCAAGGTCGCTACCAAATTGGCGACGTATACCTAGGAACAATAGAAAATGTCCTGCCTGGTATAGATGCAGCATTTGTAAATATTGGCGCAAGTGAAAAAAATGGCTTTATACATGTAACAGATTTAGGTCCATTAAAGAAAAAAAAGAATGCTGCAGGCATTACTGAATTATTAGAGCCACGACAAAAGGTTCTAGTACAAGTAATGAAAGAACCAACGGGTACTAAAGGGCCAAGACTGACAGGAAATCTTGCTTTACCTGGAAGATATCTTGTCCTGCAACCCAATGGGCAAGGGGTGAATATTTCTCGTCGAATTAACTCTGAAAATGAACGAAACCGGCTAAGAGCTTTAGGTGTCTTAGTTAAGCCTCCAGGAACAGGCCTGCTAATGCGTTCAGAAGCAGATGGTGTAAACGAAGAGTTATTAATTACAGATCTAGAGAATCTTTTAAAGCAATGGGAATCAATACAACAAGCGGCAGAAAATTCCTCTCCACCTATACTTCTAAATAGAGAAGAAGACTTTGTAAATAGAATACTTAGAGACCACTCTAGTCCTGAGCTTTCCAAGATTATTGTAGAAACTTCTAAAGCAGTCGAACGAGCTAAAAATTTCCTAGGTTCTCATACAAATGTAATTGTTGAATGTCATGATCAACCCATAGACCTGCTAGAGCATTATAAAATAAATGCCGCTATTTTTAATGCTCTAAAGCCAAGAGTAGATCTCCCTTCAGGTGGATATATAATAATTGAACCTACAGAAGCTCTAACAGTTATAGATGTCAACTCGGGTTCATTTACAAGCTCTGCCAATTCAAGAGAAACAGTACTTTGGACAAATTGTGAAGCAGCTATCGAAATAGCAAGACAACTAAAATTAAGAAATATTGGAGGAGTCATTATTATAGATTTTATTGATATGGATTCCAGAAGAGATCAACTTCAATTATTAGAGTATTTTTCATCAGCAATTAAAGATGATAAATCTAGGCCCCAAATAGCACAGCTCACTGAGCTTGGATTAGTTGAACTAACAAGAAAAAGACAAGGGCAAAATATCTATGAGTTATTTAGCAAGCCATGTTCTAATTGCAATGGGTTGGGACATACTCCTGAAATACCTATCAAAGAAGAAATACAGCCTTTGGCTTCTATTGGAGGTTTAATACAAAAAGAAGAATCATCTAAAAAATTTCAGCCTTTGAAAGAAGTTAGCAAGGGTAAGAATATTGAGTCTGCCCAAATTAATGACGCTATAAGTTCTCAAAATAATTCAGAAGTTAATAATCAAGAAAATGAATTAGAGCAAAATTCTATAAAGCAAGAGCCAGATCTAATTGCAATTAAAATGAGTCAAGATGAAGAATATGTATTTAGTTCTTTAGGAATAAATCCTACATTATTATTAGATAAAGATCCAGAAAATGAAAATTTATTAGTTCATATAGTTAGGCCTGGAGAAGATGAGAAAATCATCCTTGACGAAGCCAAGCAAAGAATTACTTCTATTGGTAATAAACGAAAAAAGAAATCTAAAAATGTAGTTAATAGAGCATCCAATAAATCTAACTTAGAAACCCTAGAATCAAGCAATAAGGAAACGGATAATAATTCTACTTTTGCGACAGAAGAACCGTCAAATGAAAAGCTAATGCATAAAGAAGATACTATTCAGAAAGAAGTTATTGAGCAAGAAGGTATTGAGCAAGATGCTGCTAAAAAAGAAGCTATTGAAAAAAAAGATGTAACTCAAAAAGAAAACTCAAGAGAATTAGAAGATCCTGTTCAAAAAGAAGCTGAAGCTGAAGCTGAAGATCCCCGAAGACGCAGAAGAAGGTCTTCAGCAACGTAATGCATAATTTTGGATAAAGAAAGGCAAAAAGTTATAGCTGGCATAGATGAGGTTGGCAAAGGATGTCTATTTGGTCCAGTTTTTGCTTCTGCTGTTGTATTAAAAAGTTCAACAGAACAAGAATTGCTAAATGCGGGACTAAAAGATAGCAAGAAGCTATCAAGTAAAAAAAGAGGCCTGCTAGTTCCTTTGATTAAAAGCCTTTCGGCAAGTTGGGCAATTGGTCAGGCATCCGCAAGAGAAATAGACCTCTACGGAATTCGGCGCGCAACAGAGAAAGCAATGCTTAGAGCAATCGATGGTTTACTGATGACGCCAGAGCTTCTATTGGTAGACGGACCATTACCTATTCGCTTATGGGCAGGCCAACAAATCAACTTAATTAGAGGTGAAAGCAAGTCACCTTCGATCGCGGCTGCAAGCGTTTTAGCCAAAGAAGCTAGAGATGTTTTAATTAAACGTTTAGCAATAAAAATTCCTAAATATAGCCTTGAAACAAATATGGGGTACGGCACTAAGGACCATAGAAAAGCTTTAAGAGAACTTGGGACTACAGATCTTCATAGAAAATCTTTTCTCAGCAGAATTATCTCGTAAAAGAATATTTTGTATTGAACAAGGTGTTAATTTTCAGTGCACCAGAGTGCAAAATCTTGAACTAATTGCTGACCCACCCTTGCTTTTATACCAAGTAAAATTCCGTTTAAAATAGATTGACCAGTTGATTCAAGGATTTTGGATGGAACAAATTTCAATAAAGGTGGTTGACTAACCGTGACACCTAAATGAGCAATCCCCTCCAAACCATTTGATGAGGCAGTAAGTGTCGCATCAAGCATTAATTCAAAATCATCAACCAAGCCCAATCCATCTAAGGTGCTATCAGTTGCACTCATCTGCAAAGTGTTTTCAGTATTAAGAACTGCTATAGAAACAATTGGATTAACTTCCAACTGAAAAACCTTAAAGCTTGTCACTGTATAGCGATAATTACCATCCCCTAAGGAAATAAGTTTTTTCGAATCAAGCATTGCACCTACAACTCTTTCCTGCTGTAGGAGATAATCAGGAAGTCGCTCTGAATTGTTTTTTACTGGCAAATCTAATTTTTGCCGGGCATCGAAGGCCAGAGGCATAATTGGCAACTGACGCGACATGATCCTATCGACACTCGCACTTTTTTCAACTAATGCCAACTAAAGTGGCCTATCTCGGACCAAAAGGGTCCTATGCAGAAAAAGCAGCTTTTGCGTTGGCAAAGCTAGAAAAACATGATGCTGCAACGTTTTTACCTTGTTTAGGAATCAGATCAGTCATTGAAAATGTTGCAACAAAACATTGTGAAGCAGCAGTAGTCCCCATAGAGAATTCTGTAGAAGGCGGGGTTACAACCACTCTTGATGCACTATGGAATCACCCAAACTTGTTCATAAAAAGAGCCTTAGTAATTCCAATACGTCACGCTCTAATCAGCAATGGCTCTCTCAAAGAAATCTCCGAAGTACTATCTCATCCCCAAGCACTAGCCCAATGCAGTACTTGGCTAAGCACCAATCTTCCAGATGCATTGCAATTGCCTACTAGCTCGACCTCAGAAGCAGTGAGGATGGTCAAAGGAAGTAAATTTCGTGCAGCAATAGGTTCTTCAAAAGCTGCTAGCGAAATAGGAGGTCTTAATCAAGTTGCATATCCAATTAATGATGTACCAGGAAACTGTACAAGATTCGTTTTTTTACAAAATATAAAAAATGAAACGCAAGGAGCAGTAGCTAGCATTGCATTTTCATTGCATTCGAATACTCCAGGATCATTATTAAATGTTCTAAAGTGTATTGCAAATTTAGGATTAAATATGAGTCGGATAGAATCACGCCCTTCAAAAAGAGAACTAGGTGAATATATATTTTTTATCGATATTGAAATAGATAATACATCAAGAGATATCAATGAAAAACTTTGCAAGGCATTAAAACCTCTTTGTGAAAATATAATTAATTTCGGCTCATATGAAAGCACTGAATTGAATTTAGAATCAATTTAACCTCTTGTCCTAAATACTCCAAATCTCATCAACCCGGTCGAAAAAGCCCATTGCATCAATAGAATAGTTGGAACCTCTCTAAGGCCTTGGTATAGCGATTTAGGCCCTAGATCAAAAAACACTTTTGGTCTTCTAATACCCTCTAATATTGAATCTTTCCAAGAAGGAATTGTAAATTTAGTCCAATCTTCCACTTCTACCAAACCTGCAGAGAAAGAACTATTCGACAAATTTTCTTTAAAGCCTTCAATGGAAGAAAAATGAGGATGAGACCATTGATGTAGTAATTGTTCAAGAACCATTTTTTCCATAAATGCAAAACTATTACTACTTTCCTCTCTTCTATTCCAATCAGCTACCGCCAGTATGCCGCCCGGACGTAATACCCTAAGCATTTCGTCTGCATAAAGTTGCTTATCAGGCATATGAGGGCCAGCTTCTACACTCCAGATTCCGTCAAAACTCCCGTTGGAAAAATCAAGATTAAGAGCATCCATAACCTGGAAACTACACATCAAATCATTTGGGGTTAACTGTCTAGCTCTTTGAACTTGCGCATTACTGATAGTTATTCCCAAGACATCAAAATTGTAATCTCTCGCCAAGATCCTAGAACTTCCTCCTATCCCACACCCAACATCCAAAATCCTTGACCCTTTGGGCAACTGATCAAGTCCGCTCCACCTTACCAATTGATGAACAAATTCAACTTTGGCTTGCTGAAAAGAAGTTTGATGAGGTTTTTGATTGTAGTAGCCAAGATGTATATGATCACCCCAAAGTTTCTCTAAAAGTTGATCATTAGTCCAAGAATCATATGCTTTAGAAACACTTTCTTTTGACTTATATTTTCTATTAGTTTTATTCCATAATAGGAATATTAAAAGAATTATTAATAATAAAAGAATCAAACTAAACATCAAGTACTGCTTGCCTCATCTGGGTTTTTCAAAGTATCTTTCAAAGCTGTTCGAGCAGCGAGTTGCTTTCGAGTTTGATCAAGCATCTCATACTCACGAAGAAGTCTTTTTGTAGTATCTTGAATTTCTAATAAATGCTGTTGCTCATTAGCTACGGGGCCCCCCAAATGAGCAGCAATCCAAAATGATAGCTCTCTAGGGATATCAGGCAATTCTTCAGGCAAATTCCTTTCAGAGTCAGTTAACTTTCCAGTAAGGGAAACAACATCTCGTAAAGCAGTTAAAACTTTTTCGGAGAGAATTTTTAATTCATTTTCATTTTCTACGGGATAATCATCTATCCATGTAACTAAAGCTGTATAGAAAGGGGCTTTCCTTGTTATCTCTAAAACTCTAAACCTTTGCTGTCCCAAAGTAATAATGTTACTGCGACCATCTTCTGAAGTTTGATGTTTAATTATTTCCGCACAACAACCAACTTCAGCAAGCCTTTTTGTGTTTGGATCAAATCTAACCACTCCGAAACGGCTATCGGCCTCTAGGACGCTCTTAAGCATCATTCTGTATCTTGACTCAAAAATATGTAATGGAAGGAACTCCTGAGGGAATAAAACAACCTCAGGGAGAGGGAATAACGGTAACTCCCTGACTGCAAGATCTGCCACAGGTAACCTCTCTACTGTAATAATCCTAATAAAATGTTCGGGATATTGAGGTTTTGCAATTTAGAGCTTAACTTCAATGTCTACACCACTAGGCAAATCAAGCTTCATCAAAGCATCTATTGTTTTGGCTGAAGGGTTATAGATATCAATAATCCTTCTATGAGTTCTTGTTTCAAAATGCTCTCTGGAATCCTTATCAACATGAGGGGACCTAAGAACACAATAAATTTTTCTCTTGGTTGGCAATGGGATAGGACCAATAGCAGTAGCAGCAGTATTATCTGCGGTCTCAATAATTTTTTCACAAGAAAGATCAAGCATACGCCTATCAAAAGCTTTAAGGCGGATTCTTATCTTCTGCTGTGCAATAGCCGTTGACATAAGGTTTCCTGCGAGCTTGCTCTATAAGAAGCAATAAAAGTTGATTTTCAAGGTTCAGAAAGAACTTTAAGAAGAACTGGACTTCTTAAATGACCAGCTTTCTAACTCTAAATGATTGCCAGGCAAAAAACCTAGCAATCATTTAGCAAAAGATCATTCAATAATCTTAGACACTACACCTGCACCAATTGTCCTGCCTCCTTCACGGATAGCAAATCTCATCCCTTGCTCAATAGCCACAGGGCAGATAAGTTCTCCAGTCATTTTAATTCTGTCCCCTGGCATAACCATTTCAACATTACTTCCATCATCACCCGTAAAGGCTGTAATTTGTCCGGTAACATCAGTAGTTCTTATATAAAACTGAGGTCTATAACCAGCAAAGAATGGAGTATGTCGTCCGCCTTCCTCCTTCTTTAAAACATAAACTTCGCCTTCAAACTTGGTATGAGGTGTAATAGAACCTTTTTTGACTAAAACCATACCTCTTTCAATATCTTCCTTTTGAATACCACGAAGAAGTAATCCAACATTGTCACCAGCCATTCCTTCGTCTAGCAGTTTCCGGAACATCTCAACTCCAGTAACTGTTGTCAAACGAGTCTCTTTGATGCCAACTATCTCAACTTCCTCACCAACCTTTACTTTGCCTCTTTCGATTCTTCCAGTTGCAACTGTTCCTCTACCTGTAATAGAAAAGACATCTTCTACTGCCATCAAGAAAGGCTTGTCAACTTCTCTTTCTGGCTCTGGGATTGAATCATCCACAGATTTCATCAATTCATCAATCTTCTCTTCCCATTTAGAATCGCCTTCTAAAGCTTTTAGAGCTGAAACTTGAACTACAGGAATATCATCGCCTGGGAAGTCATAACTACTTAGGAGCTCACGAATCTCCATCTCTACAAGTTCAATCATTTCTGCATCATCAACCATGTCACATTTGTTCAAAGCAACAACGAGTGATGGGACTCCGACCTGTTTAGCAAGGAGAATATGCTCTTTCGTTTGTGCCATTGCACCATCAGTTGCAGCAACAACGATAATTGCACCGTCCATCTGAGCTGCACCAGTGATCATATTTTTCACATAGTCAGCATGACCTGGGCAGTCAACATGGGCATAGTGGCGCCCATCTGTTTCATACTCAACATGAGCGGTGTTAATTGTGATACCACGCTCTCGCTCTTCAGGAGCACCATCAATATCTCCATAATCTTGAGCTTGGGCTTGACCCTTTTTAGCTAAAACATTTGTAATAGCTGCAGTAAGGGTTGTTTTGCCATGGTCAACATGACCGATAGTGCCAATGTTGACGTGAGGCTTGTTTCTTTCGAACTTCTCGCGGGCCATTTGTTTAAAGAATCAGGGAAATAATAGTTGATTGTGTAGAGATCAGGAATTGCCCTGATTCTTGGAAATAATCGCTTCAGCGACATTACGAGGAACTTCCTCGTAATTACTGAACTCCATTGAGAATACACCCCGACCTTGCGTCATGGATCGAAGCTGGGTGGCATAACCGAACATTTCAGCCAAAGGCACTTTTGCCTGAACTTTAGATTGTCCTTCATCAATGGACTGTCCTTCAACCTGTCCTCTTCTAGAGGACAGGTCCCCAATAATAGAACCTAAGAAATCCTCTGGGACTTCTACTTCCACTTTCATCATTGGCTCAAGAAGTACAGGATTACATTTTTTGACGCCATCTTTAAAAGCCATTGAGCCGGCAATCTTAAATGCCATTTCTGATGAGTCAACATCATGGAAAGAACCATCTACCATGGTGACCTTGACATCAATCAGCGGGTATCCAGCAAGGACACCAGACTCACATGTTTCTTTCATACCATTAGAGGCTGGACCGATATATTCCTTGGGCACAACCCCACCAACAATTTTATTAACAAATTCAAAACCAGAGCCTGGTTCCCCAGGTTCCATTTCTATAACAACATGACCATATTGACCTTTTCCTCCTGTCTGACGAGCATATTTACCTTCACCTTTAGAGCTTGAACGAATAGTCTCTCGATAGGAAACCTGGGGTGCACCAATATTTGCTTCAACTTTAAATTCTCTCAACATTCGATCAACAAGAATTTCAAGATGTAACTCACCCATACCTGCTATTACAGTCTGGTTGGTTTCTTGATCGGTACTGACTCGGAAAGTAGGGTCTTCTTCTGCTAAGGAAATAAGTGCTTTGGAAAGTTTTTCCATATCGCCTTTTGTTTTAGGTTCCACTGCAACTGAAATAACAGGCTCAGGAATAAATAATGTTTCTAAAACTATTGGATCGTCAGTAGTACACAAAGTATCCCCAGTAGTTGTATTTTTTAAACCCAATACAGCTCCTAAATCTCCAGCTCTAAGCTGATCTACTTCTTCTCTATCATCTGCTTTTAATACAACCAATCGAGAAATACGTTCTTTCGCATCTTTTGTCGAATTCAGAACATAACTTCCCTTTTCCAATACTCCGGAGTACATCCTCACGAATGTCAGCTTCCCATAGGGATCTGCCATAACCTTAAAAGCTAATGCGCTAAATGGTTCGGAATCATCAGAAGGACGACTGGCTTCCTTACCATTAGGCAAAAGACCTTGTATGGGTGGTACATCTACAGGTGCAGGAAGATAGTCAACTACTGCATCAAGAACTAATTGAACCCCTTTATTCTTAAAGGCAGAACCACATAACAAAGGAACCAAACCATGTTTTAAAACTCCTTCTCGAATCCCTCGTTTTAATTGTTCTTCAGTAAGTTCTCCATTCTCGAGAAAGTGTTCAATTAATTCTTCATCATTCTCTGCAACTGTTTCCATTAACTTAGCTCTCCATTCAGCTGCCTGAGATGACATATCTGAAGGAATTTCTGCCTCCTCAATATCTGTGCCTAAGTCATTTTTGTAGATATATGCTTTATTTCCGACAAGATCAATAATTCCCTTGAGCTCTCCTTCAGCACCTATTGGCAATTGAATTGGTGCAGCATTTGCTTTCAATCGATCTTTAATTTGTTCATAAACCTTTAGAAAATCTGCCCCAGTTCTATCCATCTTATTTACAAAGACCATCCTAGGGACTGAATATCTATCAGCTTGGCGCCAAACGGTCTCAGACTGGGGCTGGACTCCGCCTACTGCACAAAAAACTGCTATCACACCATCGAGCACCCTCATTGACCTTTCGACCTCGATAGTGAAGTCAACATGGCCAGGAGTATCAATAATATTGATCCTGTGATCCTGCCAACTCGTTGAAATAGCAGCGGCTGTAATCGTGATACCTCTCTCTCTCTCCTGAGCCATCCAATCAGTAACTGCTGCACCATCGTGCACTTCACCAATTTTGTGAACAACTCCTGAATAAAAGAGAATCCTTTCAGTAGTAGTGGTCTTTCCAGCGTCTATGTGCGCTGCAATACCAATATTTCTTACTCGTTCTAAAGGAAAGGGGCGAGCCACAATCAACGCTCCGTAGGAATATTAAAAAAGGGGATGTGACTCTACAGGTCAGCAGGCAAAAAATGGAAGTTTTTCATCGCTATATGGAGAAAACTCAATAACGGTAATGGGCAAAAGCTTTATTAGCTTCTGCCATTTTATGGGTCTCTTCCCTCTTCCTGACTGCACTGCCAGCTTCATTAGCAGCATCCATAAGTTCACCAGCAAGTTTGTGAGCCATGCTCCTGCCATTTCTGGATCTAGAAAAGTTGACAAGCCATCTCAAGGCCATTGCAGTTCCTCTTTCCTGTCTTACTTCCATCGGCACTTGATAAGTTGCTCCACCAACGCGTCTGGCTCTAACTTCAACTAAAGGAGTCGCATTTTTTACAGCCGTTTCAAATAATTCAATTGGATCGTTACCAGTTCGTTCATTAATCAAACCAAAAGCCTCTGACAAAATCCTTTGAGCAGTTGATTTCTTGCCATGCTTCATAAGCCTCGCAATCATCATTGTTGCCAAACGATTATTAAATTGTGGGTCTGGCAAGACTGGCCTTTTCTCTGCCGCGTTACGTCTAGACATAAGTGATTTTTAAATTTGAATAATTGAGTGAAAATTAATCTTTTTTAGGGGACTTAGCACCATACTTAGATCGTGATTGCCGACGATCTTTTACACCTGCTGCATCCAATGTGCCACGAATAATGTGATAACGAACTCCGGGTAAGTCTTTGACTCTCCCTCCTCTAAGCAATACGACGGAGTGCTCCTGAAGGTTATGACCAATGCCAGGTATGTAGGCTGTTACTTCGAACCCAGAAGTCAATCGCACACGTGCGACCTTTCGCAACGCTGAATTGGGCTTTTTAGGAGTGGAAGTATAGACCCTAGTGCAAACACCTCTTCGCTCTGGGCAAGAGCGCAGTGCAGGTGACTTGGTCTTACGAGTGAGCCGCTTACGCTCAGATCTAATTAGCTGTTGAATGGTTGGCATCGACGATTGGCATGAGGCCAGGAAATGGACCTTTATTCACAAACTTCCACATTACTCGGTCAACCTCCCTAAATAACAATTTTTCTA
The DNA here is from genome assembly GCF_027359375.1 of Prochlorococcus marinus str. MIT 0919. NCBI lineage: Bacteria > Bacillati > Cyanobacteriota > Cyanophyceae > Synechococcales > Prochlorococcaceae > Prochlorococcus > Prochlorococcus marinus. The sequence goes on from NZ_CP114779.1 coordinate 965,459, forward strand.
ATTTAAATTGATCAAAAGCACTTATGTTCATAAAGGGCTATTAATTTAAGTAAGCCACTAGAGAATTATTTGGAGCCCTCACAGCGTCAAATAATTTCTTTAACAGGCTTATAGGATCATTTGATACGCCTAGCACTGCTTTTCGATTTGTTTCCCTCAAGCAGACAGTTTAGTTGAATTTATGCCTCTCGACTCCTGTAGTACTAATTTCCCCTACTGCGATAGCAGCTCCCCAGAAGCCTTAACCGGGGAAAGAGATGCTTGTGGAGTTGGGTTCCTAGCGCAGATTGATGGCAATCCAAGTCATTGGGTCTTACAACAAGCTCTACGCGGATTGGAATGCATGGAGCATAGAGGGGGCTGTGGAGGGGATAGTGATTCTGGAGATGGCGCAGGAATTTTATGTGAAATACCTTGGAAATACCTTGAAAATATTTGGCCTTCAGTAAGACTAAGCAATGATAGAGCCTATGGTCTTGGTATGGTTTTCATGCCATCTCATGAAAAGGAAAGAAAGGTTGTAAAAGATATTTTTGTAAAGGAAGCTGAAAGCCTGGGTCTGGTCTCTGAAGGATGGCGAGATGTGCCTATTGATCCATCAGTTTTAGGACCTTTAGCAAAAGAAACAGCCCCATTTATTGAACAATGGCTAGTTGGAGGGTTTGTAACTGAAGACAATCTAGAGGGAACTTTATATCAGTTAAGAAAGAGAATTCAAAAACATTGTCTAGAGGCTTTAGGCGATAAAGCTACTGAAATCTATATAGCTTCTTTAAGTAGCCGAACTGTAGTTTACAAAGGGATGGTGAGATCAGAGGTTCTGTCGGCTTTCTACAAAGACCTCGTTGACCCTAGATTTGAAGTTGCTTTTGCTGTATACCACCGAAGATTTAGCACGAACACACTCCCCAGATGGCAGCTTGCTCAACCAATGCGACTTCTAGGTCACAATGGAGAAATTAATACATTACTTGGGAATCTCAATTGGGCAAAAGCAAGAGAAGTGTACCTAAAAGAAGTATGGGGGAATGCGACAGAAGACTTAAAGCCTATTGTCAATGAGACTTATAGTGATTCGGCAAATTTAGATGCAACTCTAGAATTACTAGTAAGGAGCGGAAGACCAATATCGGAAAGTCTGCTAACACTTGTTCCAGAAGCCTTTAGAGATCAACCTGAACTCAATGAGCAAACGGAAATCAATGCATTCTACGAATACTCAGCCTGCACACAAGAATCGTGGGATGGACCTGCGCTCCTAGTTTTTTCAGATGGTTGTTTAGTAGGTGCGACACTAGATAGGAATGGTTTACGCCCTGCACGGTATTGCGTCACAAAAGACAATTTTGTGATCATGGGCTCTGAAACAGGTGTAGTTGATATTGACGAAGACCGAATTATTGAAAAAGGCAGACTTGGGCCAGGGCAAATGCTTGCAGTAGATCTTACCAAAGGACGTCTACTTCGAAATTGGGATGTCAAAAAAGAAGTTGCTGATAAATATCCTTATAAGAATTGGCTCTTGAAAAATAGAGTAACTCTTAGGCAACAACCTTGGGAGATCAAAGCACATTTCAATCAGCTAGATCTGTTGCAACTGCAAACATCATTTGGTTTTTCAGCTGAAGATTTAGATCTAATTTTGGATGCAATGGCAAGCAGTGCCAAAGAGCCAACTTATTGCATGGGAGACGATATCCCACTCGCAATTCTTTCAAACAAGCCTCATCTTTTATACGACTACTTTAAGCAAAGATTTGCACAAGTCACCAATCCACCTATAGATCCCCTAAGAGAAAAGCTCGTGATGAGCCTTGATATGCATATAGGGAAAAAAGGTTCTCCTCTTTCTCCAAAAGAGAATGCATTCTCCGTCATCCATCTAAAATCACCAATCTTAAACGAGAATGAATTAATTGAATTAACAAAGCAAAATCTCCCCTCAGAAACGTTATTAACGTTAGTTGATATTAACCAAGGTGTACTGGGGTTAAATCAGCGTCTGCAAGAGCTCTGCAATGAAGCAGAAACTGCAGTCAAAAATGGTGTAAGAATTTTAGTCTTATCTGACCGTGGAGTAAGTCCAACCAAAACTTACATCCCTCCTTTACTTGCCGTAGGAGCAGTCCATCATCACTTGCTAAAGCACCAACTACGCCTAGATACATCCATCATTATTGAGACTGCACAGTGCTGGAGTACTCATCATTTGGCATGCCTCATAGGCTATGGTGCCAGTGCAGTATGCCCTTGGTTGACATGGGAAAGTACTAGGCATTGGTGGAATCACCCTAAGACTCAAAAGCTGATTGAAACCAAAAAACTTCCTGGTTTAACCATTGAAAAAGCACAAGGAAATTTAAAACAAGCCCTTGAAGATGGTCTCCGCAAAATCTTGTCTAAGATAGGTATATCTCTTTTAGCTAGCTATCATGGTGCACAGATCTTTGAAGCAGTAGGAATAGGATCGGATATAATTGATTTAGCCTTTAAAGGAACGACTAGTAGAATAGCTGGCCTAAGTCTTAAAGAGTTAGCAATTGAAACTCTTTTGTTTCATGCAAAAGCTTACCCAGAACTAGATCGAAAAAAACTTGAATTTTTAGGTTTTGTTCAATACAGAAGTGGAGCAGAATACCACTTAAATAATCCTGACATGTCCAAAGCTCTTCATAATGCAGTCAAGAAAGGGCCTCAATATGATCACTTCAATACTTACAAATCACTTCTAGAAAACAGACCAGCAACTGCTTTGAGAGACTTACTGACACTACGTCTCACTAAAAAAGCAATTCCTATTGATGAAGTCGAAAGTGTAGAAAATATTTGCAAAAGATTCTGTACCGGTGGAATGAGTTTAGGAGCACTCTCAAGAGAAGCTCATGAAGTCCTAGCCATAGCTATGAACCGGATAGGAGGGAAAAGCAATAGTGGTGAAGGAGGAGAAGATCCAGATAGATTTAAAATCCTTAATGATGTAGATGATCACAGTCTTTCCCAAACGTTACCTAATTTAAAAGGTCTTCAAAACGGAGATACAGCCTGCTCTGCCATAAAACAAATAGCATCCGGACGCTTTGGCGTTACACCTGAATATCTACGCAGCGGCAAGCAGCTTGAGATTAAAATGGCCCAGGGAGCCAAGCCAGGTGAAGGAGGGCAATTGCCTGGACCTAAAGTAGATTCTTACATCGCAAAGCTCCGGAACAGCAAGCCTGGAGTCGCTTTGATATCTCCACCCCCTCATCATGATATTTATTCAATAGAAGACTTAGCCCAGTTAATCCATGACCTTCATCAAGTACATCCTGCAGCAAAAGTAAGCGTTAAACTCGTGGCTGAAATTGGTATTGGCACTATTGCTGCAGGAGTTGCCAAAGCGAATGCAGATGTAATACAGATATCTGGTCATGATGGTGGAACTGGTGCGTCGCCACTTAGCTCTATTAAGCATGCTGGCTTACCCTGGGAATTAGGCTTAACAGAAGTACACCAATCCCTACTCGAAAATGGCTTAAGAAATAGAGTTTTACTTAGAACGGACGGCGGGTTAAAAACTGGCTGGGATGTAGTGATAGCAGCTCTGCTTGGCGCCGAAGAATATGGTTTCGGATCAATCGCAATGATTGCGGAAGGCTGCATCATGGCTCGTATTTGCCACACAAATAAATGTCCAGTAGGTGTAGCAACTCAACAAGAAGCTCTTAGAAAACGTTTTCCCGGCATACCCGAACATGTAGTGAATTTTTTCCTTTTTATTGCAGAGGAAGTTAGGCAAATCTTAAGCACGCTTGGTATAAGAAGACTAGAAGATTTAATTGGAAGAGCAGAGCTCCTTGAACCTAGAGAAATAACTCTTGCGAAAACACAACAAGTCGATTTGTCATCTCTCTTGATACCAGCAAAGTCTTCTAATGATAGATCCTGGCTAAAGCACAATATCAAGCCACATAGTAATGGGCCTATTCTTGAAGACCAGTTATTGAATGATAAGGAATTTTTGAATGCAATGGTCTCTCATGGAACTATTAGTAAAACGCTTCGTATTCTTAATACTGATCGAAGTGTATGCGCTCGAGTATCTGGGGAGATTGCTGAATTGCATGGTAACAAAGGTTTCCAAGGCAAGCTTGAACTAATCTTTAAAGGTTCTGCCGGACAAAGCTTTGGAGCATTCTTATTGCAAGGGATGAATGTCCTGCTAATAGGTGAAGCGAATGATTATGTAGGCAAAGGTATCAATGGAGGCGTACTTACACTAATACCTCCTCCTAATAGTCGAAATTGCTCAACCCAAGTTATTCTTGGGAATACATGCCTCTATGGAGGAACTGGTGGGAAATTATATGCACTCGGCAGTGCTGGAGAACGTTTTGGAGTGAGAAATAGTGGAGTAAAAGCAGTGATAGAAGGAGCAGGTGACCATTGCTGTGAGTACATGACTGGAGGGATAGTGATTGTAATTGGACCTACTGGAAGGAATGTAGGAGCAGGAATGACTGGAGGAGTAGCCTTTCTACTCGATGAAGATCAAAAAGTTCATACTCGTATCAACAAGGAAATTGTTGAGATTCATCAGTTATCTACCAATGAGCAAGAAGAACTTTTAAAGCCTTTACTAAAAGAACATTATGATTTAACAAAAAGTACGAAGGCAGGAATAATTCTCAATGATTGGCATCATTGGAAAAAATTATTTAAGGTAATAGTTCCTCCTAGCGAAAAGGCTCAGGTAGGCTTGGCAACAATCGAAACAGCCGTCAAATAAGTAATGCCGATATTTATCAAAACAGAGAAGTTTTCTAAAAAAACCTCTGCTCTATCGAATGATCAACTCATTAAATCTCTACGGGAGCATAAAGATTGGGTTAAAACTCTAATTTCTTCTGGAGCGAAATTATCAAGTGGCTATTTAGCAGATAGAAATAGAGACCCAGGTGGTGGTGGTTTTCTGGTGTTAGAAGCAACCTCTTTTGAGGAAGCAAAGTCCCTGATTGAGCAAGACCCTATGATCAAAAACAATTTAGTAACTTGGGAGCTGCATGAATGGATACCAGTAGCAGGCAGTTTCTTTAATTAACGTGGGTGGGTAGCCATAAGGCGTTGAACCTCTCCCGCATGGTAGCTGCTACGAGTCAAAGGCGAGCTAACTACCTGCAGGAAACCATATCGACGTTCTCCTTCTCGTTGATATTTCTTAAACTGATCTGGGGTTACAAATCTATCGACAGGTAAATGTTTTGGGCCTGGAGACAAGTATTGACCAATGGTTACAATGTCTACCTTATTATCTCTAAGGTCTTCCAAAACATTAAAAACCTCTTCATCTGTTTCTCCCAATCCAACCATCAAACCTGACTTTGAATATACTTTTGGCCACCCCTCTCTCACGCGATTCAATAACTCTAATGATCTTATGTATTTCCCTTGAGGTCTTGCCCTCTTATATAGCCTAGGAACAGTTTCAATATTATGATTTAGCACGTTTGGCATTGCTTCCATAACAGTTTGCAAGGCATTCCAGTTGCCACAAAAGTCAGGTACTAATAACTCTATTGTTGTTAGAGGAGACTGTCGCCTAACGGATTCAATACACCCAACAAATTGACTTGCTCCACCGTCATTTAAATCATCTCTATTAACTGAGGTAATTACTACATGACGTAATCCCAACCTTGAAACTGCCTCTCCAAGGCGTTGAGGCTCTGATGGATCTAAACTTCTTACACTTTTATCAAAGTCAATATCACAATAAGGGCATGCACGTGTACAACCTGGTCCCATTATTAAGAATGTAGCTGTTCCTCCAGCAAAGCACTCGCCTATATTGGGGCAACTTGCTTCCTGGCATACTGTATTTAATTTAAGATCTGATAACATCTCTGCAACTGAGCCAATCCTCTCATGGAGGGGTGCTTTAACTCGTAGCCATTCAGGTTTGGCCAAAATCATCCTCTCAATAAAAGAACTTTAGAAAGGTTGGCCAAAAAAAACATTGTTGGTATTACTTTAAGATCAATTTAGAGAGAACCCAAAAAAATGAGAGCTTAATTTTTATTGTGATGAGAAGTAAAGGTGAAAAGGGGTTATAGCAAGTGATTATCTGAAGCTTGTAATTGTCAAATCTTAATAGCCTCGTGGTGTAATCAAATGTCCATCTTTTTCAAAAGTAGAACTGTTCCCAACCACTACAACACTAAGCATATCTACTTTGGAAATTGGGAAATCCCCTAATGCAAATATAGAAATAGATTCATTTGTTCTACCCAATTGTCTCGCTAATACGACTGGAGTAGTCACCAACCTATTTTCGAGCATAATTTGCAACGCACTTTCTAGTTGCCAATATCGTTCTTTAGACCGAGGGTTATAAATAGCAACAACAAAGTCTCCTTCTGAAGCTGCCCTAAGACGTGCTTCTATTTTTTCCCATGGGGTCAAGCAATCACTAAGGCTGATTGCACAAAAATCATGCATTAATGGTGCTCCTGTTTTCGCAGCAGCCACCTGCAAGGCTGTAATCCCAGGGTGAACCTCAAAAGAAGGCCTACTTTGCTTTGGGAGCTTCAACAAAAGATCCAAAGCCAACCCTGCCATGCCATAAATACCACTATCGCCTGACGAGATTAAAGATACTTTTACACCTTGCATCGCTAAATTAATGGCTTCTTGACATCGATCCTTTTCAAAAGTCAATGAGCTATCGACCCGCACTTGATCATATCGGCGGAAAGGCTCTAGAAGGTCTAAATAAAGTTTATATCCAACCCAAACTACAGTCCTTGAAAGAGCATGCCTTGCATCACCAGTCAAGAAACTCATTTCTCCAGGTCCGCTCCCAACCAAGTGAAGTTCTCCTCGATGAGGTGCAAAAGGTTCTAATGATTGTGCAACAGCAATAGTTACTGCACCTTCTTGATCTGATTTAAAGATTTGCTTTTCTACTTTCAATATTGCATTTTTCCCAGCAGCCAAAACAGATGCAGCTTCTGCAACTGAATGAGTACCTACTTCCGATTGCACAGCATTGGAAGGATTAGGAACAGAAACCTTTGCCAGTTCTTGCGCTTTATAGAAACGAATAGGAACTCCTATTTGAGCAACAAAAGAAAGTAAAGATTCCTCATCAGACTTAATATCAATACTTGCAAAGCCAGCTATTGAAGATTCTGCCAAGTTGGCTTTCTCAAAAGACTTGCCTAATGCCTCCTGCAAAAGACTTAAAGATGTATTTCGTTCACAACCAACGCCAACCCAAAGGACTGGTGGATGCCAAGAACAATTTTCTGTACGCTTTGAACTAATAACAAAAGAAGGTGACTGCAAATTATCTTGATTCTGATTAGCAACGGACGAATTCAAAGCTCCTTGAGAAGATTGCCATAATTTTGAACCGCAGTCCTGGGTAAAATTTATTGGGGAAAGCGTTGCTTGCTGCATCATCAAGTCATTCCATTTCTTCAAATGACCTTTGCGCTTCCATCCCCATGCATGACCAAAACAATCAATTGCAAGTTTTTGTTGGGTAGCTGAAAAGCCTGTAATAACAGCCTTTCCGCCTAAATCTTCGGATAATTCCAAAGCCAATTGCTCTGCACCTACCTGATGTCCGCCTATTAACGGCAATATATTTTCTGCTCTTGAATCAAGAACTAATACTGCAGGGTCTTTGTCTTTAGTGGTAAGCAAAGGAGCAATTATTCTTACCGCTGCACCAACCGAACCAATAAAAATAAAAATTGCCTTAGGTTCCCAATTTTTACGAAAAATCTCTGATGGAGAATCAATTAATAGTTCTTCAGGAGGTTCTTTTATTCCGGAAACCGCACCTGGTGATAATGCTAAGAAATCTACGTAACCTTTTGATAGAAGCCTTTGAAGCAAGTTCCACGATGAAAAAGAAAGACCAATCGCAATTCGCTTAGAAGATTTAGGGAAAGAGATGATTTCAAAGAGAATTTATAGATATTCTGACCAACTTATGCTTCATAGAAAATTACTTTTCTTTATTTATTGATTTGAGATAAAAAAAGACTCTTTATTACATTTTCGCTCAAAACCCTTTAATGGCAAGGTTTTTAGGAAAAATCAAGCTGGTATTTAAATAAGTGTTTGTTAACAAAAAAAGGTCGCTGGGTAGAACATTTGTTACTTGCACACGTAGTAACTGGCTCACGGATCTATGCTTCCTAAATCAGGCCCTATTTAGGGTCATGTTTTCAGTGCAGGTATGGAATCATCCCTATACCTTGCAAGGAAAACAAGGTGAATCAACACCTGGAACCCATCCCTCGAGGAAATTCTCGATGACCATTAGCCCACCAGAACGTGGGGAGAAAGCCAAAGGAGGAGTACCAACTCCTTACGACCAGCCTGTTGACAGAGGTAATGCCCCTGTCGACTTTGAAAAACTCAACAAACCTGGGTTCTGGTCTTCAAAGCTTTCCAAAGGTCCCAAAACCACAACTTGGATTTGGAACCTCCACGCTGACGCACACGACTTTGATACTCATCTAGGTGATCTAGAAGAGACGAGTAGGAAGATCTTCTCAGCCCATTTTGGCCACTTAGCGGTGGTATTTATTTGGATGAGTGCTGCATTCTTCCATGGCGCACGTTTCTCTAATTACACCGGTTGGTTAGCTGATCCAACAAACGTAAAGCCTGGAGCCCAGGTAGTTTGGCCAGTGGTTGGCCAAGAAATTCTTAATGCTGATTTAGGAGGCAATTACCACGGTCTTCAAATCACATCAGGAATCTTCCAAATGTGGAGAGCCTGGGGCATCACCAGCGAAGTTCAACTAATGGCTCTAGCCATTGGTGCAGTGGTGATGGCAGCATTAATGCTTCATGGTGGCATTTATCACTATCACAAAGCAGCTCCCAAGCTTGAGTGGTTCCAAAAAATAGAACCAATGATCCAGCACCATCAGATAGCTCTGATTGGACTGGGTTCAATTGCGTGGGCTGGACACCTTATACATATAGGTGCTCCTGTAGCAGCTCTGTTAGATGCAATAGATGCTGGAAGTCCACTTGTTGTAGATGGTGTTTCAATTGCAAGTGCAGCTGATGTAACTAATCTTGCACCAAGACTTTGTGACCCATCTGTAGCTAGTCAAATCTTCCCAAGTCTTGCGGGTCGAACAGTTGAAAACTTCTTCACTCTCAATTGGTGGGCGTTTACCGACATCCTTACAAATAAAGGTGGCTTAAATCCTGTTACAGGAAGCCTTTGGATGACAGACATATCGCACCATCATCTAGCATTTGGAGTTTTTGCAATCTTTGGTGGACATATGTGGCGCAATGCTGTTCATGGTGTTGGTCATAGCATGAAAGAAATAATGGATGTCCACAAAGGTGATCCAATTTTATTCCCAGCGCCCAAGGGACATGAAGGCATTTTCGACTTCTTGAGCAATAGCTGGCATGGTCAACTAAGCATTAATCTTGCAATGGTTGGATCTGCAAGCATTGTGGTTGCTCACCATATGTATGCTCTTCCTCCATATCCTTATATAGCTATTGATTATCCAACTGTTCTGGGCTTGTTCACCCATCACATGTGGATTGGTGGTCTATTTATATGTGGAGCTGCAGCTCATGCAGGAATAGCAATGATTCGCGACTATGACCCTGCAGTTCATGTGGACAATGTTCTAGACAGAATGCTTAAAGCTCGCGATGCAATTATCAGTCATTTGAACTGGGTTTGCATGTGGCTTGGATTCCATAGTTTCGGTCTTTACGTTCATAACGACGTCATGAGGGCTTTGGGACGTCCTCAAGATATGTTTAGTGATACAGGCATTCAGTTACAGCCATTTTTAGCTCAATGGGTTCAAAACCTACAGCAAAGTGCTGTTGGTACTGGAGAACTTGTCGGAGCTGGAAATTTACCTGGGAATGTTCTCAGTGAAGTTTTCAATGGGAATGTTATTGAAGTAGGTGGCAAAGTTGCAATTGGGCCAATACCTCTAGGCACAGCTGACTTGATGATCCATCACGTTCATGCCTTTACTATTCATGTAACCCTTTTAATTCTTTTAAAAGGTGTTCTTTACTCCAGAAGCTCAAGATTAATTCCAGACAAAGCTCAGCTTGGTTTCCGTTTCCCATGTGATGGTCCTGGTAGAGGTGGTACATGCCAGGTTTCTTCCTGGGACCACGTTTTCCTTGGACTATTTTGGATGTATAACAGCCTTTCAGTTGTTATCTTCCATTTCTCATGGAAAATGCAAAGTGATGTATGGGGTTTGACAGGTGGGAACTTTGCACAAAGTTCGATAACCATCAATGGATGGCTCAGGGATTTCCTTTGGGCACAGTCTTCCCAAGTCCTAACAAGCTATGGACAACCCATAAGCATGTATGGACTAATGTTCCTTGGTGCTCACTTTGTATGGGCATTCAGTCTCATGTTCCTCTTTAGTGGACGTGGTTACTGGCAGGAATTATTTGAATCTATTGTTTGGGCCCATAATAAATTGAAAGTTGCACCTACTATTCAGCCACGAGCTCTGTCTATTACTCAGGGCCGTGCTGTTGGTGTAGCCCACTTCCTTCTAGGTGGAATTGCTACCACCTGGGCCTTCTTCCATGCCCGCCTTATAGGCCTCGGCTAACTTTTCCTGATCCTCTCCCTCAATGGCAACGAAATTTCCATCGTTTAGTCAGGGTCTGGCACAGGACCCCACAACCCGACGAATTTGGTACGGAATCGCCACGGCTCATGATTTTGAGAGCCATGACGGAATGACCGAAGAACAGCTTTATCAAAAGCTGTTTGCTACCCATTTTGGTCATCTAGCCATTATTGGCTTATGGGTTGCTGGGAACCTGTTCCATATCGCCTGGCAAGGCAACTTTGAACAATGGGTTACTGACCCACTTCATGTTCGCCCAATCGCTCATGCAATCTGGGATCCCCATTTTGGTCAAGGCATCACAGATGCTTTAACTCAAGCAGGGGCAACATCACCAGTAAATATTGCCTACTCTGGTCTTTACCACTGGTGGTACACCATTGGAATGAGAACAAATGAGCAACTATTTCAGGGTGCAATATTCCTAAATATTCTTGTTTGCTGGCTTTTATTTGCTGGCTGGTTGCATCTCCAACCAAAGTTCAGACCTTCACTTGCTTGGTTTAAGAACGCCGAGGCACAGCTAAACCATCATTTAGCAGTTTTATTTGGTTTCAGCAGCATTGCTTGGACTGGACACTTAGTCCATGTAGCTATACCCGAATCCAGAGGGCAACATATTGGATGGGATAATTGGCTATCAGTTCTTCCTCACCCAGAAGGTTTGGCACCATTCTTCTCATTGAATTGGGGAGCTTATGCCCAAAACCCTGATTCCCTAGATGCCGTATTTGGAACTTCCCAAGGAGCAGGTACTGCAATATTTACTTTTCTTGGAGGTCTTCATCCTCAAAGTGAATCTTTATGGCTGACCGATATTGCTCATCATCATTTAGCAATTGGTGTTGTCTTTATCATTGCTGGTCATATGTACCGAAACACATTCGGTATTGGTCACAGTCTTAAAGAAATTACAGAAGCCCATAATACTAGTAACCCCAATGACCCACATACGGGACACTTTGGTATCAATCACAATGGGATTTTTGAGACAGTTAACAACTCTCTCCATTTCCAGCTTGGTTTAGCTCTTGCTTCTCTAGGAGCCGCATGTAGTTTAGTGGCCCAGCATATGGGTGCACTTCCCTCTTACGCATTTATTGCTAGGGACTACACAACTCAGTCAGCTCTTTATACCCATCATCAATACATAGCTATGTTTTTGATGGTTGGGGCTTTCTCCCATGGAGCAATTTTCTTTGTTCGTGACTACGATCCAGAGCTTAACAAGGACAATGTTCTTGCAAGAGTACTGGAGACTAAGGAGGCATTGATTAGTCATTTAAGCTGGGTAACTATGCTTCTTGGCTTCCATACCCTTGGCCTTTATGTTCACAACGATGTAGTAGTTGCTTTTGGTAATCCTGAGAAACAAATCCTTATTGAACCTGTTTTTGCTCAAGCAATTCAGGCATTTAGTGGAAAAGTGATGTATGGCATTGATGCATTACTAGCCAATGCCAATAGTTCAGCCACCTTGGCCGCGAATAGCATGCCAGGTAATCACTATTGGATGGATCTTATTAACAGGCAAGACGCTTTAACTAATTTCCTTCCCATAGGTCCAGCTGATTTCCTAGTACACCACGCAATCGCTTTAGGACTTCATACAACAGCATTGATCCTTATTAAAGGTGCTTTAGATGCAAGGGGTACAAAGTTAATACCAGATAAAAAAGACTTTGGTTACGCTTTCCCATGTGATGGTCCTGGTAGAGGAGGTACATGTGATAGCTCAGCTTGGGACGCAACATACCTTGCAATGTTCTGGGCACTCAATACCATCGCTTGGGTAACCTTCTATTGGCATTGGAAACATCTTGCTATATGGCAAGGGAATGTTGCTCAATTCAATGAATCTGGAACTTACTTAATGGGATGGTTTAGGGATTATTTGTGGCTAAATAGTTCACAACTAATCAATGGATACAATCCCTTTGGCGTTAATGCTTTATCTCCATGGGCTTGGATGTTCCTGTTTGGTCATTTAATTTGGGCAACAGGGTTTATGTTCCTGATTTCCTGGAGAGGATATTGGCAAGAGCTTATTGAAACACTTGTTTGGGCTCATCAAAGAACCCCTATTGCCAATCTTGTTGGCTGGAGAGACAAGCCTGTAGCTCTATCAATTGTTCAAGCTCGCTTAGTTGGACTTACGCACTTTACTGTGGGTAATTTCGTAACCTTTGGTGCATTCGTAATTGCATCAACTTCAGGAAAGTTTGGCTAATAAGCAAACTTAATCAACTAAAAAGAGAGGAAAAGAAAGCCGCCAGATTAATAACTCTGGCGGCTTTTTTTTATTTCTTGAAAGTCCACTTACTTAATTCATCCGCAAAAGCAGGTAATAAATAAGTATCTTTTGCAAGTGCTTTCCCCTCACAAAAAACAACTAATAACATGGGTAAGCCTTTTGGAGTGATAAACCATGCAGCATCATGTCTCGCTTCACTCATTAATCCTGCTTTACTCCATAATTTAGTGCCCTGTGGTAATCCTTCTCCTAAAAAACCATCTATCTGATTCTCAGGATCTGCTTTTCTCTTCACTAGATCTAAAGATCTTGAAAGAAGTTCTCTTAACTTTTTACTAGCTTTAATTGTTAATAGTTCATTAGTCATTATGGCTTCTAAGATTTTCCCTGTTGCGATGGCACTCATAGCATTTCGATTTTCGTTATATTTCCCGTAAAAATCTTTATCACGCCCATATGGTCCATCTGACCATGTTTTCTGAGAGCAATTTAATGATGCCAATTCTTTTAAGTTAAGACTCTTCAGCCAATTATTTACTAGGTTTCTTTGTGATTGCCAAGATTGCCATGCTGAACCTGTTAAAGAGGCTCCACTAGATGTTCCAGTGAGCAAATCTAAAACATAGCTCGTGGCATCATTGCTTGAGAACTTAATCATGTCTGATTGAGCTCTTCTCAACTCATTAGAATCGACAAGCATATCTTGCTGCAACCATACTTCTATGGCACATGCATAAATTAACTTGACTACACTCGCTGGGTAGATAAGTTTTTTATGCATCCAAGCAGCACCTTGGCCGCTGCAAGGTTTAGGGTTTTGACTTTCATAGCTAACCCAAACCAAAGAAATGCTTTTATGGAGGTTAGGCCTTCCTTCCTTAGCAAATCGTTGAAGAAGCTGTCCCAGGAAAGCATTCATCTCTGGATTGGCCCTATAGAACTCCATAGTGCCCCAATAATTCAATGTTTCTCTTAAGAAAGCCTATTACAATAAAGTCAATGACTCCTAATAGCCTCTGGGAGCTAAAAGTTGATGTTAATGGGTATAAAAATAAAGATTTCACAAACAAAGAACTTGTTACTCAGGCGTGTAAAGGTAGAAGTTTCGAAGTAATTGAGAATAAATATGGAAGCACAAATTCAGGAAGAGTGAAAGTTCGATTGCTAGAAGATGGTTATATATGTTGGCTAAATATAAAAGATATTGAAAGTAATTTAAAATCAAAACAAACTTGGAAGCCTTCTTTAATTTCAAAGGCAGAAATACAATCTCAATTGCCTAAAATACTAAAATGGATAGAGAGAGCATCTCACAATAAGAACAAATATCTTTGGGGAGGCACTTTAGGACCTGATTTTGACTGTTCAGGATTAATTCAAACAGCTTTCGCACTAAAAGGTATTTGGTTACCTCGTGACTCATATCAACAAGAACAATTTTGTGAAAAGATTAACTTTAAGCCAAACGACTATGAAGAAGTCATGCCTGGAGATTTGTTATTTTTTGGCAGCAAAGCAAAATGCACACATGTTGGGATATATAAAGCGAAAGGACTGTATTGGCATAGCTCAGGTCCAATTAACGGGCGTAACGGTATTGGTATAGATCAATTGCAACCTACCAATGAAAATCCTATTTCATCTTTTTACCAATCAAAATTACGTAGCATAGGAAGAGTGGTATGTTGCCATGATGGCAGAACATTGCCATAGTTTTTACTCAATTAAAATTTAAATCCTCTCAAGATTTCATTAAATGTCTTCAAGTATAAAAATATCAGTAGTCATCCCAATCTACAATGAAGAGGAAAGTCTTCCTCAATTGGTTAAGGAAGTTCTAGAGGCAATGCGTCCTAATTATGATGAATTCGAAATAGTTTTAGTAAATGATGGTTCTACAGATAAAAGTGCTGAAGTTCTAAGGAAGCTTAGCAAAGACACCCCTGAAATTATTTGTGTTTTGCTTAGAAAAAATTATGGTCAAACTGCAGCTATGGCAGCTGGTTTTAACATATCTTCTGGTGGTGTAATTGTTAGTCTTGACGGCGACTTGCAAAATGACCCTTTAGATATACCTCTCCTGGTTAACAAATTAAATGAAGGTTATGACTTAGTGAGTGGGTGGAGGTATCAACGAAAAGATGCAGAAATAAGGCGTAAGCTTCCATCTAGAATAGCGAATCGATTAATTGGGAAAGTGACAGGAATTCGATTGAATGATTATGGTTGTTCATTAAAAGCTTATAAACGTGAAGTTCTATCAGATGTAAGGCTTTATGGGGAGTTGCATAGATTTCTACCAGTGCTAGCAAATATTGAAGGAGCAAGGATTACTGAGATAAAAGTAAATCATAGATCAAGGCAATATGGGGAAAGTAAATATGGAATTGATAGAACTTTTCGAGTAATGATGGACTTGCTTACTGTATGGTTTATGAATAGATTCCTTACAAGGCCAATGTATGTCTTTGGCTTTGGTGGAATTATTGCAATTTTCGGAAGCCTAATTACAAGTTTTTATTTATTAATTATCAAATTATTCGGAGAAGATATTGGAAGTCGGCCACTTTTAACTTTTGCATTAATCCTTGGGATTGCAGGTGTTCAATTATTTTGCTTTGGATTACTAGGAGAATTATTAATTCGGACATACCATGAAAGCCAAGGGAGGCCTATTTACCGCATTAGAGAAACATTTAGAGGTAAACGAGATACTTTATGAGCTTTTAGAGTCTTAGAAGCATTGCGAAATTTTGTCATACCTTCAGCAGCAGAAATTACTACCAAGCTATCCGAATCTTTTAAGCCGCGCCTCAGTATTGGGAGTACGGAAGCATGTCCCCATTGCTTTGCAATTTGCACTGCATACAATCTCTCTGATGGCCCTAGTGAGATCAAACGGAAAAGGTTTTTCTTCAAAAGCAAACGTTCTTTTGCAGTTCTTGGAGCCGTCCAGTCTTCTAAAAAACAATCAGTTGAGGAAAGTTCTTCGGTTTTAAATTTTTCTTTGACTATGACACGCTCATTTGTTTCAAGAGGAAGTACTTCATCGAAAACACTTCTGAAAAGTATTTTAGGCTTTTTCCCAAGTCCCCATAAGGTCAAACCAACGATGAGAGCTGCGGTTACTGCAAAAAACTGATTCATATATCAATGAAAGTGGGTTATAAAAAAATTCAATTGGATTGAACTTTTATGTCACCAATGGATCTATTAGATGTTCACTCTATACAGTATCTATGGATCTATTGGCATATACGATGTCTAGCGAGTTTGCTGCCACCTGGCTACCTGCAGTTTTTGTGCCTCTTATAGGCCTAGTAACACCTGCAGTATTTATTGTCCTAATTGGTCGCTACATAACAGCAGCCGACTAAGTCGCCTTGCTTTCCTTTTAAGTCAACCCAAGCTCTTTATTAGCCAATGACTGAATTTCAAGACCCTTTCTTAAAGTCAGGACAACCTGTCAAATTTGACAAGAAGTATGTTGACAACAGTGTTCGTCCTGGGGACATAGGTATAGCCGATCAATGGGCCGTAAAACCAGTTTCAGACCCATTTGTAGGCAACTTAGAAACTCCTGTAAACACAGGATATTTCACAAAAGCTTTTATCAACAATTTGCCTTTTTATAGGTCTGGAATTTCACCAAATTTTAGAGGCCTAGAAGTAGGTGCAGCATTTGGATATTTGCTTTACGGGCCTTTTGCAATGACAGGTCCTCTTCGCAATTCCGATTTTGCTCTAACAGCAGGTTTACTAGCAACTGTAGGTGCTGTGCATATCCTTACTGCACTATTTGTGTTGTATACAGCTCCTGGGAAGGCACCTAATGTGCAGCCAGCTGATTGCACTGTTGAGAACCCACCGACAGACCTTTTCACAAGAGCAGGTTGGGCAGACTTTACAAGTGGTTTCTGGCTTGGAGGGTGTGGAGGTGCTGTTTTTGCTTGGTTACTTTGTGGAACGCTTCACCTAGATACAATCATGCCAATAGTAAAAGGAGTTTGGGCAGCTGGCTGATCGCTCAAAAACCAATAATCATTTCCTGGAGTGAGTCGAAGACTTTCTCCAGGATTTTTTTTAGAGGTCTTAATCAAATATCCTGTAAAACAATACGATTATTCTCCTGGGAGCCATAGAGAATACATTTTTTGCAGATAAATAATGCTCTAAAGGCACTGACTATATGTTACTAGTCTTATTTAATATCTTTTGAATCTATAAAATTCAACTCCTTGAATCATTGATTCCCATTGATGGAAAATCTTATTTGATTTAACTTTTTCTGCTCTGATAATACGGAGAGGGAGGGATTCGAACCCTCGACAGAAGTTGCCTCCTGTAACTCCTTAGCAGGGAGCCGCTTTCAACCACTCAGCCACCTCTCCAGGTGTATGAATACCTTATCAAGGCAGGATGGGATCTTAAACTCTCAATGCTCTTTTGTAGATTTTTCAGACTATTACTCTAGGCAATCTATACTTAAAACTACAGAGAATTTCCCACGGGATAGAGCCACTTAACTTACTCCAGGCATAAGGACTCAAGGATTTTGTATTGTCCTTCCCAAGCAATGTAACTACATTCCCTACTTGAATTTCTGTGTTACCAGTAATATCTATCACTAGCTGATCCATTGTAATAGCTCCAACCTGAGGGAAAAGTTGACCATTAATCAAAACAGATATCTTACCTGACAAAGCTCTTCCTACCCCATCTGCATAACCAATACCCACAACTGCAAGACGACTATGATGCTTAGTCACAAAAGAATGGCCATAACTAACCCCAGTACCTGGGGGTACTTCTCTAATAAAAGTTATTTTGGCCTTAACGGCCAAAGCTGGCTCCAAAGCGCATTCATTAGGTAAATCTTCGATAGGACTATATCCATATAAAGCTATTCCAACTCTGACCATGTCATAGTGCAAGTCAAAATCCCTTAAGGTTCCTGCTGAGTTTGCCAAATGCACAATTATAGATTTCCTATGCACAGGCAAAATCTTTAAAAGCTGCTCAAATTTATCTTTCTGTTCGCAGGTAACTGTTTTCCCTTCTCCCTTAAAATCTCCATCAGCCAAAGCCAGGTGACTATAAACACCTTTGAGACATAAAAAGTCAGATTTTTCGATCCTTGTCAGCAAAGATAAGGCTTCATGTAATTCACAACCTAGTCTTGCCATTCCCGTATCGACTTTGAGATGGACTGAAAGTTTTTTATCGTTTTTCTCTGCTAATGCCTCAGAAAGCTCTACTTCTTTAGGGCCATTAATAGTGGGCATTAATTCCCATTTAATACATGCATCAAAATCTCTTGATTCTGTCAAATTACCAAGTAAAAGTATTGGGCAAGTTATGCCTACTTTCCTTAAATCAATGCCTTCTTGCAAAGTAGCAACCCCCAAATATTTAGCACCGCCTTTTAACGCAGCTTTTGCAACTGTTTCAGCCCCATGACCATATCCATCGGCCTTAACAACAGCCATCAGCAAACAATCTTTAGGAAGACGTTTCTTAATAGTGATTGCATTGGCAACAATCGCATCAGGCTTAATTTCAAGCCAAGCTCTCTGGCGAGGGTCAACCTTATCCAATAACATAGTTTTTGTAATCAAAAAAATGACGCATCTATGTTTATGCCCTTAGGATGCCGTTTAATTAGGGAGCTTGCATGGCTCAGGTTCTCGTTCTAAATGCATCATATGAGCCTTTAAATATCACGACATGGCGTCGTGCAACAGTATTGATGCTGAAAGGCAAAGCAGAAACCTTAGAAGAAGATTCCAGCACATTTATAAGACGTGATACAAAATTACCTACTGTTATTAGGCTGAGATACTTCATAAAAGTTCCTTACCGAGAATTAGCTCTGACAAGAAAAAATCTCCTCCAACGTGACAACAACTGCTGCCAATACTGTGGTTACACTGGAGACAAACTGTCAATCGACCATATAATCCCTAGAAGCAGAGGGGGGGATGATAGTTGGGAAAATGTTACGACAGCATGTTTGACATGCAATGTTTCTAAAGGGAATCGAACACCTCAAGAAGCAAAAATGCCTTTACGAAGCAAGCCTTATAAACCACTCAGCACGCTTAACTTTGAAGCTAGCAAACAAATTAATTCAGGTCGCCACAAAGAGTGGAGTAAGTATGTCATAGGCTGGGCTGCATAAGTCCAGCATTATTCTTCAGATTGCTCTCCCAATTCTTGCATTTTTAAACGTTGCTCTTCTGCAATGCAAGAACCTATCAAGCCATCTAATTCCCCTTCTAAAACAGTTTCTAAAGGAAAGTTACTCCCTAATCTATGGTCTGTTGTCCGGTTGTCTTTGTAATTGTAGGTTCGTATTTTTTCACTTCTATCTCCAGTTCCTACCTGAGCAAGTCTTGCTGATCTCTCCTTCGCATTTGCTTCAGCAACTTGCATCTCTAAAAGCTTCGCTCTCAATATCTCCAAGGCTCTTTCTCTATTTTGCAATTGCGATCTTTCCTGGGTACAAAAAACTCTAATCCCAGTAGGTTTATGCAACAAATCCACAGCTGTCTCAACTTTATTAACATTCTGACCACCCGCCCCACCAGAACGAGCAGTACTAATTTCTAGATCTGTTGGATCAAGCTGAACTTCAACAGGGTCTGCTTCTGGCATAACTGCAACTGTTGCCGTGGACGTATGGACTCTGCCTTGTGATTCTGTAGCAGGAACTCTCTGCACCCTATGTACCCCTGCTTCAAATTTAAGTTGACTAAAAACTGAATCTCCTTTGACAGAAATGATCAACTCTCTAAAGCCTCCTAAATCAGCTTCAGTTGAACTGATTGGTTTTACTGTCCACCCAACTTTTTGTCCATACCTTTCATACATTCTGGCCAAGTCACCTGCCCAAATACAAGCTTCATCCCCACCAGCACCAGCTCGAATCTCTAGCATTACACTCCTTTCATCACGAGGGTCTTTAGGTAAAAGAGCAACCGTTAAACTATTAATTAAATCAATCTTCAAAGCTTCCAGGAGCTTGATTTCCTCTTGAGCTAAATCCTCAAGTTCTTTATCAGACTTACTTTCTTTTAAAACTTGCTTGGCTTCTGAAGATTGCTCTTCAACCATTAAAAGCTTTTCATAATCTAAAACTAAAGGTTCTAATCTAGCTCTCTCCCTAGCAATAGTTTCAAGTCTTTTTGGATCTGAAGCAACATCTGGGTCAGCTAATTGCAGTTCAAGGTTTTGAAAACTTGTTCTAGCTGTTTCTAGTCTTGACTTCAGGGTTGAAGTGTCCATTCCACATCAACTCCTTATAGGTTGAAAAAATGAATTAAGATTCTTTTTCTGAGGAAGCATCTTTAGATTCTGCTTCTTTCTTGGATGATTTGGGAGAAGAATCATTATCTGGATTTGCCATACCATACTTACGCATAAAGCGATCTACTCTTCCTTCAGTGTCCAAAATCTTTTGGGTGCCAGTAAAAAATGGATGATTTCCGCTCCAAACATCAACATGTATTTCTGGTTGGGTTGAACCAGTTGTCATAACAACTTCTCCATTGCAAATCACTTTTGCCTCTGGGTACCAAGTTGGATGGATATTTTCTTTAGGCATTGTAAAAACAGGAATCAAAAATAATGTTTAGAAATTAGGTGAAAACCTCACATGTTCTATCGTTTAGAGAACTGAGGTGCTTTTCGAGCTTTTTTCAATCCATACTTTCTTCTCTCTTTTGCACGAGGGTCTCTACTCAAGTGACCCTCGGTTTTTAATGGCTTGCGATTATCAACTGAAAGCTCACATAAAGCCCTTGCTGCACCTTGCTTAATAGCATCAGACTGGCCAGTAAGTCCTCCTCCATAAACATTTACCAAAACATCATAAGAATCAACCAAACCTAATGTTTGGAGAGGAGCTTTAACAGCAGCCAGGTAAGAAGGATTAAAGTTCAAATAATGATCACCAGGTCTTCCATTGATTGTAATTTTTCCATTACCTGGAACCAGTCTTACTCTCGCAACAGAAGTCTTTCTACGACCTGTGCCCCAGTACACAACGGTATTTCTTTGAGAGCTAGTATTCATTTCAATAATGAGTTGGATTTAATGGTCAAAAGTTTAGGCTGTTGAGCACTATGTGGATGGTCAGAGCCTCTATAAACTTTTAATTTCCTAAATAATTGCCTACCTAAAGCATTATGAGGAAGCATTCCTTTAATTGCTTGCTCTACAATTCTTTCTGGAATTCTTTCTTGTAAAGCAGTAAAGGTCTCGACTTTCATGCCACCAGGGCGGCCAGAGTGACGACGATAAAGCTTTTGATCAGCTTTTTTACCACTTATTTGAATTTTCTCCGCATTTATAACGACCACAAAATCACCAGTATCCAAATGGGGTGTGAAGGTTGGCTTATTTTTACCTCTTAAAACAGAAGCGACTTCACTCGCAAGTCTGCCAAGAGTCTGATTCTCTGCATCAACCAAATACCAATGGCGATTAATCGAATCTTTCTGGGGAGTAATAGTCTTGTTCATCTCACAAGCATGCCAGAGTTAGCAACTAATACTGTTTTGAAAAAACAGATAAATTAAAGAGCTTTGCCCATCGACATTGGGGCTTTGTAGCTCAAACCATTATTTTACACTTCAGTCCTACTTAAAAAGCTATTTCCCAAAAAATACTGATAATTTTTTCATAGATGGTCAATTCAGCTGAGTTCAGTCAGAAGGCGGAGGAGAATCTCTTGTTGTTAAAGAAAACATAGGAAAACTATCAAAAGCAATTTTGTCAGCAAAAACTTTTTGCTTATAACCAACACGCACAAGAGAAAGGCCTTTGGCAGGGGCAGCCTCTCTCACTTCCTCTCTTAATTTCTTTTGCCACCTCCTTTCAAATTCTTCAATGCTGATTTTTTGCTCACCCACAGACACTAATTGACCAACCAATAGCCTTACCATTCCATACAAAAAGCCACTTGCCTGAATATCCAAAGAAATTAAATCTCCTTTCCTGAAAAGATTAACTTCTTGAATTGTTGTAAGGGCATTGGCTCTATTACTTCCAGCCCTTTGAAAAGCGCTAAAATCATGAAAACCTAATATTCCTTTCAAAGCTATTTCCATTAACTTCTCATTCAGGCGGAATTGATATTTATGCCAACTCCAAGGTTCTAAAAATAAGTTTGGCTTGCAGCCGTTATATATCGTATATCTATATCTTCTATAAATTGCTGAATAACAAGCATGCCAATCATTAGGACAGACAACTGACTCCCGAATTCTAATTGTATTGGGCAGTCTTCCATTCAAGGCCGAAGCCCATCGACCTGCTGGAATACAACCTGAATAATCAAAATGAGCAACTTGTCCTGAAGCATGAACTCCTGAATCAGTTCTGCCTGCTCCACAAATATTTATAGGCTGTGAATTATGTAAGGAAGATAATGCGTCTTCTAATGTTGCTTGAACAGTGTCAGCATTTTTTTGACGCTGCCAACCACAAAAGTCAGTGCCCTGATACTGAATCAATAAAGCAATTCTCTTAGGTTCACTATCTTGATTAAATGCTTTCTCTACATTTAAATCATCAGCTTCCATTTGACTGAAGATTTGAAAAGGATATGTCTTAGCTAGACGAGCTCTATGATTGCCATTTCAGCGTTATCTCCTCTCCTCGGAACGGTTCTCACTATTCTTGTATATCCTCCTTCTCTGTCTCCATAACGGTCCTGAGCCTTTTCAAAAAGCGCATGTACAAGCTTTTTATCATAGATATAACCTATAGCTCTGCGCCTAGAGTTAAGAGATCCCTCTTTTGCCAAGGTAATCATCCTCTCTGCCTCAGTTCGAAGGGCTTTAGCTCTTGCTTTCGTTGTTGTAACTCTCCCCTCTTTTATTAATTGAGTAGTTAACCCTCTTAAGATAGCCTTCCTTTGATCTGCTGGGCGACCAAGCCTTGGAACTCGAAGTTGATGTCTCATTGCTATGCAATTCCCTGAATAAAAAGCAAATTTAGGCAGAAGTCCTGCTTTGAGGTATTGAAATACCAATTCTTTCGAGGGCTTCAATAACTTCATCAGCCGACTTAGAACCAAAGTTCTTAATCTCCAATAAATCCTCGTAACTAAAGCCCATTAAATCTGATACGGAATTAACCTGAGCTCGCTTTAAACAGTTATAAGCCCTTACGGATAAATTCAATTCTTCTAAAGGAATTTGTGCTTCTGCTGAGGGCTCAGGTTCTTGAGGAATCTCTTCGACCATTGTGACAGTTGCCAAAGGCTGAAATAGCTCTATCAACTGGTTTGCAGCTTCAGCAAGCGCATCATCAGGTGACATAGAGCCATCTGTGACGATTTCCATTTTTAATCTTTCTCTTGTAGAGCCTCCCTCTGCAACTGCAGTTTCATCAATATTGAAATTAACTTTCTTTATTGGCATAAAGACAGCATCAATATGAAGTAAATCAATCGCACTAGTTTCCTCGTTATGACGATCAACTGGTCGATAACCAACGCCTCTTTCAACATGTAGTTCAAGTTCTAGACTATGTCCAGAATGCACTGTTGCAATTGGTCGTTCACCATCTACAACTTGAACTTGGGATGAAAATTGGAGGTCACGAGCCTTAACTTCGGCAGGTCCATTTACAACCAATCTCCCAATCTCTAATTCCTGACTTCTACTATTTACTGAAAGTTGTTTGCAATTCAGCAAAATATCTAGAACATCTTCCCTAACACCTGGAATAGTTGCGTATTCATGGTTCACGCCAGAAATGCGGACTGCGGTAACTGCGCTTCCCTCAAGTCCACCCATTAGGACTCTTCTTAGAGAGTTTCCCAAAGTTGTAGCTTGACCTCTTTCAAGAGGTCCAATAAGGAATAAACCTGTTTGAGAACGGTCATTTGCGACTTGGTGGTCGGTCCGCTCAATCTGGTATTGCAACACGGGCTAAATCAATAAAAGAAGGAAATGTTTCACGTAAGTGAAGGATGATTAAACGCGCCTGCGTTTTGGTCTCCTGCAACCGTTATGAGGTAGAGGAGTTACATCTCTGATCAAAGTAATCTCAAGACCAGCTACTTGCAATGCACGTATGGCGGTTTCCCGTCCTGAGCCTGGTCCTCGAACAAGAACTTCTATCTGTCGCATGCCTTGTTCAAGAGCACGTCTCGCTGCAGCCTCAGCAGCAGTTTGAGCAGCGAAGGGTGTACCTTTTCTAGCGCCTTTAAACCCACTTGCCCCTGCTGAGGACCAAGAGATAACTTCACCATTAGTATCAGTAATTGAAACAATTGTGTTATTAAAGGTGCTTTGAATATGCACAACACCATTGGGGACGTTGCGCTTTGACTTTTTAGAACCTGTTTTCTTTACTGGTGTGGCCATTAGGCTGGGCCTATAGAAATTGGGTGGAAATATAAGCCTTTAAAAGGCTATGAAAATAAGATTTATTTACTTCTTCCTACCTGCGACAGTTTTACGAGAACCTCGCCTGGTTCGGGCATTGGTACGTGTACGTTGCCCTCGTACAGGGAGGCTCATTCTATGTCGACGACCACGAAGACATCCTATGTCTTGCAATCGTTTAAGAGCCATACCTTCTTGTCTTCGCAAATCACCCTCAAGAGTGAATGATTCAACAGCAGATCGAAGTTTTTGCACATCTCCATCTTCTAAATCCTTAACTCTGATGTCAGGATTTACCCCTGCTGTAGAGAGGATGGTCTTGGCACGAGTAAGGCCAACACCATAAATGTATGTAAGTGCAACTTCAACCCGCTTTTCGCGAGGTATGTCGATGCCAGCGATCCTTGCCACTTAAGTTTGAATCGAAAGGAACTTTAAAAAGAAAAGAGATAATTGAAACCAAAAATCCCTATCTAAATTGAGGCCAAAGGTTCAGCCTTGGCGCTGCTTGTGCTTCTGGGTAGCAGTACAGATGACCATTACCTTGCCATGGCGACGAATCACCCGGCATTTTTCACACATTTTTTTGACTGAGGCTCTCACCTTCATAGGGTGCAGCTCTCCATATTTGCAAACGTTTATTTTACTACATTGATTAAATTAAAATTTTTCTTACACGAGAAGCAACATCTTCAATATCCCCTTCACCTGGAATTGTCTGAAGTATTCCAAGGTTTCCATAAAAATCTATTAAAGGGGCAGTTTTCTCGTTATAAATCTGTAATCGGTGTCTAATGACATCCTCATTATCATCATCCCTACCTCTAGCTAACAGCCTTTCTATCAAGCTCTCGTCATCTAAAACTATTAGCAAAACAGCTTCAATAGGTTGAGAAAGTTCTGATAGTAATTCCTGCAATGAATAGGCCTGTCCAAGATTTCGGGGGAAACCATCCAAGAGCCAACCTGTATTTTGATCCTGGCTCAATCTTTTTTTTACAATCGCTAAAACAATCTCATCATTAACCAGTTCACCCCTATTCATAATTATTGAAGCTTCTTTACCAATATCTGATTGAGCGGAGACTTCGGCTCGCAACAAATCACCTGTAGATAAATGCATCAATCCATTGCCTTTGCAAAGAAGGCTGGCTTGCGTACCCTTCCCTGCTCCGGGAGGACCTAAAAAGAGTAATCTGCTTTTCATATCACCAAAATAAAATACCTACTGGCGCACTAGACCTTCATATCTTTGAGAAATCACATAAGTTTGTACCTGTTTTGCCGTATCAATTGCGACACCAACAAGAATTAATAAAGAAGTTGCGCCTAAACCTTGGAAAGTTTGCACATTAGTTGCTCTTTCAACAGCTGCGGGAACGATTGCAACTGAACCCAAAAACAATCCACCCAATAAAGTCAACCTATTTTGAACTGATGAAAGATACTTTGTTGTTGCGCTACCAGGTCTAACACCAGGAATCGCAACACC
Source organism: Prochlorococcus marinus str. MIT 0919 (assembly GCF_027359375.1). Lineage (NCBI taxonomy): Bacteria > Bacillati > Cyanobacteriota > Cyanophyceae > Synechococcales > Prochlorococcaceae > Prochlorococcus > Prochlorococcus marinus. The sequence continues at coordinate 991,256 of NZ_CP114779.1, forward strand.
ACCTCGCTTTAAATTTGCTGCTATGTCTACAGGATTAATGGTCAGGGAAGCATAAAAATATGCAAAGCCTAAAATTAATGCAAAGAAAGTCAATGCATATGGCCATGGGTTTGATGCTGAAGGATTTAACGCACTGGCAGCTTTAATAAGAAGAGGATTCTTTGTGAAATTAGCAATTGTTATAGGTAAGAAAATTAAAGCAGAGGCAAAGATTATCGGCATCACCCCTCCAGCATTTAACTTTAAAGGCAAGTAACTTTGACGATTAGGCAACAAAGCAGTTCCACCTATTTGCCTCTTAGCGCTAACTATTGGAAGCCGTCTTGCTCCCTCTTGAACAAAAATAATTCCAACAATAGTGATTAAAAAAACTATTAATAAAACAATTATTCCTACAACATCATTTCTATCACCTGTTTGAGCTTTCTCAATGGTTGAGCTAAGGGCTCTAGGTAGAGTTGCGACAATATTCAAAAAAATCACTAATGAGGCACCTTGCCCGATTCCTCGCTCAGTAATAATCTCACTTAACCACATCACTATCATTGAACCAGTCACAAGAGCTATAGAAGTCTGCAAGACAAATGCAACTTCACTAAGACTTTCTATTGCATACTGTCTAAGAATTAAGGCAAAAACCAAACTTTGCATAAAACCCCATCCCAATGCCAAATAACGAGTAATTTGCGCAATTTTTCTTCGCCCTGCTTCACCTTCATTCTTTTGCAAATCTTCGAGTTGCGGCAAAGCAGCTGTTAGCAACTGGATAATAATTGAAGCATTAATAAAGGGAAGAATGCCAAGTGCAAAAATCCCAAGAGTGGATATTCCTCCACCTGTGAAAATATCTAAAAAACCTATTAACTGGCCTCCTTGTTGAATAAATTCTTTAAACGCCTCTCTATCAATTCCAGGTACAGGTATATAAATGCCAAGCCTAACTAAAAGCAACATACCCAAAGTAATCAATACCCTTCCTCTAAGTTCTTTGTTAAGAACAAGCTGAGTAACAACTTCACCAGCACTAGGATTTCGGCCTCGACTAACAAGCATTTAAAATTTCTTTCTTGAAAATACTAAGTTCAATTTAAATCTACTCAGTTTTTTTGTCCTCAAAAATTTCACATGTTCCACCTGCAGCTTCTATTTTACTTTTAGCAGAAGCTGTAAAAGCTGATGCTTGCACATTAAGCTTAACTTTTAAATCTCCATTCCCCAGAATCTTCAATGGATACTTAGGACTAGTTATAATTCCTTTCTTTACTAAAACATCCAGATTTACAGTCGCCCCTGACTTTAATTCGTTTAAGGCAGATACATTAACAATAGAAAAATTCTTTTGATTAACAAGAGGAAAATGTTTCAACTTAGGGACTCTTCTATATAAAGGCATCTGCCCGCCTTCGAACCCTGGACGTGTTGGTCTCCCGGAACGTGATTTCTGACCTCGCATGCCAAAACCACAGCTTGCACCCTGACCAGCAGCTATCCCTCGGCCTTTACGCAATTTCTTTCTGCGAGACCCTTTGTTGGATTTTAAAGATTCAAGTCTAATAGTCATGGTAATTAGGAATAGATCTGTTCAAGAGAGATGCCCCGCTCTTTTGCAGTGGCTTTATGGGTACGAAGTTCAGCTAAAGCAACCATTGCTGCCCTTGCATTATTTAATGGCGTTTTACTTCCAAGTCTTTTAGCAAGAACATTTTTAATACCAGCTAATTCTAGAACTGTTCGAATCGATCCACCAGCTATTACTCCTGTACCTGGGGCAGCAGGGCGAATTAAAACACTTGCTGCTCCATCTCTGCCATTTGAAAGGGTTGGGATGGAGCTATGACGAGTCAAAGGTACCCTGACTAAATTTTTCTTCCCATCAGCAACTCCTTTACGAACAGCGCCTATTACATCTCCTGCTTTTCCTACACCAACACCAACCTGACCTTTTTCATTTCCAACTACAACTATTGCTCTAAAACTCATCTTTTTGCCGCCTTTAACAGTCTTAGAAACTCTGCGAATCTGTACAACTCTCTCTTGCCACTCAGAATCTCGGTCCTGATTCCTCCGATCTGAGCGACGGTTTCTTTTTTCGCCACGATTACTATTTCTTTTATTTTCCTGGCGTCCATCTGCTGCTGGAACTGCAGAAGATGAATTGTCTTTAGTTGTTTTGGTTTTAGTTTCAGACATAATTTGAGCGGAAATCAAAATTTAAGACCAGCTTCACGGGCTGCATTAGCTAGAGCTTTAACCCTACCGTGATAAAGATTACCTCCTCGGTCAAAAATCACTTGCTTAATACCTTGAGCAAGAGCTCTTTTTGCTACCAAAGAGCCTACAGCTATAGAAGCATCACAGCTGCTCCCATTAGCTTTAAGATTCTCTTTTAGATCTTTGTCAAGCGTTGAGGCTGAACAAAGAGTATTTTGCGAATCATCATTAATAACCTGTGCATAAATATGGTTATTAGAGCGAAAGACAGCCAATCTAGGCCTCTGTTCAGTGCCAATTAAGTGGCGTCTAAGACGCCTATGACGCTTTTGAGTTTGTTGCTTTTTAGATAGTGTTGTCATTGTTAGATGAGAGTCATTTGAGAAAAGGTCGGCTTATTTCTTGCCTGACTTACCAGCCTTTCTAATTATCCGTTCACCTTCATATTTAATACCCTTACCTTTATAGGGTTCAGGAGGACGAATTGCTCGTATTTTGGCAGCCTCATTGCCAACCAATTCTTTATCCACTCCTGAAACAATGACATTTGTATTGTTTTCAACCTTAAAGGTGATTCCCTCTGGAGGAACAACTTCTACAGGATGACTATATCCAGCACTTACAACAAGATTCTTTCCCTTGACTTGGGCTCTAGAACCAACACCCACTATTTCTAATTTTCTGGTATACCCATTGCTTACTCCTTCAACCATATTTGCAACTAAAGAACGGGATAAACCATGACGCTCTCGAGACTTTCTTTTTGTACTAGTTGCGGAAATGACAATTGAATTTTCAATTTGGGATACGCTTACACCTTCTGGCAAAGTTTTATGAAGTTCACCTTTAGGACCTTTTACGGTAACTGAAAGCCCATCAAGGGTGACATCAACCTTCTCAGGCAATGCAATAGGTTGTTTACCAATACGTGACATGATTAAAACCTCCTAATAGACGTAACAAAGTACTTCTCCACCGACACCTTGCTTGCGAGCGTCGCGGTCACTCATAACCCCTTTCGAAGTAGAAATAATAGCCACTCCTAAACCACCTAAGACTTTGGGCAAACCGCGAGTGTTTTTATAAATTCTTAAACCAGGCCTACTAACCCGCTGCATTGAACGAATTGTGGGATGTCTATGCTTTCCGCTGTACTTAAGCTCCAGAATGAGTTGGGTTTTGAAACCCTCTCCTTCCTCACTAATTTGAGCAATAAAGCCTTCTTGCTGAAGAACCTTCGCAATGCTTCTAGACATGCGAGAAGCAGGAACTCGAGTTGTTTGATGACGTTTTTCACTCGAGTTTCTAATTCGAGTGAGCATGTCAGAAATAGGATCGTGATTAGCCATATGTGTCTAAAAAAGCTCAGTTACTACGAAAAGGAATTCCCAACGCCTTTAAGAGAGCTCTGCCCTCTTCGTCAGACCTAGCACTTGTAACTATGGTGATATCCATTCCTCTAATTGAGTCAATTTTATCAAAAGAGATTTCAGGAAAAATTAATTGCTCTTTTACCCCAAGAGTGTAATTACCCCGACCATCAAAACTCTTAGGGCTAACACCTCTAAAGTCTCTAATTCTCGGTAAAGCAAGATTAATTAAACGCTCTAAAAAAGAATACATTCTGTCACCTCGCAAAGTAACAGTGCAGCCAATAGGCATACCTTGACGAATCTTAAATCCAGCAATGGCTTTCTTTGCTCTAGTTACTAAAGCTTTTTGCCCAGTAATAGTGGCAACTTCAGCTAGTGAAGCTTCTAAAGTCTTAGAGTTTTGAGCAGCTTCTCCTAACCCCCTATTTACGTTGACTTTCACAACCTTAGGGACTTGATGGATATTGGAGAGGCCCAAGTCTTTAAGTAATTTGGGGCGAATTGTCTCTCGATAACGAGTTTTGAGTGACATGGTGGGTAGTTTGTTTAATTCTGGTCTTTGTCAGAATTGAAAAAAAGAAAAGGATTGAAGGTAAGTTGTCGGGTACAAAAAACAACAAAATCAAACTGGTGAATTAATCAATCAACTCACCAGTTTTCTTAAGTCGTCGTTTCTTAGAACCATCTTTATCAACAAAGATTTCAACCCTACTCGCCACTTTTTTGGCAGTGGAATAAAGCATGACATTTGAGGCATGGAGAGATGCTTCTTCAGTCACGATGCTTCCAGATTCACCTTCTTGGGTTGGCTTCACATGTTTCGTTCGAAGGTTTACACCTTCTACAACTACACGGTTTTGAAAAGGGAGGGTTTTCAAAACTTCACCTGTTTTCCCCTTTTCTTTACCATTAATAACCTGCACTGTATCTCCTTTCTTAAGGCGCATTTTTAGCCGAGTAGCCAAAGACTTACTTGTCTGATTCAGGTTCATCATTTAAATCACCTCCGGAGCTAAAGAAACGATTTTAGTGAAATTTCTTTCTCTTAATTCCCGGGCAACTGGTCCAAAAACCCTAGTTCCCCGAGGGTTTTTATCCTCATTGATCAAAACAGCAGCATTGTCATCAAAACGAATCGAGTTACCAGTCTCCCTTCTTAATGTGGCCTTTGTGCGAACTACTACCGCTTTAACCACATCAGACTTCTTAACACCCATGTTTGGCAAAGCATCTTTGACAGCAGCAACTATTACATCGCCAACATGGGCATATCTTCTATTGGAACCGAGAACCCTAATACATTGAAGTTTCTTAGCTCCACTGTTATCTGCAACAGTAAGGAATGTCTCTTGTTGAATCATTTTGCACCCTCCTGAGAATTACTAGCAGTTCTTAAAACCTCAGCGACAGTCCAGCGCTTGCTAGCACTAAGAGGGCGTGTTTCTGTAATCCGAACTTTGTCCCCTAGCCTGCAATTATTCTCGGCATCATGAACTTTATACCGAGCCGTTCTGCTAACAATCTTTTGATAGATGGGGTGAGGGAAGCGGTTCTCAACGGCTACAACCACCGTTTTATCCATCTTGTCACTAACGACTGTGCCTACCCTTTCTTTAAGTGCCATGGTTTCTAATTAATCAAGAGGAGGTTGAGGAACGACTTCTGTCGTTCTGAACCGTTAACAACTGGGCTAGCTGAACGCGAGCCTGTTTAAAACGGTGAGATTGGGTGAGCTGCCTAGTAGCTCGCTGGAATCTGAGATCAAAGAGCTCTTTACGAATCTCTTCAATTTTATTTTTGAGATCATCATCAGTGAGCTTTGATACCTCAGATTGTTCGGACTTAGCCATCATTAAGACTCCAAGGTAGAGACAGGGGATGAGCTCGAAGACTCTTGATTTAATTCAGGAGGTGAGATGTAATCCTCCTTAACTAAAAACTTTGTCTTTACAGGAAGCTTGTATTGAGCTAAACGCATTGCTTCCCTTGCTATTGATTCAGTAATCTCTTCCCCTCCCATTTCAAAAAGTATTCGACCAGGTTTAATAACAGCAACCCAAAATTCTGGGTTGCCCTTTCCCGATCCCATGCGAGTTTCAGCGGGACGCATAGTCACGGGTTTATCAGGGAAAATTCTGATCCAAATTTTGCCTCCCCGTTTTACATAACGAGTCATTGCTCGCCTGCTTGCTTCAATCTGACGAGAAGTAATCCAGCCACACTCTTGAGCTTGCAAGGCAAACTGACCAAATGCAATTGTATTGCCTCTTGTGGCAATACCTCTCATACGACCACGTTGTTGCTTCCTGAATTTTGTGCGTTTAGGACTGAGCATGATTTAAACCTCCTTATTTACCATCATTGGATCTGTCCTCAAAGTTTTGAGGTCTTCGATTACCCTTTCTTCTTGGACTCGCGCCAACAGGCAAGGGTTGATCTTCTTTAGAAAGCACTTCTCCTTTGAAAACCCAAACTTTTATTCCCAAAACACCATAAGTAGTATTAGCAGTTTTATTTGCATAATCGATTTCAGCTCGAAGAGTGTGTAATGGAACACGGCCTTCACGAGTCCATTCTGACCGAGCTATTTCAGCGCCGTTCAATCTACCTCCAACCTGAATCTTAAGTCCTAGCACACCTGCTCTTTGAGCTCGCTGAACTGCCATTCGAATCGTTCTTCGAAATGCAACACGCTTCTCAAGTTGTTGAGCAATATATTCAGCAAGAAGTTGAGCATCCGCATCAACTCGTTCAATCTCAACAACATTGATTCGAACTTGCCTACTTCTATCTCCAATTGTTTTTTGAATGCCAGATCTCAATTCCTCTATTCCACTTCCTTGTCTACCAACAATTACTCCAGGTCTTGCCGTTTTCAATTCAACCTCTAACTGATCAGCTTTGCGAGCAATTAAAACATCGCTAATGCCCGCAGAGGAATATTTCTTCTGAATAAAGCCTCGAATCCGATCATCTTCTTGGAGAAGCAGTGGATAAGTTTTGCTGGAGGCATACCAGCGTGAACGATGCTCTTGGGTAATGCCAAGGCGCAAGCCATTTGGGTGGATTTTATGTCCCATCAGTCAGAAGCCTCGGGGTTCATTGATTCAGAAGAAGGTGCCACTGAGATACTTATGTGGCAAGATTGTTTTTTGATCGCAAAGGCTCGCCCTTGCGCTCTTGGTCGATACCTTTTCAGGGGAGGTGCCATATCTGCTGTAGCACTTGTAATGACCAACGAAGAAGGGTCTAAACCCATATTATTCTCGGCATTAGCAACAGCAGAACGTAATACCTTAGTAATTGGGCCTGTTGACCGGTAAGGCATAAACTCGAGCATAATTAATGCATCTCTGTAGGACCTTCCTCGAATCTGATCAAGTACTCGACGAACCTTAGAAGCAGATCCACGAATATAACGACCATGGGCCTGAGCATATGAGGACTGAATAGAAGAATCATTCATTGTCTAACGAGCTCCTTTTTTATCTCTAATGTGGCCTTTATAGGTTCGAGTTGGAGCAAACTCGCCTAATTTATGACCAACCATTTGCTCAGTAATAAATACTGGAATATGAGTTCTGCCATTATGAACAGCAATTGTATGGCCAATCATCAAAGGCAGAATTGTTGAAGACCTAGACCAAGTTTTAATTACTGAGCGGTCTTCATTAGAATTTTGCTTTTCAACCTTTTTTAAAAGGCTGTCAGCTATAAAAGGTCCTTTTTTAAGTGAGCGTCCCATGGCGAATTACGAGTAAGAGAAGTAGATGAAGATGAAAGGCATCAAGAATCTCGTCCCCCCCGACTCCGCTTGGAGACTCGGCGACGTTTTCTCAAAACAAACCTATTACTAGGCTTATTTCGTTTACGTGTTTTCAAGCCTAATGCTGGTTTACCCCAAGGGGTTACTGGACCAGCTCGACCGACTGGTGCCTTGCCCTCACCTCCCCCATGAGGGTGATCACAAGGGTTCATAACTGCTCCGCGAACTTGTGGTCTCCTGCCAAGCCAGCGACGTCTCCCAGCCTTGCCCAGGCTGGTATTGCGAATCTCAGAATTACCTACGGCTCCAAGAGTTGCATAGCATTCACGTCTTACTAAGCGAACCTCTGTAGAAGGGAGTCTTAAAGCAACATAGTCTCCTTCCTTAGCCATTACCTGTGCACTGGCTCCTGCACTGCGAACCATTTGACCTCCTCTCCCTGCATATAACTCAACACAATGAACACTTGAGCCTAAAGGAATAGATGAAAGTGGCATAGCATTGCCAACTTCTATTGGTGCATTTGGACCAGATATGACTTCTTGACCAATAGAGACACCTTCAGGAGCAAGAATATACCGCTTTTCACCATCTGCATAGAAAAGCAATGCTAATCGAGCATTACGATGAGGATCGTAGTGAATAGCGGCAACTTTAGCTGGTACATCTGGTTTATTTCTTCTGAAATCAACAAGTCTGTATAGGCGTTTATGCCCTCCACCCCTATGTCGACAGGTAATTACCCCTCTATTATTACGACCTTTCAAACGATGTTTAGATACAACTAAAGAACGCTCAGGCTTGTTACCTGTTATTTCATTAAAGTCCGTAACTACTCGAGTTCGAGTACCAGGGGAATAAGGACGAAATTTACGAATTGCCATTGTTTTTAAAACCTCAAGACTCAGGGAATAATTGTATTGAATTGCCCTCGGCGAGCCTCACTATGGCTTTTTTCACCTGGGATCTTTTTCCAGCGAACCTCCCTACTCTTCGAGTCCTACGTGGAGGATTCATAGTACTGATGCCAATTACTTTGACATCAAACATTTTTTCGATAGCAGCTTTAATATCTGGCTTTGCAGCTCGAGGATCAACTTCAAAAGTGTACTGATTTAAATCCAACCCTCGTGTTGCTTTTTCTGTAATTAATGGGCGGCGAATTACGTCTGCCAAGCGTTCTTTAAACATTTTAGTCATCGCTATATACCTCCTGGATTGTGGACAACGCGTCTTCCCCAACAATCAAATAATTTGCATTTAACAGATCAAAAACATTCAGCTGATCTGCACCTATAACCTTGACTTTTTCAAGATTACGGATGGATCTACGAATAATTTCAGTTGGCTTTAACAGAATAATCAATACTTTTGAATCATGTGCTATGCCTAAACGACTGATTGCATCAACGATCTCACGAGTTTTTGGAGATTTTAATTTCAATCCAAAATCCTTAACCACCTTTAGATCGTCAATTCTTGCCATAAGAGCAGTACGCAAAGCAAGACGTCGCTCCTTCCTATTCATGTTGAGACTATAAGAGCGAGGCTTAGGACCAAAGATGATTCCACCACCTGGTCGCAAAGGAGTTCTTATAGAACCTTGCCTGGCTCTACCCGTCCCTTTTTGCTTATAGGGCTTGCGGCCTCCACCTCTAACCTCAGATCTAGTAAGAGTACTTGCATTACCATGCCTTGAATGCGCCTGCTGTCGTAATACAGCCCTATGCATCAAATCAACCGCTGTGGTCTCTTTGGCAACTTTTAAATTCAGACTAGTTTCACCAGTCTCTTTACCTTGCCAATCAAGAACAGTGCACTTAGCCATTATTTTTTACCTCCATCAATACTCTTGAATCCAACACGCTTCGCAGGTCGAATATTAAGAAGCGACCCTGGCTTGCCAGGAACTGATCCTTTAACTACTAATAAATTTCGGTCACTATCTATTTTCATGATCGTTAAGCCTCTGGTCGTTATTTTCTTGCCTCCATAACGTCCTGCCATTCGCTTCCCTGGATATATCCTGCCTGGAGTAGTTCCAGCACCGGTTGAACCAGGTTGACGATGATTCTTAGAGCCATGGCTCATAGGGCCACGACTAAATCCATGCCTTTTCTGGTAACCGGCGAACCCTCTGCCCATAGAATCACCACTAACATCAACTTTTTGACCAGCCTCAAAACTGCCAACAGTAATTTGATTGCCTAATTCATAAGTACCTAAATCCTCAACACGATACTCTCGCAGATGCCTAAGAAGATCTGCACCAGACTTGGAAATATGCCCCTTAGATGGTTTATTCACAAGCTTTTCACGAGTGATTCCAAATCCAATCTGAACAGCGGAATAACCATCTGTTGCCGAGCTTTTCAATTGAGTAATGCGACAAGGGCCTGCTTCAATCAAGGTGACGGGAACAGCTCTGCCCTGTTCATCAAAAAACTGGGACATGCCCAATTTCTTTCCTAAAATGCCAATAGACATGACGAGGGAATAGCGCCAGCTAAATAAAAAACAAAATCACAACGATTTTGGAATATGAACTGATTTATATAACAGTTGAGAATCGAAAAATTAACCGTTCAAACGGTAGCTTAATTCGATTTAAACTAGCAAAATCAGCTGGCTGAGACTTGGTCGAAAATAAAATTCGATCAGTTTCTCGACAGATATTGGGTAAACGAACCCTTTCTGCACTGGCCTATTGATCCGATGCAATCACCGAATCAGCTGTTCTTTCTGGAGGCCCGGCTAGCGTACGGGCACAGAAAAGCACAGCGATTTTATACAATACACCACAACGGTCATATAAAAACCGAGGCATTTCACTGCCATACTTTCTATAAATTGAATTACTTTCAAAAGCAATGCCTCTCTTGCTCTCAGGTAAAGAATTTCGTAATGACCTTGAAACTTATTCTTGTCTCGCAATACATGCTCCGCTTGAAGGTGGAGCCGAAACTCGTTTATTAAGACGTTTGAGAGCCGCTGGGTATAGAACTCAAATGACTTCTGCTAGAGGTTTTGGAGATCCAGAAGTTTTCTTATTGCAACTTCATGGAATCAGACCTCCTCACCTAGGTCACCAAAATGTAGGCAGAAATGGAGCGCTTGGGGAAGTACAAGAAGTGATTCCTCAATTGCATGAATTACTCGTTGATAAACAACCCTTAGCTCTGTGGCTCCTAGAAGGACAAACTTTATCTCGGTCGGAATTATCAGCATTATGTGACCTCTCTGAGCGAGACAATCAGCTCAAAATCATTGTGGAAATGGGCGGAGAACGGAAACTCAAATGGAGACCAATGCGTAAATTTTTAGAAGAGTAAAAAATCTAGTCCTGATGAAATAACGTGGAACAATACAAAATATGCAATTATTTTGTGTAAGTTAACAAAGTCTTTCTAAAGTCTCAATTTCCAATGGGGCGTCGCCAAGCGGTAAGGCAGCGGGTTTTGGTCTCGCCATTCCTAGGTTCGAATCCTAGCGCCCCAGTTTTTCAAAGTTTTTAGTGTCGATTAAGCCACTTTTAATTTTTGACTTTGATGGAGTCATTATTGATGGTCTTGTGGAGTACTGGAACAGTGCTCAAAAAGCGTACTTTCAGATAGTCAAACAGATTGACGAATTAAATGTTAATCAAGAGGTTCCTAATAGTTTTCGTGTATTGCGACCTTGGGTCAAAAATGGTTGGGAGATGGTCATTTTAGCTGGCGAAATTCTCGACCCTGAAAGCTCCTTAAATACCTTAGGCTCAAAAATATTTGCCCAGGATTATACAAAAAATTGCACTCAAGCACTGATAAAAAATAGTTGGTCGCCTGAGCAACTACAAAAAGCGCTTGATAATGTCCGTAAACAAGCTATTAATGACAATCCTCACGAATGGTTAGCCAGTCACAAAGAATTTCCTTTCGTCGTTCAACGGCTCAAGCAACTACATAATGAAGACACTGATTTTGGCGTTTTAACCACAAAAAGTGCGGAATTCACATCTAGTCTTTTAAATCACCTGCATATTTATCCAACACTGCTATACGGCCATGAGTCTGGAGAGAAAGCTGAAATACTCTATGAAATAGTAAAAACTCGTCCTGTTGCAGGCTTTATTGAAGACCGTAGATCGACTCTAGAAACCATTATAAATACTCCTGGACTCGAGTCTATAGATTGCTATTTAGCCACATGGGGTTATTTAAAGCCTGCTGATATGAGCAATCTTCCCTCAAAAATTCACTTATTAGAAAAAAAACAATTAATGTCCCCCTTGGCGAACTGGACTTAACTCGTTAGGGTACGTCTGTACTAATTAGAGACAATGGAAAGCTATGAGGATGGAATCCTGATTTAGTTCCACACTCGCAGAACTTTTCTCTTCTACTTTTCCACTGAACACAATGTCCGCCGTCCCCAAAACAAATCCATCCGCCAACACAGAATCTCGCCAAAGTGAGTCGCGATCAGAGGGAAGAGATAAAGCCCTCAATCTTGTCTTAGGTCAAATAGAAAGGAATTTTGGGAAAGGCTCAATCATGAGGCTGGGTGATGCCTCCAGAATGCGGGTGGAAACAATTTCGACTGGGGCTCTCACACTTGATCTTGCACTGGGAGGTGGATATCCCAAAGGAAGAGTGGTAGAAGTGTATGGACCAGAAAGCTCAGGCAAAACAACTCTGACATTACATGCCATCGCAGAAGTTCAACGAAATGGTGGAGTAGCAGCCTTTGTTGATGCAGAACATGCCTTGGATCCTGTTTATGCTGCGTCTTTAGGTGTTGATGTGGAAAATCTCTTGGTGTCACAGCCAGACACTGGTGAGATGGCATTGGAGATTGTCGACCAATTAATCAGATCTGCTGCCGTTGATCTGGTTGTTGTGGATTCAGTAGCTGCACTAACACCTCGATCGGAAATAGAAGGTGAAATGGGAGACCATGTAGTAGGGAGTCAAGCAAGATTAATGAGCCAGGCCATGAGAAAAATCACTGGCAATATTGGAAAATCTGGCTGCACAGTAATCTTCCTGAATCAACTCAGACTAAAAATAGGAGTTACCTATGGAAATCCTGAAACAACTACAGGTGGTAATGCACTTAAATTCTATGCGTCAGTAAGGCTAGATATTCGTCGTATTCAAACACTTAAAAGAGGGACAGAAGAATATGGGATCAGAGCAAAAGTCAAAGTAGCTAAAAATAAAGTCGCCCCTCCTTTTCGTATTGCTGAATTTGATATCTTATTTGGTCGAGGTATTAGCACCATTGGATGTCTCTTAGACTTGGCAGAGGAGACTGATGTTGTCACACGTAAGGGTGCTTGGTACAGCTACGAAGGAGACAATATAGGCCAAGGGAGGGATAACACAATTATATGGCTTGAACAAAATACAGCAGCTAAAGAAAAGATCGAGAAGCTAGTAAAACAAAAATTAACGGAAGGGTCAGAAGTCAGCGCCAATTCTATGAAACCTCTTGCTGCTGCAGCTCGTACAGGCACTACTCAACCTTCCATGAGTAAGGCTACAAGAGCTGCGTAAAAGCCTATGAATCCACGCTCTTAAGCGAAGGAAATAATAAAAGCTGCTTATTAATGCAAGTCAGCCGGAATCCACCAACCAAAAGCAGGGCCAATAACACGAACTATGACCCAAACTAAAACCAACGCCCCAATTCCAACCCAACCTCCTCGAATCGTTAAATCGATAAATTGATTCCTTTGCTTATCGGTAACTGGTAACCAAGAAAAGATTTTCTGTGAATCATTATTCTTTTTCTTAGGCCTAGGTGGTAGACCCTGTGCAGTTCTTCTGCGTGCTTCTCCCATAGGTCCTCATTGTTTTTTAGTAAGGATAAGATACCTAATCAGGCAATAAACGTTCCAATGGCGTCCAAGGCTCAAGCACTTTGAAAATCCTTTCCCCCCAACTCCTAGATCGAATACGTCCATCAAGAATAGCTAAACGTCCTTGGCACTTTCTAATTGGAAGAACTAATTGTGGGAAGAAGTTTAATAATTCTGGCAAAAGTAAATCTCTAAACCAATCTTGACCTCGCTGTTTATGAGCCTCAACCCTTGCAGCTATCAAAGGGATCTCCAAACTAGGAATTGGTAAAAGGCCAATAATTAACTGGTCAGGTGCAGGGAGTTGTTCTTGATAAGTTAACCACCACGAAGCATGGCAACAAATAACCCCGTTAGATTCTGGAGCAGTTGATTCTAAAATGACTCGTTTGCCAAATTCAGCAGCAAGCTCAGTAGTTAATTGTCTAAGCAAAAATTTATCATCTAACAAAATTATTGTTAATCCTTGGCGACCAAGAATTAACCGGCGACATTGATCTAAAAGGTATTCTGCAAAATATTCTGTGTTAGGCAAGGGCTGTCTTCTAGGTGCAAATACTTGTAGGGGTTCATGATGCTGAATGCTTGGCCCTCCGAGTTTGACCGCGACATCAAAAGGACCAAATAACGATCTAAATTGATTCTCGAGCAAATCATGCTGATTAAACCCACTTAGCATGATGTAAGAAGTTTCTTGAAAAAATTTCTTTAAATCTTCCAAGGGCTCAAGTGGTTGAAAATGCCAATACCAATCAAGTAATTTATGGTCCAACTCTGCCCAACTTGCCCACCCTTTCTTAGTAGCTTTAAGTACATCTGGCCAAGGAGTCGGTGAATCACCCAAAACACCTAAAAGGTCACTCAGTGCAAAAAAATCATTGAAGTCTGTCCGCACTGTTCCATCAATAGCAGTAACCATTGTAAAAAGTCTCTTGCTTAAGCGCTCATAAACTTCAATAAGAGCAGAAGATGCTGCAGGGTAAGCTCTACGGAGGGTATCCCAATCACTAGAAGAAACCTTTATAGACATAACTTCTCTTAAGCGACTACTAAAAAATTCGATTTCAGGAATAATTAATTGCTTAGCTTTTAAATGATCATTCTGGTAAGCCTCAAAAAAAGAACGGTGATCTAGCAACCAAAGCTGGCTATCAGTAGGGGGCGTCGCGCTCTCCCAAATAGACAAATTTAAACCTTCTCGCTGCAATCTAGGTAACTCAAAATTCAGGAGACGTAGACGTTGCCTTTCAGTAAGAACTAAAACAATTCCTTTACTATTCAAACAAAGTGGAACTAGAACTCCTAGCCATGAATTTTCTAATTCTCCTATCTGAAGTTGGATATAAGATTTATCCTTTCTCCGTAAACTTCTGCCAATTAACCTACTTAAGGTTAAATTGTGAGGCCAATCAAAAGAATCCTTCTGAAAAAGATTTTTTAAATGATTGTGGGCATAAGCTTCCATCATATACAAAGCCTACTCATCAAAAACTTTTAGGTATATATTGACCAAAGGATCAAAATGTAGGTAAACATCCTTTTTCAAGGTTAATGAAGTCTAATTCTAAGGGTTTAAATCAAATTGGTATAGTTGGTCTTGGCCTAATTGGTGGTTCAATAGGCTTAGATCTTCAAGCACAAGGGTATAAAGTTTGTGGCCTCGTGAATCGAGAATTAACAGTTAAAAAAGCTCAATCACGCAATCTTGCTCAAGTAATTGATACAGATCCCAAAATCCTTGCAAATTGTTCAATTATAATTTTAGCTCTACCTTTATCAGAAATTCTGAATCCATCAAGAGAACTATTAAACCATCTACCTATCAATGCTGTAATTACTGATGTTGGCTCAGTCAAAGTACCTGTAATAAAAACATGGACCAATTTACATCCACAATTTGTCGCTAGTCACCCAATGGCAGGAACCCATAAAAGTGGGGTAGAGGCTGGTCAACATAACCTTTTTAGAAATCGTCCTTGGGTTGCAACACCTACTAGAAGTACAAATTCTGAAGCAATCGAAATGGTCAAAAAGCTAGCGCAAGCATTGGGGAGTAAATGGATTATTGCTGATCCATACAATCATGATAAAGCAGTAGCATTAATTTCTCATTTACCAGTAATAGTAAGTGCCGCTTTACTCAATACAGCCACAGAAGACAACGACAATTTGTGGTATCTAGAACTTGCAAGAAAACTTGCATCTAGTGGTTTTAGTGATACGACCAGAGTTGGTGGTGGCAACCCTAAGCTTGGTGTCGATATGGCCTCTAACAATAGTCATTCAATACTTGAATTGTTGGACTTATACCAAGTTTCACTTGAAAACTTAAAGGAAATGATCGCGTCTAAGAAATGGGAAGAACTAAACAATGTATTGGACAAAGCTGCTAAAACCCGTTCTCAGTTCATTAACAACTAACTATCCCTTTATTGGGGAACTATTAAATTTCCACCTCTACTAGCCAATAATTGCCGGCAAGCCATTAGTGCCGATTGTGTAACACCAGCAGTACCTTCCCCTGGATAGATAGAATCTCCACATAGCCATAAACCGTTTAGTTGAGATCTACTTGGCAAGCCAAAAGGGCCAAAAGAATCCAAATTCTGCCCTAAACCACCGACAATACCCTCAGGACGACCTGTCCACTTAGCAAAGCTTCTTGGGGTGGCAAGTTCTTTATGCAACCATTTGTCAGGTGAAATATTTAAAGAAGAGTTTAGTAACCTGAGAATTTGTGTTAAAAATAATTCTTTTTTGTAGAGATAAGCATTTTCGTCCAGACCATTCCATAAAGAAACCTTAGTAAAGGCACTAGCAATAAAGGTTGCCTCACCTATAGGTGCTCTTCCATCGCCATCCAAGCTTATTGAACAAAATAATGAGCCAATTTCTGAAGAATATATTTGCAGATGGTTAGCACAAATTTCTTGTAGATGTTCTCGTGCGATTGCTCCGTAAAAGACCATTGCACCAGTTGGTTTAGGTAATTGCTCTAATCGTTGAAGATAGCGCTTTGGAATACTTGTATGATTTTTGATTAATTGCAAAAGGGATTGAGGGGGAAGACTAAATACCACATCCTTTGCAGTTAATTGCACTGTAGATCCAGTGTGATCTATAACATCAACTATCCAAGGTTGACTCTCCGTAGCAGGGATTAAACCTACAACCTTATGTTTTAAACGCAATTGTCCGCCATCACGCAGTAAGCAAGCTTCCAACGCATCACTGAGCTTTTGCATAGAGCCTTGTAGATGCCATAACCCAAGAGGAGCCTGTGCCATCTGTAATACAGTTGCGCCATATAACGCCGCTGTGCGCTCAGATGTTTCCTGGGAGTAAAGCTGAAGTTGCAGATCAAGAAATTTTTTCAGTCTGTAATCCTTGTGACATGAACACAACCAAAGAAGATCAGCTACTGATAGTCCAATAACTAAACCAGACAAAAGTGTAGTGAACCTCAATGCCTTTAAAGACTCTTTGATGTCCCATGCATTGGCTATAGGTAATACAGCATCTTGTTTAGCAAAATCCCAATTGCTTTGATGCAAAAAACTACATAACGACCAAAACTTCTCACTTCCTGGAAATTGTTTTTTACGTTCTTCTTTCCACTTGAGAGGTTGATGCCACAAATAAATAGGCGTGGTCCCATCTCCAAGATCCACTAAACAACCTGGGTCTAAAATCTCTCCGTAAGGTAGTGGATATTTAAGATGACGAAAAACTCTTTCATGTATACCACCTTCTTCGAGACCAGCCACTTGAGTAGCCCCTACATCAAAAACATACTTTCCCCTTTTAAAAGTTCCAGCACAGCCTCCTGTCTGAAAATGTGATTCTAAAAGAATGACATCGATACCTTCAGACGCTAGTAATGCAGACGCAGTTAACCCTGCAATTCCTCCTCCAATAACTATTACTTGCTCATTCGTCATAATCTCATCTTGGGGTTCTTAATAAAAACATCATGGAAACCTTTCTGATAGAACAAATAAATGGAAGTAATGGACCACTAGCAGGGTCTACGATAAAAAATACTACCTCTATAAAAGGAGGGTGTGTACATGATGCGTGGTGTCTGGAATTGAACGATGGAGAAAAGGTATTTGCCAAAACCAGTTCTCTTAAGAACTTTCAAATGCTCAAAGTCGAATCAGATGGACTAAAAGCATTGAACGAATACGCAAATAAAAACGTTCTTTATATTCCAAAACCTTTAATGGTCCAAAAATTAGAGACGCATTCAATTTTATTAATGCCTTGGATTAAATTCGCAAGAGGTGACGAATTAAAGCTTGGCGAAGGGCTTGCATTACTCCACAAAACCTCGGCAACAAAAGGGCAAGAATTTTTTGGATGGAGTGAAGATGGCTTTATAGGATTAGGTTCACAACTTAAAGGTTGGAAGAAACAATGGGGGGAATGTTTTACTGATCTACGGTTAAAACCACAAATTCAAATAGCTCAAAAATGGGGGTTAGATATCAATCTCAATAAACTAGATAAATTTCTTTCACAAATACGCTCTCTTTTAGACGAGCATGAACCAAGTCCATCTCTAGTGCATGGAGATCTATGGAAAGGTAATGCAGGTATAGACGAAAAAGGTTGCGGAATAATATTTGATCCAGCTGTTTGGTGGGCCGATAGAGAAGTTGATATTGCCATGACATTATTATTTGGTGGTTTCTCTAAAAATTTCTATGCTGGCTATCAAAAAATATGGCCCTTAGAAGAGAAGTGGGAGACAAGGGTAGATATTTATAACTTCTACCATCTACTAAACCACGCAAATATTTTCGGTGGATCGTACAAGTCACAATGCTATGAAGCTATCAAAAAAATATATAAAGTATTAAACACTGAATAATTTATATCGAACTTACCCTAGGTATTCCTTTCTAAGATTTTGAACTTTATCTACCACAGCTGTGCGTTTATCACTAGTTGTAAGATTCTGCCAACTCCATTGACCAACTACTACAACTCCCAACAATTCCAATAACCCTGGCAAAATCGGGAAAAAGTTAATTGTGTCAATTACAACTTTGATGATGATTTGAGCAACTATGACTACAGCAATAATCCCTGCTGCTTTGCCATACTTACCCATTTGAGACCAATCCACTTTGCCGAGAATTTCATTGGCCTTACCCATCGCATCACCAGCTCTTTCTGAAATGGTTGGCCCAGCAGAGGGCATGCTTGGGGTTGAGTCTTGATTGGACTCAGGAATAGCATCACTCATCTATAAAAACCTGCAATAAAATAAATTTGTGCAAACTTTAACTAAAGAATCTTTTTAATGCCAACATCTAAATAGAGATAATGCCGAACCCTGATAGAGAAAATTCCGTACAACACTCAATAAAAATGAACCAGCCAACAATTATTCGGTTCAAATCAAAGTGTGATGAAGCACTCAGGAAAAATATTTTGGCTCCTGCACCTGAAGAAGGATGTGCTTTGTTAATTGGAACTAAAGCAAACGGAAAAACTCTGACAAACGAATTGATATGGGAGGTAAGTGTAATTTGGCCTTGTTGCAATGTTTGGGAATGCAACATGCAAAACTTCCATAAAAATCAATGCCAAAAGAATATCGGGCAAGAAAAAGCTTCGAGAATTAATCGTTTTGCAATTGATCCAAGAGAACAACTTCGTGCACAAAAATGGGCTCGAAATGAGAAACTATCAATATTGGGTAGTGCTCATTCACACCCTTCTTCTTCAGCAATCCCATCAAAACTTGATCTATCTATGAATTATTCAACGGGGTTGATGACGATCATTAATGGACTAGGTGAAATTCGTGCTTGGTGGGTCAATAATCAAACAAAGAAAACCTTAACTGAAATTAAAATTCAATTTCACTCTTAGTCAAATTTAACAACCATCTTTCTATGTCAATACAACCTATAAAAAATACTAATTGTACATTATCTTCTCAAGAATTAAAGCGTTATTCCAGACATTTATCCTTACCTGAAATTGGAGTTAATGGTCAAGAGAAATTAAAAAATAGTTCTGTACTTTGCATAGGTTGTGGAGGGCTTGGGTCGCCTCTATTGGTTTATCTTGCAGCAGCTGGAATTGGCAGAATCGGAATTATTGATCCTGACCTTGTAGAAGAATCAAACTTACAAAGACAAATTATTCATAAAACCGAATCAATTGGCAAAGCAAAAGTTAACTCTGCAAGATCAAGTATAAAAGCACTAAATCCTTTCTGTAGTGTAGAAACCTTTCAAGCATGTCTTACTAAGAGTAATGCTTTAGAAATTATCAAACAATTTGATATAATATGTGATTGTAGTGATAACTTCCCAAGCAGGTATTTAATCAATGATTCGTGTGTAATTCTAGAAAAGCCTCATATATATGGAGCAATTTCCAAGTTTGAAGGACAAGCATCTGTATTTAATATAGATCAGGATAGTCCGAACTTTAGAGATTTAGTACCAACTCCACCGCCTATGAATCTTTTACCATCTTGTAGTGAGGCTGGTGTTATGGGAATACTTCCTGGGATAATTGGTATCATTCAGGCCACAGAAACAATTAAGATTATTACTGGCATAGGGACTTCATTAAGTGGCAGACTTCTAGTCTTTAATGCACTCGATATGAAATTTAAAGAATTAAACCTTAAAAAAGAATCTAATAGAGAAAAGATAAAAAATTTAATTGATTATGAAACATTCTGCTCTGAAAAAATGCCAGATTTCAAAGCAATTAATATATCACCCAAAAAGCTAAATGATTTAATGGAAAAAGATCCAGAAAATACTATTTTATTGGATGTAAGGAATGAAGAAGAATATTTAATTAACTCAATTCCAGGTTCGATTTTAATACCCCTAGTTAATATCCAAAATGGTGATGCTATTAAAAGAATTGAGGAGCTGAGTAAGAATAAGATTTTATATATACATTGTAAGACTGGTCAAAGATCATTAGAAGCAATTTATATCTTGCAGAAATATGGAATTAAAGCGATTAATATCGAAGGAGGAATAAATTCGTGGAACCAAATTAAATATTTGTAAAACGCTTTAAGCAACCTAATAATCTACGCCCCTTTTAAGGTTAACACCCTGCTCAGCATAATGTTTATGGCAAACCATCTCTGAATGAACACTAGCTAGGTCAAAATATGAAGGATAATTCTTACACCGGCCTGTAATTATAACTTCAGTTTCAGTTGGTTTACGCAACAAAGTTTCAACTATAGGTTCTTCTGGAAGAAGCTCTAAGTCAACTGTAGGGTTTAATTCATCAAGGATAACCGTCTTATAAAGACCACTGTCTATTGCCGCGCGCGCAATTTCCCAAGCCCGCTCAGCTTCAACATAATCAATAGGCTGCTGTTGACCTCGCCAAACAATCGCATCCCTTCCTGAACGAAGATGATCGACTAAATGAGGATAGCTTTCACGCAATGCAGCAATCGCGGCATCCTCTGTATAGCCACTACCTCCCTTTAACCATTGCAAGATTAGAACTCGGTGACTTTTATCCTGACTAATGCCACGTCCAATAGCCTGTAAAGCCTTCCCTAAAGCACTAGTAGATTTGCCCTTACCTTCACCTGTATATATTTCGATGCCACCTGAGAAATTAAATTGGGGCAATAATTCATCTGCATCATCAAGGCGTCTATGAGCTCTCATCTCTGAATGCAATTCAGCAATATTGATAAGAGCTTGTGGTGCTGCCCTACCAGTAACAATGATCTCCATCCCCTCTGATCGAGATCCAAGAGTTTTAACCACATCATCCAAAGGAAGTAACCCAAGATCCAAAACAGGATTCAACTCATCTAAAACAATTACTGAATACAAATCACTAGCAATTGCTCCTTTGGCAATATTCCAACCTCTTTGAGCTTCACTAGCATCAAATTTCGTAGCCCCTTCAGCAGTAAAAAAATCTGCTCTTCCAGTGCGCACTTGATCAATTAAGTGAGGAAAACCTTGTTGAAGGGCCTCTATAGCAGCATCTTCGTCATATTCCCTCCCAGGACCTTTTAAAAAACGTAAAAGAAGAACTCTTGTTCTTCTTTTCTCACAGATGCCCAAGCCTATAGTTCTTAAAACAACTCCTAATGCAGCTTGGCTTTTACCCTTTCCATCACCATCATAAATATGTAATTGGCCGTGACTGCGTTCTTTGCTATCAGTTGCAGTAACTATTCCAATACGTTTTGTGCGACTTGCAGCTGGCGCCTGAGTCTGTTTAATGACAACCTTAGTTTCTTCCTGTTCTGATTCCATAGAAGAATCTCACTACAAGTCAAGCTTAACCAGATCCACCAATGAAGATGGTTTTCAAGAAAATGTTGAAAAAATGCAATTAAAACTTCAAGAGGATCTCAATCAATCTCAATTAGAAAAGCTTGAACGCTTAAGAAAGTTGATTAAAACCGTAAAGAAAGCCTGCGTTGCATATTCTGGAGGAGTTGATAGTTCCTTAATTGCTGCAATAGCTCAAGAACAATTAGGTGATAATGCACTTGCAGTGACAGGCGTCTCACATTCACTAGCTCCCCATCTCAGGGAAGAAGCTAAGCAACAAGCTGCTTGGATTGGCATTAAACATACTGAATGCCGAACAAATGAGCTTACAAACCCTGACTATTTTGAAAATCCACTCAATAGATGTTTTGCCTGTAAACAAGAATTGCATATTCACCTTAAAAATATTACAAACAAGTTCCAAGGAGCTGTAGTAATTGATGGGGTCAATTTTGATGACCTTAAAGATCATCGACCAGGAATTGACGCTGCTCGCCTCGCAGGTGTAAGGTCTCCACTCGCAGAGCTTCAAATTACAAAATCAACAATTCGAGAGATCTCAAAAGCCCTTGGTTTTCCATGGTGGGACAAACCTGCTCAACCATGCTTAGCGTCAAGATTTCCTTATGGTGAGTCAATTACTTCAATGCGTCTACAGCAAGTCGCAAGTGCTGAAAAGTGGCTAATCGATAAGGGGTTCTCAGAAGTCCGAGTACGTGTTCAAGGACCCAATGCCAAAATTGAAATCCCTAAGAAAAATATAAAGGATTTATTATTAACAACAAAAAGAGAAGAAGTTGTACATTATTTCCTCTCTATTGGCTTCTCATCAATAAGTCTAGACCTTGAAGGGCTAGTAAGTGGAAAGCTAAATAGGGGCAATGCTGCAGGAGAAGAAAGCATAAATTAAATCATTCTGGCGACAAATTTTTTGATCTGTATATCTAGACGAGACTGTGTGGTGTATCCCTAGTGATGTTTTTTAAAGAGCGATGTTTTGCTTGCAACTCCTTTGCAAGAAAATCACATGCTTTTTCAGGGAGAGTATGTTCTCCACAGGTGAAAACATCCACAGCTGCATATCTAATTTCTGGCCAAGTATGTATTGAAATATGAGACTCAGCCAATAGAGCTAATCCTGTGACTCCAAATGGCTGAAATTTATGGGTAATTAAGTTGAGAAGCTTCGCACCAGAAGCTTTTGCTGAAAGTGTGATAGTTGTTCTAATAAACGCTTCATCATTGATTTTGACTGCATCGCATTCGTAAAGTTCAAGAATACAATGCTTGCCAAGCATTCTTTTGAGTTTAGCTTTTCTTTTTTCAGCAGCTACATAATTATCACTATCCCTATCGCTCCATCCAGGGTTTGGATGTAAACAAGAAGTATTTGGGTCCATGCAATAACCTTCAACGATTTCTTACATTAGCCGACTAACTACGCTCCTTATTGATTCTCCAATCGCAGAATTTGGGAATCTACTTTCCAGTCACCTTCAAATGCCTCAAGATGAGTAGCACTAATTAGGCATTGATGATTTTTACCAACAGCCTCAAGCAGTAATAACTGCCTAGAAGGGTCTAATTCTGCTAAAACATCATCCAAGAGCAGGATTGGGTGATCCCCATATACTTCACTGAGGAGTTCTAACTCAGCAAGTTTAAGAGCTAAGACTATAGTTCTTTGCTGCCCTGCTGATCCAAATCTCCTTCCAGAAACACCATTGATTAAGAATTCAATCTCATCTCGATGTGGCCCCACTTTGCAACTACCTATTTTCTTCTCAATAGGCCTCTGGCAAAGTAGCTGCTCTTGAATACTCGTACTCCATTTCAACTCATCCTCGTCCTCGTCCTCGTCTAAGACAGATCCTGGCAAATAACTAATCATTAAATTCTCTTTCCCATTGCTCAGCCTTTGTTGCCACAACGAAGCTAAAGGTTTCAGCCTTAATAAAGCTCGTTTTCTACGTCTGTGAATCCTTGTGCTAATTAATGCCATCTGCACATCAAAAGTGTCCAATAGAGCATCAATTTCTGATGAAGAAACATTTCTCCAATTTCGCAAGAGTTGATTCCTTTGTCTCAATAGTCGCAGCGATCTACTTATTAAATCTGAGTACACTGGTTCCAATTGAAGGACAACTCGATCAAGCCAAGTTCTACGTAATGACGGTTCCCCTCTCACTAATGGCAAATCAAGAGCACTAAACCCCACGCATCGCATGGGGCCTATTAAGTCTAATTGCCTTGTTAAGAGTTTTTCATTCTTATAGGCTCTTCGACCACCCTTCCTGCTTAACTCTAAGCCTAATTTATCTGTCTCGTCAGTAATAGCTTCTATTAAAGCAATCTGTTCATCCCACTTAATAAGATCTTTGTCAGTACTTGAGCGATGAGATCGCAAACTACCCAGAAGTTCAACAGCCTCTAATAAGTTTGATTTACCCAGGCCATTTGAGCCAACAACTAAAAGGCGTTTTTCAGTCAACTCAAATTTGAGCCGCCTGTAATTGCGGAAACAATTTAGTTCTAGGTGGTGAAGACTAATCTTACTTTTGCAACCTTTAGCTAAGGTAGCGAAATAGAGGCTTTAAAAGCGAAGTCTCCCATAGCGGCATATCGCCGATTCGGGCATGTAGCTCAGCTGGATAGAGCATCAGATTCCGGTTCTGAGAGTCGGGGGTTCGAGTCCCTCCATGCTCGTCAATTATTAAACAACTAACGAAGCCTATAGGCCATTACTCTAATCCCACTTGGATCCAACAAAAAACCCTGAGCTTTCAAAGCATCAAACGCCATGGAAGGTGCAGCCAATGAAACACTACATCCAGGTAATTCCTTTCTAATAATCAAAAGGGATTGATGTACTAATACACCAAAAAATTGCTTTTGATAATGCCCGGGCTCAGCAACAAGATCCCAAAGATTTGCATTTAGCCCTTTATCACTCGTTACACGAACAAACCCACACAATTTATTTGTCTTATTTTCTTTCAAGCTTGCATTACAAAAACTATTTTTCAAAGCTAAAACTAATTTCCTAGGTGGGTGAGCTTCTCCATAGCACCTCGATAAAAGTTTATTCAATTCATTAGGAGATGGAGGTACTTTCAGGTCTAAATAAAAGCCCTTAGGAATTTGAGGTGTCTTAGAGTTCTGGAAAGGAAGCAAGTCTTAACCTGTATTTCTCATCCCTGCAGCAATCCCATTGATAGTTAGCAGGGCACCTCTTAACAATTCACTACGACTATACGTGCGTGCTATATCTCCACCAGAAGCAACAGTTTCACTAACAGGCGGTTGGCGGTTTTGATCACGTAATCGTCTCAACAAAGCAACCTGAAGAAAGCCCAGAGGTACAATAGTACGATTCCTAAGTTCTACGGATGCTTGTAAAGCAGGGTCTGCACTTAAGAGCTTTGATTTATCAGTAATACTTAAAATTAAGCGCTTAGTTAGAGCATATTCTTTAGAAATAATCTTGAAGATTTGAGTGAACGCCTCTTTATTATTTTGACTACCAAGACTGGTTACATAGTGATTAGCTACTTCCAGGTCAACTTTCGACAAGGTCATCTCTACCTTAGAAACCAACATCCGAAAGAAAGGCCAACGTTGATGCAACATTCTTAATAATTCAATCTGGTCTTGATCAGCTTCTAATTCAGCTGCCAAGGCTGTCCCTACACCAAACCAACTTGGCAAAAGAAACCTACTCTGAGTCCAGCCGAATACCCAAGGTATTGCTCGAAGACTTGATAATTGCTTCGTTCCAGATTTCCTACGGGCTGGTCGGCTAGAAATTTGTAATTTACTAATTTCTTCAATTGGAGTTACTTCCTGAAAAAAAGCTACTAAATCAGGATTATCATGAACAAGTGATCGATAATGCGATCGTGAACGTGCTGCCAATCTTGTCATTAGTTCATTCCAGGAAGGGGTAGCATCCAGTTGATTAGTAACCAAACTATTTTGTAAGACAGCCGTAGTAACCGTTTCTAAGTTATAAAGAGCAAGCTCAGGAAGGCTATATTTAGAAGCTAAAACCTCTCCTTGTTCAGTAATTTTAATTCGACCCTTCAAAGTACCACTAGGCTGAGCAAGTATTGCTTGATAAGCAGGTCCGCCGCCGCGACCAACAGAACCACCTCGGCCATGAAATAGACGTAAAGCAACTCCATATCTACTAGCAAGATTTTGTAGAGCAATTTGCGCCTGATGAATTTCCCAATTACTAGATAAAAATCCTGAATCTTTATTACTATCAGAGTAACCAAGCATAAGTTCTTGCAAAGGTTGAAGTTTTTCTCCTACACGAGGCAATAAATCCAAGTAGAACTTTGAAGCAAAAAGCTCTTCCATGACTGCTGGAGCTCTTTGTAAATCCTCAACCGTCTCAAATAAAGGAACTACAAGCAAGTCCGCACTGCCAGAAGAAACATCAGCCAGTCCAGCTTCTTTGGCCAACAAAAGCACCTCAAGCAGATCAGAAACAGAATGGCTCATAGAAATTACATAAGAGCTACAAATTCGACTACCAAACTCCTCCTGCAAACGATGCAGCATTCGGAACACTGCAATAGTCTCCTCAGTATTTTTAGACCATTCAACTGCGGAAGGAATTAACGGTCTTCGAGTTTGCAATTCTTCAGTTAGCCACTTGATTCTTTCCAGCTCCTCCATATCGTCATAAATTACTGGCAACTCAAGAAACTGTGTGAGTTCATTTAAAGCATCACTATGGCGATTGCTTTCTTGACGAATATCTAAACTTGCTAAAGAAAAACCAAAAATATGAACCTGGGTTAATAATGTATCTAATGGCTCACAACTTAATTCCGTTGCAACCAAACTATTGCGAATAAGTTCTAAATCACAACGAAATTCAGCAATTGAGGTGTACGAAAAATCTTCCAGAGTTTTCCCAGATGAACTTAAATAAGGGATAGCTTCGGGAACTGTCTTCCAACCTGCATCTGCAAGTTCTTGATTACGTTTATGGGTTAATTTAAGTCGCTGTAAGATATAACTTAATTTTAAGCGATAAGGCTCTAACCGATATCTAGCTGCTCTTTCCTCATAAACATCTGGGAAGCGTACTCGATCCATTTCAAGAGACTCTAATAACGGAGAACTAACCTGACTCCATTGCATTGAAATGCTTAATTGGTCTCTTAATTCTTGAACAGAGTTGATATAGCGCTCCAACATTAATTGACGCTGGTAGCAAGCTGCTCTCCAAGTTATTTCAGGCGTAACCGAAGGGTTCCCATCACGATCAGAACCTACCCAAGAGCCAAAAGTGCAAAAGGCTTCTGTAGGTATCTCTACATCTGGGTAACTTTTAGATAATGCTGAATTGATTCGACGTCGAAGCTGAGGCATCGCGTCAAATAAAACTTGCTGAAAATAATGAAGGGCATAATCTACTTCATCTAAAACAGTTGGCTTAAACTGATGTAATTCATCTGTACGCCACCAAAGCCTGATCTCTTCTTCCAATTGAAGTCTTAGACTTTCCTTTTCTGTCAACGAAATGACTATATCTGACTGAAGCCTCTGTAATAAATTCGCTACCCTACGTTGCTTATGACGAACGGTATGTCTCACTATTTCTGTTGGATGAGCTGTAAAAACCAACCGAATATCTATCTGCCTTAATAATTCTTCTAATTGGCCTGGAGGTACATTGAGGCGTTTTAAACGTTCAAAAAGCTCACTAAAGGTTGCTGGAGCAGTCTGACTAGCAAGTGGGGGTGCAAAAGGGTTTAATTCATTCGCAATATCATTTGACTTAAGACTGCTAATGCTTTCTAAATAAGTATCTTCTTCTATCCTCTGCTCAAGAATATTAACTAATTGAAAATATAAGGAAAATGCTCGTGCTGCAGAAATCGCCTCAACTAAATCCATCTGCTCAATTAACAAAACTATTTCGTCAACTGGATTTTTGGCATCTAAGTCTAATGAATGAATGGGATTACTTAATTCCTTAAGACGAAGTACTCGGTCTATTTGTTCAGCAGGACATTCACTCCGTAAAACTGTTTGCCAAAGGTCTTCAACAAGAGTCAATCTCGTTTGCAATAAATGTTGTTTAGCAACAGGATGATCTGCTAACGCAGGATTATCTCCTGATTGATGCTTATCAAGAGTGTCATTATTTGGCAAATTTTCTAGTTCAGATCTAGGCATAATCAATCAAATTCTACTGATGTTTGTCTTTTCAAGACTTCTTCACTTTCCATATCTTTAATAGTCTTTTTTAAAAGAGTTTGTAGTGATTCTCCTTTTGAATAAGAGTCAATCCATTGCATAGCTTGATTACCATTTTTTAACACCTCAGTAATAGGAGAAAGTTGCTTATAAAGGTCTAGCTGATTTGCCAAAGGTGTTACCTCCTCAAAGAGTTCTAATATCCATTGACGACAAGAAATTTCTTTCCCATCAACCCAGTGATTTAGAGTTGCATCCAGACTAAATCTTGCTGATGCTTCTTCATTCATAGCAATAAGTTTCAATAACTGTTGATCACTTAAACGTGTTGCGTGAAAAGGATCTAAATGACCTGGATTATTTAAAAGGCTCAAAACTCTTAATTCAAGCAAAGTTGTCACTGCTAAAAGTAAATCGCAGTTAGTGATGAGATCACAAATGCGCAATTCTAGGCGGTTTAATTCATATGGTCGGTTTGGGCCATTAGGCCTTACAGCAGTCCATAAATGCCGAGGATTGTGCATTGCCCCCTGCCTAAGTTGATCTTCTATCCAAGTAATATATTCCGCATGATTCTTAAATAGTGGAACTTCCCTAGGCGTTATTGGGAATTGGATCCATCTTTGAGAGTGAGCTCCAGTAATTACCCCATCCAAAAAGGGGGAGCTTGCACTAAGTGCTAAAAATAAAGCTGCCTCACACCTAAGCAATCTAAGCGCAGAAAAAAGGAATGATACGTCTTCAATCCCCAAATTGATATGAACACTTGCTGTGACAACCCTTGTCCCGTAATTCTTCTCTATATATTCATGGTAGGAGTTAGAAGTGTCAGATCTTTCAAATTGGTTACTATTCCCCAAAGTCAATGTACTACCAGGCAAAATTGTCAGATCGCGATGCTTGAGCCATTCTCTTAACTTTCTTCGGGGTTCTAGAAGTAGTTCTTTTAAATTAGAATAATCTCTTTCAGGTTGAGTAATATATTCCAAATTACGTTTATCAGGCTCTTTAACAAAATCGGAAAATTCCTTAGTTACTTCTGCAGAAACTCCAACATTTTCTCCAGAAAAGTGACCAGTAAATAATTCAACTTCAAAGCCTTTTAGTAATAAATTATTCATTAATTATCCTGCTGTAGACAACCTAAGGCATGAAGCATGCCTTTTGCTTTATTTATAGTTTCTTGAAATTCATTTGATGGAATAGAATCAGCCACAACGCCTGCTCCTGCTTGTACTTGAACACTTAACTCACCCTGAGCATTTCGGGAAACAACCATAGTGCGAATAGTGATAGCAGTATTTAAAGCTCCATTTAAGTCCATAGATCCATACACTCCCGAATATGGACCTCGAGAATCTCTTTCAAGCTCATTAATTAATTGCATTGCTCTTATTTTAGGAGCTCCCGAAACTGTTCCAGCAGGAAATGCAGCCATCAATAAATCCCAGACATCTTTCCCTTCTTCTAATTTTCCTTGAACCTCACTAACTATGTGCATGACATGTGAATACTTTTCGATAACCATTAACTCTTTCACTGAAACACTTCCCGGAATACATACACGGCCTAAATCATTGCGGCCCAAATCAACCAGCATTACATGTTCAGCCCTTTCTTTAGGATCAGATAACAGCTCAATTGCTAATTGTTCATCTTCTTCATTATCCTTCCCTCTAGGTCTTGTTCCAGCTATAGGGCGCAAACTTGCAGAAATAGAATCTTTATATGGCGTTGCTTGCACCATAACCTCAGGACTCGATCCGATTAACTGCCAATCACCAAAATCAAAGAACGCCATAAAAGGTGAAGGGTTCACCATGCGCAAGCTGCGATAAATTTCAAATGATTCATTAGTTACCTGAGTAGTTAATTTCTGACTTAAAACAATTTGAAAAATATCTCCACGTTTAATAAATTGCTTAGCCGAATTGACTGCGCTTTCGAATTCAGTTTTAGTTGTATTGCTCTGAATTGAAGCAGGTATATCTGTTGTCGAACTCCATCGAAGAGGTTTGATAGAAGGCAAAGGAGCTTCTAAAAGTGATTCTAAATATTTTGTTCCCTTTAAAGCAATCTCATAGGCCTCTGAAGGAGAGTCATGAAGCACTAGATCGCCATAAGAAACTGCATGGATCAGACGTTTGACTTGATCAAAAATAATAATTCTATCCATAAACATCCACACACCATCAGGCGGATCGTTCTTTCCTCTTGCAAACGTTGGAACAGTAGCTTCTATCCACTGAATTAATTCATAGCCCCACATCCCATACAATTGCCCGAGAAAAGGCAAGTCAGGGATCGGTTCTGAACGATAAGGTCTTAAACAATCTCTAAGGGTTTCAAATGGATTGCCGACAAATTCATCAGACTCTCCATTCCGCCAACTCCGAATTAATTTATCGCCATTAGCTTTTGCTACCCATAGTGGATCAGATGCTATAACACTCCATCTCCCAAGTGTTTCACCGCCTTCGACAGATTCCAATAAAACACCTGGAGGTTTACCTTGCCCAACTTTTAACCAGGTGGTGAGAGGAGTCTCAAGATCTGCAGGCCAACTCTCAACAAGGGGAATAAAAGTTAAGCCTCTAGAAGCAGCTTGTAAAAATGAATCACGATCAGAACTATGCATTTATGCATCATCGCAGCCTATTGGTATACGAGTAAAATTTAGGCAAAAATATTTCTTAGATTCGTACAGCTAAGAATCGAAAGTTTTCTTACCTGTAAATTTTATGCTTGCAGGATTTGGGTTCTCACCAATCCTACGAGGATTGTGATTAATAATGCTTCTACCTTCATTTACCTTCTCAGGGAATACTCCATCTTTAGGATGAAGAAACTCGGTATCTCCTCCAGGGAAAACTCTATATATTTTATAGTCTTCAATTCTTGGTTTAAATGACCTCAGCTGAGTTCCTAAAGCAAGACATTGTTCTTTACGAGCAAAATACATCAGGTTCTCGCCTTCGTTCATAACAGCTGCACCTCCAGTGGGTAGCTCAAAGGCCTGGGATTTTTTACTACTCCAGGTAATTGCATATTTTTCTTCGGTTTCCGCAGCATTAAGTAAACCACCGGTGCTTCCAATGCTTTGAGGAAGACTGCCTTTCAAAACTTCTGTCATTGCTGTTCTCGCAATTAGGCATTCAATTACAAATTGAAAGTAGCACTATCCTTTGTACCTTTTGTTACTTGCAATGCAGAACCTTCACACGAGTCAACATTAAGCAAGCATTATTTTGCTTCTGCGATCGGAAAAAAAACAATTAGCCCTCTATCCCGACGACTAGTCAAACGTCCTCCCAGACTTGCTAAAAGCCTCTGAGTAGCACCTTGCGTCAATTGCAAACTCCCAGTATTAGGGTTCCAACTTAAGACAGTTCCAAGATCAGAATTTTGCTCAATACCATGATGCTTTTTATACTTTTCGGGGGGGGATTCATCAATGATTTGAAGCTTTAAGCGCTGTCCTGCAGGCCTTAAAACAAGAGAAATTCTTCCTCCAGGAGGAAGGCCTCGTGTGTTTCTATCGATCAATCCTCCTAACATCAACTCCAACCTCTCCGGATCACTTAAAACCTGAGGTAAATCTGAAGCTATATCTAAATTCAACGCTAAACCCCTTCTATACAATTTTTCTTTCCATGCTGGATAAAGCATTTGAAGCATATTCCCTAAATCAGTGCTAGCTAAATTTGATTTCTTAGTTTCATTTCGTTCAAGCTCTACAGCATTAAAAATCAAACCAAATCTATCAATTTGCTCAGTGCATTCGGTATCAATCTGTTTAAGTCTAGAAATTACAACCTGAGAGAGGTCTTTTCTTCGTAATAAAGATCTTATAAGCGTTCTAATAGTTGCCAAAGGAGTCCTAACTTCATGGGTCAATGCTTCTAGCAGCAAGATTTCTTCACTAGTTTTTGTTTCTAATTGATCTAGATTTTCACTGTCTGGGAGAGTCTGAATGTTTAAGCTTGGGGCAATCCCTGCCATCCTGGAAGCAAGCAAGGGCCAAAAAATCTTTGAAAGATCTTCATTACTTCTTAATTGACCCAAATTGGCCAATGCTTCCCTCAGTTGATTGGCCTGATGAGATTCTTCACTATCAAGTCTTATATCTAACATAGTAAGCAAATCTTTAAATGTTTCAGGATCACTTCTCATAAGCAAATTTCTTTCACCAGGATTTCCTTGGAGAGCAATTGCAACTTGTACTTCAGGGGTAATAATTATTAATAAAGGGTCATGTCCATCATCCTTTAGTAAAGGGAATCTATTAAAATTATTTTTTTGAGAATTACTCTTTTGATTAATAGATCTCGCGCTAGATGGAGGAAGTAAAAAAGGATTAAGATAATTAAGATTAGATAACTCATCAGGAGCCCAAACCCAACCTTGAAGATGATCTAATAATCTTGGTTCATATAGTGCTGGCAAGGGAGAAGCAAGCCACAACCCTTTTGTAAGATTCATTGGGAGCAATATTTCATCCTGCAAAGTATCTAAGGCTGCCCACCATAATCTTCTAACAATTTGCTCATCAACTCTTCCTAGTGGGACCCCTTGAGCCATTCGCTTGTGAATAGAGCTAATTGAAATTTGATTAGTCACCAATTTTTATTAAATGATCTGCCTCTTCGAGCCACTGATAAACAAAGCCCTAGAGAAATGAAATTAACTAATAAGGCAGTTCGGCCATAACTCATAAATGGTAATGGAATTCCAGTTATGGGTCCAAGTCCTATAGTCATAAAAATATTAACAACAACTTGGAAGATAATCATTGAAGCCACACCTATTACAACCAAAGATTCAAAATCTGTATGCGCATCCCTCGAAATATTAATGAGTCTAAGTATAAAAATGAGGAAAGAGATGATGACAAAAAGTGTTCCTAAAAAACCAGTTTCTTCTCCTAGGGCACTAAAAATAAAATCTGTATGCTGTTCTGGAATAAAACGCAGTTTTGTTAACTGACCTTGAAATAAGCCAGTCCCAAGTATTCCTCCCGAACCAATTCCAATAGTGCTTTGAATTAAATGATAACCACCTCCCAGAGGGTCCTTAGTAGGTTCAATAAATAAAAGCAATCGATCTCTTTGATAATCTTTTAGACCATAATTCCATAGCCACGGGGTTAACCATGCAATTAGAGATTGTAAAGACATGATCAAAATTGCTGGTAAATTCTTCTTCCCTAGAGATTTGTAAGCCAAAAAACCTATAAAAGGTATCCACGCAAATAGGAGTAAAGGGAAAAGTCCTGATAAAATTGATGTGAATATCCCAGACAAAGAAATTAGTAGCCATTCAAGAGGCATCCCAGACCAATAAAGCATAATTAATAACACCGCACCAAATACAAGCGAGGTTCCTAAGTCTGGTTGAATAAATACTAAGAACCAAGGCAAACTTATTACTAGCAATGGTTTCCACAATTGTCGTGGAGAGTCAAATTTCTGACGCTCTAATAAGGCAGCTAGAACAACAATTAAAGTGATTTTTGCAATTTCTGAAGGCTGAATATTAACCCCTCCAAAACTCAACCATCTTTGAGCACCTAGAGCAGATACACCAAAAAATCTAACGGCAAGCAGAGCGGAAATCGTTAGAAAATATAAGGGCATTAAAAATAAACGTATCCTTTCTAAAGGCAATTGTGCTAAAAAAAAAGCAACCAATATACCTAATATTCCTGTGAACCAATGTTGGTACCATTGAGCATAATCAATATTCCTCTGTGTGCTAGCAATTAATAACCCTGATAAAAAGACTAGGATGATAGGTATTGTCCAAAGAATCCATTCAATATCTTTTAGTTTTCGGGGAGTAAAAGAGAATCTTCTGCTAAATTTTTTACTTTTAATAGGAGTCAAAGGACTAGCCATTATTTACATTATTATTAATACTATTTACAATCTTTTGTGAAATTTCTTTAAAAGCTTGAGCACTTAAAGAGTCTGGATGAGTATTAACTATAGGAGCTCCTTCATTGCCACTTTCTAGTACGTGTATTTCCATAGGCACTTTACTTAATAATGGAATATTATGTTCTTGAGCTAATTTTTCACCTCCTCCAGAACCAAATAAAGTATATTTTCTTTGGGGCAAATCAGGTGTGATGAATACAGACATATTCTCAATGACTCCAAGAATAGGTATCTCCATTTGCTTAAACATAACCAATCCTCTCCTTGCATCTTGGAGTGAAACTTTTTGAGGAGTAGTAACTATTATTGCACCTGTGATTGGGACTGCTTGAGCTAGTGAAAGTTGTGCGTCACCTGTACCTGGGGGCATATCTACAACCAAAAAGTCTCTCTCGCCCCAAGAAGCCTGGTACAGAAATTGTCGGATAATGCCATTAAGCATTGGTCCTCTCCATATCACTGGTTGGTCCTCATCAATAAGAAATCCCATAGAAACCATTGCTATCCCAAAACTTTCAATAGGCACAATTTTTTGATCTGCACCACTACCAAATACTTCTGGTGTTTGTTGAGCGACACCAAGCATTGTTGGGGTAT
This sequence comes from Prochlorococcus marinus str. MIT 0919, assembly GCF_027359375.1. Lineage (NCBI taxonomy): Bacteria > Bacillati > Cyanobacteriota > Cyanophyceae > Synechococcales > Prochlorococcaceae > Prochlorococcus > Prochlorococcus marinus. The sequence goes on from NZ_CP114779.1 coordinate 1,025,509, forward strand.
TTGGACCATAAATATCAGCGTCTAACAAGCCGACTTTGTATCCACTTTGAGCAAGCGCGCAAGCAAGGTTGACAGAAACAGTGCTTTTGCCAACTCCTCCCTTGCCACTAGTTACTGCAATGATATTTTTAACGCCTTCTATAGATTGCAAGGGTTGAATTTGGCCATGTCCAGCTTTTCCAATTGATCCTTCTTCAGAAGCAGTGCCTAATTCAATTTGCACTTCATGAATGTCTTCTAGTCTTTCTAATACAGCTTTTGTTTCTTTAGCTATGCGCTCTCTTTGACTCTGCGCAAAATTTGGAAGCGTAAGCCTAAGTGTCACTCTCGGAGGTGCAACTCTGATCTGATTTAACCAACCAAGTTCAATTAGTGATTTCCCGCTACCAGAATCTTTTATTGAAGAAAGAGCTGTAATTGCCTCTGCGGCATTAGTCATAATTAGCAATTTTAATTCTTTAATCCTAAAGCGGTATTCTGCTGTGCCTATGTCCTACTCTCAAAAAGAAAATAGAGATATAAAAAATGTCACTACCAAAACCTCCTAGTAATTCTCGACAAAAAGCTAAAGAGCTTTTAATGGGTTTGCAAGATGAAATTTGTGAAGGACTTGAAAGTATAGATAAAGAAGGTGCCTTCCAGGAGGAATCTTGGATAAGGCCAGAAGGTGGTGGTGGCAGGTCTCGTGTCATGAGTGAAGGAAGAGTTCTTGAACAAGGAGGTGTGAACTTTTCAGAAGTTCAAGGAGAAGAGTTACCTCCATCCATAATTAATCAAAGACCAGAAGCCAAAGGCCATAAATGGTTTGCAACTGGAACCTCCATGGTTCTTCATCCCCGCAATCCTTATATACCAACAGTGCACCTAAATTACCGTTATTTCGAGGCTGGGCCAGTGTGGTGGTTTGGGGGCGGTGCTGATTTAACTCCTTACTACCCCTACTTAAGCGATACTAGACATTTCCACAAAAGCCATGCAGAAGCTTGTGATTCTATAAATCCTGAACTTCACAAGGTTTTCAAGCCTTGGTGCGATGAATATTTTTTCTTAAAGCATCGCAATGAAAGCAGAGGGGTTGGAGGTATATTCTTTGATTATCAAGATGGATCAGGCATACTCTATAAAGGTCCAAACCCTCAAGGCTCTGCTGCAAAGATTTCCAATGAGCTAGGTAAACACCCAATGTCTTGGGAAGAGCTTTATTCTTTAGCTAAAGCATGCGGAAAAGCATTCTTAAAGTCATATATTCCAATAATTGAAAAGCGACATAATCAAGTATATGGTGACCGTGAAAGACAGTTTCAACTTTACAGACGTGGCAGATATGTTGAATTTAATCTCGTGTGGGATAGAGGAACAATTTTTGGTCTCCAAACGAATGGGCGAACAGAATCAATTTTAATGTCTCTTCCTCCTTTAGTTAGATGGGAGTATGGCTACAAAGCAGAGCCTGGGTCCCGAGAGCAACTACTTACAGAAGTTTTTACAAAGCCTCAGGAATGGTTTCAAGATCAGGAGTTAGATGAAAGATGTCGCCCTTTGGGCGCTTTGGATTAAATAAATTTTTTTGATTAACTCCCCAGGAAATTGCGTTCACAACCCTTTCGGCTATTGCTTGAATGGTTGCTTCTCTAGTGTTTGTATCCCGTAAAGAATTCTCCAAAGCACCTTCTAGTTTGCCAATTTCTAGTAGTCTTATTTGCCTTCTAGGGCCTCCAAGACCTCCTCTAAAAAATAATGGATAACGGCCAAAATTCCTTGCTAAGGATTCGTCTATATTGTTCATTCTCGGAGATATAGGTGGTATCAAACCAGAGCCAAAACCATGGTGACCATATGAATCAAAATGAATTTCCAAAGGGTATCCTCCCTTGCGTGCATGTATAGCACCTACTGACCAGTTGGTATGTAGATTATTTGCATCAACAATAGTTCTTACTCCAGGATCATAAAAGCTTATATTCAATCCTTGTTCTTTCCCCAGCTTTACCACAGCACTACATACTTTCAAGTTCCAAAAAAGCTCATCGCTAATATTTGCATCCATTGGTGGAAGCCCGTTCAAATCAACTGCCTCCCCAGAAGTACCAGCTCCTTCAATCCCTTGAGAATCTGCGTGGCCAGCAAGTATCAGTATTGCAATCGAAGGAGATACTGCTTTATTACCAAACCAAAAACTCTTTTTTGGAAACTTTTCACCAAGTTGCAATTCACTCTTACTAGTCGTTAAAGAATGGTCAACTTTTTTGAAAGCAAGTTGTAGAAAGACGAAAATCCCAATGCTTGTTAACAAAAATAAGTTTAAAAGATGCAATTTAAGTCTGGACATTGTCAATTAAATAGGTGATGCAAGCAAAGAACCATCACTTTTTAAAACAAGTTTCTTTCCAAGCTCTAATTCCATTGCAATTAGCTCATCTCTATGTGCCCGTAAACGTAATACACTGCTTGACTCCTCCGTGACGCTAAGCAACTGGAGTTCCACACACTCAGTCCTAAAAGCTCTATACCTATAAAACAACCCTGCCAAAGGACCAAGCAAGAGAAGAGATAATGGCCACCAAGCAATTACAGGGAAGAGTTGGCAAAAAACCAATCCCAAGCAAGCCCCCCCAAGAGCACATAACAATGACAAGAAAACAGCCAACCAAGGGCTGTAAGAAACCTTTCCATTAAAACGCAAAACCTGCCTATCAATATCACCTCCCTCTCTGCGCCATCCTCTCGCTTCTAACCAATCACTAATTCCAGTAAGGACCTCCACAGGAGGCAATTCAGAAGCTATATCTACAATTGTTGTTCTATCTTTACTGGCAGCACGTAGAAAAAATCCTAAGCCAATGGCCAGCAAGATAGTCAAAGCTAACGTTGTGTTGTAAGAAGCAGTCGACATTCCCAAAGCAGCAAACGATAAATCAAGAAATGAATTCAGATGAAATTTAATCTCTACCACTAAATTTTAAAGACTTGCAACTGATTCTCTACATCTGTGCATTTCATCATTAAATAGTCCCTCGGAATAAAGAAAAAAGTTTAAATACAATATAAATTGTAAAATGCAGTTCTGTAGTCTTCAAAGATTTTTCAGACATCTAACTTTAAGACTCTTGTTTGTTGTCGTGCTAATGACCACTTATGCCTCTTCATCCCAACTCACCACATACGTTCAATATCTTTAATCAAGACCTGAATGAAGAAAGCTTTCGTAGATATAGCAAAAAACAAGCTCTAGCAATAGATACTGAAGCTATGGGGCTGATTCATGGAAGAGATAGGCTATGTCTGGTTCAAATTTGTGATGAATCAGATAATGTTACATGTATAAGAATTGAACAACATCAAACCTCAGCACCTCTTTTAAAAAATCTGATGGAAGATCCATCAATTCAAAAAGTTTTTCATTTTGCTCGATTTGATATTGCTGCAATGTCAAGCAATCTTGGAATCAAGGTTAACCCTAACTTCTGCACTAAAGTTGCAAGTAAGCTTGGAAGAACATATAGCCCTAGACATGGTCTGAAAGAAGTAATCATGGAACTTGTAAACGTTGAACTCGATAAGCAAGCTCAAAGTAGTGATTGGGGGGAAGTTAATGAACTTACAGATAAACAATTGATGTATGCAGCTAATGATGTGAGGTATCTACTAAAAGCAAAAGAAAAATTAGAACTAATGCTGAAAAGAGAGGATCGGTGGGAACTAGCTCAAAGATGCTTTCAATGCATACCAGTCATGTCAGATTTAGATATAAATCGCTTTGGGAACATATTCGAACATTAAAACTAATCTTCTACTAAAAAATTTTCTTCTTCAGCAAGTGCTTCGAGCAAAGTATCAAGTTGACTGGTTATTGAAGACTCTCCTTTTAAAGCTAAAGCTCTCGCTTCATCCAGCATAAGTTGAGCTACTTTCTTTCTAGAAGCTAAATCTTTAGCACCTTGCTTGGCAGCAACAATATCAATCTTCTTACTAGCAGCAGCAATGCTAATACTTAAGCAAGAAGCTAACTCCGCGCACACTTTCAAATAATCATGCTCCTTGATACCCGCCATAATCTAAAAACTATTAATACCTTATTAAAAACTTTAAAACAAATGATGCCAATATTGAACTACCACCCATGCAACCCATACGTCGTATACCTCTATTAGACAAATCACTTCTCAGAGCCTCATCATTCAGTAGTAACTCTGCAGATTCCGCCAAGTGAAGAGTACTTCTACACGGAATCACTGCTCCCCCTAGCAAGCGGCTCTGACGAATAGCAAATGATTTCTTAAACTGAGGTCCGCTGCCTGGCAAGGAAAGGCAAGGAGTCCCCAATCCAACCAATTGCTCAGTCGCAGTTCCTGCATTTGCAAGACCAATCTCAGCAAAAGCTGCCCAATCTTGAAATTTTTTAACTCCAATAAAAACCGAACACAAACCTTTTCTCCAACTGCTATCAAAGTGGAAAGTATTCTCGACAGAGGAAGCCTGAAGAAAGCCTAATGTTTTTAAAGAGTCTTCAATCTCAAATAAAGACGGCTCAGTTCCTACCGTCACTAATATTGCCAAAGGCTTTTTACTTCTAATTAGTAAAGCCGAACTCATTAAACGCCTAAAGTTTTTTAAGGCCTCAGGCATGCGGCTACCACAAAGCAATAAAATACATCTAAAGCTTTTCAATTCATTAGGGCATTCATTTAGAAGAAACCCATCCATCATTGGATTGCCAGGAGCAATAACATTGATGGATTGTCTTGCCAAACCTCTAGCTGTTAAGTGATCTCTAACTGCTACAAATTTACATCTATTAGACCTCATCAATACCCATTCCCAAGGATCCCATTCCGATCCTTTGAGTCGATGATAATAATCACTAAGTGATTGACTGGGAAGAGTCGCCCATGTGTAATCACTTTTTGGGGTACCTACAAAGCCATACAATCCACCAGTACTCCAGGCAAAAAACAAAGGTAACAAATCTCCCACAGCCAATACCGTCTTACCACTCAACACCGAACGTCTTACATAAACCCAATGCTTGAGGGTGAAATAAAATAGGCCTGCAAAAACATCAGAAAAAAAACCAGTCAGACTTTGATTACTAAAACCACCACTAGGCAAACGAAAAATAGGACCTTTTTTAACTAACCAATTCTCAGCAATCGCGGAGGCAAAAACATGTCCTTCTCCTACTAAAGGCAATACTTCAAGGTTTAATTCTGGTTCTTTGTCATGAATAGCCTCTAAGATTCTTAAAGCAATTAAATCTTCTCCATGCCCATTAGATAGAACTAAAACTTCCTTGTTAGGTTGATTGATAGCTTTTTCAAAAGTAAAATCATTCTGATATTCGGCGGCATGGCCAAGTGGTAAGGCAGAGGATTGCAAATCCTTTATCCCCAGTTCGAATCTGGGTGCCGCCTTTTTAAAACTGCGCTTGATTTTCTTGAAACCACGCTCTAGCAAAATGCTCCATTTGTAGCGTGTTGCAAGTTTCAAATTTTTTAGGTTTATAGAAAATAGTATGGCAATGAAAACATCTGCCTGATTTCATTTTGCCAAAGTTCTGGTCTATACACTACCAAAAGAATCCGTATCACTAGCCAAAGAAGGAGTTAATTAATATTTAAAAGATTAATAATTGTATGAAATAATAAACAAGAATCTATATCCAGAAATAATCAAATTAACAAAATATAGATAATAAATCCATCAAGAACTAGATGAATGAGTAACAACAGTTTTATTAAATGTCTAAGTATATTAGAGCTGAAATTTTTATCTTTCAGAAATTTTCTTAGCTGGCACTCCTGCTACTAATGAGAAAGCCGAGACATCCTTTGTTACAACAGCTCCAGCCGCAATTACTGCTCCTTTTCCTATCCTTACTCCTTTAGTAATCACACAATTAGATCCAATCCAGACATCATTTTCAATAACTATCTTGCCACTTCTATGACCCTGTAATTGAATTAATTTATCTCTCTGGCTAAAAATATGATCCGCGGCACGTAAAACAACATTGCTGCCGATTAAGACATCGTCACCAATGATTATTTCACCACTTGATGCTCCAATAATAATATTAGTATTCAATTTTAAATTATTACCAATCTTTATTTCACCTTTACAAGCATGCATATAAAGTCCTCCCATAGATGAAAAGTTCTTTCCTATAGAAATATTCTCTGGATTACTGATTGAAGAGCTAAATGCTTTGACACGAAAATTTTGACCGCAAGCTAAAAATGTATAAGCTATTAAATGCGAGAACAACCTGTCTAAAAGGTTTATAAATGTCTTCGTAGACCTTAGTATAATTAATGGAATAATTGACAGAGCCTTATTAGAAATACTATAAAAATCTTTCATATCTCATCTGGAATAGATGCTCAAACTACTAGAAAATATAAGCATAATCTTTTAGATGATCAAGTTTATAAAAGATTTAAAATGATCCTATAATTTTTTGCAGAATAGTTGCTTCTGCTATGAAAAAAAGCATTTATGGATAGGGGTTCCCGCAAATTCCCCGTTAAAGGGCGTCAAAAAATTGTAAGGGCATCTCAATTCCTAGCAGATGCCCTTGAGTCAAGATCATAGTTGGGGTGCATCTTGACTCCTTCTCTATTTCTAGAAACAAAAGAAGAAGTGGTCACTAAGTAAAAACTCCTGAATACAGCTTTATTGAAAAGTTTATTTAGCAAGGCTCAAGTCTCAATACAAACACAACAATATTTAGGCCAAAAAAAATGGGCCAAAAATCCCTAGAAATACTAATGGTAAAAAAAACTCTCGCAGGACAAACCATAAAAAATGGGCGCCCTCGACGAGCAGCGCCCTTATGGACAATTGTGTGAGGAGTGTCCTCCTTAACTATACCAATCTCAAAGGCACTTATAACAATTGTTTGTTTTTGTACAAAAAATCCTTGATGTGCAAATAATTTGCCTAAGTCTTTTTAGTCTCTTCTCACTAGGAGATAGCCTAAGAATTTAGCCTTTCATCATATTTCAGATGGTCTTAAGTAACTGGTATTAATTAGCTCAAACCATTGCAAGAGTTGCTGTTTGATAGATTACCAAGCTTTTAAGAAGCAATTTAGATTGGATCATTTCAGCATTTCCAAAAAAGGAAAGTTGACAATAAAGGAGAGTTAAAAATTTGCCAAGGATCTACCGTAGTCAAAAAGCTAGCTTGAAAATTATTAAGAAGTGTACTCTCTTAGTAGATCCTCTTATACAGTTAGACACCTTCTTCGTAATTATGGCAACTAAATTTCAGCCTCAGGACAATTTGTATGGTCTTTTTGTTGTAGTTGTTGTGTCAGGTTTTATTGTAGCTTCACTAGGCGCCCTACTAGGATATGAAAAAGTTTTCTTCCCATTCATAAATTAAAATTAGACAAAAACTAATTCACTGATAACAATTAAATAGCAAAAAAAATTCAAAGATATTTAATAAATTCTAGGTAATTAATAAGGAATTATCAATAATAGCAAAGTAAGCTAGTATTCATTGTCTGCTACGCAAATACCCAAACACCTTAGTCCATTGTTTTTTGTGCGTTTGCAATGTATGCAAAGGATTTTATCTTCCTCAGTTAATTGCAAAAGACTTTTTTCTAGATTATTTTTTTCGAAATTTTTATTAAACAAGTTACCCTTGCCTTCCTCACCGATATTAGACATTAGATCAGATCAAGTGCTATTCCTCTAAATTATTAACTATTTGCACAACGCTTTGAGAAGGCAGATCAACAATCTTGACTTGTGAACTCTCATCAGAAGAAGGTCTTACCTTCTCCTCAGCTTTATTTGTTAATTCTTCTCCCTTAGAGCAAGCTTCCAAAGCCTCTCTCAACAATGAATCAAAAGTTGCTCCAGGCAATCTATGTCGAGCAATTTCTAAAAAAGTTCTCGGCAAAGATTCACTAGCAGCATCTTTTAAAGCAGGATTGTTGCTTCTATGTTCCTGTTCATCTTCTATAGCCCTAATAAATCTCAGAGTTACTTCATGCTTTGTAGAAGCTTTAATCAAAGTGTCATTATCTTTAGATAGGTCATCTGTATCAGTTTCTAAATCATTAATACGTCTTTCCAAACTAGAAAGTACTTCCTCAGCTTCCTTAAAGATATGAGCCAATTGGCCATCAGAAAGATTAGGGAGATCTGCTACATAAACCTTCCCATGATCTCTCAAAGTTAAAAAAGTAGGTTTTGGTCCCTGTCGAGTATCGACATTTGCAAAATTAGGTAAAGGGCGTCTTGGAGGAACAGGTCCTGCTGAACTACGCCTACGCGTTGAACGCTGTTGATTTTCAAAGGGCATTGAACTAATTCAAGATCTAGCTACACAGCTTCCGAAAGAATATTCGGCTTGCATTAACTAAATATTAGTATCCATCATCATCAAATTAGGTGCAAAAGTCATTGTCTTTTAACTCCGATGCAAAATTAATGAAATAACGAAAGTTAATTTCCGAAAAAATCGATTTTTATAAGCCAAGCAATTTTGGCTTATCCGATAGTTCTGATTTTTGGACTTCACCAATTGGCCAAGCCTGATATCCATTTCCTATAGAAATTTCTATTACTGCTTGAACTTTCTCTATGGGAACAACTAAACAAAACCCTATTCCCATATTAAATGTATTCCATAAATCAGCCTCAGGAATTTGGCCTTCCTTTTTTAACCATTGAAAAATTTCAGGGACATCCCAACTATTTTTATCGATGCGAGCAACTAAGCCATTTGGTAAGCATCTCGGTAAATTTTCAGGCAATCCACCACCAGTTATATGGGCCATCCCTTTGAGAGGAATAGATTCAAGAAGAAGTTGTTGGACTAATTCAACATATAAAACAGTTGGTTTTAATAAAGTTTCAATCAAAGGAAGCCTGTTTGACCCAAAAACAGTTTTTTGATCTGCGTTGACCTTTGATAAAACTTTTCTAACAAGACTAAATCCATTACTATGCACTCCACTGCTTTGAACTCCAATAATCTGATCACCTGATTTAATTTCACTGCCATTAATAATTTTCTCTTCTTCAACTACTGCCAAACAAAATCCTGCAATGTCATAACGCTCATTTGAATAAAAACCTGGCATTTCAGCGGTCTCTCCACCTAACAAAACACACTTAGAAAATACGCAACCTTCTGCAATACCTTCGATGACTTCTGACAGGGCTTGAGGAGCTAGCTTTCCAGTAGCTATATAATCCAAAAAAAATAATGGTTCTGCACCGCTGGTAATAACATCATTAACACACATGGCAACTGCGTCGATGCCTACTCCTTTGTGAGAATGATGGTCCTGAGCCAATTCAAGTTTAGTCCCTACCCCATCTGCTCCAGCAACCAATACAGGCTTACTCAGCCCTTGAGGCAAACGCATTAACCCTCCAAACCCCCCAATACCCCCTATAACTTCTGGACGTGCAGTTTTTTGAACGCTTGATCTAATACGATCAACAAACGCCCTTCCTGCTTGCACATCTACACCAGCGGTTTTGTAATCCATAATTTGCCTTAATCATCCTTTACTCATCTTCTGATCTTCCTTTCTAGATGATTTTTAAGCCAGTATGTAATAAATAGTATTTAGCATTCAAAACAAAGCTTCTTTAAAACCTAACAAAGAATCGCTCCCAATACATCGTGAAAATCCCCATTCTACGCACAAATACTGATCTTCGATCTTGGCAAGCCAATCAAAACCAAGGAATTAATTTTGTTCCAACCATGGGGGCTTTACATGAAGGGCACAGCAAATTGATCAATGCAGCCAAAAAATTACCTTGCCTTGAAAACCATTCTGTCTTAGTCAGTATTTTTGTAAATCCTCTTCAATTTGGTCCCAACGAAGATTTCCTCAAATATCCACGAGATTGGGGAAATGATGCAATTATTGCTGAGGATGCAGGAGCAAGTGCTATCTGGATACCTGAATACGAAGACATATTCCCAGGAGGCACTAGTGCAAATTTTCAAATTAAGGTACCTGAAAAACTAATATCCAATCTTTGTGGAGCATCTAGAAAAGGGCATTTTGATGGAGTTGCCACAGTAATAGTAAGACTTTTGAACATAGCAAAACCCACTGAACTATTCCTTGGAGAAAAAGACTGGCAACAACTGGTGATCATTAAACAACTTATAAATGATTTAGGAATACCTGTAAAAGTTAGGGGTGTACCAACATTTAGAAATAGCCAAGATTTAGCCTACAGTTCAAGAAACACTTATTTAACAAGTCATGAGATGGTGAAAGCCCTTGCTTTACCTCATGAACTGAAAAAAGCTTCAATAATATTTCAAAAGAAAGAGCCATTAAATTTAAAAGAAATTGAAAATAATTTGAAAAAGAATGGATTAAGGATTGAATATATAGAAGCTGTAGATCCACAATTTTTAACTCCTGTTTCTTATGATCAAAACCTATGCTTACTTGCCGCAGCGGTGCGCTGTGGAGATACTCGATTAATAGATCACATATTTTTAATGGCACGTCATCCAATTGTGGCTATAGATGGACCCGCAGGAGCTGGTAAAAGCACAGTCACTCGTCAATTCGCCAAGCAACTGGGGTTGATATATCTTGATACAGGTGCAATGTATAGAGCCGTAACATGGTTTCTCGAAAAAAATAAAATAAAGTACCAAGATGATGCTCTGCTTAAAGATGCCTTAAAAGATTTGAATCTAGAGCTCAAAATTTCATCATCAGGAATGCAAGATGTGTTCCTAAATCAACAAAACATCACTAATGAGATTCGTGCTCCAAAGATTACAGAGAAAGTTCCATTAATAGCATCTAAAAATATAGTACGAAAAATGTTGACTGAGCAGCAGCAAAAATTAGGAAAAAATGGAGGTCTTGTAGCTGAAGGTAGAGATATAGGAAGTGCAGTATTCCCAGATGCAGAATTAAAAGTTTTTCTGACAGCAAGTCCAAAAGAGAGGGCTAAAAGAAGAGCTTTAGATTTACAGAAGCAAGGGTTTTCGTGTCCAAGTTTATTAGAATTGGAAGAGCAAATTCTGGAAAGGGATAGAATAGATAGTTCTCGCAAAATTGCACCTCTGATTAAGTCAGAAGATGCCAGGGAACTCATTACCGATGGAATGGATATTGATGAGGTAGTAAATGCATTAATTGATATGTTTCGCATGAAAGTAGCTGAAGAGGTTTGGCAAACCCCTATTGATTAACGCATATAAATAAACCGTTTACAGCATCATCTAAAAGATCTAATACATCATCAAATCCTTCATCGCCACCATAGTATGGATCTGGCACTTCCAAGAGATTTGTATTTTCTGCATAGCTGAGAAAAGGTCGAATTTCTACTTTAGAGGTTGGTTTTATTTCTTGATAAAGTGAATTTACATCTGCAAAATTTGAATTATCCATCGTAAGAACTAAATCAAATTCCTGAAAATCAGTAGCGCAAATCTGACGAGCACGACTTTCAATATTGATGCCTCTTTTTAAAGCAGCTTTGCGCATTCTAGAGTCAGCTAATCTTCCAACATGCCATCCTCCAGTACCAGCCGAATCAACTATGTATTGATCTTCAACGCCTTCACGCCTTAACTTGTTCAAAAAAACAGCTTCGGCTGCTGGAGAACGACAAATATTACCAAGACAAACAAATAAAATTTTTACGGGCATAGTAATAAAGTAAAAAAATTATGCTGCCAATCTACTCGTAAATAGAAAATATTTTATACTTTTATGTTGAGAATTATAGTAAGTTTACTCACGAAATTTCTATAAAGGGAACAAAGCAGTATTGATAAATGCTTCAGTCCACTCCTTACCATAAAATCTAGAAAGCATACCTCTAGCAGGGTCTTTTGCTCTTCTATAATTAACATATGCTTTTTGCCCAGATAAAAGTTTAGAAGAGCGCTCTGTAGAAACTGGGTGAGAATTCTTCAGCAAATCAATATAAAGTTCTAAATATTCATTAAATGCTTGTCTTAACTCATTCACGATAATCTTATCACTTTCAATACTTAAGGGTAATCTTGACCACAAAAAACCTTTAGAGAAAAAGGGCTTTGCTTCTTCGGGAATTGGACCTCCTGAAGGAAAAAATGATTTCCAACGTTGATAAATTGGTATTAATCTAGAAAATACATAATTATTATGTAAATCATCTTTATGTAATACAGGTTGTAAATCTAATGCCAGTAAATGTCCAGAGGGTAAAGTAACAAAATCTGCTCCAAAAAATGGCAATTCAAAATCATGCTGAGGATTAATGACAAGGTTTAACACAGAAGCTGCTTTACCTGCATCAATACATGCAGCTCTTGCTTGTCGAATCTTTTCTGTTTTACATGCCCAAAGCATTGCTTTCGCATTAATTCGAGTTTTTTTGTAGTCAATGCTATTTTCTTTATATAAAAATTCTGGAGAAATAGGGTAAGGTTGATGCTTAAAAGTTGATAGTGCATTGAGTGCATCATTTATAAAAATTGACCACCGCCAATTAGTCAGGGTTATAGGGTCATTGCTTTTATTTCGAGATTTCTTCATAAACTGAGAATATCAAATGTCTAACTGATCTTTCCCAATACTATTTGGGAAAAGGAACTCTTGTAAAAAGCGATCAGCCCATTCTTTACCAAAATAACTTCTAAATAAACCATGGGCAGGGTCTCTCTGAGCACTATATATATCGTAAGAAATATGCAATTCTTTAACCTTATTATATTTTATATAAGACTCTTCCAAATGAGAATTTTGAAAAAGTCTAAAATAAGACTGTAAAAAACTAGTAAAAACTATTGGGAGAGAAGAATATTTTTCTCCTTGAGTTCCTTTTAATAAAAGAACCCAAGGGGAAAAATATTGGTTTAAATCATAAGATCTGACGGTGTCTTGATTGGTGAATTCAGGGTATTTTTTTTTTAAAAGCTTAAGTTCATTATAATACCTGGCAAAATAAACTTTTTCTTGAACAAGAGGCTGAAAATCCATAACAGCAACTAATTTTTTACTTGTTTCAAACCAAAGAAGATCTATACCCATGATAGGTTGATCATTAGCGTAATCAGGATAGGCTACTGAATTAAGAACCTGTAGTTTTCCAGCAATATCCATTCTTGTAACACGCCACCTTCTGAATCCAGGTAGAGACCAAAGCCAACTTCTTATATAACCTTTTCCTTTAAGGGAATAACATTCAGCCAAGCCTTCTGAGAGTGGGATTAATTTACCATTTTTTAGTTTTAAATTAGAATTTAATTCTTCAAGGTAAGTATCGAACATTAAATTAAGTCAATCGATATTTTGCAAGATAATCAATCATATTAATAAATAATATATCTAATCAAGTACTTCCAGAACGTTTTGTCCTTGTTAAAAATCCAAACAAAACTTTCCCTATTGCAGCTATGAGATTACCCTCAAGTTCTTTAAACATATCCATATTGCATTTAAAAGCATAATTCGCCTCATCTATAATTAAATCAGCCTTTTCTTGATCGAGAGGTAATGCATTCAAGGTTTGACTATATTTGTTTTTAAATACCTTCTCATCAGGAATAGCGTCGAATTCGTAAAAGCTTAAACCATATCCATCAGAAAGATTCATTGCCTTTTGAGCAATTCTTTTTAAAATTTGACCGCCTGAAAGATCTCCAATATATCTTGTGTAATGGTGACCTATTAATAGCTCCGGAGAAGTCTTGGCAAGTTGTCTGATTCTCTGGGCATAAGCATTAGCAGAAGGAGAAGGCTTCACAAGTGATTGCCAATCTTCTCCACAAAAAAAAGCCAAGTCTTTTTCTAATGAATTTCGTCGATTTAGTTCATTAAAGCTTATAGGTGTGATGAGAGGATGTCGCTGGGCAGAGAGCTTATCAATTTCCTCCTCCATAGCTGAATAAACAATATGAAGGTCTACCAATAGATTCTTATAAGTCTCTTTATCAACAACACCTTTCAAAAAGCAACTTACAAAGCCTGTATTTTCAGCCATTGTATGAGACTTTCTTGTACCTTCTCTCAGTTGTTTAGCCAAATCTAGGGACATATCAGAAAGCTTTCAAAAGTAAGGGTGTCCCCACCATAATGTTTCTACTGTAATAAGCATTAGTAGAAAAAACTAAGAGAAGCAAATCCATCAAGAAAAGACTCTTAAGGGAACAAATCAAATAAATCTCTACAAATAGAATGCAATTGATCAATTTCTGAAGATTCTGGCAAATGAGAGCCTGTTGGTGTCCAATCACCAACAGTAGCAATTCGCCATCTTTCTCCATCAAAAGTCATCCCCCTAATCAAAACTCCAAGAAGCTGAGGCAATGGTTCATTTGCCTTGTTTGCAATATTTAACTGAATTAAAAAACTTCTGCACTCGAGTCGAGGACTCCAGCCTGGGAAATGAAAAGCCAAATCAAGACTTTCTTCTTCTTGCCAGAACCTTGTTTGAGGATCATCCCTCCAAGGGCTTAGGTTTAAAGATGCTGCGGGGAAATAATTACGCACAAGAGTGCCTATCGAAGCAATTACCTTCGCGCTAGGTATATTTTTTGCTTGCTCTAATGCATTCACTTTCTAAACTTTGCAAACCAAAGCTGCAGATTTGCTCTATTTCAGCAGCCTACATATTTATAACTCAGGTTTAAGGATCGGTTTGAAAATGCGAATTTGTTCAAACATTCACCAAAAAGACATATTCTCAAAAAATACTTTGACGAGACTAATTAAATCTTTATGACTGGATTTGACAAGCTGACTGCCCCTTCCAGAGGGTCAAAAATCATTTTCGACAAAGGAGTACCACAAGTACCTGAGAACCCAATTATTCCATTTATACGTGGAGATGGGACAGGGATTGACATTTGGCCTGCGACACAAAAAGTCATTGATATGGCAATAAATAAGGCTTATGGGAAAGATCGACTGATTGAGTGGTTTAAAATTTATGCAGGGGATGAAGCTTGTGATTTATATGGGACATACGAATATCTTCCTAATGACACCATTGAAGCCATTCGAACATATGGAATAGCAATAAAAGGGCCTTTGACGACACCTGTTGGAGGCGGCATAAGATCTTTAAATGTTGCCCTCAGGCAAATCTTTGATCTATATAGTTGCGTCAGACCATGTAAATACTACAAAGGCACTCCTAGCCCCCACAAACATCCTGAAGCCTTAGACGTCATTGTTTATAGAGAAAATACTGAAGATATTTATATGGGGGTGGAATGGGAAGAAGACGACCCTATTTGTCAAACTTTAATTGAGTATCTAAATCAAAAAGTCATACCCCAGAGCGTAAAAATAAAAAATAGAAAAATACCTGAGAATGCAGGGATAGGAATTAAACCTGTAAGCAAATTAGGAAGTCAAAGACACATTAGACGAGCAATACAACATGCTCTAAAACTAAATGGCAGTAAAAGGCACGTGACTTTGGTTCATAAAGGAAACATTATGAAGTTCACAGAAGGAGCCTTTCGAGATTGGGGCTATGAATTAGCAAAGAAAGAATTTCGAGAAGTCTGTATTACGGAAAGGGAAAGTTGGATTCTCGGGAATTTAGAAACACACAGCAACCTAGATATAGAAGAAAATGCAAAAATGATTGACCCAGGTTTCCAATCAATGACTACAGAAAAAAAGAAAGTTATTTGTGAGGAAGTTAAAAATGTAATCGCAGCAATAAATCCCACTCATGGACAAGGCAAATGGAGGAAAATGGTGATGGTCGACGATAGAATTGCAGATAGTATTTTTCAACAAATTCAAACACGTCCAGAAGAATATTCCATATTGGCAACTCTGAACCTTAATGGAGATTACATTTCAGATGCTGCTGCAGCTATTGTAGGTGGATTAGGTATGGCTCCTGGAGCAAATATTGGGGACAGCGCTGCAATATTTGAAGCAACTCATGGGACAGCTCCCAAGCATGCAGGCCTAGATCGTATTAATCCAGGTTCAGTAATACTTAGTGGCGTAATGATGCTCGAATTTCTTGGATGGCAACAAGCAGCAAATTTAATTACTAAAGGTTTAAGCCAAGCAATAGAAGATAAAAAAGTCACTTATGACCTGGCGCGTTTAATGGAACCAAAAGTAGAGCCTTTAAGTTGTAGTGGATTTGCAAATGCAATAATAGAAAGATTTTGAACCATAATCAATCAGCTTGACTCCATAATATTTTTTAAGTTTAAAAGTGTCTTTTTATCGCCCAAATTACCCGGCAATGTTAAAACTGGTAAAGCATCATTAGAATTCATCTTAGAAGACCTTACAACTGATACTCCAGGTATGATTTGCCCTAGCAAATGTAGAGATTCCAATTGCATACCAGTCAACATAATTGCATTTGTAGTGATACCACCTTTGCTAATTAAATAGCCTAACTCTTGGCTAATACCTGAAACTAATCGAGCAATAATTTCTGCTAATTTCAGACCAAAACTTAAACGTAAAGAAGACGACTGAAAATTTAACTCTTTCCTACTTGTATAAATTACAGGCGTTTTGTTTGTATCTATTATTTGATAAAGTTGGGAAAGCCAGTTCTTTTCAAGATCAGATATTAAATATTCCGCAAACGAGCCTTCCAAAGCTCTAGCAATCTTTGGGACCGAGATCTCAATACCTGAACAAGATTTATCCAAAAGTAAGTTTTGCAATTGATCATTAGCAAGCTGTACATGCGAACCAACCACAATTAAGCCAGGCTTATGGTAACCTTTATCATTCTTTAATCTGAAAGAAGAAAAGTCTTTAATAGGATTAGAAGAGGAGGTAACATTTGCCAAACCATTAATCAAACTTGCTGCAGATCTAAAAAGAAATCTTTTTCTATGTATTAAGCTTCTAACTGCATCACTAAAAATTTTAATATGAGCTGGAGTTTTAGCATCAACAACTGATTGTTGATTATAGTTAAAATTAGATAAGTAATTAATTAATTGATTCATTCCATCTTTGCTATTAATAGCTGATTCAAGTCTTTCAATTGATATTAATTCCACATTACTTTCTTTAATCTTGCCATTACTTTTAGCTTCAAGCCAAGCAGGTAGAAAACTTGTTTCATAGCCAAAAATTTTATCTTTAGCAAAGATAGTTTTATGTACTGGCAATCCATCTAAATAATGCATGCCATCAACCGTAGTCCTCCCTCCTTCTAGAAATGCTGGTACATGAAATGTTGCATCAAAAGGTCCTAATGCTTGGTTTAGGATGAATGGCTCTAGAACTCCATGGCCTCTAAGTGTGGAATCGCCACGACTAATAAATAAAATATCTTCGATGCTGATCTTTTCTTTGTTCAAGATATTTAATAATGATCTGCAAATTTTCTTTGTCCTTTTTTCCACTAAGCTGGGTGATAATGCACGAGTATTAACTAACAAAAAAAGCATTTTTGATGATTCTTTAAATGCCTTATATAATAAATCTTCATTCCATTTTAAAAGTAAAGTACAGTTAAAAACTGTTTGAGATCCTGTTGGATCATCATCGAATATAATGATTTTTTTAAAGCTTTTCTTAATCAAATTAATAAAGTCGAATAGTCAATTTTAATCCCAATGCTCAGGTACTTTGACAAAAGAGCGATCTAACTTTTGAACAGAATCACAACCCAATAATTTCATTGTGCGCAAGATATCAGTTTTCAAAATCTCAATTGCCCTTGCTACACCAGCTCCTCCAGCTGCTGCTAGTCCATAAGCATATGCCCTGCCAACTAGAACACCTTTAGCTCCTAAACACAAAGCTTTAACTATGTCACTACCTCTACGAATTCCGCCATCTAATAAAACATCTATTTCTCCATTCGATGCTTTAATGATTTCTGGAAGTGATCTAATAGTGGGGGCAACTCCATCTAATTGACGCGCTCCATGATTAGAAACAACAATCGCATCAACGCCTAAATCAATAGCTTTTCTCGCATCATCACCAATATGAACACCTTTAACAATTATTTTGCCGCCCCAGGCTTCTCTAATCCAACTCAAATCCTCCCAAGTTACAACTGATTCCTCTAAAGCAGGAGCTATTTCCGTATACCCCATAGGCCCACTCTCGAGTTCAACATTTGGGAAATTCATTAAACCACCATCACTGAACCATTGAGTTAGCCAGCATGGTTTAACTAGCATCTGAGAAATATGCGGAAGCATTTTTACAGGATTCATAGAAAGCAATTCTTTAGTTCCATTTCTAAGATCTCTTTCTCTTAAACCAGAAACTGGGGTATCAATGGTGACAATAATTGCTGAGAAGCCTGCATCTTTTGCTCTTTGAATAGTTTTTAGTGCGACATCTCTACCACCAAGTAAATAAAGCTGATACCAAGCTGGGAAATTTGTTGCTGCTTTAACTTCTTCCAACCTACAACCAGACAAAGTAGATAATGAATAACCTGTACCTGCAATCCCTGCTTCGCGAGCTGCTACCACTTCTCCTTTTGGGTAAAACATTCTGCTACTACCCACAGGAGCAAGAATGAAGGGGAGCTCAAAATTCTGGTTGAAAATTGAAATTGACAAGTCGCAAGATGGTATTGCAACAGCACACCTTGGACGGAACAAGATTTCCTTATATGCACTGCAATTCTGAGATAAAGTTTGCTCTCTATCGGCACCACTATCTATATAATCAAAAACCATTTGTGGCAAACGGTTTTTTGCTAATAGACGAAGATCACTGATATTTACAACCTTTGGCGATGAAACATTGGCTCCCATGATGGCAAGGAATTAATTGGATAAGAACCTACAACTCAGCTCTTTAGAAGCTCCGGGTTCTAGGAAAAGCATACGATCACCACTAGCCAAAGACTCTCTTGGGCTAGTCCAAGGCTCTAAACAAATCATTTGCCTTGGCGGATCAGTCCATATGACAGTTAAATTCATAGGACTTTGATGATGTAATTCAAGAGTGCTACCTTCCAAAGAGTCAATTAAAGTAATTGGTTCGTTAGAAATAGAAAGAAAGTCGACACCTTTAGACAATTTTTGTAATTGCGTCTTAGTTACCACCTCACTCTTATCAATATGATTGATACATTTCTGAGGCAAGCCATTAATCAAAACATGGTCTAAATCTTTGACTAAGAAATAAGGATGCAATCCAAAACTAAAAGGCATAGTTTCATTGCCACGATTTGTGATAGAAATTCTAATTTCTAATGAATTATCTATTAACAAGATCTTCATCTCGATCAAAAAAGAAAAAGGGAAGGATTCTTTTGATTTATCTGAGTCAGACAAGCATAGTAAAATGCCGTATTCATCCTCTAAA
This sequence comes from Prochlorococcus marinus str. MIT 0919, assembly GCF_027359375.1. Lineage (NCBI taxonomy): Bacteria > Bacillati > Cyanobacteriota > Cyanophyceae > Synechococcales > Prochlorococcaceae > Prochlorococcus > Prochlorococcus marinus. The sequence goes on from NZ_CP114779.1 coordinate 1,044,797, forward strand.
GACTTTATTTTCCATGGCATATCTCTAGCAAATCCATGTTGATTAATCTTGAATTGTCCTTGAGGTAAGCATAAATAATTCCCAGGTAAATCCCCACAAATTGGAAATAGTACAGGGATACCTCCTCTAACACTTGCAAGTTTATTTTGAAAACGTTCGGCATCAAAGTAAAGAACTTCCCTTCCATTACAATTCCAAGCTGTAATCAAACCTCCTCGCTCAGGTACTATCCGTAAATAATCTCCAGAATCAATATTTACAAACTGCCAATGAGGATATGGAGAATCTTTTCTAGTCAAACAATTTGTCATAAGTCAAGGTATCAAACAATTTAACTCTCGAGCCAATTAAGCATTTCTTGATTCACTAGCTCAGGCACTTCATCATGGGGACAGTGACCTGCTTGTAAAAGAACCTCTCTAACTTCTAAAGAAGCTTGCTTTGCAAAAAGCCTAAATTTTTCTTGTTTAGCCTTTGCATTTCTCAACCACGGATCACTTTCACCCCAAAGCAACAGCAAAGGAGCTTGCAAATCATTAAATAACTCGTCAATAGGTTTTCCTTTCAAGCCCCTAGCCTGGAAAACCTTTTGAAAAACCTTAAAAGCCCCAGGGTCTAAAGAAGGTCTTCTAATAGATTCAATTAGAGCATCATCTACATTTTTAGGATTAATGTAAACTTGCTGCAAAGTTTTTCTAATAACATTAGGTCTACGTAAATTTTCAAATATTAATCTTTGAATCAAAGGATAAACAAGCCATTTAATCAACAAATCTCTCGACAAACCCTTCCCAATAATCTGTCTCATCTTAGAAATCCCATCCTTCGGTTGATATGCAAATTTCTCATCACTGAAATAACCAGCAGCATTTAATAAAACTACTCCTGCTGATTGAGATTCCAATGCAGCTCCTGCTGCAAGAGCTGCATAACCCCCAAGAGAATTACCAACAATAACTGTCGGCTTACAAATTCTTTCCTTGACATATGCAACCACCTGTTCTTTCCAAAGCTCCCCGCCATAATCCAACTCAGAAGGCTTCGCACTTCTACCAAACCCCAATAAATCAATCGCATGAACCTCGTGAGACTTTGCTAAAGCAGGTATGTTGTGTCGCCAGTGATCTGTAGAGGCTCCAAAACCATGAACGAGCAATAAAACGGGTGCTTCTTTGAATTCTTTATTCGCTCCAAAATCTTTGGGACTACTACTCACAGAAAACACTTGATGACCTAAATAACTCCAAGGTTCATTTGGGTTTGCAACTAAAGGGTTCATTTGAAGAATTGTCTTTCCGACTAAGAAGTGAAATGTTAGCCACTAAAAAATAAGAATTTAATTTATTCTTTATCTTAGTTATGAGTCAAATTTAATTATAGAAAGTTGATAGCAACTTACTTAGTGTTTACACAAGACCAACTGGATCTGCAGCGATATCATCTGGGATGGAATTCCCTCCACCAGGTTTCTTATCTTTAAGTACTAACCTCAATAACAATGGAGCAAGAAAAGTAGTACCTATAACCATCAGCAAAATTGCTGCTTCCAAAGAAGGAGTTAACAAACCTGCACTTGTTCCCAAGCCAAGGAAAATTAAACCAACCTCACCTCTAGGCATCATCCCTAAGCCAACAACCAACCTATTAGTAGGCTTATCAATTACAAATGACCAACCTGATGCAATTTTTCCAACAATTGCAACAACTAAAAGGAAGCCAGCGACAATTAAGGCTGACCTACTTGAAGGGTCTAAAGGATTAATTACTGACAGATCCATACCGGCTCCCACTAAGACAAAGAAAATAGTTGCAAAAAGAGAAACAAGGGGCAGTACTGACTGCTGAATTGCATGATTATTTTTAGAACTACTTAAAATCAAACCGGCTGCAAATGCCCCCAAGGCAGCCTCTAAACCTATAGCAGTCGCAACAAAACAACTAAGGACAAGTATCACAAACGAAGCTACTACTACTGCTCCTGGAGCCTTTAATCGATCAAGAAGCCAATCAAAAGCAGGAGCGGCTGTCCTACTTAAAGCTATTGCGGCTATGACAAAAACAGTTGCTGCCAAGACAAGTTTCACGATTGGTGCAATTTCTAACGAACCGCCTGTTGCCAAAGCTACTACTACTGCAAGAATCACTATTCCTAAAATGTCATCCAATACAGCAGCTCCAATAACTATTTGCCCCTCTCGTGTTTTGAGATAGCCAAGTTCTCCAAAAACACTTGCCGTAATGCCAATACTTGTCGCAGTCATTGATGCACCAGCAAAAATTGCTGGAATTAAATCAACCTGAAAAAGAAACATTAATCCGAAGGTACCAAATGCAAAAGGCAAAATCACTCCTGCCATAGCCACAGTGAATGCTTGGGCTCCTACTGCAACTAATTCTTCAAGTTCACTTTCTAATCCTGTTAGGAAAAGCAACGCATATAAACCGAGGGTAGCCACTGCTTGGAGGGAAGGGAAAGTCTCGAAATATAAGTCAGGGACTGCATCTACAGGAATCGAGGCTAATGAGCTAATTAAATTAACTAATCCTTCATTCAAAGCTGTATGCGAACTTGGGGGGATCAACAAATGCAAGCCCGAAGCACCAATTAAGACACCGGCAAGCAATTCTCCAACAATCGTAGGTAGACTAAGTCTTACCAAAATCTCGGCCAAAGTTCTTGCAGCAACAAATATCAAGAGGAAACGAATAACGCCTATTAGTGTTTCTGCAACCTCCACATCGTGAGTACTAAGCACTGAAATCAAAGGTGTCATCATCAGGAACTGGGTTCTAGGAAGCCGTTAAAAAATAAACTGCTAAAAAGCAAGATTGACCAGTTTCCTTTGTATTCAAACTTTTTGAGGAATCTGGTGTTGATCTGAAGTTACTACAAGATGAGTTACGAAAAGCTTGGCTAGCGTCCTTCCATATAAGAAGCCATTATGAGCAGCTCACAGCCAATAGAACTGCGTCTGCCAACTCCAGGCTGTTACGCAGACCCTATAAAAGCTGGTATAGATGCTGATGCAGTCTTTGATGGCATGACAGAGCATCTGTTTTTCACTCTTGGAAAGTTAGCGACTACTGCAAGTTTGAGAGATCTTTACATGGCTTTAAGTTATGCAGTCAGAGATCGACTTATGACTAGATACTTAGCCACGCAAGAAGCAATTAGAGCCAAACCTCATAAAACTGTTGCTTATCTCTCAGCAGAATTCTTAATCGGACCACAATTAAATAACAACTTATTAAACCTTGGAATACAAAAAGAAGCAGAAGAAGCAGTTAAAAGATTTGGTATTGAATCACTCAGTGACATACTTGAAGTTGAAGAAGAACCAGGGCTTGGCAATGGTGGACTAGGCAGGTTAGCTGCCTGCTACATGGAATCATTAGCAAGTCTTCAAGTACCTGCCATTGGATATGGTATTAGGTATGAATTTGGAATTTTTAATCAAATAATTCGTGATGGATGGCAAGTAGAAGTTACTGATAAATGGCTTAAAGGAGGCTGGCCATGGGAATTACCTCAACCCGACGAGTCATGTTTTGTAGGTTTTGGTGGAAGAACTGAAAGTTATATCGACGATCAAGGTAATTATCGATCTCGATGGATACCATCAGAACATGCTATTGGTGTCCCGCATGATGTACCAATTCTTGGTTATAGAGTAAATAATTGTGATCGACTACGATTATGGCGTGCCGATGCAACAGAAAGTTTTGATTTTTACGCATTTAACATTGGTGATTACTACGGTGCCGTTGAAGAAAAAGTAGCTTCAGAAACTCTTTCTAAAGTTCTTTATCCAAATGATGGGACAGATGAAGGTAGGCGATTAAGGCTTAAGCAACAACACTTTTTTGTAAGCTGTTCACTGCAAGACATGTTAAGAAGTCTTGAGAAAAGAAATATTCCTATAGAAGAATTTCCCCGGCATTGGACTGTTCAACTAAATGACACCCACCCAGCTATTGCAGTAGCTGAGTTAATGAGATTATTAATAGATAATCATCATATGGAATGGGAAAAGGCCTGGGATATTACTAATCGATCAGTTGCATATACAAACCACACTTTATTACCAGAAGCGCTAGAGAAATGGGATTTAAATTTATTCAAAAACTTGTTGCCAAGGCATTTAGAAGTAATTTATGAAATCAATAAGAGATTCTTACAACAAGTCAGGCTTCGTTATCCAGGCAATGACAGCATATTAAGGAAGCTTTCGATTATTGATGAAGATGGTGGGAAAGCAGTCAGGATGGCTCATTTGGCAACTATTGGTGCACACAATGTAAATGGTGTTGCTGCTTTGCACTCGGATTTAATTAAACGTCAATTAATGCCTGAATTTGCAGATTTATGGCCTCAAAAATTTACCAACGTCACAAATGGAGTTACACCTAGACGCTGGGTGGCATTAGCAAACCCTGAACTTGCTTCACTTTTAGATAAAGAAGTCGGTTCAGGTTGGATTACAAATATGGATTTATTGACCAAATTGGAAAAGAAAGAACTAGATACAAACTTTCTAGAGCTATTTGGTTCTACAAAGTTATCTGGCAAACGAAAACTAGCGGGCTATATACATAGACAAACTGGTGTATTAGTTGATCCCTCTAGCCTGTTCGATGTCCAAGTAAAAAGAATCCATCAATACAAACGCCAGCATCTAAATGCTCTACAAATTATTGCTCAATATCTCAGAATTAAAAATGGAAATATAAGCAATATGGCTCCAAGAACAGTAATTTTTGGGGGCAAAGCAGCGCCAGGTTATTTTATGGCAAAGTTGATGATACGTTTCATTAATGGAATAGCAGAGGTTGTTAACGCAGATCCTGATATGGATGGACAACTTAGAGTTGTATTTCTGCCTGACTATAATGTAAAGCTAGGGGAGCAGGTATATTCAGCGACTGACTTATCAGAACAAATTTCTACTGCCGGGAAAGAAGCTTCTGGAACTGGAAATATGAAATTTGCAATGAACGGTGCCCTTACTATTGGAACATTAGATGGTGCAAATGTAGAAATTCGTGACCGGGTTGGTGCAGATAACTTTTTTCTTTTTGGTAATACAGAATCTGAAATAATGGAACTTCGAAAGAATGGTTATAACCCTAAAAAGTATATAGAAAGTTGCCCTGAATTATCTGAGGCATTACGATTAATAGAATTAGGACACTTTAGTAATGGTGATACTGAATTATTCAGACCTCTTTTAAATAGCCTTAATGGATATGATCCATTTTTTGTCATGGCAGATTTTGCAGATTATCTATTAGCCCAAGATAAAGTTAGCAAAGCCTGGCAAGATCATAAAGAATGGAATCGCATGGCGCTTCTTAACACTGCAAGATCAGGATTTTTCTCCTCAGATAGATCAATAAGAGAATACTGTGAATCAATATGGAATGTAAGTCCTCTTGAAGTTGAGATTACTTGTGATGTTAATTAGGGTAAAATACTAAATTATTGTTAATTTGATTGATTTCTATCTGGCAAGTCTGGAGTTTGGTGCAAAAGTCTATTTAAACGTAACCGATCAGGGTTTAATGGGTCAGGAGCTAGTTCCCCTGCCAATTCTCTGAATTTATTTTCTATAGATTCAGGGACTCTTACATCAAATATTTTTTCCATTAAAACTTCTATAGAGTAAAGGTGAGCATTAATACTTTCAAGATCGGTAAGAGCTTGATTAACTTCATCTGTTAAAGATGAATCTTGAGAAATATCTGAAATACTTTCTGCCAAAGGATCTGATGGTTTGGAAACATATTGCTTCTGCAAATCATCAAGAGCTCGACTAGCTAATGTCCGAAAAGATTGTAAAGCCGCCCAATTGATCTCTTGTTGCTCACGAAGAGTTGGAAACTCTCGCACTAATCGATCGTGTTCTTTATAGAACCTTTGACAGTCAGGGCATTGACAAGGCTGTTCAGGCAACTCAGTCCTAATAGCTCATTTCCATCATTACATCTTTACAGCCCATAAAGTTAATCAACTACCAATATCGTTAAAGCTCGTCTGATCGCTCATCAGTTTCCGGTATGGGAATTTCAATACTTGTAACAACCTGAATAACATCTCTCAACCTCATTGAATCAGCAAACCATCCCATAGCTTGTTCAGTATCGCCTTTCCCTTCTGCTTCACTGGCTTGATCTTCGTGTGCTTCAGCTAGAAGCGCTAACCAACAAAGACACCTTGCTTGAACAATTGATAAATCCAAATCAGTATTTTGTGATTGAGCAATTTGCTCACTCTCCTGTTGTACCAAAAGACGTAAACGTAAATCGTGAAGCTGTGTCATTTGGACTATCCAACTGAACCTACACTAGCGAGAGAGTTCGATTTGTGCCCACCCGCTATATATAGTTTTTTTTTTGCCTAATAAAGAAATTAATTACGGGGCTGGCGGGACTTGAACCCACGACCTACGGTTTAGGAAACCGTCGCTCTATCCAACTGAGCTACAGCCCCACTGGAATGAATGATTCCTACAAGGCATTATGGAATATGAAAGCAGGAGAGGTAATCGCAATCAAGATTTATCGCTTTTAGCAATAAATCAATGGTTGAGGAAAGTCCGGGCTCCGCGATGGTCAAGCTTGCTGGGTAACTCCCAGTGCGGGTGACCGTGAGGATAGTGCCACAGAAACACACCGCCGATGGCCTAAGAGTCATCTTAGGCACAGGCAAGGGTGCAAAGGTGCGGTAAGAGCGCACCAGCAGTATCGAGAGGTACTGGCTTGGTAAACCCCGGCTCGGAGCAAGGCAAAGGAGCAAAAATGGCCATCTAATGCTCCTGAAAAAGCCGCTTGAGGCTGTTGGAGACATCAGTCCCAGATAGATGATTACCGGCTAACCTAGTTTGGATAGCTAACAGAACCCGGCTTATGACCTGCTTTCACTCTATAAACTTTTACACTTCACGGAATCATTTAAGTAATAACGAAAACTCTACGGGGGCTCCATGAATCCCAATCAAAAAGAAATAATTTCAAGCGACAGAAAACAGCAAATATACGCCTTAATCAGCAGACTTAATGTAAAAAAAATCTATATTGAGTTTATCCAAGAAAATGAATTATTTTGCTTAGAAATACTCAATGAAGCTTTAACACATACTTCTAGAAACCAAAGAAAGAATCATGAAAGATTAGAGTTCCTTGGGGATGCTGTACTGAGACTTGCAGCCTCAGAACATATACAAGAAAATTTTCCTTCTTTAAAAGTTGGTGACCAATCTGAATTAAGAGCCCACATGGTCAGTGACGCTTGGCTTGCAGAGGTTGGCGAAAGAATAAATATCAAAGAAGGAATGCTAATTGGCACAAAAGCATATAAAGATCATGCTGCTGCTGAAACTATAAAAGCTGAAGGAACTGAGGCCTTAATAGGGGCACTATATGAATGCTTGAACAATTTAGATGTCATACATAATTGGCTATCACCTTATTGGAAGCAAACTAGCAAAAAAATTCTTGCTGACCCTCATCGATTAAATTCCAAGTCTGCATTACAAGAATGGAGTCAAGGTAAAGGATTTAAAACTCCAATATACAAAACTGAAGAACTTTCCACGTTGCATGGTGATCAAAAGAGATTTTATTGTGAAGTACTTATCAATCAAGAAGTTTTAGGGAAAGGGTGGGGTAGTTCCAGAAAACAATCAGAAAAAGAAGCAGCTCTCTTAGCCTTAGAAAGTGTTAAGAAGTCAAACTAAATCAAGGTATTTCAAAGGAATAGTTAACAATTTATCCCAATTTCCACCTTCGAAAAGTACTGCTGCCTTATCTTCCGTTATCCTTTGAACAAATCCTTTGTAGCCATTATAAATTGAATTACTATCATTAACGATTACCGATGAACCTGGCAAAATCAGCATTTTTGAATTCTGCACGTGAAACAAACAACTATTTACAGCTTAATTATTAATGGTCTAATTTTCCCAAATGTTTGACCAACAATCCTGGTTATCCATAGGAGAACTGGTAAAAGCTCATGGTTTAAAGGGAGAAATAAAAGTCAACCCAAGTAGTGACTTCCCAGAAAGATTCATTAAACCAGGAGATCGATGGCTCCAACGCGGTAACACAGAACCATGGAAAATAAAATTGGAAACAGGAAGAGAAGTCCCTGGGAAATCTGTTTATATAGTTTCATTCTTAGGAATAAACAATAGAACTGACGCTGAATCAATAATTGGAAATAAACTATTAGTCCCATCAAATAATAGGCCTCAACTAGCAAATGGAGAGTTTCACTACTGTGATCTATTAGGGTTAGAAGTGAGGCTAAAAGAAAAAGATCAAGCTATTGGTAAAGTTGTTGATTTAATTAGCTCAGCCAACGATCTTCTGGAGATTAAACTTTCTACGGGCAAGGCTGTTTTAATACCTTTTGTCACAGCAATCGTCCCTAAAATAGACATAGAACATGGATGGATTCTTCTTACTCCTCCACCAGGGTTACTAGAACTGTGAGCCATCACAAGGAAGCATCTTTTCTATGTTGTATTTATCTACAAGCAAAATTATATAAATGACAAATCTACCCCTTATCCCTGTAATCCTATGCGGCGGAACTGGCACTAGGCTTTGGCCATTATCAAGAGCAAGTTATCCCAAACAGTATTGGCCTTTATGTGGAGATGGGAGCGAAACATTACTTCAGCAAACTCAAAACAGACTAAAAGGCCTGGCAAATATTGAAAACCCCATCTTAATTTGCCATGAAGACCATCGGTTTGTTGTTGCTGAACAAATGAGAGAAATACATATCAAGCCACAAGAGATAATCCTTGAACCAATTGGACGTAATACAGCTGCTGCTATAACTCTGGCTGCTCTAAAAGCTTATCAACAAGGGAATGATCCCAACATTCTCGTTCTATCAGCTGATCATGAGATTACGAATGTAAGCAAATTTCAAGAAGTTATTTCTGAAGGACGTAATGAAGCAGAAAAAGGACGTCTTATAACCTTCGGAGTTGTCCCGACCTCTGCTGAAACAGGTTACGGATACATTCAAGCCAATGAACCTATAACAAATGATTCCTTAAAAGCTTCGAAAATTAATCAATTTATTGAAAAGCCTAATCAACACACTGCCGAGCAGTTGGTAAAAGACTCTCGATATAGCTGGAATAGTGGAATGTTCCTTTTTCAAGCCTCAGTAATACTTAATGAAATAGAAAAACTGGCACCTGAAATATTTAGTGCTTGCAAATTAGCTCTTAATTCTGAAGTTAAAGATTTAGATTTTTTAAGACCCAATAAAAAGGAGTTTATTAAGTCTCCAAATTTATCAATAGATGTGGCAGTCATGGAAAAAACAAGTCTTGGTTCTGTTATTCCACTTGATGCGGGATGGAGTGATGTAGGGAATTGGCGATCATTATGGGAATCTTCTAAGAAAGATCAAGATGGAAATGTTGTCAAAGGGAAAGTAATTGCAAAAAATTGCAAGAATACTTACTTAAGAAGTGAGAAGAGATTAGTAGTTGGTTTAGGTATAGAAAAATTAATAATTGTTGAAACTGATGATGCAGTACTCGTTGCAAATCAAAAAGAAGCAGAAAATATAAAAAATATAGTTAAGGAACTTGAAAGAGACAACGTAGCTGAAAGCAAAGCGCACCGCAAAATCTATAGACCCTGGGGACATTACACTTCAATAGTTAAAGGGAATAGATGGCAAGTTAAAATAATTGAAGTTAAGCCTGGTGCATTTCTATCACTGCAAATGCACCATCATAGAGCAGAGCACTGGGTTGTAGTGAAAGGAACAGCTTTAATTCAGAGAGATGGTAAAGAAGAGTTATTAGGTGAAAACCAAAGTACATACATACCATTAGGTTGTAAACATCGTCTTGGCAATCCTGGTAAAATGCCCCTGGAACTAATTGAGATTCAAAGTGGTGCATATATAGGAGAAGATGATATTTTACGAATTGAAGATGAATATGGAAGGGTAGATAAGAATACGTAAATTTAACTATTCAACAGTTACACTTTTGGCTAGATTTCTTGGTTGATCAACATCCAAACCTCTCTGAGCCGCAATATAATAACTCAACAATTGCATAGGAATTACTGTCAATAAAGGACTCACCCATTCACTCACTTTAGGAATAGGCAATAAATAATCAAAAACTTCAGTTTCAGGTGCTTTCGGGCCAATCCCAATTAACTTTGCATCCCTTGCTTTAGCTTCTTGAGCATTACTTAAAACCTTTTCGTAAACCACACCCTGAGTAGCTATTGAAATAACAGGCACTCTTTGATCTAGCAAGGCAATAGGGCCATGCTTCATTTCACCAGCTGGATACCCCTCAGCATGGATATAACTAATCTCTTTAAGTTTCAATGCTCCCTCAAGTGCAATTGGATAATTAATACCCCGCCCCAAAAAGATCACATCTTCAGTCTCTGAAAAACGATGAGCTAATTCCTCAGCCATTTGGTTATGTTGCTTTACTAGATCTTTTAACTGATCTGGAATAGCTCTCAATTCCTTACATAAATTTTGTATTTCTTCAGATGATCTACTCTTTCTACGAGTAGCAAAACTAATAGCTAATCCATAAAAAGCTAATAATTGTCCTAAAAAAGTTTTAGTAGCTGCAACTCCAACTTCTATACCTGCTTCAATATCAAGAATATTAGAAACTTGCAAACCTAACGAACTTTCAGGACTATTAGTAATCCCAAGCTGGACAGAAGCAAAATCCTCATCATTCAAAGCTGTCCGTCGTTGATGTTCCATTGCCAAGGCAGCAAGAGTATCTGCGGTCTCTCCTGATTGAGTTACGCCAATAGTCAATGTGTGAGGTGAAACAGGAGGAGGTGCGTAGCGAAATTCACTAGCAAAGAACACAGAAGTTCTAATACCAGCAAATTGTTCTAAAAGATATGCCCCAACAAGTCCTGCATGCCTACTAGTTCCACAAGCTAAAATCTGAATTTGATCTACAGATTCATAAACAGATAAGTCATATGGAGATGCCACTGGGCTTTCACTTGGTAAATCAACTGGCAAATATTTAGATAGCCATAACTCAACAGTTTCTGGTTGTTCATGAATTTCCTTGAGCATGAAATGACGGAAATTTCTTTTATCGATAACTTGATCAAGGCCACTTAGGAACAAAGGACTCCTATTTTTACGATTGCCTTGAATGTCATAAAGCTCAATGCCTAGAGGGGTTAAAAGAGCAACTTCTTCATCCTCCATTGGAAGAATTGTTCTTGTAAAGCCAGCTAAAGCAGGCATATCACTTGCACAAAGAAACTCTCCTTCGCCCAAACCAATAACCAAAGGAGCTTGTTTTTTTGCAACAATTAATGCATCAGGAGTTGCAGACCAAACAATTGCAATTGCATAAGCACCTTCTAAAAGGTCTAAGACTCTTCTTACTGCATCTAACAAAACTGAACTACTTGGAGTTCTACCTTCCTTTATAAACTTTTCGAGTTCCTTGGCAATTAAATGAGGAATGACTTCAGTATCAGTTTCAGAAACAAAGCTCACCCCTTGATTTTCTAAGTTCTTACGTAAAGAAGTGTGATTTTCAATGATTCCATTTTGAACAACAGCAACTTGTCCTGAATTATCTCTATGAGGATGGGCATTACGTTCTTCTGGCTTCCCATGAGTAGCCCAACGAGTATGACCAATACCTAAATAGCCCGGTGTTCCCTCTTTTTCAATTAACCCTGCAAGGTTCACGAGTTTACCTTTAGCCTTTTTACAGGTAACAAAGCCAACTGGGGAATTTTTTTGCTGAGTAACCGTAGCTAAACCCGCGGAATCATAACCACGATATTCAAGCTTCCTTAAACCATCTAATAGAAGTGGTGAGGCTTCTCGAGATCCAACAAAAGCAACAATCCCACACATATATTCTTTAAAGGCTAATTAGATAGCCAGGCTTTTTTTATATGACAAAACTAACTTAAGAATGAGTCTTAAGCATTAATAAGCCAAGCCCATACTGCGAGTTGTTTCATCACCAAGATAGACCCGAATACTTAAGAAGTCTGTAGGACAAGCGGTTTCACATCGCTTGCAGCCTACACAATCTTCAGTTCGGGGGGAGGATGCAATTTGGCCTGCCTTACACCCATCCCATGGAACCATTTCCAAAACATCCAAAGGACAAGCTCTGACACACTGTGTGCATCCGATGCATGTGTCGTAGATCTTTACTGCGTGGGACATAAAAGCCCTTAATGAAAGCTGATGTAAAAAACTTTACTCAATTTGGTTCAACATAAAGAGATTCATGCATCTGGCTTCACTCTTGTTAACTAGAACCCATTAGCCCGTAAGATGCAGTTCGGATCTAAATAATGTATGTCTCAGGACACAATCCTCGAAAAAGTTCGTTCTATCGTTTCAGAACAACTCAGTGTTGATGCAGGCGAAGTCAAGCTTGAATCAAATTTTCAAAACGACCTTGGAGCCGACTCTCTCGATACTGTTGAGTTGGTAATGGCTCTTGAAGAGGCTTTTGACATCGAAATCCCAGATGAAGCCGCGGAAGGTATCGCCACCGTTGGTGATGCCGTCAAGTACATAGACGAAAAGCAAGGTTGAGGATCTCATGATGGAGAATCTCCATCGAGTTGTTATCACTGGGCTCGGCGCTATTACCCCAATTGGAAATACCGTCGAGGAATATCTTGCAGGTCTGCAATCTGGAGTAAATGGCGTTGGTCCAATTACTCTATTTGATGCATCTAACCATGCCTGCCGTTTTGGTGCTGAAGTCAAAAACTTCGATCCAACTGGCTTACTCGAGCCAAAAGAATCGAAAAGATGGGACAGGTTTTCTAAATTCGCAGTAATTGCTGCAAAGGAAGCCATATCCAACTCAGGTTTATCTATTAATGAACACAATGCATCACGCATTGGAGTCATTATTGGATCTGGAGTTGGTGGTTTATTGACTATGGAAACCCAGGCTCAAGTCCTTAATGTCAAAGGTCCAGGAAGAGTTAGCCCTTTTACTGTTCCTATGATGATCCCAAACATGGCGACAGGTCTAACGGCTATTGCACTGGGTGCTCAAGGCCCTAGTTCGGCCGTTGCCACTGCATGTGCGGCAGGTTCGAATGCAATTGGAGACTCTTTCCGCTTGCTTCAGCTTGGGAAAGCAGACGCCATGATTTGTGGAGGAGCAGAAGCAAGTATTACGCCCCTTGGAGTTGCTGGTTTTTCCAGCGCAAAAGCCCTCTCATTCAGAAATGAAGATCCATTAAGCGCTAGTAGACCATTTGATGCTGAGCGTGATGGATTTGTCATTGGAGAAGGAGCAGGTGTACTAGTTTTAGAAACCCTTGAGCATGCTAAAAAACGTAATGCTCCTATCTACGGAGAAGTTATTGGTTACGGAACCACCTGTGATGCTCATCACATTACATCTCCTACACCTGGTGGCTTAGGTGGAGCTAAAGCTATGAAAGAAGCTCTTTCAGACGCCCAAGTCAACCCCAATGAAGTTGATTACATTAATGCGCATGGAACTAGCACTCCAGCAAATGACAGTAATGAAACTTCTGCCATCAAAACTGCACTAGGAGAAAGAGCTAAGCAGATACCTGTGAGTTCAACAAAATCAATGACAGGTCATCTACTTGGCGGGTCTGGAGGCATTGAAGCGGTAGCATGTGTTCTCTCTATTCAGCATGGAGTAATCCCACCTACTATCAACTATTCCAACCCAGATCCAGCTTGTGATTTGGACTATGTCCCCAACTCTGCTAGAGAAAATAAATTAAATATTGTACTTTCCAATTCATTTGGATTTGGAGGTCACAATGTTTGCTTGGCCTTTAGAAAATTTTTCTAAAAGAATCCAACACCCAATCAGAAAGAAACTTCTAATCACTCTTTAACACAATGGTCGCTGCGCCCGCTTCACTCGATACTCTTTGCATTAACAGCATTCGAATGCTGGCTGTTGATGCAGTTAATAAATCCAAAAGCGGACATCCTGGATTACCTATGGGATGTGCACCAATGGGATATGCCCTTTGGGACAAGTTTTTAAACCATAATCCTAAAAATCCCAAATGGTTCAATCGAGACAGATTTGTTCTTTCTGCTGGTCATGGCTGCATGTTGTTATATGCCCTATTACATCTAACTGGGTACGATTCAGTAACTATTGAAGATATCAAACAATTTAGGCAATGGGGCGCAAAAACTCCTGGGCACCCTGAGACTTTTGAAACAGCTGGTGTAGAAGTTACTGCAGGTCCTTTAGGAGCAGGAATCTCAAATGCAGTTGGACTAGCAATTGCAGAATCACATCTAGCAGCAAAATTCAACAAACCAAATCTTTCTATTGTTGACCATTTCACCTACGTCATCATGGGAGATGGATGCAATCAAGAAGGGGTTGCATCAGAAGCATGTTCTTTAGCTGGTCATTTAAAGCTTGGAAAACTTATTGCTTTATATGATGACAATCACATAACTATTGATGGCAGAACAGATGTTTCTTTTACCGAAGATGTACTGAAAAGATATGAATCATATGGATGGCATGTCCAGCATGTAAAAGATGGGAATTCCGATGTAAATGCAATTTCTCAGGCTATAGAAACAGCTAAAGCCGTAACAGATAAACCTTCAATCATTAAAATAACAACCACTATTGGATATGGATCTCCCAACAAAAGCGATACTGCTGGAGTTCATGGAGCACCTCTAGGCGAAGAAGAAGCTGATCTAACCAGAAAATCGTTGAATTGGCCTTATGGTCCTTTTGAGATACCTCAAGAAGCTTATGAGCAATACAGGAAAGCAATAGATAAAGGTTCCAAGTTAGAAAGCAATTGGAATGACTTGCTTGCAACATATCGATCTAAGTATCCAAATGAATCAAAGGAATTTGAAAGAATGTTGCGAGGCGAGCTACCGGGAAATTGGGACCAAAATTTACCGACTTATTCATCAGAAGACCAAGGGTTAGCCACAAGGAAACATTCCCAAATCTGTTTAGGCGCTCTCGGACCAAATCTGCCAGAACTCATTGGAGGTTCTGCAGACTTAACTCATTCAAATTACACTGATATCAAAGGGGAGACAGGATCATTCCAGCCTGAGACTAGGGAAAAGCGCTATTTGCATTTTGGAGTAAGGGAACATGCAATGGCAGCTATTCTTAATGGCATTGCCTATCACGACAGCGGACTAATTCCCTATGGAGGAACATTCTTAGTATTTGCTGACTATATGAGAGGCTCAATGAGACTTTCAGCTCTCAGCGAGCTCGGAGTGATTTATGTTTTAACTCACGACTCAATAGGCGTGGGAGAAGATGGACCAACTCACCAACCAATAGAAACTATTCCTTCCCTTAGAGCAATGCCAAATATGCTTGTCTTTAGGCCAGGAGATGGGAATGAGACGACTGGCTCTTACAAGCTGGCGATCAAAAATAGGAATCGGCCTAGTTCCCTATGCCTAAGTAGACAAGGAATGCCGAATCAAAGAAATTCCTCTAGCGATAAAGTTGCATTTGGAGGGTATGTTCTTGAAGATTGCGAAGGCACACCTGAATTAATAATGATTGGTACAGGTAGTGAACTAAATCTTTGTGTTGAAGCAGCGAAGGAATTAAAAAATAAGGGTAAAAAAGTTCGTGTTGTTTCTATGCCATGTGTTGAACTATTTGAAGAGCAAAGTAGTTCTTATAAAGAAGAAGTTTTACCAGTTAATGTAAGAAAACGTCTAGTTGTAGAAGCAGCCGAAACTTTTGGATGGCATAAATATATTGGACTTGATGGTGACAGCGTCACAATGAATGGATTTGGCGCATCTGCCCCTGGTGGGACTTGTATGGAAAAATTTGGCTTTACCGTTGAAAATGTTCTCAACAAAGCTACTAAACTTTTAGGTTAAATATTTTTTAAGAGTTGATAGTGCTATGAACTCTCAACTCTTATCTAATTTCAAAGATGATGATGGTGAAGTACCTTTGGACTTAATTGCATCTTCTAATTGATCTAAATCTTTATCAGTAATTTTTGTTTGCATCGGACAATGTTTAGGTCCGCACATTGAACAAAATTCTGCTTGCTTATATATGTCTGCTGGAAGAGTTTCATCGTGATACTGTCGAGCTCTCTCGGGGTCAAGTGATAACTCAAACTGTTTATTCCAATCAAATGCATATCTAGCTTTACTCAATTCATCATCTCTATCACGAGCTCCGGAACGATGTCTGGCAATATCAGCGGCATGTGCTGCAATTTTATACGCAATTAAACCTTCTCGTACATCCTCAGGATTTGGTAATCCCAAATGTTCTTTGGGCGTTACATAACAAAGCATCGCAGTGCCATACCAGCCAGCCATAGCAGCACCAATAGCACTTGTAATGTGATCGTATCCAGGTGCAATATCTGTTACTAAAGGTCCTAAAACATAAAATGGTGCTTCAGAACAATCTTCCATCTGTTTTCTTACATTAAATTCAATTTGATCCATAGGAACATGACCAGGTCCCTCCACCATGACTTGCACATCATGCTTCCAAGCTCTCTTCGTAAGTTCTCCCAAAGTTTTCAATTCAGCCAATTGAGCCTCATCAGACGCATCATGTAAACAACCTGGACGCAAAGAATCTCCTAATGAAAAACTGCAATCATACTTTTTAAAAATCTCACAGATATCATCAAAACGAGTAAAAAGAGGGTTTTGGCGATGGTGATAAAGCATCCACTGAGCAAGAATACCTCCACCTCTACTTACTATCCCAGTCAATCTGCCTTTGACTTTAGGTAAATGTTCAATTAATAAGCCAGCATGGATAGTTTGATAATCAACTCCCTGTTGACAATGCTTCTCAATGATATGAAGGAAGTCTTCTTCGGAAAGCTTCTCAATAGATCCATGTACACTCTCTAAAGCCTGATAAACAGGTACTGTTCCTATTGGTACTGGTGAAGCATTAATAATTGCTGTTCTGACTTCATCTAAATTCACCCCTCCAGTAGAAAGATCCATTACAGTATCTGCTCCATATTTGACAGCTAGGTCAAGCTTTTTCAACTCTTCTGCTACATCACTAGCATTTGGAGAAGCACCGATATTTGCATTTACTTTGCATCTAGAAGCAACTCCAATTGCCATAGGCTCTAAATTCACATGATTAATATTTGCGGGAATAATCATTCGACCCCGAGCAACTTCTTCCATAACCAATGAATTTGGAAGGTTTTCTCTATTGGCAACAAAGGCCATCTCTTCAGTAACTATTCCCTTCCTAGCAAAATGCAATTGAGAAACATTACTATTCCCCTTTCTGGAAGCCACCCATGAAGCTCTCATAACCCTATTTTGAATTTAAAGGAGAACCCGAACTGGCTTTGATCACACAAAATGCACTTTCCTTCGCCGGAATAACCCGAATCAGGTTCAGAGGGTGTGATCTCAGCCAGAGAAGCTTTCGCTTTTAGGCACCCCTAGTGATATTCGTAAAATAGCTAAATTTTCAAAAAAAACTTAAATATCAAATTAAGAGTTATTAGTTTCTTCCATCTGATTTAACTTAAGAAACAGTTTTTTTCTTCTCTGATGACGCTCTACAAATCCTGTACAAATGAAACCTATCCCAATCAGTAAGGCAGGTAAAGCTTGTACACGATCATTGCCCTTTCTTTGATAGAAGCCAAAAATAGCAATTACTACTAATAATGGAGCGGCTATTCTGATCAAAGTTTTGCTAGAAGGCTTGCCTAGTTTCATTGGGTTTCGTTCATCCAAGACAAAAGAGTTCTTGCTAAAAGGCAAATACCAATTTCTAAAGCACTTTCATCTGGAGAAAAGTATCCACTATGAAGTGGCGCACATCCCTCCAAACCACTAACTCCTAATCTAAACATTGTCCCAGGGACATCTTTCAAAAACTCTGCGAAATCCTCAGCCCCTAAGGAAGGTTGTTCCAATCTCACAACATTTGAAGATTCGAGTAAAGAAATCGCAGATTTCTCAAGCAAGGAACTCAAGTAAGGATCGTTATAAACTGGTGGTGCTATTGCGCGATAATGAACTTTAGCCTCAGCTCCTAAATTAGAGGCAATTCCTTGAACGGTATTTGCAATCCAATCAGGCAAAGTTTCATTTAATTGAGGATCTAAACACCGAACTGTTCCTAACAACATCACTCTGTCAGCAATAACATTAAAAGCTTGACCACCTTGTATTTTCCCAAAACTAATAACCACTGGAGAAAGAGGGTCTAAACATCTGCTAATTGCCTCTTGAATGCCCGTAATAACTCTTGCCCCTATCCATATTGGATCTATCGCTTGATGTGGTCTAGCTCCATGCCCTCCTTCTCCAATAATCTCTATTTCAAGTTCTCCGGCTGCAGCTGTTAATACTCCACTTTTGACTCCTATTTTGCCAACGGGCAAATCAGGATATACATGAACACCAAACAGTGCATCCACTCCATTCAAAGCCCCATCAGCTTTCATCCATCGTGCTCCGGAAGCAATTTCTTCAGCTGGTTGAAATAAAATTCTCACCCCATTTATTTGATTAGAATTTTGAGCCAACATTCTTGCTACACCTAAACCAATACAAGTATGTAAATCATGACCACAAGCATGCATAACACCTTGGTTGAGAGAGGCAAAACTTAAACCCGTTTTTTCTTCTACTGGCAAAGCATCCATATCAACTCTTAACCCAACAAGTGAGCCAGAAATATCTCCTAAATCAGCGATTAATCCTGTTTTCCCTACAGCTTCTTTAACCTTCCATCCATATTTTTTTAATTCTCCAGAAATCAATGCAGCAGTCTGATACTCCTGGCCACTTAATTCAGGATGAGAATGAAAATGCCTCCTTAAGTCAATTAATTCTGGCATTAAGGTTTTAAGTACTTCCTTTTCTTGATTTAATAGATTCATTAATATGTCAAATCTATAAAAGCCAATAAGTCTTCAAAGGGATCTGGAGGCCAACGCAGAGATTCTAGAAGCCAAGCTTTTTGTGAATATTGATTATTTAAACCAACTACAGCCACCCAATTACTTTTGGCTTCTCCAATAAACCCCTGCCTCCATAAAAGAGCAGTTAAAGCTGCTCTGCAATCAACAAACATTGGATACTTTCTAATAATTGAACGAAGCTCTGATTCAGCCTGAGCATATTCCTTTAATTGATAATTAGCCAAAGCTTTACTAAGACGAGCCCCATAAAAGTTCGATTCAAAGATTTGAGCTTTATTAAATAAAACCGCAGCTTCTTTCCAATGACCTTGTGAACCATCAACCCAACCCAAGCTGTATAAAGCGGATGCATTTTCGGCGTCTCTATCAAGAATCCATTTGTAATCTTGTTCAGCTTCTTCCCATCTTTGTAAACTCTCTTCTGCAATGCCTTTATTGAAATGAGGGTCTAGCTCATTAGGCATTAATTCTATTGCCTTTTGCTGATCCAAGATCGCACCTTCAGGATCGCCTAAAGCTAAACGAACATTGCCGCGATTACTATATGCAACTCCATTTTCAGGAGCAAGGTCAATAAATCTATTCCATGTTTCTAAAGCTTTTGCAAAGTTTCCTGCCTTACTTTCTAAAAGACCTTCTTGAAAAATCATATTCAAGGACTCGTCAGCTTGAACTGAGCCTGCAGTGCAGCACAAAGCAAAACAAGCACAGATAACTATGCAAGTGATTTTTTCTTTCATCGAAACAAGATTCATATTTTCTTATCACCATTGATATGATTTCGACCTTTAGTGGTTATCACCCTCCCTCTTGGCGTTCTCTTGATAAAACCAATTTGCAAAAGATATGGTTCAACTACCGACTCCAATGTTCCAGAGTCTTCTCCCAATGCAGCAGCAAGAGTATCTAGTCCTATTGGTCGACCTTGATCTTCTGCGAAAAGTTCTAATAAAAAATTTCTATCTAATTGATCCAATCCACAATCATCGACACGATGTAATTTCAGGGACGCATCAACCAAAGGTACATCAATAGATTTGTTTTTACCTTGAACAGTTGCAAAATCTCTAACTCTTCGAAGAAGTCTATTGGCAATCCTTGGTGTACCTCTACACCTTCGTGCAATTTCTAAACTTGCATCACCTATCAATGATAAGCCAAAGAAACTTGCAGAGCGTTCAACAATGTTTTTTAAATCTTGCAGATTATAAAATTCAAATCTTTGAGTAATACCAAACC
This sequence comes from Prochlorococcus marinus str. MIT 0919, assembly GCF_027359375.1. NCBI lineage: Bacteria > Bacillati > Cyanobacteriota > Cyanophyceae > Synechococcales > Prochlorococcaceae > Prochlorococcus > Prochlorococcus marinus. Next base: position 1,065,026 of record NZ_CP114779.1, read on the forward strand.
TGTCGCGCAAAGGTGAGCTTATTGCAGCAGGTCTTGTAGTAGCCCCAATCAAAGTAAATCTAGGAATATCAATCGCTCTAGTTCTTGAACTTGTACCTTTACCAACTGTTAAATCAAGGCGAAAATCTTCTAATGCTGGGTACAAAAGCTCTTCTGCAGAATTCGTAAGTCGATGAATTTCATCTATAAATAACATCTCATCAGGTGACAAATTCATTAAAAGTCCAACAATATCTCGTGGCCTATCTAATGCTGGAGCACTGGTAATTCTGCATTTAACACCTAGTTCTTGGGCAAGAACTAAGGCCATTGTTGTTTTGCCTAAACCAGGAGGTCCAAATAGCAATATATGATCCAAAGACTCTTTTCTATGCAATGCAGCCTTAACAGATATATTTAAAACAGTTTTCAACTCTGATTGGCCTATAAATTCATTCAAATTTTTAGGTCTCAATGAATCGTGCTTTATTGTTTTTTCTTCTTCCTTTAATGGAGAAGGATCAATGTACCTAGGTTTTCCCTTAAACTTTTTAAGGGAATCATACTGATCAAAACCAGAAGACACTATTGCCATATAGGGAAGGATAAGGCCCTTATGAAGTTTTACATTAGTGATTAGATGAAATGACCAAGCCAAAAGAGACAAAGAAGGCTAAATCATCACGATTGAAAGCTAACCGTCGGCTAGCTGAAAATCGCCTTGCAAGACATCAATATGAAATTTTAGAAACACTTGAAACTGGTATAGAACTTTTAGGTACAGAAGTAAAGTCGGTCAGAGCAGGCAATGCAAATTTAAGAGATGGTTTTTGCCTCATTCGCCAAGGTCAGCTGATTCTCCATAATGTACATATCTCACCATTAAACAACGTAGGTAATTTTTTCAATCATGACCCTTTAAGAACAAGAAAGCTTCTGGCACATCGCAAAGAAATTAATAAATTGGAAACCAAAATAAGTAAAAAAGGGTTAACTCTCGTACCTATAAGTATTCATTTAAAAGGATCATGGATAAAAATCATGATAGGTCTAGGAAAAGGTAGAAAGATACATGACAAAAGAGAGCATGAAAAAAAGAAAGATGTCAATAGAGAAGTAAAATCAGTACTAGCTAGATATAAATAACTTTAGAAAATACAAAAAATGACTATTTCTTATGAGCAGAGAACAGCAACTAAAGCTTTTAAAAGATAAAAGAAAAGCAATCATTCAAGACTTAGAGATTTTTTATCAAAATGCTTTTAATGAAATCTCTAAGCTTAATGTTGCTGAAGGCGATATTGCCAAGCTATGTCAATTATTACTGCTATCTAAAGAAGCAGCTTTAGGCCCTATGCAAAAAGAAATAGAAAGACCTTTAATCACAAATCCTGCGAATGACGTCCGTGAGTCAAAATTAAACTGAATTGCATAATCTAATAAATCAACTGCTAATTGACTAAAAAGTGCAAAATATACTTTTGTTCCTTAAAGAAGGAACTGTGAATTAAGCAATAGCAATCTCTAAGCATTCTCAGATGCTTATCGAACATGATGAGATGTACTTATTTTTGCGAAGGAGGTTCCAAGCTGACGTTTTCAGGTGGGGGTGTTGGATCTGGATCAGCAATCAACATATGCTGAAGCACTATTTCGGGACGTTCACTATCCCGCCATCTAATGCGATATGCAGGCATCTTTGTACCCCTACTGGTTGTTTGTTCAACTGGCTCCATTACCCAGCCACGCCTTGAACGACCCTGCGGATTACGCTTGACCACAGGATCAGCATGCTTAAAACGGAAACCGACTCGCTCTCCACTCATCTGAAGATTACATTCATACTCGCTCAATTATCCACTTTGATGGTGCATTTTCCGATTACTGAGAACCGGACCCAGGACGAAGTAACGGAAAAGCAATTACATCTCTAATAGAAGGACTATCAGTTAGGAGCATTACCAAACGGTCAATTCCGATGCCTAGGCCTCCTGTTGGAGGCATTCCCACCTCAAGAGCATTTACAAAATCTTCATCAATTAAGTGAGCCTCAAGATCACCTGCTTCCCTTCGAGATTGTTGCAAAAGAAGACGTTCGCGCTGATCTACAGGATCGATAAGTTCACTAAAAGCATTCGCTGTCTCTCGCCCTGCAATAAATAATTCAAATCTTTCAACCATCCCATCCTTACTTCGGTGTTTCCTGGCCAAAGGTGAAATCTCAATGGGGTAATCAACAACAAAAGTAGGTTGAAATAAATTTGCTTCTACCCTTTGTTCGAAAGCAGAATTTAACAATCTCCCAACACTATCCAAATTATCTGGAACCTCAAGTCCAACTTTTGTCATTGCTTTAGCTGCCTTTTCTCGATCTTTTCCAAAAGTGTAAAAATCAATACCAGTAAATTCAAAAACCAACTCATTCATTGACACTCTTTTCCATGGAGGGGTGAGATCTATCTCTTTACCTTGATAAGTGATCTTTGTTAAACCACAAATTTCTAAACAAACTGCTGCAATCATCTCCTCAGTCAAATTCATCATATCGGTGTAGTCAGCAAAAGCCTGGTAAACCTCGACTGAGGTGAACTCAGGATTATGCCTTGTACTTATACCTTCATTTCTAAATATTCTTCCGAGCTCATAAACTCGCTCAAAACCTCCAACTACTAATCGTTTGAGATGAAGTTCGGTGGCAATTCTCAAATAAAGGGGTAAGTCGAGGGTGTTGTGATGAGTAACAAAAGGTCTAGCATCAGCACCCCCTGCTTCTGATTGAAGTACAGGAGTTTCAATTTCCAAAAAATCTCTTTCGTCAAGCCATCTACGAATTGCACTAACCATCAAAGCCCTTCTCCTAAAGGTTTTACGAGACTGAGGGTTGACAATCAAATCTACATAACGCTGCCTATAGCGCTTTTCAACATCGGCAAGCCCATGCCATTTATCAGGCAATGGTTGTAATGATTTGGACAACATTTCCCAAGAAAAAACTTTTATAGATAATTCCCCGCGATCTGTTCGCCTCAGAATTCCTTTAACTCCAATCCAATCTCCAGAATCAACTAATTCTGTAAGTTGCTTAAAAGATAAACGCACATTATCAGCATCATTTGGATCAACATTGTCCAAAGTGGCTTTCTCTAAAAAAAGCTGAATTGAACCCGTTTCATCTGCCAAGGTAAAGAAAGCAAGCTTTCCCATAACTCGACGAGTAATCACTCTTCCCGCTAAAGCAACATCAACTTGTCGCTCTTGCCCATTAGGCAAATCTTCATGATCAGACTGCAAAGAAGCTGCTTTATGAGTCGGTTCAAACCGTATTGCATAAGGACCATTCCCAAGATCTTGCAAGGTTCTGGCCTTGTCCAAACGGGTTTCTCTTAGATCAGCCAACGAAGAATAAATTCAAATTATCTTGAGGTTAGATAGACATTTGAGTTAATCAAACCTTCCATTTTCAAGCAACAACAGTTGGGAATTCCCCTACTCTTTGGGAGGAATAACCAATACCTCTAACAGTAAGAATTAATTCTGGGTTTCTAGGGTCAGGTTCTAACTTCCCTCGTAATCGAGCAACATAAACATCTACTACTCTTAAATCAGCTGCTCTTCTAGGGGGGTAACCCCATAGCTGTTCAAGAATTTCTGCGCGAGGTACAACTTTGCCCGGATCACGAAATAGCAATTCCAACAAACTAAATTCTGTATAAGTTAATCCAATCCTTTCTCCAGCACGACTTACTTGTCTCCTGTTTGTATCTACAACTAAATCGCCAAGCTTCATCACACCTTGCCCAACCGGTATTTCCCTAGGCTCAGCAACAGAAGCACCAGGACCCATTCGCCGTAGGATTGTCGCTATTCGAGCCTCTAGCTCCTTTGGACTGAATGGTTTGGATAAATAATCATCAGCACCCAAGTCAAGCCCTGCTACGCGCTCTGAGATAGCCTCGAGGGCGCTTAAGAAAATAATTGGAACTATCGATTCCCCTCTAATGCGTCTACAAACCGCAAAACCATCAAGTTTTGGAAGCATTACATCCAATACAACTAAATCTGGTGATTCTCTATGAAACAACTCAAGAGCCTCTTCTCCATCCTTAGCTGAAATCACTTGATAGCCAGCAAGTTCTAGACGGGTAACCAATACTTTCAACACTGCTGGTTCGTCATCTACAACAAGAATTGTTGCCTTTGAACCATAGGAAGCCTTTAAAACAGGCCCACCAGTGCTTTCAAGCTTGGATGAACCTCCTGCACGCATGAACCAAATTTATGTAGGTGGAAATGCAACCATAACCTTCCAACCGAAACTAAGACCAACAATTTGCCAAAAAAAAGCGGATTTTTTTTGTTTTTTTTAAGATTTTACGAGTACTTACACCTAGGTAAATCTACTCATTTTTTTTATTTTTCTGCATTTTTTTAAATTAAGTTTGATGAGAGAGATGGCACTTAAGAGCTGAAAAAATTAAAAGAATTTAAGTTGAAATCCATTATTTGCAATTGTTATCTATTTCGCTGGCGGAAAAAATATAAAAACATCCACGAACAAATCATTGGGGCCAATAAGGCAGTGACAATTGCTTGAGCGAACAATGCGTAAAAAAAGCCATTATGAAAGAAAAAAGTCTTACTCTCACTAATAAAAAAGATTTTTTGAAGCCATATAGTCAGTCCAATAACGCATGTACCAAGCCACGCAAGCAAGCCCAAGCTGAAGCTATTTGTAATGGTAGGGGCTTTTCTGCCTAAGAGGCCCCACCAAAACCCAAGAAGCATTAAAGATGGGATTTGGGTTGCGCCATTAATATGAATTGCATCTAAAAGCATTCCTAAACAAAGCCCGGCAAAAGTTCCTGCAAAAGCACCTTCTTGGAGAGCCCAGGGAAGCAGCCAAAAAACCGACCAATTTGGACCTACATTAGAAATAGCAATCCAAGATGGGCTTAAGAAAGAAAGAAATGGAACAAGTAAAGCTAAAAGTAAATATCCAATTCTTCTAGAAGGAGTTTTCATTACAAACCAATTATCTCTACCCAATCAATTGCCTCAGGATGAGCAAGAAGCTGTACGAAGCCATATGGTGAAGGTAAATTTTCTGCATTTATAAATTTGATTACCCCTATTGGTTCGTTAGGAGGAAGCAAAGTGCTTGCAGAGGAAGTGCTCACAATATCTCCAACTTTTGTTTCAGAACTTTTATCTAGAAAATTTATCTGAGGACGATTATTCCCATTACCAACCAATATTCCATGAACCTTAGTTCGTTCAACCCATACTCCTATTTTGCTTTGAGGAGAAGTAAGTAATCGAACTCTTGAGGTTGTTGGAGTTGTTGAATCAATAATTCCCAAAACACCCCCAGGTCCTAAAACTACATCACTAGTTTTTATGCCTGATTTCGAACCCTTATTAATATCAAGCTGTTGCCAAAAACCACTTGTTTTTCGAGAAATAACTACAGCAGGTATACGATTTTCACCAGATGATGCTTTTAATTCAAGTAAATTTCTTAGGCGCTGATTATCTTTCTGAAGCAAAGTTAACTTTATTTGTTGTTCTAAATTCGCACTACTCTGTATCCATTCTTTCTGAGCAATGCCAGGAGTAAAGGGACTAACGATCAATGAGTATATATCAATTAAATATGCGCCTTTTGCAAAACGAATAGCACTAAAAAGTATAGAAATCCCAACCCAAAACCATAAACTCTTCTTATTCCACCAACGAAAAGAAGCATCCCGTCGGAAACTACCCATCAAATCAATCCCTTACTGCATTTCTGGCAAATTCAGGAGTATCAACTACTCTCTTTAATCTCTTGAAGTTATCTAAAACTTTCCCACATCCATTAACCACACAGAGCAAAGGTTCTTCTGCAACATGGGTGAAAATACCTGTTTCATGACTCACTAAATCACTAATACCCCTAACTAAAGCTCCTCCTCCTGCCAACATAATGCCTCGGTCAACAATATCTGCTGCTAATTCTGGAGGAGTACGTTCTAAAACTCTTTTCACCGCATCAACTATTTTGTTTAGAGGATCAGACATGGCGTCACGTAGCTCACCAGCATTCAAATTGATAGATCGTGGCAAACCAGATAGCAAATGCAATCCTCTTACATCCATACTTTGATGATCAAACTCATCATTAGGAAAAGCTGATCCAATACGAATTTTAATTTCTTCTGCTGTTCTTTCGCCAACAACCAAGTTGTGAACCTTTTTTAAATAAACAGCAATTGAATCATTGATCTCATCACCTGCCACACGTACAGACTCACTTAATACAGTTCCGCCCAAACTCAAAACTGCAACTTCCGTAGTACCTCCACCAATATCAACAATCATTGTCCCGATTGGTTCTGTAACAGGAAGATCAGCCCCTATTGCAGCAGCTACAGGTTCGTCAATTAAATGAACTTCTCTAGCGCCAGCAAGACCTGCTTCTCGAACTGCTCTTCTTTCAACACTTGTAACGCCACTTGGAATACCTACAACTAAACGCGGTGCAATGATCCCACGGCCTTCATTACACTTTTGTATAAAAGTTTTCAACATCTGCTCAGCTGCATCAAAATCAGCAATTACACCATCCCTTAAAGGCCTAACTGCTCGAATATTGCCTGGCGTACGACCCAGCATTAATTTTGCGTCTTCACCAACTGCCAAAGGTTCTCCTTCCTCTAAATCCATTGCTACAACAGATGGCTCTTCAAGAACTATTCCTTTGCCTTGTACATAAATCAACGTATTTGCCGTCCCTAAATCAATCCCTATATCTCTGGAAAGTCTCAAACGTCTAAAAAACACTTTTTTAATTTGAATATGAGTTTGAATCATAAGAGCTGTTGCGAGATATACAACACCACCGCGTAAGACTCTGGACCACCTTTTATAGAGGCCTATTAAGATTGCTGCATTATTAAAATTACTTGATCAGTAAAAACTATGAGTGTTAACTCTGTAAGCCTAGTTGGCAGAGCTGGTAGAGACCCAGAAGTACGCTATTTCGAATCTGGTTCAATTGTCGCGAACCTGACTTTAGCGGTCAATCGCCGAAGCAAACAAGATGAGCCTGATTGGTTTAATTTAGAAATTTGGGGCAAACAAGCTCAAGTTGCAGCAGATTATGTAAAAAAAGGATCTTTAATAGGCATTACTGGTAGTTTCAAACTAGACCAATGGAAAGACAAAAACACAGGTGAAGAGCGACAGAAACCTGTTGTTCGAGTAGATAGGTTAGAACTCTTAGGGACAAGGAGAGATGATGAGAGTAGATTTAATAATCAACAACAAAATATGCCACATACCAATGAAGAAGATATCCCATTTTAAAAAATACTAATGCAATTTATTTTTATGCTTTATTAAAGATCTAACTAACAACCAAATAAATAATGTTATAAGAATAATTACAAGAGTGATTTTAATTATTTCTGAGAAAGGGTCAAGCCAACTAGCAACTTGCCTATAGCTTTCTCCTAGAAATATTCCAGCAATAGTTAATAATATTGTCCAAATTAAACTTCCTGCTGTTGTCCAAATAGTAAAAGGAGCTATTGGCATTAACTCAACTCCAGCAGGTACTGAAATCAATGTTCTTATTCCAGGGACTAATCGTCCCCAAAACACCAAAGACTTTCCATAGCGTGAAAACCACATTCGACTTCGAAAGAGTTCTTCTGGACTAATACCTATCCAACGTCCATATTTTCTAAGCCAATTTTCAAGTTTTTCTTCATTAATTAGGCGCCCAATTCCATACCATGGGAATGCACCTAAAACTGTTCCAATAAGACCTGCTAAAACAACAGGTATGAAATTCAGTTGACCAGTATAAACATAATATCCACCTAAAGGCATTATTAATTCTGAAGGAATAGGTGGAAATATATTTTCTAAAAACATTGCTATCAATATTGCTCCATAACCAATCCACTGATTTGCTTCTACTGAATCACCAATGAAATTTATTAATCCTGTTACTATGTTAGAGATTTCCATAGAAAATTATAATAATCAATACCTATATTGATCAGATTTATAAGGCCCTTGAACCGGTACATTTATATAATTTGCTTGCTCTTGAGTAAGATCTGTCAACTTTGCGCCAATTTTTTCCAAATGGAATCTTGCAACCATTTCATCTAAATATTTTGGTAAAATGTAGACTTGATTAGTATATTTATGAGCTTTTGTATATAACTCTATCTGCGCCAAGACTTGGTTAGTAAACGAGTTACTCATCACAAAGCTAGGGTGTCCTGTAGCACATCCTAGGTTAACCAATCTACCTTCAGCTAAAAGAATAATCTTATTACCACTTGGTAAAGTTATATGGTCTACCTGAGGCTTTATGTTTTCCCATTGATAAGACTTTAAAGAAGCAACATCAATTTCATTATCAAAATGACCAATATTACATACAATTGCTTCATCTTTCATGCGAATTAAATGCTGGTGAGTGATGACATTAAAGTTACCTGTCGCAGTAACAAAAATATCTACATTTTCGACAACATCATCCAGTCGTACTACACGATATCCCTCCATCGCTGCCTGCAAAGCGCAAATAGGATCGATCTCAGCAATCATCACTGTTGCTCCTAAGCCTCTTAAAGATTGAGCTGAGCCCTTGCCAACATCTCCATAACCCATTACTAATGCCACTTTCCCTGCAACCATTACATCAGTGGCTCGTTTAATACCATCTACTAACGATTCTCTACATCCGTAAAGATTATCAAATTTGCTCTTCGTCACAGAATCATTCACATTAATTGCTGGGAAAGGCAAGTCCCCATTCTTCTGCATCTGATATAACCGAGCCACACCTGTTGTTGTCTCTTCTGTAACTCCTTGAATCGAAGATTTAATACGAGAATAAAAAGTGGAATCCTGGGAAAGCTTTTTGCGAATAGAGGCATATAAAGCAATCTCTTCCTCATTGCAGGGAGCATCAAGAACGCTTTTATCTTTCTCAGCTTTACTGCCCAGAATTACCAACCCAGTAGCATCGCCACCATCGTCCAAAATCATATTAGGCCCATCATTAGAGTTCCATTCAAGTATTCGATGGGTATAAGCCCAATACTCATCTAAAGTTTCACCTTTCTTCGCAAAAACAGGTATGCCCGTGCTTGCTATGGCTGCTGCTGCATGATCTTGGGTAGAAAAAATATTGCATGAAGCCCATCTCACCTCAGCTCCCAAAGCCACTAAAGTTTCAATCAATACTGCTGTTTGAATAGTCATATGAAGACTTCCTGCAATTCGTGCACCTTTTAAAGGTTGCTCTTTTGAATACTTTGCTCTCAGGGACATTAAACCTGGCATTTCCTTTTCAGCTATATCAAGTTCTTTACGGCCAAATGCAGCAAGTTCTAAATCTGAAATTTCATAATCAGCTTTTTTATCAAATTGTTGCGTTGAGGCAGATGCTGCGATCATGATTAGGAATTAATTAAAAATTTGCAAAGGAACATCTTCAAAAATATCAAAGTTCCTGAGTCAATCGTCTGGCAATCTAACCAATCAGGGTGGCTTCTAAATAATCTTGAGGCAACAATTGCATTTGGCGAAATACTAAGTCAAAAGATCCAAAGCTCCAAAATACTGTTGCTTGAGGGGCCACTAGGGTCTGGGAAAACAAGCCTAGTAAAGGGAATTGCGAAAGGTCTTCAGATCTTGGAACCAATTACGAGTCCTACTTTTCCTTTATCTCAACATTACTTAAAAGGAAAAAGAGCGCTTATTCATTTAGACCTATATAGATTAGACAGTGCAGATTCTGCAAACGAATTATTTATTCAAGAAGAAGAAGAAGCAAAAGATCTCAAAGCACTTATGGTTATTGAATGGCCTTCACGTTTAAAGATTGATCTTGAGGATGCTTGGCATGTGAACTTGACTTATACCCAAGATAACAAGAGATTAATAAAACTTTTTTCTCCTTATTGAGCAGATAGAAAGTTTTCTACTTGATTAGAAGTGGGTTGAGGTTCAATTGCACCTAAACCCCCACATACCAAAGCTCCACATGCCGCAGCAAACTTCACTGCATTTTCACAATCAGTATAAGTATTTTCGTCAAAGGAAGAATTTACAAGTTGCGAAAGTAAACCAGCTGTAAAAGCATCTCCAGCTCCTGTTGTATCTACAATTACTTCAGGAGAAAATGGCTTTAAACTGCCTAAATATCCATTCAAAAACCAATGAATTGTTTTAGCACCATCTGTTACTATAACTGAAGGCTTTAAAGAAAGTAATTCAGAAATTTCTGCTGGATTATTGGTATTAAAAAAAGCAATTGCTTCTTCATCAGCAAGTTTTAAAAATGCTGCATTTTCTAAAAATCTTCTAATTAATAATTTAATTTGTTTGCTTGGAAGTGAATTTGAATGAAATGTCTTATCCCAAAAAGTGGGACGCCAATTTAAATCAATTGCTACTTTTAGATTATGATTTTTAGCATATTTGGTCATCCAGAAGATTGCATTTCTTGAGTTAAGTGTTGCCAATGAGATTGTTCCAGTCAACAACCAATTGGCTTCTATTGCAATTTCTGGGAATGTTTTCTTCAAAGAATTTAAATCTAAACTTTGATCAGCAAAACTATTTTCAAAACCTCCTATAAAACCACCAAAACTTCTTTCCCCAGACGAATCTCTTTGAACAAGAACAACTCGACTAGTATGTCTTGAATGAAGCTGCAAACCAGAAATGTCTACCCCTCTAGTAACAAACAATTTTTGGAACTGCTCTCCAATGCGATCTTCACCAAGGCAACCAACAAAAGCTGTTTTCACACCTAATCTTCCCAACCCTGCTGCAACATTCGCCGGAGCACCTCCCAAGCAATCCTCAAATTGATTTTCAAAAGCATTGTCTTGGCCACAAGGTCCCAAACGGTCAACCAATGCTTCACCTGTGCAAATAACTTTTGCCATTCAGATGCTCACATAATATCTTTTTTATTCTCTTTCATAAAAGCAAATATGTTTTGAGAGCAGCAATGATTCGCAAGTTTGCTTTTGGGAAAGGATATTTAGATAATTCTTGAATTTTAACCCATCTGACTTCTTGACTGGATAGAGGTTTCGGAACTCCAGACACTAAGCTACATAAATGAACAATAAAGTTTAATTTTTGATGTGAATATAAATGTTCAAAAGCAATTAACTGCTTTTCCACGTTCACAACAACACCTAATTCTTCTAACAATTCTCTTGAAATAGTTGTTTCTATCGCTTCACCTTTTTCTTGTTTTCCACCGGGGAATTCCCACATTCCACCCATTTTCACATGATCCAATCTCTTATCAATAAGGACTTCGTTAGATTCATTCAGAATCAATCCAATACCAATTACAAATTTAGACACAGAAAATACAGAAAGTTTTGCAGGGAACTTGGTTGGTTCATTTAAACTATAAGCAACACAATAATCTTTCAAAGGGCACTGTATACAAATTGGCTTGTGATTAGTGCAAACAGTTGAACCTAAATCCATTAAAGCCTGATTAAAATCTCTTGGTCTATGAGGGTCTAATAATGCAACAGCACAGTCCCATAATCTTGCTGAATTTCTTTCCGGTGGTATAGAAGTACCTATTAAACGCACCAAAATTCTTTTAACATTTGCATCTAAAATGGCAGTAGGCAGATTGAATGCAGAAGAAATAATACTGCCTGCTGTGCTTCGACCTATACCAGGCAAAGAAGTCCAAGTATTTAAATCATCTGGCCATCTTGATGAATCTGTTGATCGAGATGGTCCAATCATAGAAAAAAGCATTTTAGAAGAAGTATGCAATCTTCTTACACGGGAGTAATAACCTAAACCCTGCCAAACAAGCAAAGTCTCACTCTCATCTGCAACTACCAAATCATCAATTGATGGGAAAGCTAACATCCATCTTTCCCAATAAGGCAAAGCAACTTTTAATTGAGTCTGTTGAAGCATTACTTCTGCAACCCAAATAGGATATACAGGTAAACATTCATTAGGAGTTGGTACAGTTCCTTCTGCTGTTAACTTCCAAGGTATTGAATGACGTCCATTATCTTGAAACCATGTAAGCAAACTAATACGAATTGCATTTATTTGCTTATCATTATTTAAAAATTGATCCAGGTATTTCTCTTGACTAAGAATAACATTCATTGTTGGCAATGGAATGAGTTAAATGTTAGCTGGAAAGTCGAAGGTTATAATCCAAGATCATCTGTTGTTACTGTTCTGATTCATGGTTTTGGAGCATCTAAAGAACATTGGAGAAAAAATCAAATATTTCTAGGAAACATAACTCCATCATACTCATTAGACTTAATTGGTTTTGGGGACAGTAGTCAACCCATAGCAATACTTCCCGGAGAGAAAAGTTTTACTAAAGGTTTTTTATATAATTTTGATAATTGGGGATTACAAGTATCAGAATTTTGCAGGTTAGTAATTAAAAAACCTGTTATTTTCATTGGTAATTCCATTGGAGGCGTTGTAGCTCTAAGAGCAGCAAGAAGCCTCCAAGGCAGTTGTAAAGGTGTAATTCTAATTAATTGTGCGCAAAGAACAATGGATGACAAAAGACTCTCTCAACAAACTAAAGTTGTACAATTAATAAGACCCTTCTTGAAAAATATAATTAGAAAAAAATGGCTTAGTAAAAGTCTATTTCAGAATGCAGCAAATCCAAATTTTATAGAAAAAATACTCAAACAAGCCTACCCAAGTGGTCAACATTTAGATAAGGAATTAATCAACTTAATATATTCACCAACTCAACGTGAAGGAGCAGCGGAAGCATTTCACGGCTTCGTAAATATTTTCAATGATCACCTAGCACCGGATTTAATGAAAAATCTAAATGTACCAGTCGACTTAATTTGGGGAGATAGTGATCCATGGGAAGCTCTTTCAGAAGCTAGACAATGGCTTGCTTCTATTAAATGCATAAGATCTTTAGAGATAATTAAAGGTGCAGGGCACTGTCCTCACGATGAAGCGCCTGAAAAAGTCAATGGGTTTTTAGGCAAAATAATTCAACAAGCCACATAAGCTTCTACGAATTCACCATTACTTCGTAAGCCTTTCAAAGCATCTCGCTGAAGTTTCCGTACTCGATCACGACTAATACCAAGTACTCGGCCAATTCCAGTAAGACTCATTGGTTCCTCTCCATCTATGCCATATCTCATTCTTAAAACTGTATTTTGCAATTCTGGTAATTTCCCTAAAAGTGTTTCTAAATCGCCCTTCATGCAATCCATCTCAATATTTTGCTGAGGTAAATCATTGTCACTTGAAAGCAAATCAAGTAATACAGAATCCTCAGCATTTCCAACTTTCATTTCTAGGCTTAGTGGTTGACTTGCTCGGCACATCAAATCTTTTACTTCCTGAAGTGGGAGATCCACATAATCTGATAGCTCTTTCATGGAAGGGGTTCTCGACAATTCTTGACTCAATTCTCGTTGTCCTTTTTTCAACTTATTTAGCATCTCGGTTATATGAATAGGCAATCGAATAGATCTGCTTTTTTCTGCAATTGCCCTAGTAATTCCTTGCCTGATCCACCAATATGCATACGTAGAAAACTTATATCCCCTAGCAGGATCAAATTTTTCAACACCTCTCACTAAACCAATAGTGCCTTCTTGAATTAAATCTAAAAGTTCCATATTCCTTTTCGTATATTTCTTGGCAATACTTACAACTAAACGCAAGTTTGCTGAAACCATTCTTTCTTTAGCTTTTTCACCAAGCCTTAATTTCCTATTTAAAACAGTAAGAGTAAGATCAACTGATTGAGCCAACTCTTGTCGAGAAGGTTTGCACCCATTACGCAGTTGCAATTCCTTTTCAACATTTTCTATTGTGACCAACTCTTGGACTTGCCTACCCAAAGTTATCTCTTGGTCTGTAGATAAAAGAGGTACTCGTCCGATATCTCTTAAATAAGAGCGAACTAGATCACTATCTGAACATGACTGAGACTTTGAATCTTTCAAGACCTTTCTTGAAGAGAGCGCTTGATCTGTCATCAATACTCTATTGAGTTTTGTAAAGCATATCATTAAGAAGTGTGAAGAAGCTATTTTCCAAACGGATTTATAATTTTTTAAGTATTAATGCCTAGAAGTCGCCTAAGTATGAATATGAGTCAACAGCCAAGAAGCAGTTCTCAAGTAAATAAAAACGCCCGCAACATCTGTTGCAGTAGTGATAAAAGGAGCTGACATAAGTGCAGGGTCAAGGCCCATTCGATCAAATATCAAAGGCAATGCTGCACCAGCAGTTGCCGCCAAAGTTGTAATCGCCAACAAACTAATGCCAACTGCAGCACCAACCAAAGGCCCTTCACCTTGCCACCAAGCAAAAGGAACAACAAACAAAAGCATCAATAAGCCTAATAAAGCGCCTGCGAAGGCTTCTCTAAGGACAGATCTCCAGAGACCTAAATTTTGAATGCGCTGGGTACTTAATCCTCGAATAACAACCGTGGAACTTTGCGCGCCAACGTTACCTCCTGTTCCAATTAATAAAGGAATAAAAGCTGCTAATAAAACTACTTGCTTTAAAACATCGTCATTCATTGCAATCACTTTTGTTGTCAATCCGTTGGCCAAAACCAAAACAAAAAGCCAAACAACTCTTCTTCTAGCAACAACAAAAAGATTGCTTTGGAAATAATCATCTTCATCGCCTGCCTGAACTGCCCCAGCCGCATATAGATCCCTTGTCGCTTCTTGCTCAATAACATCTATGACATCATCGACTGTAACTATTCCTACCAATCTCTTCTCAAGATCAACAACAGGCAAAGCTAAAAAATCATATCTTTGAATGGCTCTTGCTACTTCCTCTTGATCAGTATCAGTTCTTACATTAACCACATCTTTAGTCATCACATCTCCTATCAGAGACTCTGGGTCTGCAGTCACTAAATCTCGCAAAGAAAGTATTCCAGTCAAATGTCTTTCGCGGTCTGTGACATAAAGGCTATAAATTGTTTCTGTAAAAGGAGCCTGTCGTCTAACAATTGTTAAAGCCTGAGCCGCACTATGAAATTCCTTAAGGTCAATAAATTCATTTGTCATTAATCTGCCAGCAGTCTCAGGTTGATACCCAAGCATTTGCGCAGTAACACTTCTTTCTTCTGGGCTTAGTTCAGCTAATAACCTTCTAACAACCTTGGCGGGCAATTCATCAAAAAGTCTTACTCGATCATCCGGAGACATTCTTTCAACTAATTCCAAAACTTCGCCTGAGCGCAACCGATCAAGCAAGCTTTGTTGAACTGCTGGATCTAAATATTCATAAACTTCTATAGCTTCATTTTTAGCCAGCAACCTAAAAGCCAATGCCTGCAAAATTAATGGCAAGCTTCCAATGGCTTCCGCAATATCTACGGGCTGAACAGGTTCAAGCAAAGTCTTGACCCCGTCATAATTGCCTGCTGACAGCATTGCTTCCAGCTGCCCAGCTACAACATCAGCTAATTGCGATCCTTTAAAAGGAGAAGGAGCCTGTGCAGATGCCCCGATTGCCTCATTCATTGACGCATAAATAGGGCACAAACATCTTAATGTCTATCAGGGTGCGATTGATCCCTTAATTCTTCTTCCCAGCAAAAAACCACCACATATTGATGACAATGAAACGATTAGCAAGAGAAAAACATATGCAAAGCTTCTGAGATACATTCCCATTTCCAACAACTCTAAGACCTCTACCATCCATCCACTAAAAGTAGTAAAAGCACCGCAAAAACCAAAAATGAGAAATAATTGAACTCTAGGAGTGAGGTCTAGACCCATCAACAAGCCTAAAAGTGCGGTTCCAAAGATATTCACAGCAAAATCATTGCCAATTAACCAACGAGCCAACCCTCCTGGGAAAGCACCCATTCCGACCCATAAAACTTTCTCTAAAGTCAATAAATCCTTCTTAAGCATTACCCAATTTATAACCTGCAAATGCAAACAATAACCCTCCAAAAATTGATACGGCAGTAATAAAAAAAGTTTTAAACCAATATTTCTTCCTAATATTGAAGAAAATTTCCCATATAAAAGATGAAAAAGTACTTAGGCTGCCTAGTAAACCTACAATTATAAAGAGTAAAAACTTTTCATTTAAAAAATTAGTGGAACTATTTTTCTCAAAAGAAATAATTAAACCAAGGAAAAAGCTAGCCAGGCAATTTACAAAGAAGATTGGTATAAATCTCGGGACATGGAATTCTTTCAATTGCGTAGTAATTTTAAATCTAATTAAAGAACCAATTATTGAACCTGAAGAAACTAAAAAGACAGCCAACAGAACTTCAATTAAGTCAGACATTAACCCAACCACGATAGGGCTTTGAAGAAGATTTTGCTAAAGGCAGTGATGCACTTTGTACTAATAACCATTGTTTTCGATCAAAATCCTGCCAACTACTAATAATCCTTAAAGGAGTGCCTATTGGCAACAAGGTCAACACCGAAGATTCCAAGTTGGGCGAAGTTCTTAAATAACAATTTGTACCTGCATACTTTCTTCTTGAAAGTTCTAATTGAAGAATGCCAGGGTTTTTATAAGTAAGCCCACCGGCAGGCAAGTCTAAAGGCCCTAAAAGACCAAAGAATAATAAAACCCAACTCCAGCGCATAAAAAAAGTGACCAAGACTATTAAATATCTAAAGAAGTGAGGTCAAGCTCAACACTATGAGTCTCAATAAAATGCCGTCTTGGCGCAACCTTATCCCCCATAAGTATTGTAAAAATTCTGTCTGCTTCAAGCGCATCTTCTATTTCAACTTTTTTCATCATCCTTTTAGAAGGATCCATAGTTGTTTCCCATAATTGCTTTGGCATCATTTCACCAAGACCTTTAAATCTCTGAATTGTATAATTTGCCTTTTCTCCAAACCCTTGAATTGTTTTCTTTAAATCTGATTCGTTATAACAATACTTATGGGTCTTGCCTCTCTCAACCTTATACAAAGGTGGGCACGCAATATAAATATATCCACCCTCAACTAATTCTTTTTGATAACGATAGAAAAAAGTAAGTAAAAGCGTACGGATATGTGCACCATCAACATCAGCATCGGTCATAATCACAACACGATGATATCTAAGGTTTTTGGAAGAAAACTCCTCTCCTTTGATCCCTAAGCCTAAGGCAGTAATTAATGCCTGAATCTCAGTATTTTTATAAATCTTCGAGTCATCTGTTTTCTCAATATTTAGAATTTTACCTCTCAATGGAAGAATTGCTTGAAATTTTCTATCTCTGCCTTGCTTAGCAGAACCTCCAGCCGAATCACCCTCAACAATATAAATCTCTGACTCTGCAGGATCTCGAGAGCTGCAATCTGCCAATTTCCCAGGAAGAGTAGAACTCTCTAAAACACTTTTTCTGCGAACTAGCTCTCTAGCTCTTCTAGCTGCCTCTGCAGCATTAAATGCTTGAATTGCTTTCTCTAAAATTAAATCAATAACTGAAGGGTTAAATTCTAAATATTGACTTAAAGACTCGCCAACAAGAGTATCTACAATTCCTCGTACTTCTGTATTTCCTAATTTAGTTTTAGTCTGCCCTTCAAATTCAGGTTCTGGAACTTTAACAGAAAGCACAACAGTTAATCCTTCACGTATATTTTCTCCGGCTAAATTTGAATCGCCCTCTTTACGCTTTCCTCTTTTCTTAGCAAAAGAATTAAGCGTACGAGTTAAAACTGTTTTCAAACCTTCTATATGAGTTCCACCATCAACAGTGCGAATATTGTTTGCAAAACCAAGAATGCTATCCGAATAGGCATCTACACACCATTGCAAAGCAGCTTCTACTTGAACTCCATCTTTTTCTGAATTGACATAAATTATCTCTGGATGTAAAGCATCTTTTTCTGAATTTATATACGAAACATACTCTTTAATACCACCTTGATAAAAATAAACTTCCTCATAAGGGTTACCCTCGAGTGTTACAGCTGTTTTTCTTTCATCACGAAAAATAATTCGAACACCTCCATTTAAATAAGCTAATTCTCTTAACCTTGATGAAAGCGTTGCATATTCAAAACTAATGCCACTAGTAAAGATTTGACTATCAGGTTTAAAACAAACAGTAGTACCCGTCAATCCTTTATCAGAGTTAGTTTGTGATTTAGAGCTAAGTGAACCAATAGGCGCACCCCTCTCAAATCTCTGCTGATAGATTTTATTTTGCCTACGAACAGTTACTTCAACCCATTCGCTCAAAGCATTTACAACTGAAACACCTACTCCATGTAGCCCTCCAGAGACCTTATAACCTCCACTGCCAAACTTGCCTCCTGCATGCAAAACAGTTAATACGGTCTCCAAAGCACTCTTGCCGGTCCTCGGATGAATATCGGTAGGTATACCCCTGCCATTATCAGTGACAGATGCTGCACCATCATCAGAAAGAACAACCAATATTTCATCACAATGTCCAGCAAGTGCTTCGTCTACAGCGTTATCTACAACTTCATAAACAAGATGATGCAAACCTCTTGGCCCGGTAGAGCCTATATACATACCTGGTCTTTTTCTTACAGGTTCTAGTCCTTCTAGAACTTGTATTTGCTCAGCGCCATAAGCAGCTTGAACTTTATTAATCTTGGAATCTTCACTCATTCGAATAAAAGGTTCCCAGGAAAGGTTGTTATTAAAAACCTCATCTATTAAAAACCTATACCTGTCAAACTAAATTTAACACTGGCATTGAAAAAAGGCTCTTAAAAAGTTTCTATAAAAGCATTAAAAAATTTATGTCACGATCTAAACCTCTAATAATTGCTCTGATAGGCCCTACAGCAAGTGGAAAAACAGAACTAGGCATTGAAATTGCTCAAAAACTTGATCTGGAAATCCACAATATTGACTCTCGCCAGATTTATATGGATATGGACATAGGAACAGCAAAACCAACAAAAGCACAACAACAAAAAATCAGGCATTTTTTGATTGATTTACAACCCCCAAATCAACAAATCACCATGCATGAATTCAAAAGCATTGCCATGAAAAGCATTGAGAGGGGTCTCAAAAAAAAGCAAATAGGATTACTAGTAGGAGGAAGCGGTTTGTATCTAAAAGCAATCACTAGGGGATTATGTCCCCCAGCAATTCCTGCCCAATTAAGTTTTAGAAAACAACTTAAGGAACTTGGACAGAAAGAATGCCATCAACTTCTAAAACACTGTGATCCAATTAGTGCAAAATCCATATCAGTCTCTGATTATCCCAGAATCATTAGAGCTTTAGAAGTCTTTTATGCTTCTGGGCAATCCATACATTCTCTGAGAAAATTCCATCCCCCAGAATGGGACATCATCGAAATCGGACTTAATCCAAGCAATCTGCATGAAAGAATAAACAAACGTACTCATTCCTTGTTTGATTGCGGCCTAATTGAAGAAACCCAGAACCTTATCTCTAAGTATGGAAGCACTCTGCCTTTGCTTAAAACAATTGGGTATGAGGAAGCATCGCAACTAATTAATGGCAAGATTGGTTTAGATCAAGCTATAACTCAGATAAATCAAAGAACTAATCAGTTTGCAAAAAGACAAAGAACTTGGTTTCGAGGCCAACACGATCCAAAATGGTTAAATGAGAAAAATCCTCTTTGCGAAGCTCTCTCGTTAATCCATAACGTTATAGGGTGAACCAAGTAGATATAAAATCAGGTTTTACTTGTTTGCTCTGCTCTATTCCTTCATCACACTGAATGCCACCTCGTCCCCGTTTTGATCGTCGCGCTCCAGTCAGAGAGCTTCCAAACATAAATGACCGTATCAAATATCCAAAGCTTAGGGTAGTTGATGCAGATGGAGCTCAGCTAGGGGTCATTGACCGTGAAGAAGCACTAACAGTAGCTCAAGAAAGAGAACTTGATCTTGTACTAGTTAGTGAAAAAGCTGATCCACCAGTTTGCCGAATTATGAATTATGGCAAATTTAAATTTGAACAAGAAAAAAAAGCAAAGGAAGCAAAGAAAAAATCTCACCAAACTGAAGTTAAAGAAGTCAAAATGCGTTACAAAATTGATAAGCATGACTATGAAGTTCGCATAAATCAGACAACTCGATTTCTAAAAGCTGGAGACAAGGTTAAATGCACAGTCATATTTAGGGGTAGGGAAATTCAACATACAAATCTTGCAGAATCTCTTTTATCAAGAATGGCAAAAGATTTAGAAGAGCAAGCAGAGATTCAGCAAGCCCCTAAAAGGGAAGGGAGAAATATGATCATGTTTTTAACCCCTCGTAAAACTCCGTTAATAAAAAATGAAAAAGAGACACGACCCTCTTCCAAAGCAGAGCGAACTATCTCATAAACCTAGGTATAACTTAAGTATGAAGAAACTCAGTAGTAAGTGAATCTATAAAAGTTTCTCTACTTTTTGTTAAAATATGACCGTCACAAGATCTTAGGCCAAAGAAATAATTGTCACTTGAGCTTTAATTAATTATGTTGGTCACATTCAGACCTGGCATAAAGGCGTGAGATTCCATATCCAGCAGGAAAGTGATATTCCTGCATCCAGTCAACTTTATAATCAGATTTGCTTTGCAATAGCAGCTAGGCATTACCCGCCTGGACACAGGCTTCCTAGCACTCGTCAACTCGCAATGCAGACTGGACTGCATAGGAATACTATTAGTAAGGTATATCGACAATTAGAAACTGACGGGGTAGTAGAAGCAATAGCTGGTTCAGGGATATATGTTCGAGATCAACAAAAACAACGCGAAGTCAAAACTTCTTCCAATTATAGAAATAAAGGTGTTATTGATATAGATCAAGAGGTGAGGAAATCTGTTGATGGTCTCCTAAATGCTGGGTGCACACTTCAGCAAACAAGAGAGCTATTTGTGAAAGAAATTGACTGGCGGTTGAGATGTGGTGCCAGGGTATTGGTAAGTACTCCTAGAGAAGATATTGGGGCTTCAATGCTTATAGCCGAAGAACTTGAACCTAACTTAAATGTTCCAGTAGAGGTAGTTCCCATGGAAGAATTAGAAAGTGTACTTGAAAGTTCTAACAATGGAACAGTAGTAACTAGTCGTTATTTTCTTCAACCACTTGAAGAATTAGCTAAGCAGCATGGAGTAAGAGCAATTGCAGTAGACCTTAGTGATTTTCGAAATGAATTATCAATGTTAAAAGAACTGAGAGCAGGTAGTTGTGTTGGAATTGTGAGTATTAGTCCTGGCATTCTCAGAGCTGCGGAAGTAATTCTTCACAGCATGAGAGGCAATGAACTACTACTAATGACAGCTAATCCTGATGTAGGCAGCAGATTACTTGCTCTTTTAAGAGCAGCTAATTACGTCTTATGTGACAGCCCAAGCCTTCCACTAATTGAACATACACTTAGACAAAACAGATCTCAACTTATGCGAATGCCACAAATACATTGTGCTGAAAATTATCTCAGTGAATCAACTATTGAACAACTTCGAAAAGAGATAGGCCTTATCAAATAACCAACTAATTATTTTCCCTTTGAGCAAATGCTTAAAGCCATCAAATCAGACATAGCAATCATTCGAGAAAGAGATCCTGCAGCTAGAGGACTACTCGAAATTATTCTTTGCTACCCAGGCTTTCAAGCCATCTTTCTTCATAGAATTAGTCATCGGATATGGAAGTTGGGAATTCCTCTTCTGCCAAGACTGCTTAGCCAAGCAACACGATCATTAACGGGTATTGAAATACATCCAGGAGCTCAAATTGGTAAAGGAGTTTTTATCGATCATGGAATGGGAGTAGTAATAGGGGAAACAACTGAAATAGGCAATAGATGTCTGCTATACCAAGGTGTTACTCTTGGTGGTACCGGCAAAGATCACGGCAAAAGACATCCCACATTGGCAGAAAATGTAGTAATAGGTGCTGGTGCCAAAGTACTAGGAGCTATAAAAGTCGGGACTAATACCAGAATAGGTGCTGGCTCTGTTGTAGTGAGAGATGTAGAAGCTGATAGTACAGTTGTAGGAATCCCAGGCCGAGTTGTCCATCAAAGTGGAGTACGTATTAATCCTTTAGCTCACTCTGCTTTGCCTGATACAGAAGCAAACGTCATAAGAAACCTTATGGAAAGAATTGATTATCTCGAAGGCCAAGTCAATGCTATGAATAACGCCTTGAAAGTTCTTGTTGACGATAATAATTCTAATAATGTTTCTCCTGGCAAAGCTCAGAGTTTAAAGGACAAGGAAATTATTGAATTTTTAGGAGATTAGGTTAGAAGAATTATTTTTGATCCGATGCAGGGGCTGGCTGGAACATAAACATAGAATAAATAACATTTCTACGCATATTTGTCATCATTTCAAGGAACATATCATAACCTTCATTTTTATATTCAATTAAAGGATCTTTTTGCCCATACCCTCTCAGTCCAACTGATTCCCTTAACGCATCCATAGCTTGTAAATGTTCTCTCCAAAGAGTATCAATCTGTTGAAGAATGAAAAATCTTTCTGCTTCACGCATTAATCCAGGCCTCTGCTCCTCAATTTGCGCTTCCTTAACATCATAAGCATTACGTAATTGCTCTTGGAGAAATGCTTTTAACTCATCAATATCTAGTCCATCTAAATCATCAGGTTTCAAATCACCCAGCAAATTAACAAACTCTTGAACTTTTCCAACTAGTTGAGCCAAGTCCCATTCCTCAGAAGGCAAGTCTGGATTGACATAAGCATAAACAATTTCCTCCATAGTCTTTTCTCCATAGCCAATAACTTGTCTTTTTAAACCAACACCATCTAAAACTCTTCTTCGTTCAGAATAAACAGCACGTCGTTGATTATTCATAACTTCATCATATTCAAATACTTGTTTTCTAATATCATAATAATAAGTTTCTACTTTCTTTTGAGCACTCTCTAATGATCTAGTTAACATCCCGGATTCAATAGGCATGTCTTCATCAACTTTAAAAGCGTTCATTAATCCAGCGACTCTTTCACCACCAAAAATACGGAGCA
The DNA here is from genome assembly GCF_027359375.1 of Prochlorococcus marinus str. MIT 0919. NCBI lineage: Bacteria > Bacillati > Cyanobacteriota > Cyanophyceae > Synechococcales > Prochlorococcaceae > Prochlorococcus > Prochlorococcus marinus. The sequence goes on from NZ_CP114779.1 coordinate 1,088,035, forward strand.
AATTATCACCTAGAGATAAAAAGAACCTTGTACTTCCCAAATCACCTTGCCTACCAGCCCTACCTCTTAATTGATTATCTACTCGACGAGATTCATGCCTTTCAGTACCAATAACATGCAAACCTCCAGCTTCACGAACATGAATTTCTTCCTTTTCAACAACTACATCATATTCAGATTTAACTAATGCAATTGCTTCTCTCAGAGATTGTATTAGCAAATCATCAGTTGGTGCCTTCTCAGCAGCCGTAGATATGCGATCCTCCAACTCAATAGATGTAAAAGTTCTATCTCCCCATTCTTTAACTAATTTGCGCTCTAAATCTATAAGTACTTTCTGAGTTTCTTCTGTAAGCACACATGGGTATAAGGTGCCTATTGCACTAGCTTCGCTAGGAGGCTTGCTCTTAATAATTGTTGCATTTGGATCTTCATCTTTTCCAAAACCACCAGGAGATTCCTGACGACGCTGCAAAGGCACAGGTGGCTTGTGGCCTGCTTCAGGCTTGACTAGTTTTGGTAAAAGAACCTCTCTTAATTTTAATCTCGCCATATAGTCACTATTTCCCCCAAGAATGATGTCCGTACCTCTCCCAGCCATATTGGTAGCAATTGTCACAGCACCGGCTCTCCCCGCTTGAGCAACAATTTCTGCTTCTCGTTCAACATTTTCCGGCTTAGCATTTAATAAATTATGTGGAATCTCTTGATCGGCTAATAAGGCACTAAGAAGTTCACTTTTTTCAACACTAGTAGTACCAACCAAAACAGGTCTTCCTTGCTTATGAATACCTGCCGTCTCATTAGCCACTGCTCTCCATTTACCATCTTCAGTTTTATAAACCTGATCTACCCAATCTTTTCTTGAGCGAGGCCTATTTGTAGGAATAACAGTTGTTTCAAGCTTATATGTTTTTTCAAATTCAACTTCTTCAGTTTTTGCAGTTCCAGTCATACCCGCTAAGCGTGGATACAACAGAAAGAAGTTCTGATATGTAATAGAAGCCAATGTTTGTGTCTCTGGTTGAATATTTAATTGCTCTTTTGCTTCAATTGCTTGATGCTGTCCATCACTCCATCTGCGTCCTGGCATCACTCGGCCAGTAAACTCATCAACAATAACTGCTTCTCCATTTCGTACTATATAGTTAACATCTTTAATAAATAATTCTTTTGCTTTTAACGCATTAGTTATGTAGTGAGCCCATGGATCTTTTGGATCATATAAATCACTAACTTTAAGTAATTGTTCAGATTTAGAAAACCCTTCATCTGTCAAAGTACAAGTTCTTTGCTTCTCATCAACCTCATAGTCCCCTTCAGGGTCAATACCATCTTTTCCCATTTCAGCAGCTCTATTTAAAGAGTAAACAACCTCTGCAGCCTTTTCATACTTTTCTTGTGGCCTTTCTACTTGACCTGAAATAATTAGTGGTGTTCGTGCCTCATCAATCAAAATTGAATCAACTTCATCAATAATACAGAATTGAAAATCTCTTTGAACTATTTCATTAAGGTCAGCAGCCATATTATCTCTCAAATAGTCAAAACCTAATTCAGAATTAGTTGCATAAGTAATATCACATTCATAATTTTTACGTCTTTCTAATGGGTCCATATCCTGCTGAATCAAACCAACGGTCAAACCAAGAAATCGATGCACTTGCCCCATCCATTCAGCATCTCTTCGTGCCAAATAATCATTCACAGTCACTACATGAACACCTCTGCCAGTTAAAGCATTTAAAAAACTTGGCAAAGTTGCAACCAAAGTTTTGCCTTCTCCAGTTTTCATTTCGGCAATTTGACCTTCATGTAAAACCATCCCCCCAATTAATTGCACATCAAAATGACGCATTCCTAATACTCGTTTACTAGCTTCTCTAACTACTGCAAAAACTTCTGGAAGAAGCTCATCCAATAATTCTCGCTGTTTTTCTAGACCTGAAACATTTCCTACACGAGTTCGAAAATCAACCGTTTTAGAACGTAATTGATCATCACTCAAAGGCGATATCACCTCTTCTAAGAGATTGATATCACTTACAATTGGCTGGTAACGCTTGAGCTTTCTGGCGTTGGGGTCTCCCAGCAAAAGCTTGAGCATGGTCAGCAAGTCGAAAATATACTTATTAAGCCTAACAACGACCAAGATCAAAACTTAGTAGAAAAATATTAAGCGCTATAAAACAACTATTAAATTATCCAATCAAAAAGAAACCTTTTTCATCCAAAAAGGATTTAATTTATTTGCATGACATCCTTAAAGCTCATTAAACATGCATCAGGAGCTCCTGGGTTGCGTTGGCTTGGGTTAGGTCCACATCTAATACCCAAAAGAGGTTTATTCGAATTAAAAAGGCTGCTAGATACTCATGCTTTTTGGGCTCAGAATAGAAGCTACAAAAATCTTCGTAAATTATTGGCAAAAAGTACTGTTGTAGTTTCGATTTGGGACGGTCAAAGAATGGTTGGATTTGGAAGAGCCATCAGTGATGGTGTCTATAGAGGTGTCCTTTGGGACGTAGTTGTAGCAGGTGACCTACAAGGACAAGGGCTAGGGAGAACCGTTGTAGAAGCCCTTGTATCATCCCCTTCAATGAAAGGGATAGAAAAAATATATTTAATGACCACTCATCAACAAGAGTTTTATAAGCAAATTGGCTTCAAACTTTGTGCCGACCAGGATTTACTAATTAAAGTTAATAAAGCAAAGTCTTTCTAAGAATTTTAGAAAGCGGATGAAGAGATTCGAACTCTCGACCCTCTCCTTGGCAAGGAGATGCTCTACCACTGAGCTACATCCGCGAGAAAGGTTTTAACCCTTTATGAAGAGCATGCCTTAAAAAAGGGGAAATGGTCAATCCAATAGTTAATTAATAATGATTTATCAACTCAATACTTTCATTAATGAAGCCATTTCTAGAGCTTGCAAAGCATAATTCCAGCCAAGATTGCTTTTGATACCGGCCCTTTCTAAAGCTTGCTGCATTGTGTCAGTAGTTAAAACACCAAAAATAATTGGTATGCCAATTTCCCTAGCAACGGAAGCAATCCCTTTACTAGATTCATTAATAACTACTTCAAAATGTGGCGTGTCTCCTCGAATAACAGCACCAAGAGTTATTAAAACGTCATACTTCCCACTTTTTGCCAAAGACTGACAAATTAGGGGTAACTCCATAGAACCTGGCACCCATACTAAATCTATCTGAGAGCTTGATTCAGAGGTATCTAACCCATGTCTTTGAAGACAATCAAGGCAACCACTTAATAATTTACTAGTTATTAAATCGTTAAATCGCGCAATCACGATCCCTATACGAAAATTAGACGCTTCATTAAAGCGCCCTTCAATTGAAACCATTGCTTATTAGCAAAATGCCTAATTACTCCTACCTTCGCACGGAGAGGGATGAAGTTCAAACAAAGTAAGAAAGCAAACCATTTACTAATACAAGGTGAAACCAAACTCCACCAATAATCTCAATTTTTTTAATTTCTCCATTGCGCCGATCTGCTGGATCTGATTGGGTCATATAGAGAACTGGAACACCAATAACCAACATTAAAGAAGCAAAGAGAAGTGCGTTAATAGCAACTGAACTAATGACCTGCATAGGGAATGGAGCGATGGAGCAAATGCTCACTTCATGATCTAATTGTCACATGAGACAAGTTAGTTTCTGACAAAGATTACAAGGTTGTCGCGAGCCTTCACATCCAAAATTAAAAATCGCCCTTACGATGCCATCATTTCGTTAGCAGAAAAGTTCTATGGCTGACGAGGTTATCCCAGTTCAAGGCAGCTTCTTTGATCAAATTCAAGGATCAACTGCACCAGCAAAAGGTTTACAAAGAAGTGCTTTTGAAAAAGACGAAAAATTTTCTGATGAAGATATTAAAAAGGCAGCTAAGGAAAGACCTCGCCTAAGAAAAGGCTCAGAGGTAACAAAAGATATTGAACAAACTGGAGTCACTTCATACTCGAACAAGGTTCCACCATCACATCATCATCACGATGAAATTGATATTACAAAGCTACCACCAGTTCTTAGACACTATGTAGAGCTCAAACAACAAAACCCAGCAAGGATTTTGCTTTATAGGCTGGGTGATTTTTTTGAATGTTTCTTTGAAGATGCCATCCTCTTGTCGCAAACTTTAGAGCTAACCCTCACGGGAAAAGAAGCTGGAAAAATCATAGGAAGAGTTCCCATGGCTGGAATTCCTCATCATGCAGCTGAAAGGTATTGCTGCACACTTATCCAAAAAGGATTTTCAATCGCTTTATGTGATCAACTGGAAAGCAGCCAAAACAAAGAAGGGAAATTACTTAAAAGAGGTATTACAAGAATATTGACCCCTGGAACAGTTATTGAAACAGGTATGCTCCAAGCAAAAAAAAATAATTGGTTAGCAGCAGTATTAGTAGAAAAAGAATCCAATCAAGCATTAGCCAAATGGGGTTTAGCTAATGCAGATATCAGTACAGGGGAATTTTTTGTAAAAGAAGGGTTGGGGCTAAATGCTCTAGAGCAAGAACTCTCAAGAATTGAAGCCTCAGAAGTTATCTGCGAAAAATTAGAGGAAGACCACAATGCTAAGCAATGGTGTCCTGAAAAAATACAGTTAACCCAACTATCCAAAACATCTTTCAATCTTCATGAAGCAAAAGCTGCTCTAAAAAGTCATTACAAAATAACAACAATTAATGGTCTTGGAATTCATGAATATGTCATGGCTTTAAGAGCAGCTGGAGGCTTATTAGCTTATTTGAACGAAACTAATCCTATTAATCAATCGGAAAAATATTTCACTAAGATTCCATTGGAAATGCCGAAAATTTGCTTTACAAAAGAAGCCTTAATACTTGACGCTCAAACTCGTAGAAATTTGGAAATAGTGTCCACTCAAAAAGACGGAAAGTTTCAGGGATCCCTTTTATGGGCAATTGACAGAACACTGACAGCAATGGGAGGAAGGTGTTTGCGAAGATGGTTAGAGAACCCTCTAATTGATCCACAAAAAATTATTGCTCGACAGGAGATAGTTAGTTATCTAGTTGAAAAAAGAAATGTAAGGAAAAGTCTAAGGCAATTACTAAAAGCAATGGCAGATTTAGAAAGGTTATCTGGGCGCGCTAGTACAGGACATGCTGGAGGAAGAGACTTGGTAGCAATTGCCGATGGAATCGAGCGTCTTCCTCTATTTGCAACAACCCTAAAAAATATTCCAGGAAGTGCGCCACGTTGGCTCATTAGTCTACAAAAAATAGACAAAGACTTATTAAAAGTTGCAAGTCTAATTAGAAAAATATTAATCAATAATCCTCCTTTAAGTCTTAGTGAAGGGGGATTAATTCATGACGGTGTTGACCCTATCCTAGATGGCTTAAGGAATATGATAGATGATCAAAATGATTGGTTAAATAGCCAAGAAATTTTAGAAAAAAAAATGAGCAATATCCAAAATCTTAAACTGCAATATCACCGAACATTTGGATACTTTCTTTCAGTAAATAAATCAAAAGCACAAAACGTTCCATCACACTGGATTAGAAGGCAAACTTTATCTAATGAAGAAAGATTTATAACTCCAGACTTAAAAGCTAGGGAGGGTAAAATCTTTCAATTGAAAGCTAGGTCTGCACAAAGAGAGTATGAATTATTTTCAGAGCTTAGGCAAATAGTTGGTGACAAGGCCCAGGAAATTCGCAAAGCAGCAAAATCAGTTGCTGGGTTAGATGCTCTAACAGGTCTTGCCGAACTAGCAGCAGCAGCTAATTATTGTGCACCAACAATACTAGAAAAAAAATCAACTTTAAGGAAGATACATATTGAAGATTCTAGGCACCCTGTAGTGGAGCAAATGCTCGTAGAAAGTAAATTTCAACCCAATGATATTCGTCTTGGAGAAAAGACTGATCTAATTGTTCTAACTGGACCAAATGCTAGTGGGAAAAGTTGTTTCCTAAGGCAAATTGGATTAATTCAATTACTTGCACAAATTGGAAGTTGGATTCCTGCTAAAGAAGCATGTATTAGTATTGCAGATAGAGTTTTCACTCGAGTTGGAGCAGTCGACGATCTAGCGGCTGGGCAATCTACTTTTATGGTTGAAATGACAGAGACAGCTTACATATTAAACCAAGCGACAGCAAAATCATTAGTATTATTAGATGAAATTGGTAGAGGCACATCAACATTTGATGGTCTATCTATTGCGTGGGCAGTAAGTGAATTTCTCGCAAAAGAAATAAAAAGTAGAACGATTTTTGCAACTCATTATCATGAACTCAATTCACTTTCCAAAGAATTCAATAATGTTGCAAATTTTCAAGTATTGGTAAAGCAAAGTGGCAAAGAAATACATTTTCTACATAAAGTTGTAGAAGGTGGGGCAAATAAAAGTTATGGAATAGAAGCGGCTAGACTAGCTGGGGTACCAAACCAAGTGATTAAAAAAGCAAAAGAAATACTTTTGTTAATGGAAAAGAAGAAATAATTTCACTCAATTTCTACAATAGAATCATTTAGTTTATAGCTGCTCGCAACAAAGCATTTACCGAAGCTGCAGCCAATGCAGCCCCTCCACGATTACCTTCAAGCCGAATTTGGGGTACTAAGGTATTAGATAGCAACCTTTTACTTTCTAATACACTAATAAAACCGACAGGCATCCCAATAACCAAGCTAGGTACAAATTTACCTGCAGATATCAACTCTATAAGTGCAATCAAAGCCTTTGGAGCACTACCTATAACAACAATAGGCGATTGGTGCCCAACCCATTTTTTTGAAAGATCATTACAGGCGGCTAGCATCCCAGAAACAGTTCTAGGAATATCAGTCAATTCTTTTTCAGATGGAGCCCAATCAAGTGCACAATGAAGTGATGGTTGCAAAGTTTTCCTTGCCATGGTTCCTATTCCTACCTGAGCCATAGTTGTATCGGTAATAATCGGAGCACCATTCTTTAAAGCCAAGATTCCTTTCTGGCAAGCATCGGGAGAAAATTTCAACAAGTTTTGAATACTAAAATCACCACTAGTATGTATTAATCTTTCTAGAACTTCTTGCTCTAACGGTTCCAATCGTGTATTACCAAGCTGGGCTTGGATATAACGAATACTTTGTTGAAAAATTGGATGATCAATAGTTGTCAATTTTTCACTCAATAAAAGGATCATTTAGGCATCATCTATATAAAAAAACCTCTGATAGACAATGCCAATACATTTAATTTGGGGTGATGATTACGGATCTAGTGATCGCGCAATTGAAAAGCTTATTAAAAGCATCATTGATCCAACTTGGATAAGCATCAATCTTAGTAGGTTGGATGGTCAAGATCTTTCACAGGCAAGTAAAGCTCTTGAAGAAGTGCAAACTCCTCCTTTTGGGAATGGTGGCAGAGTGGTTGTGTTAAAACACAGTCCTTTCTGCAATGGATGCTCTTCTGAACTATCTTTTCAATTTGAAGCAACCTTACAGCATATACCCAATACAACACATCTGGTGCTAAACAATTCAAATAAACCAGATAAAAGATTAAAGACCACAAAGTTAATTCAAGGCCTTATTAAATCCAAACAAGCAACAGAAGAAAAATTTTTGTTACCTGCCTTTTGGGATGAAGCCGGAATGAAAGTTTTAGTAGAAAGAACTGCTCTAGCAATGAATATTGACCTTGAAGAAGAAGCAATTTATGCTCTAATTGAAGCCATTGGTGCTGATACAACAAGGTTAATCAGCGAACTAAATAAACTCTCTTTACTCGAAAAAGCAAAAACAAAGCAAATAAATAACACAGAAGAAAGAGTTCTAATTACTAAAAAATCTGTACATGGACTATTACAAGGTCTCTCCACAAACTCTTTAGAAATTGGGAATTACCTATTAGAAGGCAATTTTGGAGAAGCAGTTACTAGAGCAAATAGTTTAATAGATTCTGGAGAACCAGCTCTAAGAATTATTTCAACACTCACAGGACAAATACGCGGGTGGTTATGGGTCCATTTACTAGAAAAAGATAATCAACAAGATATTTCATTTATTGCAAAACAAGCAGGGCTTGCCAACCCCAAAAGAGTTTATGTAATCAGAAAACAAATCAAAAATAAATCCACTGACTTTTTGATTGACCTACTCAAAAAACTATTAAAAATAGAAATACTGGTAAAACAAGGGACTAATCCAAAACATGCATTTGCTGATGGACTTCTAATATCATGCTGAATTATTTGCCTAAACACTGAAATAATCAAAATGATTCCACATAAATAAATGAGTCTTCTTGTCCAAAAATTTGGAGGCACATCTGTTGGCAGCATCGAACGAATTCAGTCAGTAGCCAAAAGGATTGCATGCAGCCACGAAGCCGGTCATCAACTGGTCATAGTTGTTTCTGCAATGGGTAATACAACTAATGATCTAAATAATCTTGCTCAATCAATTAGCAATAACCCTCCTCCAAGAGAACTGGATATGCTTTTGTCAACTGGGGAACAGATTTCTATTGCCTTGTTATCGATTGCACTAAATGAGCTTGGAGTTCGAGCAAAATCGATGACAGGTTCTCAAATAGGCATAGTGACTGAATCGTCACATGGGAAAGCAAGAATTCTGGAAATTAAAACGGAGCGTATTGAAAGTCTGCTCGAAGAAGAGCAAGTCGTAATCATTGCTGGCTTCCAAGGTACCAGCTTAGGCAGCGGGGGGACGATGGAAATTACGACCCTTGGCAGAGGCGGATCTGACACCTCTGCAGTCGCATTAGCAGCAGCACTTAAAGCAGAGGCATGCGAAATTTATACAGATGTTCCTGGGGTACTAACAACTGACCCTCGCAAAGTTAGAGAAGCAAAACTAATTCAGGAAATAACCTGTGATGAAATGCTAGAACTTGCGAGCCTTGGAGCAGCAGTGCTGCATCCAAGAGCAGTTGAGATAGCAAGAAATTATGGCGTAAAGCTAATAGTTCGCTCTAGCTGGGACAATGACACTGGTACAACCCTCACTAGTCAGGCTAATCGTGAAATTGGGAAGGAAGGTTTAGAGCTAGGAAGACCAGTGAATGGTGCAGAATTATTAGAGAACCAAGCAGTTCTAGGACTCTCACATATTCCTGATCAACCTGGAATAGCAGCAGATTTATTCGAAACTCTTTCTAAAGGAGGTGTAAACGTAGATCTAATAATTCAATCGACTCATGAAGGAAAGAGTAATGATATTGCCTTCACAATTGCACAAAATGATCTGGGAAAAGCAAAATCACTATGTGAGAAATTAATCAAAACCTTAGGAGGTAAATTATCTACGCAAAGTGAAATGAGTAAACTTAGTATTAGAGGAGCTGGAATAATGGGACGCCCAGGTATTGCAGCAAAATTGTTTGAAACCATCTCAAAAGCTGGTATTAACTTAAGATTAATTGCAACTAGCGAAGTAAAAGTAAGTTGTGTAATTGATTCCAAAATGGGCAGTAAAGCTCTGCGTGCAGTTTGTGAAGCCTTTGAAATTAATCAACAACAAACTCAAATAAATCCCAAACCAATACCTACTTCAGAACCTGCTGTAAGAGGAGTTGCATTAGATAACAATCAAGTTCAAGTAAGTGTGGTAAATATACCTGACAAACCTGGAACTGCGGCAACTATTTGTAGAACACTGAGTGAGAATGGAATCACTCTAGATACAATAGTACAATCAGAAAGAACGCAGAAAAATGGTGGTAGGACTATCAGCTTTACAATGAATAAAGATGATAGGAAAAAAATAGACAATGCTATATATCCCCTACTTAAAAGTTGGCAAGGTTCTGCACTTGAGGATGGTATGGCGATTGCTCGCATTAGCAGTGTTGGTGCAGGAATGCCAGAAACAATTGGTACCGCTGCTAGAATGTTTAGAGCATTAGCAGCAAATCAAATAAATATTGAAATGATAGCAACAAGTGAAATTAGAACTACATGTATTGTTTCTGAAAAAGATGGAACAAAAGCCCTAGAAGCTGTACATCAGTTTTTTAATTTACACCAAGATAAATAATTATCCAGGTCAACTAGAGCGAACCAATTTATTTCTCAATTTTTTTATTCGATCTCTTAATTTTGCTGCTAGTTCAAAGTCCAGATCTTTAGCTGCTAAATTCATCTTAACCTCTAATTTATGTATTACTTCAGGCAATGTATCCATAGCTATGCCCATATCCTCTGAATCTTGTAAATCCTTAATTGCTGTATTTGTTATATCTACAAGATCATTACTATTACCATCATTTTGTAATTTTCTAGAAAGTTCTAAAAAAGATAATATTGAATTTGTTGCCTTCTTACCAGCTGGCATAGGGGTTATACCATGCTTTTTATTAAAAGCATCTTGTATGTTCCTCCTACGATCAGTCTCATGAATTGCTTTAGACATTGAATCAGTTAAATTATCTGCATAAAGCAATGCGCAGCCATCAACATGTCTTGCCGCTCTTCCTATTGTTTGTATTAAAGATCTTTCTGCTCTAAGAAAACCTTCTTTATCAGCATCAAGAATTACCACAAGGGAAACTTCAGGAAGGTCCAAACCTTCTCTAAGTAAATTCACACCAACTAAAACATCATATTCACCTATTCTAAGATCTTGAATAATCTCAATTCTTTCTATAGAGTGAATTTCTGAATGAAGATAGCGGACTTTAACTTTATTTTCTTCAAGATAATCACTCAAATCTTCTGCCATCCTTTTCGTTAAAGTCGTTATCAAAACTCTTTGGTTTCTTTTAACCCTTACTCTAATTTCATCTAATAAGTCATCTATCTGACCTTTTGTTGGTCGAACTTCTACTAGAGGGTCTAGAACGCCTGTTGGCCTTATGACCTGTTCAACAATTGAACTTTCACTAATATCTAATTCCCAATTACCTGGTGTCGCACTGATAAAGATAGTTTGTTTTGCTTTTTGCCAAAACTCATCTGACTTTAAAGGCCTATTATCTGCAGCACTTGGCAATCTAAAGCCATGTTCTATGAGAACCTTTTTCCTTGATTGATCTCCGTTATACATAGCTTGTAATTGAGAGCAAGTAACATGGCTTTCATCTACCACAAGTAGCCAATCCTCTGGAAAATAATCAATTAAACATTCGGGAGGAGTTCCTTCATTTCTACCTGATAAATGTCGAGCATAATTCTCAACCCCATTACAATATCCCACTTCTCGGAGCATTTCTAAGTCATATTTTGTTCGCTGCTCAAGTCTTTGAGCTTCTAATAATTTACCTTCATTATTAAACAAATTTAATTGATGATTTAACTCACTCTTGATAGCTTCAATTGCTATTTTTAATCTAGTTTTAGGAGTAACAAAATGTTTTGCAGGATAAATATTTATGGCATTAAGAGATTCAATTATTTCGCCAGTTAAAGGGTCAACATATTTAATAGTTTCGATTTCATCGCCAAACAATTCTATTCTTACAAGTCTGTCATCATATGCAGGTCCTATTTCTAAAACATCGCCCTTAAGACGAAAATTACCACGGCCAATGTTCGTATCATTACGAGTATATTGATTATTAACTAAATCTCTTAATGATTGGCGTAAATCAATAGTACTTCCTCGCTCGAATTTAACAGACGCTTTTAAATATTCGCTAGGTATACCTAAGCCATAAATACAACTAATAGATGCAACAACAATTACATCTCTACGTTCAAATAAAGAGCGCGTTGCTGAATGCCTTAGCATGTCAATCTCTTCATTGATTGATGATGTTTTAGCTATATAAGTATCACTAACAGGTACATAAGCTTCTGGTTGATAGTAATCATAATAAGAAATAAAGTATTCGACTGCATTTTCAGGAAAGAATTCTCTTAATTCATTACATAATTGAGCCGCAAGAGTTTTATTATGAGCCAGCACTAAGGTAGGCCGACCAGTCTTTGCAATCACATTCGCAATAGTAAAAGTTTTGCCTGTACCAGTTGCGCCTAGCAAAGTTTGAAATTGCTTTCCTAAGTCTACCCCTTTCACGAGTTGAGCAATTGCTTTTGGTTGATCACCTTTAGGTGAATATGGAGAAAAAAGCTTATATTTATTCATCATTGATAACGACTAAAGATAAACCATAAAAAGCAACTATAAATATTTCTAATTAACTTTTACTAGTCATAGGATTACTAAAGATTGTATATCAAGCTGTCTGTGGAACAAAAAGAGGAGAATAATCTATTGATTCTCTCAGAGTTTTAATCATTGCGATCATCTCTATCTCGCTTGATAAACGATTAACAGCAGAACCGATGCCCACACCTGATGCGCCAGCTGCTATTGCCAAGGGAGCAGTGACTGCGGAAAGACCAGAAGCACACATAATCGGTATTTGGCAATCAGCTCTTGAGAAGGCTTGCGAGATTGTATGAACTGCTGCCAATGTTGGAGCTGCCTTCTCAATTAAACCTCTCACTCCTGGATTGTGAGGTGTTGAACTTTTACCGCCTTCAGTTTGAATCAAATCAGCTCCAGCTTCTACTAAATCCAATCCAAGTTGAGCTTGTTGATCTAAAGGTAAAAAGTGCGGAACAGTAACTGATAGAAAAACATCAGGTATCAAGCGCCTTGTCTCAGTTGTTAATGCAAGAACTTCCGCGGATTCAAAAAAACGTCCTTTGGCATAAAAAGAATCAAAATTACCTATTTCAATCAAAGAAGCGCCTGCCTCAACAGCAGAAGGGAATAATTGTGGGTCTACAGCACTCACACATACAGGTAATGAGGAAACTTGAAGGGCTGCCTTTACTAAGCCAGCATCACAAGCAATATCTATCAAATCCCCTCCCCCTAAAGCAGATGCTTTTGCAATGTTGACTACAGAGTCTTCATCAAAATTATCTAATCCTCCAATAATTTTTAAAAGCGAGCCTTTCTTTAAACTCTTTTGAAGAGAAAATGGCAATTTTTGTAAACGCGACATCAAATCAAGAACAGATATTCTGATTGTGCCATTCTTCATGAGAAAGAACTATGAAAATTAATCAGTTGTCCTCGTAATTCATATGACACAGCCTTCCAAGAGTGAAATGCCTTGGGGTCCATGGCATACAAGACTTCACAAAACTCTTATCAAAAAAAAGAATTTATTACCTGCTGGTTCTGGTCTTATCCTTTCTGTTTCTGGCGGGCAAGATTCTATGGCCTTACTGAAATTAATAATCGATCTAAAAAGGCTTTATCACTGGGAAATACATGTTTGGCATGGAGATCATGGATGGCATAAAGACTCATCTAAAATCGCTAGCGAATTAGGAGAATGGTGTAGAAGCAAGAAAATAAATTTTTATTCTGAAAGACTTAGCAGTACAAAGTTGCAAACTGAAGAAGCTGCTAGAAATTGGCGCTATCAAAGAATTGTTGATTATTTACAATCCCTAAAGCAAAAATATCAATCAATCTCTTTTCAATGTGTACTCACAGGACATACAAGTACTGACCGTACAGAGACTCTTCTACTCAATCTTGCAAGAGGTGCGTATATAGGAGGCTTAGGAAGCCTTAGATACTCTCGAACCTTAAAAGGTTCAATAAAACTAATTAGACCTTTATTACCCTTTAGCCGAGATGACACAGCAGAAATCTGTAAAGAAATGAATTTACCAATTTGGATTGACCCTTCAAATTCAAATATGAATTTTAGTCGCAACAGAATTCGCAAAGAAGTCCTGCCTGTATTAGAAAAACTTCATCCTGGAAGTACCATACGCATTGCTTCGCTTGCCGAAAGACTTTCTAATTTACAAGATGATAGAGAAGCCCTTACAAGTCTTGCTATAGAAGCGATTTCGAAACTTAATGGGTTATCCAGAAAAAAATTAATCGAACTTCCAACACAGACAAGAGAAACAATTTTTGCAAAATGGCTTGATATAAATGGAGTACCTCATGTAAAAGCTTCTCAACTAGCTGAAATTAGTCAAAGTATTAATAAGGGCATGCCTCCTGGGTCTAGAGATCTTGCACAAGGTTGGAAAATTGTATGGGATCAAGAGTGTGTACAAGTCTTTTGTACACAATGAATACATCAACTAATTAACAGCTGATCTACGTCTTCTAGTACGACCAGGTGTCATTTCTACGTTTATTGACTCGTCTGGCATTTCACCCTTGGGACTTGACGAATTATTTATTGGCTGAGGAGATCTAGAAGATGCTAAGTTTTTAGTTTCTTTAGATTGATTATTAGAAGGTAAGTTTCTATTTCTTTCATTAACTTTAGGACTAAATTCTTCATCACTTCTACCTTTGTAGACAGGTGTTCCAGAAGGGGCAGGCTGAACTAAGCACAAAATTAATGGCTCAACTTGAAATTCTCTTCGCATCCTTCTGGCTAAGCCAGATTCAACTTCTCTTTGAAAACCAATCCAATCTACTTCGACTGAATTACTACTCACTTGTCTTGAAAGTTGCTTCCAACGGTTTTCTAAAACCCAATTAATTTCTTTTTCAGTCCAGAAAGACATTTTCTTAGGTTCAGCTGAAGTTATTACTCCGCGCAAATTAACTCTAGGTGGAGCAACCATGGCACCATCAGTGCTGACAGCAACTAAAAGCGTAATCACTCCATCCTCAGCCAATTGTTGGCGTTCTTTTAAAACACGCGCATCAACAATCCCATTTCTAGAAGCATCTAAAAGCTCTATACCAGCCTTTACAGGCTGTCCTTTTTTAAGTGAATCTGGTGTGAGCTCTACAACATCTCCATTCTCAAGAATCAGAATATTATTTTCCGGAACTCCCATTGTCTGAGCACTTTTACTATGACAAACAAGCATTCTGTGTTCACCATGAACGGGGACGAAATATTTTGGCTTGGTTAAAGCAAGCATTAACTTTTGATCTTCTTGAAAACCATGACCCGAAACATGAATACCTTCTCCTTTTCCATAAACAACTTTTGCACCTAGTTTCATAAGGCGGTCAATTGTATTTACAACGGAAATGGTGTTACCGGGGATAGGGCTGGCTGAAAAAATTATTGTGTCACTTGTTTTTACTTGAACATGTTGATGATCTCCTCGCGATATACGACTTAAAGCAGCCAATGGTTCTCCCTGACTACCAGTCATTAATAGAAGTGTTTCTCTGTCAGGCATGTCACGAATTTGCTTAATTGGAACAAATAATTCATCTGGAGCCTTCATATATCCAATTTCTCTTGCTTTCGCAATTACGTTCAACATGGATCTACCCAGTAAACCAACCTTGCGGCCATGCTTTAAGGCAAGCTCCAAAATCATTGCAACACGATGAATTGAACTGGCAAATGTAGTAATAATTACTCGTCCTTGAGCATCTTCCAGATGACGCTCTAAGGCTGGGAAAACTGTTCGTTCTGAGGGACACCAACCTGGCACCTCAGCATTAGTCGAATCACTAAAAAGACATAAAACACCTTCCTCTCCATGATGAGCTAAACGTGCTAGATCAAAGTGCTCTCCATCTACTGGTGTGTGGTCAAACTTAAAGTCACCTGTAAAAATTATTGTGCCAACAGGAGTTTTTATTGCCAATGAAAAGCTATCAGCCATGGAATGTGTATTCCTAATAAACTCGACTGAAAAAGATTGGCCTACTTTGACAACATCTCTTGGACCGACCGTTTGAATTGTTGTTCGATCTGACACGCCTGCTTCTTCCATTTTTCCTTGCAACATTGACATCGCCAAACGAGGTCCATAAATAACTGGAATATTAAAATGCTTCAAATGATGAGAAATTCCGCCTATATGATCCTCGTGTCCATGAGTGACAATCATTCCCCTCATACGATGCTGGTTTTCTTTTAAATAACTTGTATCTGGCATTACAACATTGACTCCATGCATTCCATCACTTGGAAAAGCAAGGCCTGCATCAACCAACATCAAGTCATCACCATATTCAAAAACACATGTGTTTTTTCCTATTTCATGTAGTCCGCCCAGGGGAATAACTCTAAGCATTGGTTGTTTGTTCATAGGAAGTCTGGAAGAATTATTAGTGGAAGTAGAAGAATGTGAAAAGCTAGTCGACATTTGGATAAGTATTCGAGAAACAAACTCGTTTTTGAGTGAGACAAATCACTGTGCAAAGCCAATTTAAATAGAAAGCTTTTTATTAAATTTGTCCTAAGGATTTAATTATATCCATTAGGTCTTCTTTCATTTGTTTTTTTAAAGGAACCAAGGGGCTTCTAGGTGGTCCTACAGGCCATCCAATTAACTCAAGGGCTGCCTTAACCGGTATTGGATTAGTAGTGGCAAAAAGCGCCTGAAAAATTGGCTGTAACTGCTCATGATAACCAAGAGCTATTTCAACATTTCCAAATAAATATGCATCAATCATTCCTTTGATTTGTCTGCCTACAATATGACTAGCAACACTTACGACTCCCACTGCACCAACTGACATCATTGGTAAAAGGAGTGCATCATCACCACTGTAAATAGATAAGCTTGCGCCACATTGCATTCTTAAATCAGTTACTTCGCCAACGTTCCCGCTAGCCGCCTTGAAACTAATAATATTAGAGCAACTCATCAAACTTTTAACAGTTCTTGGCAGCAAAGAGCATCCTGTTCTACTGGGTATGTTGTAAAGCATTAAAGGCATTTCAGGTGCTGCGTTAGCAACAGCTCGAAAATGTGCCTCCAATCCTTCCTGAGGAGGTTTGTTGTAATAAGGCACAACCACCAAAGCCCCATCCGCACCCATATTGGAGGCTTTGGCAGTCGCTTCTATAGCTTCACTTGTGCTGTTGCTTCCTGTCCCAGAAAGGACTTTGATATTTTCTCCAACGGAGTACTTAACAGTTTGAAGAAGTTGGTATTGCTCATCCCAGCTCAATGTTGGAGATTCTCCTGTAGTTCCACAAACAACAATTCCATCGGATCCTTGTTCAACAAGAAAAGAAGCTAACCGCCCAGCCAAATTAAAATCAACATGGCCTTCTTGATCAAATGGAGTGACCATTGCAGTTAATAGGCGGCCAAAAGGGGCTGGAGATAAATCAGATTTTAAAATCATTAACTTGGTAATAAAAGTTCAGCGATTTGAATTGCATTCAATGCAGCACCTTTACGAATTTGATCACCACAAAGCCATAACTCCAAGCAATTTTCATTGCTTATATCCTGACGAATTCTGCCTACAGCAATTGAATCCTTACCCGTCACATCTATAGGCATAGGGAATCTATTAGCTTGATAATCTTCTATTAATTCAATTCCTTTAGCTTCAGCAAGGGCTTTTTTAGCAATTGCTACATCCAAAGGTTTCTCAAATTCAATATTTACAGCCTCAGAATGTGCTCTTAAAACTGGGACTCGAACACATGTTGCTGTGAGTGGCAATTGAGGTACACCCATAATTTTGCGAGTTTCATTAACCATCTTCATTTCCTCTTCACAGTAAGAATTTGCTGCTAAAGGTGAATTATGAAGAAAAAGGTTAAACGCTAAAGAATATGGAAGTACCTCACTTTTAACTTCTTTGTCATTCAAAACCTTTTGAGTTAAGTTTTTAAGTTCTGACATTGCTTTAGCACCAGCACCACTAGCAGACTGATATGTAGAAAGAACAACTCTTTTAATAGGAATCAAATCTGATAATGGCTTCAAAACAACAGTGAGCAAAATAGTTGTGCAATTAGGATTTGCAATCAAGCCCTGATGATTAAATGCATCTTCTGGATTAACTTCTGGAACAATTAAAGGAACATCATTATCCATTCGAAACGCACTGGAATTATCAATAAGAATTGCTCCGGAATCTTTAATAGCTTCTCTCCATTGCCTTGATATTGATCCACCGGCAGAGGCAAAAACCAGATCCAAACCGTTAAAACTACTCACTGCAACCTCTTCAATACTGAGAACTTGCGCTTTCCAAAACCTTTTTTCACCAGCCGATCGAGAAGAAGCAAGCAATCGTAAATTATTAATCGGAAAAGATCGGGCCTCTAACAAATCCAATAATTCCTGCCCAACCGCACCAGTAGCCCCTAGTACAGCAACGTTCAAAGGTCGATCAGGTAAACAATTTTTCAAAGACAAATGTGGTAGAACGAAAATTTTTGATGAACTTAAAGATAAAAATCTTTGAAAAAACCACTCAAAGATCTTCAGAAAATCTATAAAGGAACGATAGCTTTTAATAGTTTGCCTAACTCTTTCTTAATGTAATGAGCTAATGGGCTTCGTTTCTTAGTTAACCAATGAGCAATTCAACAGTAAAAGTAACAACCAAACCCCTGCCAGAGAGTCGATTAGCTGTTGAGCTGGAAATTCCTGCAGAACAATGCCAAAACAGCTTTAAAGAAGCTTTGTCGAGATTAAGCAGATCAGCCAACCTTCCAGGGTTTAGAAAAGGCAAAGCACCACAAGCAGTTCTGCTTCAGCAAATTGGAACAAAAAGAATCCAAGCATCGGCTTTGGAAAAACTGCTAGAAAGTGTCTGGAGCAAGGCTTTGAAAGATAACGATATAGAGCCTTTATGTGAACCTGAATTAGTTGGAGGTTTTGAGGCTTTATTAAATGGTTTTAACCCCAACTCAAATCTTTTGGTCACCTTAGAAACTGATATATCTCCAATCCCAAAGCTAAAAAATACCAAAGGACTCTCAGCGGAAGCAGAAACAATTGTCTTTGACGAAAAAAAAATTGACGAGATTTTAAAGCAATCTCAAAAACAGCTTGCAACCCTAATTCCAATTGAAAGTAGAGCGGCAAAAGCAGGTGATATTGCTGTAGTTAGTTTTGAAGGGAGCTTCGTAGATAATGACAATCCAATTGAAGGGGGTAAAAGTGAGTCTATGGATATTGAGTTAGAAAAAGGAAAAATGATTCCAGGGTTTATAGAAGGAATTATAAATATGAAAATAGATGAAAAAAAAGAAGTGACATGTGAATTCCCTAAAGATTATCCCCAAGAAGATGCAAAGGGAAGGAAAGCGAGTTTTAAAATTCATCTTAAAGCTTTAAAAGAAAGGGAGTTGCCACCCTTAGATGATGCTTTTGCAAAACAAACTAGTGAAAAGTCCAATATGAAAGATCTAAGGATTGAGCTAGAAGAAAGGCTAAAAAAAGATGCTATTAAAAAAACTTCTCAAAACCGTCAAGAAGCGCTTTTAAATGAACTTATTAAAGAACTAGAAGTGGAGCTTCCGAAAACACTTATCAATCAAGAGATACGCAATCTCATTGAACAAACAGCCAGGAACTTTGCGGAACAAGGAATAGATGTGAAGTCAACTTTTACCAGTGAACTTGTAAATAAATTAATGGATTCTTCAAAACCTGAAGCTATCGATAACCTTCGTCGTCACTTTGCATTAAATGCACTGGCAAAACAAGAGAGAATTGAAATTTCTGATCAAGAAGTAGAAAAGAAGTTCAAAGAAGTTCAGCGTGACTTAGCTAAAGAGAAAAATATAGACTTAAAAAGATTAAAAGACGCAGTATCTGAAGATCTACTTCATGAAAAACTCTTACTTTGGCTTGAGGAAAACAACACAATCATTGAAAAGACCTCAGACAAACCATCAAAAGCTAAGAACTCTAGTTCCAAATCCAGTGAAGGAAAAAGCTCAAAATCAAAAATAAAGGCTGATAAATCTCCTAATTCATAATGTAGGTTTTAGATTATTTCCATTCAATCATCAAAACCATTCACCCGGCCCACTAAGAAAATGAAGCATCCTATAAATAATTTTTGGCAAGGAGTGTATCCATTATCAGGCCCTGGAGTACTGCCAACTGTAGTCGAGCAATCTGGCAAAGGTGATAGAGCCTTTGATATTTACTCTCGCCTTCTCAGAGAAAGGATCATTTTTCTTGGAACTAATGTAAATGATCAAATTGCTGATGCATTAGTTGCTCAAATGCTTTTTCTTGAAGCTGAAGATCCAGAGAAAGATATTCAACTCTACATAAATTCTCCGGGAGGTTCTGTAACAGCGGGGCTAGCTATCTACGACACAATGCAACATGTTAATCCTGACATAGTTACTATCTGCTATGGCTTAGCCGCAAGCATGGGTGCTTTCTTATTGTCTGGGGGAACTAAAGGTAAAAGGATTTCTCTACCAAACTCAAGAATAATGATTCATCAACCTTTAGGCGGTGCACAAGGACAAGCAGTAGAAATTGAGATTCAAGCCAAAGAAATTCTTTTTCTTAAAGAAACCTTAAATCAACTCCTTGCAGAGCACACAGGTCAACCAATCGATAAAATTTCTGAAGACACTGACAGAGACCACTTTCTTTCCCCGCAAGAAGCGGTTGAATATGGCCTGATAGACAAAGTAATTAACAGCAACTAACTAAATAGGAATCATTAAGGAAAGCTGACGAAGCAGCAATTACTAACGATCCTATAAATAGGAGCTAACTTACTAGTCAGATCCTTTAACACTTTCAAACTCTTCTATTCTCGATGGCAAAATTTGAAGCCCATCTAAAATGTTCTTTTTGCGGAAAATCCCAAGAACAAGTTAGAAAGTTAATTGCAGGTCCAGGGGTATACATCTGCGATGAATGCATAGACCTTTGCAATGAGATCTTGGATGAAGAGTTAATCGATAATCAAGGGAAAAATAGGGAAACAGTTAATGCATCTAATAAAAATCAACCCGCAGTATCAAATACCAGTAAGCCTGCACCTACATTGGCTTCTATTCCCAAACCAATAGAAATCAAGGATTTCTTAGATAAGCAAGTGGTTGGGCAAGAAGTCGCCAAGAAAATACTTTCGGTAGCTGTCTACAATCATTACAAGAGACTTGCTTGGCAAGGGGATAGTCCAGACGAAAAAGACCTCACTACAACAAGATTGCATAAATCCAATATTTTGCTAATTGGTCCTACTGGTAGTGGTAAAACCCTTCTTGCTCAAACACTTGCAGAACTATTAGATGTTCCATTTGCTGTTGCAGATGCCACTACATTGACGGAAGCAGGTTATGTCGGAGAGGACGTTGAAAATATTCTGCTGAGGCTATTACAAAAAGCGGACATGGATATTGAACTTGCTCAAAGAGGAATTATTTATATTGATGAAATAGATAAAATTGCCCGTAAAAGCGAGAATCCATCAATAACAAGAGATGTATCAGGCGAAGGAGTTCAACAAGCTTTACTAAAAATGCTAGAGGGAACAGTTGCCAATGTTCCTCCTCAAGGTGGCAGAAAGCATCCATACCATGACTGCATTCAAATTGATACAAGTCAAATACTATTTATCTGTGGAGGGGCATTTGTTGGCTTAGAAGATATCGTCCAAAAAAGATTAGGGCGCAATTCAATAGGTTTTATTTCAACTGATAATCGGGGTCAAACTAATTTAAATAGAGAAATGGAATTAAATCAGACTCTTAACAATCTAGAACCTGATGATTTGATTCGTTATGGACTTATTCCTGAGTTCATTGGAAGAATGCCTGTTACAGCAGTTTTAGAGCCATTAAATTCAAAAGCACTTGAGGCAATTTTAAAAGAACCAAGGGATGCAGTAATTAAACAATTTAGAACTCTAATGAGTATGGATAATGTGAAATTAGATTTTGATGAAAGTGCTGTATCTGCAATTGCCAGCGAAGCTTTTAGAAGGAAAACTGGTGCACGTGCATTAAGAGGAATTGTCGAGGAATTAATGGTTGATCTTATGTATAAACTCCCATCTGAAAAGAATGTCAGTGATTTTACAATTACAAAAAAAATGGTGGATGAAATGATTACAGGTGGGAAAGTATTAAAGCTGCCTTCAAAAGAAGGAATCAATCATAAAGAGTCTGCTTAATTAAAAATCCAACAATGCATGAGCAATCATTATTTACCTCTGCACCAAAAATATCGGCCTCAACGTTTTGATGATTTAGTTGGTCAGGAATTAATAGCGACTACGCTCAAGCAAGCACTTATTAGCAAAAAAATAGCTCCTGCATACCTTTTTTGTGGTCCAAGAGGTACTGGGAAAACCTCTAGCGCAAGAATTCTTGCCAAGTCACTTAATTGCCTTAATGGCGATCAACCAACTATTTCTCCTTGTGGAAGTTGCAACTTATGCAAAGCAATCTCTAATGGGAATGCTCTAGATGTCATTGAAATTGACGCTGCTTCTAATACGGGAGTAGATAATATTCGCGATCTAATTGAAAAATCTAAATTTGCTCCAGTTCAAGCGAGATGGAAAGTTTATGTTATTGACGAATGTCATATGCTTTCGACCGCAGCATTTAATGCTTTACTAAAAACACTAGAAGAACCACCCACAAGAGTTGTTTTCATATTAGCCACTACTGATCCGCAACGTTTGTTAGCAACAATAGTCAGTAGATGTCAAAGATTTGATTTTCGTCAAATCTCACTTGAAAACTTAATACAACATTTACAAGTAATAGCTGATAAAGAAGAAATCAGAATAGATGAAGAATCCATTTCATTAATAGCTAAACGTTCACAAGGAGGTTTACGAGACGCTCAAAGTCTTCTTGATCAATTAAGTCTCTTAACTCAACCTTTAACAATAGAATCTGTATGGGAGTTTCTTGGAGAAGTTCCAGAAGAAAAGTTATTAGATCTTACTTGTTCAATCACAAATAATGACCCAGTAAGATTATTAAAGACTTCTAAAGAAATGCTAGATAATGGCAATGAGCCTATGGCAATTCTCCAGGGCTTAACATCGATCTTAAGGGATTTAATAATACAAATTACTTCCTCTAAACATCAATATTTATGCACGATATCTAAAGAATCTATTCCAAGACTTGAAGAAGTTGCCAGTCAAACTAATTTAGAAAAAGCATTACAATGGCAATTACATTTAAAAGGAGCTGAGACTCAACTTCGTCACAGTGCTCAACCACGACTTTGGCTAGAAGTAATTCTCTTAGGGATGCTTGCTAAGCAAGTTGAAAAAACTGGAGAAGTCAAAAAAGATTTGTTACCCAGGAAATTTAAGCAGCAAGAAAAATCATTATCAATAGACACACACGAAAAAAAGAATCCGATTGATAAAGACATGAATGATACATATGAATCTCCTATAGAGAAAACAGATGAAGCAATTAATCCATCAGTTCCCAGTCAAAATATAAAAGAGATTTGGGAAGAAATTCTTGCACAAATTGAATTGCCATCAACAAGAATGCTTTTATCACAACAAGCAGAATTAATTCACTTATCAGAAAATCAAGTAGAAATTAGGGTATCAAATAATTGGCTGGGGATGATACAGAGTCGCAAGAAGGTTTTAGAAAAATCAATCCTGAAAGTTTTAGGTGACTCAAGACAAATCATATTAAGTTCACAACAAGTGACAGCAAAGCCTATCGAATCAAGAGTTGAAAAGGATAAAAATGTAAATGTTAATAATCAGCAATTAATAGTTAAAAAAGAAATTAAAAATACTGATTCCAAAATTAATTCAAATTATTCTAAAAATGACCTTACAAAGAATTACAAAAAAAATCCTGATTATGATAATAATATTGATAGCAGCACAGAGCAATTTGCAAATTTCTTTAATGGCGAAATTATAACTGTAGAAGAAGACTAGTTTTAATTAAGCCCCACTATGGTTTGTTTTACTCCAAACCAATACCTTTGGCATTAAAGCCATCTTAATGGAAACCCAGGGTATCACTATAAACCAATGAACCAAATATATAACAGCAGCAACTAGACGAAAAAATCTCGGTGATGGTAACTCTGGTCCCTCAACTTTTCGTCTACAGCCACGAAAATAAGCAACACCTGAAACTGTAAATGCAATTAAAGAAAAAGGCCAGTACAAAGGCATTGAGCTTTTTAAAAAAGCAATAATTAAGTCAAAGAAAGAGACTATAGGTAAAACATATTGCAAGGAAAAAAAGCAAAATAAATCAAGCTTTTTAATAAAGTTTATTTTAGTTGAAATAAGGAATGGAAAATAATCAAAAAATCTTTGCAAACCTCCCTCTGCCCATCTATTTCTTTGTAACCAAAGAGAGGAAATAGTTTCCACTGCCTCTTCTTGAATAGGTGGGTTCCAAAGCAAACCCACATTAGCTCCAGCAATCAATAATCGGAAACTTAAGTCAAGGTCATCAGTAACAGTATCTTCATTAAAGCCACCACAATTATTCAACATATTTCTATTTAAAAGTTGACCATTTCCTCTTAATTCAACAACTCCTCCAGAGAATAAACGTCCTTGCTGGATAACAGCATCCATTGCCATCTCCATAGATTGGCAAAGAGTAAGTAGATTATTTTTGGCATTAGTGACTGACTTTCTCAATTGAACTGCTGACCATCCATGTTGTCTTGCAAAAGGAACAAGCCTTAATAAAATATCGACGTCAAATTGAGCATCTGCATCTAGGATAAAAACCCAATCCCCTCTTAATTGCGATAATGCTTCATTGAGAGCACCTGACTTGCCACCACCAGAAGATCGCGAACGATTTAAAACCTTTAAATCTGGGAAAGATTTCTTCAGTTGAATCAATAAAACAGCAGTCTTATCTTTACTACCATCATCAACAATCATGATTGTTAGCTTATCTTTTGGATACCTAATATTCATCAACCTCTTAACTAATCTATCAACAACATTTTCTTCATCTCTTGCAGATATTAATACATCAACAGAAGGAAGCGATGCATAATCATCTTCATCAAAAGGCATTAACTGCGACTCATAAAACCGTTGATCTTTTTGTTTTAAAACAATTCCTATAGCATATATCCCTAAAAAAAGAGCAATCAAAATTGCAGGCAATAATCTTATTGATGAAGGAATCAAATAAGGGATTAAACCCACAACAAAACAACAAGACAAGAACAAGACAGTCTTGTACCGGCGGTTTCCTTCATTAACAGCAGCAAAGGCCATGGAAATACCGCATCTACATGGTGACTTTAAGTGCTCTTTTCATAACTACCTGAAAGATTCATAAGTTGTTCCTGGGTAATAATGCTGAAGGATTTTCTGTGTAGACCAACCTCTAAGAGCCAAATCAATTGCCCCAGCTTGAGATAAACCTGAGCCATGACCAAATCCTCCACCGAGGAATTGCCAACCACCTTCTCGTTGGTTGTCAACAATAAACAGTGTACTTGGCAAACTTTTCAAAGTTCTCCTAATAGCATCGAGTTTTAAAACTATCGAACTATTCCTTTTCATTCCTATAATTTCCATCTCAAGAACTCTCCCGCTAGGACCTCTTTTGAGAACATTAATTTTTTGAGGTAACCCAAAATTAGGTTTGATAAGAGTCAAAGCTTTTTTTAAATCATTAGGAGACAAATTTCTTCTCCATCTAAATAAATAATGATTATTTCCATAAGCGCCATCTCTTTTAGCCAAAAAGCTTTTCACAAGTGATCTCTGATTAAGTGGCATAGAAAATTGTTTCTTCCACCTTTGAGAACCATCTAAATTCGATTTTAAATATGGGACAGACCCAACTGCCCAAGCTTCATTGGCTGACGCCATCACTCCACCATTAGTTGCATGATAAACAGCACTAATAGGCCTACCTTCCCAAGTCAATACCTTTCCAGAGGTCTTAGAAATAGCTTGAGCGAGCTCAATATCAGCGTGATTAGGATCCTTATAAACCTGACACTGAGTGTCACTACACAAATGATATCCATCAATTGCGAATCGGTTGGCGTTAGCCAATGCCCATGTTCTGGCTAAGACTGCTTGAGAAGCTAAAGCAGCAAAAGGGGCACTTGGTCCAATCTCATGCGGTACAACCCCAAGTAAATATTGCTCAAGAGGAACTTCTTCAACTAATGTCCATGTTCTATATGCATCTGGTTTCACAAAAAATGGACCTTGATATAAACCGCCTTTCCATCGCAAACCATCTGGCGCATCAATCTTCAATAAACCAGACAAAACAATATCGCTAGCATCTAATCTCAAAACAGGTCTGATCTCATAATCTATCTTTTCAGTAAAATTTTTTGACTTTATCTTCTCTGGAAGTTTGATTCCATCTGGTACCCAAACCTCCCAATCCAAAGGGTGTGCAACCTTACTTTTAACTCCTTGTTTATCCAAAAAATGCAAAACTGTTTGCGCTGACTCAAAACTGGCAAAAGGCCCAATAACTTGTCTTGAAAATTGTTTCGAAGAGCTTAAAAAAACTTTCTTCCAACCAATGGTTATGTTCGCCGACTTATGAACTAAACCTGATTGATCTGTCAATATCAATTTACGTCCGCCACTAACCAACTCTAAATCTATAGATCGGTCATCTTCCAACAGAGTTCTGCCCAAATAAGGCTTTAATGCAACCAAAATGCGGTCATTACTAGAAGATAAAGGATGAGGGGGTTTTACTAGTGAATGAGTCGGAATCTCAAGAGCATTGACCAAAAAGTCATTGGCTCTATAGGTATCAAATAATTGAGATGCTAATAGAGGCATCCCCAGTACAAAAAATCTAAGTGGGAATAAATTCCTAATCAAAATGTTAAAAATTAATTTGGCTTAAAGCGCTATGAGGAAGTAGTGTAATGGATTGTATTTGTGTGTTTGCCAAGAGATGCCTAAACTAAAAACCCGCAAAGCTGCCGCTAAGCGGTTTAAAGCTACTGGCACTGGCAAGTTTATGCGACGTAGAGCTTTCAGAAATCATTTGCTTGATCACAAGAGCACAAAGCTAAAGCGTCATCTAGCTACTAAAGCAGTTGTTGATGATCGCGATGCGGATAACGTCAGCCTAATGCTTCCATACAGCTAATTAAATAGACCAATTCTCAGAAATTCCTTCATCTCAAATTTCTCATGTCACGTGTAAAAAGAGGCAATGTTGCTAGAAAAAGGAGAAACAAGATTCTTCGCATAGCCCGGGGTTATCAGGGTGGAAGTGGAAGTTTATTTCGCACAGCAAATCAAAGAGTCATGAAAGCTCTTTGCAATGCTTATAGAGATAGGAAAAGACGCAAACGTGACTTCCGAAGATTATGGATAGCACGTATTAATGCTGCAGCAAGACTTAATGGGGTTAGCTATAGCAAATTAATGGGTAACTTTAAAAAAGCAGATATAAAGATAAATCGGAAAATGTTAGCGCAACTTGCATTAATAGATCCAAAGAGTTTTGAAAATATTTTAACAACGGTGAAAAAATAAATACTTATCATTGTTAAAATCCAATATTTTCCCAAAAAATAATAATTTTTTTAAGCTAGCAACTCTAAATAATATAATATTAGATTCTAATATTGACACAGTGAAAGGATTTATCCTGTAATGAACCTATCCCTTCCTCAAACATATCTCATAGGCCTTAGTGGCTTATTACTAATAATTGCAATTTTAGTTGGGAGACAAGTGCTAAGAGTTAGAAAAGATGAGGCAGAGCTAATGAAATTGGAAAAGAGTGGAAATAGTGATTCTACTGATGCGGCAAAATTATACGAGCTTGGATCTGTTCAGTTAAGGAAAAGGTTATATCCCCAAGCAACTGGGACATTAAAAAAATCTCTTAAGATGCTAAAAGACGAACCAAGTGATGCAAAGGCAATCATAGAAAATGCCCTTGGTTTTGCACTTGCAGCTCAAGATAATTTTAAAGAGGCTATAAATCATTACCAAAAAGCAATTCAATCTAAGCCAAATTACCCAGTAGCATTAAATAATCTTGCTTTTGCAAAGCAGAAATTAATGGAAGAGAATGAAGCTTTAGAATTATATCAATCAGTTTTAAAAATAGATTCTAAGAATAAAACAGCTCTAAAACAAAGTCAAAAAATTATAAGGAGAAAAGAAGGAACTTCATCTAACATAGTTTATAAGAAAGGTTTCTAAATCTATTTTCTACTAATTAGTAATGACAAGTAATCTAAAAATAGGTCATAAAAGTTTTTCAAGTAGGCTCTTCACTGGAACTGGTAAGTATAAAAGTACTGCCGTAATGAAAGAAAGTCTAGAAAAATCAAAATGCGAGGTTGTGACAGTAGCTATAAGAAGAGTTCAATCATCAGAAAGTGGCCATGAAGGCCTCATGGAAGCTATAGATTGGCAAAGGTTTTGGATGCTACCTAATACTGCTGGTTGTACAAATGCCGAAGATGCAATAAGAGTTGCAAGATTAGGCAGAGAACTAGCGAAACTATCTGGTCAAGAAGATAATAATTTCATTAAGCTAGAAGTCATTCCTGATAAAAAATATCTATTGCCTGATCCATTTGGAACTCTTGAAGCCGCAGAACAACTTATTAAAGAAGGCTTTGAAGTTCTTCCTTATATAAATTCTGACCCTTTATTAGCAAAAAGGCTCGAAGAAATTGGTTGTGCGACAGTAATGCCTCTAGGCTCAGCAATTGGTTCTGCTCAAGGAATTCGCAATACAAGCAATATTCAGATAATTATTGAAAACGCAAAAATTCCCGTCATCGTCGATGCAGGAATTGGGGTGCCAAGTCATGCGGCCGAAGCCATGGAGATGGGCGCTGATGCTGTTCTGATAAACAGTGCAATTGCTTTGGCTCAAAATGCACCTTTAATGGCAGAAGCTATGTATAAAGGCGTAGAAGCAGGCAGACAAGCGTTTCTTGCCGGTCGACTAGAAGAGAAAGAAATCGCCTCAGCAAGCTCACCAAAAATTGGAATTATTTCAAATCAAGATTCTTAAATTGCGTAAAGCTACGTAACAGAATCCCTAAGAACCCTGATTAAGTCCATAAGGTCCGCCGAGAGGTTTTTAGAAAATGACAGTTACTGAAGAAAGTGGTGGTCGCCTGAATGCATTTGCAAAAGAACCACAAATTGAAGTAATTAACCCAAAAACTAGTTACAACAATCGCTTTCAACCATTGATACTTGTTGGAAGCATACTTTTGATTGGTATTATTGGATTTTATTTGATCATTAAGTGAAACCCTTGTAGTAGCTTTCTATTATCGGTTTTATTTTGATCTTTCCTTCGGGAGTTTTGGGTGAAAGTATTTGTTCTTGGTGGTGACGGCTTCTGTGGTTGGCCTTGTTCTGTGAACTTGGCTGATCATGGTCATGATGTTCTAATCATTGACAATCTCAGCCGACGCAAAATAGATGTTGATCTAGAAGTGGAGTCTTTAACTCCAATTGCATCTATAGGAGAACGTTTAAAAGCGTGGGAAGAAGTCGGGGGTAAACCTATGCGGTTTATCAACCTTGATGTTTCTCGCGAATATCAACGTTTACTTGATTTATTAATCGAGGAAAAACCAGATGCAATAGTTCATTTTGCCGAACAACGAGCTGCACCATATTCAATGAAAAGTAGCTCCACAAAGAGATATACCGTAGATAACAATGTAAACGGGACTCATAACCTCTTAGCAGCGATCGTGGAATCAAAGATGGATCCCCATGTGGTTCATTTAGGAACCATGGGTGTATATGGCTATGGATCTCATAGAGGTGCAACTATTCCGGAAGGTTATTTAAAAGTTGAAGTGCCCCAACCTGATGGAACAAGATTTGAAGAAGAAATACTCCACCCCGCTAGTCCTGGAAGCGTTTATCACATGACCAAAACGCTTGATCAATTGTTATTTCTTTACTACAACAAAAATGACTTAATTAAAATTACTGACTTACATCAAGGCATTGTTTGGGGTACCAATACAGAAGCAACTCTCAAAGATCCTCGTCTAACTAATAGATTCGATTATGACGGAGATTATGGAACAGTATTAAATAGATTTTTAATGCAAGCAGCGATCAATTACCCACTCACTGTGCACGGAACTGGAGGACAAACAAGAGCGTTTATTCATATAAGAGACTCTGTAAAATGCGTACAACTTGCTTTGGAAAATCCTCCTGATAAAGGGGAGAGGGTCAAGATATTTAATCAAATGACTGAAAGTCATCAAATAGGAGATCTTGCTAAAAAAGTTGCATCTTTAACTGGTGCAGAAATTAATTACCTTCCAAACCCCCGTAATGAAGCAGTCGAAAATGATCTGATTGTTGATAATCGTTGTTTTATAGAGCTAGGATTAAAACCTACAACTCTTGATGACGGTTTATTAACTGAAGTAGTTGATGTTGCACGAAAATGGGCCAACCGATGTGATCAAAAACGTATACCATGCATATCTGCTTGGACACCAACCCAAGCAAAAGCTATTAAATAGTCCAAATTAAAGTTGAAACAATCAAGTTCTAACTCTTTTTTACAGTGAAGATTGCTTTTTTTACCGAAACTTTTCTTCCAAAAGTTGATGGAATAGTTACACGGCTTACAAAGACAGTAGAGCACCTCGTCAAAGCAGGAGACGAAGTAGTTGTTTTCTGCCCAGAAGGTTGTCCAGAAGAATATATGGGAGCAAAGGTGGTTGGAGTTCCAGCTATGCCCTTACCGCTTTACCCAGAACTAAAGCTTGGTCTTCCAGGTCCTGCAGTTTCAGAGGCTTTGGATACTCTAAAACCAGATTTAATTCACGTTGTCAATCCTGCTGTCCTTGGCTTAGGAGGTATTTGGCTTGCTAAAACCAATGGGATACCTTTAGTAGCCAGCTATCACACACATCTTCCTAAATATCTAGAACATTATGGAATGGGTATGCTTGAACCACTACTCTGGGAACTATTAAAAGCAGCTCATAATCAAGCAGTTCTAAACCTTTGCACATCAACTGCCATGGTCAAAGAACTAAGTGAAAAGGGTATTCAAAATACCGCTTTATGGCAAAGAGGAGTAGATACAGAAATTTTCAAGCCAGAATTACGCAGTGAAACAATGCGTAAAAGACTATTAGGAAAATATAGCGATGAAGGAGCCCTTCTTATTTACGTTGGACGACTATCTGCAGAAAAACAAATTGAGCGTATTAAACCTGTTTTAGAAGCTTTACCTGAAACAAGACTTGCATTAGTTGGTGATGGTCCTTATCGTCCCCAACTAGAAAAAATCTTTCAAAATACTTCAACTACATTCGTTGGGTATCTAGCAGGTGAGGAATTAGCTAGTGCTTATGCATCTGGAGATGCATTTTTATTTCCTTCAAGCACAGAAACTTTAGGATTAGTTTTACTAGAAGCAATGGCCGCAGGCTGTCCAGTCGTAGGGGCTAATAAAGGAGGTATTCCAGATATTATTAATAACTGCAAAAACGGATGCCTTTATGACCCTGATGGAGAAAATGATGGTTCAACGAGTCTAATCCATGCAACTCAACAACTCTTAGGTAATGCACTTGAAAGAAAGGCTATGAGAAATGCTGCTCGGTTAGAAGCAGAAAAATGGGGATGGAATAGTGCTACTGAACAATTAAAAACCTTTTATCGCGAAATTCTTGAAAAAGAAGCAAACAAGATAGCTGCTTAAGCAGCTTGTGGGGGTGGTGTAGGAGAGCCAGTTGGTTGAAACGGTAAAACCAACGTCGCCCAAGTGTTTGGCCTCTCAGGACGTTGTTTCCTAGGCTGACGTACTCCAAAAGGCACTCTTACGACGTTTGTGCCATCAACTTCCAAAGAGATGCCTTGGCTAAGAGTATTCTCCAAACTTCCTTCATGAAAAGGCAAGCACAACTCATCTTTTCTCAGTGCTTTGACTGATGTCTTAGTAGAACTGTCTTTCATCATGCTGTCCCCAAGCGATGTGAAAATACTGCATAAAGAAAATTAAAGAATTTACGCATGCAGGAAATTAAAACCAATAAAATTGGCATTCGCTGAAAATTTAACTATTAAATCGGATATAGACCAGTAGCAAAGACAAATTAATTTTCTACAAAGTCTTCCATAGGACTGCAACTACATATCAAATTCCTATCCCCAAAAGCATTATCAATTCTAGAAACAGCAGGCCAGAACTTGTTTTGAGCCTGACCTTCTAAAGGAAAAGCAGCTTGTTTTCTCGAATAAGGCCTATCCCACTGCTCGGAAGTCACTGTTTCTAAAGTATGTGGTGAAAGTCGCAAAACATTATTGTTCCTGTCACTTTTTCCTAATTCAATAGCCTCTATCTCATATCGAATTGCAATCATTGCATCGCAAAAACGATTCAACTCACTAAAACTTTCACTTTCAGTAGGTTCAACCATCAATGTACCTGCGACAGGCCAACTTACAGTTGGTGCATGAAATCCATAATCCATCAATCTCTTAGCTATATCATCTACTTCTATCCCTGTTTTATTTTTAATAGGTCTTAAATCTAGAATGCATTCATGGGCAACATTGCCATTAGGACCTCTAAATAAAATTGGATAATAAGCTTCCAAGCGCTTTGCAAGATAATTAGCAGAAAGAATCGCTATCGAACTTGCTTTTTGCAAACCTTTTAAGCCCATCATCCTGATATACATCCAACTAATAGGCAAAATGCCTGCACTACCAAATGGAGCCGCAGAGATTGCACCAATAGCAGTATTTCTTTCACAATCAACAAAAGGATGTCCTGGTAAAAAGGGAATCAAATGTTCTGCAACTGCAATTGGTCCCACACCAGGCCCTCCTCCTCCATGTGGAATACAAAAAGTTTTATGTAGGTTTAAATGACAGACATCTGCTCCATATTCGCCAGGTTTGCAAAGACCAACCTGAGCATTGAGATTGGCACCATCTAAATAAACTTGTCCACCATATTTATGGACTAAATTACATATCTCGCGAATTTTAGGCTCAAAAACTCCATGAGTAGATGGATAAGTAACCATCAAAACTGCCAATTCTGATGAATAATGTATAACCTTCTCTTGAAGATCTTCCAAATCTATATTCCCCTGTTGATCACATGCAACTGGAACAACCTTATAACCAGACATAACTGCACTAGCAGGATTTGTGCCATGTGCACTTGTAGGTATTAAACAGATTTCCCTGCTTTCTTGACCTCTAGATTTATGCCAAGCACGAATGACAAGTAAACCAGCATACTCGCCTTGAGAACCAGCATTGGGTTGCAAAGATGCTCCTTTAAATCCAGTAAGATATGAGATCCAATTTTGTAAATCTTTAATCAATTGTGAATACCCACGAGATTGATCAGTAGGGGCAAGTGGATGAATTGAAGAAAACTCTTTCCAACTAATAGGTATCAACTCTGAGGAAGCATTTAATTTCATTGTGCAACTACCTAGAGGTATCATTCCATGAACAAGTGAAAAATCTTTACCTGCTAATTTATGCATATAACGCATCAATTCTGTTTCTGATCTATATTCTTGAAAAACACTTTGATTTAACCAAGAATTAGATCTTAATGGAATACCAGATAATATCTTTTTAAAAGATAAGTCATTTATATTTATAGAATTATTAAATACTTTTCCTTTGGCTTTTGCAAAAATCTCACAAAGGTTTTTGACTTCAGATTCATTACTTAATTCATCTATACAAAATGCAAAACCAGTGGAATTTTCGATTGAAGACCCTAAAGGTAATATCCTAAGATTAAATCCACTTAAAGCTGCTAATTGATGCACTTGAGACGATTCTGGGCATGTAATTTCAATTGTGTCGAAACGAATCTTTTCCTTAACTGAATAACCAAGCTCCTTTAAATGAATTTCAATGAAATGACGTAATTTCAGAATTCTTTTAGCTATTGCTTCCAAGCCATCTGGGCCATGATACACAGCATAGAAAGATGAAATTACAGCAAGCAAAACTTGTGCAGTGCAAATATTACTCGTCGCCTTATCTCTTCGAATATGTTGCTCTCTAGTTTGTAATGCCAACCGTAAAGCCAATTGACCATTCTTATCAACAGATTGACCAACGAGACGTCCTGGGATTTGTCGCTTAAAACTATCTTTAGTTGCAAAAAAAGCTGCGTGAGGCCCACCAAAACCCATAGGAACTCCGAATCTTTGAGCACTACCTATGGCAATATCCGCACCCAAATCACCTACTGGCGCTAATAAAACTTGAGCCAAAGGATCTATCGCAACGACAACCAATGCTCCAACTTTATGTGCTTTTTCTATAAATAAAGTCGGATCCCATAGACCTCCATCAGAGCCTGGTAATTGAATTAATACGCCAAAAACATCTTCATCTGGTTCAGCATCAATAGGATTTATTTCTTCTAAAATAATGTTTAAAGGTTCAGCTCTAGTTTGCAAAACTGCCAGTGTCTGTGGAAGCAAAGCCTGGTCTACCAGAAACTTGCGAGACTTGATGCCTTTTTGTGCTGAAAAGGCAAGGTTCATTGCTTCTGCTGCTGCTGTTGCTTCATCCAACAAAGAAGCATTAGAGACAGGCAATCCAGTTAATTCACTAACTAACGTTTGAAAATTAAATAATGCTTCTAATCTGCCTTGAGCTATTTCTGCTTGATAAGGGGTATAAGATGTGTACCAGGAAGGGTTTTCAAGGATATTGCGTTTTATTGAAGCTGGCATTATTGTGCCGTAGTAACCAAGCCCTATCAAAGAACGATTAACAATATTTAAGCGTGCAATTTGATTTAATTCTTCAAGAGCTTCTAATTCACTTAGCCCTTTAGGTAGTGAATTAGAAGTTTGACTTATATCAAGAATTTGAGAAGGAATAACATCAACAATGAAATCATTTAAATCTTGATATCCCAAAGATTCCAACATTCGCATCTGATCAGCATGATCTATACCTATATGACGATCAAAAAAGTTTTCAAAGTTACTATGCATTCCATTCATCAGTGTTAATTAGTCAAGAATAGAATCAAGGTCATTGAATTCTTTAGTTAGCTGAAACTTTAGAAGCATAAGAAGCAGACTCAAGCAATTGATTCAATTCTGATGAATCTTCTATGCGAATTTGCAGCAACCATCCCTCACCATGAGGATCATTCTGAATTCTCTCAGGTTCAGAGAGAACTGATTCATTGACTTTAACAACTTCACCAGTTAATGGAGAATACATTTCTTCAACAGCTTTCACAGACTCAATTGATCCAAAGCTTTCCCCTCTTTTCAAGGTTGATCCAACATCTGGAAGGTCAACAAAAACAATGTCACCTAGTTGGTCAACAGCAAAAGCACTGATACCAATCTTAGCCAAATCGCCTTCGGGAAAAGCGTATTCATGACTATCAGCAAAAAGAAACTGATTAGGAAAGTTAAATTCCATGAGCAATGATCGAGGAACAATTAAATCTTCTGACTTAAATCTATAAAACCTGTTTGATGTAATGCAACAAGTGCTCGAATAATGGCAATTTTGACATGTGAACGATGTGTACCACCTTGTACAAAAAGATTATATGGGGGCTTTAATGGAGCATCTGCTGAGAACTCACTAGTACTGCCATCAATAAATGTCCCTCCTGCCATTATTAATTCCATTTCATACCCAGGAGTAGAAGAAGGAATGGGGTTTAAAAAAGAGCCGACAGGTGAAGAATTTTGAAATGCTCTACAAATCACTTTTAAGATTTCAGAATCACCTATTTGAACTCCTTGAATCAAATCAGAGCGATGCATGCCAGGTAATGGTTTCACTTCAAAACCAAGATAATTGAAAACTCCAGCAATCAATTCAGCCCCAATCAAAGATTCAGAAACCATTTGAGGAGCTAAAAATAAACCCTGCAAAACTATTCGATTCAAATCAAACCCTGAGCCGCCTTGGCTTCCTATACCAGGAGCAGTAAGTCGACAACAAGATTTTTCTACTAAATCTTTTCGCCCAGCAATATATCCTCCAGAGGGGACTATTGTTCCACCAGGATTTTTGATTAATGAACCTGCTATTAAATCTGCTCCAACATCTGTTGGCTCCAATGGTTCAACAAATTCTCCATAGCAATTATCAACAAAACAAATACAATCTGGTTGTTTCGCATGAATCAAATTACATATATCTTTAATAGAGTTAATAGATAAAGATGGTCGCCAAGAATATCCACAACTTCTCTGGATAAAGATCATATCTATCGAAGTGTCCAAAGCTTTATCTAACAAAGGTAAATTGATTTCCCCATTATCAAAAATATTTAATTGGTCATACTTAATACCAAATTCAAGAAGCGAGCCTTTACCTGAACCTCTTAATCCAATTACCTCTTCAAGAGTGTCATACGGTTTACCTGTAATAGATAATAAAGAATCACTTGGTCTCAAAACACCAAATAATGCGCATGTTATTGCATGAGTTCCGCTAACAAATTGCATTCTGACAGCTGCCTTTTCACAACCAAAAATATTTGCATAGACTCTGTCAATTAACTCACGACCTAGATCATTATGGGCATAACCAGTTAAAGAAGAGAAATGATGTGCACCTAAACCTTCTTTAGAAAAAGAATTTAAAACTTTTTCAAGATTTATTAATACATCTTTCGTCCTCTTCTCACAAATATCATCAAATTTTAGTTCTACTGAGCAAACAATTTTTGAAGCCAATGCCTTGACGAAATCTTCACTATCAGTGTTCTTATTGAATCTTGTCAAAATTAAATTCTATTGAATTCAAGCCTGTTCCAATTC
This sequence comes from Prochlorococcus marinus str. MIT 0919, assembly GCF_027359375.1. NCBI lineage: Bacteria > Bacillati > Cyanobacteriota > Cyanophyceae > Synechococcales > Prochlorococcaceae > Prochlorococcus > Prochlorococcus marinus. Next base: position 1,124,480 of record NZ_CP114779.1, read on the forward strand.
TCTCAAAAAATCTGCCCTAATTCTTAAATCTTCCAAAAATGCATCAGCCCCTTGCAAATCAGAATTACTTATCTTTTGATGAGTCGCATATAAATCCAACAATTCTCCATCTAACTCTTCTGCTGTGTAATCTCTTAATCCTGCCATAACAGCTGCAAACCTTTCTCTTCTATTTGTTTTCTGAACTGGATATGCTTCCATTACTTTCTGACGGCATTGTCTCCATGGTCTTTTATTACAAAGATAATCAGCCAAAGCAGCACTTAGCATAACCGCTTCATTTTCTTCGATGAACCAATCAAAAGAAGAAGGTAAAGGAGTTAAGCCTACAAATATTTCAAATAAATCCCCTGCAGATAGAGGCTGCTCATCATCACCAACTAATGGAAGAGAAGACTCTAAAAGTACTCGTAATAATTCAGGATGATCTTTCTCAAGATGATCTCTTATGGGATTAATTCCTTGATATAAAACATTATTGATCAAAGCAAAAGCAAGGAAAACTTCTGGGCCTGGTGAAAAAAGCTTCCCATTACGAAGGTTCGATATTTGAGAATTATGAATCCGTCCTAAATTCAAAGAATCAGCGAGTGCAGGCAAAACCTTGTGAGACCATCCGTTTCGCTCATGCCAAACATGAATAAGATGGGCCATGGCCCTTCTACCACTTGCAAGTCGATCGCGATAACTGTTGGTCACTAAATCACTCGAAAGATTACACCGAATTTGTGATATGGATGCTTATCAGTTAGTATAAGCTACCTTCAAACAGATCATAAAAGTGGTTTCTAGTGTTATAGGTGTAAAAAACGCTCCATTGCGTAAACCAGTCACCGCTGAGAAAGCAGTAGCAGCATCAAGCAAGCTTCAAATACCAGTTAAAAATAATCCCGTAAAGCCTTTAGGAAAATTTGAGCGTAGATGGGGAACAATTCTTTTTATGTTCGCAATTCATGCGTTAACAATATATGCCCTTCTTCCTAGGTTTTGGAGCTGGCAAGCTGTTAGTGCAATGTTTACACTTTACTGGATTACAGCTTGCCTGGGAGTGACACTTGGCTATCACAGACTTTTATCTCACAGATCTTTCAAAGTACCTAAATGGTTAGAACGTTTCTTTGCAACGTGTGGTGCCTTAAGTTGTCAACATGGCCCCATCGACTGGGTAGGTCTTCACAGACATCATCATACTTTTTCTGATACTGATGTTGATCATCATGACAGCAATAAAGGATTCTGGTGGAGCCACATGGGTTGGATGTTTGAAGAAGTACCAGCACTGAATACCGTGCCTCGTTTTACAGGCGATTTAGTAAAAGATCCTTATTATTTGTTCTTAAATAAATACTTTTTGCTGCTCCAAATTCCTCTTGGATGCTTCCTGTTTTGGATAGGAACCATAAGCGAAGTAGGTGGCTGGTCAATGGTTCTTTGGGGAATCCCTTTAAGGCTCGTAGTCGTTTATCACATAACCTGGCTAGTAAACTCTGCTACCCATTGTTGGGGAACGGTTGCCTATGAGAGTGGTGATAGTTCTAAAAATAATCGTTGGGTGGCAGCTCTAACTTTTGGAGAAGGCTGGCATAATAATCACCATGCATTTCCAAGCTCTGCCAAGCAAGGCCTTCAAAAAGGGCAAATTGATCTGACTTGGGAACATATAAAGTTCTTAAGCTCTTTAGGGCTAGCAACCAAAATAAGGCTGCCTATGACGTCCTAAACTTGTTGCATAGAGATCTAAAGATCCACTTCCTAACAAAAAACTATGGCTAAACGAGTTCAAGTTGTTCTTAAAGAAGACATCCTTAGCCTTGGAAAAGATGGCGATGTTGTAGAAGTTGCACCTGGATATGCTCGAAACTTCCTACTTCCACATGGAAAAGCATTACCAGTAACAGCTGCTGTTATGAAACAAGTAGAACACCGCAAAGCCAAGCAAAAAGAACTTGAAGCGGCCTTAAAGAAAGAAGCTCTTGAGTTTGAAACAGCGTTAAAAACAATTGGAAGGTTTACAGTTAAAAAGCAAGTAGGTGAAGATGGTGTTTTATTTGGATCAGTAACCAATGGAGATATTGCAGAAGCAATTGAAAAAGCAACAAAAAAAGAAATCGATCGCCGGACTATTTCAGTTCCAGAAGTTCACGGTACTGGAAACTATAAAGTGCAAATCAAACTTCATAGTGAAGTAACAGCAGAAGTAAATGTTGAGGTAATTAGTTACTAATGTCTCCGAGAATCAGACAATGATTTATCAATGTTAATAACCCATGTGTATTTTATGTATATGTAAATGATTAGTGTTCCTGTCCCCTCAAAAGATGACTCTTCCTATAGCAAGGGAAGAAACTCTCAGAAATATACTAAGGCAAACGAACCTAAATTTGAAAGTCAACAAGACCTTGTGCCGCCACAAAATCTTGAAGCAGAAGAGGCTGTTCTTGGAGGAATTTTATTAGATCCTGAGGCAATTAGCCGCATTGCTGATTTAGTGCAACCTGAGGCTTTTTATTTAAGTGCACATAGAGAAATATTTCGTACTGCATTAATGCTCCATAGCCAAGGCAAGCCTACAGACTTGACAGCTATGAGTGCGTGGTTGGCTGATACAGGTGCTCTTGAAAAAGTTGGAGGAAATAATCGTCTCGTTGAGCTTGTAGAAAGAGTTGCCTCTACTGCATCTATTGAACAGGTGGCAAAGTTGATAACGGATAAGTTTATCCGTCGCCAACTCATTCAATCCGGGAATGAAGTAATCAAGTTAAGTTTTGATCAAACTATGCCTACAGAAGAAGTTCTTGATAAAGCAGAGCAAAAGATTTTTTCGATTAGTCAAGAGCAACCCTCTAAAGGTCTTATACCAACTGCGGAGATACTGACATCCACCTTCAATGAAATTGAAAGTCGTTCTTTAGGAACTTCTGTAGCTGGCATACCCGTCAATTTCTACGATCTCGATGCAATGACTCAGGGGTTACAACGTAGTGACTTAATCATTGTTGCCGGAAGACCAGCCATGGGTAAAACCTCTATTGTCTTAAACCTTGCAAAGAATGTCGCACAATTACATGAACTTCCCGTTTGTGTTTTCAGTCTAGAGATGAGCAAAGAACAACTTACTTATCGGCTACTGTCAATGGAAGTAGGTATTGAAAGCGGAAGACTTAGAACAGGTCGTCTTAATCAAGAAGAATGGCCACTCTTAGGGCAGGGAATAAATACTCTTGGTCAACTACCAATATATATTGATGACAAGCCTAACCTAGGTGTCCTAGAAATGCGTTCATTATGTCGACGCTTAATTGCTGAGCAAGGTAAAGAACTCGGTCTTATTGTTATTGATTACCTGCAGCTAATGGAAGGCTCTACACCAGACAATCGAGTGCAAGAACTCTCTAGGATTACAAGAGGTCTCAAAGCAATGGCGAGAGAGTTAAAAGTTCCTGTAATCGCTCTCTCTCAACTTAGTCGAGGTGTGGAGTCGCGAACGAACAAACGTCCAATGCTAAGCGATCTTCGCGAATCTGGATCTATTGAGCAAGATGCAGATTTAGTATTAATGATTTATAGAGATGAGTATTACAATCCTGAGACTCCTGATAGAGGCATTACTGAAGTAATAGTTACTAAGCATAGGAATGGTCCAATAGGTACAGTGAAATTATTATTCGAGCCACAATTTACAAGGTTTAGAAATCTTGCAAATTAATCACTCACAATGAAGTTCTAATAAGTAGGTAATGACAAATAATTCAAACGAAACTTTTGATGTAATCATTGTTGGAGGTGGGCATGCTGGCTGTGAAGCTGCAATGACTACTGCTCGATTAGGCTTATCTACTGCATTATTCACCTTAAATCTTGACCGGATAGCGTGGCAACCATGTAATCCTGCAGTTGGAGGTCCCGCCAAGAGTCAATTAGTTCATGAAATTGATGCTCTTGGAGGAGTCATTGGAAAGCTAGCTGATTCCACAGCACTCCAAAAAAGAATCCTTAATGCAAGTAGAGGTCCTGCTGTTTGGGCATTAAGAGCACAAACAGATAAGCGCAAATACGCGCGTGAAATGCTTCAGCTTCTTCAAAACACACCTAATCTGACACTGCGTGAAGCAATGGTTACAGACTTAGAAGTAGATTTTGACAATGTTTGTGACCCTGATAAAGAGCCAATTGGAACAATCAAGGGAATTAAAACCTATTTTGGAACCTCTTATTTGGCTAAAGCTGTAGTCCTAACAACTGGTACATTTCTTAGAGGCAAAATTTGGGTAGGCAATCAATCGATGGCTGCAGGTCGTGCAGGAGAACAACCAGCTGAAGGGCTTACTGAATCATTGCAAAAATTGGGCTTTGAAACTGATAGATTAAAAACAGGGACTCCAGCTCGAATAGATCGTAGAAGCATTGCTTTACATTTACTAGAAGAACAAAAAAGTGACGCATCAGATAGGTTTTTTTCATTTGATCCGCATGCATGGGTAAGCGGAAAGCAAATTAGTTGTCATATAACACGTACTACAAAGGCTACACATGCATTAATTAAAGAAAACCTACATTTAACTCCAATTTATGGGGGATTTATAGATAGTATTGGCCCCCGCTATTGTCCTTCCATTGAAGACAAAATTGTTCGGTTTGCAGATAAAGAATCACACCAAATTTTTCTTGAACCTGAGGGACTAGATACTCCAGAAATTTATGTTCAGGGTTTCTCTACCGGTATCCCCGAAAATTTACAACTACAACTATTACAAACACTTCCTGGACTCGAGAAATGTATAATGCTTCGCCCTGCATATGCTGTTGAATATGACTATCTTCCAGCTACACAGCTACGACCTTCATTAGAAACTAAAAGAATAAAAGGATTATTTAGTGCGGGTCAACTTAATGGAACAACAGGGTATGAAGAAGCGGCAGCACAAGGATTAGTCGCAGGAATTAATGCAGGGAAATATGTAGAAAAAAAAGAGGCTGTAGTTTTCCCTCGAGAAGAAAGCTATATAGGTACAATGATAGACGATTTAGTTACAAAAGACTTACGTGAACCTTATCGTGTCTTAACTAGTCGAAGCGAGTATCGTCTTGTGCTACGCAGTGATAATGCTGATCGTAGATTAACTCCACTAGGCTATGAATTAGGCTTAATTGATAATCGTAGATGGTCAATATTCACTGCAAAACAAGAGGCTCTTGCAAAAGAAAAAGCAAGACTAGAAAAGCAAAGAGTAAAAGATAGCGATCAAATCGCAACTGTCTTAGAAGAAGAGACAGGCGCTCCTATTAAAGGATCAATTAGTCTCGCAAATCTACTACGGAGACCAGGAACACATACATCTCATTTAATTAGGCATAGGTTAATGGATCCAGATATCCCTTTAGACGTAAGAGAGGGAGCAGAAATCGATATTAAATATAGTGGCTATTTAGAAAGGCAAAAGGCTCAAATAGAGCAAATTAAAAAGCAAAGCAAGAAGCCTATTCCTGTCGAAGTAGATTTTAGTAATATAAAAACTCTTTCACAAGAAGCACGTGAAAAATTAAGTATAAATAAACCAAAGAATTTTGGAGAAGCTGCTTTAGTACCTGGTGTCAGCAAAGCTGATTTAACAGCTCTTTTAGTATGGTTAAAAATTCAAAGCCACAAATCTAGTAATACATCCCATTCGAAAAAGAACCAATCTCATGTGTCAGGAGAAATACGCTGAAAAACGAATTACTTGATTCCCCTAAAAGTATTTGGGAAGCACCAACAGAATCCGTCTTGTCTGGAAACGTTTCTCAAAAACTCTCTGGGCCATGGCAACTAATGCTTTTAGGAGATGGAAGCCCCACTCGACATCTAAATCTGTTGACAGGTGAAAAAGTAAAAGTAAAGCTAATAGCAATGCAATCAGAGCAGCAAGGTTGCAAAGGAGCACCTATAGAAATTGAAGAATTAAAACCACCGCTTTTAAGACGCCAAGTATGGCTTAGATGTGGATCACAGACCCTGGCATGGGCAGAAAGCTGGTGGAATCAAAAAGAAGCTGAGCGCCACTTAAAAAATAAGGAACAGCCAATTTGGGATAGCCTTACTAAAGGCCGATCTGAACTATTTCGTGAAGTTGATGGGCTTGCTTTAGTTAATGCAAGTTGGCTTGAAAAAGAATTTAAAAAAGAAGGACCATTTTGGAGTAGACACTACAGATTCTTTCGTCAAGAAAAAGAGCTAACCGTCATTAGAGAAGTCTTTAATCCAGAGTTGGAAATGTGGCTTGGCCCCACACCGCGTCAAAAGCTTCAACTTAATTAATCTTTCGTCGACTAGATTTTGGTATACGTCGATTAGGTAAGCCTCCGTTCCTTTTAGCAGTTGATGAATTTCGTTGAATGCTCTGATCTAGTACCTGGGAACGTTTCCATCTATTAAGCCTAAAAGAGGATTCATCAGGCCATTCTTTTGCTTGTGAATCGATCTCTTCGTCAGTATCTACAGAAGGAGCTATCGCTTTGGGAATTCTCAAGGAAATTGCCTTTAAAGGCTTTTTAGGACCTGAAAGCAAATTTTCAGGCCTACCTCCCAATTCAGCACTTTCCATCCAATCATCGTCTTCTTCAAAAAACCAATCAATTTTGTCACCAACCCAACGACCAACATTGTTCAGCCCTGATCGGGTGGCTCTCATATTTGCAGATCTTCGGTTTCCAGGCCTATTACCAGAAACTCCATCTACAAACTGGCGTCCAGTCTCAAACCATTGGTCTACTCTGCGTTCTAAAGGGTCACTAGAACGCTTGCGCCGGTTATTTCTTTTGCGACTACTGTCCATACAAACAAATTAACAGAATTGCACTTTTAGAGAAAAATCATTATCAAAATCGATTTCATGAATTTTCTATCGCAATAGGTTCATAAATCAAAACACAACTAGGATGCCATTTACCTGAATACTTTGTATCACAACAAGTCTTGCAAGCCACACCTCGCATTAACTTCTTATAAGGAAAACTTAAGCCACAAGAAGGACATGTTGCTAGCCATTTAGGTGTTTTTGCGGGTACTGGATAATTATGGCGAACACTAATCTGAAAATTAGTTTGTGAAGAGTTAATTAAAGCCATGCGTGCATGAAAATTAGGACCATGAGCCTCTTTGACACCTAAAACCAAATCAATCCACGCATGAATCATCTCATGACAAAGAGTGCTTTCAACAGCACTATCAGGCAGATTCTCTAAAAGTGGCCTAGATAGAACAATTTCACAAAATCTCCTCCCTGGTCCCTTCCAGCCCCTGCGATATAAGCCTGCTGTATTACGTAATCTTCCATCACTCCAACGTATTGAAACCATTGGCTTACCATTTTTGACAAGCAAGCCATCAAAATACTCCTTATTAAAACGATGAAATAATGGTAAAAGTGGGACCAGTGACATCTATGATTTAGGGTAATGTCCTTGACCAAGCAATAACATTCTGTCTAAAACTTAGTGACTAGGGAACACTTGGCTTTATAGAGTTAGTAAGTCAAACACTTTTTCAAAAACAATTACCAATGGATGGGGCTCTAATTAGAGAAATTGGAATCAAAGCTCTTCTTATAGGAGGTGGAGCTTTAATCCTTTTCTGGACTTTCAATGCGGTCAAGCTGGTCATTGGAGCAAGAGGCATCAACCCTCTCGTTAAACAATTTTTTGATCACATCGCTTCTGGAAAAATTGATGCTGCTTACAGACTGACAACAAAAACTTATCGTCAGCATGTCAGTCGCCAAGATTTTTTAAAATTCCTTGGGAGTCTCCAACTCAACAAATATAGAAACTTAAAATCAGGTCGCCCCCGAATAGAAGATAATTTAATCATCCTCACCTTAAAACTCAAATCTGAAGACAAAAAAGAAGAGTTACCATTGGATTTCAGTTTTGTAAAAGTAGACAAAGCCTGGCGAATCAACCGAATCGCAAAAGGCAAAAGTTAAAGACAAGCAAGTTTGCCTAGTGCAGTCTTCCACCAACAATCCTTCAAAACGTTCGTCTGAGCTTAGAAAACTGCTCAACAAAGCTAACCATGCTTATTACGTGCTTGATTCACCTGTGATGGAGGATGCAGTTTATGACCGCCTCTATAGGGAATTAATAGAACTTGAAAAAAAACATCCGTTTCTAATTACACCTGATAGTCCATCTCAAAGATTAGGAGGAATGCCTTCTACAGGCTTTATTAACGTAAATCATAAAATCCCATTACTTAGTCTTGATAATGCTTTCACTATTCAAGAATTAAATGAATGGAACACCAGAATAAAAAAATTAATTGATCAAAAATCAACTTCATTAGAAAAAAAAAGGTTCTGTGAATATGTTTGCGAATTAAAAATCGATGGAAATGCTTTGGCTTTAAGCTATGAAAATGGATTACTTGTACGAGCTGCAACTAGAGGAGATGGAGAGAATGGCGAAGACATTACTACAAATGTAAAAACAATTAGTTCTATCCCTTTATCACTTCATTTAAAAAATCCACCACAATGGGTTGAAATCAGAGGTGAGGTTTTTCTACCTAATCAAACTTTTGAAGAAATTAATGCCTTGCGAAACACTGAGGGGAATGATTTATTTGCAAACCCAAGAAATGCCTGTGCTGGAACACTAAGACAGTTAGATCCAAAAATAGTCGCTTCAAGAAAACTAGATTTTTTTGCGTATACAATTCATTTACCTAAAGACTGGATAGCAAAAGAAATTGATCCTAAAGAGCCAAATAGCCAATGGGAAAGCCTTAATTGGCTAAAGAAAATAGGATTTAAAGTCAATCCAAATAAAGAAATTTTAGAAAGTCTAGAAGAAGTAGAAAACTTCTTTAACTCTTGGGAAAAACGCCGGAATCAACTTCCTTATACAACTGACGGAGTTGTTGTTAAGCTAAATGATTTTGAGCTGCAAAACTTTGTTGGAGTAACTCAGAAAGCACCGCGTTGGGCAATTGCAATGAAATACCCAGCGGAAGAAGCGCCAACGAAACTAATTAACCTTACATACCAAGTTGGAAGGACAGGAGCAGTTACTCCTGTTGCAGAGTTTGAACCAATTTCTCTAGCAGGAACAATAGTACGAAGAGCAACACTACATAATGCCAATAGAATTCAATCCCTAGAGTTACATTCAGAAGATACAATTATTGTTCGTAAGGCAGGAGAAATAATTCCTGAAGTTGTTCGAGTATTAAAGGAATTGAGAACGGTTAATGCAGCCCCATTATTTTTACCTAATAAATGTCCTGAATGTAATACAAACCTTTTTCGAGATTCTAATCAAGCTATTACAAGATGTGTGAACAATCTATGCCCAGCAATTATTCAAGGTTCATTACGTCATTGGGTAAGCAAAGGTGCAATGAATATAGATGGTATGGGAAGTAAAATAATCGAACAGTTAGTCAAAAAACAATTTATATTATCTATTGCAGAATTGTATAAAATGAACGAAAAAGACCTTCAAAAACTGGATAGGATGGGTGAAAAATCTGCAAAGAAACTAATAGCTTCAGTAGAAAAATCTAAGAATCAACCATGGCATCGAAAATTATATGGTTTAGGGATTTTACATATTGGAGAAGGTAATGCAAAAATTATCGCAAAAGCTTTCCCAAGTGCTACTGAATTGAGTGATGCAGCATTAAACTCTCCAGAAGATATCCAGAAAATAAATGGTATTGGCTTGGAAATAAGTGAATCATTATATCATTGGTTTAAAGAAAAAGATAATCAAGATCTAATAAAAAAGCTGGAATGTTTAGGGGTAGATCTTGCGGCAAAGAATAATCAGTTAGAGATTAAAGGCATTAGATCAAGCAAAATTTTTGGCAAGAATTTTGTGTTGACTGGTACATTAAATACAATCAAAAGGAGTGAAGCTAAAAAAATGATTGAGGAAGCAGGCGGAAAAGTAAATTCTTCGGTTTCATCAAATACAAATTATCTAATTGCTGGTAATAAGTCAGGTGGGAAATTAAAAAAAGCAAAAGATCTAAGCGTTATAATAATTGACGAGAAAGAATTTTTAAGCCTATTTCTCTAATCCCAATTACCTATGTTTAAGCCGAAAATTCATTCATTCATCAAAACACCTTGTGGGCAAGCAAAGTTCCTTGAACTATCAGCGAAAAAAGGCTTGTTAGCAAAGTCACGATTAATGTGGTTTATTTTAATAGCAACTATTCGAGATTGGAATCTTAAAACATAGAATAATCAATGATCTAAATCTGATAATGCATTTCTTGTTGCTCTAGCAATAAAGAAAAATACACCTATTGAAGCTAATAATCCAGAGGATGTAAAAATAAAAGAAACCAACTCATTTTGACTATTAATAACAGATCGAAAACCTGATATTTCTCCAGCAAAAGATCCAAGACTACAATACAGTAGAGTTCCTGGAAAAATGCCAATGAGGCCTATAAAATAATTCTTAATAGAGACATCTGTAATGCTATAAGCAAGGTTAAGTAAACCAAATGGGAATAAAGGTGAAAGTCGAGTTAATAAAATAAATTTCAAACCATTTTTAATAACTTGCTTTTCTATAGAGTGTAATTTAGGGAAAGAACTTAGGCGTTTATTAGTCCAATCTCGTAAAAAGCTTCTTCCCCCAAGAAAAGTTAATATTGCCCCTATAGATGCTCCAATAAAAACTAAAGAGCTACCCAATACAATTCCATATATAAAACCAGCCACCATAGACAACCATGATCCTGGCAATAAAAAAATCGTCCATATAATATATATTATTAGAAAAGTTAAAAACCCCAAAGGAGTAAGGAAAAATTGAAGCTGTGTATCAAATATATTGGTAAATTCTAAGTTCATTAAGCTCAAACTTTAACCTAAACCTGAAATTCTTTCAGTTACTAAATTAGCTTGTGATTGAGCCTCCGCTAATTTATTTTTACATTCCAAGACTATCTTCTCAGGTGCTTTTTCTATAAAGCTTTTCTTGGACAATCTGTTCGAAAGAGTTGCTATTTCATTTTGAGCTTTTAGCAAATCTTTTTCTAAGCGATTACGTAAAGCATCGAGATCTATCAAGCCTTCAATGGGTAGTACAACCTCCAATTCACCCGATACGCCTGCCAACGCTTTAACTGAAGGTTGATCTTTCAGATCTCTAGGGTGCAGTACATCAACTTGTTTGGCTTTTGTAAGGGATTGAATATCAGCCGTTGCTTTTTCAAGAATCTCTGCAAGCTTATCTTTCTTAGTAATAAAACGAACCGGAACTTTCTGAGCAGGCTTTAATCCTGCCTCAGCTCGCAAATTGCGAACTAGTCGAATTGAAGTAAACAACTCATTGAATGAGCTTTCCAAATTTTCATCTAAATAATCTTTCTTACAGTCTGGCCAAGGCTCTAAAGCAAGAAGCTTTTCTTCAGGGAAAACTGTAATGCCATGCCAAAGTTCCTCTGTCAGATGAGGCATTAAAGGATGAAGCATGACCAAAAGCTCCCTTAAAACCTTAAACATTACTTTTTGAGCAATCTGTTTATCTAATAATTGAGACGCACTAGGCGAATCTCCTGGATTAAGTCGTCTTTTAATGAGTTCCAAATACCAATCACAAAAATCATTCCAAGTAAATTCATAAAGCCCTTTTGCAGCTTCACCAAGTCCATAGTTTAAATATCGTTTAGAAGTATCCGAATTAACTCTGGCCAGTCTGGATAAAATCCATCTATCAGCAAGCTGCAATTGAGATGAGTCGAGTGATTGAAATGTCTCTTCAAAAGTAGTCTCCCCAAGATTAATTAAAGCAAAGCGAGTGGCATTCCATAACTTATTAGCAAAGTTTCTAGCAGCCTCAACAGTGGCAGAAGTATCAGTATTTCGATCATAATCAAGACGAATATCTTGACCAGCACCAACCACTTCTCTGACTAAAGCAAATCGCAAAGCATCTGCCCCATAACGCTCTATTAACAAAATTGGGTCAATGCCATTTCCTAAGCTTTTACTCATTTTGCGATTCTGTTCATCTCGAACAAGTCCATGGATATATACATCAGAAAAAGGCATTTTGCCTGTAAACGCACCTGCCATCATCGTCATCCTTGCAACCCAGAAAAATATGATGTCAAAACCTGTTACCAATGTATTTGTTGGATACCAACATTTAAAATCTGATTCATTTTCCTTAGGCCATCCCAAAGTAGAAAAAGGCCAAAGGCCACTAGAAAACCACGTATCTAAAACATCTTCATCCTGCCTTATTTCAACAGACTCACCAAATTTTTGACGAGCTTGCAATAGTGCTTCTTTTTCAGAAGATGCCACTACGAATGGAGTGTCATCACGTAATTCATAATCCGTTTCACTAACTACAAACCAAGCTGGTATTCTATGCCCCCACCACAATTGTCTACTAATGCACCAATCACGTATACCTGTTAACCAATCTAAATAAACTTTTTCCCATCGTGCTGGAACAAATCTTGGCTCATTCTTAGCAAAATGTGCTCGACATTTATCTGCCAATGGCTCCATGCGAACAAACCACTGTGTAGATAGTAAAGGTTCTACAGGTACCTTTCCTCTATCGGAGTACGGAACACTATGTCGATATGGTTCAACTTTTGTAAGCAGTGAAAGATCCTCTAAAGCATCTACAACTGCCTTGCGTGCTTCAAAACGATCTAACCCTTCAAATTGTCCTGCCTGAGCATTCATTGTGCCATCTTTGTTCATGACAGTAATCTGAGGCAACTGATGTCTCTGACCAATAGAAAAATCATTAGGGTCATGAGCTGGAGTGACCTTGACACAACCAGTTCCAAAATCTTTATCTACATGGTCATCAGCAACAACAGGAATCTCTCTTCCTATAAATGGCAATGTAAGTTTTTGGCCAACAAGATCTTTATATCGACCATCAGTAGGATTCACTGCCACTGCAACATCGCCAAGCATAGTTTCAGGCCGAGTAGTAGCAACTTCCAAATGCGTAGTGCCATTGGAAGAAGGTCCATTGCTTAATGGATATCTAAAATGCCATAAAAATCCATCGACCTCCTTCATTTCGACTTCCAAATCGCTCACTGCTGAACCTGATGCAGGACACCAATTAACAAGATATTCTCCTCTATATATCAAACCTTGTTGATGTAAACGAACAAAAGCTTCTGTAACTGCCCTACTCAACTTTTCATCCATTGTGAATCTTTCTCTCTTCCAATCGACTGAATAACCAAGACGGCGAAGCTGAGCAACTATGCGGCCTCCACTTTCTAACTTCCAATCCCAGGCTCTTTTTAAAAAAGATTGTCTTCCTAATTCATTCCTATCTAGCCCCTGCTCTTTTAATTGTTTTTCAAGAATTGTTTGAACAGCAATCGATGCATGATCTGTTCCTGGCAAACATAAAACATTTTTTCCCTGCAATCGCTGAAATCTAACAATCGTATCAATAAGTGCTGTGTTAAAAGCATGTCCCATATGAAGACTACCTGTAACATTCGGAGGAGGAATGACAACAGAGAATGGTTTCCCAGGATCATTTGGATCGGGGTGAAAGGCGTCTAATTCACTCCATATACGCTGCCATCTCTTTTCCGTGCCCTTAGGGTCATATGTTTTAGGTAAAACATCAACTGCTTTCCCAAAAACTTGAGTTTTTGACTGATCTTCCACGAAGCAATATTTAAAGCATCCTTGCAAACACTAATAAAATTCTTTGTTTTTGCACAAATTAACTGCCAGTTTCTGAAGATTTCCAAGGAATAGCAATCAACCCTTCATCAATAACCCATTTAGTCATATCCAATAAAGCTCTTTCTGATAAGCCAACCTTTCCCAATACTTGTAAGGCTTTTTCAGGAGTCAATTCCTTTGGATCTTTAATTGACATTAGAAGAATTTGACTTTCTGCAGGGTCAGCAACCAAATGCACTGACAAACTTTCAAGAGTTCTTTCAAAAAATTTCTTTCTCATACGAGTCGTTAATGCTGCCCCTAAAGACTCAGCAAAAAATTCAAGATTTTCTCTATCCCCAGAAAGACCACAATTCAAAGCAACCCAAATTAAAAACTTAGCCCAACTATCAATAGTCCACTCTGGTTGAAAAGTACTTCGTTTACTTCTTACAAGCTCATTAAAAGCAAATTCAAAAACTTTTGCTTGAATAAGTGTTTTTTCAGGTTTTGTCATGGCAAATAAACCTCGCCTTATAAAATCAAATAGAAATGCGTTTGAATGGCACTAAAGATGACCATGGATCTAAATGACCCTGAAATTGAATTCTCGGACTTGATTTATGCCTATCAAAGTTGGATTATGGCAGTAATCAATGATGAAAAACTAGCTAACGAAGAGAAACTGCTTACTGATGAAATCTCAGATGAAGCACTAACTGCTATGAGATTTTTGTCAGGTGAAGTAACGAGTGCTATTGAAACCACTTTGGCTCGTGTTTATGGCGTAGATGAAGAAGAATTGAGTTCTATACTTTTCCCAGAAGATTAAATGGTGAAAGGCTGCGAGAAATTGCGGCTTAATCACAAAATCAAGAAAGAACGTAAAAACACTTAATCTCGAATTTTTCTAAAACCAGCTCCGCAAGAACATGCTTCACTACCAGTGGGCACACTAATTAAAAACCCTCCTCCGCTTAAATCGGCGTAAAAATTCAATTCCAATCCTTTAAGGAGATCCACTTGGGCTTCTGGGGCATACAAGGTAACACCATCAGTTCTTGCAATTGGCACACCATTGTTTCGACCCGTCCCAACTCTTATGTGAACCCACCCTTCAGAACAAGTATCTTCAATAAAATCAATATTCATTATGCCTGGTGTATCTCCACAGGCGGACTGCCTGACCAATTCAGCAGAAGCTTTTGAACTAATCGTGAAAACTTGGTCCATAAAAAGCATGTAATGGGCGATCCAGGGTTCGAACCAGGGACATCCTGCTTGTAAGGCAGGCGCTCTACCGCTGAGCTAATCGCCCGTTAGACAATTGTGCCTTACCAAGCCAGGCTAAGCACAATAATTAGTTACAAACTAATGGCTTCTGGCATTGAACATGACCAATCTACAAAATTTTATAGCTTGCCGTTTGGAATCGCCATAGGCATTTTATTTGGATTTAAGAATGGGATTCTTGCAGGTCTTGCGTTTGCAATCGGAGGTTTATGGCTATCTCCAGATCTGGATACTCGTTCTCTACCTTTAAAAAGATGGGGTATATTACAAATAATTTGGTTACCATACAGAAAATTTATTCCTCACAGATCATTTCTTTCACACGGTCCCATCATAGGAACCTCTTTAAGAATATCTTACCTAATAGTAACTATTGCTTTATTGAAATTATTAATTAATGCTTTCGGAATAGAGCTAAACTTTCTTTCAACTGAAATGGTAGCAAAATTTCTAACACGATATTCAAAAGAAACTTTATTTATCTTCATTGGCATGGAAGGAAGCGTATGGCTTCACCTAATAAAAGATAAAGTTCGTTCTCGCACTAATTAATTTCAAAACTTACATAGGTAAATCAAACTAATCTTCAAAATTGATTTCTAGCATTATGAAAAGCAACGCGATGATTGAACTTAGGAAAGTAATCTCTAGATTAAGAGATCCACTTAATGGATGTCCATGGGATATAAAACAAACTCACACTTCACTAATACCTTATGTCCTAGAAGAAGCTTATGAAGTTGTTAATGCGATAGAAAGTAATGATGAAAAAGGTATGACTGAAGAGCTCGGAGATCTACTATTACAAGTAATATTACATGCCCAAATTGCAGAGGAAGAAAATAGATTTACTTTCGATGATATAGTAAAAGAATTAAAAAATAAATTAATTAGAAGACACCCAAATATATTTGAAAGTACAAGTAAATTTAAAGGCCTGAGTTGGAGCGAAATTAAAATGCTAGAAAAAGAGGCAATACAAAGTGAAACTCCTATAACAGATGAAGCTAAGAGAAAAATTAGACAACAGCCTGCTATGAATGGAGCAATATACATATCTTGGAAAGCAAAGGATTTAGGATTAGAATGGGTTAGCAATGATCATATATGGGATAAATTTAATGAAGAAGTAGAAGAGCTAAAGGAAGCGCTTTTACAGAAAGACATGACTAATGCAGAGGAAGAGTTAGGGGATGTAATCTTCACTCTTATAAATATAGCCAGATGGTATAATCTATCTCCAGAAAGGGGGCTTAAAAAAACTAATAATAAATTTCTCAATAGATTGTCTTACATGGAATCAAAACTTAAGGGGAAAATTCTTGGGCAATCAAAAAAACAATTAGAATTCCTTTGGCAAGAAGCTAAAAAAATGATGTCTATAAAAAAGAATATTAATTAGACTCATGATTAATATTAATGATTTATTTGATGATTTTATGAGAAAATGGGTTGATGAGTATCAAAATAATGCTCGTTTTGGTCTAAAAGGTAAAGTAATAATTGAAGAACAAAGTAATTACCAAAAAATAACTATTATTGAAAGTAAGCTCTATGGAAATGCTCTACTTTTAGACAATTGCTGGATGACTGCTGAAGGCCAAGAAAAGCAATATCACGAATCTTTAGTCCATCCAGCTTTATGTAGCTCAAAAGAAATTAAGAAAGCTCTTATCATTGGTGGTGGTGATGGAGGAAGCGCTAGAGAATGTATGAAATATGACATTTTAGATTGTGTTGATTTAGTTGAAATTGACAGCCGTGTAATTGAACTAAGTAAACAATATTTACCAAAGATTGGAGGTGACGCTTGGAAAGATAATCGCTTAAATATTTTTATTGAAAATGGCATAGAGTGGGTTAAAAATACACCTATTGATTTTTATGATGTTATTATTATTGATAGTTCTGATCCAAAAGGACCTGCTAAAGGATTATTTTCAAAAGAATTTTTTACAAATTGTCGGCGAATACTAAAGCCAGGAGGTGTGTTAGCAACACAATCTGAATCACCGGAAACCTTCAGAGAATTTCATATTAATACAGTCAAAATGCTTCGTGAAATTTTCGATTATGCAGACCCTTTATATGGAAACGTACCAATATACCCAAGTGGTTGGTGGAGCTGGACTTTTGCTTCACAAGGTAAGCCAAGATACCACAAACCAATTATTGAAAGAATGCAAAAAATTACTGAGTCTTGCGAAATTTGGAGTCCTCGTTGGCAAGAAGGTGCATTTAATAGTATTCCTGCTTTTCTTGAAAGAGAGTTAAATCTATGAAACTTTCTAAAAGTCCAAAGTTTAATACAGATGGTCCCATATTTATGGGCAGTCAAAGCAATCCAAAAAATTGCAAGATAGGCATTTGTGGTATCCCTTACGATGGAACTACATCATTTAGGCCAGGTACTCGTTTTGGACCATCTGAAATCAAAAATGTTAGTAATAGTATTGAGTCATTTTGCCCGCAATTAGGGCTTGATCTTGAAGAAATAAAATATATAGATTTTGGATCTTTAGAAATTCCTCATGGTGCACCTGAACCTGTAATTAATTTGGTCAAGGAAGCAACAAATAGCATTCTTTCCCAAGGAATAAAACCACTATTACTTGGCGGAGAACATTCAATTACTATAGGGTCAATAAAATCAATAATTGAAAAGTATCCAGATGTTATTGTTTTACAATTAGATGCACATGCAGATCTTAGAAGTGAATGGCTTGGCTCATGTTATAACCACGCGTGTGTAATAAGAAGATGTTTAGAAATTCTACCAAGCAAAACACTTTTTCAAGTAGCCATCCGTAGTGGAACTCGTGAAGAGTTTAAAGAAATGAAAGCAGATAATCGATTAGTTGAACTCAAAGTTGGTGAGCCAGCAAATAATCTTTATGAGATACTTAAACCCTTTAAAAATAAGCCTATTTATCTAACAATAGATCTAGATTGGTTTGACCCAAGTGTTTTACCTGGCACAGGAACTCCGGAACCGGGTGGTTTTTTTTGGCAAGATTTTGCAGCAGTAATAAATGTTATTCAAGAGCATAGAATTATTGGAGCAGATATAGTTGAATTATCCCCTATCTTAGATAACTCTGGAATTAGCAGTGTTCTTGCTGCTAAAGTAACGAGAAGTTTAATAATGTTAATGTCTCTGTAAAAGTAAAACAAATATTACTAAAAATTAACGCTCCAAAATGGTCAAAGTCGATTCTAATTCTAATTGAGTATCAGAATCTCTAGAAAAATCTTGAAGGTTGGGCAAGGTTGGTTCTTTACTAGACCAATGATGGCAAAAAGCATATTGAGAAATTTCAGGATGAACTTTGATATTTCTGAGCAAGCACCATCCATATGCATTGGCTTGGCCCAACATGCAATGATTACAGGTCTTACAGCATTCTTTTCCGGACATTGAATTTGCTCCAAGACTCATAGGTTAGATAAAGTTTTAAAATTAGGCCACGAATCATTAACTTCCAAAAAAAACCAAGTAGTTAATAACCAATCAAAGCTCCTGGCACCTCATTCTTCAAAACAAATGGAATATTTAAAAACTCCTTTAAATCAAAAATGCCTAGACCAAGGAGCGCGTTTAGTTCCATTTGCTGGATGGGAAATGCCTGTCCAATTTGCTGGGCTAATGAATGAACACAATGCAGTTAGGAAAAATGCTGGTTTATTTGACGTGTCTCATATGGGTGTAATTTCAATTAAAGGACTGAATGCCAAAGATGAAATACAAAAACTAGTTCCTACAGATCTATATCGGATTGGTACTGGAGAAGCCTGCTACACAGTTCTTTTAAATGACCATGGTGGAATCATTGATGACCTCATCATTTACGACTTAGGAATAGATGGTGAAAATCAAGACTGCCTAATGTTAATAATCAATGCAGCTTGCAAGGAATCCGATATCAATTGGTTCAAAAAGAATTTAAACCTTGACAAGATCACCGTTAATAATGCAAAAAAAGACCCTGTTCTCCTTGCATTGCAAGGGCCCAAAGCAGAACATTATCTAATTAAAATACTTGGAGATGTTGTACATAAATCATTAAAAGATCTTCCTCCTTTTGGGCATAAAACCATAAATTATCAATTCAAGGATATGGAAGAAAGTGCCTCATTATTCATTGCAAGAACTGGGTATACAGGAGAAAAAGGATATGAAATACTCTTGGAATCTGAACCAGGAAATATTCTGTGGGACGAACTTATCAATGCAGGGGTTACACCATGTGGATTAGGCGCAAGAGATACATTACGCTTAGAGGCTGCTATGCATCTTTTTGGAAATGATATCAACGAAAACACTACCCCTTTAGAAGCTGGCCTAGGATGGTTAGTTCATCTAGAAATGCCTAAAAAATTTATCGGACGTGAAGCGCTGGAAAAGCAAAGTCAACATGGCTTAACTAAGAAATTGGTTGGTTTAGAAATCCAAGGTCGAGCCATTGCTCGCAAAGACTATCCAATTTTCTACAACAATCAAAAAATTAGTCAGATCACTAGTGGAAGCTGGTCCCCAACTCTTGAAAAGCCTATCGCGCTAGCCTATTTACCAAAAGAGTTAACTAAATTGGGTGATGAAGTGAATGTCCAAATTAGAGATAAACTTTATCCCGCGATGGTTGTAAAAAAACCTTTCTATCGCAGTGTTTCCTGACAAAATCATTATTTTTCAAGGTTAAAAACGATCACTATGGGAAACTCATTATTTGTTCTACTACGTAAATGCCATGCGCAGTAATTACTGTGGAGAGCTGCGCACGAAGCACATTACCTCCAAAGTTCAACTATGTGGATGGGTAGATCGCTGCAGAGACCATGGCGGCGTAATTTTCATAGACCTACGAGATTCGAGTGGGACAATTCAAATCACAGTCGACCCTGATCAAGGCAACGATTTATTTACTATTGCAGAGGGTCTAAAGAATGAAACAGTACTTTTAATAACTGGACAAGTGAGGTCAAGGCCTAAGGAATCAACAAACAAAAAAATCCCAACTGGAGAGATAGAAGTTTTAGCTGATTTTATAAAAATATTAAATCCTGTCTTTAGCAATTTACCTTTTCCTATTTCTATTCATGATGAACAACCTATTAAAGAAGAAATAAGGCTCAAGTACAGATACCTAGATCTACGAAGAGAAAGAATGAACAAAAATCTTCGTTTAAGACATAAAACAATTAAAGCAGCGAGAAATTTCCTTGAAAATGAAGGCTTTATAGAAGTAGAAACACCTATCCTTACTCGTTCAACTCCTGAAGGAGCTAGAGACTATCTAGTACCTTCAAGAGTATGTGAAGGGGAATGGTTTGCCTTGCCACAATCTCCTCAAATCTTCAAGCAACTGCTAATGATTGGAGGTATTGAACGTTATTACCAAATTGCGAGATGCTTTCGTGATGAAGACTTGAGATCAGATAGGCAGCCAGAGTTCACACAATTAGATATCGAAATGAGTTTTATGGATCAAGAAGAAATTTTGAATCTAAATGAAAAGTTAATTGCCTCAATCTGGAAAACAATTAAAGGAATTACTTTAGAAGTACCTTTTCCAAGATTGTCATGGCAGGAAAGTATGGATCGATTTGGAACTGATAGGCCCGATACAAGATACGGAATGGAGCTAAAAAATGTAAGTATTATATTGGAAAAAATCGGATTTAAAGTATTTTCAAACGCCGTTAAAAATGGAGGCTCCGTAAAATGTATAACAGTAACTGGTGGAAATAAGTTAATTAGTAATGTACGGATTAAGCCAGGTGGCGATATCTTTAATGAAGCCCAAAAAGCTGGTGCTAAAGGCTTAGCGTTTATTAGGGTTCGTGAAAATTATGAAATAGATACTATTGGTGCAATCAAAGACAATCTGACCGACTCTCAAAAAACTAATCTTCTTGAAACCACAAATGCCAAGCCTGGTGATTTAATACTTTTTGGAGCCGGGGAAAGCACAATAGTTAACAAAACATTGGATAGAGTGAGACAATTTCTTGCAAGAGAACTTGATTTAATACCTTCAGATCAAGAAGAAAGCAAATGGAATTTCCTTTGGGTTATAGATTTCCCGATGTTTGAATTCAATAAAGAAGAAAATCGTTTAGAAGCTATGCACCACCCCTTTTGCGCTCCAAATATTGATGATATCAGTAATGATTCGAATTTATGGTCAGAGAAGCTCCCTCAATCTCGAGCGCAAGCATATGATCTTGTTTTAAATGGATTAGAGCTTGGTGGAGGATCGCTACGCATTCATAACCCTCAACTACAACGGAAAGTACTTGAGACAATAGGATTGTCCAAAGAAAATATGTCTGAACAGTTTGGATTCCTAATCAATGCTTTAGAAATGGGAGCACCACCCCATGGAGGTCTCGCATTTGGCATAGATAGGATAGTCATGCTCTTGGCAAAGGAAGAATCAATAAGAGATACTATGGCTTTTCCAAAAACTCAACAGGCAAGATGCCTAATGGCTCAAGCACCAAACTATGTAAGTCAAAGACAATTAAAAGAACTTCATATAACCAGCACTTTTGAAGAGACTGAATAAATTCATATTGATTAATCAGCTCAAAACGATACTTACAAGAAATCTTGAATTTTCTTGGTCTTATCAATGATTGAGGTAACTTAAAGAATACCCAAAAAGGATATGCCAAAATTTGTTTTTGTCACCGGCGGAGTTGTTTCAAGCATCGGCAAAGGAATAGTTGCTGCAAGTTTGGGACGACTTCTCAAATCCCGAGGGTACAGCGTATCAATTTTGAAACTTGATCCATACTTAAACGTAGACCCTGGAACAATGAGTCCTTTCCAGCATGGAGAAGTTTTTGTAACTGAAGATGGTGCTGAAACTGATTTAGATTTAGGACACTACGAACGTTTTACAGACACAGCATTATCAAGATTAAATAGCGTAACTACTGGTTCTATCTACCAATCTGTAATCAACAAAGAAAGGCGAGGAGACTATAACGGAGGAACTGTACAAGTTATACCGCATATAACAGGTGAAATACGCGAAAGAATTCACAGAGTTGCAGCCAATAGCAACGCAGATGTAGTAATTACAGAAATTGGTGGAACAGTTGGTGATATCGAATCCCTACCTTTTCTAGAAGCAATTCGTGAATTCAAAGGTGATGTTGGCAAAAACGATATTGCATATGTTCATGTAACACTTTTACCTTTTATTGGAACCTCAGGAGAAATTAAAACCAAACCTACACAGCATTCTGTTAAAGAATTACGGTCTATTGGGATTCAGCCTGACATATTAATTTGTCGTAGTGACAGAGATATTAATGAAAGCCTAAAAAGTAAAATTAGCGGATTTTGCGGAGTTAATACTAACGCTGTCATTCCAGCCCTAGATGCAGATAGTATATATTCAGTTCCACTAGCACTTAAGAAAGAAGGACTATGTAAAGAAGTACTGGAATGTTTAGAGCTAACTGATCACAATTGTGATCTTAAAAACTGGGAAAGCCTAGTCCATAAACTAAGAAATCCAGGGCCAGAAATTAAAATAGCAGTAGTCGGAAAATATGTTCAATTAAATGATGCCTACCTTTCAGTAGTTGAAGCACTGAGGCATGCTTGCATTGAACAAAGTGCCTCACTAAATCTTCATTGGATTTGCGCTGAAAGACTTGAAAATGAAGGGGCTGATGTGCTTTTAAAAGACATGGACGCAATTGTTGTCCCAGGAGGGTTTGGTAATCGTGGTGTAGATGGCAAAATTGCAGCAATTAAATTAGCAAGAGAAAAAGAGATACCTTTTCTAGGCCTTTGCCTCGGAATGCAATGTGCTGTTATTGAATGGGCCAGAAACATAGCTGGGCTTATAGGAGCGACAAGCTTTGAACTAGATTCAAATACCGATCATCCAGTTATTCACTTATTGCCTGAACAACAAGATGTAGTTGATCTAGGTGGGACAATGAGACTAGGTGTTTATCCATGTAGGTTAAAAGAAGGTTCAATAGGGCATCGCCTATATGGGGAAGAAGTTGTCTACGAACGCCATCGCCACCGATATGAATTCAATAATTCTTATAAAAACCTTTTTCTAGAATCAGGATATATAATTAGTGGTACATCACCAGATGGTCGCTTGGTAGAACTAATTGAATTAAAAGACCATCCCTTTTTTGCTGCATGTCAATACCACCCTGAATTTTTATCTAGACCTGGAAAACCACACCCTCTATTCAAAGGATTAATTGAAGCAGCGCTATCACGCCTACCAAAATCACCTCAAAAAGCTGTCAAACAATCAAATAGTTATCATCAAAACCAGACTTAATGACAACATCACTACCTGTAGTGGAACGTTTTCATTCAATTCAAGGAGAAGGTGCTCATTCAGGAAGAAGTGCTTTTTTTATTAGGCTTGCAAAATGCAAAGTAGGTTGTTCCTGGTGCGATACGAAAGAATCATGGTCAGAAACATCTCATCCTAAGATTAAAGTCAATGAACTAGCTAAAGAAGCAGCAAAAGCACATTCTCGAGGTGCTGCTTTTCTCGTTATCACTGGGGGAGAACCATTGCATCACAATCTCAATCCATTATGCAAAGCTTTAGAAAGTGAGCTTTCATTTTTCAACAAGGGAAATATGCCGATTCATCTAGAAACAAGTGGAGTAGATACTATTAGTGGATCACCTGATTGGATTACACTTTCCCCAAAAAGGCATTTCCCTCCCAAAAAAGAACTGTTAGAAGCATGTCATGAAATTAAGGTAGTTATTCATTCAAAAAAAGATATTTATTTTGCAGAGCAAATGGCCAAGTTGGCTACTGATACTAAGAAAAATGCAAGTAAGTGTAAGAGCAAAATATTAATGGAACCAATTCTTTTTTTACAGCCAGGGTGGAAACATAAAGAAGGGAAGGCATTGGCTATTGATCATGTGATCAATAATCCTAAATGGAGGCTCAGTTTACAAACACATAAATGGTTAAACTTAGATTAATATAGAGTTAGTGAGATTAGTTTTATTCATTTAAAAGAAGACTTCCCTCTTCTAACAAATAAGAATGTCGACAAAGAACTCTTCTATATCTATTGCATTAATTTCTGGTGGCCTAGACTCAGCAACAGCTGCTGCGATGGCGATTGAATCTGGGCATAAGGTAATAGGACTTTCTTTTAATTATGGGCAAAGGCATAAACGTGAATTAAAAGCAGCTGTAGCGCTAGCCTCACATTTAAAGCTAATTGACCATGAAATTATCAACATAAATTTAGCCCAGTGGGGAGGATCTTCTTTGACTGATTACACTCAATCAATTCCTAAAGAAGGTGTTGTTCCAGGTAAAATTCCTAATACTTATGTTCCTGGTCGAAATACAGTTTTCATCGCCATTGGTCTCAGCCTTGCCGAGGCTCGAGGAGCTAATCAACTTATCCTTGGTATAAATGCTATGGATTACTCAGGTTATCCGGATTGTAGACCGGACTATCTCAAATCATTTCAAGCCCTTGCAAACCTTTCTAGTAAAGCCGGCCGGGAAGGTAAAGCACCCAAGCTGCTTGCTCCACTTATGTACATGAACAAAATAGAGATTGTGAAAGAAGCACTAAGGCTAGAGATCCCAATTAATCAAACTTGGAGTTGTTATAGCGAATTAGAAAAAGCATGTGGCCTATGTGACAGTTGTCGTATCAGGAATGAAGCCCTGGTGCAAGCTGGCAGGTCAGATCTTTGCTCGAAATGAAGAAGCTTATTACTCCCATTAGAAAATTAGCTCGCAAATGGCATGACCCTGCATACATAGCCAATAATTTAATTCAAAGTTTTGGAGAAAAAGGTTTTATATGGCTTGATAGTGATGGGAGCTCGACTGGACGATGGACAGTTCTAGCGACTAATCCTACTGAACAAATTTGTTGTAGCGAATACAGCCCCACGCAACAAAAACAAAACCCATTTGAATTACTAAGAAATTTAAAAGCAGGTCATTGGACTGGCTGGCTTAGTTATGAAGCTGGGGTATGGATAGAGCCAAATAATCCATGGAAAAAAGACGCAATGGCAACGTTGTGGATTGCCAGGCATGACCCAGTAATAAAATTTGATCTCATTGATAAGCAAATATGGATAGAAGGTACTAACCCGCAGCAAGTAGAAAGTCTTGATAGATGGCTACAAAACTTAAGGCATGAGAATAATCAAAATGATCTATCAAAGAAAATAGGAATCCCAGTAAATTCTTGGAAGTGGTTAATCAACAAAACGGATTTTGCTGCAAAAGTAAATTTAATAAAGAAATTGATTAGAGCAGGTGATATTTTTCAGGCAAATCTTGCTACATCTTGCACAACTCAAAAACCTTCAGAAATTTTTGCTATTGATCTGTTTCAAAAGCTACGTCAAATTTCTCCAGCACCATTCTCAGGAATAATTATTGCTGGAGATAAAGCAATAGGAGAAGCTGTAATCTCTACATCTCCAGAACGATTTCTTCAAGTTGATCCAAGTGGATTAGTAGAAACAAGGCCTATCAAAGGGACACGTCCACGGAACAACAATCCTCAGGTAGATGCTGATATGGCAGCACAACTTGTTTGTAGTCAAAAGGATCGAGCAGAAAATATAATGATTGTCGATTTGCTAAGAAATGATCTTGGAAAAGTGTGTGAATCGGGCAGTATAAAAGTCACACAATTAGCGGGCCTAGAAAGCTATGCTCAAGTACATCATCTCACTTCTGTAATACACGGGACTCTAAAAACTGGCAAAACCTGGATTGATCTTCTAGAAGCATGCTGGCCCGGAGGTTCTATTAGTGGTGCTCCCAAAGTTAGAGCATGTCAACGAATAGATGAACTTGAGCCTACTGCACGGGGGCCATACTGTGGTTCATTTATTCATATTGATTGGGATGGTCAATTCGATAGCAATATTCTTATTAGATCACTAATGGTAAATGGATCAACACTTCGAATTAATGCTGGTTGCGGTATTGTTGCGGACTCAGATGCTGAAAACGAGGTCGAAGAGTTAAAATGGAAATTGATGCCAATATTGAAGGCTTTGGAATAAGTGAGACCTAATAAATCTATAGGATGGATAAATGGAAATTGGGGCTTGCCACATGACTTGAAAATTTCTATTAATGATAGGGGGCTGAATTTTAGCGATGGAATATTCGAAACTATTTATGTAGAAAATGGACATTTAGTACTACTGACTGAACATTTCAATCGTTTAACAAAAAATGCTAAGTTATTAGGAATGGAAACACCTCCTCAATTGGAGTCGTTACAAAAAATTCTGCACGAAGGTATTGAAAAATGCTGTTTAAAGAATAATAGTGGATCAATTAGACTAAATTGGAGCAGAGGAGAAAATACTAGTAGAGGAATCGATTTACATCAAAGTAAAAGAAAAGAATTAACGAGTCAATTATGGATAGAGATTAATCAAATAAAACCTAATTTTAATCCAGTCTCTACAATGATTAGTCAATACGAGAAAAGAAATGCAAGTAGTGTATTAAGTCAATGCAAAACACTGAATTACATTCAATCAATCCAAGCAAGAAGAGAGGCTCAAGAAGCTGGGTTTCATGATGCTTTACTTGTCAGCACTACTGATGAAATTTGTTGTGGAACCACATCAAACATTATAGTGAAGCGAAGAAATCAATTCTTAACTCCAAGACTAGAAAGTGGCTGCTTAGCAGGTGTCATGCGGGCACAAGCTTTAAAAAAAGGAATAATCCAAGAAGCTAAGCTTTCAATTGACCCAGAAGAAGATGATGAATGGCTTCTAATCAATAGTCTGAGTTGTCGCGCAATTTCTAGAATAAATAAAATACCAACTAAATTATTTACAGACCCTGAAAGTTTCTGGAGATCATTATTTACCAAGAACGATTAAAATAAAATTGGCATAGTTACATTTGCTGGTGATGGTGCACAGGATTCAACTTGAAAATTAACAACTTCTCCAATAATGACTATTGCTGGTGAAATAAAATTATTATTCTCCACTTCTTCCACAAGGTTCCGAACACTAGTTTTCAGAAGTCTTTGACCAACAACAGTTCCTTGCTGTATTACAACTGAAGGTGTCTCAGGAAGCAATCCACCATCAAGTAATTCTTGAACAATATAAGAAAGATTATGTACACCCATATAAATGACCAAAGTATTTGTTGAGTTCGCAAGGGACTTCCAATTAACAAAAGGTTGCATTTTATGGTTTCCTTCGTGACCTGTAACGAAAGTTACTGAACTACCTGCCAGGCGATGAGTAAGAGGAATGCCAAAATAAGAAGGGACTGCAATGCCAGATGTTATTCCAGGTACAACTTCAACATTAACTTGATTACGTTGTAAAAATAAGGCTTCCTCTGCTCCTCTACCAAATACAAAGGGATCACCACCTTTCAAACGAACAACAGATTTATATTGCTTGGCTAACTTTAATAAAACATTATTAGTTTCCAGCTGAGGAGTGGAATGATGACCACGACGTTTGCCAACAAATATACACTCACAATTATTACTCACTAAATTAAGCATTTCATGAGGCACTAAAGAGTCATATACAAGGGCTTCACATTGACTAATTAACCTACTTGCCTTAACAGTTAGTAAGTCAGGATCACCAGGGCCTGCGCCTACTAAATAAACAGTGCCAGGATGACCATCATTCATGAATGAAGAATCTAATCGAGAACGTTTTAAAAAGCACTTACGCAAGATAGGTAGTGGAACCAACACAAGTCGAGGAATGACTCGTGGAGAATCTGCAGAGGCTCTAGAGCTAATTCTGAAAGGTGATCCTAGCCCTGCTCAAATTGGAGCATTTATGATTGCCCATCGAATTCGAAGGCCAGAACCTCAAGAACTTGCAGGAATGGTAGATGCTTATATCAAGTTAGGCCCCACTCTCCAAGCAAGCACAACTAATTGTCGCCCAATATGCTTTGGGATGCCATTTGATGGTCGAAATAAAACGGCACCTATATATCCATTAACGACTTTAGTACTTCTAGATGCTGGCCTCCCTATAGTTTTACAAGGAGGTGGTCGTATGCCAGTTAAATATGGAGTAAGTACTCAAGAGTTATTTAATGAACTTGGTCTTTCACTACAAGGTCTCAATATGAATCAAGTTCAAGAGGGTTTTACTAAAAATGGTTTGGCATTAATCTATCAACCTGAACACTTTCCTATAGCCGAAAAACTAATCCAATATAGAGATGATATCGGCAAGAGACCTCCGTTAGCCAGTATGGAATTAATTTGGACAGCTCATGAAGGTAATCATCTTTTCATTACTGGGTATGTTCACCCTCCAACAGAAAGTAGACATATAGAAGCTCTAGAAATTCTTGGTGAGAAAAATATAGTCACTATAAAAGGACTTGAAGGAAGTACCGATATTTCATTAAGCCGCACTTCTAAATTAACAAAGATAAAAAGTAACACCTATGAAGTTTTTACCCTAAACCCAAAAGACTATTCATGCAAAAGCACAGATTTACCTTGGCAAGACCTACCTACATGGAGAATGCAAAGCTTAAACACACTTAATGGAGAGGGCCCATTAAAAAAAGCTGTAATGTGGAATGCAGGTATTTACTTATGGTTAGGGGAAATAGCAAGTAGCATCTCAGATGGAATAAAACAAGCTGAAATCAGTCTTAATTCAGGTTCAGCAAAATCAAAGCTTCAAAACTTAATTCAATGGCGATCAAAAATAAAGTAATACCAATCTGTGCATTTTTTACACTTCTAGATGATCGATTAGGAGAAAGTTTTATCTTTCCGTTACTTCCATTTTTATTAGAGCGTTTTACTAGTAGCGGAACAACACTTGCTCTTCTTTCAGGAAGTTATGCCCTCGCACAATTTTCAGTATCTCCTTTAATTGGAGCATTAAGTGATCGATATGGGCGAAAGCCAATTCTCAAGGTTTGTATAGCTGGCTCATTAATAGCAATAAGTCTTTTTGGAATAACTCTAAGTTTAAATTGGGAAAGTGTCCTACCTCTCTGGGCTACAACAGTTCCACTAATCTTACTATTTATAGCAAGAATCATAGATGGTTTAAGTGGTGGAACCGCAGCTACAGCTACAGCAATTCTTGCCGATATATCAACTCCAGAAAATCGAGCAAAAACATTTGGTTTAATTGGATTAGCTTTTGGACTTGGTTTTGCAATAGGGCCTCCACTAGGTGGGCGATTAGCAGAAATTAACCCTACTTTTGCAGTCATACCCGCTGCAATATTTGCAATTATCAACCTCGGATTAGTTACATGGATACTCCCTGAAACCTTACCTCTAACTGAAAGAAGTTTGTTGCCAAAAAAAAGAAACCTCAATCCCTTTAGCCAATTAGCAAAATTATTTGCAAATCAATCAGTAAGAAGGCCATGCCTTGGCTTTTTCTTATTTTTCATGGCATTTAATGGTTTTACCACCGTACTCGTACTCTATTTAAAAGAATCATTTGCGTGGACAAGCAGTCTTGCTGGATGGGTATTTGCAATGGTAGGCATTATCGCAATGATTGTCCAAGGAGGGTTAATTGGTCCATTAGTGAAAAAGTTTGGAGAATTACAGTTGACAATAATTGGCCTAGGGCTACTAACAACAGGGTGCTTACTGATACCAATGGCAAATCAATCCACTTCAAGACCTGTAGTTTTTTTTGGTTCTGCTTTATTAGCAGCAGGAACTGGATTGGTCACGCCATGCTTGCGTGGGCTTATCTCTAGACGTATCAAAACATCAAATCAAGGAACAGTTCTAGGAGGATTACAGGGTCTCCAAAGTCTCGGTACTTTCCTAGGTGGTACTGCGGCCGGATTTGCATATGATCAAATTGGTCAAAAAAGCCCTTTCTTTGGGGGTGCACTAATACTTGTTTTAGTAATAACTCTCTTATCTCGCATTAATCTAAAATCAAAAGGAGACATTTTAGTATGATTAAATAAAAGAATGCGAGCTAATGGGATTTATCATCTGGACAATTAAATTAAGCTCTTTCACTTGCTAACATTGCTCAAAATGACCCCTAAAAGTTCCAACAAAAAATATATTAATAGAGAGTTAAGTTGGATAAATTTTAATGAGCGAGTGCTAGCACAAGCATTAGACCAAAGGAATCCTTTATTAGAGCAAGCAAAATTTAGTGCCATATTCAGCAATAATCTAGATGAGTTTTTTATGGTGAGAGTCGCCTCATTAAAATCACAAGTAGAAGCGGGTATAACGAAAAAAAGTGATGACGGTAAAAGTCCTGAAAAACAATTAGAGGAAATCAGGAAACAACTAGAGCCGCTTCTAGAAAAGCAACAAAATCATTTTGAAAATACTTTAAAAAATGCTCTGAAAAAAAAAGATGTTTATTTAATTGACTATTGTGAATTAAATTCTCGTCAAAAAATTTGGGCAGATAACTATTTTCAAACTGCTATTTTCCCAGTCTTAACACCTTTAGCAGTTGACCCTGCACACCCATTCCCATTTGTAAGCAATCTCAGTCTAAATATTGCCGCGCTTATTCGTGATCCAGAAACAAATAAAGAACAATTTGTCAGAGTAAAGATCCCTATGAAAACAATGGATAGATTTATACGTATTCCTACTGATTTAACTAAAGATGAATCTGGCAAAAGTTATCACGCAATTCCTTTAGAGCAAATAGTTGCGTATAACTTACAAATGCTCTTCCCAGGTATGTCCATAGGAAAGCATTCTTTTTTCAGAGTTACAAGAGATGCTGATTTGGAACTAAGAGATTTAGAGGCTGACGATTTGATGATCGCGTTAGAAGAAGGGTTGCGTAAACGTCGAATGGGCGGAGAAGTTGTAAGACTTGAAGTCTCTAAAAATATGCCAAACACAATTTTAAATTTGTTGATGCAAGGAATGGTAGTAGGGAAAGAGGATCTATATCAAGTTAATGGCCTTCTTGGCTTAGATGAATTATTCAAATTAGAAAAAATTGATCGGCCATCTCTAAAAAATCCATCTCAAAGAGGATCTACACATTCGCTACTTAAAAATAGCCAGAGAGGGTTACTCGAAGACGGTTCCATAAAAAATGAAGAATTCAAAAGTATCTTTTCAATCATTAGAAAACAAGATTTACTGCTTCACCACCCTTATGACCTCTTCGCCACATCTGTTGAAGAATTCATAAATCAATCTGCCAACGACCCTTTAGTGATGGGCATTAAAATGACTTTATATCGGGTTTCTCAAAATTCAAAAATCATCGAAGCATTAATGCGTGCTGCAGAAAATGGAAAGCAAGTCTTGGCACTTGTAGAACTAAAAGCCAGGTTTGATGAAGATAATAATATTCAATGGGCCAAACAACTTGAAAAGTCAGGTGTTCATGTGGTCTATGGAGTTCTTGGACTAAAGACACATACAAAAATTGCATTAGTTATTCGGAAAGAAAAAGATAGATTACGTAGCTACTTTCATATTGGTACAGGGAACTACAACTCAAAAACTTCTAAACTCTATACAGATCTAGGTTTATTGTCTGTTAACCCCGAACTAGGGCAGGACTTAATCGAACTTTTCAATTATTTAACAGGTTTTTCCAAGCAACAAACTTTTAGAAAAATATTAGTTGCACCTATGACACTCAGAGATGGGATAGAAAGCCTGATAAAGCGGGAAATAGAATTTGCAAAAAATGGAGGAAAAGGGAAAATTAAAGCAAAGATGAATTCCTTAGTTGATAACAACATAATTAATTTACTTTATGAGGCTTCTCAAGCAGGTGTAAAGATAGATTTAATTGTCAGAGGCATGTGTTGTTTATACCCTCAAAAAAAAGGTCTAAGTGAAAATATCAAGGTTGTAAGTATTATCGGAAGGTATTTAGAGCATTCACGAATTTTTTGGTTTAATAATGGTGGAGAGTCAAAAGTTTTTATAGGAAGTGCAGATTGGATGCGTCGTAATTTGGAGAGAAGAGTAGAAGCAGTAACTCCTATCGAAGACAAATTCCTGAAGGAAGAGCTAAAAAAGCTTTTAGATATTTATCTCAGGGACAACAAAAATGCATGGGAAATGCAAAGTGATGGAAGTTTTATACAGCGAACGCCGGATGGTGAAGAAAAATGTGCTCAAAATGAACTAATCACAGGCTTATTAA
This sequence comes from Prochlorococcus marinus str. MIT 0919, assembly GCF_027359375.1. NCBI lineage: Bacteria > Bacillati > Cyanobacteriota > Cyanophyceae > Synechococcales > Prochlorococcaceae > Prochlorococcus > Prochlorococcus marinus. The sequence continues at coordinate 1,156,601 of NZ_CP114779.1, forward strand.
AAAATCCATAGCAAGAATAGATAAGAAATAAAAAACTATCCTTAAGTCTTAATACCTAAATGAAAAGTTCTTTCTATACAAATCGCAAAAGGAACAGAAAGTTTTTTGTTTAATTTGCACTAACTTGGTTTAAAAGTGCTAACTTCAATGCAAAACAAACTTTAGGAGGCCAGGGTGATGGGGATCCCTCTGGAATCTACCAATGGTGCATCTTTATCACCATCAGTAGATATCGCTTTTTCAAGCAATTCGAAAAGGCAGCAAGAAAAGGCATCTGGAAATGGACCAGTCTCTAAAGGAAGAGCGGGAGGCAGGCTACCAACTGATTCAATTGGGTTTTATCTAAGCAGTATTGGCAGAGTTCCTTTACTAACAGCTGCTGAAGAAATAGAGCTTGCACATCATGTGCAAAAGATGAAAGCATTGTTAGACGTTCCTAAAGAAAAACACACTCCACGGCAAAGACACCAGATCCGAATGGGGAAAAGAGCAAGGGACCGCATGATGGCAGCAAACTTAAGGCTAGTCGTTAGTGTTGCGAAAAAATATCAAAATCAAGGTCTCGAACTACTCGATTTAGTTCAGGAAGGAGCTATTGGATTGGAGCGTGCTGTTGATAAATTTGATCCTGCTATGGGATACAAGTTTTCAACATATGCTTATTGGTGGATACGGCAAGGCATGACCAGAGCGATTGATAATAGCGCACGCACAATTCGTCTTCCTATTCATATCAGCGAAAAGCTTTCCAAAATGAGGCGAAATTCTCGGGAATTATCTCATCGCCTAGGTAGACAACCTAGCAGGTTAGAGCTTGCAAATGCTATGGGAATGGAACCAAAAGATTTAGAAGATCTAATTGCTCAAAGTGCACCTTGTGCATCTTTAGACTCTCATGCTCGTGGAGAAGAAGACAGAAGTACTCTCGGTGAGTTAATTCCAGATCCAAATTCTGATGAACCTATGGCAGGAATGGATCGGAATATGCAAAAAGAACATTTAGGTGGATGGTTATCTCAATTAAATGAAAGAGAGCAAAAAATTATGCGTTTAAGGTTTGGACTTGATGGAGAAGAGCCCTTAACACTTGCAGAAATTGGAAGGCAAATTAATGTTTCACGAGAACGCGTAAGACAATTAGAAGCAAAAGCCATTCTAAAACTGAGAGTAATGACAACTCACCAGCAAGCTGCTTAATATTCAAATTTGAAAAATCTATATCCGTTACTGATTATTGCTGGATGGATAATCCTAATTTTATATAGTGCATTCTCGATAAAAAAATTCAATCCTGATAGCAAGGAATTAAGTCGTAAAATTGTACATATTGGGACAGGTCCTATTCTTCCATTGGCATGGTGGCTGAACATCTCATCAGAAGTGGCAATTTTATTTTCTAGTCTTATTACTATCTCCTTATGGATAAATTATCAAATAAATTGGATAAAAACTTTTGAGAATATTCAAAGAAAAACCTATGGAACAATATCTTATGGACTAAGCATTACAATCCTGCTGTTTTTATTTTGGTCTAACAATCCTCCAGCCGTGTGTGCAGGAGTCCTGGTTATGGCATTTGGAGATGGCTTGGCTGGACTAATTGGTAAACAATATAATTCTCCTGTGTGGACAATTTTTCAACAAAAAAAATCATTGATAGGAACATTAACTATGGCTTTAGTAAGCATATTTGTACTTCTAATTATCAACACTTTTGCAGCATCTAATATTCAACCCCTACAAATTATTGCCATGGGATTAATAGCCTGCTGTCTCGAGCAAATCGGACCTTATGGAATAGATAATTTAACTGTTCCTCTAGGAGTGGCTTTCCTATGGGCTTGGATAACATAAATTCCTCTATAAACAAATAGAATATGCAAGCTCTTCAAGCAACAATTCTGTAGTCTGGATGTCAATACAGGCATCGGTAATACTTTGACCATAAGTAAGGTTTCCAGGATCTTCAGTTAGCTTCTGGTTTCCTTCTTGAAGATGGCTTTCAATCATTACTCCCATGACATGTGACATACCATTTTTAAGCTGCTTGGAAACTTCCTTAAGAACATCACCTTGCCTGCGAAAATCCTTCTTCGAATTTCCATGACTACAATCAATCATCACCTTATCAACAAGGGAGGCTTCCGAAAGCTCTCTAGCAACATTCAAAACTGAATCAAGATCATAATTAGTACCGCTATTCCCTCCCCTCAAAACAAGATGTCCATCAGGATTACCAGTTGTACTTATTATTGACGCACAGCCATCATGATTAATACCTAAAAAATGATGAGCCCTAGAGGCTGCTTGCATTGCATTAATAGCAATACCAATTGTGCCATCTGTACCATTTTTATAGCCTATTGGCATTGACAAACCTGAAGCCATTTCACGATGAGTTTGACTTTCCGTTGTTCTTGCTCCAATAGCAGTCCAGCTTATTAAATCTGCAATATATTGAGGTACAACTGGATCTAACAACTCTGTAGCAGCTGGCATACCAGATCTAGCCAAGTCTAGAAGCAGCGATCTTGCCAATCTTAGACCTGTGTTTATATCATACGAACCATCTAAATGAGGGTCATTAATCAAACCTTTCCAACCAATAGTTGTTCTAGGTTTTTCAAAATAAACCCTCATTACAATCTCAAGTTTTGATGAGAAGCGCTTTCTTAATAGAGCAAGTTGATTAGCATAATCCTTTGCTGCCTCAACATCATGTACGGAACACGGGCCAACTATCACCAACAAACGAGAATCATTACCAGAAAGAATAGATTGAATCCTCTTACGCGCTTTAGTCACAACCTCCGCAGTTTTTAAATCCAGAGGTAAATCACTGTGCAGCGAAGAAGGTGGGACCAATGGCCTGGTCTCTACAACGTGAAGATCTGAGGTTTTATCAACCAAATGAAAGTCTGATGAAAGAACCATTACTTCTGATTAAACAGTAGAAAGCAGAAGAAACTACAAAATGAATACATTCCTAACTTCAATATACGCATCTTGATCAACTAAAAATTAGATTATGCGAAATAACAATATTCAACAATCGAACCCATTTAAACCTTGCAATGAAAGTAATGCTGACTAAATACAGGGACTTGGCTAAAGAAAGGGTTGCACAAGGCATCCCCCCTTTACCCTTAAATGCGGAGGAAACCCATGCATTGACAGCGCTTTTAGAGACTCCTCCAGAAAATGAAAGCACTGAATTTTTATTAAATTTATTAAGAAACCGAATCCCCCCAGGCGTTGATCCAGCTTCATATGTGAAAGCTGCATGGCTCAATTCAATTGCAAAAGGGAGCACACAATCTCCTTTAGTAACGCCACTTGAAGCAACCAGACTATTGGGCACAATGGTTGGTGGGTATAACGTTTCTGCTTTAATTGAAATCCTCCAAAATCAAAACCTCGATCTAGCCCAATGTGCAGCAGAAAGTTTGAGCAAAATCATTCTTGTATATGACGCAGTCAATGACGTCCTAGATTTAGCTAAAAAAAATGATTATGCAAAATATGTTATTGATAGTTGGGCTAATGCAGAATGGTTTACGAGTAAACCTAAGCTCGGAAAAAAATTAGAAGTAACCATTTTTAAGGTTAATGGTGAAACAAATACCGATGATTTATCACCAGCGATTCATGCCACAACAAGACCAGATATACCACTACATGCACTGACAATGCTTGAAAGTCGTTACCCTAATGCACTACAAACAATTACAAAGCTAAAAGAAAAAGGACATCCTCTAGCATATGTAGGGGATGTTGTCGGTACTGGTAGTTCTCGTAAATCAGCTATTAACTCCGTGCTATGGCATATAGGTAAAGATATCCCTTACATTCCAAATAAAAGATCAGGAGGAGTAATTCTTGGCAATCAAATTGCTCCAATTTTCTTTAATACAGCAGAAGATTCTGGGGCATTAGCAATCGAATGTAATGTTAGTCAATTTGAAACAGGTGACGTCTTATCTATTTACCCCTACGAAGGTAAAATCACAAAATCCGATGAACTGCATAGTAGTGAAACACTCTTATGCAGTTTCACACTGAAACCTACAACAATTAAAGATGAAATCCAAGCTGGCGGACGTATCCCTTTAATGATTGGTAGAGCACTCACTGACAAAGTAAGGGCAAAATTAAAACTCAAGCCTAGTGAAGTATTCACTCGACCCAGTCAAGCTAAAGTTATTAAGCATGGGTTCACACAGGCACAAAAAATCGTAGGGAAAGCATGTGGTTTGGCCGGTGTAACGCCTGGAACAAGTTGTGAACCACTAATAACAACTGTAGGCAGTCAAGATACAACAGGTCCTATGACAAGAGATGAGATGAAAGAACTGGCTTGTCTCGGCTTTTCCGCTGATTTAGTTATGCAAAGTTTTTGTCATACAGCCGCCTATCCCAAGCCAGTAGATATCCAAACACAACAAGAACTTCCTGATTTTTTTGCAGAGCGAGGGGGAGTTGCTCTACGTCCAGGTGATGGAATTATTCATAGCTGGCTTAATCGTATGCTGTTGCCTGATACCGTTGGAACTGGTGGAGATAGTCATACAAGATTTCCATTAGGTATTTCTTTCCCAGGTGGATCAGGTGTTGTAGCCTTTGCAGCAGCAATTGGCTCTATGCCAATTGACATGCCAGAATCAGTACTTGTACGGTTTGATGGTTCTTTACAACAAGGTATAACCCTGAGAGACATTGTGAATGCAATCCCCTGGATGGCAATAAAACAAGGACTTCTCACCGTTGATCAAGCAAACAAAGTAAACGTTTTTAATGGGCGTGTTCTTGAAATCGAAGGCCTGCCTGATCTGAAACTTGAACAAGCCTTTGAGCTAACAGATGCAAGTGCAGAGCGTTCTTGTGCAGGTTGCACAATACAACTTTCTTCAGAAACAATTAGTGAATATCTAAAAAGTAATATTGCCTTGTTAAAAAATATGATTGTCAGAGGGTATAAAGATCCACGTACCTTAGAAAGAAGAATAACAGCAATGGAAGATTGGTTAAAAGAACCAAGTCTTCTGACTGCAGACGTAAATGCTAATTATGCAAATACTATAAATATCAATTTAAATGAAATAAAAGAACCAATTCTAGCTTGCCCAAATGATCCCGATAACGTAAAACTTTTAAGTGAAGTTGCCGGCAGTCCTATAGATGAAGTCTTTATTGGTTCATGTATGACTAATATTGGTCATTACCGTGCTGCTGCTACTGTTCTTAACAATGAAGGAACCAACAAAGCAACACTTTGGGTATGCCCCCCGACACGGATGGATGAGGAAATGCTGAGAAAAGAAGGTTATTATCAAATCTTCGAAAATGCTGGTAGTCGTATGGAAATGCCTGGTTGCTCTCTTTGCATGGGTAATCAAGCACGTGTAAAAGATAATGCCACTGTCTTTTCTACTAGCACTAGAAATTTTAACAACCGTCTCGGTAATGGAGCTCAGGTCTACCTAGGTAGCGCTGAATTAGCAGCTGTCTGTGCTCTACTAGGATACATTCCTACTCTTGAAGAATATCAATCAATTGCGGCTAGAAAAATAATGCCAATAGAAAATAAGCTGTATAGATATTTAAATTTTAATCAAATTAAAGGGTTTGAAAAAGAAGGACAAGTTATCTCAAATAAAGAGAAAAGCAATTTTGTTTCATCCAATTAATTAAATAATGAAAGATTTATTTGAATTAGAAACCAATCTTGCGATAAAAAAAACAACGAGAAGCATAAACAATCTCCTCACAAAGAAATGGCTTATTGTCGTAATTGCCTTAATGCTAACTGGATTAGGTGCAGCACTTACAGGTGTATTATTTACAACAGGTATTCAACTACTTGATAATTGGCGATTAAATCTACTGAATGAAATCCCACCTTGGTTCCTTTTACCTGTAATAGGAGGGATAGGAGGATTCTCTTCTAGCTATCTAATTTCAAAACTTTCGCCTTCTGCTAGTGGTTCAGGAGTGTCACATATTATGGCTTTTATGCGTCATCGATCAGTCCCAATGGGGCTAAGAGTAGGCATGGTAAAACTAATTGGAGGCATTATTGCTATTGGAAGCGGATTTCCCCTAGGACCAGAAGGACCAGCTGTACAAATGGGAGGATCAGTCGCATGGAAAATGGCTCAAATACTTAAAGCTCCAGTAGCATTTAGAAGAGTCATTGTTGCAGCAGGTGGAGGTGCAGGGTTAGCAGCCATTTTTAATGCACCAATAGGAGGCTTTGTATATGTCATTGAAGAACTATTAAACTCTGTAAGACCAGTTGTTCTACTACTGGTAGTCGTAACAACGTTTTGGGCCGATACTTGGGCAGATGTTTTACAAGCAATAGGTCTAAATTCAACTTCAGGAGGATATAACAGCAGCTTAGGCTTTCAAATTGAACGCGAATACTCACCGTTAGTTAACTTTTTACCCATTGACCTTGGTTATTTAATTGTTCTAGGCATCATTATTGGATGCCTAGCAGAACTATATTGTCGATATGTGTTAACCATGCAAAAGCAGGGCATGGTTTGGTTTGGGAATCAATTAATTCTGAAAATGACTTCTTGTGGTGTAATCCTTGGATTCATTTATGCTTTCCTTCCTAACGAATTTCATCATATTACTGAACTAAAAACAATTATTGCCAACGGAGAGATAGGTATTCCTATGGCCTTAAGCATATTTTTTATTCTTTTTGTGACCACAGGTCTAGCAGCAGCCTCTGGAGCTCCTGGTGGACTTTTTTATCCAATGCTTATCCTTGGTGGGTCAATGGGTCTGGCTTGTGGAAACTTTGTAGAAATAGTTACCGGCCATGTTCCAAGTACATATGTTTTTGCAGGGATGGGAGCATTTGTTGCAGCTTGTTCACATACACCTGTTACCGCAATGTTCCTTGCATTTGCACTTACCAAAGACCTACTTATTTTGAAACCACTTTTAGTAGCATGTATTACAAGCTTTCTAGTGGCACGATCATTTAATGAACATTCAATATATGAAAGACAAATAGATTTAGACCTAACGAAAAATCGGAAATCATCAAGACTATAGACATTCATTCTCTTATATATTGATCTGGGAGCTATATTGCTAAATATCCAGAATTTAACCCTCTCCCTATTAATAAACACTGAATAACGAAACCCTACTTTTTACTCCTAGGAGAGCATCCCCTGATGCTCTAAAAGTTGTACTTGCATTCCCAAGTACTTATTCAATTGGAATAACAAGTCTTGGATATCAAGTGATCTGGGCAACTCTTGCACAAAGATCAGATGTTGATGTCAGGAGAGTCTTTACTGATCAAAGAGAGTCTGACCATAAAAATACTGACCTTTTTGGCCTCTCTCTCAGCTGGGAATTAGATGGGCCAGTCTTTCTTGAACTTTTAGAAAGACAAGGCATTCCGATATGGAGTAATCAACGAACTGATGATGACCCCATTGTTTTCGGAGGAGGTCCTGTTCTTACAGCCAATCCAGAACCTTTGGCTCCTTTTCTAGATGTTGTACTCCTTGGAGATGGAGAAAACTTACTACCAAATTTTATCCAAAAAATTCAGGAAACACGATATCTCTCGCGAATAGAACAATTAAAGAGTCTTGCCCAAGTAGAAGGTATATATGTACCTCAATTTTACATTCCCCAATACACAGCTGAAGGAGCATTAAAAGCTATTACACCTAGTGACCAAGACATACCTAGTTTTATATCTAAACAAACTTGGAGTGGCAATGTATTAACTCACTCCACTGTTATTACACCAGATGCTGCATGGGCAAACATACACATGGTTGAAACCGTTAGAAGTTGCCCAGAACTATGCCGTTTCTGTCTGGCTAGTTACCTCACTCTTCCATTTCGTACATCTGCTCTAGAAGAAGGTCTCATTCCTGCTATTGAAAAAGGTTTAACTTCAACTAAACGCATAGGACTTTTAGGTGCATCAGTCACCCAACACCCACAATTCTCCGAGTTATTACAATGGATAAATAAAGATCGTTTTGATGATATTCGCCTAAGTGTTAGTTCGGTTCGAGCATCAACTGTTAATGCACAGATGACTCAAACGCTTGCAAAACACGGGTCTAAATCCATAACAATAGCTATAGAAAGTGGTAGCGAAAAAATTAGAAAGCTAGTCAATAAGAAACTGTCAGAAGAGGAAATATTTATGGCAGCTAGATATGCTCTTGATGGTGGTTTAACCAAGCTAAAGCTTTATGCAATGGTAGGACTACCTCTTGAAGATGTAGATGATATAGAGGCTACAGCAGACCTACTTCTAAGAATTAAAAGAAAAACTTCAGGACTTCGACTTACACTAGGTGTAAGCACATTTGTACCAAAAGCACATACACCATTCCAATGGTGTGGAGTACGTCGAGAAGCAGATAAAAGATTAAAACTGCTCAATAAACGATTAAGACCTCACGGAATCACTGTACGAGCAGAAAGTTATAAGTGGAGCTTAATTCAAGCCTTAATATCTAGGAGTGATCGTCGTCTTGCTCCAGTTCTGTACTTAATGAAAGGCGCACATAACAGCTTCGGAGGATGGAAAAATGCGTACAATTTAATTCAAAATAATTCCGAGTTAAATAATCCAATCGCTACACTGCCATCCCTTCCTTCCTGGGAAGAAATTATTCATGAAAATTGGCCTTTCTCTAGAGTCCTACCATGGCAGCACCTCAAAGGCGCCTTAACACCTAAGGTACTAGTCGACCATCATCAAAAGAGCTTAAACCAAGTTTTTTAAAAGAATTCGTAGGTATCAACATACAACGCAAACCTGACAACAAAATCCATCCTGCTAAATTAATTCGACTATCAAAAAAAGGCATATCTGCACCATGTAGAAAAACAAGGATAAATGCTGCTGTCCACCATGCTCTATCAAACAAATTTTGAGTTGCCAAAGATTTATTTCTTAAATCACCAAAGAAATTGCAATTCTTAGAAGAAATAATCAACAAAAGCAAAACAAAACCAACTACTAATATTGCGACAGGAATGCCATGAGCCACCAATAATTCAAGTGGCAAATTATGAGCATGACCATGCCATATTCCTTGGCGTAAAGGGTATAAGACAGAAAAGGCAGCTGCACCATATCCCAGCCAAGGTCTCTGCAGAAATAAATTAATAGCCTCCTTCCATTGATAAATACGAGTTGCCTCTATAGGTCTATTATTCATGTATTTAAAATCATTTAAACGAGTCCAAATATCCTCTGGGATAATTCTTCGCGCAAAAAGTTGTAATTCTAATGGGACGACTGGAAATGCAGAAAAGAGAAGTAATAAAAAAATTGCACTCAATAAAGGCAATAACCAAAACCAACTACTAGGTCCCAGTACAAACGGAATTGCTATGAATATGGCAGCCCAAGCATTCCTAGAGTCAGTCAGGAATACAGCAATCGCTGTGGCAATAGTAAATGCAAAGCTAACAATACGATTACGAAAAGTAGCTGATGAGTTAATTAAAAAAGCTAGCGCAAATGGCCAAATTATTGCTAACCATGAGCCTGCAATATTGGCATAGTTAAACAAACCAGATAAGCGGCCATTTGGGTTCCCCCCAAAATCAATAAACCAAATAATTAAGCCATATAAAAATTGCCATGGCCCTTGCCAACCAAACCAAATCTGACCAAAGCCTGTTAGCAGGACGGGAAACGTACCAGCAAGTAAAAGCAAGGAAGAACGTTTCCTAGCACCTCGTGTCAATAAATAAGGTTGAAAACCCCAAAAACACCAAAAAAAAGGAATCCAATTTGCAAGTCCAACCCAAGCTAACCAACCGGAATATGCTTTATAACTACCAATCACCATCAAAATAGCAGCTAAAATTAATGGATAATTCCATTTATCTTTTAGAAAATAGTCTCTCCGCAGAAAGGTACCTTGAATTAAAGGTACCAAAAAGAAGAAAGAAGAAATTAATGGGGTAGAAGCAAGAAAAAATAATCCCAATTGGAAACAAACCCACGCAAAAGGTCTGGAGGATTCTGGACGATTATTTAATACAGGCCTCAAAAAGTTCATGCGAAAACAGCTGTCCGTCCGCTATAAACCATAACTTGCCTACAGAGATGCATTCTTAAGGCACGAGCAAGAGCAATCCGTTCTGTATCTCGACCTTTACGAATTAAATCTTGAACTTCATCTCGATGGCTCACCTGCATAGTCGTTTGCTCAATAATAGGACCATCATCTAAGTCTTCTGTCACATAATGTGCGGTAGCACCTATGAGCTTAACACCTCTCTTCCACGCTTTATGGTAAGGCTGTGCACCCTTAAATGCAGGTAAAAAAGAATGATGAATGTTAATAATTAAAGGGAATCTTCCTAAAAATGAAGAACTTAAAATCTGCATATATTTAGCTAAAACAATCAATTCAATACCATATTCATCTAATGTTTTAATGATGATATCTTCCGATTCCAACTTGTTAGTAGGGTTTACAGGAATATGTCTAAAAGGAATATTAAAATCATCACAAATACCACTCAAATTAGCATGGTTAGATATTACCAAGGGAACTGTCATTTGAAGTTCTCCACTCCGAACACGCCAAAGCAAATCTAAAAGGCAATGACTTTGTTTACTAACAAAAATTGCAACTTTTGGAGATTCATCAGAAAAATTTAACTGGGCCTTTCCTTTTAAGGAATCAGCAAGTTGATAAGCCTCTTTAAAAATAGCTTCTCTCTTTAATCTAAAACTAGCAAGATCCCATTCAATTCGACTAAGGAAAAGTCCCGCCCCATCATCGGTATGATGATCAGCATGCCTAATATTACCATTATTCTTAGATACCCAACTTGCTATCTCACTAACCAATCCAGGACGATCAGGACATATCAGCTGCAATATTACAGTAGTAGTCAAGTCAATTTATATCGATAAGTTATTTTCCCGTGAAACAGAGTAAATGCCAGTAAATCAAAAATACAGTAAAGTTAATGAAGGAAAATTCAAGAAAGTAATATCATCTTAAAAAATCAAGAATTAAATAATATTGGAATTATTGGAGGAGGTGTGGTTGGAAGCACAACTGCATTAGAGCTTGCACGCTTAGGCTATAAAATTGAACTTTTTGATCCAGACATCTTCAAATCGATCAACTACTCAGAAACCCTATCTGGAACAAATGCTTCTTTAGGGGTTTTAATGGGATCTATCTTTAAAAGAAATACAGGGCGTAGTTGGAGACTTAGAAAACGCAGTATGGAGCTTTGGCCAAGCTTAATAAAGCAACTGAATACAACTCAGACTCCCTTATGTCTTGAACGACCTCTAATAAAACTAGCCAGATCAAAACATGAGTTAGAGCAAATGGTCGATTTAATAAGAACAAAAAAGGATATGGGTTTAGAACTTTTAAAGCCTAATTCATCTATAGGCCTGAGACGTTCCTGGATATACAACAACTATGGAGGATTGATTTCTAGACATGATGGACGAATTAATCCATTCGCTTTGATGGAAAGTCTAATGAAATTATTAGATCACTTAAAAGTAAAAAAAACAAATAAACAAGTTTTAAAAATTGATCGTGTTATCCAAAGTCAAGAAACTAGTTGGAAACTATTCTTAGACAATCAAGAAAGTCGTACAAAAGACTGCATCATTATTTGTGCACCAGGAAGTAGCGAAGCATTGCTTAAACCATTAGGGCATGATTACCCTCTTGAACCAGTATTAGGTCAAGCGATAAATCTAGAGCTAAAAGAGGATCGTCTAGATTGGTCTGGATGGCCAGCTGTACTGTTCAACAATAATATCAATCTAATCCCGCATAGTCATAATCAAATGCTGATAGGGGCCACAATAGAACCAGGAGTTATATCAAATACTCAAATTCTCAAAGATATGAAAGATATGGACAATCTTGCACCGCCATGGATAAAATTATCATCTATAAAAAACCAATGGAAAGGAATTCGATTTAAACCAAAAAAAGAACCTGCTCCATTGCTCAAAAATCTTGAACAGGGTCTTATTTTAAATACTGCTCATTATAGAAATGGAATATTACTAGCTCCAGCATGTGCTGAATGGGTAGGCAATGAACTAATCAAAACTTAAACAGTTACATTGATTTTATTGCAACGCTATTTTGTTTCTGTAAATTCTGCATCAATTACATCATCATTATCTCCCCCTGAATTATTAGCATCAGTTCCAGAACTCTCCGCTGCTTGAGATGCTGCATTTGCTTGTTGATAAACAGAAGCTCCTATTGCATAAAGCTCTTGCTGTAACTCCTCTACTAAGGTTTTCATTGTTTCAAAATCATCTTTATCAGCAGCTTCTTTTAATCGCGTACGCTTCTCTTCAACTTTGGCTTTTGCTGCTGCATCAACCTTGTCGCCAAGTTCTCCAAGTTGCTTCTCAGATTGATAGACAAGAGTTTCAGCTTGATTCTTTAAATCAATTCTTTCTCTTTTATCTTTATCTACACTTGCATTAACCTCGGCATCCTTAACCATCTTGTCAACCTCATTATCAGAAAGGGTAGATGCTCCTGTAATTGAAATACTTTGCTCTTTACCACTGCCTTTATCTTTAGCAGTGACACTTAGAATTCCATTAGCATCAATATCAAAAGTAACTTCTATTTGTGGAACACCGCGAGGAGCTGGAGGTATTCCATCTAATCTAAAAGTACCTAAACTCTTGTTATCTGAAGCCATCTCACGTTCTCCTTGAAGAACATGAATTTCTACATTCGTTTGACCATCAACTGCTGTTGAATAAGTTTCAGCTTTTTTAGTAGGAACTGTTGTATTTCTTGTAATCATTTTAGTCATTACCCCACCAAGAGTTTCGACACCTAAAGACAATGGGGTCACATCTAAAAGCAAAATATCTTTCACTTCACCTGCTAAAACTCCTCCCTGAATAGCAGCGCCTACAGCAACCACTTCATCTGGGTTGACTGTCTGATTTGGATCTTTACCGGTAACTCTTTTGACTAATTCCTTAACAGCGGGCATTCGTGTGGAACCTCCTACCATGACAATTTCATCGATTTCTCCTGTAGACAATTTTGCATCTTTCAAAGCTTGCTCAACTGGGACTCGGCAACGATCAATCAAACTTGAGGCTAATTCCTCAAATTTAGCTCTTGTCAATGTTAAATCTAAATGTTTTGGTCCTTCAGGAGTAGCAGTGATAAAAGGAAGATTTATTTCGCTTTGAGTAGCATTGGAAAGTTCAATTTTAGCCTTTTCCGCAGCTTCAGTTAAACGCTGAAGAGCTTGTTTATCTTGACGCAAATCAATTCCCTCATTGCCTTTAAACGTGCCTGCCAAGTGATCAACAATAACTTTGTCAAAATCATCCCCACCAAGATGAGTATCACCAGAAGTTGAGAGAACTTCAAAAACACCATCGCCAACCTCTAAAACCGAAACATCAAAAGTTCCACCACCTAGATCAAAAACCAAGATCCTTTCATTACTTTTTTTATCTAGTCCGTATGCAAGTGCTGCAGCAGTTGGTTCGTTAATAATTCGAAGAACTTCTAAACCAGCAATCTTTCCAGCATCTTTCGTTGCTTGTCGCTGTGAGTCATTGAAATATGCTGGAACAGTAATTACTGCTTGTGAAATATTTTCGCCTAAATATTTTCCAGCATCTTCAGAAAGTTTTCTCAAAACCTGAGCGCTAACTTCTTCAGGTGAAAATTGCTTATCTAAAATTGGACATTTTAATTTCACATTTGAACCTGACTTCTCCACCGAATAACTAACTTCCTTAGATTCTTCATTAACCTCATCTACCCTTCTTCCAACAAAACGCTTGGATGAGTAAAATGTGTTTTCAGGATTCATGACCGCTTGCCGCTTGGCAATTTGCCCCACTAGTTGATCTTGATTTTTTGTATATGCAACCACAGATGGAGTTGTACGAAAACCTTCTGCATTCGCAATTACAGTAGGCTTTCCTCCCTCCATAACAGCAACACAGCTATTAGTAGTACCAAGGTCAATTCCAACAACCTTCCCCATTGGTAACCAGCTCCTAAAGATGTCTTTTTAATAGGCTCATCCTCGGTAGTGAGTCCACATAGAGGCGAGGCGTGGTTCCCGAACAGGTATCTATCAATTTGGATTATGAAAGAAACACAATTAACGATTTCTGGAGAAACAAGTTTTGCAGGAGTCCTTGGAGATCCAGTCTCTCACTCGCTTTCACCAATAATTCAGAATGCAGCTTTGGCAAAATTAAACATAAATTGGTGCTATCTTGCAATTCCTTGTAGTACTCAAAATCTAGAAGAAGTTATAAAAACACTGAGGAAAATTAATTGTAAGGGGTTAAATATTACAATCCCTCATAAAACTAATGTTTTTGAATTGTGTAATGAGGTTAGTCCAATAGCTAGAAAAGTGGGAGCAATCAACACTCTTATTCCAAATGGTGAGAATGGATGGTTAGGTACAAATACAGATGTAGAAGGGTTTATTAAGCCACTTAAAAAAAACAATGATTTAATCCGAGATAATGCATTAATACTAGGATCAGGTGGAAGTGCAAGGGCTGTAGCTATAGGCCTTCAAGCACTAGAGTTCTCAAATATTACAATTATAAGTAGAAATGAGCAATCATTAAATGAACTGATTGAATTATTAAATAGTGATCAAAATAAAAACGTATCTATAAAAGTCAAAGGAATACTGTCGACAGATATTAATGCGAAGAATTTTATTAAAGATGCAAATTTGATTGTAAACACTACACCAGCAGGAATGCACAACAAATTCAATGTAAAAAGTTTAGATTCTATTATTCCATTTGGAGAAAGAATATGGGATGGATTAAATAGTAAATCAGTTCTTTACGATTTAATTTACACACCCATGCCAACTCAATGGCTTAAACTTGGTGCTAAGCATAATTGCAAGCAAATAAATGGATTGGAAATGTTAATCGAACAAGGTGCTGCGTCTCTTCGACTTTGGAGTGGAGTAAAAGAAATTCCTATTGATATAATGAATAGAGCTGCAAAAGCTGCTCTTAATCTTAATTAAAAAAAAATGACTATTCAAATCTGGCAAAGAATAATAAGCCTTTTTGTATATATGCTTCCTTTAAGCGATGTGTTGCATCTAGGCAGCAATTTGTTTGCACAGTATCCAATATTAAACTATATTATTATTCCTATATTGCCAATAATATTTATTAAAACAAAGATTTTATTAGGAGGTTTATTGCTATTTTTGTGTTTATTTTTTGGTGTTGTTAAAAATACAGAAATAGCATTTTTTATCCGGTTTAATACAATGCAGGCGCTACTATTAAATATTGCAATTATAATTGGAATTTACGTCATAGATATAATCATTAAGCCATTAGGAAACTATTTATTAGTTCAAGTTGCATCTAATATAGTTTTTATAACAACTTTAGGAATCACAATTTTTGCAATAACAAAATGCGTAGCTGGAAAAGAACCTGATATACCAATAATTAGCGATGCAGTACGAATACAAATTTGAATAAAAGACCATAAAAGTATATTGTGGTAATTCCGTCGCTCATTCAATGAGCCAATAGTCCTTGTCGGAACACTGAATGTCTAAACAGCCTTACTACGAAACCATGTACATTCTTCGTCCTACCATTCCGGAGGATGAAGTTGATAGTCATCTGAAAAAATACACAGAGATATTGGAAGGAGCCGGTGGAGAAGTTTTAGATAGTCAAATGCGAGGTAAAAGAAGACTTGCCTATCCAATTGGAAAACATAAAGAAGGTATTTATGTTCAATTAAGCCACAAAGGCAATGGCGAGCATATAGCAGTTCTTGAAAAAGCTATGCGCTTGACAGAAGACGTAATTAGATTCCTAACAGTCAAACAATATGGTCCTCTGCCTACAAAAAGGGCTCCAAAAACAGATTCAAAAGATCACAAAAATGATAATGATAATGCAGCTAAAACAGATTCAAAAGATCACAAAAATGATAATGATAATGATAATGCAGCTAAAACAGATTCAAAAGCTGATGATACAGTTAAAGCAAATGTAAAAGATAATGCAGCTAAAACAGATTCAAAAGCTAATGATACAGCTAAAGCAAATGTGAAGGATAATGCAGCTAAATCAGATCAAGAGAGTAAGGTAGATGAAAGCACTAAAGAAGTAAAAATAAAAGATTCAGAAGGTAGCAAAAAAGAATAATTCAATCAGGCTATTCTTTTAATTGCCTTTATTCTTTTGCGATTGTGCCCACAGTTTACTAGGCAAGCCCCATACATAGATAAATCCTTCTGCTGATTGATGATCAAATTTATCATTACTGTTATAAGTTGAGAAATCAGACAAATATAAACTACTCTTAATAGATTTTCTACCTGAGATAATTGCATTACCTTTGTGTAGTTTAATTTTAACTGAACCATTAACGTCTATTTGTGTTCTATTTATAAAGCCATCTAAAGCATATTTTAAAGGACTAAACCAAAAGCCTTGATATACCAAATTAGCCCATTGATTCTCTAAATGTAATTTAGTTCGTAAAACATCTGCAGATAAAGTCAAGCTTTCTAATTCTTGATGTGCTTTTATCAGTAATAGTAGACCAGGTGTTTCATAAATTTCTCTACTTTTGATCCCAACCACTCTATTTTCAATCATATCTATTCGGCCGAAGCCATGTATCCCTGCAAGATAGTTTGCTTTACGAATGATTGAAATTGGATCTAATGATTCCCCGTCAATTCCGACAGGATTACCAGAGTCAAAAAATATTTCTATTTCTTGAGCTTCCTCAGGAGCATTTTCAATAGAAGAAGTGATTTGGAAAACTTCTTCAAGAGGTGGTTGATAAGCATCCTCAAGAGAACCAGCTTCAACACTTCTTCCTAAGAGATTCAAATCAATGGAATATGGCGATTTTTTTGTGACAGGGGCTGGAATGCCAAAACGCTCACTATACGCAATTACTTCTTCCCTACTCATCCCCCATGAGCGAGCTGGTGTTAAAACTTTCAATTCAGGAGCCAGTGTTCCAATAGCAATATCAAAGCGAACTTGATCATTCCCTTTGGCTGTACAACCATGTGCGACTGCATCTGCTTTGAAATCCTTTGCTATTTCTACTAAACGTCTAGAGATTAAAGGTCTAGCTAAAGCAGTAGAAAGAGGGTATTTACCTTCATAAAGGGCGTTTGCTCTAATTGCTGGAAAAGCAAATTCCTCTATAAAAGGCTTTACTAGATCATCTACTAAAGATATAGATGCACCAGCAGAAAGTGCTTTTTGTCTAATTGGTTCTAACTCTTCTCCTTGGCCCAAATCAGCTGCAAATGCAACAACTTCCTCCACACCATATTCATTCATTAAATATGGAATACAAGCACTAGTGTCAACTCCACCTGAATAAGCTAGAACAACCTTTTTAACGTGACTCATCTGTCTTCTCCTTTAAGTTAAATCTTGGTTTTGAAAGCCAAATAAGACCAAATAACATCCTAAAAATACAGAAGGTCCAAAAAGCAGGAGCCAAACTATAAATGGTCTAATAATGAAAGGTTCAGGATGCTGTATGCCCCAAAACCTTAGGCCGAAACTTAAAAATAAAGCAAAAGCCCAAACAAAAACTATTAATGGGAACTTCAAAATCAAAATCCCTAATCAATCGCATAATGCATTATGTTATTAAAATGGCAAAATATGAACTTGATGAGCTCAACCGATAACGTAAATCCCGCACTAACCCGATATGGGAGAAGTGATCCTGCACCAGTATTGCCCTTAAGAGAAGAGCCAGATCTTTTAACATGGCTAGAGTCAAGTGGGAGGTTAATAGCGGATGAAGTTTCGTCAATTCAAGATGTGAGTACTGTGGAAGAAGAAGAACTGTCTGCACTCATGGGCGAAAAGGAAGATTATAAAAATGAGGAAGAAGACAGTGCTGAAGATGACTGGGAAGAATAATATATTAATAAGAATTGGCTAATAAAAATTTTAACAATATACCAAAAAAACTGTTTTTTTCAGATTCGAATTTTCTGATTGCATTTATTATTGTAATTATTTTCACTATAGATATTTTAGTCAAAAACCATAATCTAAGTATAATTCTAATTATTAGCTTGCTATCATCATATCTAATTACTAAACTTAGTCTAAAAAAATTTCAAGACCTTAAGTTAAATCAAGTTATAAAGAAAGAAGGTCCCAAAAAACATCAAGCAAAAAAGGGAACTCCTACAATGGGAGGATTAATAACTATTCCAATTGGATTACTTGTAGGAAATATTGCATCTAATAATAGCTTAATATCAAACAAATTAATAGCAGTAACCCTTCTAACAATAGCATTTATGGGCATAGGCTTTATTGATGACTGGAAAGGTTTTATACTTCACAAAAACGCTGGTTTGACTCCTATAGGAAAAATATCACTCCAATTAGGATCCGGAATAATCTTTCTTTTATGGGCACAATCTGAAAGTGCTATTGATTCCAGTATTAAACTATTTAATAATTATTCGATTGATTTTGGGATACTAATCTGGCCTATTGCACTATTCTTATTAATAGCCGAAAGTAATGCAACAAATTTAACAGATGGATTAGATGGGTTAGCAAGCGGTTGTGGAGCAATTATATTTACGGGTCTATCAATTCAATTTATTCTAGAAGGAACAAATGAAAGCTTTGCACTTTCAAGTTTTTGTATAGCAATATCAGGAGCATGGTTAGGATTTCTTTTACTAAATCAGCATCCTGCAAATATTTTTATGGGTGATACAGGTTCTTTAGCAATGGGGGCAGCTTTAATAGGGATTGGATTGATTTCTAATACATTATGGCCAATCTTTATAATGGGAATTGTATTCTTCGCAGAGTCACTCTCAGTAATACTTCAAGTAATCATTTTTAAATGTACAAAAGCCATAACAGGCGAGGGACATAGGATATTCCTAATGGCACCATTACATCATCATTTCGAACTCAGCGGTTTGAAAGAGGTAAAAGTTGTTAGAGGTTTTTGGCTAATAACTATATGCTTTGTAGTCCTATCATTTCTTATTAACACAAACAATTAAAAAATTATGGGCTATTTTACATGGAAAGAAAAAGGACTCACAGAAGACTGCACATCCTTAGAAGCTATGGCATCTCGATTTGAAGAATCAGCAAGACTAATGAGGCGCATGGCAAATGATGGTTTCAAGCTTAAAAAAAATTGTAAAAATCAACTCATCACCCATGACGACCCAAAAATTTTTGAATCTTGGGGATTTATCAGTGAAGAGCCACCTTATCGTCAACTAGCCTTAATAGATGAAAGTTGAACAACCTTATCTAAGTCATTTGAATTATCTAATTGAGATTGCATGAAAGAAATATATGTGGATACATGAGCATTCCAACTAAAATAATTAGTAACTCCTTCAATACCACTTTGACTCCATCGGTTCCATAAATATTGGTCAGAGCCAGCTTTTTCAAGAGTTTGTCTAAAAGATTCTAAATCAGAAACATCCACAAGCATCCCATTCGCACATTTAGCCAGAATTTCCGAAGGTCCACCATCATTTGTAGCTACCATAGGCAAACCACAAGCCGCTGCTTCCAGCAATGTCAAGCCAAAAGGCTCAGTTAAAGCTGGGTTAACAAATAAACCATTCCTATATGCTGCCCATCTATATATACCTGCTATTTGATCTCGTTTATGCTTCTTAGGAAATGCAATATGTCCGTAAAGATCATATTTATCTACTAAGTCAAAAATTTGCTGAAAAACATCCCTCTGTTGTTTACCTAATTGTCGAGTATCCTCTCGATTACCAAGAATAAGAACTAAATTATGCCTTTCTCGTAAAATAGGCGATCGACCAAAAACTTCTATCAAAGCAGGTATATTTTTTCTTCTCACTGCTCGTGAAATAGCTAATAAAGGAGGCAAATTAGTATTACGTAAAAAAGGAGTAAATAATTGATCTAACTTTGAGGACTCTGATGATTCATAAGAAGGGTGAAAACGACTTAAATCAACGCCGGGTGGAATAACGTGCACTGCTGAAGAATTAAAATTTCTATATCGCAAATATTGATCGTCTGCTTCTTGAGAAGTACTTGTAATAACCAATTTAGAATTAGCTAGAGAAAGCTCTTCTGCATCGATTCGACGACTAATAGAGTAATTATTTTCAATTTGTTGATGATCCATACCAGAGGTAAGGAGTCTCCTTTTCTTTTCTCTCCCAAGAGAATGTCCAGTAAAAACCAAAGGAATGTCTAAAGAACGGCTTATTAAGGCTCCTACATAACCTGCATCAGCATAATGAGCATGAATCCAATCGGGCAGCCTAGGTTCTTTCTTTAATTGTTGAATTAATTGATCTGCTAAATCATCCAAAAAAGGCCAAAATAATTCTTTTCGAATATACCTTTTAGGACCAAATGGCAATCTTATAATTTGAGCCCCGGGAGCAATAAATTCCGTTTTCTGAGAATAGTCAGAAGAGACCCTTCGATCTTGTATTAATCTAGTTACTAGTTTTACTTGCTCAACTTCTTTACAAGAAGCTAAATGCTTAACGAGTTCCAATACATATAATGTTTGCCCACCAGTATCTGAATCACGACCCAATTCCAAATCGTGAGATCGAATCAGCCCATGCAAATGCAAATGAAGGAGCTGCAATCCCAAACCATTTCAGTAAAGTAATGGCTTCATAATCGAATATGGAGACAATAAAACTAAAGAAAATATAAACAATAAGCTAAAGAAAATATAAATTAACTCCAGATCACTTGATACGAGAGGTCTTTAGCTGAAAACTTTGTAAAAGGAAAAGCAAATTATGGAGAAATGCGAAGAAAAATAATTAGGAATATCGTTGTAATACCTTTTTCAAATAACTTCCAGTGTAACTTGATGAGTTGGCTGCAACGTCCTCAGGAGTACCTGTAGCAACAATATAGCCACCTCTATCTCCACCCTCCGGTCCTAAATCAATAATCCAATCAGCACATCTAATGACATCCAAATTGTGCTCAATCACAATAATTGAATTGCCTTTATCTACTAATCGTTGAATAACATCCATTAATTTATGAACATCAGAAAAACTAAGACCCGTAGTTGGTTCGTCAATTAAGTAAAGAGTTTTACCTGTTGCCCTGCGAGACAACTCAGTGGCCAACTTAACCCGTTGCGCTTCACCTCCTGAAAGGGTAGGTGCAGGCTGACCCAATTTAATATAACCAAGTCCAACATCGACTAAGGTTCGTAATCTGTCAGCAGCCTGAGGAATTGCTGAAAATACATCTACAGATTGTTCGACTGTCATTTCTAATACATCAGCAATTGTGTAACCTTTATATTTAACTTGTAGGGTTTCTCTGTTAAACCTTGCACCTTTACAAACATCGCATTGCACATAAACATCGGGTAAAAAGTTCATTTCAATAACATTTACTCCCTGACCCCGACATGCTTCACAGCGACCACCTTTCACATTAAAACTAAATTGACCCACTTGATAGCCCCTAGCTTTTGCTTCAACTGAAGCAGCAAAAATTTGCCTAATTGGATCAAATGCACCTGTATAAGTAGCAGGGTTAGATCGAGGAGTTCTCCCTATTGGGGATTGATCAATGACAATAACCTTATCTATCGCATTAATGCCTCTAATTTCTGCTACCCCTTTAGGAAAAGGAACTTTTAAGCCAAGTTCATGATTAATAGCAGGGTGTAATAATTCATTGATTAACGTGCTCTTGCCACTCCCACTAACACCGGTAATAGCGACAAGACGACCTAAAGGAAGGTCTACTGAGACGTTTTGAAGATTATTACGATCACAATTAATTAAACGAAGATTCTTCTTGCCTCCCTTACGTCGTTCTTTTGGAGTTGGTATTGACGAACGTCCACTGAGATAAGCACCCGTAAGTGAATTCTCTGCAGATAATAAGTTTTCGATTGAACCTTCTGAAATTATTTGGCCACCATGAATCCCTGCTCCTGGACCTATATCAACAACATAATCGGCAGCACGAATAGTGTCCTCATCATGTTCAACAACTATTAGCGTATTGCCAAGGTCTCTTAATCTCTCCAAAGTATTTAATAAACGATCATTATCTCTTTGATGCAAACCTATACTTGGTTCATCTAATACATACAGAACACCTGTTAAGCCTGCTCCTATTTGAGTTGCCAACCGAATTCGTTGAGCCTCTCCCCCAGATAATGTCATCGCTGGTCTATCCAAAGAAAGGTAATCAAGGCCAACATCAAGCAAAAAACGCAGTCTTAGCCTTATTTCTCTTAAAACCAAATCTCCTATTTGCATTTGACGAGGAGAAAGTAAATTTTTAGAAGGTTTATCAATACCCATTAATTGTTCTATCCGTTTCAAAGTTTCATCAACACTAATTTCAGTTAATTCAGTAATAGAGTAAGGACCTAGTTTTACTGCCAAAGCTTCTGGCTTTAATCTTTTACCCGAACATGCTGGACATGGTACTAAATCCAAAAATTTTTCTAATTTTTGACGAACCGATTCTCCACCTGCATCACGTAATTGTCTTTCTAGGATTGGGAGAATTCCTTCAAAAGGCCTTTTAAAGCCTCCCTTTTGTTTATATCGACTATCAGCTTGTATTAAAATAGGTTTATCACATCCATTTATCAAAATTTCTTTTTGATCATGTGTTAAATCTTTCCAAGGCGTTTTAATTTCAAAGCCATAGGCTTCTCCAACTGAATACAATAAAGAAAAATAATATGAATTTTCCTTTTCACTCCAAGGCGCAACAGCAGCATAAACTGGTAGTGATGGTTCTGGAATAACTCTATCGACAGTAAATTTTTTTAAATGACCAATACCATGACACTCTGGGCATGCCCCGTATGGACTATTAAAAGAAAATAATCTTGGAGATAATTCTTCTATTACAGCTCCATGAATAGGACAAGCAAAATTTTCCGAAAAGAGTCTTTCTCTTTCAATGCCATCCGGTAATTCCTCATTTTTTTTTGGTACAACCTCAACCAAAGCCAATCCATCACCCCGTTTTAAAGCTGTTCTTAAAGAATCTGTTAAACGCTCTTGGATTCCCTCTCTGGCAATTAAACGATCTACAACTACTTCGATTGAATGAGAATGATTTTTATCTAATTCAATATTGTCAGATAACTCTCTAACTTCTTTATTAATTCTTACTCGAGCAAAGCCTTCAGAAGCCAGTCCCGATAATAATTTAGCGTGTGTACCTTTTTTACCTCTGACAACAGGTGCAAGTAACTGATAACGGGTACCGTCTGGTAGAGAAAGAATCTGATCTACCATTTCATCAATAGTTTGAGGACTTATAGGCCTTTTGCATTCGGGACAATGGGGCTCGCCAGCTCTACCAAACAACAAACGCAAATAATCCTGTATTTCGGTAACAGTTCCAACAGTAGAGCGAGGATTATGACTAGTAGATTTCTGATCTATTGAAATTGCAGGAGATAAGCCTTCTATCGCATCAACATCAGGTTTATCAACTTGACCTAAAAACTGACGTGCATAAGCAGACAAACTCTCAACATAACGTCTTTGTCCTTCAGCAAAAATAGTATCAAAAGCTAAAGAGCTTTTCCCGCTTCCACTAACACCAGTAAAAACAATGAATTTATTTCTTGGAATATTCAAATTAATATTCTTCAAATTATGCTGCCTTGCACCACGAATACTTATTAAATCTCCCAACGATTCATTCGTTAAAGATTTTTGTACAGCCTTATCCTTAGAAGGGCCCATCCTCTAAAAAACAGATCATATAAGTTTAGGAAGATTACTGCTATTCATGCAGCTTTCTTCTCTAATAAACTTGCAGCGTACATAGTAGCTTCAGCAAAATCACCGCCAGCCAATTCAGCAAGTTCACGCTTCCTTGCCTGAAAACCCTTTAACTCAAAGACTTTCGAAGCAGTTGATCCATTTATTGAAACCTTAGAAATAGAAAAATGATGATCAGCCAATGCTGCAACTAATGGCTGATGAGTGACACAAAAAACTTGCCTAGTGTCAGATAAGTGCTTTAAAAGATTTGCAACAGCCGAACTGACTCTTCCACTCACACCAGAATCAATTTCATCAAAAATTACCGTACTAGCCCCATCCTGTTCGGCAAGAACAACCTTTAAAGCCAAAATGAATCTAGACATTTCTCCACCAGAAGCTATTTCATGAAGAAGCGAAAGGGGTTGGCCAGGGTTTGCAGAAAATAAAAAATTTACGTTATCAATACCTTGAACAGAAGGCAAACATGGAATTATTCCTACTTGAAATAAAGCATTTTCTAAACCTAAAGATGGTAAGTATTTCATCAAAGAAATTTCTAATTTTTTAGCCACAGATTTACGAAGTTTGGATAATTTCTTATTAGATGAATCACGTTTTTCCCTCGCAAGCCTTTCTTTTTCTTCCAAGAGCTCTAAATTAGTCGAACTATTTTCAGAATTCAAAATGTTATCTAAGGATTCTCTATAAAGAACTAATTCATCTAAGTTTCTATTATAACGAGCTTTTAAATTTTTCAAAAATGATCTTCTTTCTTGAACCTCATTTAATTTATCTGGATTACTTTCTAGCAAAAGATAATAATGCTCTAAATCACTAACGAGCTGTTGCAAATCAGCATGAACATCTAATGCTTTATCAAGATGAGGCTTTAAAGAATGATCCAACTCACTAATGACTTTCAATTCTTTAATAGAAAACAATATATTTTCCAAAGCAGTAGGAGATTCTTCATAAGACTCCTTTAAAAAAATAAAAAGTTTTTGAATACTTTCTTGAAGTCTAACAGCATGTGAAAGTCTATCTTCTTCAGTCTGTAAATGGATTTCCTCTTGAGCATCTGTTATATTAGCAGCCTGCAGTTCTTTGAACTCCGCCATCATAATTTCAAAATTAATTTTATTTTGATTGTACTCATTTCTAGCAGTCTGAAGTGTACAATAAGCTTTGTTCCAATTATTCCAATTATTATTCACTTCTAAAGCTGCGTTTTTAATAATGGAAGATCCTAATTGATCTATCCAATTTAAATATGTTGTTAAAGGATCTATTTTATTTTGTTGACCTTGCAAAGTTAAATCAGCCAAATAAGGTCTTAATGTTAAAATTTGGTGCTTAGTAACAATTTGATCATTTATTTTAATTTGACTTTTTAAGTTTTTACCATTAGAACTCCAAATTCTAGAAATAGAAAATTCTTTGTCTTTAAATATAATATTATTTTTTTGAAGCCATCTTTTTGCAAAACTATCTATTTGGAAATATCCTTCAATATAAGATTTTGTTGATCCTAATTTAACTAGCTTAGAAGCCTTAGAATTATGAAGACCACCTAATAACAAATCTATGGCATCTAAAAAAATTGATTTTCCAGCTCCTGTCTCTCCTGTAAAAACTGTAAACCCATTCTGAAAGGAAAGGTCTAAGCTATCTATAAGACCAATGTTCTCAAGTCTCAAGCGGACTAGCACGGCAATTAAAGTAACCAAGTAAACAGTAGCTAACCCTCATTAAATTAGAAGGGGGAACAAGATACTCTTTTATGCAATGACAAAAGAACTTACCGATTTCATAGAAGCAGAAGGCCTATTGGAATATGACCCAGAAACTATTGCGAAAATTTATCAAAAATATCCTTATAGATTTATAAAAAGACTGTGGGCAACCCTGATCCCTATCACACTCTTTCTTTTAGGGGTTGGCTGGGATAAATTACTAGGTTTGCTAAAGAACAAGGAAAAAGCTAGAGCAAGAGCTAAAGAGTTTGCGGATTTATTGGTGAGCCTAGGACCAGCTTTTATCAAGGCAGGTCAGGCTTTATCGACGAGGCCGGATATAGTACCCTCTATTGTGTTAGAAGAACTGGCACAACTACAAGACCAATTACCTGGTTTTGATCCAAAGTTGGCAATGGAATGTATAGAAGAAGACTTAAAAGTAAATAAAAAAGATATTTTTAAGAGCATTGAAATAGAGCCAGTTTCTGCAGCATCTTTAGGCCAAGTACATAAAGGGGTTTTAATAAATGGAGAAAAGGTTGCTGTTAAAGTACAAAGGCCTGGTTTAAGAGAACAAATAACATTAGATTTATATATTGTAAGAAATATAGCAAGATGGCTAAAAGCAAATATAAAAATAATTCGAAGTGACTTAATAGCCTTAATTGATGAATTAGGGAAAAGAGTATTCGAAGAAATGGATTATATAAATGAAGCAAATAATGCAATAAAGTTTAAAGATTTACATATAAATAATAAAAATATTGCCGTCCCAAAAGTATACACTGAGCATACATCACGAAGAGTGTTAACAATGGAATGGATAGAAGGAGTAAAATTGACAGATATAGAAAAAGTCAAACAATTAGGTATAAGTCCAGATGAAATGATTGAAATAGGAGTAAACTGTAGTCTTCAACAACTTTTAGAACATGGTTTCTTTCATGCCGACCCACATCCAGGAAACTTGTTAGCTTTAGAAGATGGAAGGTTATGTTATTTAGATTTTGGAATGATGAGTGAAGTTAGCAGAGAATCAAGAACAGGATTAATACAAGCTGTCGTACATTTAGTAAACAGAAGTTTTGATAAACTTTCAAAAGATTTTGTTCAACTTGGTTTCTTATCTAAAGAAGTAAATTTAATGCCTATAGTTCCTGCTTTCGAAACAGTTTTTGGCACAGCGCTAGAATTAGGGGTAAGTAAGATGGACTTTAAAAGCGTTACAGATGATTTGTCAGGTGTAATGTACAAATTTCCTTTCAAATTACCGCCATACTATGCATTAATAATAAGATCCTTAATTACTCTAGAAGGAATAGCACTAAGCGTAGACCCTGAATTCAAAATACTTGGTGCAGCGTATCCATACTTTGCTAAAAGATTAATGGAAGATCCTGACCCTCAACTCAGAAAAAGTCTTAAAGAAATGCTATTTGATGGTGAAACATTTAGATGGAATAGATTAAATGAACTGATGCTAAGCGCCGCCAAACAAACCGATATAGATATTGAAAACCTATTAGATAGAGTATTGGACTTTTTATTTTCTGCAAAAGGAGGCATACTTCGTAAAGAACTGGTAGAAGCAGTAGTGAGCAAATTTGATTCTTTTACATGGAAAACCATACAAAGCTTAAATAGTAAACTTCCTGAAAATATAAGATCTACTCAAATAAAGAGTAATGAAAGTTATTTAATGGTTGAAATAGAACCAATTAAAAAGATTATAAATATAGCAGAAAACCTACCAGGATTTAACAAAGAATTGATTATAAAAAAAATACCAAGAATATTAAAAGAAAAAGATACACGAAAAATGGGTATTAAAATAGCAAAGGGAATTACAGAAAAAAGTATTGTTAGAATGATTAAGCTTGTTGCAGGAGTCAAACAATAAATGAATTATAAAATTTTAGATCTAAAGTTATTATTAATTTGTTATTGTTTAAGCTTAACAAGCTTTTGTCATTCAATAAAAGCAGCTGAAAAAGTATCATTAATTCACGGTATTTTTAGTAGAAGTATAACTATTGAAGAAATAGAAGACTTTACAGAAAAAGGGATAAAAAAAGGTTTCTTAAAAAAAATAATTAAAGAAAAAGAAGAGAAAAAGATTAGAGAAATTTTAAAAAAAGAATATAATGCGCCAATAATATTAACAAGTAGATTGATTTATAGTGATATTGGAACTGCAATTCTTAAAAGAGTCTCAAAAATAATATATCCTTTCAGAATTAATGAAGAAAGAGCAAGTATCTTAGCTTTGCGAGCTTCAGCAATTAAAGCGATAGATGTTGGTAATGAAAAAATTAATATAGTTAATTTTATAAAAGCTTATCCAAGCAAAGTAATGGCAATAAATGTGACTGAGCTATATAAAGTCCTTAACAAAGTAGAGTCAATGTCAGAATTAATGAAATTTTATTCAGATTCTCCTTTAGAAAAGCTAAAAAAATGAGCTTAAAGGATTAAATTAATTAAAGACAAAATTTTGATTGTGACTTATTTAGAAAAAATTCAAAGACATTTAGGCCTTAACCAGACATATAAACATTGGCCTGGATTGATAGAAGGGTACAAAAAATGGCTTCCAGTGTCAGATAAAACGCCTATCATTACTCTACAAGAAGGTGCTACGCCATTAATCCCTTTAAAAGCGATAAACGAAGTAATTGGCAAAGGAGTAAAAATCTATGTGAAATATGACGGTTTAAATCCAACAGGGTCTTTTAAAGATAGAGGTATGACAATGGCAATAAGCAAGGCAAAAGAAAATAAATGTGAAGCTGTGATATGTGCAAGTACTGGAAATACATCTGCTTCTGCAGCTGCCTACGCTAAAAGAGGGGGATTAAAATGCTTTGTTCTTATTCCTGATGGTTATGTGGCTCAGGGAAAACTAGCACAGGCATTAGTTTATGGAGCCGAGGTATTAGCAATAAAAGGGAATTTTGATAAAGCATTAGATATAGTTCAAAATTTATCTGAAAAATATCCAATTACACTTGTTAACTCTGTTAATCCTTATAGGATTCAAGGACAAAAAACAGCTGCTTTTGAAATTATAGATGCTATGGGTGAAGCACCAGACTGGGTATGTATACCAATGGGAAATGCAGGAAATATCACTGCTTATTGGATGGGTTTTGAAGAATATTTTAAAGCAGGGATTAGTAAAAAATTACCAAGGATGATGGGGTTCCAAGCTAGTGGTTCAGCACCTTTAGTTTTAAATAAAAGAATTGAGAATCCAAATACAATTGCTACAGCTATAAGAATTGGAAACCCTGTAAATAGAGATAATGCATATATAGTAAAAGAAAAAAGTAATGGTAAGTTTACAGCTGTAACTGATGAAGAAATAATAAAAGCTTATAAATTAATAGCAAAAGAAGAAGGTATATTTTGTGAACCTGCTAGTGCGGCATCTATTGCAGGATTAATAAAAATAAAAGATGAGATTCCAAAAAATTCTAAAGTTGTTTGTGTTCTTACAGGAAATGGATTAAAAGATCCGGATACAGCAATTAATAATAATGATTCATCATTTAAATCAAATTTGAATCCCAACGTAGAAGACATAGCCAAAGCCATGGGTCTTTAAGCGCATAACCAATTAAATTTCTGTCTGAGGAAAAGAAAGTAAAAATAGGCTTTGAATTGAGGAAAAGGATTCTGAAAACCAAAGAAAAGTAATTAGGTTTTTCAACAATGCAAGTATTTTTGTGGAAAGCTACTCAATATTCCACGAATTTCATATTCTTTACCACAGCAAATTTATTTTTAAATGCTTGCTATAAAAGGAGGATGAGACAATTTCCACAGTAACCACAGGCTCTACTACTACTAATTCATATTCTTTTATTTAAAGAGATAGAAGAAAAACGATAATCAGTCGTTTGCTTCCATTTTTTGAAAAGATATGAAAAACTAGGATTCCATTTTTGACTTTCGTCGTTAAATTTAATTCGATGAAACTCGTATGCTCCCAATCAGAACTCAATGGCGCTCTTCAGCTAGTTAGCAGGGCCGTAGCGTCTCGACCTACCCATCCTGTATTGGCAAATGTCTTACTTACTGCTGATGCCGGAACAGAACGTTTAAGTCTTACTGGATTTGATTTGAACTTTGGAATTCAAACTTCTATTCCTGCATCTGTTGAAATCAGTGGTGCTACTACCTTGCCTGCAAAACTTTTTGGGGAAATTATTTCAAAGCTTTCTTCCGATTCGCCTGTAAATTTGTCTAGTGATGAATCGGGTGAACAAGTTCAATTAGAAAGTAAAAGTGGTAGTTATCAAATGAGAGGGTTAAAGGCAGATGATTTTCCTGATTTACCTTTAGTACAAACAGGTACTTCTTTTAGTGTAAAACCTTATATATTTGCTAATGCATTAAAAAGTACTTTATTTGCAAGTAGTTCTGATGAATCAAAACAAATACTTACAGGTGTTCATTTGACTTTTATCGGTAGTTCTTTAAAGGCTGCTGCAACAGATGGACATAGATTAGTGGTTTTAAACTTAGATGATGCAATAGATTTAAATCTAGAAAATAACATAGAAAATACTGAGGAAATACAAGTTACTCTTCCTTCTAAGTCACTTCGTGAGATTGAACGTTTTATAGGAAGTTTAAAACCTGATGATAAAATTAATCTTTTTTATGATAGTGGTCAGGTAGTATTTATATCTCTTGATCAAGTTGTTACAACAAGAACTCTTGAAGGTGTTTATCCTAATTATAGTCAATTAATACCCCCTTCTTTCTCTAATATTTTAGAATTTGATAGAAAAACTTTTCTTTGTGCACTTGACCGAATTGCTGTTCTTGCGGATCAACATAATAATGTAATAAAAATAACAAAAGATACTTCATCTGATGTTGTAAAAATTACTACTGATGCTCAGGATGTAGGAAGTGGTATGGAGTCTGTACCTGTAAAATTTAACGGGGAAAATTTTCAAATAGCATTTAATGTTAGATATTTATTAGAAGGCTTAAAAGTTTTTGAAGTTGATAAAATATTATTGCGTTGTAATTCACCAACAACTCCTGCTGTATTTTCTCCTGTTAATAATCAAGATAGTTTTATATACCTTGTAATGCCTGTACAAATTCGTTCGTAAATTGATTGCTTCTAATGAATTACTTTTGAGTGATTTATTACATCATAATGTTAGATGTGATAAAGGCATAAACCATGGTTTAGGGGTTATGGCTTGGATGCATCCTCCTATACATAGAATACTTGGGTGGGCTAGTAGACCTTCTACTTTACGACTTTTACGGAATGTTTGGAGGTTAGATCAATTAAAAGGTATTAATGCTGAAGAGGTCTTCGTAAAAGGTTTACCTGCAGAGTCTGATCAAGCAACTCTTGATCGTTTTCCTACTTTGTTAGATGCTCATATGATTAACCGTAAAGGAGAGAAAATAGCTTTAATCGCTGACTTTGTATTTGATGTTAAAACTGGGAATATTTTATATTATTTAGTTTCTCGGTCTAATCCTAAAATACCAGGAACAAGTAGATGGCGTTTATCTATTAATAACATAGAAGATCAACAACCTGGACTTGTCTTTACAGAGTTTCTTTCTTTAGATGATCTTCCAATAGTTAAGTCTAGTTTACGCCAAGATATTTTAAGAAAAAGTAAGAAATTGCGAGACCAATTTGATGAAATTTCATTAAGAGCTAATAATCGTTTAGAAGGTTGGTTAGAAGAATTACCTTGGGATGAGAACGATTATTCTAAAAATAGTAAAAATTATGATTTTTTTGATCAATGGGAAGATAATATAAATTCAGAAGTTTCTCAAGAAGGCTCTTCTAAATCTTTTTCCAATTACAATGGAGATCCTTGGATATAACTATGTCAAGTAATTATACTAATGATTATTTTCAAAGTTTAACTAACATCTCTTTAACTAATGTTGATTATGATATTGCAGTTTCTTTAAAAGCAGAGGGTTTAAAAATAACTGATTTTATAGAGATTTGTTCTCGTATTAATCGTTGGCCTAATAGAACTGAACTAGGAATGTTTGGTGTTATGTGGTCAGAACATTGTTGTTATAGAAATTCGAAACCTTTATTGAGTGGTTTTCCTACTTCTGGTAAGCGTATATTGTTAGGTCCAGGAGAAAATGCTGGTGTTGTTGATGTTGGTGATAATCAAAAAATTGCTTTTAAAATAGAAAGTCATAATCATCCTTCGGCTGTTGAACCATTTCAGGGAGCTGCGACTGGTGTAGGTGGAATCCTGAGAGATATTTTTACCATGGGTGCCCGACCTATTGCTTTGTTAAATTCTCTTCGCTTTGGTTTGTTAGACGAAGATAAAAATGTTGGTTTATTGGAAGGTGTCGTATCAGGTATTGCCCATTATGGAAATTGTGTAGGAGTTCCTACTGTTGGTGGAGAAGTTGTTTTTGATAAAAGTTATTCAGGCAATCCTTTAGTTAATGCAATGGCAATAGGTTTGTTAGAAACAGATCAAATTGTTTGTTCAGGAGCTTCTGGTATTGATTTTCCAGTTGTTTATGTAGGAAGCACAACAGGTAGAGATGGTATGGGTGGGGCAAGTTTTGCAAGTGCTGAATTAAGTAATACTTCTTTGGATGATCGACCTGCCGTGCAAGTAGGAGACCCTTTTCTAGAAAAAGGACTAATAGAAGGTTGTCTTGAGGCTTTTAAAACTGGAAATGTTGTTGCTGCACAAGATATGGGTGCAGCAGGATTAACTTGCAGCTGTGCTGAAATGGCAGCTAAAGGTCAAGTAGGTATAGAACTCAATCTTGATTTAGTTCCCGCTCGTGAGGAGGGCATGTCTCCTTACGAATTTTTATTATCTGAATCACAAGAGAGAATGCTTTTTGTTGTTAAACCTGGCACAGAAGAAGATTTGATGAAAATTTTCCTTAAATGGGGTTTAAAAGCAGAAGTAGTAGGAAAAGTTCTTAAAGACAACGTAGTTCGTGTTTTACATCAAAATCAAGTAGTTGTTGATTTACCAGCAAACGCACTTGCTGAAGATACACCTATAGATCAACATTCAATCTTAAAAGATATACCCCCTGATATACAAGCTCATTGGCAATGGAAAGAAAGAAATCTACCTTTACCTTTAATACAAGGAATTCCAAGTATCAATTCATCACATTTCTTTTCATGGAATGAGGTTGTTTTGAAGTTATTAGATGATCCTTCTATAGCATCTAAAAAATGGATATATGATCAATATGATTATCAAGTTCAGAATAATACTTTAATATCTCCTGGTTTGGGAGATGCTGCTGTTATAAGGTTAAGAGATATTCAGGCAAAATCTAATGATAAATTATTAAATAAGGGAATCGCAGCTGTTGTAGATTGTCCTAATAGATGGGTTAATTTAGATCCAGAAAATGGTGCTATAGCAGCCGTTGCAGAGGCAGCAAGAAATTTATCTTGTGTGGGAGCTGAACCATTAGCAGTAACAGACAATTTAAATTTTTCTTCTCCAGAAAACCCTTTAGGTTATTGGCAGCTTGCAAATGCATGTAAAGGTATTTCTAAAGCATGCAAGGAGCTTCAAACACCAGTCACTGGAGGTAATGTTTCTTTATATAATGAAACCAGACTTTCAAATGGAAATATTCAACCTATTCAGCCAACACCTGTTATAGGAATGATTGGCTTAATAAAAGATATAAATAAGACTGTAGGTCATGGATGGACTAACAAAGATGATTTGATTTGGTTATTAGGCGTTCCTTTGGAGACTTCTAGTAAATTAGATTCAAGTGTTTCATTATCTTCTACTGCTTATTTAGATAATATCTTTGGTATGCAAACTGGAAAGCCTCCTATAATAGATTTAGATTTGGAAAAAATGATTCAAACATTTTTGCGTGAATCGATATCAAATGAATTAGTTACATCAGCTCATGATGTCAGTGATGGAGGACTTGCTATTTCTTTAGCAGAATCATGCATTGCTTCTGGATTAGGTGCAAATTGCTTTCTTCCAGAAAGTAAGACTCGCCTTGATAGACTTTTGTTTGCAGAAGGAGGTTCTCGAATTGTTGTTTCTATACCTTCTAACAAAATAGATGAATGGAAATATTCATTATCAAAACTACAAAATACAAAGTTTGCTATTACTCCCGCAATGGAAATAGGTAAGGTTCAAAAGGAGTCTATTTTTACTCTTTCGCAAGGAAATCACCAATTGTTAAATTTGTCAATTAATAAAATGCGATCTATTTTTAACTATTCAATTTCTAGAAGAGTTAATAAAAATGCTTCTAATGTTTAATTATAGAACTTTTATTTTATATCTAATATAGGAGAAAATTATGTGTGGAATAGTAGGCATTTTCGCAAATGAACAAATTAATCAACTTATATATGACAGTTTGTTGTTGCTTCAACATAGAGGTCAAGATTCAACAGGTATTGCGACTATGGAAGGAAGTCTTTTTCATTTATGCAAGTCAAAAGGACAGGTAAAAGAAGCTTATAGAACTAGAGATATGCGTAATTTATTAGGAAATATTGGTATTGGACATGTTAGATATGCTACAAAAGGTACTGCTGAGAGTGAGAACGAAGCACAGCCTTTTTATGTTAATGCTCCTTATGGGATTATACTTGTACATAATGGTAATTTAACTAATACACGAGAATTAGAGAAACAACTTTTTAATATTGATAGAAGACATACAAATTCTTCTAGTGATACTGAAATGTTATTGAATATTTTAGCTACGGAGATACAATCACAAATTCATGGCAGTTCATTGTCTCCTGAACATGTTTTCTCTGCTATTAGATCATTACATGAGCGAATAGAAGGTTCTTATGCTGCTATAGCTTTAATTGCGGGGCATGGATTACTTGCTTTTAGAGATCCTTTTGGAATCCGTCCCTTAGTGCTAGGTAAGAGAGTTTTAAATAATAAAACTGAATGGATGGTAGCGAGTGAATCATTGGTACTAGAAAATAATGATTTTGCTTTAGTTCGTGATGTACTTCCAGGTGAAGCGATATTTATTTCTATAAACGGTGAGCTTTATTCTAAACAATGTTCTCATAATCCTTCTTTATTCCCTTGCTCTTTTGAATATGTATATTTAGCTAGGCCTGATTCAGTCATGAATGGTATTTCTGTATATGAAGCAAGACTTAGAATGGGAGATCAATTAGCCAAAACAATTAAAAAAGATATTAAATCAGGTGATATAGATGTTGTAATGCCTATTCCCGACTCTTCTCGTCCATCGGCTATGCAGGTAGCTAGGCAATTAGGAGTAGAATATAGGGAAGGTTTTTTTAAAAATAGATATATTGGTCGAACATTTATTATGCCAGGCCAATCATTGCGTAAAAAATCAGTAAGGCAAAAATTAAATGCTATGAGTACAGAGTTTAAAGGTAAAAATATTCTTATTGTTGATGATTCTATTGTACGTGGAACTACATCTAAGGAAATAGTACAAATGGCAAAAGTTGCAGGGGCTAATAGTGTTACTTTCACGTCTGCTGCCCCACCTATTCGTTACCCACATGTTTATGGTATTAACATGCCTTCCAAAAAAGAATTAATTGCTTATAATAGATCACTTTCTCAAATAGAAGATATATTATTAGCAGATAAATTAGTGTATCAAGAAGTGGATGATTTAAAAAGCGCGATAATAGAGAATTCACCAGTAAATGATTTAGATTTGTCTTGTTTTACAGGAGAATATGTGACTGGAAATGTTACAAATGAATATTTAGAATGGGTTGAAAGAGAATATGTATCATGACTAATTATTTAGAAATGAGTAGTTAATTATATCGATTAAGGGAACTATTTCTTTAATATATTCATCACTATCTAATTGTAAAAGAGAGTGATCTAATTTATTTAAACACAGGCTATTCATTTGTTCCTGATCAATTCGGCCATATTTCCCTTTTGAGGTTATTATACCCGCTAAGTTATTACTATTAAAAATTTGAATAATCATATTATCATTGTTTTTAGTTTCTTTTAATTCAATATTAATATCACCTAAATCACCTTTTTTGCAGTTTCTAAGAGAAGAAATAGAATATTTTATAAAACCACCATTTTTTGTCACCATTATTAAGTCTTCTTTTTGGGAGTTGTCTACTGAAATAGCTCCTACTATTTCTTCACCTGGAAATAGTTTCATTATCGTTGAACCTTGAGCAAGTTTACCCATGGAAGGGATTGACTTTTCGTTCATTTCTATTTTTAGAACCCTACCTATATTTGTTCCGATTATTAAATTACTTCTCGAGTTACAGATCACAGCTGATTTGAGTTTTATTTCTTCTTTTAATTTTAGGATTGATGCAGCTCTACCTGAAATATCTAATATTTCTTCAATAGGCAGTTTTTTAAACTTACCGTCATTGGTTAATAGACCAATACTGAGATCTTTATTAGTACCTAAAGGAATTAAAGTATTTATAGTTTCTTTTTCTAATACAGTAGGCAAAAACTTTTCTATCTTTCCTGGTTGTAACCCAGCAAATTCCCACTTTAAAAGAGCGACTTTACCAGAGTCTGTAATTACAACAATTTTTGGATTTTCTTGAATGGGCCATATTAGTTTTGTAGGTATTGGGCTATCGCCAAGATTACAACTTTCATTAAGGTGTAATCTACCTAGTACTCTTGGACTTATTATTTTTACTTCATAATCATGCTGAATAACGAGCTTGTTTTCTTTAGGTAACTCTTCATAAGCATTTTTTCTTTGTAATTCAGCATTAGGTCTTTGATTTGCATTTCTTTCTGCTAACAACTTATCACCATCTTCTATTAATTTCGTTTTTCTTTTAGAACCAAATTTCTTTTTTAAATACTTAAATTCTTCAATCATAGTATTTAATAATTTTTCCCTTTGATTGAGAACTATTTCTAGAGAACTTTTCTTTGTTTCAAGTGCATCACATTCATTATATAAACTTTGTGTTTCTAAATTAGTTAATCTCCTTAAGGGCATAGCTAATATTCCTTCAGCTTGTTTCTCTGATAGTTCTAACCTAACCATTAGTCTTGTTCTTGCCTCCATTGCATCCCTTGCTGTTTCGATCATATTTATTACACTTTTTAGATTTTCTAATGCTTTTAGTAAACCTTTTACTAATTCAAGTCTTTCGTTTGTTTTTAATAGCTCATTCTTTGTTCTTTTTATTATTGTTAATTCTCTATACTCCAGGAAAATATTTAGAAATTCTTTTAAGGAAAGTTGTTTTGGTTGACCATTAACTATAGCTAATAATGTTGCTCCAAAATTACTTTGAAGACCTGTTTTTTGATACAAGTGCTTTAGAACTTTCTCTGGGTTACTATCTCTACGCAATTCAACTAAGATTCTCATTCCATCTCTATCACTTTCGTCGCGAATATCAGCTATACCCTCTATTTTTGAATTGTTAACCATATCTGCTAACTTTTCTATCCAATTTGATTTACTTAACTGATAGGGCAATTCTGTGATAACAATTGCATTTTTTTTATGCTTTCCTTTCCCTCTATTGATTTCTTCTATATGTGCTATTCCTCTCATTGGTATGCTTCCTTTTCCTTTTAAATATGTGTCTTTTACACCACTTCCTATAAGTATTTCTCCTCCAGTTGGAAAGTCAGGGCCAGGAATTAACTTTAATAATCTTTCTTCGGATAATTGTGGTTTTTTAATTAATTCTATTAAGGCATTTATCACTTCATTAATATTGTGTGGAGGAATATTTGTAGCCATCCCAACGGCTATTCCTGAACAACCATTTAAGATAAGAAATGGTAACTGGGCTGGCAGTACAACAGGTTCTTGTTGAGAAGAATCGAAATTAGGAGAAAATTCAACTGTATTTGACCCAATTTCACTAAGCATTGCTTCATGAGCAATAGGCGCTAATCGAGTTTCTGTATATCTCATTGCTGCTGGCGGATCATCATCTACCGATCCAAAATTTCCATGACCATCAAGAACTGGATATCTACAAGCAAAATTTTGTACGAGTCTTACTAGTGCGTCATATACGGCTTGATCTCCATGAGGGTGATATTTACCGAGTACATCTCCTACAACACGAGCACATTTTTTGTATGGTCTTTCCGGAGTTAAACCAAGTTCTTGCATAGCAAATAATATGCGGCGTTGAACTGGTTTCAATCCATCTCTAGCATCAGGCAAAGCCCTACCTACGATTACGCTCATCGCGTACTCGAGATAAGAACGCTGCATTTCTTGATGCAGAGATATAGCTTGAAGGCGCTCTTCCATCCAGATACTTGAGGATTCTTAGAAGGCCTAAGAATTTAAGAGTACATACTTATTTCCTTTCTTACCAGTTTTTCTTATTACTTATTTTCAAAATCGGAGTTTGCTAAGGCTTCATTTATTGTTTTTTCGAGTTTTGGATTTTTAAAGAGTTCCTCTGTTGCTTCTTGCAATTTATCACCCCAAAGCTGTTCTTTTTGGTGCTGATAAGATACATAGTTGGGATTAAGAGAAAGAGCTTCTTTGACAAGTTCTATTGATTCTATATTGCCTAAGTCCTTCTTATTCAGTGCCGCTGCTAATGCAAGCTTAGGTTCGGCATCATTAGTAATACTTAATGCTTCTTTCCATTTAGCTATAGCTTTATCTATTTTATTTAATTCATATAATACTAGACCTTGATTATTAATCGATTGCCAAAAATTAGGGTTTATTTTTGATGCCTCTATAAATGCATCTAAGGCAGACTTATGATTTTTTAAAATTAGATTTGCATTGCCTAATTGAAAATATGCTGTTGAATTATTCGGTTCTAATTTTAATCCATTTTTAATTGCATCAATAGCATTCTCAGGTTTATTTTGATTAAGGGCTATAGAAGCTTCTGCGAACCAAAGACTAGCTATTTTGGGATTATATGACTTAGCTTTTTGAATCGATGAAAGAGCTTCTTCTAAATTATTTCTTCTCATTTCTCCTTCAGCAAGAATCATCCAAAGCTCTATTTCTTCTGGGTTAAGTGCAACGGCTAGTTTTGCTAAATTAGTACCTTCTTTTGTTGGTCCAAATCTAATAAATTTAGCAGCTATTTGCCCAATTTTAATTCCAGTTCTTTTTAATTCATTTACATTAGGCTCATAGATAGTTGGTGTAAAAGCAGATGACCCCCCAATAGGTATGAATAAATTAAAAAAAATAATCGCTAATATTATAAATCTTCGCTTTTTTATAAAAAGAATAGTGTTTTTAAACATGATACTTTTAAGCTTTCATTGAATATTAGTCGAAATCATCCTTTGTATTTATTAATTTTGCATTACGTTTCCACATCCAAGGTTTAATCCGCTTTAAAGCGGACCCTTTTAATTTTTGCTTCCATGTCGCTTCATCCCATTCTTTTATTTGTTGTTTGGTTAAATTTAGAATCCAATCACGAGGCTGCACATCTGGGTCTTTGCTACTTTCTAGTTTTTTTTGGTTCCAAGGACATATATCTTGGCAAATATCACACCCAGCGACCCACTTTCCCATTGCTTTGGCAATATTTTCAGGTATTTCCCTATTCCGATTTTCAATATTGTGATAAGCAATACATTTGTTTGAGTTAATTACAAACGGCTCTGTAATTGCTGCTGTTGGGCATGCTTCTATACATTTGTCACATTTTCCGCAAAGAGGAATTGAGGGATTATCAGGCGTTAATGCTACGGTGCAAAGTAAATTTCCTAATACGATCCAAGATCCTTTGCTTTCATTTATAAGATTACTATTTTTCCCAATCCATCCAATACCAGCTTCTTCTGCCCATGCTTTTTCTAAAAGTGGTTTGGAGTCCACGCAAATTTTCCATTTGCAATCTTTAATTTCACTTTCTAGCCATCTGCCTATTTTCCCAAGTCTTTTTTCTAAAACTTGATGATAATCATTGCCCCAAG
The DNA here is from genome assembly GCF_027359375.1 of Prochlorococcus marinus str. MIT 0919. Lineage (NCBI taxonomy): Bacteria > Bacillati > Cyanobacteriota > Cyanophyceae > Synechococcales > Prochlorococcaceae > Prochlorococcus > Prochlorococcus marinus. Next base: position 1,196,130 of record NZ_CP114779.1, read on the forward strand.
CGTATCGAGCAACAAGTGGCTTGTCTTGAGCTGTTCCTGTTTGATCTATGAAATAGTTTAGCCCTACTACCAAAACGCTTTTAACATCTTTTAGAAGGCTTTCGATATTTTGTCGCCTAGGTGCTTCCATCCATCCCATATCTCCCTGATTCCCTGCCTTTAACCATCTTTGCAATGATGCTGTTCTAAGATTGATACGATTGCTACCAGGTATTCTTGCTATACCTACAGGGTTAAAACCTTGCAGTTTTGCTTGTTTTTTTAGCTCGAGACTTAATTGATCTTGGCTTAGCGGCATGATTACAAAATTTTTTAAAAGGATTTTTTTGCTTAATCTTTAAGTTTTTCCATTAAAAAAAGCTTTTTAATAAATTAAATTGGTTAACTTAGTTGAATAATGTAATTCAAAGGATTTAGAACATTCTTGGTGCAGTCATCTCCCAGACAAGATCTTTCTCTAGCTTCTAGGCTTCAGCAAGACCTTAAGAATGACCTTATAGCGGGATTGCTTGTTGTCATACCTTTGGCCACAACAATTTGGCTGTCAACGATTGTGAGTCGCTTTGTACTTGCTTTTTTAACTTCTATTCCAAAGCAATTAAATCCATTTATTACTCTTAATCCCCTTTTACAAGATCTGATAAACCTTGCACTTGGCTTAACGGTTCCTTTGTTAGGAATTCTTTTGATTGGTTTAATGGCTAGGAATTTTGTTGGTAGGTGGTTGCTTGAATTTGGAGAAGGGACACTTTCAAGAATTCCTTTAGCAGGTTCTGTTTATAAAACTTTGAAACAACTATTAGAGACCTTCCTTCGTGATAATTCAAAAAGATTTAGAAGGGTTGTCTTGGTTGAGTATCCAAGAGAAGGGTTGTTTAGCGTAGGTTTTGTGACTGGATTGGTAGGACCGTCTCTTCAGCCAGAATTAAACGAACCCTTGCTTAGTGTTTTCATACCAACTGCTCCGAACCCAACTACAGGCTGGTACACTCTTGTCCCAGAAGCATCTGTTAAGGATTTAAATATTTCAGTAGAGGATGCGTTTAGAACAATTATTTCTGCAGGTATTGTTAACCCTGATGAAAGAAATAATACTATTAATACAAGTTTTTCTAGTTTATTTGCTCAATTAAAATCAAATACATCACAATCTTCTGTTTCTAATCAGAGTTGAAAGATATTTTTTTTAAGTGTTATCATGCAGTCTCGATCTATTGCTAGAGAAATTTCCCTTTTGGTTTTAGGCCAGACTTCACATATTCAAGTTGATAGTTTAAATGAGATCTCTATAAATGATTTATTGAGCTTGGGTTTAGAGACTCTTTTCAACCATTGGAGAGATCAATTAGATACTTGTGCAAATCAGCTTGAATCAGCTAAGGAGAAATTATCTGATAGTGAATTAGTTGAGAATGACACTAAGGTTCAAATTTCAACTATTAGAAGTTATTTGCAGAGCTCTTTGAGTCATTCAGAAGATCTTTTGAATAATCTTTCGGATGTTATAGAATTGTCTACTTTATTATCATTATCTGAACAGCCTAATATTCGAAAAGATGCTATAAAAAGAGTTGCCTTAGTGCTTGAAGATATAAAGGGAATTGATAATGCAATAAATAATGTAATGGAAGGCTGGCGCTTGAAACGACTACCAAAAATTGATCAGGACATTTTGAGACTTGCTTATATAGATATTTATATTTTAAGAGTTCCAATCCCTATTGCTTGTAATGAAGCTGTGAACCTTGCTAATCGTTATAGTGATGAACAGGGTCGAAAAATGATTAATGGTATTTTGAGAAGACTTCATTCATCTTATTCAACTAATATTGCCTAATGGATTACGATGATTCACAATCAGGATCGATTGAAAGCTCGTCTAATACAAATTCACAGAAAAATCCTATTTTAAATGATCAGGAGACATTGGATTGGGCAAAAAAAGCATATGCAAAATTAAAACAGAAGCAAGAAGAAGAAAAAATTACTATCACTGAAACACTAAAGGAAAATGCTTTAGATAATAATTTATTAAAATCATCTAACGAAGTTTCGCCTGTTGAATTTTCACAGGAAAATAATAATTTTGATAATTCTCTGCCTCAGCAAGAAAAAGTACCGATAGATCACGAGTCTGAGGTAAAGGATATAGGTGAATTTGACGATAGCTTTACTTGGTCTGCAGGAATATTAGCTGCTCAGGGTAGAAATCCTGATGACATATCTTATGAAGATATCAATTGGTTAACACGCTTAAGACAAGGACTGGAAAAAACTCGACAAGGCTTTGTCACTGATTTACTAGAGAAATTTGGAGATGATCCACTTACTCCAGAAATTTTAGATGATTTAGAAATTTTGCTTTTAAGAGCCGATGTAGGTGTTAGTGCAACTGACCAAATTATTAATGCCTTAAGACGAAGATTAAACGAAGAAGTTTTAGACGCTAAAGAGGGTTATCGATTTCTTAAAGAACAACTTTGTAAGATCGTTGATAAACCTATTAAAGATAGTGGGAAGAATTTATTGGCTCCCACGCATAATCGTTTAAATATTTGGCTATTGGTGGGAGTTAATGGTGTGGGAAAAACCACAACTTTAGGTAAGCTTGCAAATCTTTCATTACGAAGTGGGTATTCTGCTTTGATAGCTGCAGCAGATACTTTTCGAGTTGCTGCTGTAGAGCAAGTTAAAGTTTGGGCTGATAGAAGTGGAGTCTCAGTTGTTGCTAATGAGACACCTAATGCTGACCCGGCAGCAGTGGTTTTTGATGCTATTGGTGCTGCCAAGTCAAAAGAAATAGAATTATTATTAGTTGATACTGCTGGCCGCTTGCAAACCAAAAATAATTTAATGGAAGAATTGGCGAAAATTACGAAGATTATTAATCGAATTGCACCAGATGCTTTGGTCGAATCTTTGTTAGTGCTTGATGCTAGTCAAGGTCAAAATGGCCTCAGTCAGGCAATGTCATTTGCAAAGTCTGCAAACTTAACGGGTGTCGTGATGACTAAGTTGGATGGTTCTTCACGGGGAGGTGTAGCTTTTGCAATAGCAACAGAAGCTAATCTTCCAATAAGATTTATAGGTGCTGGAGAGGGCTTACGAGATTTGAAACCTTTTAATAGTTTCGAGTTTGTTGAGGCTCTTTTGGTAAATCGTTGACTTTACGGTTTGTTTTGATATTTATTGCTAGCTTTTTAGTCCCGCATTAATATTTTTCTGACTAATAATCAAGTAAGCCAACAGTCTCAGAAACCTTTTCAGAATATTTCACAATCTTCTGCTGCTTATTCATCGATACGCGAACTGTTAGATAGTTTGGCGAAAGAACAAAATCGTAATCAGCAATTATTAGCTTCTCTTGGCTTTGCTTTAAGACATTTTACTAATTTAAATAGATTTTTAGACCTTGTTCCAGTCATTGCCTCTCGATTGGTTTGCCTAGAAGGGGTTTTGTTAGTCCCTTTTCATTTGCATGGAGTTATATGGAAAGAACAAATCAGAATTACTTCTCCTGATAAATCTCAGAGCTTGATAAGGAAACTTCAAGGATTTTCTCGAGGTCAAATAAGTGGCTTTGCTTTCGAAGAAGATCATTTACTTGCTATGGATTCCCTTGTGCAAGCTCATATGCCAGGTTCGGGTATCTATGCTACTTCTCTTGTCTCTCGAGGTAGGCATTATGGAAGACTTTATGCTTTTGATCGTAAAGGTACTTTAGTTGCTAGTGATGTGAATAGGCGTCATATTCAAATTATTGCTGACTTAACAGCTGTAGCAATTGAAAATGATCTTTTTATTCAAGAGACCCGTAAGCATGAGAGCGTAGATAGACAATTAAGTATTGGTGCTGAAATACAAGCCCAAT